>NZ_JAFJYB010000007.1 GCF_018777385.1 Candidatus Symbiopectobacterium endolongispinus | reverse complement strand
AGCAAAATATACAGCAGTACCAGCGCACCAATCACGATAATGCGCCCTTTCAGGATCTGGATGGGCTCGGCGTGATAATCAAAACGATCGCCATTAATCTCGGTATTGCCATAAAAATAACGACAGGTGCGCACCGTAGCCCAGGCAGAATAAATACCCAAGGTGATGGTGGTTAATAGCGCATTGACCAGCCAGATTAAAAAATATTCTCCCGATTTTCCATGAAAAACCACGGCATGCTTGCCGTTCCCTTGCGAGATATTGTCACTCATAATACTTTCATCCTAAAAGAAGTATGCCCGTCATACTTCAAGTTGCAGGTGTGTTGGCTGCGTTCGCTCACGCGAATCACTTACTTGTGTAAGCTCATCGTGATTCACTCACTTGCGCTGCTCAAAACGTTAACGTTTTGTCCCGCAACTCGAATTATTTATGGTATAGAACAATCCAAAAACTGAAAATAAGTCAAATTTATTGGTGCGATATAATAAAAACATCTGATTTGAACATGCAAAATAGAAAAAATAAACTTTTTTACATTTGATAAATACATCGATATAAAGATGTATTATGCACTGCGATAAATCTGATAAATCCGGAAAAGAGACAATATTATCGCGCGGGAAAATGCATACGTCTGATAGGGTTATTTAGTTAGCAGGGTAAATTATTTTATATTGATTAAAAACAGGCTCCGCCAATAAGGAGCCTGTTAGGTTTACCGATTAACGCACGCCCACCATTGCCACAGGCGATACCGCAAGGAGCAGCCCATTCTCGGATACATGCCCATCATCCGGTTGAAAACTGGCGATAGCATGCTGCAAGTGAGAAACCTGCTCCTGCAACGATCCTGCCGCAGTTGCTACTTCGGCCACCAGCCCGGCGTTCTGCTGTGTCACACCATCCATTTGATTAATGGCGATATTGATTTGCGAAATCACACGGCTCTGCTCACCGGATGCCATCATGATTTCATCCATGATATCCGCCACTTTCCTGACGTCATCCAGCACTTCATTCATGGTTTTTCCAGCCACTTCCACCAGGCCAGCGCCTTGCTGAATACTGGTCAGCGAGTTATCAATCATTGAGCCAACTTCCTTGGCTGCCGTGGCGCTGCGCTGTGCCAGTGTACGCACTTCGGTAGCCACCACCGCGAACCATTTGCCCTGCTCTCCGGCGCGTGCGGCTTCTACTGCGGCATTGAGCGCCAGTAGGTTGGTTTGGAATGCAATGCCATCGATAACCCCAACAATATCCGAGATCTTGGCGGAACTGCGCTGAATGGTACGCATGGTATCCACTACTTCGGAAATCACACCGCCGCCACGCGCCGCCGAAGCCGAGGCCGAGGCCTTTTGCGCCAAATCGTTAGCCTTGCGCGTGTTATCTTCGTTATTGCTGACCGTCGAGAGGATCTGCTCCTGTTCGATGCCGTTTCATCCAGCGATGCAGCCTGCTGCTCTGTGCGACTTGAGAGATCGATATTGCCGGACGCAATTTCGCCCACGCCAATCCCGATCGCGTCAGTACCGTTACGCACCACGCGCACCATATTCTCCAAACCGTCACGCATACGCTGCGCGGCACTAAACAGCTGCGCGATCTCATTTTTACCCTGCATTTCAAAACGAGCGCGCAGATCGCCTTGTGCGATGCGATCGAATACGCCAATGGCCTGATTCAATGGCTTAACGACCAGATGCGTCATCACCAACCAGGAGAGCAGCGCCAATACCAGCGCCAGCGCAATCGCCACCGTCAGTATAATCTCCATGCGGTTAATGCCGGCGTTGGAGGCGATGTAGGCATCGTCGATGTTCTGACGCTTAAACTGCACCAGTTTCTTGGAAGCAGCATCAAAATCGGCATAGAGCGCGATGGATTTACCTGCGCGCTGGCGATATTCATTCAAATTTCCCGCTTCCAGCGCGGCAAGCGCCGGGGTGATAAAGGTGGTCATCAAGGTTTCACGCTTGCTGGCCATCTCGGCGGAAATCGCTTTCTCTTGCTCCGCCTGCGGATAGGTCAAATACTCCTGCCATTTTTCACTGGCACCGTCGATTTTCCCTTTGGCGCGTTTTAATGCCACCGTTGCCGCATCCTGCGAGCCGTTGCTCATCAGCGATTCATACAAGCGCAGATCGAGACGCGCGCGCAGCAGTAATTCCGAACTTTCATTCAATGCGACCAGGCCGGGCAAAATCTCTTTATCCACTCTAGCGAAGGAGTGATTCCCTGATTGGGCAGCAAACAGCCCCAGCATTCCGACAAACAGCAACAGCGCTGTCAACTATAAGACCATGATGCTGAGCGTCGTGCGGATCTTTATCTTACGAAACATACATCGTCCCTAGTGATTGGTCATCAAGAGCAAGCCTGGCAGGCGCTTCATCGTGGAGGCACCTGCTCGGAAGAAAAACCGCAGTTATTTATGGGAAGGGGCTTTCGCCAGGAATTCACCCAGCGCAGTGCGATAGAAACGGGCGGACATCATGGTTCCGTGGCCACTGGTTTCCGCACTAGCCGGAATCAAGAACAGTGATGCCTGTTTGACCTTCTTCAACGCCGGTTCCAGCGAGCCAATTTCCACCGGATTACGTTCATCATCCGCAGAGTTGATGACCAGCATCGGTGCCTTGATGCGTTCCAAACCGCTCATCGCGTTGTAATCCGCAGAGGAATTCCAGATATAGATGAAGTCATTGGCATCACTGGTCACAGGAGCCGCCAATCGCGCATCCACCATCTTATCCGCCAGCTCACGCGGTGGTGCTTTACTCTGGTAAGCGAGGGTACCGCCCGTTGTGGCGATACTGAACATGATATTGGCGGTCTGCAATGCCGGTGGCTGAGTCTGATAATCACCGTTTTTCCAGGCCGGATCGCGTTTGATTAATTCGATCAACATGCGGCGCAGCATCCAGTTACGACCTGACAGCGCATTGGGTTGTGATGCCATCGGCACCAGCGCATCCATCATGTCAGGGTATTTTTGCCCCCACAGCCAGGTGTGTATCCCTCCCATGGAGTAACCCATAACCAGACGCAAATGTTTGATACCCAAAGCTTCCGTCACCAGTCGATATTGTGCCAGCACCATATCATCGTAGTTATATTGCGGGAATTGCGTGCGCAAACCGTCAGAAGGTTTGTAGGATTTTCCCGATCCGATACTTTCGGGAATGATAATAAAGTGTTTCGTCACATCCAGCGGTTGGCCCGGCCCAAACAGCTCGCCGCCAAATCCATCCGCCAGCAGTGCGCTCACCGGCTGGTTGGTACCGTGCAGCAACAGCACCGCAGGCTTACTGCGGTCACCCAACGTGTAATAGTGCAGGCGGAGGTCGTTACGCGTTTCACCGGTATGAAAACGAAACTCAGCAGGCCGCCAGTCGCCTTCCTGAGGCTGCAAGGGTTGTGCGTAAGCGATGGGAGATAAAAACAGGCTAATCCAGCCTGACAACATGCGATGGGCCATACTACTCGTCATCCATAAGGGTAAATGGATTTCAATAATAATGTGTCCCAGGTCACATCCCAATATGGATTGCAGACTAACCATTAAATAACAATAATATATTGCCATGAGGTAAATTTCTGGCGCATCCTATATAATCGGATAATAATCATAATGTTATGATTAAATAACGGGCGAAACGGCCATATCCTTACGATAAATGTGTCTAATCCATTAGACAAGAAAAAATGAGCGGACAAAAAATCAACATAAGGGATTGCATCGTGGTGAGGCTGCCCATGGCCAACTCCTGTTAATCCGGTATTGCACAAAAACCCCGTTCAATGCTATTACAGCGTAAGAAAATGTAATTATCCCCTATCAGTAAGAGTAAGCACCATGACTATCGCCCTTTCCCTTTCTTTGCGGATGCGCCCCATTACCGCACAGGACAATGCTGCCATTGCGGCAGTGATCCGCCGTGTGTCTGCGGAATTTGGCCTGACGGCAGATAAGGGATATACCGTTTCTGACCCCAACCTGGATAACCTGTTTCAGTTGTATAATCAGCCGAATAGCGCTTATTGGGTCATTGAATACGACGGAGAAGTGGTGGGCAGCGGCGGTATCGCCCCCTTACAGGAGGGGGAAGCGGACGTGTGTGAACTGCAAAAGATGTACTTTTTGCCGATCTTGCGTGGTAAAGGGTTGGCGCGCCAACTTGCGCTGCAAGCGCTCGATTTCGCTCGCCAGAAGGGATTCCGGGCTGCTATCTGGAAACCACCAGCACGTTGACACAGGCGATTATGCTGTATCGTAAACTGGGGTTTGAACACATTCCGCACGCGATGGGCAACACCGGCCACGGAGACTGTGAAGTCACTATGCTCAAGCAACTCTAAAACAGCATGCCGAAGGTCACTTCGGCATGCCCGTGATGCCCTGAGGCATTAATGACGTTTGCCGTCATCATCCTCATCATAAAAATCGTCGTCTTCACCATCCGGATCTTCGAAGTAGGTGCCCCACCCGTCGTAATTGACGTTGTGGCGTGCAGCCAGTTCGATTAACTGCTCGACCTGCTCATCGATCAGCTCAGCATTGAGTGCTACTTCGCTGATGACATCGCAGCACATCAACAGTTTGCCCTCTTCCACTTCCAGCTCTTCCGCATCCGTCACTTCGTAGCCCATTTTAAAGGCATCAACAGCGACCTTTTCCAACGCGTCGAAGTTTTCCGCCGAAAAGTGGTGTTCGATAGTATACAGTGCGTCTGGATCGCTACCATCATCCAGCAGTTCTTCGATGATCAGGCGCGTTTCTTCCCGTTGTTCGTCCAGTAAATCGCGGTTTGCCATGAGTCTGCCCCCCGTTAATCTCTACGTTATTGCCGTATTCTCCCGCACCCCCGACGCCCTCTCCACCATAAAGTTTGACGCCGCCCCTTGAAATTGAATAATTACACATATAAAGTGAATTTTAATTCAACCAACAGCGTTGAGCCACATGGAGATAACTACAATGAACTCGTTTCACCAGCGCCACTTCTTAAGATTAATGGATTTTTCCCCGGCTGAGATCGGCGCACTGTTAACCTTATCTGCCCAACTGAAAGCCGACAAAAAGAACGGCACAGAAAAACGCTACCTGCAAAATAAAAACATCGCACTCATCTTCGAAAAAGATTCGACCCGCACTCGTTGCTCTTTCGAAGTTGCTGCATACGATCAGGGAGCACGCGTCACGTATCTTGGCCCGAGCGGCAGCCAGATCGGCCATAAAGAGTCGATGAAGGATACCGCCCGCGTACTGGGCAGAATTTATGATGGCATCCAATACCGTGGTTACGGTCAGGCACTGGTGGAAATGCTGGCGGAGTACGCCGGTGTACCGGTATGGAATGGGCTGACTAACGAATTCCACCCAACACAACTGCTGGCGGATTTACTGACCATGCAAGAGCATCTGCCTGAGCGCGCTTTCAGCGACATGACGCTGGTCTACGCAGGCGATGCGCGCAACAACATGTGTAATACCATGCTGGAAGCCGCTGCGTTGACCGGTTTGGATCTGCGTCTGGTCGCACCCAAAGCCTGCTGGCCCGATGCCAACCTGGTGGCCGAATGCCGAGCAGCTGCCGAGTTGACTGGCGGAAAAATCACGCTGACGGAAGACATCGCCGCAGGCGTGGCCGGTGCGGATTTCATCTACACCGATGTATGGGTGTCCATGGGAGAGGCCAAAGAGGTGTGGCAGGAGCGGATTGCGCTGCTAAAACCCTATCAGGTCAATATGGCGATGCTTGCCACCACCGGTAACCCGCAGGTGAAATTCCTGCACTGCCTGCCAGCGTTCCATGACGATCAAACCACCATCGGCAAGCAGATGGCCCAGCAGTACGGTTTGCACGGCGGCATGGAAGTGACCGACGAGGTGTTTGAATCAGCGCACAGCATTGTGTTCGATCAGGCAGAAAACCGCATGCACACCATCAAAGCGGTGATGGTCGCCACGCTCGGCCAGGAATAAGGGCCGCGGGCCGCGCTGCGCGCTATGCTCAGCGCCTGGCGACGGACTCTCGGATAACCAAACGTCCTTGATGATGGCAAGGCGGTGTCGGCATGGCATCACCTTGTGACGCAGCCACCAGGCGACCAATCGCATCCTGAATCATGGCAGCAATCGGCACATGCACCGTCGTTAAGGCAGGAGAAAAGTAGCGCCCAATCAGCATGTCATCGAACCCCGCCAACGATATATCCTGCAGCACACGCTTTCCGGCATCAAGAAACACCTTCGCCGCGCCAATTGCCATATCGTCATTGGCCGCCAGCACACAGGTGACGTCCACATTGCGCCCTAGCAGCGTTTGGGCGGCGTGATAGCCGCTCTCCGGCGTCCAGTCCCCTTCCAGACGTAGCGCCTCATCATGTACGATACCCGCCGCTTTCAGCGTATCAAGGAATCCCGCAAGCCGCTGTTCACCAGACGGGGAACCGGGCAGCCCGGCAATAAAAGCGATGCGCGTATGCCCCTGATCGAGCAGATATTGCGTTATCAGTTGGCTGCTGTGATAGTGCTCGATATAGACCGCGTGATTCTGGTGATGGGGCAGCTTACGGTTAATCACGATGCTCGGCGTCTCGTGCTGCTCGATCAGCGTTTCCAACGCCTCTGCTGATAAGAATTTGGGATACACAATAATGATTCGCAACGCAGTGCCAGCAGCATACCAATGGCATTGCGCTCATCCTGCGCACTGTTTTTGCCATCCGCCAGAATCAATTGGCGCTGATGCTTTTCACTGCATGACGCCGCCTGATAGGTCATTTCCGAAAAAAACGGTCCCTGATACAGAGAGTTGGTGATAACCAAACCAATCTAGTTGGTTTTGCGGGTGGCTAACTGGCGGGCAAGCAGGTTTGGACTGAATCCGGTTTCCTCGATGGCGCGAAACACACGCTGCCGCATATCTTCACGTACCACGTTTTTGCCGTTAAGTACGCGAGATACCGTCGCTTTAGAGACGCCCACCTTTTTCGCCACATCCTATATCGTAACCATTTTTAATCCTTCCTTAGGGCGCGCGCAGTCACGGCGTGGCCATCATCAACTGTCAGCGAGGAGGCAGCACAACCACGCTCCCCATCATTACGCGATAAGCACAAACCGCTGCATCGCTGAACGGGACGATATTAATATCTGTACAGGTAATTATGTATGAATATATGAAGGAGGATCAATTATCCCGATGGCGCGCGCCGTGCGCGGCACCGAACGTCTTCGGCGTCGCGCACGGTAGCAAGATTACAGCACCAGTGAAGCGTCGATCTTCACGACGGCTTTGCGTACGCGCGCAGGCTCACCCACGGCACACAGCGGCTTGTGCACTTCGCCCGGGAAGAAGACAACAAAATCACCCGGTTGCATGACAAAGGTTTTTTCCTGCTCACCGGCAGACAAAAATGCGATGTCTTTTATCCGCCAACCAGTCCGTGTCAGGTGTGCCTGCCGGCAGGTTGCTGAAGGTCATACCTTCAACGCCGTTGAGCACAATCTGAATATCCAGATATTTGGCATGGTATTCGGCGCGACGTTTTTCAAACGCTTCAGTGCTGTCATTGGAAACCAGCACAAACACGTTGTTGCCATCGACATCGTGCTTGCCCAGCGGAGTATCGACCGTAATGTTGGCTTTTACGTACTCGATCGCTTCGCGCAGTTTGGCAGGCAGATAAGGAATCAATTCAAGCTGTTGGATATTCCCGGTGATCATAGTAAGTCCTCCCGTGAAAAGTAAAACGTCATTTTAGCGAGCTTTATACTCCTCCATAGGCATTCCCGCTAGTCTACAGTGGCAAAAGTGCTACCTATCCCCTTTATTTTCATTGGTCGAACGCGTAAGGTTTTCTCTAAGCAACCGATTGCCAATACCTAAAAATGCGATTATTGCGCATAAATTAGCGCTTGAAATAGCAAATCGCGCGCGTACAATGCGCCACAATTTGCCAGGAGGAACCATGTGCGCTTGCATCACCACATGCTGTATTTATCACGCTGCTGACCCCTTTTTTCGTCAGCGTGCCGCCTCTTTTCCGGCAATCACCGATCGTTTAAAAAAAGCCCCTCGTTGAAGGGTTTTTTTTTGCCTGTCATACCGGGCGAACCTCGCCTGCCGACTGGCCGAGCGAGAGAAAAATGTTTCAGGGCTAACCGTTGGGAGAAAGGCAAACATGGTCAATCCGCTTTATCAAAAACACATCATCTCAATTAACGACCTCACCCGTGAAGATTTGGAGTTGGCGTTGCAGGTGGCCGCCAGCCTGAAGGCCAGACCGCAGCCGGAGTTGTTAAAACATAAAGTGATCGCCAGCTGTTTCTTTGAGGTCTCGACGCACACTCGGCTCTCTTTTGAAACCGCGATGCACCGTCTGGGCGCTTCCGTGGTCGGTTTTGCTGACAGTAACAACACGTCGCTCGGCAAGAAGGGCGAGACGCTGGCAGATACCATTTCGGTTATCGGCCACTATGTGGATGCCATCGTGATGCGCCACCCGCAGGAAGGCGCCGCGCGTCTTGCCACCGAGTTCTCCAGCGGCATTCCGGTGCTCAATGCCGGATACGGTGCTAACCAGCATCCGACGCAAACCCTGCTCGACCTGTTCACCATTCAGGAAACCCAGGGACGTTTGAATAACATCAATATCGCCATGGTTGGTGACCTGAAATATGGCCGTACCGTGCACTCCCTGACGCAGGCGCTGGCTAAATTCGACGGTAACCGCTTTTACTTTATAGCTCCCGACGCACTGGCGATGCCGAATTACATTCTGGCGATGCTGGAAGAGAAAAACATCACCTACAGCCTGCACACCAGCATTGAAGAGGTGGTATCGGAGCTGGATATTCTGTACATGACGCGCGTACAGAAAGAGCGCCTGGACCCATCCGAGTACATCAATATTAAATCACAGTTTGTGCTGCGCGCGGCCGATCTGAATGCTGCCCGCGACAACCTGAAAGTGCTGCATCCGCTGCCGCGCGTGGATGAGATAACGATGGATGTCGACAGCACGCCTTACGCCTATTACTTCCAACAGGCAGGCAACGGCATCTTTGCACGTCAGGCGCTGCTGGCGCTGGTATTAAATCGCGAACTGGTTCTGTGAGAGGGGAAAACATCATGACTAAGGATAACAAATTACAGGTTGTGAAGCCATCAAACGCGGCACCGTTATCGACCATATCCCAGCGCAGGTTGGCTTCAAGCTGCTGACGCTGTTCAAGCTGACCGCCACCGACCAGCGCATCACCATCGGGCTGAACCTGCCTTCCAATCATCTGGGACGCAAGGATCTGATCAAGATAGAGAACATCTTCCTGACAGAGCAGCAGGCTAACCAGTTAGCGATCTACGCCCCACAGGCCACAGTTAACCAGATTGATGACTACGCGGTGGTACGTAAGCTGGTGCCCAGCCTGCCGGAACGTATTGATGGCGTGCTAACCTGCCCGAACAGCAACTGTATCAGCCGCAGTGAACCAGTCACCTCGTCGTTCAGCGTCAAGCAACGCGATGGCGATGCGCACCTCAAGTGCAAATACTTCGAGAAAGAGTTTGAACGTCAGGCCGTGCTGGCTGACCGCTAATCCGCTGTGCGGCGTGTGCAGGGTCATCAATGCCATTGCCTGCGCCGCGCTTTTCCGAATAATGGTAAGTTGTATCCCTCCCGGCGCAGGCCCGGCGGAAATTGTCCCTTCGAAAATAGCCACGTCGAAATCCAGGAGAAGCCATGTCACGTAGCATCAGCACGGAACACGCCCCAGCCGCTATCGGCCATTATGTACAAGGTGTCGATCTGGGCAGCATGATCATCACTTCCGGTCAGATCCCAGTAAACCCGAAAAGCGGTCTGATTGCCGAGGACATCGTCGCACAAACGCGTCAGTCTCTTGAAAACGTGCAGGCCATTGTGGAAGCGGCGGTCCTGAAAGTCGCCGACATCGTGAAAACCACGGTATTTGTGAAAGACCTGCAAGACTTTGCCACCGTTAACGCTACTTACGAATCCTTCTTTACTCAGCATCAGGCACCGTTTCCGGCGCGCTCCTGTGTGGAAGTGGCGCGTCTGCCAAAAGATGTGAAGATCAAAATCGAAGTCATCGCGGTACGCCGCTAAGCACGAGCGCTGTAGCACGGGGCAACATCGTTGCCCCTTGAGATTGCGGACAAAGTCACTTTACTCTTCGTCATCCCCGGCGAAAGCCGGGAATCTCAGTGAGAAGAAACGCGTTTCACCCAGCGATATAATTGCCCTGCTTGTTGTTATTTCCCTACGTTTATTATGCTTTTTTGTTCGTAATTGCCTTATGGCGCAGAGATAAAAAACTACTAATCAAATCAATACATTATTTTTATTTTGCGCAACGCCATTGCACACCCTTCTACGCTGCTCGAAATTCTTTGTTCTAGATCAATAAATCGCGAATTTCTTTTCACCTAAAACTACATGTAGTGTCTATCATAAATATAGACACTACATGTAGTACTTATCCACAATATCATCCACAACCCCCGCAGCCCTTGTCCGCTGCGGATTCCGCTTGTGGACAACTCTAAGGAACGAACGTTGAAACCAGTAGTGATTAAACTGGACGGTTGCCAAGTGCCTTTTGATGAGATGCTCATCAAGCAGGCGGTCGAACGTGCTGCGCATGCAGCAGAAGTTGATGATACAGATTACTGTGCAACCGTGGCCTGTGCGGTCGCTCAACAAATGCAAGGGAAAGCACGTATGGATATCCGTGATATCCAGAACGCCGTTGAAAACCTGCTGATGTCTGGCCAGTATAAGCAGCTTGCACGTACCTACATTGAGTACCGTCACGATCGTGATGTCGCCCGCGAACAACGCGGCCGTTTGAATCAGGAAATTCGTGGTCTGGTTGAACAAAGCAACATGGCCCTGCTCAAAGAGAACGCCAACAAAGACATCCCTACCCAGCGCGACCTGCTGGCCGGTATCGTTGCCAAGCAACATATCCTGCCGCGCGACGTGGTGCTTGCTCATGAACGCGGTGAAATTCACTACCACGATCTGGACTACTCCCCGTTCTTCCCGATGTTCAACTGTATGCTAATCGACCTTGAAGGCATGTTGACCAAAGGGTTCAAGATGGGTAACGCGGAGATTGAGCCGCCAAAATCCATCTCAACCGCGACAGCAGTGACGGCCCAAATCATCGCGCAGGTGGCAAGCGACATCTACGGCGGCACCACCATTAACCGTATTGATGAAATTCTGGCACCGTTCGTCACCGCCAGCCATAAAAAGCACCGGGAAACCGCTGATGAGTGGCACATTCCCGATGCGGACGCCTATGCGCTGTCTCGTACCGAAAAAGAGTGCTACGACGCCTTCCAGTCGCTCGAATATGAAGTAAATACGCTGCACACCGCCAATGGTCAGACACCGTTTGTCACCTTTGGTTTCGGTCTCGGCACCAGTTGGGAATCGCGCCTGATTCAGCAATCCATCCTGCGCAACCGCATTGCCGGTCTGGGCAAAAACCGTAAAACCGCGGTGTTCCCCAAACTGGTGTTCGCTATCCGCGACGGTGTCAATCACAAGGCTACCGATCCGAACTATGACATCAAGCAACTGGCACTGGATTGCGCCAGCAAGCGGATGTACCCGGATATCCTCAATTACGATCAGGTGGTTAAGGTTACCGGCTCGTTTAAGACGCCTATGGGCTGCCGCAGCTTCCTTGGCGTGCATGAGGAAGAGGGCAAGCAGATCCACGATGGTCGCAACAACCTCGGGGTAATCAGCCTTAACCTGCCGCGCATCACGCTGGAAGCGGAACATAACGAAGAGCGTTTCTGGAACCTGTTGGATAATCGTCTGCAACTGGCAAAAAAAAAGCGTTGATGACGCGCATCGCACGTTTGGAAAACGTCAAAGCCCGTGTCGCTCCAATCCTGTATATGGAAGGTGCCTGTGGTGTACGCATGAAAGCGGACTACAACGTCGCTGAGATCTTCAAAAACGGTCGGGCATCGATCTCATTGGGCTATATTGGGGTTCATGAGACCATTAACGCGCTGTTTGGCAACCAGACACACGTGTTCGACAATGAGCAACTGCGTGAAAAGGCGGTCGCCATCGTCGCACGACTGAAAGCCGCGACCGATCAGTGGAAAGAAGAAACCGGCTACGGTTTCAGCCTTTACAGTACGCCAAGTGAAAACCTGTGTGACCGTTTTTGCCGTATCGACACCGCTGAATTCGGCGTGGTACCAGGCGTGACCGATAAGGGTTACTACACCAACAGCTTCCACTTGGACGTGGAGAAGAAGGTGAATCCTTACCAGAAAATCGACTTTGAACTGCCCTACCCGCCGCTGGCAAACGGAGGCTTCATTTGCTACGGCGAGTATCCGAACCTGCAACATAACCTTAAAGCGCTGGAAGACGTCTGGGATTACAGCTATAGCCGTGTGCCCTATTACGGCACCAATACGCCGATCGATGAGTGCTATGAGTGTGGCTTCACCGGTGAGTTTGAGTGCACCAGCAAAGGCTTCACCTGCCCGAAATGTGGCAATCACGACTCCGCACGCGTATCTGTGACGCGTCGGGTATGTGGCTATCTGGGCAGCTCGGATGCACGTCCGTTTAACGCCGGGAAGCGGGAAGCAGGAAGAGGTCAAACGCCGAATCAAGCACCTCGGCAATGGTCAACTGGGCTAAGCAGCCCGCGCCGTGCCTGATGGTCGCAAGGATGCGGCCAGCTTTGCACGTTTACCGTCGTCAACGGACGCCGGATATCTCTGCTTCGTAAACCATTACTCAGAAAACCATTATCCAGCAAACAATGCCATACCATGAATTATCATCAGTATTACCCGGTTGACGTGGTCAACTGGCCCGGCACGCGCTGTACGCTGTTTGTTTCCGGCTGCGTGCATCAATGCCCAGGTTGCTACAATAAAAGCACCTGGCGGCTCAATTCCGGCCAGCCTTTTACTCAGGCGCTGGAAGACCAGATTATTGCCGATTTGCAGGATACGCAGATTCCGCGCCAAGGCTTGACGCTCTCCGGTGGCGATCCGCTCCATCCGCAAAACGTACTGGATGTGCTACGTTTGGTGGAGCGCATTCATGCCGAATGCCCCGGAAAAGACATCTGGATGTGGACAGGCTACCTGCTCGCTGAGCTTACGCCCGCACAACAACAGGTTGTGGCACTTATCAACGTACTGGTAGACGGTAAATTTGTACAGGATCTCAAAGATCCTGCGTTAATCTGGCGCGGCAGCAGCAATCAGGTTGTCCATCGTTTGCGATGACAGTCGCAGACTTAACCGTGTAGCTCCGGCGCAAGCGGCGGGCTGCCCCATGCGCGCAGTTCCTCGGCCTCGAGCACCGTCACACTGGCTTTTGGTTCGGGTGAAAAGGCGTGATTCATCAGTGCACGGGCCACGGATTTTCCTTCAATCGCTCGCCATTTAGCAGGCATCCACTTGAGCAGTGGTGCGGAAAAGTGCTCCAGCGGCCGTCGCGTTGTCCGTTCGCCCAACAGCAGTGAAGGGCGTACCAGTGTCAAATGTCGCCAGCCTTGCTGACGCAACGCCGCTTCCATCTCACCTTTGATGCGTGAATAGAAAAACGGTGACGTAGCACTGGCACTCATCGCACTCACCGTGAGCAGGTGTGTAGCACCCAGCGCCTTGGCCCGCGCGGCACTGTCGACCACCAGCGTATAATCCACAAAGCGAAACGCCCGCTTACTGCCCACCAGCTTGCGCGTGGTCCCCAGGCAGCAAAACACAATATCGACCGGCTCATGCAATTGCGCCAGCGCAACGCGCACGTCCTCATGACAAGGATTGACCAGTTTATCCTGAGCGGGCAGTGGCCTGCGCGTAGGCGCATAGATAACCTCTACCCGGCTATTGGCTTGCAGCAGCTTCAGCAATTCCTGCCCAATCAATCCTGTCGCGCCTAGCAGCAATACTCGACTCATGGCTCCTCCTGTTGCCAGATGCATTCAGTTATCCGTCGTTTTCCTCATCGCGGTGCCAATGGCGTTTGGTACCAAAACCCAGCGTATTGTCCGTCATCTTCAGGGTATCGATCCGCAAGCGCCAAACGGGTGAGGTCGCCCCCCGGGCGATAGGAAAACGCTGCGTGTAGCGCTCGCGGGCCGAAACCGCCTCTTCACCTTGTAGCAGTAATGCCTGACCGCTGAACTGCACGCCTTTGATCAGCATAATGGTTTTAGGTTGGCCGGCAATCGCCGGGTAACGCAGCATCATTTCACCATGGCGCGTCGAGGTTTCTGTCATGATATAGAAATCGACCTCATTTTCGTCATAAGTATAGGAGCAACTCGCACACCATAATTCCGAATTTCCCCCTACGCATAGCGTCAACACATGCAGCTTTTTCATATAGCGGGAAATAATAGACAGCTCATTTCCGTTGCTCATCAGGCCTCTTCTGGTGCTATGACACGCATGACACACCCGCGCGCGTTAAAACAAAAATCAGAATATTACGCATTACCGATTCCACCGCTATATACCCTGCGCTATATGTGTGATTGCACGGTAAAACCTTATCGTAGTTCGATAAGTTACTCGTAACCTCTCATAATGCGTCATGACGGTGAAAAATCAACCTGTTGTAATCATTACGCCGTGTTGTAATGCAAACAGGCAGCGTCACCGCTGCCGAAAGCTCAGGCCATGTCTTCATGGGTAAAAAGCCAGTGTGAAATCGCGAATGACGGATGCGCGTTGCTGACGGCACACTTTAAACGATGTGTTGGGGAGAGAGTTTGACGTTGATGGGGTTATAGTGGAACGCCGTAGGCAAAGGGGCAATATACGCGTTTTACCTGAACGCACAGCATGACAGGCCGTCCCGCCAGAAGCGCGGGACGGTACAGGCACTTATTTACCCGCTGATTCCATACCCACCAATCCGACCTTCAGATAGCACGCCTTGCGCAAGGTATCCATAACACGCATCATGGTTTCGTAATCGACGGTTTTATCTGCCTGGAAGAAAATGGTGGTCTCTTTGTTGGCGCCCGTTTGCTCATCCAGCAGGTTGGTGAGTCCTGTCTCATTCACGGCAATATCACCCACATACAGCTGTTTGTCCGCCTTCACCGTCAAATACACCGGTTTTTCCGGACGAGGTTGCGGCACCGCCGTGGGCGCCGGCAAGTCGACACGAATATCGACAGTCGCCAGCGGCGCTGCCACCATAAAGATGATCAGCAGCACCAGCATCACGTCAATGAACGGCGTGACGTTGATGTCATGCATCTCGCTGTCACCGCTCGTATCATCGTGCAAATGCATCGCCATAACTTAACCCACCCGCAGTTTTTGATTAGCCGCAGTCAAACGGTTACCGTTACTCGCAGCCACATCCAAATCGCGGCTCACCAGCAAAAGCACCTGTGCCGCCACATCACCCATCAGCGCTTTATAGCTGCCAATTCCGCGAGCGAACACGTTGTAAATCACCACCGCCGGGATAGCAGCGACCAAACCAATCGCAGTGGCCAACAGCGCCTCGGCGATCCCCGGCGCGACGACGGCCAGGTTGGTGGTTTGCGTTTGAGCAATACCGATAAAGCTGTTCATGATACCCCAGACCGTCCCGAACAGCCCAACGAAGGGGGCCACCGCCCCAACCGTTGCCAGATAGCCGTTACAGCGCCCCATTTGGCGACCGGCAGCGGCCACACGACGCTCCAGACGGAAGGCGGTACGCTCTTTGATGCCATTATTGTCATCAGAACGGGCGGAAAGGGTTAATTCATTTTGCGCATCGGCCAGTAATATCGCCGCTGTGCTATCGGCTTTAAAGGCCTCAACGATATCTGCCGCATCATCTAAGGTGCGCGCCTGCTCCAACGCCGCATATTCACGACGCAGGCAACGTTTGCCCCCCCCCCCACACCAGTTCGACGCTTTTACCAAAAAAGATCACCCAGGTAATCACGGAGGCCAGCAGCAAACCGATCATGACGGATTTCACCACCAGATCCGCATGCTGATACATGCCCCAAACGGAAAGATCGATTTTCATGATATTGCCTGCACTACCTTGCGGCAGAGCCAACGGCGATGCAGGCACCGCAGCAGCATCAGCGACGGCAGGGTCAGCCGCCGCAGGCGTCGATGCCGCAGCAGTAGCTTCTGGTGCACTGGCGGCAGCGGTGTTGGCAACTGGTGTAGAAGCAGGTGCTGCGAACGCATTTCCACTTAGTCCTGCTGACGTGACCAGCCCCGCCGTTAAAAACAGAGCCGTCAACATGCTACGGGCAAATGCGCTGAACGCGCCGCGTTGTGTAAGCCAGGCGGGCAATGCCTGGGAAGAAATATGACCGACAGCCGTTTTCACGCTGTGCCTCCACCTATACCAATGAATAGTACAACACCAATGAGTAATGCATCGAATCGACAAGAAATGATATCAAACTGAGCACGAATTGATAGTAGTTCTCATTAGTATTTATGCTTTTTTGAGCACAAAAAACCCCTACCCACCATAAGGGAAAGCACTGATTTAGCATGGCGTCTTCCAGAAACTGCCAATTTGCCAGCCCAGGAACAACAAAAGTCGCGTTCTGTGATCGACTTTAAGTTATTACACCATTATTGAGTAAACGGCGATAAGTTGTCTTACAGGAAAAGCTTATCAGCAATAATTAATAGCAATAAAAACAATACTATAGGCATTTATATGAGAAATCAATTACCATCAATTGTTTCATTCAGTTACCTATATTGCGCTTTTGTGATATGAGTCATTCCGCAAAGTGGTATAATAGGTTAGTTTACCACTGAATATGAGGGGGAATTATTTTGACTTAATTTTTTAATTCCATACATTACGCACCGGGTTTTATTTATAGAACAATAATAGTCGTACCACGAATATATCCTCGAGACTTCTGGAGACCCGAATGAAGCTATCCAAAACACTGATAGGCATCTGCCTAAGCTCCGCCACGCTGTTGATGAGTTATTCAGCCAGCGCATTGCAAATCAAAGCATCCGATGTTCACCCCTAAGGCTATCCCAATGTAGTAGCCGTACAAAAAATGGGAGAAAAATTAAAAGCCGCCACGGATGGAAAACTGGAAATAAAAACCTTTCCAGGCGGGGTATTAGGCGATGAGAAGCAAATGATTGAGCAGGCGCAATTGGGTGCCATCGATATTATTCGTGTATCCATGACCCCCGTTGCCGCCATTTTGCCAGAAATCGAAGTGTTTACCCTGCCCTATATTTTCCGTGATGAAGATCATATGCACAAAGTGCTGGACGGAAAAATTGGTCAGGAAATTGGTGACAAGATTACCAATAACAGCAAATCCAAGCTGGTATTCCTTGGCTGGATGGATGCCGGTACACGTAACCTGATAACCAAAGCCCCTGTCGCCAAACCGGAAAACCTCAAAGGCATGAAAATTCGTGTCCAGAGCAGCCCGGTAGCACTGGCCACGCTGAAAGCCATGGGCGCCAACTCTATCGCCATGGGAACCAGCGAAGTGTTCGGCGGCATGCAAACCGGCGTTATCGATGGTACGGAAAACAATCCGCCCACTTTCGTCGCGCATAACTACATGCCGGTAGCCAAAAACTTTACCTGGAGCCGCCATTTTATTATTCCGGAACTGTTCCTCTATTCAAAAACCAAATGGGATAAACTCACCAAAGATCAACAGGAATTGATTCTTAAATTAGCCAAAGAAGCGCAAATGGAACAGCGTGAATTGTGGAATGCCTATAACCAGCAGTCGCTGGATAAAATGAAGGCCGGCGGCGTGAATTTCTACGACATTGATACCGATTACTATTACAAAGCGACACAGCCAGTACGCGATCAGTTTGGTGCAAAATACCAGGATCTGATCAAGGCAGTGGAAGCGGTGAAATAATCTATCGTTAATAATGCGAGCCAGTGTCATGCTGGCTCGCCCATTATCCCTAATAGCATAAGTTACCCCGGCAGACATTATTACGTTGCACAGTCTGAGTTTTGTCATGGGCTAAAGGCACGGACGATATCCCAATAATGGCACAGGATAATGGCGCAGGGTCGTACAGGTGGAAGCAATGGGCCGTATTTATATTTCTGCAATGGATATTCTCTATCTTATTGCCATGTGGGTTTCCGGGCTAACGTTATTGGTCATGACACTGATCATTCCAGTTGACATTTTCGCACGCTATGTCATGAACTCCGCGCTCTCCTGGCCGGAGCCGGTCTCCATTATCTGTATGGTGACCTTTACCTTTGTCGGTGCCGCCGTCAGTTACCGCGCCTGTTCGCACATTGCGGTGAGTATGGTGACCGATCGTCTGCCCGAGGGCGGCAAGCGCGTGTGCAGCTTTCTCACCAACATGCTGATGTTACTGATCAGCGGATTTATCCTTTATTACAGCACGCAACTTTGCATCGAACTGTGGGAACAGCCTGTGGCTGAATTTCCGGTACTGACAGCCGGCGAGACCTATCTGCCGCTGCCGATCGGCTCTCTGATCACGCTGCTGCTTATTGTCGAAAGAATATGCTTTGGTCCGCAGGATAAGCGTCCTGTCGTGATGCTGGGCAGTGCTTAATTCGGAGGCATTACCATGGATGCATTTATTTTAGTTGCCGCGCTGCCGGTGCTGCTCGCCGTTGGCGTACCCGTCGCCTATGCTGTAGGTCTCAGCGCCATTGTCGGCGCATTCTGGATTGATCTTCCGCTGGAAGCGGTCATGATTCAGATAACCAATGGGGTGAACAAATTCTCTCTGTTAGCCATTCCGTTCTTTATTCTGGCCGGGGCCATCATGGCGGAAGGCGGTATTGCCCGCCGGTTAGTGAACTTCGCCTATATCTTTGTTGGCTTTATTCGTGGCGGTCTGTCGTTGGTGAACATTGTGGCTTCCACCGTCTTTGGCGCCATCTCCGGTTCATCGGTAGCGGATACCGCCTCCATCAGCTCAGTGATGATCCCCGAAATGGAGAAAAAAGGGTATCCGCGTGATTTTGCCGCCGCCGTCACCGTCAGCGGCTCGGTACAGGCCATCCTCACGCCTCCTAGCCATAACTCAGTCATCTACTCGCTGGCTACCGGCGGCACTGTATCCATCGCGTCACTGTTCATCGCCGGTATCATGCCCTGGCTGCTGTTGAGCTTTACCATTATGGTGATGTGCGTCGGGTTTGCCCATAAACGTGGCTACCCCAAAGGTGAGCGGGTGCCTTTCAAGCAGGCGCTGAAAATCTTTGTTGATACGCTGTGGGGACTGATGACCGTGGTCATCATCATGGGGGGGATTCTGTCTGGGATCTTAACGGCCACCGAATCTGCGGCTATCGCCTGCGTGTGGTCGTTCTTTGTCACCATGTTTATCTACAAAGACTACACCTGGGCAGAGCTGCCGAAGCTGATGTACCGCACAGTAAAAAGTCACCATCGTGATGATCCTGATCGGTTTTGCTGCGGCTTTCGGTGCCATCATGACCTACATGCAGTTACCGAGTCGCATTACCGACTTCTTCACGTCTATCTCGGATAACAAGTACGTCATTCTGATGTGGATCAACATAATGCTGTTGTTGGTCGGCACGCTGATGGATATGGCCTCGCTGATCCTGACGCCGGTACTGTTACCTGTCGCCATTTCACTCGGGGTCAGTCCTGTGCATTTCGGCATGATCATGCTGGTTAACCTGGGCATTGGTTTGATCACACCGCCGGTTGGCTCCGTGCTGTTTGTCGCCAGTGCCGTGAGCAAACAGAAAATAGAGCAGGTGGTAAAGGCGATGGTACCATTCTACTGCGGCCTGTTCTTCGTCTTGATGCTGGTGACCTACATTCCCGCCATTTCCCTGTGGCTGCCTAAATTTTTCGGCGTCCATACCGGGTAACGCCGCCTCAATTCTGCCAGCCCTTAGTGCACGATGGGCTGGCACTTCCCTACTTTCTCCAGCATGACATCATTTCTACCTCTTCAAAAACAGTGACTCTGACCATTTTTCTCCCAGATGAAAAAAACGCCATCCCTCTCTTCTTCACACCATGCTAACGTAACCGCTTCCATTCTCTTTGGTGAAACAGATATGAGCAGCAAGAAAACAGCAACGGCGCTAGTCTCAGCAGGACGCAGCAAAAGATACTCTCAGGGATCGGTCAACAGCGTTATCCAACGCGCCTCATCGCTGATTTTTGAGACGGTTGCCGACAAGAAACAGGCAACCCTCAACCGGGCCAAAGGTGGCCTGTTTTACGGACGTCGCGGCACCCTGACACACTTCTCATTGCAGGAAGCGATGACGGAGCTGGAAGGTGGCGCGGGCTGTGCGCTCTATCCGTGCGGCGCAGCGGCGATATCCAATGCGATCCTCTCTTTTGTTTCTGGCGGGGATCATGTGCTGGTGACCGGTTCCGTCTACGAACCGACCCAGGCATTCTGCGATAACGTGCTGAGCAAATTCAATGTTGCCACCAGCTACTTTGATCCACTTATCGGTGCCGGTATTGCTGACCTGATTCAGGAAAACACCAAAGTGGTGTTTCTCGAATCTCCCGGTTCAATCACCATGGAAGTGCACGATGTGCCAGCCATCGTCAGCGCAGTGCGTCGTGTTAATACCGACATCGTGATCATCATGGATAACACCTGGGCGGCGGGCATTCTGTTTAAAGCACTCGAGTTTGGGATTGATATCTCCGTGCAGTCCGGTACCAAATATATTGTTGGCCACTCAGATGCCATGCTGGGTACCGCTGTTGCCAACGCACGCTGCTGGGATCAGTTGCGTGAGCACTCCTATCTGATGGGACAAATGGTCGATGCCGATACCGCTTACGTCGCCAGTCGCGGCCTGCGCCCCCTTGGGGTTCGCCTCAAGCAGCATCAGGAGAGCAGCCTGCGCATCGCCCATTGGCTCGCTGAACGGCCAGAAGTGGCGGTCGTCAACCATCCGGCACTGCCGAGCTGTAAAGGACATGCGTTTTATGCCCGTGATTTCACCGGATGTAACGGATTGTTCTCGTTTGTGCTGAAGCAAAAGCTGAGCAAGGAGCAACTGTCCGACTATCTGGATAATTTTGTGCATTTCAGCATGGCCTATTCTTGGGGTGGTTTCGAATCCCTGATCTTGGCTAATCAGCCGGAGGATCTGGCTTCGATTCGTCCCGCTGGCGGCGTTGACTTCACCGGCACACTTATTCGGTTACATATCGGGCTTGAAGACTGTGATGATCTGATCGATGATTTGACAGCCGGATTCAACAGAACTCACAAAGTGTGACGGCGATATCCCTTGATATGGCTGCGGTGGTGTGTGTAAAGCGTGTATGATGAACGGAATAAGCAAGACAAAAAAACCGCTTTACACGAATAACAGAGCTTACGTCTGTCGCCGAAAGGCGTTCGTATTGGCGACACTAAGATCTTGGCCCTACGCTATTGCTTAGCGACACAGATTGATCCGTTCGGCGTTTGTGCGAGCAGGGTTGTACTTTGGGCCCCTACACCTGGCAGGAAGTAATATGAGTGTGGTTCACGACATCATTCAGGCGCTGTGGCAGCAAGATTTCAGTGCGTTGGCCGACCCCAATGTTATCTGGGTTATCTACGGCATTCTTTTCACGACATTATTTCTGGAAAATGGCTTGCTGCCGGGAGACAGCCTGTTGCTGCTGACCGGGGCCATGATCGCCAAAGGCGTGATGAGCTTCGTGCCCACCATGTTCCTGCTTACCATCGCGGCCTGTCTCGGCTGCTGGCTCAGCTACCTGCAAGGTCGCTGGTTGGGAGATACGCGCATCGTGAAAGGGTGGCTGCTGCAACTACCCGCACACTATCATCAACGCGCCTATCATATGTTCCATCGTCACGGTCTGGTGGCGTTGCTGATTGGCCGTTTTCTGGCTTTTATCCGCACCCTGTTGCCGACCATGGCGGGAATTTCTGTCCTCAACAGCCTGCGTTTTCAGTTGTTTAACTGGCTCAGCGGCTTTATGTGGGTGTTTGGTATCGTCACACTGGGCTATGCCATTAGCCATGTGCCACTGGTCAAGCGCTATGAAGACCAGGTGATGACCGCGCTGATCATCCTCCCCATTGTGTTACTGATCAGTGGATTGGTTGGCATGCTGGTAATGTTGTGGCACAGAAGGCGCTCCGCCGCCTAACGCAGGACCTCTCCAGGCTCTTCTTCAACGGTACCAGCTACCCTCTGATTTTCTTGATGTTACGCGCAAGAAAAGCAGGTACCGTTATATCTCCTCACCGCTTTGCTGCTATTTTCGGCTAGACTTAACCGACATGTCCTGTCCATTACGAACAGGGTTGAAGGGATACCATTCATCACCGTATCCGGTGGCTGAAATCCAACCGAGCCCTTGCCGACCTCGGCAGGGATGATTCTCGAATAAAGGAGAATGACATGACAACGCAACCCATGATCAAACTGGCCGACGGCAACATCATGCCGCAGCTCGGCCTGGGCGTGTGGCAAGCGACACACGATCAAATGGTGGCTGCGGTGACCGAGGCGCTACAGGCCAGTACGCTGCCCCGCGATCAGCTGTTTATCACCACTAAACTGTGGAATACCGATCAGTCCGATCCGCAAAAGGCACTGGAAGAGAGCCTGCAAAAGCTGCGGCTGGATTTTGTCGATCTCTATCTGATCCACTGGCCGGTGCCGGATCAGGATACCTATGTTGATGCCTGGCGCGGCCTGCTGCGTTTGCAGGAGCAGGGGCTGGTTAAAAGCATTGGCGTGAGCAATTTTCATTCACACCATTTACAACGCCTGGAATGCTACGCATCAGATTCAAACCGAGTCCTGGAGTCCGCTGGCACAAGGGGGAGAAGGGGTATTCGAGCAACCGCTGATCCGTCAGCTCGCACTGAAATACGGCAAAACGCCTGTGCAGATTGTGATCCGCCGGCACCTGGATTCTGGTCTGGTGGTGATCCCGAAATCCGTTACCCCCGCGCGCATCCGAGAAAATTTCGATGTGTTCGATTTCCGTCTCGACAAAGACGAACTGGGCGAGATCGCCAAGCTGGATGCAGGCAAACGGCTGGGACCAGACCCGGATGTCCCACGCACCAATTTTCCGACCAAAGACTAACGTGGTTTCCGCTGCACTCGCCCCCTCTTAAGATCGCCATCAAATAACAATCAGAATTCCCTCCAACATTAACAGACACCAAACGAGCTTCCCGCATCCATTTATCGGGTAAAGACCCTATTACATGCTTCATGGCGCAGTTCAGGCGTTCGAGTAATACCCAAACCCTATGAATAATGGAGATGTTACCGATGAAAAATGCAATCAAATATCTGCTTCTGGCGAGCATATTGAGCCTTACCGCGGGCGTTAACGCGCACATAGGCCACGATCGGATGTATTTCGACGACCCGGCAACAGGTCCGGATGTAGGTACAGCGGAGTGGGTACGCTGCCAGGCCCGAGGCGGTTGTCAGTAATCTGACGAGACAGCCAGCCTCAATGGCACTGAGGCTGGCTGAAACACGGATTCAGTCCGATATCTGTATTTCGTAAATATCACTGCGACAATAAATTTCACAATATTCGAGCAAGCCATTTTGCGCATTATAGGTATGCTGGCGATAAAACAGCAGCGGCATGCCTGGCTGAATGTTTAACAAACGCGCTGTTTCAGCCTGACAGGCAATCGCCTTGATGCGCACCTTCTTTTTCGCCGGTAGAATTCCACGCTCCGCCCAGTATTGATAGAGCGAGTGTTCCAGAATCTCCGGCGCAGGCAACAACGCCAACGGGATCCATGTCGTTTCCAGCGACACGGGTTCACCGTTGATCAATCGTACACGCCGCAGTTTGGTCACGCGCTCACCTTTCAAAGCAGGAACGCTGCTGGCGACGTCATCCGGCAACAGCGTGGTGGTGCGATCCAGCCAGCGATTACCGGCAATACCTCCGGCTTGCAACACCAGCTTGGTGAACCCGGCTTCCTCATCATCCAGTGAATAGTCAAGATGCTGGCTGATGCGCGTCCCGACGCCCTGCTGGCGCACAATCAATCCTTTTTCTTCCAACAGCGACAATGCGCGAGAGACCGTAACGCGAGAAATGTCCAACTGCTGCGCGATCGCACGTTCAGCAGGAAAAAACTGCCCCGCCAGCGCTTTGTTCTGGTTAATACCCTGCTCCAAAACCATCGCCAATTGCATATAGCGCGGCGCTGTAGAGGGTTTCTCAAGTGTTTGCATGACCCAACGAAATAGCTCCTGCATAGTACGGCCTTATAGTGTTTTTTTACGCCACGGGAAGCATCCCCCCGACAGGTGTCGACATGGCAAGAGCACATTACCACGAAACAAGACTCAGGACTGGTATTGGTATTGGTATTGGTATTGGTATCTCAATGGCATTTAATTGGACTTGCTTTTGTACTGTGAATTGTATAAATTAAATACAGACGTGCCAACACCAGGGGGTCATTTAGTTGACCACAAAACAGCGTCTCACGACACAGATCACAATAATGTCCTTGTTATTTAAGTAGATCGTGCGATGAGAACAGCGCTCAGAGCAGAAAATGTAAACTGAGCAGGTATGCCAGCGGTTGTCTCAATGGCATACGAAAGGACTCTTAGCAACACCCGGAAAAATACGTAGTGAAAATGTCGTGCAATAGCTAAGAATACAACCGGAAAGACAGTCCATTAACATGAAATGGCATAAAGATAACACACAGCAAACAGCAATAAGCAGTACTTGGTACCAGACACTTAGGCACATAACAACACCTTTAACAGTCGTTTTATTTTGTCACTCGGTATCACACGTTTCACCCACGCATGAACTGAGAACAGGAGCAGTCATTCTATTTTGGCTGCTCCTTTATTTTTCCACTCTGCCATCTATGGCTCACCAGCGCCACGCGCACTCCTCACACCGCAATTCAACAAACGCATTAAATTACTGTCTGTCCTGCCGTTCCGCTGCTATGTTTTAACATCGGACTCTCTCTTCGGCATGGCTGCCGTTATCAATAGTCACTGCATGCCTGCCCTTTCCGCCACCCGCTTCATTAAGGCCAACAAGGAGCCGCCGTCATGGGTGAAACACGGCAGAATAAGACTTGGCAAGTTGAAAATACGGGAATTGATATTGTTCCTGCTGCGGAACGCACAGGAAAACCATTAGAACTGTTCTGGATTTGGTGCGCTGCGAATATTGGTATTCTTGGCATCGTTTATGGTGCCATCATCGTCTCATTCGGATTATCGTTTATTCAGTCGCTGCTCGCCGCCATTGTAGGCGTTGCCAGCTTCGCACTGGTGGGATATACCTCATTTGCCGGGCAAACGGGCCGCACGGCTACGTTGACCCTGTCGCGTGCGGTGTTTGGCCTAAAAGGCAATATCGCCCCTACCGCTTTTGGCTGGTTTACCCTTATGGGTTGGGAAGCCGTTAACCTGACCACCGGCACACTGACGCTGGTAGCCCTGTTTGAAGCCGTTGGTTTTGCCAGCAGCACCACGCTGACGGCCATCAGCCTGATCCTGTTTGGCGGCCTGACCATTGTGGTGAGCATTCTTGGGCAAAATACCCTGATCCTGATGCAAAGCTGGATCACCAAAATATTCGGTACCATGACGCTTATCGTTGTGGCCTATATCTTGTTTAACACCCCGTGGAATGTGGTACTGGCGCTGCCGTCTGGCAACTGGTTAACCGGTTTTCTCCCTGCCGTGTCCGTGATTGCGGCAGGCACCGGAGTGGTTTGGGCTATCGCCGGGGCGGATTACAGCCGCTATCAAAGCCCCACCACAACGCGCGGCAGCGTCTTTTTTGCCGTGGTCGGCGGCTCGGCGTTACCGCTCGTCCTGCTGATGCTGGCGGGCATTTTACTTTCTGCCCAGCTACCGGAGTTAACCAGTTCGGCTAACCCCATCGCCCTTATCGGAACCGTATTGCCAACGTGGATGTCAGTGCCCTATCTGCTGACGGCCACAGCGGGTATCGTCACTATCGCGGTACTCAGCCTCTATTCCGCCAGTCTCAACCTGTTGGCTATCGGCGTAAAACTGCGCCGGTCGGTGGCGGTTTCTCTGGATGCCGTGCTGGTGGTGGGCGTTGCTGTCTACGTTCTGTTTGTATCGCAGGATTTCCTTTCGCCGTTTATCGCCTTTCTGATCTTCTGCGGCCTGTTTCTCGGCCCGTGGTCTGCGGTGTTTATTCTGGACTATATCTGTCCGCGCCAACGCAGTGGCTACGATAACGACGCGCTGTTTGCCGTCAACGGCAAGAATAACGGCGTGCGCTGGGTGCCATTACTGTGCTGGCTGTTGGGCGCATTTGCCGGGCTGATGTTGACCAAGACCGGCTTTATCGATGGCCCGTGGGCAACCGGTATCTTCGAAAACTCCAGCCTTGGGCTGTTCCTCTCCTTAGGCGTCAGCGGCGTAACCTATGGCCTCTACGTCATGCTACAGCCTAAGGAGAATCACTAATGCATGAAGAAAAAACGCTTCGACACGTGCTGGTGATCGGCGGTGCTTGTGGCGATATGCTGCTGGTCGTTCCACGTATGCCGCTCAGGGGCGAAGACGTGGAAGCCAAAGACAACGGACTGCAAATCGGCGGCTGTGCCTTTAACGTCGCGCGCGCTCACCCGCCTTGGCGTTCCGGTGCTCAACGGTATGCCGGTGGGCAACGGTACCTGGGGCAACGCGGTAGAAAGCGCCATGAAAGCGCTGCATCTGCCTGTACTGATGCGCCACCCCGATATGGACAACGGCTGGTGTCTGGCGCTGGCGGAGCCGGGCGGTGAGCGCACGTTTATCAGTATCACTGGCTGTGAGGCCCATATAACCGCAGCGATGTTGCAACGTCTGCAACCAACCGCTGATACGCTGATTTATGTGAATGGCTAGTTGTTTGGTACTGGCGGTGCCGCATTGCGCGCCTGGGTACTGGCGCAGCCCCAGCAAAAACTGATCGATTTCGGCCCTCGTCTATCGGGCATTCCGCCCGGCTTTATCACTGCGTTGTTTGGCAGTCGTACGCTATTGACGCTAAACCGAGGCGAGGCGCGTCACCTGCTGGGCGAAGGTGATATTATCGCGCTGGCACAGCACTACGCCGCGCGCAGTGGGCTTACGCTGATTTGTCGACTGGATAAGGACGGGGCATGGATTTGCCCGCCGGACGCCGAGCCGCAAGCAGTGGCACCGTATCCAGTCACGGTGGTAGACAGCATTGGCGCAGGTGATGCGCACTGTAGCGGGTTGCTGGCAGGCCTTTCTGCGGGCTGGACGCAGGCGGTCGATTTGGCCAATCGCGTTGCCGCTTGTATGGTTTCCGTTCAAGGCTCGTCACAGCCTCCCGATTGGAAAACGCTAGACGAGCATTTCCCCGACGCCGCCCCGCTACCCGCCTTCCCCATGCGTTAAGCCACAGGCACGCTTATTCGGTACGTCCCATTTGGGGCGTACTGCGGCTGGCGCGTCGAAACAGTGTCAGCAACGTTTTCACCTGTTCATCCAGCGGTGCCAGCGCCCGCCGGACAATCAGGTGCAGCGGCGCGTGCCGTGCCCTAATGCCAGCGTTTTTAACATTCCCGACGCCAGCGGTGCCGTAATCCACTCTTCTGGCAACCAACCATAACCAACCTGATGCATTACTGCTTCAATCGCCGATTCTACGGTGGAGAACGTCCAATATTCAGTGGCCGCCGTTACCGCCAATGGCATGCTGTTTTCCCGGGAAGCGATTCGTACCAGCGGATAGCGCAACAGCGTTTCTTCACGTAACGGCGCAGGGAGTTGATGCAATGGGTGATCACAGTGTGCCACGGCAACAAAATCGATGTTCATCAGCCATTCGCCCCGTCCCATCATATCTTCACGCCGCGTCAGTACGGCCACATCGGCATCCACGTCCCAGGATTGGTTCTCCAGTATCTCTGTCAAGTGGAGATGGGTATCGGGGTGCAATTGCTGAAATTCACGTAAGATGGCAAACAACGTCTCACGGGGAAATACGTTATCGACCACCAGGTCGAGACGCGTGCGCCCCCCTTTTTAAGCGTGACCGCCTACGTTTCCACATAATGAAAGGCATTCAGTAGCGGCCTAACCTGCGCCAGCAGCAGCGCGCCGGCAGGGGTTATCTCCGCTTTGCGCCCTTTAGCCTCCAGCAATGCCACACCAAGGCGCTACTGAAGCAGCGCCAGATTGTAGCTTACCGAAGACTGGCTGCGGTGCGTTGCCCGCGCCGCACGCGCAAAGCTGCCCAGCTCAATCACCTTATCCAGCAAGAACCATTGTTCTAGCGTTGTCTTGTGCATAATCAATCTACATTTTGGGTGAATTAGATGAAAAATCAGCGTTATTAATTCACAGAGTGACGCAATATGATCCTGACATCAAGAACAAAAGGAGCAGGACCATGAGTACATTTGATAAGCACGATCTCAGCGATTTTGTCGGCAAACATCTGGTTTATACCTACGATAATGGCTGGAACTATGAGATTTACGTGAAGAACGATCACTCGCTGGATTACCGCATTCACAGCGGCATCGTCGCTAACCGTTGGGTCAAGGATCAGTTTGCCCACATCGTTCGCGTTGCCCACAGCGTTTATAAAATTTCGTGTACGGAACCGACGGGCACCGATGTCAGCCTGATCGTGAATCTGGGCGATCGCCTGTTCCACGGCACCATCTTCTTCCCGCGTTGGGTTATCAACGATCCGCAAAAAACCGTGTGCTTCCAAAACGATCATATCCCAACCATGGAAGCCTACCGCGCTGCGGGCCCGGCCTACCCAACGGAAGTGATCGATGAGTTTGCCACTATTACTTTTGTGCGTGATTGCGGCCCCGATAACGAAAGCGTGATCGCTTGCCCGGCCAGCGAACTGCCGCACCCAAACCGGCTATTGTCTATTTTCCCGGCGGCGGTTTTACCTCTGCCGATCATGAGAAATTTATCGAAATGCGCATGGCACTAGCGCAGGCTGGTTTTGTTGTCGCTGCCGCAGAATATCGCACGGTGCCAGACACCTTCCCAGCGCCAGTACAAGACGGTAAAGCCGCTGTGCGCTACCTGCGCGAACACGCCGCAGAATATGGCATCGACCCGCAACGCATCGGCGTATTGGGCGATTCTGCGGGTGGATATCTGGCACAAATGCTGGGTGTAACCAACGGTGAAAACATCTTCGATAAAGGGGATTATCTCAACCAATCCTCGGATGTACGGGCCGTGGTAACCCTCTATGGGCTCTCCAATCTGCTCAACATCGGCGCTGGCTTCCCAAAGAATATTCAGGATGTACGCCGCTCACCGGCTTCAACCGAAGCACTGTTAGTTAACGGTGCAGCCTTCCGCGATTTCCCCGGTGCTGCTATCGGCAAGGATGAGAAAAAAGCCCTTAACGCTAGCCCAATGGGGCACATTAGCGGCAAAAAACCGCCGTTCCTGATCATGCACGGCAGCGCGGATACGCTGGTTTCCCCGGTACAAAGTGCTCAGTTGTTTAAGGCATTAAAAGAGGGCGGAAATCCAGCAGAGTATGTGTTGCTGGAAGGGGCGAATCACGGCGATTTGCCGTGGTATCAAGAGCCGCTGATTCATCGTGTGGTGGAGTGGTTCAAACAGACGCTGAAGGTTTCTGCTGCCACACCTGGCGTGGCAACGCCAAGTAACCCAAACGCCAATCTGTAATACAAAACAAAGGGGGACCAGCGCGCCCCCTTAGACGACTGGCAAAGTCACTTTCCCCCTCGTCATCCTCGGCGAAAGCCGGGGATCTCTGTGAGAAGAAACGTGTTTCGTCTGCGTGGGAATGACAGTGTTGGGCGGGAATGACGGTGGACATTGGGCTGTTTGTCAGCAACCTCAGGGGTCTACGCCCCATTATAGTGCCATTTTACTGCACCACCAACTGTCCGGTGGAACCACGATCCGCCATCTCCAGCGTGTGGCTGTAGTAGAGGAACGGGAATGATGCCGATGACGATTGGGTGAAATAAACCAACAGTTCAGCATCGCCGTCCACCCACACCGTGTCTTTCCAGCCACTTTGATCGGCAGCAGGAGCCGCGCCGTTGATGCTACGCACCAGAAACATCGCGCCCTGAATGTGGAACGGCTGTGGTGAATCGGCGTGAACGATCCAGCGTTCACAGCGTCCTTCCTGCGTCTGTACATCCGTGCGCGTCATATCCCACATCGCACCGTTAATTCCCGGCAGGCTATCACCCAGACGGAACTCCAGCGTCCGACTGATATTGGCAGGCAGCACAATATCCGTCAGCAAACGGGCGGGAAGATTGTTCGTCACCAGTGGCAGCAAACCGGTAGGTTTTAACGTCAGTATCTGCGTTGACACCAGGATGCTGGAGGGCTCAAACAAGCCACGCAGTCGTTCCATCAACGTTGCCGCATCGCCTGCCGTCAAGGTCACTTCACCGCCCTGGGACATATCAATCAGAATTTCACGGCGTTAACCCGGCGCAAGGGAAACCTGATTCAGCGCCATCAGCAGCGGTAAAAAACCCAAATCGCTGGCGATAAGGTACATCGGACGGCCGTCGCTCAGTCGCATCACGTAACGGCGCGCATTCGACGCATTCAGCAAACGCAGGCGCACCCAACCGCGTGAGACTTCGACAAACGGTTCTTGCACACCGTTTACCAGCAACGTATCACCGACGAAGCCTCCGCTGCTGGGCGGGTTGTAGACCGGAACGCCAAAGTTATCCAGGCGTTTATCCTGAATAATCAGAGGAAAATCATCCACGCCGTAGTGATTCGGAATAGGCAGGCTCTTGCTGGTGCTGTCTTCTGCCAGCCAGAGTCCGGCCAGTCCCTGATAAACGTGCGGTGCTATACGATTTGGCGTATTGGCGTGATACCAGCAGGTAGCCGCTGCCTGCCGAATCGGCAGCACGGGAGCCCAGTCGGTCCCCGGAGAGATCATTCGCCCAGCGCCGCCCATCAACTGGCCTGGCACCTACAAGCCGCTGACGGTCATGGAGACCGGCTCATTCAGGCGGTTGCCGTAGATCAGTTTGACATCATCGCCGCTGAACACTTTTACCGTCGGGCCGAGGTAGCGTCCGTTAACGCCCCACACCGAGGTTTTACGGTCACCGGAAAACGCCCAGTGCGCGCGTTGCATGGTCAAAAAAAGCGGCTGCCCGCGGCGAGACTCCAACAGCGGCGGGATGGGTAGCGCATTTTGCTTACCCTTTGCCTGCGCCGTCGCAGGTAGTCCGCTTGCACACACCATAAGCCCCGATGCCTGAATAAACTGACGGCGGCTAAGTGACATAAAAACTCCGTAATCTTGCTAACCAACCGTGTACGCCCGCCAACGCAGAGGGCGTAAAAAACATTAACGCTTCGCCGCTTTCTCCCGCTCAGCCACTTCAGCATTCAGTTCAACCAAACGCGCTGCCATCACATCATGACAATGCGCGGCCAGCTCTTGCACCTGCTCTTTACCGTATGCAGAGGCATCAATCGGTGGCAGCATTTCAACGATAACATGACCGTTATTCCACCGGTTCAGTTTGACTTTATTGTGCGTATCGGTCACACAAATCGGCACAATCGGTACGCCTGCACTAATCGCGGCATGGAACACTCCGGTCTTGAACGGCATTAGCCCACGACCACGGCTGCGCGTGCCTTCTGGAAACATCCAGACAGAAATATTGTGCTCTTTGATGTGTTGAACGACTTGCACAATAGTGCCGTGCGCCTTGGCGCGGTTTTTTCTGTCAATCAGCAAGTTACCTGCCAGCCAGTAGAGCGGACCAAAGAACGGGATCCACACCAGGCTTTTTTTACCGACCGTAACCGTGCCAGGCTGCACCGCATTTGCCGCCGTCACCATATCGTAGTTGTTCTGATGGTTGGCAATGTAAATGCAGTTGCCATAGTTTCCCGCATCCTCAGGCACTCTGACTTCTACTTTTAGACCAAACAGGGTAGAGAGCCGCCCAAACGCATGGCCAAAGGTCGCCACGTGGCGCGGATTCTTCGGGCTAAACAGGCAATAAATTGTACCGAACAGGCAAATCAGAATGGAAAAAATCACCACTACCACAAAACGGATAATGAATAACATAACGACCTCATAAGCCAACCGCCGCCGCTAGTATAGCGACTTCGGCATAAAACAAACGGGTAATCCTTTGCCGTGGTACCCGCGCCATCGGCCAGGTAACAAAGGGGGAGATGCCTGATACCGCCATCGGGTGATATCAGGCAACGCATTACTCCTCGCTGTCATCCTTTGGCGCTGGAGGCGCATCAACCTCAATGCGGTCAATGTCTTGCATCCCACGCAGCAAGGTGCCTTTACGGCCCCGCTCACCGTGATGTTCGCTTGCACGCACCACAATTTTGCGCTTACCGGAATACAGTTTCACCGTCGCTTGCGGCCACACCACCAACAGGAGAGCCAAGCGATCCTTGCCTTCCGCGAAGTCCGCCGAGGAGATGGAGATGATCTTGTTGCCTTTGCCTTTCGACAACTGGGGCAGATCGGACACCGGGAACACCAACACGCGACCCGCGGCAGTGACCGCCATCAGCAGGTCGTCTTCGCGCTCTATCACGATCGGTGCCAGCGCTTTGGCGTTGTCCGGCAGCGTGATCATAGCCTTACCGGCACGGTTGCGCGCCACCAGATCTTTGAACGTACAAACAAACCCGTAGCCAGCATCGGATGCCATCAACAGGCGTTGTTCATCCGCGGCCATCAGCACATGCTCAATACTGGCACCCGGCGGCGGCGTCAGTTTGCCCGTCAGCGGTTCACCCTGACCGCGCGCCGACGGAAACGTGATCGGATCGAGCGCATAGCTACGTCCCGTTGAGTCGATAAACACCACCGGCTGGTTACTCTTGCCGCGCGCGGCGGCGCGGAAGCTATCGCCCGCTTTAAAGCTCAACCCGGAAGGATCTATATCATTCCCTTTCGCGCTACGCACCCAGCCCATTTCTGACAATACGATTGTGACCGGTTCAGACGGTACGAAATCGTGCTCACTCATGGCCTTGGCTTCCGCACGCTCATGCAGCGGCGAACGGCGATCGTCGCCATACAATTCAGCATCCGACTGAATCTCTTTTTTCAGCAGATTGTTAAGCTTGCGTTCTGATGCCAGCAGCGCCTGAAGCTGATCGCGCTCTTTTTCCAAATCGTGTTGCTCGCCACGGATTTTCATCTCTTCCAGGCGCGCCAAATGCCGCAATTTTAATTCCAGAATGGCTTCAGCCTGGGTATCACTCAGGCCATAGCGGCGCATCAGTTCCGCTTTGGACTCATCCTCGGTGCGGATGATATGGATAACGTCATCAATGTTCAGGAACGCAATCAACAAACCTTCCAGAATGTGCAAACGCTTGAGCACTTTTTCCAGACGGTAGTTCAGGCGGCGGCGCACCGTATCACGGCGGAACACCAGCCATTCGCTCAGGATCTCCACCAGCCCTTTCACAGCGGGACGGTTATCCAGACCGATCATGTTCATGTTGATGCGGTAGCTTTTTTCCAGATCGGTGGTGGCAAACAGGTGATTCATTACCTGATCGAGGTCGATCCAGTTAGATCGCGGCACCAGCACTAGACGCGTCGGATTTTCATGATCCGATTCATCGCGTAAATCATCGATCATCGGCAGCTTTTTCGCCCGCATTTGGCTGGCGATCTGCTCTAACACTTTCGCCCCCGAGACCTGATGCGGCAACGCGGTGATCACCACTTCGCCGTCTTCTTTCTTCCACAGAGCACGCATCCGCACGGAACCACGCCCCTGCTCATAGACGCGCCGCAGCTCATCACGCGGCGTGATGATTTCAGCTTCAGTAGGGAAATCCGGCCCCTGAACGAACTGCAACAGATCGTCGAGCGATGATTCCGGTTTTTCCAGCAGCGCAACGGCGGCAGCCGCCACTTCACGCACGTTATGCGGTGGGATATCCGTCGCCATCCCGACCGCGATGCCAGTGGTGCCGTTAAGTAAAATGTTGGGCAAACGCGCAGGCAACATTTTCGGCTCCTGCAAGGTGCCGTCAAAGTTGGGCTGGTACTCGACGGTGCCTTGCCCCAACTCGCCCAGCAGCACTTCGGCGTATTTGGAAAGGCGCGATTCGGTATAACGCATCGCCGCAAAGGATTTCGGATCGTCCGGAGCCCCCCAGTTCCCTTGGCCGTCCACCAGCGGATAGCGGTAAGAGAAAGGCTGCGCCATCAGCACCATTGCTTCATAGCAGGCGCTGTCACCGTGCGGATGGTATTTCCCGAGCACGTCCCCCACGGTACGGGCGGATTTTTTAAACTTGGCGCTGGCGCTCAATCCCAGTTCCGACATCGCATACACGATGCGGCGTTGCACCGGCTTAAGGCCGTCACCAATAAAAGGCAGCGCCCTGTCCATGATGACGTACATGGAGTAGTTCAGGTACGCATTTTCTGTAAACGTATGCAGCGCAAGACGTTCTGCGCCGTCATGAGTTATCTCACTCATCGACAATCCTTACGCGGTGACTCAATGATCATGCTAAAACAGGTCATCTAAAAAGGCTTAATTCCCGCAACGCGCGCGGTAATGTATGCGCAGATAGTACAGCATCTTGCCAGCCACTGTCACAAACCTCAGGTGTCTTCCTCCCTTAACACTTCATCAATCGCCGTTGAGTTCCTTCATTAAGAAATCTTAATGCCGCAATCGTGGTGATAATGATTATATTTGCTATCTGCTAATGATTATTATTTAGCTATGAACAGCATACTACCGCACCGATGACAATATCGGCACCGCCATTTTTACGAACCCAAACCATCGCGAACCCAAGAGCTCTATCATGTTAAATCATAAGAATATGAATAACATTTTGCTGACCGGCGTCCTGTCCGGCTTGGCATTTGGTGCCAATGCGGCGCAAAGCGCGCAGGGCAAATCGGATACTGCCCAGAAAGAGTCCCAGGACACCATGACGGTACTTTCTCCCCGCATTGAGCGAGAAGCAGGCACGAAAACCACCCTGACAGCCAACGACCTCTTGAAAGAAGGTGGTAATACCTTCGGCAATATCATGCGCTATCAGCCACTGGTGAGCGCACCGGGCGTCAGCGCCGGGGCTACCGCAGGCAAAAGCAGCTACGACCGCGGTGGCTACAGCGGCTACAACATTCGCGGGCTGGAAAACAACCGCGTCTCTATCGATATCGACGGCGTTGAGCTTCCCGCAGGGACCGAGCGCGGTACTTCCACGCCGAGCGGTCGCGTTCAGGCAGGCAGCACCGGCATTGGCCGCGGTGATTACCTCGATCCCTACCTGTACGGCTCAGTAGATATCGCCTCCGGTGCTACCGACGTGTATAACAGCAATAACGCGTTAGGCGGCTCTGCTTCATTTATGCCTAAATCGCCGGACAACTTCCTTAGCGGCGATAAACACAGCTATTTTGGCTATCAGGCCGGATATGACTCCGCCGATCGCAGTTTCCACAACGGGATTACCGCCGCTGGCGGTGACGACACCCTGCGCGGCGTGGTGGTCTACAGCCGCCGCGACGGTAATGAAACCGAAAACCACCGTGATGCCACCATCGACAGCAATCCGGCCAACTGGCACTCCAACGCTGTACTGGTCTCCAACATCTGGCAGGCGACTGACCTGCGCCAGCTAACCGGCACCGTGGACTATTAAGAGAAGTTTAACCACAGCAACTTTCCCACCTGGAATGTGGGTGCCTCTGGCAGTTCCACCCGCGATGGCAGCACCTCATTCCAGGACAGCAAAACGCGCCGTTGGGGCGTGAGCGTTGCCGATCTGTATACGCCAACTGACGGTCTGCTGTTTGACAGCCTTAACAGCAAACTGTTCTTTAGCAAAACCGAAGCCCACGATTACACCATCAGCAATGCCGCACTACCGTCTCAGGTATGGAGCGGCTACGATACCAACACCGTTGGGCTCGAAAGCAAAGCGACCAAAGAATGGCGCAACCCCCGCTTCAGTTACGGGGTTAACCTGCGCCAATCAGAGTCTGAACACCCACTGGTCGCCAAAAATATACTGGCTGGCTCAGTAAACCTGGGTCGCCATCAAGCCGACAGCAAGATCATCAATGCTGGTGCTTTTGTGCAGGATAAGATGACCTGGGACTTGGCGGGTCGTGATTTTTCCATTATCCCTGCAGTGCGTTTCGCCTGGCAGCACGCTAAGCCGGAAAACACCTATAACCTGTTTACCAACACCAACGGTAACGTCACGGCCAGTGACACCGCCAAAATGTACGGCACCAACGCCGATGGACAGATCCTGCCTGCACTGGCCTTCCAGTACAATCTGAAACCCGATCTGCTGGCCTATGTACAGTACAAACGCGGTGCGCAGTTCCCCAATGCCGGGCAGCTTTATGGTTCATGGGCACTGGGTTACTTCGGCGGCTCCAGCCCTTATGCCACCATCGGCGATCCTAATCTGAAAACCGAAACCAGCGATAACTATGAGCTAGGGCTGAAGGGCCGTATTGTAGACGGGGTAACGATCAGCGCTGCCGCGTTCTATAACGATTATAAAAACTTTATCGCCAACGGTTACTATCGTCGCGGGTCAAACCCCGATCTGTTTGCCAATCTGCCAAACACCATCAGTACCCTCTATCTCACCGAAAACCGCGATAAAGCCTATATCTACGGTGGCGAGCTGAGTGCACGTTTCGAACTGGGCACCTGGTTTGAACAGGCCAAAGGGTTTAGCGCCCGTCTGGCTTACGGCTATACCCAGGGGTGCCGCAAAATCCAGCGCCTCCGGTGACCGCTACGTCAATCTCGATACCGTCACGCCACAAAAAGCCGTGGTTGGACTGGCTTATGACGATCCGAGCAACACCTATGGCGGTGCGCTGATCACCACCTTTACCAAAGGGAAGACCGCTGATTACGCCGCTGGCCGTAAACGCATCGGTGACGGCAACGTACTGGGCACAGACAACGTCACCTTTATGCGCGTGCCGGGCTATGGTTTGGTGGATTTGACCGCATACTATCGCATTACCAAAAACGTGCGCGTCAACGGCGGTATCTACAACCTGACCGACCGTAAATATTGGGATTACCAGAACAGCCGCAACATTGAGGTACCGACCAATACCGATCCCAATAACGCACACTATTACGATCAACAGTTGTCCATTGCTCCGGGACGCACCTTCCAATTGGGCATGAGTGTCGCTTTCTAATCAGCGCATTTATTGCGTGAAGTGAAGTAAACGCAAAACGCGTCCTCGCCAGGGCAAGAAAGCCGATACATTGGTTTCCCTGCCTTTTTTACTTATTGGTTGCCCGACCATCGGCGCATAAAACCCCTGATTTATTGACTACCAGTCAATAGTGTTGTGCCATTACCCCCCGTTTTTCATCCTAAGCCTGCGCACTACACTGCCTTACTTTCATTAAGCAATCAGGATCATCGTCACCATGCAAAACATTCTGCTGATCAACGCCAGCAAATCCTTTGGTCACTCCAATGGCCAATTGAACAACACGTTCGCGGATTTTGCCGCCACCTTGCTCAGCGAACAGGGCCATAGCGTACAGGTGGCCAACGTCGATCAGGGCTACAATCTGGACGAAGAGGTACAGCGCTTTTTGTGGGCAGAAACCGTCATGCCGGGATGGTGGATGGACGTGCCGTGGATCCTGAAGAAATACGTCGATGAAGTGTTTACTCACGGTCACGGCTCGCTGTATGCCAGCGATGGCCGCACCCGCTCAGACGCCAGCAAAAATACGGCTCCGGCGGTCTGCTGCAAGGGCGGAATTATATGCTGTCCCTGACCTGGAACGCGCCGTTGGAAGCCTTTACCAATCCCGACCAGTTCTTTCACGGTGTCGGTGTTGATGGCGTTTACCTGCCGTTCCACAAAGCCAACCAGTTTATTGGCCTGTCGCCGCTGCCGACTTTTATCTGCAATGATGTGATCAAGCAACCAGAGGTGGATCGCTATCTGGCTGAATACCGCGAACATTTGACCCGCGTATTCGCCTGAACACCACCTAAAGTAACTGGCGCGCCATCTTCTCGCTGAGAAAATAGAGAAAACAGCTGATACGCGCCGTCAGCTTGGTGTTGCGGTAGTAAACCGCGTTCACCGGCATGCGCGTTTCAATCGTCTGTTGCGCCAACACCGGCACTAATCGTCCGCTTTTCTGATCGTCCTGTGTCATAAAATCAGACAAGCGGACGATCCCCTCCCCGCGCAGCGCCAGTTGGCGCAGCGTTTCACCGCTCGAGGCCACCAGCGCCGGTTTGATGCGGTACAACTCACCGTTGGCTTTACGTACCGGCCAGACATTGAGCGCATCCACATGGGTGAAACCGAATAATACGTGATTATCCAACGCTTCTACGGTCTGCGGCACGCCGTGGAGTTGCAAATAATCGGGGCTGGCCAAGATCCGCGCGCGCGTGCTGCCCAGCAAACGGGCATGGATACTGGAATCCCGCAGGGTGCCAATGCGGATCGCAATGTCAGTATGCTGCTCCAATAAATCAATAAAGACGTCATCGGTATTCAGTTGTAGCTGAATATGCGGGTAAATGCGGCGAAATTCAGGGATAGGGGGGTACAATAGCATGTTGCATAAACGGGAACGCACATTAACACGCAACGTGCCGCAAGGCTGCTCACGCCCGATAGCCATCGACTCTTCCGCCAGTTCGACCAACGCGATCACTTCACGCGCCTGCGCCAAAAACAGCTCGCCTTCCTGTGATAATGCCATACGGCGTGTGGTGCGGTGCAACAGCGTGGTATCCAGCTTGGTTTCCAGCCGACGCAGCGCACGGCTGATACCGGAGGCGGTCTGCCCCAACTGCTCTGCCGCTGCCGTAATCGACCCGCTGTCGATAACTACTACAAACGCTTGCAACTCTTCCAGCGTGACTTTCATCGCTTCTCGCTGCCGTTTCTCTGCCTCAGATAACGTCATCATAACCGGTTATTTTAATAAATAAAAAAACCCTGGTCGGCACGTCCCCAGCCAAAAAGTTAATCAAAATCACAAAACATTAACGCAAAAAATTTTCGTATTGCGCATTGTTTTGCGCAAATGCTACACCATTTGCAAGACGCACTCTTTTACCAAGGGAAAACCGACGCAATGAGCAGCAACACCACACTGAACGCACAGTTAGATGCCCTGATAACAGGCACTCTCGGTCTGAAAGATGAAGGCCGTTTTCATGAGCCCAACCTGGATGGTACGCCGGGGGATTATATCTCTTTCAACAGTTGGGAATGGCCACAGGGCGTGAGCCTGTACGGGCTGTTCTGCCTGTGGGAATTCACCCGTCGAGACGATCTGCTTGCCACCCTTATCACCTGGTTTGACAGGCAGATCGCACAGGGTTTACCGCCGCTCAACGTTAATACCACCGCGCCAATGCTGCCGCTATCGCTGCTGTGGCAACATACCCGTAATGATGATTACGCGCGTGTGCTGGACAGTTGGGCGAATGATGTGATGACCAAACTGCCACGCACGCCGGAACAAGGATTCCAGCATGTGGTGTCTGACGGCGTGAACCAGATGGAGATATGGGACGACACGCTGTTTATGGTGGTGCTGTTCCTTGCGCATTACGGTACGGTGTCAGGCCGCCAGGAACTGGTCTACGAAGCGGTACGTCAGTTCTTGCTGCATGCACGCTACCTCAACGACCCGAAAACCGGCCTGTGGTATCACGGCTGGAGTTTTGCGCAAGCCCGCTGGGCACGTGGCAACGCGTGGATCACCGTCGGTATCCTCGACCTACTAGAGATTGCCCCTATCGACAACGGTGTGCGTCTCTATCTGTTGGGGTGCCTCAACGCACAGGTGAACACCCTGACCGATCTGCAAGCCGAAAGCGGTGCCTGGCATACCCTGTTGGACCACCCTGATAGTTACGAAGAGATTTCCGCTACCGCCGACTTCGGCTACGGCTTACTGAAAAGCGCACGCCTGGGCTTGGGTGATGAACGCTGGCTGGCGGCGGGAAAAAAACGTTACAGGCAGTACGCCAGAATATCGATGCGCAAGGCACGGTACAGAATGTCTCGTACGGTACTCGCATGGGGCGCACGCTTGATTTTTATAAAGAGATTCCGCTGCAACCCACCGCCTACGGGCAGTCGCTTGCCATATTGTGTTTGAGTGAAGGCATCCGTATTGCGGAATAAATGATCTACACCCTAACTAATTCGAGTAGCAGGACAAAACGTTAACGTTTTGAACAGCGCAAGCGAACGAATCCCCAGGAGCTTACTCCGGTAAGTGACTGGGGTGAGTGAACGCAGTCAACACACCTGCAACTTGAAGTATGACGGGTATACAACGCATTGTGATCCGGGGAATAATCAATGAACACTGACACTATTTATCGCCGCGCTTTGCAACAGGGTGACGCGATTCGTTACTGGCACTATTCCGATATTGTCAGCCAGCGTTATGACGTACCCGATGTCCCTATGCAGGGTGACATGGACCCGTTTTTCTTCCTGAGTAAAAAGAAAAACTTCATCCCGCATACCTACCCTTGCCGGGTAGACTTCCAGCAACGCTATCTGGAGAAGAAACCACAGCCGTTCGGCGCGTTCGAACTGACGCGATGGTGGTTCCCGTTTGGTTCTGACCACGTAGACCTTTCTGGTTTCTGGTTCCGCCCCACCCGCATCGGTGCCTGGGCGCAAACCTGGTTGGAAACCGAAACCGACGGTGAGGTGACTCTGCGTTTCACCACCTGCGGCGGCGGCATCGTGCAGGTGAATGGCGAAGATGTCGCCTGCGCAATCTGGAAAACACCATTGAGGTCTCCGTTTCTTTAACATCGGGGCTAAACGATGTTCGGATCTGATTTAACGATCTGGCAGAGCGGGATATTCGCTTTTTCTTCCAACTCGATTACGTGGCGGGCATACCGGTAAATATGACGATGGTCTCACCGGTTTGCGCATCGTGCGTGGCGGAAATGGAAGCGCTGTTGGAAGGGGTGTCCTTCGAATACTCCGCCTACAACCATGGGGATATCAACCTCTGCTTCCCCGCGCCTGCGACCCGGCCGCTAACCATCGCCTGCCGCGTACTGGGCGATTTTATTTCGCTGGATAGCCCTATTGAGTTGGAAACCGAATTGCGTCCGGGCCAACAGATAGTGCGTATTGCCAATACGGCGCAGCTCCCAGCGGATTTCCGCAACTTCGTGATTACGCTCTCCAGCGAAGAGTTATCGATAAGCCGCACCCTTGGTGTCGAGATTTGTCATGCCACCGCGCAGCAGATTGTGCCAGAGACCTTAGCAGCGCGTATTGCCGAAGCGCTGTACACAGTCGCCACGCAAGGGGAGTACGGCAGTGTTAAAGCGTTAGCCAGACTGGCCTGCGGCATGGCCGATGAGGAAACCCACGCCATGCTGGAGGGTGTATTGCCTTCGGTGCTGGATTGTCATGACTGTGCCGATTTCACGCTGGTGCCGTTGCTGTGGTGCCGCATCGCCTGGGGTGATGCCATCGCACCGGCCACCCAGGAAAAAATCGATGCCGCCATTCTGCATTTCCGCTACTGGATGGATGAACCGGGCAACGACGTACAGTGGTACTTCTCGGAAAACCATGCGCTGCTGTTTCACACTGCCGCCTATCTGTCGGGCAGCTTTTTCCCACAGGCCACGTTCGTGCGAGCCAACCGCAGCGGGAGCCAGCAGGCTGCCGCCGGCAAGCAGCGGGTGCTCAATTGGCTCACTCATTTTGAATCCTGTGAGATGGCCGAGTGGAACTCTGCCCCCTATTTCCCAGTGGATTTGAAAGGGTTGACCGCGTTGGCTGCGCTTTCTCCCGACGCGGATATTGCCGCACGCAGCGGCCGCGCTATCCAACGGTTGATTGAGCAAATCGCCCGCTCCTGTCATCAGGGCATGCTGACCGCCTCCCAGTGGCGCTCTTACGAACACACGCTGCGCGCCGGACGCTCATTGGAACTGGCCGCAATTTCGCGCCTGATGTGGGGCAAAGGCAACTACGGCTGCCGCTTCCACGCCTTGCCGCAGTTGGCGCTACTGCTGCGTGACCACTGCTTGACCCTCGATCCGGCACTGGTTGAGGTTGCGGTGTGACAGAAACCGACGGCGCAAGAGTGGTGCTTTGCCCAAGGGGCTAACCGCATTGCCAAACTGTACCACTACAAAACCCGCCATGTGGCAATGGGTTCCATTGCCAGTTATCGCTGGGGCGAATGGGGATATCAGGAGACGCCGTTGCATCTGCGGATTGGTGATATTCCCGAAGCGCAGGTGTGGATCAACCATCCCGGTGAAACTATACACGGCGGATTCGGCAGACCCTCCTACTGGGGCGGTTGCGGTACGCTGCCGCGCGTCCAGCAGTATCGTGGGCTAGCGGTACTGACCTCCACTCCCCACGAAGGGCAACCGACGTTTACCCACGCCTGGCTACCGCAGCACATCTTTAACGATGTGCGTATCAGCCCTGAGCGCATCGCGTTGCAAAGCGGCGCAGGCATGGCGCTGTTGTTCGGCTCTCAACCCTTCCACATTGTGGAAACAGGCCCGACGCGCCACTGTGAAGTACAACAGCACGGCAAAACAACCACCTGGCTGGTGCGCCTGAATGATGCCGCAGACATTCAGTCGCTGGACAGCTTTACGCAGACTTTCGCCGAACTTACCGTGCAACACGAGGCCGATGGCACCCTGCGCGTCCTCGATCCGGTCTACGGTGAAGTGCGCTTTCTACCGGATGGCCGCGTGGAGGCGCAAGGCCGCACCCTTGACCCCGATGCCTGGAGCGTGGCCGGTACGCACTGCGAACTGACGCTTTAGCCTTTTTTCATCACGCAACACCACTCTACCCTAACCATCAACCACTCAGGCCGCTGGCCTGAGCTGGAGAATCACTATGGACACTCAAGTTAGCCAAAAAGAAGCTGCTGTCCCTCACGGCGACAGCCAAACCACCGCCAGCGCGCCCCCCAAAGGCCGCTATCGCTGGACTATCTGCTCGATGCTGGTGTTCGCCACCACGGTGAACTACATGGACCGCCAACTGCTCGGGTTGCTGGCGCCGATGCTGCAAAAAGATATCGGCTGGACGCAAATGGAGTACAGCTGGCTGGTAAACGCCTTCACCATTGCCTACGGCGCGGGCACGCTGATTTGCGGCCGTATCATTGACAAGCTCGGCACCAAAATCAGCTACGCCGTGGCGATGGTTGTCTGGAGCGCCGCCGCTATGTTGCACGCCGCGGTCGGCACCGTGGTCGGGTTTGCCATTGTGCGCGTCATTCTTGGATTGGGGGAATCGGCCAACTTCCCGGCTGCGATGAAAGTCATCGCCGACTGGCACCCCAAGAAAGAGCGCACGCTGGCTACAGGGATTCTGGGCGTCGCCGTTAACCTTGGCGTCGTTGTCTCCCCTGCCTTGATTCCGTTTATCGCCATTCATTACGGCTGGCACGGGGCGTTTCTGATTCTTGGGGCGGTAGGTTTTGTCTGGCTTATCCCGTGGTTTTTCCTGTTTGGCAAACCGCAAGATAAAGCCTCTGCCGAGGAACTGGCCTGGATCCGTCAGGACAAAGAAGAGCATGTCAGCGTGGAATCCATCAAATGGACTCACCTACTGCGCTACCGTCAACTATGGGCCTTTGCATTGGGCAAGATGCTGACCGATCCCATCTGGTGGTTCTTCCTGTTCTGGCTGCCAAAATGGCTGAACGAAACCCGTGATATCAATATGGCTGGATTGGGTGTGCCGTTGATCATGATCTATCTGTTTGCTATTGGCGGCAGTCTGGGCGCAGGCTGGTTGCCCGGCAAGCTGATGAGTATGGGATTCAGTGCCGCGAAAGCGCGCAAAACCACCATGCTGATTTGCGCCTGTGCGGTCATTCCTATTTTTGCCGCGACGCAGGTCGAAAGCTTGTGGCTGGCCGTTGCCCTCGTCGGGTTGGCTGTTGCTGCGCACTAAGGCTGGTCAGCAAACCTGCTGACATCGGTATCCGATTTGTTCCCCAAAGCGGCGGTGGGTTCAGTCGTCGGCATCGGTAGCACCTTTGGCATGATCGGCAGCGTGATCTTCTCCACGGTGATCGGTGCCGTACTCGAAGCATCAGGCAATTATTGGGCGCTGTTCGCTATCAGCTCCGTGGCCTATCTGGTCGCCTGGGGCGTGATGTACCTGCTGCTGATCCCCACTATGGAGCGGGCGAAATTCAAATAACTGCGTAACAAGCGCTGCACCGCATCATGAGGGCATTCGCCCTCATGATGCGTTTAACGCCGCCACGGACTGACGCTCGACCATGGCGCACGCCAGTTCTATACGCCGCGGAATCGTCACGTTGCCAACAATGATGTCCTGCAACAACTCCAGCGCAATAACGCCGATTTCCTGCACCGGCAAATGCACAGTGGTCAGCGGCGGCGACGCAAACTCGGCCTGCGGCAAGTCGTTCATACCAACCACCGAGATATCCCCCGGCACATCCAGACCTAAGCGCTGTAACCCACTAATGGCCCCTAACGCCAATGAGTCATTGGCACATAGTATCGCCGTATAGGTACGTTTTTTTTCTCGAAACCACGATACCACCGCCTGCTCAGCCAGTTCGGGAAGCCAATCCGTCACGCTGATCACCTGCTGCTCGGAGCAGGGCAGTTGAAAATAACGCATCGACTCCTGCCAGCCCTCATGCCGTTGTTCAATAGTTCGCCGTCCGGGATGGGTCAAAAACAGGATATCGCGATGCCCGTGCGACACCAGATAGTCAGCCGCCATCCGGGTTGCCGAGCGGTTACACGGCATCACGCTGGAGAGTCGCATCAGAGAATCTTCGCTGTTCACCAGCACCGCAGGTTTTTCAGGTTTACCACAACGTCTAAAATCGCCGGATCGTCGACGGTGAGTGCTAGCATCCCACCAATATCATCCTGATTAAGCAGATCGGTCAGCGCCTGCGTGCCTTTGTCGGAAAGCGGATGGGTCACCAGATCCAGTCCCAGCACTTTGGCGCGCTCTTTCAGCCCTTGCAGGACATACCAACTGAATTGATAACGGTGGTAGTCCAGCATCGCCACCGGAGAGACAGCCAGCACGATACGGGAGCCCCCCATTTCCACGGCGGGGCTGTAGCGCACCGCACGCGCCACTTCCAATATTTGTGCGCGCAGCGCCTGGCTCACCCATTTTTCACCGCTCAGCGCACGAGACACCGTGCTTAACGAAGTACCACAGAGCGCTGCGATATCTTCCAGCCGTACACGGCGCGAACCGCCATCGAGCTTTTCTGCGTCAACCGGATTTTTTTGTGCTTTTTTTCCATAATCATACACAGTCATCAAGGATTAAGGGGCTTATTTACTCTACTGTGAAGCCATGAAGCCTGTCAGCGTCTTTCACATTGATTTGTTAGCCTTTCGCGTGAATAAGGAGAAAAATCGCCATGATCGAGACGGAAAGATTGATTCTGCGCCAATGGCGAGATGAAGATTACCCTATTTATGCACAATTGAATGCCGACCCGGAAGTGATGCGCTATTTCCCTGAGCTGATGTCGCGCGAAGAAAGCGATGCACAGATAGGCCGTTTCACAAAACATATTGCCAACAAAGGATGGGGCTTCTGGGCCGTGGAATTGAAATCAAGCGGCGAATTTATCGGCTTTATTGGTTTGCATAAGCAGAAGGAAGAGAGCGGAATTCCTCATGCGCCGCTTATCGAAGCGGGCTGGCGCTTACAGGCGCGGCACTGGGGAAACGGCTATGCCACGGAAGGGGCAAAACGCGTGATCCGTTATGCCTTTGAGCAACTTGAGTCACCAGAGGTCTACGCCTATACCCCGCTGCAACATATGGCTTCACAGCGTGTGATGATAAAGGCAGGCATGACCAACACCGGTGAAGATTTTAATTATCCCAAAATACCGGCGGGTCACGCGCTGGGGCGGTTCTGTTTATACAAGATTGCGCGATAGCAGCATCACGCCTCGATATCCGCCCGATCGCCCTTCTCTTGCAGCCAGTTGCGGCGATCTTCCGAGCGTTTCTTCGCCAGCAGCATATCCATCACCGCCAGCGTTTCGTTCACATCGTCTTCGCTGATGGTGAGCTGCACCAGGCGGCGCGTATTGGGATCAAGTGTGGTTTCGCGCAACTGTAGCGGGTTCATCTCGCCCAACCCTTTAAAACGTTGAACGTTAGGCTTGCCCTTCTTGCGCTTAAGCTGCTCCAACACGCCGGCTTTTTCTTCTTCATCCAGCGCGTAGTACACCTCTTTACCCAGATCGATACGGTAGAGCGGCGGCATGGCGACATACACATGGCCGCCTGCGACCAACGGGCGGAAATGGCGCACAAACAGCGCGCACAGCAGCGTGGCGATGTGCAAACCGTCCGAGTCGGCATCCGCCAGAATACAGATCTTGCCATAGCGCAACTGGCTGAGATCGTCGCTGTCGGGATCCATGCCTATTGCGACAGAAATATCATGCACTTCCTGCGAGGCCAGCACTTCATCGGAAGAGACTTCCCAGGTATTGAGGATCTTACCTTTGAGCGGCATGATGGCCTGAAACTCACGCTCACGCGCCTGCTTGGCGGAGCCGCCCGCAGAATCCCCTTCCACCAGGAACAGTTCTGTTTTATTCAAATCCTGTGAGGTGCAGTCCGCCAGTTTCCCCGGCAACGCCGGGCCGCTGGTCAATTTCTTGCGCACCACTTTTTTGGCCGCGCGCATGCGACGCTGGGCACTAAAAATTGCTAATTCGGCCAGCATTTCAGCCGCTTGCACGTTCTGGTTCAGCCACAGGCTAAACGCATCCTTCACCACGCCAGACACAAACGCGGCGCACTGACGCGAAGAAAGGCGCTCTTTGGTCTGCCCGGCAAACTGCGGATCCTGCATCTTCACCGACAGCGCATAAGCACAGCGTTCCCAGATATCTTCGGCACTGAGTTTCACGCCGCGCGGTAGAATATTGCGGAATTCGCAAAACTCACGCATGGCATCCAGCAAGCCCTGACGCAGGCCGTTAACGTGCGTCCCGCCTTGTACCGTGGGGATCAGATTGACGTAGCTTTCCGTCAGCAGTTCGCCCCCTTCCGGCAGCCACAGCAACGCCCAGTCCACCGCTTCGGTATCGCCAGCGATAGCGCCGATAAACGGTTTTTCCGGCAGCGTCGGCAAACCGTTAACGGCTTCGCACAGGTAGTCGTTCAGGCCATCCTGATAGCACCAACGCTGTTCGGTATTGTTGACCTTGTCTTTAAACGTGATTTCCACGCCGGGGCACAGCACCGCTTTGGCTTTCAATAAATGCGTCAGGCGCGAGACAGAAAAACGCGGACTGTCAAAAAAGCTGGCATCCGGCCAGAAATGCACACGAGTACCGGTATTGCGTCGTCCGCAGGTGCCGCTCACCGTTAACGCTTGCACCTTCTCGCCGTTTTCGAAGGCAATGTCGTAAACCTGCCCGTCGCGGCGCACGGTCACTTCCACGCGTGAAGATAACGCGTTCACCACCGAGATGCCCACGCCGTGCAAACCACCGGAGAACTGATAGTTTTTGTTGGAGAATTTCCCGCCAGCGTGCAGGCGACACAGAATCAGTTCAACGGCGGGCACCCCTTCTTCAGGGTGGATATCCACAGGCATACCACGGCCATCGTCAATCACTTCAAGTGACTGATCTTCATGCAGGATAACGTCAACACGGCGCACATGGCCCGCCAGCGCTTCATCGACGCTGTTATCAATCACTTCCTGCCCCAAATGGTTGGGGCGTGTAGTATCGGTGTACATCCCCGGACGGCGGCGCACCGGTTCTAAGCCGCTGAGCACCTCAATGGCATCAGCGTTATAACTTGATTGACTCATATTCGCGTTAGTCGTTGTTTAAATGTGTAAAACGGAATGGCGCTGAGAGGATGCACTGCCCGCGGACCACGCATTGTCGCTGTACGTGTCAGTAAGGGCAGTGCAGTACAGAACTGGTCAATCGTCGCTCAATCCAAGGAAACGCACAATGGGGTCAAAATACTGTTCAAACCCAACAAAACTGTGGTTCCCACCCGATTCCACCGTCTGGCGACACGCCGTGTAATACGCCACAGCCTGCCGATAATCCAGCACTTCATCCCCCTGTCTGGAGCAAACACCACAGTAAATCCGGCGCATCGAGTGATTCAATCTGCATCACTTTCAGGTCGTAAATATGCCGAGACTCTAGCACATATTCTTCACCTGTATAGGAGTTACGATATTCGCCGAGATGTTCCAGCAACAGTTCGAAGGGTTTTACCGCCGGATTGACGACCACGGCGGGCAAGGTAAAACATTGCGACAGCCAGGTGGCATAATAGCCGCCCAGCGATGACCCCACCAGGCCGATGGGATGCCCCACCCGCTCCATCACCAACGATTCCAACAGATCGGCCGCCTCCGCCGGATAGGGCGGCAGCTGCGGCACCAGCATCTCTATCTGGGGATGGTGCTGCGCCAGTCATGCAGCCAGCGCCGTCGCTTTGGCCGATTTAGGCGTACTGTTGAAACCATGGAGGTAGAGTAGCGTAGGCATTAATAGCCGTCCGAATCCATATCAGGCAAAAACTCGCTACCGCTCAGGCGGTAAACGCGCGTCTCCAGCGAACCGTCCGATAACAGATCCAAATAACGCCAGCCGGGCCCGACATCGTCAATGGTAAAGTTAGTGCAGTGTGGTTTGAACTGCACACAGGTGGAAGGCGTCGCCATCAGCCTGCGCCCGTTCCAGTCAAGATCCAGCTCCTGGTGAATATGCCCGCACAGCACATTTTTCACCTGCGGATAACGCGCCAGCACCGCATCCAGATGGTGCGAGTTACGTAGGCTGTGCTGATCGAGCCAGGTACAGCCTGAAGCCAGCGGATGATGATGTAACAGCAACAGCGTATGACGCTCTGGAAAACGCAACAGGCTGCACTCCAGCCACTCGAGTTGATATTCACTCAATTCGCCGTGGGGTACGCCAAACACCTGGCTGTCTAATAAAACAATCTGCCAAGCATCACCCAACAGCACGTGCTTGGAAGGCGCAATGCCAGCCTGCGCCAGCACATCCACCATCGCAGGCTGGAAATCATGGTTTCCCGGCAGCCATACGCAAGGTGCAGATAGCTGCGCAATGCCGCGTGTGAAGTGATGATAGGCCTCCTGCGAATGATCCTGAGCAAGATCTCCCGTTGCCACAATAAGGTCAACATCCTGCCCCTGCGCCTGAATGGCAGACAGCACGGCATGGTAACTACGGTATGTGTTCACGCCGAGCAGTGTCTCGTGCTCGCCGGCAAACAAGTGGGTATCGGTTATTTGTAAAATCCTGATTCTGGCCCCACTCGCCACAGGAACTTTCAGCAGACTTTCCAAAAAATAGTATCCTTGGTTACTGAAATCTGTCTAACAGACTGGAATCGGCATTTCGCGGTGCCGATGCAAAACCATGCGCCAGGCAGTACCTTAGCCAATCAGCAAGAAACTGATTAATTTGATGCTTTTCATCACGTTGATGCAATTTTTTATTCGGGTAATCATAACGTGCTTTAAAACGGTAGATCTGCTGACTGGCACACACTTCCGCAACCAACGCGTCGTGGTAGAGTCGCACGCTTAACGTTGGTAGGCTCCAGTAGCTGACGGCGGGCGCAATCTGCTGGATTTCAACCAATGAGGTATAACGCGTGGATTCCACTATCGTTAAGCGATAGCTTGCACTATTTACATGATAAACCGCACTTTCTCCGACTTCATCCTTTCGCGGCAATAAACGGCGTAATTGTGCGAAATTCATTTCACACAGCCGCATCATGGCCGGAAAATCCGGGGTGTAGCGTTTCATCAGTTTACTCCGTCCACGCCTTTCTCAATTGCGTATGGTGCAACGCCAACCATTGCAGCGCAATTACAGACGCCGCGTTATCAATAACTCCACTTTCTACCCAGGCGTAGCTCTGTTCGCGGCTGACGACATGCACCCGAATGTCTTCATTCTCTTCGGCCAGACCGTGAATGCCCTGTGCGGCACGGGCATCGACTTCGCCCACCATCACCGCCAGACGCTCACTGGTGCCACCCGGGCTCGCCAAATAGCTGATAATCGGTTTACAGCGCCCAACGTTGAGACCGGCTTCTTCCTGCGCTTCGCGTCGCGCTACCGCTTCCAGAGATTCACCTGGCTCAATCATGCCGGCCACAAGTTCAAACAGCCACGGGGTCGGACTGGTGTCATAAGCGGCAATGCGGATCTGTTCAATCAACACCACTTCGTCCCGAACCGGATCGTATGGCAGCAGCACAACCGCATGACCACGCTCCAGAATTTCCCGGCTGACTTCACCGCTCATCTCACCGTTAAACAACCGATGACGAAAACGGTAGCGCTCAAGCGAAAAAAAACCCTCGTACAGCGACTCTCGTGCAATAATTTCTACATCGTCTTTATGGAAAGTCGCCGGATGGGACGCAGACACAGCCATACCTCAACTCCTTGCGAGCAACAGCAGGTACGGGGATGTGTCTCATGTATCATGATGGACATCATACTTGCGATGCTTTGTGATAAATTGGATTAATAGAACACCTATTTGACCAAACGTTAGGGTCTGAGAGCAAATTAAACCCCCTAATGGGGTCGGTCAGGGGGAAGATGGCACGTTCAGCCAACTTATCCTATTGGCACATTCTGATAGAATCTGCCGGGTTCGTTTTTTGACAGCGCTATCTCCGCTACATCGTTGCCTTAGCTGCACAACAAGGAATGCACATGAAGAAATTGCTCCCTCTTCTTATTGGTCTGAGCCTGAGCGGCTTTAGCGCCGTGGGTCACGCGGAAAATTTGTTACAGGTCTATCAACAAGCTAAAACCATCAACCCGGATTTGCGCAGCTCGGCTGCCACCCGTGATGCCGCTTTCGAGAAAATCAACGAGGCTCGCAGCCCCCTGTTGCCACAACTCGGGCTCGGTGCTGACTACGGTTACACCAAAAACTTTCGCGGTGCGCAGGACGGCGTCAACAGTAATGCTACCAGCGGTTCCTTGCAGTTGACCCAGACCCTGTTTGATATGTCCAAATGGCGCGCCATGACGCTGCAAGAAAAGCAGGCTGGCATTCAAGATGTGACCTACCAGACGGCCCAACAGTCGCTGATCCTCACAACCGCTACCGCCTATTTCAACGTGCTGCGCGCCATTGATGCGCTCTCCTACGTTAACGCCCAGAAACAGGCGATTTACCGCCAGCTCGATCAAACCACCCAGCGTTTTAATGTTGGATTGGTCTCCATCACCGACGTACAGAACGCCCGTGCCCAATACGACAGCGTATTGGCCAACGAAGTGTCCGCACGCAACACGCTGGATAACGCGCTGGAAAATCTGCGTCAGGTCAGCGGCAACTTATACCAGCGACTTGCAGGGCTGAACATCACCCGTTTCTCCACCGAGAAACCGGGAGCGATCGCCACCTTACTGAAAGATGCGGAAAGCCATAACCTGAGCCTGTTGTCCGCGCGACTCAGCCAGGATCTGGCGCGTGAGCAGATTCGCTCAGCGGAAACCGGTCATATGCCAACGTTGGATCTGACGGCTTCCTCCGGCGTCAGCAATATGCGCAATTCTGGTGCAAATAAGACAGCGTCGGAGGTCGATGCAGGCCAAAACAAAATCTGCCTGTCATTAACCGTGCCGCTCTACAGCGGTGGTGCCACAAGCTCACGCGTGAAACAGGCGCAGCACAGCTTTGTCAGCGCCAGCGAACTGCTGGAAAGCGCACATCGCTCCGTCGTGCAGACCGTGCGCTCCTCGTTTAACAATATTTCTGCCTCAATCAGCAGCATCAACGCTTACAAACAGGCCGAAGTATCTGCGCAAAGCTCTTTGGATGCGATGGAAGCGGGCTATCAGGTGGGTACGCGTACCATCGTTGACGTGTTGGATGCCACCACCACGTTATATAACGCCAAGCAGCAGCTTTCTAACGCGCGTTATGACTACCTGATCAACCAGTTGAACATTAAATCAGCGTTGGGCGCCTTGAATGAAAACGACTTGCAGGCGCTGAACGGCGCGTTAGGTCAGGACGTTTCCACGTCACCAGTCTTTACTGACAGCAGAGCACCGGAGCCGAGAGCGCCGCGCGGCTAATCAGATCGCACGGTTCTGACGGTTGATAACAAAAAGGAGATACGCAGCGTATCTCCTTTTTGTTTGCCTTGAATTGATTCCACGCCGTCCAAGCACGCAATAAAATGTATAGCAACGTAAAGATTAGGCGTTCTGACAGGCATAATGCTTTAAATTCAGCCAGCCATCCCCTATGCTAATGCAGACTTGGCACACCTTTGGCATTGACGCCTTACCCTCTGGGATAACCACATGAAACGTACAGAAAATATACAGAAGGACGCTTTCCGAAAAGGGTGGCGCTCCTATCGTCTGGCACCGATTGCGCTTGCGATCAGTGCTGCGTTTATTCTGGCCGGTTGCGAACAGACCGACGAAACCGTGTCGATGTATCAAAATGCGGATGACTGCTCGGCGACGAACCCGTCCATGAGCGCACAGTGCACCACGGCGTACAACAACGCGCTGAAAGAAGCCGAAAAAACCGCACCGAAATACGCCAGAAAAGAAGACTGCGTCGCAGAATTTGGCGAAGCGCAATGTATACCAGTACCGGCTCAGGCAGGCACCGCCGCTCAGCCAACACAAACCAGCAGTTCCTGGATGCCGCTGATGGCTGGTTACATGATGGGCCGCATGATGAGTGGGGGCGCGGGCTTTGCCCAGCAGCCGCTGTTCTCTTCCCGCTCTCCGGCAAGCCCAGCCAACGGTCAGTTCGTTGACGCCAGCGGTAAAAGCTACGGCGCTGCCACCTCAGGTCGTACCGTTACCGTCCCCAAAACAGCACTGGCTCCTAAACCCGCGACCACTAACACCATCACCCGTGGTGGTTTTGGCGAAAGCGTTGCCAAGCAGACCAGTATGCAACGTAGCAGCGCCAGCACCGGTTCCAGCTCATCTTCTCGCAGTATGGGTGGCTAAGGGACATAAGCATGAAGCGCGTTGATATTGCCGAACGCCCGGATTGGCGTGAAAAGGCGACAGAGTTTGGTTTCAACTTTCACACCATGTACGGTGAGCCCTACTGGTGTGAAAATGCTTACTACCAGTTCACGTTGGCGCAGATTGAAGAGTTGGAAGCGGCAACTGCAGAACTGCACCAGATGTGTCTGCAAGTAGTCGAAAAGGTGGTCGGCAGCGATGCATTGCTGACCAAATTCTGCATTCCCAAGCACACATGGGAATTTGTCAGAAGCTCATGGCGCAGCCAGCAGTCCTCACTTTACTCGCGCCTCGATCTGGCCTATGACGGAAAAGGCCAGGCCAAGCTGCTGGAAAACAATGCCGATACGCCGACATCGCTGTATGAAGCGGCCTTTTTTCAATGGTTATGGCTGGAAGATCAGAAAGAAGCCGGTAAGCTGGCACAGGATGCCGATCAGTACAACAGCATTCAGGAAGCGCTGATCGCCCGCTTTGAAGAACTGCGCCTCAATCACGGCTTCGGTCTACTGCATATGGCCTGCTGTCAGGATACCGAAGAAGATCGCGGTACAGTGCAGTACCTTCAGGATTGCGCGCTGGAAGCGGGCGTGCCCACGGAATTTCTCTACATGGAAGAGATTGGGCTGGGTGAAAAAGGCCAATTCACCGATATGCAAAACCAGGTGATCGGCAACCTGTTCAAGCTCTACTCGTGGGAATTCATGCTGCGCGAAATATTTTCCACCAAGCTGGAAGATGCAGGAGTGCGCTGGCTGGAACCGGCCTGGAAAAGCATCATCTCTAACAAGGCGTTGCTGCCGATGCTGTGGGAAATGTTCCCCAATCATCCCAACCTGCTGCCCGCCTACTTCTTTGCTGATGACGATCACCCGCCACTCGACAGCTACGTGGTTAAACCGCTGTTTTCACGTGAAGGTGCCAACATTCAGATCGTGAAAAATGGGCAGCAGATCGCCTCCGTTGACGGTCCTTACGGCGAAGAAGGCAAGATCGTTCAGCAGTATCACCCACTGCCAACCTTTGGTGACAGCCATACGGTGATCGGCAGTTGGCTGGTCAACGATCAGCCGTGCGGCATTGGTCTGCGCGAAGATCGCGAACTGATCACTCAGGATCTGTCACGCTTTTACCCGCATATCATTCTGGACTGATTCTTACTGCCAGGAAAAGCCGCTTTATTCCCATCGTCATCCTCGGCGAAAGCCGGGGATCTCTGTGAGAAGAAACGCGTTTTACCTGCCAGAGATTCCCGCCTGCGCGGGAATGAGGGAATTGGGCGGAAAGTGGCGGTTTTAGATAAGTTTGTCAGCAGCCTCAATCACCGGATTGAGGTAATTATTTAGTGGCATAATCCTAATATCATGATGTAATTGAATTAATTACTGAAAAGATTAAAGAAAACGCTCTCTTCGCCGATATTCAATAGCGTTATTTACCTCATGGAAAAAGGACTTTTATGAAAAAGCGACTTCTGTCTGCGCTGCTGCTTTGCGCCGTTAGCACCTTGTTTACCGCCCACGCCGCCAGCACCGCCTCTCTGCCTGCCGATGTTAAAGCCATCTACGATGAAGATACCGATCTGGTAAAACGTGCAGAACAGGGCGATCTTGAAGCGTAGAACCGCCTGGCGTATAACCTGACCACCAGCGGTTCGAACAGCGCCTGGAAAGAAGGGTTTGTGTGGCTGAAACGCGCTGCGGATGGTGGCCATGTGCCCTCGCAGTTTGCCGTAGGCAAAACCTACTTTACCTCGAAAAGAATTCCACACGATCCACAGCAGGGGCAGGCGTACCTGACCAAAGCGGCCAATGCCAATTTACCTATCGCGCAAACGGCGCTGGCAAGCCTGCTCGCCGATGGCAAAGTGTTGAAGAAGGATGTTAAAGCATCGGCATTTTGGGCAAACCGCCTACTGAATAATGCCAAAGCGTCCGAGAACCACAAAAAAACAGCGCAGGATATTTTAATTCACTTAAAAACGGCTAATGCCACCACGAATAAGACAAGCCCGTGCTGTGCACGGGCTTGATATTCAAACTTAACCGCCCACTTGTACCGACAGCATACTCAAGGCTCCCATCACAATACCATCGACGGGCACCGTGATGGGCTCTTTGCCATCCCAACTGCCCAGCACATAGAGCAGCGGTAAAAAGTGGTCGGGCGTCGGGTTCGACAACGCCGCCCCTTTATGTTGCATAAAGTCCACCAACGGATGGTTATCTCCCTGATAGTTCAGATTGTCTTTGACAAACTGATCGAAGGAAACCGCCCAGTCATGAGGCGTGGCATCGCCATCCCATTTCACCATACGCAAGTTATGCACCACGTTACCGCTGGCGACAATCATATAGCCTTCGTCACGCAGCGCTGCCAGTTTGGTGCCCAACTGGTAGTGATACTCTGCCGATTGCGTACCGTCCACGCTCAGTTGCACCACGGGAATATCCGCATCCGGGTACATCTTGATCAACACGCCCCAAGAGCCGTGGTCAAACCCCCACTGCTCGTGGTCAGCAATCACTGGCAGCGGTGCCAATGCCTGTTGAATGCGCTCTGCCAATTCAGGCGATCCCGGTGCCGGATACTGAGTATCAAACAGCGCCTGCGGGAAGCCGCCGAAATCGTGGATGGTACGCGGTTTTTCCATTGCCGTTACCGCCGTACCTCGGGTATACCAGTGAGCCGAGACCGCGATAATGCCTTTAGGACGCGGCAGGGTTTCGCCTAACTGACGCCATGCGCGCGTATATTCATTCTCTTCCAACACGTTCATCGGGCTACCATGGCCGAGAAACAGTGCGGGCATCCGGGAAGTGTTCATAGAAGTATCCTTAGTGAGCCATATTGATGTGCCAGTGCACTCGATAGGATTACTCTACGCCCTTTTTCGCCAGGAGAAAGTCACCAGCGCGTGATGAAGAACATCAATAAATTTGAATCATCACAGTTAGACATCCGCCATTTTCAAACCAGCGCCTTCGCTACTCATGTTGACACTGCCGCCCCGTTTCCCGCCATTCGAGGCTGTGCGTAAGCCTCAAACCAGAAAGAAAGGCTTCATCGTGCGATACTACAATCATTGCCCCCGGAAACGTGGATAACGCCGCCTCAATCGCCTGCGTTGACGTAAGATCGAGATGGTTGGTGGGTTCATCCAACAACAATTGTGCGGCATCGCAACGCCACAGCACACAAGCCAAAGCCGCCTTCAAACGCTCACCGCCGCTTAATGCTGCCAGAGGTAGACCCACTTTATTCGCATCCAGTTGCAGTTGCGCCAACCGGGTACGCAAGACCCCCTCCTCTAGAGGCGTATCGTCGGTATTAAGATGTGCCAGTACCGACAACGAGAGATCCAAACGCGACAAATGCTGATCAAGATAAGCCGTGGTGACTGAAACACAACAGTCACCCGATACCGGCGTTCCATCTCCCATAATCACCTTAAGCATGGTCGATTTGCCGCAGCCGTTTGGCCCGCGCAGCGCTACCCGCATCGGGCCATCCATCCTCCAGTTGAAAGGCGCATTCGCGATGTGGGGCAATACGAGATCGTCGAGCACTAACACCGGTTTATTGGGTGCGACATGGCTACCTGGCAGCGTAAATAATATCGGGCTATCTTCCTCGACCCTTCCTCGCATCTCACAGACAGCAGCATTAAGCACACCATTTTGCTCACGGTGCTGCTTACGCAGTGTGCCTAAACGCGCTTTTGCCGCCGCTTTGTATTGCACCCGCTCAAATGAGGCGATATTCAGTGAATCTACCGTGCGTAAGGTCTGTGCCGAGCGCCGCTGGCTGGCATCATGCTCTTTTTGCAAACGCATTCGGGTGCGCCGACGCTCGGTAGTGGCATGTTCCAATGCCGCCTGAGCAGCCTGGCGCTGCCGCTGATAGTCATCATAATTGCCGCCATAGTTGCGCAGACCCGTCAGGGTCAGTTCCAAAATGCGCGACATCATCGCCAGTAGTTCACGATCGTGCGTTGCCACCAATGCACCGCCACGTCGCTGGGAAAGCTTGTCGTAAAACTACGTTCTCGCCTGTCTATCGAGGTGGTTCGTCGGTTCATCAAGCAGTAAATAGTCAGCATCAGTCATAAACGCCGCGCACAGCAGTGCCCGCACGCGTCCACCGCCGCTCAGTTCAGCCAGCGTTGTGGTTGATAAAACCCTATGTTGCTGAGCAACATATGCCAGAGAACCCACGCGTTCAATATGACCGAAAGCGGGGGGTGTCGTGCCCTGCCAGCAGCCGCAGCAGCGATGTTTTTCCGCAGCCGTTAAGCCCGACCAGGCCGCACAATGAGGGTTCAAGCGACAGCGTCAGCGGACCAAAAAGCGTCAAGCCTGTCGCAAATTGGCAGGTGACCTGATGTAAAAGAAAAGAAGGGGATTGAGCACAATGAGCCATAAGCACTCCTGAATGAAATCAATAGCCATTCCAGATAACGCATTCGCGTTAGCAAGGATCCGAATTCATCAGTCGTGTTTATTCATTTTCCGTGTGTGCTCAGGTGAGACGAGAAGTTCATTGCAGCAAAGGTTAACGGACCCCAAGCCCCGACTCAAGGTTAATTTTTATCCCGTTGAGCTAAGAGATAGATAAGCACTCAGGCAGCCATGCATTTAGATACAAGCTCTTGCGTGCAAACATCTGCCGAAGCGCTGGGGAATACGAGGCCACAAGGTGAACGGCGATTGAGAGTCCCGTGTCGGGCGCGTGCGCTGTACGGTGCAAATAACCACGTGGGTTAATGCGCACGAAACGTTCACTGCACACGCCAAAATCCCCCTTTAGATTTATGCACCAAAGCGGCGTTCTGAACGCAAAAACCCCGCCGTAGCAGGGATAACAACAGGATTCAGGACGATGGACCTTCGTTGCTTTCTTCTGCCTCGCGCTCTTCCGCCTCATACTGACGGCGTCATTTCCCCACGTAAAAACGTGAGCAGAACAGGCCGACTTCAAACAACAAGTACATCGGAATAGCTAACAACGTCTGTGAGAACACGTCCGGCGGCGTCAGCAGCATACCAACAACGAAAGCGCCAACCAGCACATAAGACCGCTTCTTCTTCAAATCTTCCGTGTTGGTCACACCGCTCCAGCACAGCAGCACAATAGCAATAGGTACCTGGAAAGAGACGCCAAACGCCATAAACAGCGCCATCACGAAATCGAGGTAGTTATTGATATCAGTGGCGATTTGCACACCCTGCGGCGCTGTCTTGGCAAAAAAGCCAAACGCCAGTGGGAACACGACAAAGTAGGCAAATGCCATACCCGCATAGAACAGCAGGCTGCTGGAGAACAGCAACGGCATCATCAGGCGACGTTCATGTTTGTACAGCGCCGGAGCGATAAACGCCCAGACTTGATACAACACCAACGGTGCAGCGACAAACACCGACACGATCATCGTGAGTTTAATCGGCGTAAAGAACGGGGAGGCCACGTCGGTGGCAATCATACTGGCCCCGGCAGGCAGTTGTTCAATAAGCGGTGCCGAGACAATCTGATAGATGTCGTTAGCAAAAAAAACCAGCACGACAAATACGCCCAGCACACAAATAATGCTGTTTAACAGGCGCTTGCGAAGCTCAATCAGGTGACTGATTAACGGTTGTGTATCTTCAACGGCCATAGACTAGCGTTCATCAGCAGAGGGTTGGGAAGGCGCGACAGCCGGGGCAGGCGCTGCGCGCTTATTGGGTACATCATCGGTCGGTGCCACGGCAGCGACAGCTGGCGTATTGTCAGGCACAGCCGTTGCAGAAGGCGCTTCTGGTGAGCTATTGACTGCCGCAGGCGGTGCCACATCGATAAGGGATGAGGATGGCGCAGCGGCGGGTTGGTCTACAGACGGTAACGCTGCTGGCGACGACGCCTGCTCGGCGTTGATAACACCATCATGTGCTGCCTCAGCATCCGCCAACGGCTTATGCGGCACCTCACCCAACTGCGCAGTGGCGCTGTCACCGGGTTTCGCATAACCGCGTCGCATCGCATCCGCCGCTTCTTTGAGTTCGTCCATAGAGGCTTTCAACTCTGGAGAAAGGTTTTTCAGGCTAGCCTGCTCCACCTTCTTCAAACTGTCCTGCAACTCTTGCAACTTCAACTCTTGGGTCAGCTCATTTTGCACCGTAGACGCCAGCGAGCGCAGCGTTCTGACCCAACCAGCAATCGTTTTAACCGCAACGGGCAGGCGTTCAGGCCCGAGTGCTACCAGGCCGATCACCATTACGAGCATCAGCTCACCAAATCCGATATCAAACACCGATTATACCTGCTCTTTGTGATGGCTCTTCGTTTCTTCTGATTTTACGTCAGCCTGTTGTTCCGTGATGGACTTCGTCGCGAAATCGGCATCCTGCTGTGTTTTTTCATTCTGGTTTGCAGATGCGCTGTCAGCGGACGAAGGTTGGTCATCGCTGATGGCTTTTTTAAAGCCTTTAATCGATGCACCCAAATCGGAGCCTAGCGTTCTCAGCTTGTTAGTACCAAACAGCAGAACCACGATCACCACAATGATCAACAAGTTCCAAATACTAATACCACCCATACCAATTACCTCTTTTCTACAAAGGGGAGTTATCTATCATCTTTCACGCCGCAAACGTTCGTGTGTGCATTTTGTCCAAAAACGAGTCACCGCGCGTTATTCTTACCTAGAGAATGCATGCCCAGAGGATGCGCTCGGTTTGCGTTTCCTGCAACGCCTTTTTCCTGCGGCGGAAAGGCATATAAGGTCAAAGCCGTAACTATTATATACGGCTATTAATAGCGCCTGTCATGATCTGCTTCAACGTGTACGACGCCAACCAATGACCCAGCTCACAACACCAGCGGCCATTAACCCCGCCGAAATCACTTCCGGGAGATCCTGACGCCCCACCAACATGAGTAACCCAGCCAGCAGCAACGTCGCGCCAACGCCAAGTAAATAATGCGACTGGCTTTGACGCACTCGCTGCATGCGCAGTTCATCTGTCAGTTGTGTAACACTGTGGCGCAGCAGCCGATGCTGCCGCAAACCATCGTAAATCAACTCGGGAATTTCCGGCAGTTTTTCCGCCCAGAAGGGGGCCTTTTCTTTCAATCCGCGAATCAGTGCAGCAACCCCCATCTGATCTTTCAGCCACGACTCCAGAAAAGGCTTGGCTGTTTTCCATAAATCCAACTGCGGGTAAAGCTGGCGGCCTACACCTTCAACGTAGAGCAACGTCTTTTGCAACAAGACCAACTGTGGCTGCACTTCCATGTTGAAGCGGCGCGCCGTATTGAACAAGTTTAATAACACATGCCCAAAGGAGATCTCTGCCAACGGCTTTTCAAAAATGGGTTCGCACACGGTGCGAATCGCAAATTCAAACTCTTCAACATTAGTATCGGCAAGCACCCAGCCGGAATCTACATGCAGTTCAGCAACGCGACGATAATCGCGATTGAAAAAGGCAATGAAGTTTTCTGCCAGATAGCGCTTATCTTCTTTGTTCAATGACCCAACGATGCCACAATCAATACCGATATATTGCGGGTTTTCAGGGTGTTCATAGCTGATAAAAATATTTCCCGGATGCATATCGGCGTGGAAGAAGCTGTCGCGGAACACCTGAGTAAAGAACACCTGCACGCCGCGCTCCGCCAGCAGCGGCATATTGGTGCCGTTGGCTTTCAGCGCCTCAACGTCTGAGACCGGAATACCGTAGATACGCTCCATGACCAGCATGTTTTCACTGCAATAATCCGAATAGATTTCCGGAATATACAGCATCGGGCTGCCATCAAAGTTACGGCGCAATTGAATGGCATTTGCCGCTTCACGCAGCAGGTTTAATTCGTCAAGCAGGGTTTTTTCGTACTCATGCACTACTTCTCGCGGGCGCAAACGTCGTCCATCCGGTAACAGCATCGGCAACCAGCCCGCCAAACGGTTCATCAGCCGCATATCAGCCTTAATGACAGGGAGGATATCAGGACGAATGACCTTGATAACCACTTCCTGGCCGTTTGTTTTGAGCCGCGCAGTATGTACCTGTGCGATAGACGCAGAGGCCAGTGGCACTATTTCAAAATCATCAAACCAGCTTTCGAGTAGAATGCCTCCCATCGAAAGTTCGATCTGCTCACGGGCCAGTTTACCGTCAAAAGGATCGACGCGATCCTGAAGGATAGCGAGCTGATCGGCAATCTCCGGTGGAAAAAGATCGCGTCGAGTAGACATCATCTGACCGAACTTGATCCACACCGGGCCCAATTCCTGCAACGCCAAACGCAAACGTTCACCAAGCGGTTTGTCCTTATGGAGGTTTGGCATCCAGAACAGGAATTTGCGCCAGATACGCAACGGTAAGGTGATGCGCAAATGCGGGATCAGTTCATCGAGCCCATAGCTCAACATGACGCGAATAATGTGGTAAAGGCGCAGCAATTCACTTGGCGTCATGCGGCAGACTCCAGCTTCGCCAGTCGTGCCGCCAGCGTATCGACATCATCGCTTAACGCGGCCACTTCATCATACCACCAGGCCGCTTCTAAACGCCCAGGCGCAAGCCGCCACTCTTCCGTTACGGTTTCTGCCAAATAACGCCGCTGGCGATCAAACAAACGGGCCGCACCGCGAAACGCGCCTTGTACTGTCTGACCAATGCTTTGCGCAACAACGTCGCCCGTGTAAGGCGCAAGCCACTCTGCGGGGTCGCACTCCGCCAAATCCAATAGATTGACAAGGTGTTGGACAACCTGCATATCCCCTTCAATGACCAGTTCACCACGACGCATCAGCGATGAAAGCTGCTGGCGATCGCGCAATGTTAGCAATGCGGGTATCCGGGTTTCTAACTGACAATCCGCCGTATCAGCCCACTGGCTTACCACATCAACGCGGTGCTCACCAAAGACCAATACCAGCGGCATTGGCAGTTCTGCTAACACAATTTTGAGCGTTTTTCCCTGTAGTCGCTGGCGCGCCGCTTTCAAGCTACGTTCGCGAAAAAGCAGGCTATTTAACGCCGTTTCCAGCGCGGCAGTCAGCACAGACGTTATCAGCATCAGCGTTTCCCACTATAAAACAACTTAAAATTTGAACCCACGGTGTAACGCGACAATGCCTCCCGTGAGGTTGAAGTAGTTTACACTGTCAAAGCCCGCATCCACCATCATGCCCTTCAGCGTTTCCTGATCCGGATGCATACGTATCGATTCCGCCAAATAACGGTAGCTGCCCGCATCTTTGGTCACCATATCGCCAATACGCGGCAAAACATGGAATGAGTAGAAATCGTAGACTTTGCTGAGCGGTTTCAACATCGGTTTGGAAAACTCCAGCACCAGCAAACGGCCGCCGGGCTTCAGGACGCGGAACATGGAGCGCAGCGCTTTGTCTTTATCCGTCACGTTGCGTAAACCGAAAGAAATGGTGATGCAGTCAAAGTAGTCATCCGGGAAGGGCTGCGCCTCCGCATTGGCCTGCACATAGCTGACGTTATCAATAATCCCCAGATTGCGGAGCTTTTCGCGTCCCACTTTCAGCATGGAAGCATTGATATCGGCCAGCACCACTTCCCCCGCTTCGCCGACCAGAAGTGAGAATTTAGCCGTCAAATCCCCCGTTCCGCCCGCCAGATCCAGCACGCGCTGGTCGCGCCGGACGCCGCTGCACTCAATGGTAAATCGTTTCCAGGCACGATGAATCCCGAAGGACATCAAATCGTTCATCAGGTCATATTTTCCCGCTACGGAGTGAAATACGCCCGCTACCATGGCCTCTTTATCGTTTTTATCGACAGTACGAAAACCAAAATGAGTGGTTTTCTCCGGATCGTTCGTCATGTTCTTCGCCCTACTTTTCCAAATCAGAATTGTGGTCAATCCCCTTTGCGCACTCTCGGCTAGACTCACCGCTCACATTGCGCTGTCGAGCGTTATGCGCAACACGAGCTTGGCGTGTCTGTGTGCGTTTCGCATCAACAATCGAAGAGGAACATCAAATTTTGGAACTACCCCTTAATGGGGGGAGTGTAACAGGCCAGGCTTAAAAACCCATAGCTCTGATGCACTGAATAAAGTTGTAAAACGTGAACATACGCAACGCATCACAGCTGGTTCGATATTCCCACGTCTGCACTGGCAGGTTGTTCTCCGCTGGTCGGGATGTCAGTTTGCATTGCTTCAGGCTGCTAAGACAGCCACCCGGTCTCGTCGTTAGCCTCAGCAGATAGCACCGCTTGCTCTGCCACGTTGGGGTTTATGGTACGCTTAACCTCAACACCAAGGGAACGGAAACCTTCTACCTGGGCTATCAGATTACCGCGCCCGGAAGCCAGTTTGTTCATAGCCTGCCGATAGCTAACCTGTGATTTATCCAGACCTTGCCCCAACACCGCCATGCCTTCCACAAAGAGACGCAGTTTATCGTACAGCCGAGAGGCACGATCGGCGATCTGCTGCGCATTGCGGCTTTGCTGTTCATAACGCCACAGATTGGTGATGGTACGTAACGCGACGAGCAGCGTGGTAGGGCTTACCAGCATGATGTTGTGTTGCAGGGCTTCGCTGATCAATTCAGGATGGCGGTCGATAGCAACCAGAAAAGCAGGCTCGACGGGGATAAACATCAGCACATAGTCCAACGAGCGCAGCCCCGGCAATTGTTGATAGTCCTTATTGCTCAGCAGGCGGATATGCCCGCGCACGGAGGCGATATGCTCGTTGAGTGCGCTGGCGCGTTCCCCGTCGTCCTCGCTGTTAAAGTAGCGCTCATAGGCCACCAGCGACATCTTGGCATCAATCACCACATCTTTGCCCTGTGGGAGACGAACGATCACATCCGACTGCATGCGTCCGTTTGCGCCCGTCTGGATACTGACCTGCGTTTGGTATTCATGGCCTTCACGCAGGCCCGAAGCCTCAAGCACGCGTCCCAGCACCACTTTGCCCCAGTTCCCCTGGGTTTTATTATCGCCTTTCAGGGCTTTCGTCAGGTTGACCGCTTCTCGCGCCATTTGCACATTGAGTTGCTGCAACTGGCGAATTTCATGCGCCAGCGTGTGGCGCTCACGCGCTTCACTGCCGAACCCCTCCTGGACCTGACGACGAAAACCGTCCAGTTGTTCCCGCAGTGGCGTAAGCAGTTTATCAAGGCTCTGTTGATTTTGTTCATCCACCCGGCGACCGCTGTGCTCAAAAATCCGGTTAGCCAGATTTTCAAACTGTGTCGTCAGGCGTTGCTCACTGTTGATTAACAAGCGCTGTTTTTCCTCAGCAGCGAGGCGCGTCTCTTCCAGACGGATGGTGACTTCACGCAGTTCCGCTTCCTGCGCACCGTTTGCTTCGCGCAGCGCGCGCAATTCCTGGTTGAGCTGGTTGCACTCATTTTGCAACCGGGCCATGATCAGCAGCTTTTCCTGATGGGCGGTGAGTTTACCGTGCATCAAACGCAGTTCCATATCATCCTGACGCAGGCGCTGTTCGTCCTTATCACGCGCAAGCTGAAGCTAACGTACCGCGCTTTGCGCCTGCTGTAACGCTTGTTCTTGTATACGTTGTTCCGTTTCTTGCTGGGCGCGGCGTTGCTGGTAACGCAGGCTGGCAACCAGCCATCCCACCAGCACTCCGACCGCCCCGCCGCCTACACCGTAAAAGAGGGTGATATCCACGTCGCATTCCTTTCGTTATCGCCACTGTCCGTCAAGGTAAAATGATGCTGTATGTATGTCCAGAAAGAATAGCGCAGGCCAACGTAAAGCGACATCGTTGTCGGCGGTGAAATTGTTAAAATGTGGGGCGTCTTGCGTTATGACTTATGGTTATTGGCTGAATAAAAAAGAGCCGGAAATCCGGCCCTGATACAGGTGACAGAGCGCTATCAGCGTTACAGACGCCCTTTGGCATCGGCAATCGCCTGTGCTACCTGCTGTGGTGACACACCGCCTTTGGCCGCGCGTTTTTCCAAACAGGATTGCAGCGACAGGATGGGATACACGTTATCGCTAATGGTGGCACTGAATTTCTGCAAATCCGCCAGCGGCAATGCTTCCAGCGGCTTACCCTGCCGAATTGCTTCCACCACGGCCTCACCGACAATGTGGTGCGCTTCGCGGAACGGAACGCCTTTTGCCACCAGATAGTCTGCCAGTTCGGTCGCATTGGCGTAACCCTGCTGCGCCGCTTCCTGGCAGCGCGGACGACGGACCTGAATGCCTTCCAACACCAGTGCCGCCATCATCAGACAGTCATGCCAAGTATCGAGCGCGTCGAACAGCCCTTCTTTGTCTTCCTGCATGTCCTTGTTGTACGCCAGCGGCAAGCCTTTGAGCGTCATCATCATTCCGGTCAGCACGCCTTGCACTCGACCCGATTTACCGCGGATCAGCTCCAGCGCATCCGGGTTTTTCTTTTGCGGCATCAGGGATGAACCGGAGGTCACACGATCGGACAGTTCAACAAACCCGGATTCACCGCTGTTGAAGAAGATCAGATCTTCGGCAAAGCGTGACAGGTGCACCATGCCGATCGAGGCATTAGAGAGCAGTTCCAGCACGTGATCGCGGTCTGACACCGTGTCCAGACTGTTACGCGTGGCAGACGCAAAACCCAGCCAGCCTGCCAGTTGCTCACGATCGATAGGATAGGCCGTCCCGGCCAACGCGCCGCAGCCCAATGGGCTGACATCAAGGCGTTTTAACGTATCTTCCAGGCGGCTTTCATCGCGTGCCAGCATTTCATGGTAAGCCAGACACCAATGGGCAAAGGTCACCGGTTGAGCGCGCTGCAAATGGGTGTAACCCGGCATCACCGCATCCTGATTCGCCTCAGCCGTAGCCACCAACGCGGAACGCAGTTGGCGCACGGCCAGTTGCAGTTCGCTGATTTGCGCTTTACACCAAAGTTTAAGATCGGTGGCGACCTGATCGTTACGGCTGCGGCCAGTGTGGAGTTTTTTACCCAAATCGCCCATTTTGTCGATCAGTTTCTGCTCTACCCAGCTATGAATGTCTTCGGCGTCGCTTTGCAGAATCTGTTCCGGATCAGCTTGCACCTCGGCCAGCAGCGCATTCAGCGCCTGCTCTAACTGCTGCTGTTCCTGTTCGCTGAGAACATTGGCCGCCACCAGCGCTTTTGACCAGCCGATGGAGCCGACTATATCTTGCTCCGCCAGACGGTAATCAAACCGCAGCGAGTCATTAAATTGTTTGAACCGCTGATCTGCCGCCTGACTGAAACGACCGCCCCACAACGCCATAACCGATACTCCCAAAATGTGCTTCAATGTCTTGTAACCATGCGGGCGGACCCGCATGCTCGCTTCCGTTGCCTTTCAGCCAACGGAAATGCCTTACAGATTAACAGATTTACGCCAGAATCCGCGTGCCAATCGGCGTGCCGTTAAACAGCGCGGGCAGTTGATCGGCATGACGCCAACTGGCGATATCTACCGGGCGACCCAGCGCGCGAGCCGCATCCAGCGCCGCGTTGACTTTAACGATCATGCCATCGGTAATAATCCCCTGCGCAATCAACTGCTCTGCTTTCTGCGCGGTCATTTCCGCAATACGTTGCCCCTTACCATCGAGGATACCGCTCATCACGTCCGACAACAGGATTAAATCGGCACCCAGCGTCTCCGCGAGCGCGGTTGCGGCCTGATCGGCGTTAACGTTCATCAAATCGCCTTGTTCGGTAATTCCGATAGAACTGACGATTGGCAGATACCCGGCGCTCAGCAGCGCATTGAGCAGATCGGCAGAACCCGCCTGTGCTTTACCAACGTAACCCAAGGATTCATCCAACTGCGTTACCGTGGTCATGCCGCCATCCGCCAGACACAAACCCACCGCGTTGATGGCGTGTTTCTTCGCCCAAGCCAGCAGCGTTTTATTGGCCGAACCAGCCAGCGCACCGGTGATGATGTCGATCTGATCCGCTGGTGTCACGCGCAGCCCATTTTTCTTCACTACGGGTAGCGCCAGTTTTTTCATCAGGTCATCCACCAGGCAGCCACCGCCGTGCACAATGACCAGCGGTCGCTGGTATTGCTCACGATAGGCAACCAGCGCCGTAAACAGACGCTCCAGCGCTTCTTCGCTGTCTAGTAACACACCGCTCAGTTTGATAATTAACGGATTCATCGCTTTCGTGCCTCAGGATTATGTCAGAGCAAAGATTGGGTTTCAGGGAAACCAAAACGAATATTCAGGCACTGTACAGCTTGCGCCGCCGCGCCTTTAAGCAGGTTGTCTCCCGTGGCGACCACAATCAGGTGCCCATCCTGTACGGAGAAACCGATATCACAAAACGGCAAGCCAACAACCGATTTTAGCGCCGGAACCCCTTTATCGTAGAGGCGCACCAGCGGTTTGTCGTGATAGGCATTGTGGTAAGCTTCCGCCACATCCTGCGCGCTGACCCCCGGCTTCAGGCGACAGGTAATGGTCGCCAGAATCCCGCGCGCGAAATTCCCCAGATGCGGCGTGAAGATAACCGGAATGCCCAGGTGGGTCGCAATTTCGGGTTGATGACGGTGATTGAACACGCCATAAGGTTGCAAGCTCACCTCGCAGAAGCTGCTGGTGAGCGACGCTTTACGTCCGGCTCCGCTCACACCGCTGACCGCATTGATAACCGGCCACTGGTCGGTGTTGAGCAGTTGCGCATCCACCAGCGGTTTCAGTGCCAGCTGTGACGCCGTCGGGTAACAACCGGGGACGGCAATCAGCTGCGCTTGCTTGACGCGCTCCGCCTGAAACTCGGCCAGGCCATACACCGCCTGCGCCAGCCAGTCAGCGTGTTGATGCTCGAAACCGTAGTAGCGGCGATAAAATTCAGCATCCTGCACGCGAAACGCACCGGAGAGATCGAACACCACGTAGCCTGCGGCCAGAAACACCGGCGCAAGATCGTGACTCACTTTGTGGTCGGTCGCCAGAAACACCACATCGATGCCTTTGGCGGCTTCGGCGGCATCCGTCAGCGCCTGTACCGGCAAATCGATGATGCCTTTCAGTTGAGGGTGCAGATCAGAAATGCGTTTGCCCGCATCAACGCTCTGCGCGGATACCGCAAGTGCGGTAAGGTTCATCTGAGGGTGACGATTCAGATAGAGTGCAAGTTCAGCGCCAGTATAACCGCTTGCGCCAACAATCAACGTATTCAGCATGGGATCTGCATACCTTCCACTAAAATAATGTAAACAGTGCATCGTTAAAAACAATGTCGTTAAAACAGGGTATCTACAAAACGCCAAACCCGCTAACGGTATTCGACCGGTGCAAGTGTAGACTATCAGGTAATGTCTCATCCAAGGGTTAGAAACAGTTTCCTTTCGCTACGCGTTATTGTATTTTTATTCAAAATAAACGCATGAATATTGATACTATCCTAACATAAGGCTGTCAACAGTGAAGATGAATTTACCCCCATTTATTGAGCTGTATCGGGCGTTGATCGCGACGCCTTCCATCAGCGCTACCGATCAGGCGCTAGATCAGAGCAATGAAGCATTAATCAATCTGCTCGCCGGATGGTTTGCCGATTTGGGCTTTCACGTTAAGGTACAGCCAGTGCCCGGTACGCGGCATAAATTCAATCTGCTGGCGCGCATCGGCCAAGGCCAGGGTGGCTTGCTGCTGGCTGGGCATATCGATACGGTGCCGTTTGATGATGGCCGCTGGACGCGCGATCCCTTTACCCTGACAGAACACGATAACAAGCTTTACGGGCTGGGCACTGCGGATATGAAAGGCTTCTTCCGCCTTTATTCTGGATGCGCTGCGCGACATCGATCCGGCAACGCTGACCAAACCGATTTACGTGCTGGCCACCGCCGATGAAGAGACCACCATGGCGGGCGCCAAATATTTCTCTGAATCTACGCAGATACGCCCGGACTGCGCCATCATTGGCGAACCAACATCGTTGAAACCGATTCGCGCCCACAAAGGCCATATGTCAAATGCAGTGCGGATTCAAGGGCAATCCGGCCATTCAAGCGATCCTTCGCGCGGCGTAAACGCTATCGAACTGATGCACGATGCCATCTCCCACTTGATGGTGTTGCGCAATACGCTGCAAACCCGTTATCACAACGCGGCGTTCCATATCCCCTATCCAACCATGAATTTCGGCCATATTCACGGTGGCGATGCGGCTAACCGCATCTGTACCTGCTGTGAACTGCATATGGATATCCGCCCACTTCCAGGATTAACGCTGAACGATTTAAACGGTCTGGTGACGGAAGCGCTGGCGCCAGTGAGCGAGCGTTGGCCGGGACGCGTGAGCGTCAGCGAGCTGCATCCGCCGATCCCCTGCTATGAATGCCCAGTGGATCACGCCTTGGTAGGCGTGATTGAGAAATTGCTGGGCGTGCCCACGGATGTGGTGAACTACTGCACCGAAGCGCCGTTTATCCAGACGCTGTGCCCGACGCTGGTGCTCGGCCCCGGTTCGATCGAACAAGCCCACCAGCCGGATGAATATATCGACACCGCATTTATCGCCCCAACGCATAAGTTGATCACCCAGATGGTGCAACATTTCTGCCGGTAAACGTGAAAGGAGGGGCTTAATAAGCGCCCCTAATCTGCACACGGATGTAATTAAATTTCACCAATTGCCAATCCCACACGAAAGCAGGTACAACAATAGGGGGGTAAAACTGGCAGGGTGATAAAACAACCAATCGTCAATTGACGAATCCCGCCGGGCGTGGCTAGATGAAGGTAGCGTTTTGCGTCTTTCAATGAAACAAACTTACAAAAAATAGAGATGGGTCAGGGTAAATATGAACGAACAATATTCCGCGATGCGAAGTAATGTGAGCATGCTGGGTAAACTTCTTGGTGACACCATCAAGGATGCATTAGGAGAGAGTATTCTTGATAAGGTCGAGACGATCCGTAAGCTGTCAAAATCGCCCCGCGCAGGCAATGAAAAGCACCGTCAGGAGCTGTTGAACACGCTGCAAAATCTCTCCAATGAGGAGTTGCTCCCAGTCGCGCGCGCCTTCAGCCAGTTCCTTAATCTGACCAACACAGCAGAGCAATATCACTCAATTTCGCCACGCGGCGAAGCGGCCAGCAACCCGGAAATTTTATCTCAGGGGTTCGATCGTCTGAAAGCGCAGGCACACTTAAGCGAACGCGATATTCGTGACGCGGTGGAGATGCTCTCCATTGAACTGGTGCTGACCGCACACCCTACAGAAATTACCCGTCGCACGCTGATTCATAAGCTGGTTGAGGTAAACACCTGCCTAAAACAGTTCGATCACAACGATCTGGCAGACTATGAGCGCAACCAGATCATGCGCCGTCTGCGTCAGTTGATCGCCCAGTCGTGGCATACGGATGAGATCCGTAAGATCCGCCCAACCCCCCCCCGTAGACGAAGCCAAATGGGGCTTTGCCGTGGTGGAAAACAGCCTGTGGGAAGGGGTGCCAGCCTTCCTGCGCGAGCTGGATGAGCAGTTGGAAAAATCCTTTGGTTTCCGCCTGCCGGTGGATTCTGTCCCCGTACGCTTTACCTCTTGGATGGGTGGCGACCGCGATGGCAACCCAAACGTGACCGCCAAAATTACCCGTCACGTCCTGCTGCTGAGCCGTTGGAAAGCCGCAGACCTGTTTTTGCGTGATATTCAGGTACTGGTGTCCGAGCTTTCCATGTCGGAATGCACACCGGAGCTGCGTGAGCGCACCGGTATCGCAGAAGGGGAATAGGTTCAGGAACCCTATCGCGTTATTATGAAATCCCTGTGTGCGCAGCTTAACGCGACCCTGACTTACCTTGAGGGCAGCCTGAAGGGCGAGCGCACGCCGCGTCCGCACGATCTGCTGGAACACAACGAACAGCTGTGGGAACCGCTGCACGCGTGTTACCAATCGCTACATGCCTGTGGCATGGGCATTATCGCCGACGGCCAACTGCTCGATACCCTGCGCCGCGTGCGCTGTTTCGGCGTGCCGTTGGTACGTATCGATGCTCGTCAGGAAAGTACGCGTCATACGGAAGCACTGGCGGAAATCACCCGCTACCTTGGGCTGGGCGACTACGAAAGCTGGTCTGAATCCGACAAGCAGGCGTTCCTGATTCGAGAATTAAGTTCCAAACGTCCGTTGTTGCCCCGTCAGTGGGAACCGAGCGCAGAAACCAAAGAAGTGCTGGATACCTGCCAGGTGATCGCCGAAGCGCCGCAGGGCTCTATCGCCGCTTACGTGATCTCCATGGCGCGCACACCATCCGACGTGCTGGCCGTGCACCTGCTGTTAAAAGAAGCGGGTTGTCCCTTCGCCTTGCCAGTCGCCCCGCTGTTTGAAACGCTGGATGACCTGAACAACGCCGACGATGTGATGAAGCAACTGCTGGGTATCGACTGGTATCGCGGCTTTATCCAGGGCAAGCAGATGGTGATGATCGGCTATTCCGACTCCGCCAAAGATGCGGGCTTGATGGCGGCTTCCTGGGCGCAATACCGCGCGCAGGACGCACTGATCAAAACCTGCGAGAAAGCAGGCATTGCGCTTACGCTGTTCCACGGACGCGGCGGCTCCATCGGTCGCGGTGGCGCACCGGCTCACGCCGCCCTGCTGTCACAACCGCCGGGCAGCCTGAAAGGCGGCCTGCGCGTCACCGAACAGGGAGAAATGATCCGCTTCAAGTTCGGTTTACCGGAAGTGACCATCAGCAATTTGTCGCTCTATACCGGTGCTATCATTGAGGCTAACCTGCTGCCGCCGCCAGAGCCGAAACCGGAATGGCACGACATCATGGATGAGCTTTCTCGCGTGTCTTGCGATATGTATCGCGGTTATGTGCGTGAAAATCACGACTTTGTGCCTTACTTCCGCGCCGCAACGCCGGAACTGGAACTGGGTAAACTGCCGCTCGGCTCACGTCCGGCCAAACGCCGTCCTAACGGTGGTGTAGAAAGCCTGCGCGCCATTCCGTGGATTTTTGCCTGGACGCAAAACCGCCTGATGCTACCAGCCTGGTTGGGCGCGGGCGCGGCGTTGCAAAAAATCGTGGAAAATGGTCAGCAGAAAGCGCTGGAAACCATGTGCCGCGACTGGCCGTTCTTCTCCACGCGTATCGGGATGCTGGAAATGGTGTTCGCCAAAGCGGACCTGTGGCTGGCGGAATACTACGATCAGCGTCTGGTCGACGAAAAACTGTGGCCTTTGGGCAAAGAGTTGCGCGACCAGTTGGCGGCAGATATCAACGTGGTGCTGCGGATTTCCAACGATGACCATCTGATGGCAGATTTGCCGTGGATTGTTGAATCTATCGCGCTGCGTAACGTCTATACCGACCCGTTAAACGTGCTGCAAGCCGAGCTGTTACACCGTTCGCGTGAGCAGGAAAACCCAGCCTAGAGGCGGAACTGGCGCTGATGGTGACCATTGCCGTCGTGGCAGCGGGTATGCGCAACACGGGCTAACCGCAACACCGCTCTGTTCCCGCCTCACATTGAGGCGGGATATCGCCTTGCTTTACTTAGTCAGCCAGATACTTACGCTGCAATTGGTAGCGCGCGTCATCATCCAGCCCATAGTCCGTCGCCAGCCAACGGTTTATAGAACCATAGCGTTCTTTGATAGTTCGCAGTGCGGTCGCCAGAAAGGCTTCCTGAACCGAGAGCACAAAGGAGAATTGCGACAGCGCTTTCTCATTCAGCGTATCGGCCAGCGATGTCAGCAGTTGCTCGCGAAAAGGCGCAAGGGTGATGTCCGTAACCAGATAATCTTCCATCACCGTCTTTTCATCCACCCCGAGCGCAAACAACACCAGAGCGGAGCCGATGCCGGTACGATCTTTGCCGACAGCACAGTGCTGCACCAGTGCCCCTTCTTCTGGTCTCTGCAACAGGGCAACCAGTTGACGATAGGCGGGATTGTTGAAAGGCAAACGCCGATAGAGTTCCAGCATAAAGGCCTGTGAGTCAAACGCAGAGAACTGATCTGAACCCAACGACTCCAGACTGGCCGTGACCTCGTGGCGAATCGGGTTGGCGGGGCACGTGTGATAATGCGCGCCTTCCCATAGAATATCAGGCTTGGCCGTCACTTCATCCGGGTCACGATAGTCAACCACGTGCGACACGGGAACACCGGCCAGGTGCTCACAGTCCGCGGCACTCAGTTGATCCAACGAGCCTGCACGGAACAGTTTGCGCGGGCGAATACGTTGCCCATCTGCGGTATACAATCCACCTAAATCACGGAAATTGATGCCGCCCTCTAACGCAACCAAAGAGGGATGGCGTGGTGCTGATGTTGTCATACAACTCCTTGCAATACGTAGCGGAAAACTCAGGCACTCAATAACCGGCGTGCTGCATCCAGCACCACCGTAACGGCAGCGGTTTCCGCCAGCTTCATCGTCGCAACATCCGGTGTTTCCTGCTGGTTGCGGTTGACGATGACGCCTGCGACCATGCCCGCCCGCAACCCCTGACTGGAACACATGGTGAGCAGCGTGGCCGACTCCATTTCATAATTCAACACGCCCATGCTTTGCCACTCTTGCATTGAGCCTTGAAAACGTCGCACGACGCGCCCAGAGTAGGTATCGTAGCGCTCTTGCCCCGGATAAAACGTATCCGAAGAGGCGGTTACGCCAATGTGCAGCGGGAAACCTGAGGCCTTCGCAGCATCAACCAGCGCGGCAGTGCACGCAAAATCGGCCACAGCCGGATACTCCAGCGGTGCAAAGTGCAGGCTGGCACCGTCCAAACGCACAGCCGCCGTCGTCACCAACACATCCCCCACATTCATATCAGGCTGGATCGCCCCTGTGGTGCCCACGCGCAGAAAGGTTCTGACGCATAATTGCGCCAGTTCTTCCACCGCAATGGAGGTCGAGGGGCCGCCAATACCCGTAGAGCAGATAACCACCGGTTGCCCTGCAAGCGTAGCACGCCAAGTGGTAAATTCACGGTGCGCGGCCAGAAACACAGGGTTATCCATCTCGCGCGCGATTTTTTCAACCCGCGCCGGATCGCCGGGCACAATGGCTAACGTCGCCCCTTGCAGCCCCTGTTTGGTTAACCCCAGGTGGAACACATCAGATTCAGACATACTCGTCTCCTCATTATGGGCAAGATAGTACCGTTTATTATCCTAGCGCATCAGTACCCTAACAGCAGTGATATATCTCACTACCAAAAGAAACCAATACAGTGGTATACACTTATAAATTGCGCGCTGTCACACCAATAATCCCTTTTATGCTCAAGAGGAGAACAACCACCATGAAAGTGGCCGAACCGCTGGAACTCCGACAAACCGATCGGGCGATAACCCGTGCCGTTACGCCCCATACCGAGTCAACTATCCTCACCGACAGCCAAGGGATTATCGCGGGTGAGACCACCATTCCGTCCCAAGGTGAGCAGCTTCCCGCTTACCTCGCCAAACAGGCATCAGGTGATGGGCCTTATCCCATCATTCTGGTGGTGCAGGAAATTTTTGGGGTGCATCAGCATATTCAGGATGTTTGCCGTCGGCTGGCGAAACAGGGTTATATTGCCATCGCGCCAGAACTGTATTTCCGTCAGGGCGATCCACATCAGTATGATGATATTCCGACGTTGCTGAGCGTACTGGTCAGTAAGGTGCCGGATGCACAGGTGCTATTGGATCTCGATCGCACGGCCAACTGGGCCGTGCGGCAAGGCGGCGATGCTAACAAAATAGGGATTACCGGCTTCTGTTGGGGTGGGCGAATCAGTTGGCTGTATGCGGCGCACAATCCGCAGTTGAAAGCCGCCGTTGCCTGGTACGGTAAATTTTCCGGTAACAAAACCCTGACTACGCCGAAACACCCGGTGGATATCGCCGCCGATCTCAGTGCGCCCGTGCTCGGTTTGTACGGCGCAGAATATGGCAGTATCCCGCTCGATCAGGTCGAGCTGATGCGACAGGCGCTACGCTCCGCCAACGCCACGGCGGAGATTGTAGTGTATCCCAAGGCAGGACACACTTTCCATGCAGATTATCGCCCCAGCTATCATCAAGCGTCCGCTCAGGATGGCTGGCAGCGTATGCTGGCGTGGTTTGCGCAGTATGGTGTGAAATAAGCAAAAAAAACGCAGGGAGAAACGCCCTGCGTTTGATACCAACCTTGTGAGGTTAAACTTCGTTTGCGCGTAAGCGCTGTGCCGCTTCGAACATGTTAGCCAGTGATTGACGCGTTTCCGGCCAACCGCGCGTTTTCAGGCCGCAGTCCGGGTTGACCCACAGGCGCTCGGCGGGAATACGCTGCGCCACTTTACGCAACAGCGCTTCAATCCATTCCACGCTCGGTACGTTCGGTGAGTGGATATCGTACACGCCCGGCCCAATTTCATTCGGGTACTCGAACTCTTCGAACAACTCCAACAGCCCCATGTCGGAACGCGAGGTTTCAATGGTGATCACATCCGCATCCAATGCCGCAATGGAGTCCATGATGTCATTAAACTCGCAGTAACACATATGGGTGTGAATCTGGGTGTCATCCCGTACCACGGCCGCATTCAGACGGAATGCTTCCACGCCCCATGCCAGATAAGCCTGCCAGTCAGAACGGTGCAGCGGCAGCCCTTCACGCAGTGCCGGTTCATCAATCTGGATAATACCGATACCTGCACTTTCCAAATCCGCCACTTCATCACGCAGTGCCAGCACGATCTGCTTGGCGATGGTTTCACGGCTGACATCTTCGCGCGGGAACGACCAGCACAGGATGGTCACCGGCCCGGTCAACATACCTTTTACCGGCTTGTCGGTCAGGGATTGGGCATACTTGGCCCACTCGACTGTGATCGGTTCCGGGCGGCTGATATCACCAATGATCACCGGCGGTTTCACGCAGCGTGAACCGTAGCTCTGCACCCACCCGTTCTGGGTGAAGATAAAGCCATCCAGGTGTTCACCAAAATACTCGACCATGTCGTTACGTTCTGCTTCACCGTGCACCAATATGTCCAGACCCAGACGTTCCTGCTTGACAATCGCCTGTTTGATGTGTTCGGCGATGCCGGTACGGTAGTTGTTGCCATCAAGGCGGCCTTGCTTGAAGTCCAGACGCAGGCCACGAATTTCTGTGGTTTGCGGGAAGGAACCAATGGTGGTAGTCGGCCAGTCGGGCAGATTAAAACGTGCGCGCTGTGCCTCGGCACGTACCGGATAGGCGTGTTGACGCTGGCTATCCTGCGCGGTAATCGCCGCCATACGCTGAGTCACTGCCGCATTGTTAACATGCGTTGAGGTGCTGCGCGCACGAATCGGTGCGCTGTATTCCACCAGAGCAGCACCCTCGCCACTGTTCAGTGCCGCCGTCAGCAGCGACAGTTCAGCACACTTCTGCAATGCGAAGGCGAACCAGCTTTTAACTTCGTCATCCAAACGCGTTTCCACGCTCAGATCGATCGGGCTGTGCAGCAGAGAGCAGGGAGAACCGATCCACAGTTGACGCTGCCCGACCAGCGGTTGCAGGCGTTCAAACCAGGTGCTGAGATCCGCACGCCACACGTTACGACCGTTAATCACACCCAGTGATACCAGCCAATCAGCCGGCAGTTGCGCCAGCAGCGCAGCGGCATCATCCTTACCGTGCACCAGATCCACATGCAGACCTTGTACCGGCAGCGCACGGAGAGTATCCAGGTTATGGCCGATGCTGTCAAAATAGGTGGTCAACAGCAGTTTGACCGAGCCCTGCAACGCATCGTAAGCCGGTTTAAAGGCATCCAGCCACTCTTGCGGCAGTTCCAGCACCAGTGCAGGCTCATCAATCTGAACCCACTCGATACCACGTTTAGCCAGCTCTGCCAGCACCTGTTGATACACCGGCAGAATGTCTTTCAGCAGGGAGAGACGATCGAATGCGTCACCCTTCACTTTGCCCAACCACAGGTAGGTCACTGGCCCCAGCAGCACAGGTTTGACTTTGTGGCCCAGTGCCAACGCTTCGTCCACTTCGTCGAGCAGTTGCGTCTATGTCAAGGCAAAACGCTGTCCCTGAGTGAACTCGGGCACCATGTAGTGGTAGTTGGTGTTAAACCATTTGGTCATCTCTGCGGCGGCCGCCGGTTCGCCCGTCGGCGCACGACCACGGCCAATGCGGAACAGCGTGTCGATATCAACCTTGCCATCGGCATTTTGGTGGCACGCAGGCACGTTACCCAGCAGCAGGCTGGCGGTGTCAGTACATGATCATACCAGGCAAAATCACCCACCGGCAGCAAGTCAACGCCAGCGTCTTTCTGCTGTTGCCAGTGACGTGCCCGCAGCGATTTGCCCACTTCCAGCAGTTCAGCCTGAGTAAGGTTGCCTGCCCAATAGCCTTCTTGCGCTTTTTTCAGTTCACGGCGCAGTCCGACGCGCGGAAAACCCAGTGTGCGATTTAAAATTGCCATCGTTAATCCTCATTTAGCCGTCCAGATGTTTACACATCCATAATCAACAGGTACTGTATAATGCACAAGCGCAAATTATTCACTGTCATTGTGAAGGACTCTCATGATCGAACGGAAACACTTACGGACACTGCAAGCACTGCGCGGCACAGGCTCACTGGCAGCAGCTGCCGCGCAGCTTCACCAGACGCAATCGGCGCTTTCCCACCAGTTCAGTGAGCTGGAGCAGCGTCTGGGTTTTCGGCTGTTTGTACGTAAGAGCCAATCGCTGTGCTTTACTCCTCAGGGGGAAATCCTGCTGCAATTGGCCGATCAGGTGTTGCCCCAGATTCAACAGGCGTTGCAGGCATGCAACGAACCGCATCAGACCACGCTGCGTCTGGCGATTGAGTGCCATAGCTGTATTGAGTGGCCGACGCCCGCTCTGGGGCATTTCCACAGCCAGTGGCCGCAGGTGAACATGGACTTCAAATCCGGTGTCACCTTTGATCCCCAACCGGCAATGCAACAGGGGGAATTGGATCTGGTGATGACATCGGACATTTTGCCGCGCAGTGGGTTGCACTATTCACCTATGTTTGATTTTGAAGTGAGGCTGGTGCTGGCACCAGACCATGCATTAGCGAGCAAAGAGACGATTTCACCGGAGGATCTCGCCGATGAGATCCTGATGATCTATCCGGTTCAGCGCCAGCGCTTGGACATATGGCGTCATTTCCTGCAACCGGCAGGCATCAGTCCAACGTTAAAGAGCGTGGATAACACCCTATTGCTAATTCAGATGGTGGCAGCACGCATGGGTATTGCCGCGCTGCCACACTGGGTAGTGGAAAGTTTTGAGCGTCAGGGGTTGGTGGTGACCAAAACGCTGGGTGAGGGATTGTGGGGCCGACTGTACGCTGCGGTACGCGATGGAGAGCAGCGCCAGCCGGTACTTGAAGCCTTTATTCGTTCTGCCCGCCAGCACGCGTGTTCGCATCTGCCGTTCGTGCGGGATGCTGCACGACCCAGCGCAGGTGTACCAACAAAGCCGCAAGGATAATTAGAGACCCCAGCGAGAAACTCCCCCAGTCGGGCGTCTTCTGCCAGAAGAGGAAGTTAACCAGTAGTCCGGCAGGGACGTGAAAGTTGTTCATGATACTTAGCGTGCCCGCATCCACCTTGGTGGCACCGTAGTTCCACATGAAATAGCCCAGGCCGGAGACAATCGCCCCCAAGAAAACCAACACGCCCCACTGTATCGGGGCGGTGGGTAGTTTGGTGAAGTTGCCAAACAGTCCCCACGCTACCAGCGTCACCAATCCCGCCCCCAGATAAAACCAGGAAAACGCACTGTGCTGCGGCATCGGGTGCAGCTCCATCAGGCGTTTATAGCCTACTTGCCCTGCGGCGAAGCAAATATTGGCAACCTGAATCAGCAGAAAACCATGCCAAAAATGCGCACTGACGCCATGATAATGGATGACTACGGCCCCCAATACTGCCAGCAACGCGCTAAAGGCATAGCCCCAGCGCAAGCGCCGCCCGCTGATTACATCGTAAATCAACGTGACGTAAAGCGGCGTCATTACTGAAAACAGCAGCAGCGTCGGAACATCGAGATAGAGATAACTACGGAACAGCAGCAGGTACATCACGCCCAGTTGGATCACACCGATCAGCAGATACAATCCCAATACTTTGGCTGAATAACCACGCCAACGCAGGAACGGCAGAAAAACCACAGCGGCCAGCACTAAACGAAACATGGCAGAGAACCAGCTATCGACCTGCCACGCCAGATATTCGCCAATCAGGCTGAATGAAAATGCCCACAGAATGGTGGTAATGACCAGTAATAACACGCTGACACCCTAGTAAAAATGATAATGGGCCATTGTACCGCATTGGCTGCATAATCCTCGACCAATGCGGTTTACATTTGGTTTATATACCAACGATTAGATTTGCCAGCGCAGCCAGGCAAAAAAGACGTTGCCGTTGTTGTAGGTGCCAGGAATGTAGGTCGCCTGAAAAGAGAGGCGCTGATAGTTCACCGAGACCAGCGGCAATAGCACCGGAATCGGGATATAGTGCCAGTTGTCCCGCATAGTAACGCCAGCGGTGAAACCCGCACCCAATTGGAAATCCGGATTCGTGGTAGGCGTCCAGCGTTTCTCAAGGCCATAACCGCCGATGGGCTCCCATTTGTTGAAGGAATCCTTGAACGCCATCAGGTACAGACCGTGCCAATCGCCGTCGGCATCCAGACGTGACACGCCATAGCCTGCGCCCCCAAGGACGTTCATTGTACTTGTCGGTTTTCTCTTTGTCGTAAGTCCAGCGGTTATGCCAGGTGATAGCCGGGATATAGAGATCCTGACTTGACGAATTCTACCAGGTTTCTGACAGATTAAATTTGGCTTTTTGCCACCAACTGCCCTGCCCATTGCTCTGCACAGACTCATTCGACATTTCCACGGCGGAATCCGTTGGGGCAGCGAGGGAAGGAAGCGAGAACAGAAAAGGGTAAATATCACACGCATCAGATACATCTTTGCTTCTCGTAAACCATCAATGTTGTTGCGAGACCTGAACCGTCAGATGACAGGGAAAGTCTGGTTTAGGAAAACAGGCCACGGGTAAAAGCCTGTCCAAACCGGTATTATGACGGATTCACACGCTATATTGCGTGTAATTGTCGGTGAAGCGGCAATATTTGAGATATTTCTTATAAGAAAATATCTTAGCTCAGCTGAATATTCGGATAGTATGCGATATAAGTAGGGAAAATCATTTGAAAAACAGCTTACGGTAAGAAGAACTCAAATCCCATCGCCGTATTGAAATCCCCGATTGATCCCATTGAAGTATTGATCCATGTCCATTGCGGGTTTGTCGCTTTCCGGACGCCCCACAATGCGCGCCGGGACGCCCGCCGCCGTGGTATGCGCCGGAACTGGCTGCAACACCACGGAACCTGCGCCAATTTTTGCGCCGCGCCCAACTTCAATATTACCGAGAATTTTGGCACCCGCGCCAATCATAACCCCTTCGCGGATCTTGGGATGGCGATCGCCGCTAGTTTTCCCGGTCCCGCCCAAGGTGACAGATTGCAGGATAGACACGTCATTTTCCACCACCGCCGTCTCACCAATAACAATCCCGGTGGCATGATCGAGCATGATCCCACAACCAATGGTCGCAGCCGGGTGAATATCGACGCCAAACGACACCGAAATCTGGTTCTGAAAATAAATAGCCAGCTCTTTACGCCCCTGATACCAGAGCCAATGACCAATACGGTAGGCCTGAAGCGCATGAAATCCTTTCAGGTAAAGCAGCGGCGTGGAGTATTTATTCACCGCCGGGTCACGCTGACACACCGCGCTAATGTCGCACGCGGCTGACAGAATCATTTGCGGATCGGCACGGTAGGCCTCTTCCACTACTTCGCGAATGGCGATCGCCGGCATGATGGAATTTGCCAACTTGTTCGCCAGCATATAACTCAATGCGCTGCCCAGGTTTTCATGTTTCAGCAATGTGGCATGAAAAAAGCTGGCCAACATCGGCTCGCAATCAGCCAGCGACCGGCCTTCTGCTTTGATATTTGCCCACACCAATTCCAATTCATCAGTCGACATTGCCTTCACTCCCCTGCCGCACCGTTCATTGCGATGCGCTGACACGTTACATTTATTGTTATCGCCCGGCACGCTTGCCAAAGACTCGCGTAGCCGCCAGCATACGATATATACGATATAAAAGCCAAAAAACGCCAGAAGACCAGCGTCACCATTGGCCTCAAGGATAACGTTGTATTATTCGCGCTCGCTTTCGTCTTTGCGCGTTCTACCAAGCAGGGTAAGCGCCGCTTCGCGCGCGGCCTTGCCACAGTATAAAACCTGCCACAGTTGTTCACTGATGGGCATTTCTACCCCATGACGCTGCGCCAACGCCAGCACCTCTTTGGTATTGCGATAACCTTCCACCACCTGACCAATCTGATCCTGAGCGCTTTGTACATCCAGCCACTGGCCCAGCATCATGCCAAAGCGGCGGTTACGAGATTGGTTATCGGTACAGGTCAGCACCAGATCGCCCAGCCCAGCCATCCCCATAAACGTGGCGGGATCGGCCCCAAGCGCCACGCCAAGCCGCGTCATTTCCGCCAGTCCACGCGTGATGAGCGCCGTGCGCGCATTGGCACCAAAGCCAATGCCATCGGACATGCCAGCGCCAATAGAAATCACATTTTTCCGCCAAGCTGAACGCCGATAAGATCGGGGTTACTGTAGACGCGAAAACTCTTACCACAGTGCAGCAGCGTTTGCAGATCGTCAGAAAACGTTTTGTCTGTCGCGGCCAGCGCGATAGCGGTGGGTAATCCCGCCGCGAGTTCTTTCGCGAACGTCGGACCAGAAATCACCGCCAGAGGAATCTCTTCACCTAATGCTTCCCGCGCCACATCTTGCAACAAGCGCCCGGTTTCTGCCTCCAACCCTTTTGTCGCCCACACCAAGCGTGCATCGGCACGCAGCAGCGGTTTTAGCTGACGCAGCACGTCACCAAACACATGGCTCGGCACCACCACCAAAATATCGCGACTCGCCGCCAGCGCCTGCGCTAAATCAGACTCGAGGTGCAGCGTATCGGGGAAAGGCACATCCGGTAGGAACGCCTGGTTACACCGGGCGGCCTGCAATGTCTGTATGTGCGCAGGATCGTGTCCCCACAGCACCACGGAGTGACCATTGCGGGCCAGCGTAATCGCCAGGGCGGTGCCGTATGAACCGGCACCGACCACTGTCATGGAAGCATTAGCTGTGCTCATCAGGCATCCAGGCGCGGTGCGCCGTTTTCACCTTCTGCGGACTGCCCTTCCGTTTGCTGTTGCAGATAGTTCATGAACAGCGCATCGAAGTTCACCGGCGCCAGATTCAACTGCGGGAATGTACTGCGTGTCACCATGCTGGTCACACATTCACGCGCATACGGGAACAGAATGTTCGGGCAGTAAGCGCCCAGGCAATGTGCAAGTTGCGTGCCTTCCAGACCGCCAACGGTGAAAATACCCGCTTGCTGAACTTCACACAGGAACGCAGTATTTTCGCCCAGCGTCGAGGTTACCGTTACGCGCAGCACAACTTCATACATGTCTTCCGCCAGTTGGCTGGACGCCGTATCCAGATCCAGTTTAACTTTCGGTTGCCAATCCTGTTGAAACACCTGAGGAGCATTCGGCGCTTCAAAAGAGACATCCTTGGTGTAAATACGTTGAATCTGAAAAGTCATTTCGGCGGAGTTTTGTTCGGACATGTTGGCTAATACCTTTAATGTTAACGTTTTTAATGCGCCGCATTCACCGTGTGGCAGCGGACGCCAATGTGTGCATTTAAAATCGAACGATGCGCGCAGGGAACCTGCGCCTAGTTACAACCTACCATACCTTTACGGCATGCTTTAAAGACATTCGGCTTGCGCCATCGCGCTTATTTACCCTGCACCAGCGGAAGATTCTCACCACTCCAGCCGGACAAGCCGTCTTTCAGAACAGACACGCGTTCAAAACCGGCTTTCAGCAAGTTGTCAGCTGATTCACGCGAGCTGATACCGTTCACGCAAACGACAATCACAGGGCGCGCTTTGTGTTTCTCCAACTCGCCCAGACTGCCATTCTTAATGTCGTTAGGCAGCAGGTTGATGGCGTTGGCAATGTGGCCACGACGGAAATCATCACGGTTGCGCAAATCAACGATAACCGCTTCTTCTTTATTGATAAGTTGAATGGCTTCGCCACGCGCGATTTCTTTCACATTGGGAAGCTTACTTTTCACGGTCATGACAATAACGGCAACCAACAGTGCAACCCAGGCGATACTCATAATCGGATGCCTGCTTACGAACGACATAATCTCTTGCATGGGGGGTAACAGCTCCCGAATCAGTTAATCAACAAAAATCAAGGTTTCTGAGTATACCTATGCGGTACAGCAATTACAGCCTGTAACAACCAGTAAGCCGCTAAACTGTAACTCTATCTGTGGTATGAATCAGAAAAATCGTAGCGACCGCCGCTAACGTTTGTGCCATTTTATGTGTATTGCACCCTTTTTATCTATGCTTGATGCAGTTCATCCTGTGTAAACCTTACCCAAGATGCGCACCTCTGCAACATGTTCTTTCATTATCGGAGAGAGAAAAGCGCGGTAGGATGACTGGTCAGGGGCTGCCCATCGTGAAATAATCCCATCTTATGAATAAGAAAGCGTCAGTGGTCTCGCCCCGAGTACCATGCAGTGTGCATGCTCAGGGTTCAAGCACAGGCAAATCACCGCTGCATGCGCTGCTCGCGATATGTATCAGCGCGGTTTGCGTTGGGGCTTTTGCGTGGCCGACGCTCGGGCTCGGTGCCGATAATCAGCAACAGCTCAAGACGCTGCAACAGGATATCGCGGAGAAGGAAAAACGCGTTCAAGAGCAGAAACAGCAACGCAGCGCGCTGCTCAGCCAGTTACAGCAGCAAGAACAATCCATCGCCCGGGCCAGTCGCCAACTGCGTGACACCACGGGAACGCTTGCCACACTTAGCGAATAGCTTAAAGCGCTGGCAACCTCCATCACCAAACTCGAAAGCCAAAGAAAGCAGCAGGAAGCGCTGCTGGCACGCCAATTAGACGCCGCCTTTCGTCAGGGTCAACACAACGGCTTGCAACTGATCCTCAGCGGCGAAGAGAGCCAGCGTAGCGAGCGTATTTTGGCCTACTTTGGTTACCTGAATGAAGCTCGCCAGCAAAACATCGCTGAGTTGCAACACACCCGCACCGAGCTCGCCGCACAGAAACGGCAGGTAGAGCAGAAGCAAGCAACGCAAAAAACGTTGCTTGCCGAGCAGCAAACACAGCAAAAGGCGTTGGAGCAAGCGCGGGGTGAACGTAAACAAACCCTATCCACGCTGGAAAAAGATCAGCAGCAACTGACAGAATTACGACAGAATGAAGCACGCCTGCGCGACCAGATTGCCCGCGCTGAACGCGAAGCCAAAGCGCGAGCCGAACGCGAAGCGCGCGAGGCAGCCAAGGTGCGTGAACATGAAGAACAAGCCAAACGCAGCGGCAGCCGTTACCAACCATCGGAAAGTGAGCGTTCACTTATGGCGCGCACGGCGGGTTGGGCCAACCCGCCGGTCAGGCTATCTGGCCAGTGAGGGGGCGTGTTGAACGACGTTTTGGTGAACCCTTGCAGGACGAATTGCGCTGGAAGGGATTGGTGATCGCGGCACCAGAGGGTGCCGATGTCAAGGCCATTGCCTATGGCACCGTGCTGATGGCGGATTGGCTGCAAGGGTATGGACTTGTTGTGGTGTTGCAGCACGGCAAGGAAGACATGAGCCTGTATGGCTATAACCAGGGCGCACTGGTGTCGGTCGGCGCACAGGTGAAAGCCGGACAACCGATCGCATTAGTGGGCACCAGCGGTGGCCAAAGCCAGCCTGTGCTCTACTTTGAAATTCGCCGTCAAGGTCAGGCGGTCGACCCACAACCTTGGTTAGGGAAATAACAGGGAAAACATTTTACCGATGTTACGAAAAGTACGCCGTCCGCTTCTCTTCACCTTGTTATTGGCATTTTGTTCATGGGCGATGGCGGGAAAGCTGTCAATTGTGATTGATGATTTCGGTTATCGGCCCCACAACGAAAATCAGATACTGGCGATGCCAACCGCCATCTCCATTGCGGTGTTGCCCAACGCGCCCTATGCCCGTGACATGGCAGTAAAAGCCCACCAGCAAGGGCGCGAGATATTGATCCACCTACCGATGGCTCCGATGGGAAAACAGCCTCTCGAGAAAGATACACTACGCCCGGAGATGAGTAGTGAAGAGATCGAACGCATTATCCGTCAGGCGGTAAATAACGTCCCTTACGCGGTCGGGTTAAATAACCATATGGGCAGCGCCATGACCTCCAGCTTGCCAGGTATGCAAAAGGTGATGCAGGCCCTCAACGCTTATCAGCTCTACTTTCTCGACAGCATGACTATCGGCAGCAGCCAATCCATTCCGGCTGCGGCGGGCACGCACGTCAAGGTGATCAAGCGTAAGGTCTTTTTAGACGATACTCAGAATGAGGCGGATATCCGCACCCAGTTTAATCGTGCGGTGCAACTGGCACGCCGTACCGGTTCGGCCATTGCCATCGGTCACCCGCACCCCGCGACTATCAAAGTGCTGCAACAGATGTTGCCCACGCTGGATACCGATATCGTTCTGGTGCGCCCCAGCCAGTTGTTGAATGAGCCGGTTCACTACCAGACGCTGCCCTATGAACCTCGTCCTGCGCAACCAGCACGTAAACCGTTCCGCAAACCGCAGCTGTGTACTATTAAACAGCCACTACCGCCGGTGGGTAACGACGTCTTCTTTAAACTGATCGGGGAAAGATTACGTGACAGTGCGCCCGTTCATTTTATTGAGCAGCGCTGGCGTACCTGGGTCACATCAGGGGATAAATAAATGCGTAGCGCGTCCTGGCCTCGGGGCGCGCTACGATGCCGTTAATCCCAGTGCAAAATCACTTTGCCGGATTGCCCAGAGCGCATCACATCAAAGCCCTGCTGAAAGTCATCTATTGGGAAGTGATGAGTGATAATCGGCGTTAAATCGAGGCCTGATTGGATTAATGACGCCATTTTGTACCAGGTTTCGAACATCTCCCGCCCGTAGATTCCTTTGATCGTCAGTCCTTTGGAAATCACTTCGTTCCAATCAACCATCATCGGTTCCGGCGGAATGCCAAGCAGCGCCACCCGCCCACCGTGGTTCATGGCATGCAACAACGCGTGCATCGCAGCTGGCGCGCCGGACATTTCCAGACCCACATCAAACCCTTCACGCACCCCCAACGACAACATGACATCCGCCAGCGTCTCTTGCGCCACATTCACCGCTCGCGTAACGCCCATTTTGCGCACAAGCTCCAGTCGATATTCATTAACGTCGGTGATCACCACATGGCGCGCCCCAACATGGCGGCACACCGCTGCTGCCATAATGCCTATCGGACCAGCGCCTGAAATCAGCACATCTTCACCGACCATATCGAACGACAGCGCGGTATGCACGGCATTGCCAAAGGGATCGAAAATCGCGGCCAGCTCATCAGAGATTCCATCGGGAATAGGAAACGCATTAAATGCCGGGATCACCAGATATTCAGCAAAGGCACCGGGACGATTCACGCCAACGCCGATGGTGTTACGGCAAAGATGACGCCTCCCCGCGCGGCAATTACGGCAAAAACCGCAGGTGATATGCCCTTCTCCCGCCACGCGATCGACGATCAGAAAGCCACTGACTTCCTGACCAATGGCAACGATTTCACCCACATATTCGTGCCCCACGATCATTGGAATGGGAATGGTCCTTTGCGACCAGCTATCCCAGTTGTAAATATGTACATAAGTACCGCAAATCGCCGTTTTACGGATCTTGATCATGATGTCGTTGTGGCCCACCTCCGGCAACGGCGCATCCATCATCCAGATACCGGGCTCCGACTTCAGTTTGGCGAGTGCTTTCATGCGTTTCCCTCCGTTAGCTGACAACACCAAGGCGTTTTCCAACCCGAATAAAGGCGGCTACGGCGCGTTCTATCTGCTCCGTGGTGTGCGCGGCCGACATCTGCGTGCGAATGCGCGCTTGCCCTTGCGGTACCACGGGATAGAAGAAGCCGGTGACGTATACTCCCTCACGCTGCATGGCCAATGCAAAATCTTGCGCCAGCCGTGCATCGCCCAACATCACCGGGATAATGGCGTGATCGGCACCCGCCAGCGTAAATCCAGCAGCCGTCATGCGCTGACGGAACAGCGCGGCGTTTTTCCACAACTGTTCACGCAGTGCATCCCCCTGTGCCAGCAAATCCAACACGGCAATGGAAGCCGTGACAATCGCGGGGGCCAGCGAGTTGGAAAACAGGTAAGGCCTGGAGCGTTGGCGTAGCCAATCAATCACCGGTTTACGCGCAGCAACATAGCCACCAGACGCACCGCCCAGCGCTTTGCCCAACGCACCGGTCAGAATATCGACGCGTCCCATTACATCGCAGTATTCATGGGAACCCCGCCCTTGCTTGCCGACAAACCCTACCGCGTGCGAGTCATCCACCATCACCAGCGCACCATAACGCTCTGCCACATCGCAAATGCCTTTCAGGTTGGCGATCACGCCATCCATTGAAAAGACGCCGTCGGTCGCCACCATCAGCGTGCGAGCGCCTTCCGCTTTTGCCTTTTGCAACTGTGCTTCCAGTTGCTGCATGTCGTTATTGTCATAGCGATAGCGACGCGCTTTACACAACCGGACGCCATCAATGATCGAGGCGTGATTCAGCGCATCGGAGATGATGGCATCGTCGTCACCCAGCAGGGTTTCGAACAGGCCGCCGTTAGCGTCGAAACAGGAGGAGTAAAGGATGGCATCTTCCATGCCGAGAAAATCCGCCAGCTTATTCTCCAGCGTTTTATGGATGTCTTGCGTGCCGCAAATAAAACGCACGGACGCCATGCCAAAACCGTGGCTGTCCAACCCAGCTTTCGCTGCTGCAATCAGGGTTGAGTTGTCTGCCAGCCCCAGATAGTTGTTGGCGCAGAAATTCAGCAAAGGGCCGCCGTCGGCCACCTCTATATCCGCACGTTGCGCCGTGGTGATAATCCTTTCTTCTTTAAACAGGCCGTCGGTTCGCACCGCCATTAGTTGCGCGGACAGACGCTGATAAAACGATGCAGGCATGGTGTCACTCCTTTGTGTAAGCCCGTACACAGCTTAATCAATCCTGTTTATTACGGTGACAGATAACGCCACAGAATCTGAAAAATGCCATGCGGGTCACGGCATGCCGTAACACCGCCTCGGTAAAACCTTGCGGCAGCACAAAATGGTGTACTGTCTGTAGTGCAACGAAATGTTATGATAGCAGTCATAAATAGTGTGGGGCGTGGTGCTTCACCCACGAGATTTACAAGGGTTACTCCCATGATCATCGTCACAGGCGGAGCCGGCTTTATCGGCAGCAATATTGTTAAATCATTGAATGACATCGGTTATCGAGACATTTTGGTGGTGGATAACCTGAAAGACGGCACCAAGTTTGTCAATCTGGTCGATCTGGACATTACCGATTACATGGACAAGGAAGACTTCATCGCCAGTATCGTTGCAGGCGACGATCTGGGCGATATCGATGCCATCTTCCATGAAGGTGCATGCTCTTCCACCACGGAGTGGGACGGCAAGTACATGATGGACAATAACTATCAGTACTCGAAAGAGGTGCTGCACTACTGTCTGGAACGTAGCATCCCGTTCCTGTACGCCTCTTCCGCAGCCACGTACGGTGGGCGCACCAGCGACTTTATTGAAGAACGTCAATACGAACAGCCGCTGAACGTTTACGGCTATTCCAAATTCCTGTTCGACCAATACGTGCGCGATATTCTGCCGCAGGCAGATTCCCAGATTTGCGGCTTCCGCTACTTCAACGTCTACGGCCCGCGCGAAGGGCACAAAGGCAGCATGGCGAGCGTCGCGTTTCATCTGAATAACCAGATCAATCAGGGCGAAAATCCAAAACTGTTCTCCGGCAGCGAAAATTTCCAACGCGATTTCATTTACGTTGGTGATGTGGCTGCGGTTAACCTGTGGTTCTGGCAGCACGGCGTTTCCGGTATTTTCAACTGCGGAACGGGTCGTGCCGAGTCATTCCAGGCCGTGGCCGATGCCGTGTTGGATTTCCACCAGAAAGACCAGGTGGAATACATTCCTTTCCCTGAAAAACTGAAAGGCCGTTACCAGGCCTTCACGCAAGCCGATTTGACCAAACTGCGCTCGGCAGGCTACGGCAAGCCATTCAAAACGGTGGCTGAAGGTGTCAGCGACTACCTGACCTGGCTGAACCGCTCCGCGTAAACGCCACAACAATGTGCGGCCGCACGTATGTATGGCCGCACGTTCCCGGTAAGCAGCAGGCACAGGATTGCATCCTTCGATGGCATTTTTCTGGCCGCCAAGCAAAAGAACATAAAAGATAAACGCTATGAAAATCCTGGTGATTGGCCCATCGTGGGTGGGTGACATGATGATGTCCCACAGTCTGTATCGTTCGCTCAAAGCACAGTACCCGGATGCACAGATTGATGTCATGGCGCCGGCTTGGTGCCGCCCGCTGTTGGACCGCATGCCGGAAGTGCGTCAGACGATGGCGATGCCGCTCGGGCACGGGGCGCTGGCGTTGGGTGAACGTCGGCGTTTAGGGGTGTCGTTGCGCGAGCAAGGTTACGATCGCGCCTATGTGCTACCGAACTCGTTTAAATCCGCGCTGGTGCCCTTCTTTGCCAAGGTGCCAGAGCGCACCGGTTGGCGCGGAGAGATGCGTTATGGCTTGCTTAACGATGTGCGGGTATTGGACAAAGCCGCGTTTCCCCTGATGGTGCAGCGCTATGTCGCCCTGGCCTATCCGCGCGACCAGATTCACCGAGCTGAAGATCTTCCACAGCCGCTGTTATGGCCGCAGCTACAGGTCGCACAGGCAGAAATCGACGCCGTGCTCCCCACCTTTGATTTAGTTAGCGGGCGCTCACTTATTGGTTTCTGCCCCGGCGCTGAATTTGGCCCCGCCAAGCGCTGGCCACACCATCACTATGCCAGTCTGGCACAAACTCTGATCGAACGCGGCCATCACGTTGTACTGTTCGGCTCAGCCAAGGATAACGAGGCGGGAGAAGCGATACGCGATACGTTACCAGAATCTCTGCGTGCCTTTTGCGCCAATCTGGCAGGCAAAACGTCACTGGATCAAGCCGTGGTGCTGATTGCCGCCTGTCACGTCGTGGTCAGCAATGACTCCGGATTAATGCACGTGGCAGCCGCGTTAAACCGTCCTCTGGTGGCACTCTATGGCCCCAGCAGTCCGGATTTCACACCGCCGCTGTCACATCAGGCCAGCGTTATCCGCTTGATTACTGGATATCATCGCGTGCGCAAAGGCGATGGCGAGCAGGGATATCACCAAAGCCTGATTGATATTCATCCTGAGCGCGTGTTGGAAGCCTTGACGCCTTACATCCAGACAAAGGAACATCGCTAATGCGGGTGCTGATCGTTAAAACCTCTTCCATGGGCGATATCTTGCACACGCTGCCTGCTTTGACGGATGCCATGCGCGTCATCCCCAATTTACGATTTGACTGGGTGGAGGAAGAAGGGTTTGCCCAAATCCCCACTTGGCATTCCGCCGTTGATCGCGTAATCCCCGTTGCCATCCGCCGCTGGCGTAAAAGCTGGTTCAGCGCAGAAATACGGCGTGAACGCGCGCAATTTAAGCAACAGCTGCGAGAGCGCCAGTACGATGCGGTAATTGACGCCCAGGGGCTGCTGAAAAGTGCGCTGTTGGTCACGCGTCTCGCGCGCGGGAAAAAACACGGTTTAGACAGCAGCAGCGCGCGTGAGCAGCTGGCCAGCATTTTCTATAACTACCGGCACCGTATTGCACGGCAGCAGCACGCCGTCGAGCGCATTCGCGAGCTTTTCGCGGCCAGCCTGAGCTATCGTAAGCCCAGTGAGCGGGGGGACTACGGTATTGCCCAGCATTTTCTGGCAGCACCGTCGGAAGATGCCGGGCGCTATCTGGTATTCCTACACGCCACCACCCGTTATGAAAAACATTGGCCCGAATCTCACTGGCTCGCACTGATCGCCAGCCTGCAACCGTCAGGATTGCGCATCAAACTCCCCTGGGGCACAGAGCATGAACATCAGCGAGCGCAGCGCCTTGCAGCCGACTTTCCACACGTCGACGTGTTACCGCGCCTGAGTTTGCAGCAGGTGGCCGCCGTACTGGCGGGGGCACAAGCGGTTGTTTCCGTCGATACTGGCCTGAGTCACCTGACGGCGGCATTGGATCGCCCAAATATCACACTCTATGGTCCTACCGATCCTGGGCTTATTGGTGGATATGGGCTCAATCAGGTGGTAGAACAATCTGAAAATCATCACATGAGCGCTATCTCTGCCGATGCGGTCCGGCAAAAGCTGTCAGAGTTGGTAGACTTACAGCCTCTCGACGCGACTTCCCTGCACACATCGGTGCAAAGCGCGCTTCCGTAAAGGCTTGCGCCGGGGCTACACTCATGCCATCCCGGATGGACGGGACAACGGGGATAGCCCTTGCTACGTGACCCAATGATATGTTGAATTATTTAAGATACAGCTGGGCAAAATACCCCGCGGTAAGCGCCTCTTTAACCACAAATACGCTGTTTCCAGGGTGCATGTTGACCCTAGCCGTCATGCCGTTTAGTACCATCATCGCCGGATGGCTGTTCTATTTGACCGGCGTGTCTGCCGCTCTGTATGTGGTTACGCATGTGGAACAGGTTCTCGTCGCCAAACGCCTGTTAATATTGCCCACCCTTCTGTTGCTGACGGGTTGTCTCAACCTTGTCTGGTTTTCACTTTACTATCACCCCGACACACTTTTTACCGATGTCTATTCCACCTATCGCACTGCCGGACATGCGGCGATTCTCGGCGCATTTATTCTGTTAGCCGCATGCCACTTGCCACATAAAAACCAGCCCATCCTGCAAATTGGCGCCCTCGCAGTCTGCATCATGACGCTGGCTTATGCGCTATTTCAGTCAGTTTTTCACGATATGCACCGTGTAAGCCTGTCTTTGGCCCGGCAACCGGTGTGGCCTATTTTATGACGTTTATCGGAGCGTTGAGTGCGCAGGCATTACTCACGCTCAATGTGCGCTACAAATATTATCTCTATTTACTCCATTTCTTGCTGGTAACCAGTGCCATCATCCTGACACAGACACGGGCGGCCATTTTTGTTTATCCCCTGATTGGTGCGATAATTCTGTTATCAGAAGTGCGTCATAATAAACGTAAATTACTTAAGGGGCTGCTGGGCTCCATCATAACGTTAACGCTCTGCATTGCGCTGTTCCACGACTATCCATAAACGCACCAGTGATTTGATCAATGGCGTGCGCAGCTACAACCAGAACAACAGTCAAACTTCCGTAGGCGCACGGTTTGCCATGGTTCAATCCGGCATGGACGCAGAGCTTGTTGCGCCGTTCGGACAATCCGCCGAACAGCGCGCGGCACATATCACCGACTTCGCACAGCAGACACCAGCCATGAAGGGGGCGCTGGGTTACCTGAACGTGCATCTTCATAACGATGTCATTGAAGCTTTTTCACTGAAAGGCTGGCCCGGTGCGCTACTGATTATTTTGTTTTATGTCGCGCTCTCTTATTTTTCGATTTTTGTGTTGCGCAGCCACTTTTCCATTGCGCTGTTATTTGCCTTACTTATGTTTGGCTTGAGTGATGTCATTCTCTTTGCGCGGGATATGTTGATGGCGTGGCTGGTCACGTTCTGCCTTGGCATGACGCTGACGGGAAAATGGACCCGCCCCCCCCTAGCACAGACGCCCCCTCAACCTAGCGTAATTATCACTGTGAGAGGCATACAGCTTTTAGTACCATAGCGGTATAAAATAGTAGAGCCTGTGTATTTATTTACGTTACGCCTGAGAACAATCCGGATAATAGCGCGCAGCCCATTGGTAGCTGAAAAGCCAGGGGCGGTAGCGTGGCAATTTTCTGGTTTATATGCGTTAACTGAAGGAAAGCGAGTGAGCCTCAAAACCCTTACCTATAACCGGATCTTGATTGTAAGGCTGCGTTTTCATGGGGATATGCTGCTGACGACGCCGCTTATCAGCACGCTAAAAGCGCGTTACCCAGAAGCTGCTATTGATGTGCTGCTCTACGAGGACACCATCCCTATCCTTTCCAAGCATCCCGATATCCACCGGTTATACGGTTTAAAAAGAAAAACCGCTGGCGCAATGGAGAAAGTCAGTGATTTTCTCGCCATGCGCAACACCCTCAAACGCAATCGCTATGACCTGATTGTGAATCTGGCCGACCAGTGGCCAATAGCGCTGCTGATTAAATCGTTGAACTGCCCTTATAGCCTCTCCATTCAACGCGGAGGAGCCAGACAGTCGCTATGGCGCGCCTGTTTCACACGTTGTCTGGAACCAACGGGGCAACATATCGTTGAGCAGAACTTCTCTTTGCTTGCCCCTCTGGATGTGCCAGAGGAAGACAGGACACGTCCGCTGTCGCTGTACTATGGCCCGGAAGATACTGACCGCGTTTTTGCCCTCGTGCCTGAATTAGCGGCAACGCCTTATGTGGTCATCCAGCCAACCGCCAGACAGTATTTTAAATGCTGGGATAACGATAAATTTGCGCAGGTTATTGATCATCTGAAACAGCAAGGGTTAGAAGTCGTCCTTACCTGTGGCCCTGGTGCCGACGACTTGGCGGTGGTGAATGAGATCAGCACCTTGTGCGAACACAAACCTAATCTGTCGCTTGCCGGTAAAACGCATTTTCTTGAACTGGCAGCATTGATCGACAACGCCGTACTCTATATCGGCGTCGACTCTGCACCAATGCACATGGCAGCAGCGCCCGCAACGCCAACGGTTTGCCTGTTTGGGCCGACGGATCACGGCAAATGGAGACCTTGGTCAGATAACCATATTGTCCTGTGGGCGGGAGACTACACCGCCATGCCTGAGAGAGAGAGCATCTCGATAGGAATAAAAATACCTGTCATGTATCCCTGCTCAAGACGTAATTCACGCCGCAGCAAAGTTGCTGGCCGACCCTACGGGTGCTTCGCTAAATACCGCAGAAAGATAAGGAATTCTGCATGAATATTGCCTTCTGCTTGTATAAATATTTCCCGTTTGGCGGTTTGCAGCGCGATTTCCTCAGTATTGCTCAGGCCTGCGTCAAGCACGGTCACCGTGTGCGAGTGTATGTGTTGTCCTGGCAGGGAGAAGAGCCTGAGAATCTTGAGATTATTTTGGTGCCCACGGTGGGTATCAGCAATAACACGCGGCATCAACGCTACAGTGAGTGGATTCAACACCATCTGCAATTGCACCCTGTCGATCGCGTGGTGGGATTCAATAAAATGCCGGGACTGGATTTTTATTACGCCGCTGATGTGTGCTACGCAGAAAATGTTGAGCAGGAGAAAGGATTTTTCTATCGCTTAACGCCGCGCTACAAGCACTACGCCGCTTTTGAAAAAGCGGTGTTCAGCCCAAGCGTAAACACCAAAATGCTGATGCTGACTCAACGCCAGATTGCAGATTTTAAAAAACATTATGGTATGCAGGATGAGCGTTTTCTGATTCTTCCACCGGGCATTGCGCTGGACAGAAAATATGACCAGCAGACTCCCGGCGTTCGCCAGACCTTTCGTCATGCGCAAAACATCCCCGAAAACGCCCTGGTACTGCTGCAAGTCGGCTCAGATTTCAAGCGTAAGGGCGTCGAGCGCAGCCTGCGCGCTGTTGCCAGCCTGCCGGAAGCGCTACGGGAAAAGGTCGTTTTCCTGGTTGTCGGCCAGGATAAACCCGACCGTTATCAGACGCTGGCGGGTCAGTTAGGGATTGATAAACAGGTACGCTTTTTCGCTGGGCGTAGCGATGTTCCTGATTTTATGGCCGCCGCAGACCTGCTACTCCACCCTGCACATCAGGAAGCCGCAGGTATCGTGCTCCTTGAAGCGATTACTGCCGGGCTACCGGTTATCGTGACAGAGGTATGTGGCTACGCGTTCCATATTGATAAGGCACAAGCAGGCCAGGTCATCGCCTCCCCCTTCAGTCAGGAAGCGCTGAACGCTGCGCTGCACAGGGCATTAGGACAAACGGAAACGTTGCATCGCTGGTCGGAGAATGCCCGGCATTATGCCGATACGGAAGATCTTTACAGCTTACCGGAAAAAGCCGCGCAGCTGATTGCGGGCCAGGATCGTCACTAAATGAAAAGTGTCATTACGTTAAAAGAGCCATTCGCTTCACTCTGGCAGGAACGCGACCCGTTTGAAGAAGTCAAAAAACTGGATGGCGATGTCTTTCGCGCACTAGAGAGCCGCAAAACATTACGTTTTACTTTAGCCGGACGCTCCTGGTTTATCAAAATACATCGCGGTACGGCATTAAAAGAGGCACTCAAAAACCTGCTTTCATTACGACTGCCCGTATTGGGCGCCGATCGTGAATGGAACGCGATTCATCGTTTGCGCGATCTCGGTGTAGACACCATGACGGGCGCCGCATTTGGCCAGCGGGGAGTAAACCCGCTACAGCGCGAATCTTTTATCATTACAGAGGATTTAAGCCCGGCCATCAGCCTGGAAGATTATTGCGCCAACTGGCCGAAGAATCCGCCAATGCTTGCCGAAAAACGGCGACTGATTCGCCGTGTGGCAGAAATGGTGAGAAAGATGCATGCCGGTGGCGTCAATCACCGTGATTGCTATATTTGCCATTTATTGCTGCGTCAGCCTTATCAGCCCACCGATACGCAATTTACACTTTCGGTCATCGACCTGCATCGGGCACAACTCCGCGAACGTGTTCCGCTGAGATGGCGTAATAAAGATCTTATCGGTCTCTATTTTTCCTCACTCGATATTGGGCCGAGCAAACACGATCTCTTGTTTTTCCTGAAAATCTATTTTGATCATCAACCCTTGCGTACTACGTTGCGTCAGGAACAAGCGCTATTTCATGAAGCGTTTACCAAAGCAGAAAAAATTCGAGAAAGAACAGAGCGTAAGGCACTTTAACCCGAGTCCTAATTATCATTATGAATATACTTTTCGTCGGTGAGGCCACCTCCGGTTTCGGCGGGATTGAAACAGTAATAAAAAAGGTCACTAGCTTCCTGGAAGGTGATCAAGACACTAAAAACACCTATACCTTATATTTCCTCTGCCGTGATAACCGCATGGATAAAGCCTGGCTGGAAGGAAAGCACTTTATTTGCCATCGTTCCGGCATCAAGATCTCCTTTCTGCGTAGAATGAGCCACGCGTGCGCTCTGGCGCGCTTCATTAAACAGAACCAACCCGATACGGTTATTGCTTTTGATGCGCCATCCTGTCGCGTTGCGGCACAAGCGATCCGTTACAGTAAGAAAATGCTGCCGCTGATTTCGTGGCTGCACTACTCTCTCGACCACAAAAAACATGCCGAACAGGCACTGGTCGCGGATCATCACTTGGCCATCAGCTCCGGTATCAAGCAGCAATTAATAAAGCGTGGCGTTTCTCCCGAACGCATCTCTGTGATTTTTAACCCAGTCACGCCACAAAGTGTCGTGATTCCGCGCCCAACCGATAAAACCGTCTTTATCTATGTCGGGCGTCTTAAGTTTGAGGGTCAAAAGCGTCTTAAAGACATGTTAGATGCTTTCTCAGGTTTGCACGGTGAATGGGAATGCCATTTTATCGGTGACGGTTCAGATGCAGAAATATGCCAGGCCTACGCGCATCAACTGGACATTGCAGATCATTTGCATTGGCACGGATGGCAAGAAAAGCCGTGGGAATATGTTCAGACAGAGATCAAGCAAGTCTCAGCTTTTGTTATGAGTTCTGCTTTTGAGGGGCTTCCCATGACGTTGCTTGAAGCCATGTCTTATGGGATTTATTGCGTTAGCAGCGATTGCTCATCGGGACCAGGTGATATCATCAAGAACGGTGTGAATGGGCAACTTTATGCTCCGAGTAATATCAAGGGTTTTATTAAGATATTATCTCAAGTACAAAAAAAAGAAATCAATCACAATGTAGGAGAAATTAAAAAATCCATCAGTGGATTTTATGATGAAAACTATTACTCTACATTCATGGAATCTATTTCCAATCATAACAATCAAAAAACATTAAAATAATGGTGATATTGTGTATTTTAATATCAAACATGTTATAAAAGAGAAGATAACACTAAATGACAATATTAATACATTACCTGCCAATGCATTTAATATTGCTTATGGAATAGACAAAAACTTTATATTTGGCTGCGGAATATCCATATCTTCCATATTATTAAATAATAAAGAAAGAGAAATAGTATTTCATATTTTCACCGATTATTTTGATGAAAAAAACATCTCAGAATTTACTGAACTTAGCCATCAATACAATACCCAAATCATCGTTTATCTTATCAACTGTGATGAGTTAAAAAAATTACCAAGCACTAAAAACTGGTCTTATGCAACCTATTTCCGTTTTATCATTGCTGATTTTTTCAATGGGTTATCATCTAAAGTACTTTATCTTGATGCTGATATTATTTGTAATGGGAAACTGGATGAGTTAATAAATCTAGACTTGGGCGTTCATCTCGCTGCCGTGGTCAGTGAAGGAGAGAAACCCTGGTGGACCAAGCGGGCACATGCGTTAGGGGATGAGGATATAAGTAATGGTTATTTTAATGCAGGATTCCTTTTAATAAACATTCCTTTATGGGCGAAAGAAGATATCAGTCGGCAAGCAATGAATCTTCTTTCCAAAGATGAAACAAAAGAAAAGATATCATTTTTAGATCAAGATATATTAAACATATTGTTTGTGAATAAAGTTATTTTTTTGGATAAAAAACACAACACCCAGTTTAGTATTAACTATGAGCTAAATGAAAATAAAAAAATGCTCACCCCCATCACCAATAACACGGTATTCATTCATTATATAGGCCCAACAAAGCCGTGGCATGAGTGGGCCATTTATTATGACTCATCATGCTATTTTACAAACGCAAAAAATAACTCCCCATGGAAAGACGCTGAATTGCTTAAAGCTCATTCAGCTAATCAGCTGCGTTATTGTGCCAAACATGAATTTCATAATAAAAAAATATTTTCAGGTTTAAAAAACTACTTACTTTATTTCTTAAAAAAAATCATCTAATTCAGAGCATAGAAAATTATGTATTTTGATAGCAGTGTGATCAAGAATAAGGTTGAATTTCTTGGTGCGCAGGAAACCAACAAAGAGAAGATATTGCATATTGCATACGGTGTCGATAAGAATTTTTTATTCGGTGCTGCAATTTCGGCCACATCGACGATTATAAATAGTGAAATTCCTATCGCCTTACACTTTTTCATTGACTCCATAAGCGATGATGATCTTCATCGTTTCAAGAAAATGTCTGATAGATTTAATGTAGATATATTCATATATCATATTGACAATACACCATTAAAAGACTTACCCACAAAAAATTGGCCTTATTCTGCTTATTACAGATTAATCGCATTCGATTACTTGGGATCATATACAGATCGATTATTATATCTTGATGCCGATATTGTATGTAAAGCCTCCCTTGACGAATTAATACATTTATCTTTTGATAATGCTATTTGTGCAGTTGTAACTGATATTGAGGGGATGGATAAGAAAGCAATTAAAAGACTCCATTGTCCAGAAATAAAAGATGTCTATTTTAATTCTGGTGTAATGTTTGTGGATTTAAAACAATGGCATCAACAAAACTTAACCTCTAACGTTATTAAATTTATCTTTGAACATTCAGAACTAAAATATCCGGATCAAGATGCATTAAATATGCTTTTGCTTGGCAAAACATTTCTCTTACCCAGAAAATACAATAGCATCTATAGTATAAAAAGCGAGTTATACGACAGGACTCATCAGAAATATAAAAAAATCATAAATAATGAATCTATCTTAATTCATTATGTTGGTACAACTAAGCCTTGGAATGAATGGGGACAATATACTTCAACAATTTCCTTTCAAAAAGCATATCTAGCCTCAGAATGGCATGATGTACCGTTACTTAAACCCCGAACATCTTTACAATGGAAGAAAAAATCAAAGCATGAGTTCCGGAAATATCACTTATTAAGCGGAATTTTAGCAAGATTAAAATATATCATAACAAAATAAGAGAATTGTTTCATGAATGTATATTTTTTAGAATGGAATGCCAATTATGAAAAGCTCATGATAAAAAATTTAGGGCCGCATGGCGTCACAGAAATAAAAAATGTCATGAAGCACTTTACAAGAAATAACATTAGACTTAAAAAAGCCAATATTAATAATTGGTTATTCGTTAAGATACATGTTTTTTTAAAACTAAGAAAAATAAAAGAAGATGATTTAATAATTTGCAATGGATATAGTTTTTTAGGTTTTCTTGATATAATAAAAACACTCCCATGTAAAAAAGTCTTAGTAATTCGAGATACTATAATTCATTTAGAAAGAGGAATGAAAGAAAACAAAAGATGGCTTCCACCTGATGGAGATATTATTAAAGAAATAGATTCACATTTTGATAAAGTATATAGTTTCGACCCATCCGACTGTAAAAAATATAACTTCATATACTTAAAGCAGTTCCTTCCATTTACATCCCAAGATATTGACACCATACTTAAAACATCAATAAAAAACAAATTATCGGAAAAATCATGTTTTTTCATTGGTGAATACAGGCCTGATCGCGAAAAATCTCTCCAAGACATTTTTCCTTATTTTAAACGTTTAAATTACAAACTTGATTTTTATCTTTTTGATAAATATAACAAATCAATAGATCACCCATTTTTTTGCAAAAACCAATCTCTTGATTATAAAGAAAATATACAGAAAGTTATTGAGTCTGACGTTGTTATAGAAATAAACCACCCAGGACAAGATGGTTTAACGTTACGAACGATAGAGGCTCTTGCTTTTAACAAAAAAATAATAACCAACAATATAAAAATAATGCAATATGATTTTTATACTGGCGACCGTTTTTTCATATTAGGCTATAATGACATTGACTCCTTGCAAAGTTTTTTAGAAAGACCATTAGCACCTGTAGATATTGAATCGATAAAAGAATACACAGCTGACGGAATGTTAAATCGATTGATTTCAGATATTTACCACCACAACAGACCTCAACAAAGTAATATATTTAATTAACCATATGCTTTCCCACATCTCTTATTAAGTAAGAGAACAACATTCGACTCTTACCTAGGGCATGGCTACAATGCGATTTATAATAATGGCTCCAGCATATACTGAATGGAGTGGTGGGGTTATCGTTCTACATAAATTATGTCATATTCTCAACCAACTTGGAGAAAATGCTTACTTACATCCCATGGTCGAAGAATATCCTTTATCTTGGAAAAACCATTTTATTGAGATAAAAGCAAAAATAAAACTAAAATACAAGAGCAGCAAATATAAAACAAACAAAATACTCCAAACCCCTGTAATTAATAAATTAACAAAAGACGATTTAGAAAATTCTATTATTGTATATCCAGAAATAGTATCAGGAAACCCATTAAAAGCTAAAAATGTAGTCAGATGGTTCTTACACCATCCTGGTTATCAAACAGGAAACGTAAATTATTTCTCTCGCGAACTGTATTTCTCATACGGTGCATTTGGCAGAGGTTTTAAGCTATATGGTTCCCACACATCTGACACAGTACTTCATGTATTTCATCAGATGAATGATATTTATAATGAGATTGGCGCATCTAAAGAACGAAAAGGTACAGCATATTGCATTAGAAAAGGCCAAGGAAGAAAGATAATCCATGACCTATCTGATTCAATTCTTATCGACGAAAAAAAACATGAAGAAGTAGCTGAAATATTTAAGCGTGTAAAGTATTTTATCTCTTATGACCTATATACTGGATATTCGTTGTTTGCCATAATGAATGGCTGTATTCCGATTGTTGTTCCTGATGAAAATTTATCACTAACAGAATGGCAATCTGACCCTAAGATGCGATTAGGTATTGCATATGGGTTTGAGCAAATTGAAGAGGCGACCAAAAACCGTAAAGCCGCATTAGATTTAGTGTTTGAAAAAGAAAATGAATCAATTCTTAACGTCAAAAAATTTATAATTGAGTCGAAAGAGTATTTCTCCGTAGATTAAACCCTTACTTGCTTCAGAAAACACATGGGCTATAAAATGAAAAATCCCTTCAGCATTAGTTACTACACAGATGACGAATTACGTTCATTTGGTTTTAAACATGTGGGCAAGAATGTTCAGGTAGCTCAAAGCTGTAACATTATAGGGTTAGAAAATATTTCCTTAGGCAACAATGTTCGAATTGATGGATTCACAACCATTGTTGCATCAGGAACCGGATTCTTAAATATAGGCTCGTATGTGCACATTGGTGGATACACGTTTCTTTCTGCTGGCGCAGGAATAATCATCAAAGATTTTTGTGGCCTTTCACAAGGTGTCAAAATTTACAGCAAGTCTGATGACTACTCAGGAAAGAAACTGACTAATCCAACAATAAGTGAAGAGTACACAGGTGTGATAAAAGGTACAGTTACCCTCGAGAAACATGTTATCATCGGCTCTGGCACTGTTGTTCTTCCTAATATAACGCTTGAAGAGGGAGTATCCGTCGGAGCACAGTCTCTCGTCACCAAAGATTTAAATGAATGGGGAATGTACTTTGGCTGTCCAGCAAAAAAAATTAGAGATAGAGAAAAAGAACTCCTTATACTCGAAAAAAATTTTTTAGCGAGTCAGGAACTTAAACAAAAAAATTAATAGCCAGTGCCATAGTCATTCCTTAACAAAAAAGCTAAAATATTTTCAGCGATAACTCTAAAATAGCCAATACCGATGCTGCAAACCCTTTACACCATCTTGCTTTACCTCATTCAACCATTAATCTGGCTCCGTCTGTGGCTAAGAGGACGCAAAGCGCCTGCCTACCGTCGCCGCTGGAGTGAACGCTATGGATTCTGTGCGGAGAAAGTCAAACTCAACGGTATCATGCTGCATTCGGTCTCTGTTGGCGAAACATTGGTAGCCATTCCCTTGGTAAGAGCGCTTCGCCACCGTTACCCTTCTTTGCCGATTACAGTAACCACCATGACGCCGACCGGTTCAGAGCGAGTACGGTCTGCCTTCGGCAATGATGTCTACCACGTTTATCTCCCCTACGATCTTCCTTGTGCCCTTAAGCACTTCTTTGATCAGGTGAACCCAAAACTGGTGATCATCATGGAGACCGAACTGTGGCCAAACCTTATCACTGAACTTCACCGCCGTAATATTCCGTTGGTTATTGCCAACGCACGGCTTTCTGAACGCTCAGCGGCAGGCTATAAAAAAATTGGCTCTCTAACTCGTAGCATTCTGCGCCGCACCACCTTGATCGCCGCTCAAAATCAAGAAGATGGTGAGCGCTTTATCGATCTCGGTTTACAGCGCTCACACTTAGCAGTCACTGGCAGTCTGAAATTTGATATTTCTGTCACACCGGAATTAGCTGCGAGAGCCGTAGCACTACGGCGTCAATGGGCATCTCGACGCCCTGTGTGGATTGCAACCAGCACTCATGAAGGCGAAGAAGCGATTATTTTGGCCGCGCACCGTGAATTACTCAACCGGTTTCCCGATTTGCTGTTGATTCTGGTACCTCGCCACCCTGAGCGTTTCCCGACAACTCAGGCACTTACCCAGAGCCTGGGTTTTAGTTACACCCTGCGCAGCAGTGGCGAAGTCCCGGCGACTGATACCCAAGTGGTGATTGGCGATACCATGGGAGAACTGATGATGCTGTATGGCATCGCTGACATCGCTTTTGTCGGTGGAAGCCTGGTGGAATGGGGAGGACATAATCCTTTGGAACCTGTTGCACATGCCATCCCGGTATTGATGGGTCCGCACACCTTTAACTTCAAAGATATTTGCCTTAAATTGTCAGAAGCAGGCTGTTTAATCACCGTTAAAGATGCTGACAGTATTGCCAAAGAAGTGAAAAGCCTGCTGACGGATGAAGATTACCGGCTCTATTATGGGCGACACGCGGTAGAAGTGCTGCACCAGAATCAGGGGGCGCTTCAGCGCTTGCTCACACTGCTGGAGCCCTATCTTCCACCACGTGCAAACTCATCTATCTGACCCTCTGGTGTTAAGGATTCCCATGGCGACCAAAGCAATCTACCCAGGTACCTTCGATCCCTTAACCAATGGGCATCTGGATCTGCTCACCCGCGCTTCACGTCTGTTCGATCATCTCGTGTTAGCCATTGCCGCCAGTCCCAGTAAAAATACGATGTTCAGTTTGGACGAGCGTGTCACATTAGCACGGCAGGCAACGCAACATTTAACCAATGTTGAGGTGGTGGGATTTTCCGATCTTATGGTGCATTTCGCCCAACAGCAGCAAGCGAATGTGTTAATTCGCGGGCTGCGGGCTGTATCCGACTTTGAATATGAGCTTCAGTTGGAAAAAATGAATACTCACTTAATGCCAACCCTGGAGAGCGTGTTCCTGATGCCATCGGAAGAATGGTCATTTATCTCTTCTTCTTTGGTCAAAGAGGTCGCCCGACACGGTGGAGATGTCTCACACTTTCTTCCCGATGCGATTGGCTCAGCGCTTAAGCAAAAACTGGCGCAGGGTAAGTAAGATATAACCCGGCGGATAGATAGGCCTCCTCCGCCGGAAAGTCGCGATACGATTAACGCGCCAATGTACCACATAGATAACGGAACCACCACAGTGGACGCCACCATGTATTTAGCAGGGGCAAGGTCGCTGGCATTATGTTGTTACGGTATTTAATTTCCCAGGTAAAGTTGAGGAAAATACGGCTCTGCCCATACTCATAACCGAACAAGCTGCACTCTTGCTTCTTGCGCTTATCAATCGGCGTATTGGCGGAAAGGTCGCGCTGTAACGTATGGTAACTCTCTTCCCGGTCCACTTCCCGTTCAAAACAGCGGATGCTCTTCGGCAAATAATGTTGGCGCGACCCTTGGTATTTTTGGTATTTAACGAAGCGGAAATCTTCTGAACCATAATTTCCAGCAAACTCCTCGTCATAGCCAAAGAAACGCATAAAGCGCGCACGCGACATAAAGAACGTGTTCGGATGACCATAATACCTGTCGCCAACGTTACACACTTTTCCGCGTTTTTTGACGCCGTTTTCACGGCTTTCCCGATAGATTTTATAAAAATTGCGGCCGGGGTTACGGCAATTGATCAAATAGCGGAATGAGGATTCCGGCAATTCGTGGTCAAGATCGGTGATAAAAATTTTGTCAGACTTGGCATAAGTCACCCCTAAATTGCGCGCGCCAACCTGATTCCATGGAATATCCTCATTAATACGCAGCCAGGTGATATTCAGGTCGAAAGTGCCAATGTCGTACTTAATCGGTGAACCGTCATCAACAATAACGAACTCTACTGCAGTTCTGATATCTTCCGGCAGCTGCTCATACAGCCGCAGCAACGAAAATACGGAATCCATATTGTCCTGATTGCAGTAAAAGTGCGTAACGTAGGTTAACTTTATATGCTGCTTATCAAGCGTATGCCGTGCGGCAGTAGAGTACTCGTGGTTCACCGATAAAATCCTCAGTTTTGTAATCTCGTTGATGCTTTTCCAGATTCGCCCTTCAAACGGCAGTCTGGCGTTATTTATCCAGCATCATTTCTGGCAGCAACGACAATAAAATGTACTACGCTGCCCATGTTTTTTCGTTAACAACGGCGTTCCGCATACGCGGCAAAGCTCCCCCGCCCGACCATAAACCTGCAATTCCTGCGCAAAATACCCCGGTTTACCATCTGACTGTAAGAAATCCCTTAACGTCGTGCCGCCTTGCTCAATCGAGCGCTGTAGCACCTGCTTTATCGACTGAACGAAACGAGCAGATTCTGATTCGCTCAGCGAGCCTGCTGCACGATCGGGATGAATACCCGCCATAAACAGGGATTCGCTGGCATAAATGTTTCCTACGCCGACCACCACCTTGTTATCCATCACCCACTGCTTAATAGCCGCGTACTTACCGCGCGAACGCTGATAGAGATAGTCGGGAGAGAATGCCTCACTCAAAGGTTCCGGGCCAAGGTGTGCAAGTACGCTGCTTGTTTCAAGGTCCGTCGTCCACAGCCAGGCACCAAAACGTCGGGGATCGGTATAACGCAGCACATGACCGTTGTCCATGACCATATCCACATGATCGTGCTTATCAGGAGGGAGATATTCCGGCAGAATGCGCAAGCTGCCAGACATGCCCAAATGCACAATAATCCAGCCGCAGGGTAGCGCAAACAGCAGGTATTTTGCCCGACGCGCTATGCTCAAAATAGGCTGGTCACTCAACGCAAGGATCTCGCTGGACACCGGCCAACGCAAGCGGGGATTACGCACGTCAACGTGCAGTATGGTGTGTCCGACAAGATAGGGTGATATCCCGCGGCGGCTCGTTTCAACCTCTGGTAATTCCGGCATTTTCTCCTCCTGAACACTCCCGCGGCTAACGTAGCATAAAAAAACCCGGCCTTGGCCAGGTTTTTAATAAGTCCACTAAAGTTACTTGATTTTAGCTTCTTTATAGATCACATACTGACGGACAACCGGATCGAATTTCTTCAGTTCCAGTTTTTCCGGCTTAGTGCGCTTGTTCTTCGTCGTCGTGTAGTAATGACCAGTACCGGCAGAAGAAACCAGCTTGATCTTCTCGCGAACACCTTTAGCCATGATTCAGTTCCTTAGTACTTTTCACCACGGGTACACAGATCGGCCAGGACCGCTTCAATACCCTTCTTATCGATAACACGCATACCTTTAGCAGATACGCGCAGCGTTACAAAGCGTTTTTCGCCTTCAACCCAAAAACTATGGGAATGCAGGTTCGGCAGAAAACGGCGTTTGGTCGCATTCAGTGCGTGGGAACGGTTATTACCGGTCACCGGACGCTTGCCAGTAACTTGGCAGACTCGGGACATGTCTATTCTCCAAAAATCAAATCAGCCCGAACTTCGTAGAGGATGTTGGCCGCCTCGTCAGGCTTTAGAGCCTATCTCAGCAGCTTTACAAGTCAAGTAAAGATACTGTCATAAGGGTAAACCTGCTGATATAGGCTCTTAACGCCACACCCAAGATTCTTAAAGGTGGCGTAGTATACGCTCTAGCGCGGATGTGCTCAAGTCCCGAGCAGCGAAAGATCTCTAAGGATCGCGGAAAATATGCTAAATCCAGCCTCGCTCGGCAAATGATACGTACTCACCACGCCCAATTACCAGGTGATCGAGGACACGAATGTCCATCAATGCACATGCCTGAATAATATGCGTCGTTATCATGTGATCGGCGCTACTCGACTCTGCATCCCCGGAAGGGTGATTATGCGCCAGAATGAGCGCAGCCGCATTGGCTTTTAACGCTTCACGCACAATTTCTCTCGGGTGTACCTCGACGCTGGCAATCGTACCTGCAAACATCTCTTTATGTCGAATCACGCGGTGCTGATTATCAAGAAACAGCACGGTAAAAATTTCTCGCGCCTGATGTGCCAACGCCGATTGCAGGTACTGTAGGGTCAGATCGGGATTCAGCATCGCTTTTTCCTTCACAAAGCGCGTGGCGTACAGCCGCCGCGCTAGCTCCGCTACCGCCTGAAATTGCACAAATTTAACCACCCCCATCCCTTTCACGGCGCAAAATGTTTGTTGCTCGGCCATCATGACATGGTAAAGGGAACCAAAATGATGCAGCAGTTGCTCCGACAATGCCATCACGTGAACCCCCGGCAACCCAGTGCGCAGAAAGATAGCCAACAGCTCCACATCCGTAAGCGCTTCTGCCCCCGAGATAATAAGCTTTTCACGCGGAGCCTGATCGTCAATCCACACCGTTATGCCTCCTTTCCATCGTTGCTCTATCATGGCAGGCTCACGGTAGCGAGGCGAGAACGCAAGCGAGCCCCTGCATAACTGCACGCAAGACACCTGCAACAAAGCCTCATGAGCATAGACAAACGCGAGCAAGATTCCGCTCATCCGGCAAGGTTATGATAAAATGTTTCCTCTTAGGCGTTAATCGGACAAAGATGATGACGGGATTTTCAAATCAGCCCGGGCTCTCCGGTAAAAAAATCGTGCTCGGCATCAGCGGCGGTATTGCCGCTTACAAGTGCCCAGAAATTGTCAGGCGTCTACGCGATCGCGGCGCAAAAGTCCGCGTGGTAATGACTCCTGCCGCGAAGGCATTTATTACACCGCTCACGCTTCAGGCGGTTTCAGGATACCCAGTATCAGACGATCTGCTCGATCCTGCCGCCAAAGCGTCAATGGGGCACATTGAGCTGGGAAAATGGACTGACCTGGTTATTCTTGCGCCCGCAACGGCGGATGTGATCGCACGTTTAGCCGCTGGCATGGCTAACGACCTGCTTACCACGCTTTGTCTTGCAACGGCTGCCCCCGTCGCTATTGCACCCGCCATGAATCAGCAGATGTATCGCGCGACGCCAACACAGGATAATCTTGCCACGTTGGCACGGCGCGGTGGCCTGGTTTGGGGCCACGACAGCGGCAGTCAGGCCTGCGGTGATGTGGGTCCTGGTAGAATGATTGATCCGTCGGCGATCGTTGAGCTTACCGAAGGCTATTTTACGCGCGTCAACGATCTGCAACATCTCAACATTATGATCACCGCGGGACCCACGCTTGAGGCGCTTGATCCTGTACGTTTCATTACCAATCACAGTTCGGGCAAGATGGGATTTGCCATCGCGCAAGCGGCGGCGGAGCGTGGCGCTCACGTGACGCTGGTCGCCGGGCCCGTGTCATTACCAACACCCGCAGGCGTTTGGCGCATTGACGTGACCAGCGCGTTGGACATGCAGCAGGCGGTGATGTCTCATGCGGCACAACAGCAGATTGTCATCGGCTGTGCCGCCGTGGCTGATTACCGGGCTAAACAGATAGCCAGCGACAAGATAAAAAAACAGGGCGATGAAATCAGTATCACACTGGTTAAAAACCCAGGTATTATTGCAGGGGTTGCAGCCATGTCAGCGTCTCGCCCATTCGTCGTTGGATTTGCTGCCGAAACCCAGAATGTGGAAGAATACGCGCGTCAAAAATTGACGCGTAAAAATCTAGATCTGATTTGCGCAAATGATGTTTCCCTTTCAGGGCAGGGATTCAACAGTGACACCAACGCGTTGCAGCTGTTTTGGCCGGAGGGTGACACCCGTTTACCTCTGTGCGAAAAGCGCCTCCTTGGCCAACATTTAATCGATGAGATTGTCCGCCGCTATGATGAAAAAAATCGACGTAAAAATTCTTGATGCACGCATTGGTCAACTGTTTCCGTTACCGACCTATGCCACCGCAGGCTCGGCCGGCCTTGACCTTCGAGCTTGTACTGATGAATGGAGCTCGCTAGCCGCAGGGGAGACGATACTGGTGCCAACGGGTATCGCTATCCATATCGCCGATCCCAGCCTGGCTGCTGTTATTCTCCCCCGCTCAGGGTTGGGGCATAAGCACGGTGTGGTATTAGGTAATTTGGTTGGGCTTATCGACTCTGATTATCAGGGACAACTGATGGTTTCCGTTTGGAACCGTAGCCAGCAAGCCTTCACTATCGAGCCCGGTGAACGCCTCGCACAGATGGTGTTTGTTCCCGTTGTTCAGGCTGAATTCAACATTGTCGATGATTTTGTAGGAACAGAGCGGGGAGAAGGCGGTTTCGGCCATTCTGGTCGTCGTTGATCCGAAAATAGGTATACCCTGCGTTACGCCTTGGACACGCGGTCAATCGCGTATCTTTGTTGTGTTTATTCAGGTCATTACCCTAAATAATTCTAAATGGTTGTCAGCTTCTTTTTGATCAAGGGTCTTTTCTGACATGGCAGAGAAAGAGAATACGAAAAGGAATCGTCGCGAGGAAATCTTGCAAGCGTTGGCGCAAATGCTGGAATCCAGCGATGGCAGCCAACGCATCACTACCGCAAAGCTTGCCGCAATGGTCGGGGTTTCCGAAGCCGCACTCTATCGGCACTTTCCCAGCAAAACACGGATGTTTGACAGCCTTATCGAGTTTATTGAGGATTCGCTGACAACACGTATCAATCTAATTCTGCAAGATGAGAAAGATACATTCCAACGTGTGCGGTTGATTTTGTTGCTCATGTTGGGTTTTGCTGAACGCAACCCCGGCCTGACGCGCATCCTGACCGGCCATGCGCTGATGTTCGAACAGGATCGTCTGCAAGGACGCATCAACCAGCTGTTTGAACGCATTGAATTGCAGCTTAAGCAGGTGTTGCGCGAGCACAAACTGCGAGAGGGGAAAGCCCTTACCCATGACGAGTCACTGCTTGCCAGCCAACTGCTCGCCTTCTGCGAAGGGATGCTGTCACGCTATGCTCGCTCAGAATTTCGCTTTCGGCCTACACAGGATTTTGAGACACGTTGGCCACTGCTTGCCGCCCAACTCTATTAACATCGCCCCGCTTTTTCCTAAGAGCCTCTGCACCAAGGCCTGTTCACACAGCAACAGGCTGGCCAGAAATCTCTCAGGCAACATCATCGCCTATGCACAGGTGACTACGCAGTAATACCATACCGATCGCGATAGGCCTTCACCGCATCCAGATGCACGGCCATCTCTGGTTTTTCTGCCAAAAAGCTGATCAGATCTTGCAGCGCGCTGCCGACCAGATTGCCTCCTTCCCCGTGATCTTTGGCTTCTTTACGGTTAAAGCAGTAAGGCACATCAGTTTCGTGGTGTTCAGCCACCGCCACCGCGGTGGTCGTGACGATCGGAATCCCTTTGTAAGCGGGCCCGAACAGCACATCAAAGGTAATACTGGCATCCACCAACGCTTCAGCATAAAAACGGCCCAAAAGTGCCAGGTCGCGCCCAGTATTGAACAGCCCGGCATTGAAGAAATAGGGACTGACACGCCAGGATTTCAATGTGAATTCGCCGAATTTTAATACCTGCTTGCTAAGCGCGAATTCAATAAATTGGCGCTGATAGGCTTTCATTACTGCATCTCCTCGTATCACGGTGAGTATGGTTATGGTTGGAACACCAGCCATAAAAAAAGCGACGCCGAGGTCGCTTTGCAAAAATGGATAACGCCGCTGCCAGGCAACGGCTGATGAAATGACAGGCGGTTTATGTCAGTCATGCTTACTCGAAGTCCGCGACTGGCGCTTGCGTCAACGCCGCTTTCTGCGCCTCGACGATAGTATCAATGCCACCACGCGCCAGAGCGAGCAGCGCCAACAACTCTTCGTGACTGAACGGCTCGCCTTCGGCGATACCTTGCACCTCAATCATGCGGCCATCTTCGGTCATGACCACGTTCATGTCCGTTTCCGCCGCAGAGTCTTCCACGTACTCAAGATCGCACACGGCTTCACCGGCAACGATCCCCACGGAAACCGCCGCTACCATGCCCTTGAGCGGGCTGGCTTTGAGCTGGCCTTTTGCCACCATGCGGTTGAACGCATCCGCCAGTGCCACACAAGCGCCAGTAATAGAAGCAGTGCGCGTGCCACCATCAGCCTGCAACACATCGCAATCCAGCGTGATGGTGTATTCACCGAGCTTTTCCAGATCAACTGCAGCGCGCAGAGAACGCGCGATAAGGCGCTGGATTTCCAGCGTTCTTCCGCCCTGTTTTCCCTTGGCGGCTTCACGCGCATTGCGGCTATGGGTCGCACGCGGCAGCATGCCGTATTCAGCGGTCACCCAGCCTTTCCCCTGCCCTTTCAGGAAGCGCGGCACGCCTTCTTCTACCGTCGCGTTACACAGCACTTTCGTGTCGCCGAACGCCACTAACACGGAACCTTCCGCATGCTTGGTATAGCCACGCGTTAGCGTGATGGGACGCACCTGTTGTGCACTTCGGCCTGACGGACGCATGAGATTCTCCGGGTTATGCTCTGTTGATTGGCGCGCATTATACGGCCTTCGGACAACAATTCCTACTTTAGCTGCCGCGCGTTTCGCGATATCGGCAGGGGAGTGTTGGCGTCTGCATCAGGGTATAGCCTGAGGTTATGCCCTCCCGATAAACAAGTATTCGTCAGTCATTCCCCTGCATGAAATAGTTTTGATTATTCATTCACCAGAGGGATACACGAGATGCGCCAGATGCAGGTTGAGACCGTCAAACTCTCTCTGGCACGCCCGTGCAAGCGTGCGCAGGAACTGCGCAATGCCGTAAGCGTAGTCAGGATTACCGTTGAAGAATAGGGATTTATCGGTTTAGGCGAATGTACGCCTGCGTTTGAATATCAAGAGTCTGCCGCCAGTGTTTGCCGCCAACTTGACGCCGTACGTGGTGCGGTAACGCGCGGTGCGTCAAGGGATGAAATCCAAACGCTGCTCCCTCCTGGTGCAGCACGTAACGCACTCGATTGCGCACTGTGGCGCTTAAATGCCGCCTTGCATAAACAAACCGTATGGCAGCAGGTGGGGATACAACCGCACGCCTCTTTGATCACCACGGAAACGCTGAGCATTGCGTCATTGGAAAACACGGTGGCGGCGACCCGCGATGCGATATCACGCGGCGCGCAGGTGATAAAGCTCAAGCTGGATCGCAGCGACATCGTTGAGAAAATCGCCGCAATGCGCGACGCCGCGCCACGAGCCACTCTGATGGTCGATGCCACGGAAAGCTGGGCTGGGCTCGATTTACTCAGCCTGTGTCACGCACTGCTCCCCTATAACATCGCGCTGATTGAGCAACCGTTACCGGCAGGCAAGGATCAGGAGTTACTGCGTTTTTCGCACCATATTCCACTTTGCGCCGATGAAAGCTGCCGCCACGCTAGCGATATTCCAGGTATCCGCCGCCGTTACGAGATGATCAACATCAAGTTGGATAAATGTGGCGGATTGACAGAAGCACTGGCAATGGTGCGTGAGGCGCGACTGCACGGACTAAAACTGATGGTCGGTTGCCTGGTTGGCTCTTCACTGGCGATGGAAGCCGCACTACCGGTCGCCGCCGCCTCCGACTATGTCGATCTGGATGGCCCACTCTGGCTAGCCGCTGACAGCTCACCCTATCTGACTTATCACCACGGACGTATCTGGCTATGACACAGCAAGAGTCCACACTGTTAACCGGAGTCCACATGACGCAACTCGCACAGGCCACCCCGCACCCGGCGTCAGCACCCCACAAACCGCCATGCCGGTGCTGGAGATCGATGACCTGAGCGTCAGCTTCAGCGGCAGGTCGGGCAAACATATCGCCCTGAAAAGCGTCTCGTTTTCCGTCAACAAGGGGGAAATCGTCGCCATTGTGGGTGAAAGCGGCTCGGGAAAATCCGTTACGTCGTTAACCGCGATGGGCCTATTGGCCAACTCGGCGGCCATTGAGCGCGGCAGCATCCATTTCCATTCCCGCCACGGACAACGCCACGATCTGCTGAATATGAAAGAGGACGATCGCCGTCAACTGCGTGGGCGCGATATGGCGATGATCTTTCAGGAACCGATGACCTCACTCAATCCGGTGTTGAAGGTGGGTGATCAGCTAACGGAAGCGCTGCGCGATCACCAGCTTTGCGATGCCGCCACGGCGGATAAAAAAGCGCGCGAGCTACTGCGTAAAGTGCGCATCGCCGATGTGGATCGCGTGATGAAAAGCTACCCAGCCTCGCTCTCCGGTGGCATGCGCCAACGTGTCATGATTGCGCAGGCGCTGGTGTGTGAACCATAGTTGCTGATTGCTGATGAACCCACCACAGCGCTGGATGTCACCGTGCAAGCGCGCATTCTGCACATCCTGCGCGATCTCCAGCAGCAAAGTGATACTGCCGTGCTGTTTATTACCCATGACATGGGCGTAGTGGCTGAAATCGCCGATCGCGTGGTGGTGATGTACCGGGGTGAAGTGGTGGAACAAAGTACGGTCGAGCAAATTTTCGCGCATCCGGAACACCCATACACTCAAGCCTTGTTAGACGCAGTGCCAAAGCTGGGCGATATGCGCGACAGCGCCTGGCCGCGTCATTTTCCGCTGCTGGGACAACAACAGTCCAGCGATAGCGAACAGAAAACCGCGCTCTATGACGCCGATCCGCTGCTGGATATCCGTGGATTGCGCGTCTACTACCCGATCCGCAGCGGCATTTTCTCCGCTGTCACGCACCGCGTACACGCTGTCGAGCAGATTGATTTTTGCGTGTGGCCCGGTGAAACCCTGGCGATTGTCGGGGAGAGTGGTTGCGGAAAATCCACCACCGGGCGCGCACTGCTGCGCCTGATTCAAAGCGAATCAGAAAGCATTCTGTTTCAGGGCAATGAAATCTCCCAGATGGACGATCGCGCTTTTTTGCCATTGCGCCGCGAAATCCAAATGGTTTTCCAAGACCCGTATGCGTCATTGAACCCGCGCTTAACCGTCGGTCTCACCATTGCCGAACCGCTGCTGCTGCATGGGCTGGTCCGATCGCTGGAGGACGCAACGCCCCGCGTGCAGGAACTGCTGAAAAGCGTCGGGTTGCCTCCTGAACACGCCCGCCGCTATCCGCACAAGTTTTCCGGAGGCCAGCGCCAACGTATCGCCATCGCCCGTGCCATGGCGCTGCAACCGCAGGTGATTATTGCTGACGAAGCCGTCTCCGCACTGGATGTCTCGATCCAGGCTCAGGTGGTGAACCTGATGATGGATCTGCAACAAAAAACCGGCGTGTCATGGATTTTCATTTCTCACGATATGGCAGTAGTGGAGCGCATCGCCAACCGCGTTGCCGTGATGTATCTCGGCCAGATTGTGGAAATCGGCCCGCGTCAGGCGGTGTTCAACAACCCTCAGCACCCCTATACGCAACGTTTGCTGGCATCGGTACCAATTGCCGACCATCAGCAACGCAGCGTGCGCCAGTTTGATGACAGCGAGATCCCTTCTCCACTGCGCAAAGCGGGCGAAGAGGTCAACAAAATGACCTATCGACAAGTCGGCCCGCACCACTGGGTCGCCAATGACAGTCATTAATGAAAACACATTGATGAAAAAGCAGTTTTAAACAAGAACAAAGACAACCCATTCACAACCGGGAGACACAACATGAAGCCACTACGACATCGTTCCGCGCTGGCCATCGAGCTTTCACTCTGTCTGGCCGCTGCGGCTCAGGCACAAGATCTGCGCATCTCTATCTATGCCGATATTACCGGGCTTGACCAGCACGACACCTCAGATACTCTGAGCTACTCCATCCAGAGCGGTATCTTTGAGCGCCTGTTCCAGTTTGATAATCAAATGAAACTGGTACCGCGTCTGGCAACCGGATACACCAGCAATGACGATGCTACCGAGTTCGTGGTCACGCTACGCGAAGGCATCACTTTCCAAGACGGCGCGCCCTTTAATGCCGAAGCGGTCAAAGCCAACCTGGATCGCCTGGCCGATCAGAGCAAAGGTTTAAAACGTAATAGCCTGTTCAATATGGTAAAAACCGCCACCGTGCTGTCTCCGACGCAGGTGAAGATTGAACTGAACAAATCATTCGGTGCTTTCGTCAACACACTGGCACGCCCGTCTGCCGTGATGCACAGCCCGGAAGCGCTGAAGAAATACCCGAATGAAGCACAACTGCGCGTCCACCCGGTCGGCACCGGTCCGTTCAAATTCACAGAATGGCAGCAGGGCAAAGACGTCAAGCTGGTCAAGAATGACAGCTACTGGCAGAAAGGCTGGCCAAAAGTGGATAGCGTGACCTTCTACCCGACGCCGGAAGACTCCACGCGCGTGGCAGCCCTGAAATCCAGTCAGGTTGATGCGATTTATCCGCTGCCGTCCGATCTGCTAAGCACGGTGCAAAGCGACAGCAAGCTGGCCGTCCAACGTGACCCTGGTATTTATCAATTCTGGTTGGCGATGAATAACCTGCGCCCGCCCATGAATGACATCCGCGTGCGCCAGGCACTCAACTACGCCATCAACCGCGATGTGTGGCTGAAAGTCGGTTTTGCGGGCATGGGTACACCGGCAACGTCAGCAATGGCACCGGGCGTTCAGTTCTTCCAGGCACAAACCACGCCGAGCAACAACTACGATCCGGCCAAAGCCAAAGCGCTGTTGAAAGAAGCGGGTTATCCGGATGGCATCAGCCTCAAGCTGTGGACCACCAACCGTACCGATTACATCCGTAGCGCACAGTTCTTCAAGCAGCAGTTGGAACAGGTGGGCATCAAGATCACCGTGACACCGATGGATTCCGGGATGCGTAACGCCAAACTGTTCGGCGTGAAAGACCCGAAAGATGCGGAATTCGATCTGTTCTACAACGGCTGGTCGCCATCTACCGGTGATGCCGACTGGGCGCTGCGTCCGCTGTATGCCACCGAATCCTGGGTGCCTGCGGCTTATAACGTGGCCTACTACAGCAGTGCTGCCGCCGATAAAGCCATTATGGCTGGGTTGGCTACCGCCGATCTTGGCAAGCGCGCCGCTGCCTACGCCGAAGCACAGAAAGTGATTTGGGGTGATGCGCCCGTCGTGTTCCTGGGTACGCCGGACAATCTGGTCGGTAAAGCGAAAAATCTCTCTGGCGTTTACATGCTGGCAGATGGCTCGTTGATCTTCGATCAGGCTGAATTTAAGTAATCGCACGGGGAGAACGCCATGTTTGCTTATATCGTCCGACGTTTGCTGGAAATGATCCCAGCGCTACTGGTGGTCTACCTGTTAGTGTTCGGTTTTATCAAGCTGTTACCCGGCGATCCGGCACTGATTTATGCCGGGCCGGATGCCCCGATTGCCGCCGTGGAGGCCGCTCGCCAACTGTTAGGGCTCAACGATCCGTTGCCACAGCAGTATATTCGTTGGTTGGGTGGCTTGTTACGCGGCGATCTGGGGATCACCTATCGCACGCAGCAACCGGTGATGGATGTGATCGCCAAAAGCTTCATGCCCACCATGTGGCTGGCCCTGGCAGGCTTCGCCTGGTCAGTGATACTCGGCCTGTTGATTGGCGTGGTATCGGGATTAAAACGCGGAAAGTGGCAGGATTGGACGCTGATGAGCGCCGCAGTCGGCGGTATCTCTATGCCGCCTTTCTGGCTCGGATTGCTGCTGATCCAGTTTGTGGCGATGCCGTTTGGGGTCTTTTCCGTCAGCGGTTTACCAGCCGAGCGATATTGTGTTACCCGCTCTGACATTGGGAGCTTCCGTGGCCGCCGTAATGGCGCGCTTCACCCGCCCCGCCTTCCTTGAAGTAGCACAGGAAGATTATGTACGCACCGCGCGATCCAAAGGATTACGCCAACGGCTGATCACCTGGAAACACATCATGCGCAATGCGCTGATCCCCATTATCACTATGCTCGGCTTGCAATTTGGTTTTCTGCTGTGCGGGTCGATTGTGGTGGAAAGCGTCTTCAGTTGGCCCGGTCTGGGCTGGCTGCTGATTGAATCGATCAAGACACAGGACCAGCCGGTAATTCAGGCGCTGGTCATGCTGTTCGTGTTCGAATTTATTGTTATCAACCTGCTGGTCGACCTGCTCTACGCCGTGGTTAACCCAGCCATTCGTTTACGCTAGGAGCGATCATGAGCCACTCTACCGAGCCTACGATGACCGCCGCTGCGCAGGATAACGACGCCATTCGCTCACCGATGCGTGATTTTTGGCAGGCTTTTATCCAAAACCAGCTGGCGCTGGTGTCCGGCGGATTTATTCTGCTCTTGGTGCTGGTCGCGGCCTTCTCCCCCTTGGTTAGCCCCTTTTAATCCGATGGACCCGGATTGGATGGCACTGTCCGCACCGCCTTCCGCTACCCATTGGATGGGCGCCGACGATCTGGGACGCGATGTGATGAGCCGTATTATCTACGGTTCGCGTATCTCCTTATATATTGGCCTGTTTTCCGTCACGCTCGGCATGGTGGTCGGTATTGTGCTGGGCCTGCTGGCAGGATTTTATGGCCGCTGGATTGATATGCTGATCATGCGCAGCGCCGATGTGCTGTTCGCCTTCCCCGGTATGCTGTTGGCTATCGCGGTGGTTGCCATTCTCGGCCCGGGCTTGAATAACGTGATTATCGCCGTCGCGGTGCTCAGCGTGCCGGTGTTCGCACGTATTGTGCGCGCCTCCGCCTTAACCCTGAAACAAGCCGCCTACGTGGAAGCGGTGCGCAGCGCCGGCGCGCCGGATCGCATCTTGCTGATCCGCCATATTCTGCCTGCTACCTTGCCGAACGTGATCGTCTATTTCACCATGCGTATTGGCACCAGTATTCTCACTGCGGCCAGCCTGAGCTTTATCGGTCTTGGCCCAGAGCCAGACGTGCCTGAGTGGGGTAATATCCTCGCAATGAGCCGTAGCATGATGATGGCCGGTCAATGGCACGTCAGCGTCTTCCCCGGTCTGGCGATTTTCTTCACCGTGCTGTCATTCAATTTGTTAGGCGACGCCTTACGCGATACGCTGGATCCGAAACTGGAGAATGCATGAGAATCCTATGATGGCTTCTCAACAGGCGCACCTGCACGCCCTATTGCAGCGCTGGCGTGACCACCAGCAAGTCGGCGTGCCACGCATGCCCAGAGGTCCCGGCAACAGTCTGTGCGATGTGCCTGGCGTGCGCGTCGGGCACGAAACGCTGGCGCAGGGCGAAGTACAAACCGGCGTTACCGCTATTGTGCCACCCGGTGACAACCTGTTTACGCAGCCGCTGCCGTGCGGTGCCGCCGTCCTGAACGGTTTTGCCAAACCGGTTGGGCTGGTGCAGATGGAAGAGCTGGGGCAACTGCAAACCCCGATCCTGCTGAGTAATACGCTTGCTGTCGGCACACTGTTTACCACACTGGTGCGCAACGCCATTGCCAAAAATCCTGAACTCGGGCGCTCGATGCCCACGGTGAACCCGCTGGCACTGGAATGCAATGACGGCTGGCTGAACGACATTCAGGCATTGGCGGTGACTGAAGCCATGGCGCAGGCCGCACTGAGCAAAGCAGACACCCACTTTGCACGCGGTAGCGTCGGTGCCGGGCGCGGTATGAGCTGCTTCGGCCTGAAAGGAGGTATCGGCACCGCATCTCGTCTGATTCCCGAACTGAATGCCACACTGGGTGTGCTGGTGCTGGCCAATTTTGGCACGCTGGCATCGCTCACACTGGACGGACTGCACATCGGCCCCTTTATTGAACCGCTGCTGCCCGAGCTGGCACCACAACGCGATGCGGGGTCGATTATCATCATTATGGCAACCGATGCACCGCTAGATGCGCGCCAGCTTGGACGTATCGCCAAACGAGCCGGTGCCGGGCTGGGGCGTCTGGGCAGCTATTGGGGCCACGGCTCAGGCGACATCGCCGTCGCGTTTTCCACCCAACCCACGCCACAGCCGCCAGAAGAAGCAAAACTGGAATCGATGCTATGCGCCGCCGCCGATGCCACGGAACATGCCGTACTGGATGCCCTGCTCTGCGCCGACGCGGTGACCGGTTTTCGCGGCCACCATCGTCCGGCGTTGCGACAGGTGTTAGACCGTCTTGCACAACACGTTTTAGCGTAAGGACATAACCATGAAAGTGTTTATTTCTGCCGACATCGAAGGGATCGCCGGCGTGATGCGACCGGAGCAATGCAGCCCCGGACAAGCCGAGTATCAACTGGCTCGCGGGCTGATGGAGCATGAAGTGAACGCCGCCATTGACGGCGCTTTCGCCGGTGGCGCAACGGAAGTGGTGGTGGCCGACAGCCACGCTGCCATGACCAATCTGCGGGCAGAGAACATTGATGCCCGCGCCCGTCTGGTTCAGGGCAAACCGCGCGTATTGTCGATGGTGGACGGACTGGAGCAGGCCTGATGTTCATCGGCTACCACAGCGCTGCTGGAGAGCACGGCGTGCTGGCACACACCATCAATGGCCGCGCCTTTTATAGGGTGAAAATCAATGATGAAGTGATGGGTGAGAGCGATATCTATGCCGCCGCCGGTGCCGAAAAGGGAACCCAGCTGTGGCTGGTCAGCGGCGATAATATCCTGCAACAGTGGATAGCCCGCTATTATCCCCAAACGGGTTACGCCTGCGTCAAACGCGCCATTTCACAAACTTCGGCGGAATCGCTCAGCCCACCAGCGGCGCAGCAGTTAATTCGCACACAGGCACAGCAGGCCGTGCAGCGCGCACACCGTGAAAGAACGTCGCGTATTGCTGCGCCCTATCATCTGGAACTGATGACCGCCAAACCGGTGCTGGCGGATCTGTTTTGCCTGATCCCTGGGGTGGAACGCGGTGATGCGGTGATGGTACACTACACCGCACCCACCATGACAGATATCGTTCGCTTGCTAAGCACTTTTTCGTATCTGGCTACCACACAGAACTAATAAAGAGAGATGGCATGGTCAAGCCAGTCATTGTGATCCACGTAGGGGCGGGGGCATTAACCCGCTCCGCCATGAGCGCAGAAAAAGAGCAAGCCTACCGCGAAGCATTAAAAGCGATTGTCGCCAGCAGCCAGCAGATTCTCAGCCAGAGCGGCAGTGCGCTAGATGCCGTCACCGAAGCGGTACGGCTGTTGGAAGAGTGTCCGTTGTTTAATGCCGGGCACGGTTCAGTCTTTACGCACGATGAAACCCATGAACTCGATGCCAGCATCATGGACGGCCGCACACGGGATGCTGGTGCCATTAGTTGCGTCAGCCATATCCGCAACCCGGTATTGGCCGCAAGGGCCGTCATGGAGCAGAGCCAGCACGTAATGTTTACCGCGGCGTTCGCACGTAAGCAGGGACTGGGGATGGTCGAACCCGACTTCTTCTCAACCGATGCCCGGCGTGAACAGCTACATCACGCACAAGCGGGAGAAGGTCGTGTTGTGCTGGATCACGATGGTCGGCGCGATGTGGCTCAAGGTGACCCGATTGATCCGGAACGCAAATATGGCACCGTCGGTGCCGTGGCATTGGACAGCGCAGGCAATCTCGCCGCCGCCACCTCAACCGGCGGCATGACCAACAAGCAGGCCGGACGCGTAGGTGATAGCCCTATCGTTGGCGCAGGCTGCTACGCCAACAAAAATACCGTCGCCGTCTCTTGTACCGGCACAGGTGAAGTGTTTATCCGCTGCGTAGCGGCCTATGATGTCTCTGCGTTAATGGATTATGCCGGGCTGACACTAGAGCAGGCTGGCGAGCGCGTTGTGATGGAAAAACTGCTGCCTCTGGATGGCAGCGGCGGCCTGATCGCCGTCGATAAAGCGGGAAACATCGCTTTGCCGTTCAACAGTGAAGGGATGTATCGTGGTTATGGCTATGTAGGCCAAGCCCCGTGGGTTGGCATTTACCGCTAATGTACAGGTAGCGGAATGCCCTGTGCTGGCATTCCGCGTATTCAGCTTACGCCCAGTTCACTTCGCCGCGTCGCGCCGTAACCACCCGGCTGCGGTTAAGCAAAAACGTCATGTTATTGCCTTCGATATGCAACGCAAAACGTTTCTCCCACGGGCCATCCTGCGCGGTCGCTAACAGCCGAACTTGACCCAGACACTCCAGCGAAGCAACCGGCGCCGAGGGTCCAATCCCCATCACCAGACGGTCGCCTTCAATCAGCCATTCACTGCGCCATTCCGGGCAGAACCAACGGCCTTGCGCTTGAGCGAGAGAATCATCGCGATGTGGCAGCACAAAGCGTTTGGCGGCGTGGCCTATTTCACCTTCAATCACTACCCCCTTCTGACGCAACTGCATCGGCAAATGGCTGGAGAGCGATATCGCTCCGTCTCCTGACGGATAGAGCGTTTCGGTTGCGCCCAACCAGCAGGCGTTGTTGCCACTGATTTCCAGCCACTCGCTGCTGTTTTCCGCCACATACAGCCCTGGCATCAGCGCATGGCCCGGCTGCGGTAACGCTTGCCCGGTCAGCGCCGCCATGATGCGCAGTGCGCTGTCATAGGTGGATACGTCCTCACGGTTTGCCACCAACGCCAACCCGATACCCCGCTGCGGATCGAGAAGAAAATAGCTCTTGTAACCCGCATGAGAACCGCCGTGGCCGACCCAATGCACATCACCAAAGCGTGAATGGGCACCCCCTAAACCATAGCCGGTCACGCGACCATCCGTTAGCTGTCGCGGTGCGGTCAGGCGCGCCAATACCCCGCGCCCCGGTCCCTAATCGCGCAACAGCGTTTGCAGCCAGGTGCTCAAATAACGCACGCTGCCGGACGCGGACAGATGCAGCCCGGCACTCGCCAGTTGCCAACCGCCGTCACTGTGCCAATACCACGGCACTAACCCAGGCACAATATCGAACCAGGTTTTCGGTGCCCAAAGGTGAATATCCAATGGCTGGCAAATGTGCTGCTGCAAGCGTTCAGCAAAAAAAATGCCCTTGGCTTTCAGCGCCTCCTCCACCAGCCGATAGCCGGTATTGGAATAGGAAATCTCACTGCCTGCCGGATAGTTTAATTTATCCAGTGCGGCAACAAACGCCAGCAAATCATCAGACTGCGTGGCGTTGTAGACCGATAGCCAGAGCAACGATAGCGTTTCACGCAAATCGTGCAGCCCGGCCGTCATATCCAACGCCTGACCAACGGTAACCTGCCCGCTCGGGCCGCGCAGTTGGGGCAGATGCTGTGCCAATCGGTCGTCGAGCGCGATAACGTCCGCTAACGGCCCGGTGACCAGCGAAGCAAATAAATGTTTGGTTACCGAGGCAAAACGCACCACGCTATCCGCGCTAAACGGCGTGCCTTGCGCCAAATCCGCCAGACCACCGCAGCTTAATGCCCGTAACTGATTGCTATCAAACAGCGCAATTGCGCCGCCGGGCTGCCCCTCTCCCTGCCATTGTGCCGTGATGGACTGCGCCACCTCCGTCGCCCGCTGCAAATCAAGCGTCATGCGGGTTCCTCCAATGCGATACTCAATGCATACAACTCAGCGGTTGAGGATGTTGAATCAGCCCGGCACGTAACTGCTCCGCGCTCAAGATTTCCACCATCTCTCCTTGCTGCATCACCCCCACCTGCTCGCACAAGTGGGTCACCACGGCCAGATTATGGCTCACCATCAGGTAGGTCAGCTTACGCTCCTGCCGGATATCTGCCAGCAGATTCAAGATCTCAGCCTGTACCGACACATCCAGCGCGGAGGTCGGTTCATCCAGCAGCAGTACCTCCGGCTCGACAATCAGCGCACGCGCGATGGCAACGCGCTGGCGCTGCCCGCCTGACAACTGATGCGGGAAACGAAAACGCACCGCGGCAGGCAGGCCAACATCATCCAGCATTTTGGCAATGCGCTGTTCGGCATTGTCAACACGATGCACCAGCAGTGGCTCTTGTAAAATGCGATCGATGGTTTGGCGCGGATGCAAGGAACCGTATGAGTCCTGAAACACCATCTGCACATGACGGAAGAAATCCCGCCCGCGTTTGGCGCCGAGGGCCATGCCTCCGAACAACATCTCACCCTGCCAGTGATCGTTCAAACCGGCCAGCGCGCGCAGAATGGTCGATTTACCGGAACCACTCTCGCCGACAATGCCAAAACTGCCGCCACTCTCTACCTGAAAAGAGACGCCCTTGACCACCTCGGTAGCGCCAAACGCGATACGCAAGTTATTTAAGGTAATCATCCGTTTTTCCACGCCTCATCACGTTTCATTACCGGCAACCGTTCACGCGGGTGTTTCAGTGACGGTAAGCAGGCCAAAAGCCCCTGGGTATACGGGTGCTGCGCAAGCTGGAGATCTTTGGCGGCCAGCATCTCCACCACGCGTCCGGCATACATCACCGCCACGCGATCGCAGAAATGCGATACCAACGGCAAGTCATGGCTGATCAAAATCAGCCCCATGCCGCGCTGGGAGACCAGATCGTCGATCAGCTTGAGGATATCGGCCTGCACCGTGGCATCCAACGCGCTGGTCGGCTCGTCCGCAATCAGCAGCTCCGGGTCTGGGGCCAGCATCATGGCAATCATCGCCCGTTGCCCCATCCCGCCGGACACCTCATGCGGATAGCGCGCTGCCACCTGATGCGGTTCGCGAATGCGCACCTGCTCCAACAAATCGGTCGCCGCCGCCAACGCAGCACGGTGCGAGCCGCCCTTATGCTCACGCCATGCTTCGGCGATCTGTTGACCGATCGTCATCACCGGATTGAGGGAGTATTTCTGGTCTTGCAGAATAAAGCCCACCCGCTTGCCGCGAATGCGACGTAAGGTCTTTTCATACGCGCTGCGCAAATCGATGCCGTCAAAGCTGAGCTTATCCGCCTCCACGCGCGCGCTGCCGGGCAGCAGTTGCATTAGGCTGCGCGCCGTCAGGGATTTGCCTGAACCGCTCTCCCCGACAATCGCGAATTTCTCTTTGCCAATACTGAGCGAAACGCCACGTACCGCTTCAAACGTCTGTGTGCGACTCGCAAACGTAATACGCAAGTTTTCAATTTCCACCAGCATTTAGCGCTCCTTAGGATCCAGTACGTCACGCAAACCGTCACCCAAAAAGTTAAACGCCAGCGAGGTCATGAAAATGGCGATACACGGCACCAACGGCACCCACCATTCCGAGAATAAGAAACGTCGCGCGATAGCAATCATGGTGCCCCATTCCGGCGAAGGCGGCTGCGCCCCCATACCTAGAAAGCCCAGACTGGCCGCCGTGATGATGATAGAACTCATATCCAGCGTGATACGCACCACCAGACTCGGCACGCAGAGCGGCATAATGTGGCGCACGATAATGCGCAACGGCGTCACCCCCGTGAGCTTGCAGGCAGCGATAAAATCACTGTGACGAAACTGCATGGTTTCCGCCCGCGCCAAGCGCGCATAGGGCGGCCAGGCCGTCAGCGCAATCGCCAAGATGGCGCTCTCGACACCGGGCTTCAACGCAGCAACAAACGCCAACGCCAGAATCAAGCGAGGGAAGGAGAGGAAAATATCCGTTACGCGCATCAGGGTTTTGTCTAACCAGCCACCGACATACCCGGCGACACAGCCAATCAGCAGCCCTAACGGCGCAGTCAGCACTACTACGGTGATCACCATACCGAGGGTGGTACGGCCGCCATACAGAATACGGGTGTAGATATCACGCCCTAATTCATCCGTGCCGAACCAATGGGCAGCGGAAGGTGGTGCCAACCGGTTTGCCAGATCCTGAAATCCCGACTGATAAGACGTCAACCAAGGCGCGAGGGATGACAACACCAGTACGGCCAGAATCACCACCAATCCGATCATTGCCATCGGATTAGCCTGTAGCCCCAACCATAAGCGATAACGTCGCCCCCAGATGGCCTGACGGCGCGTCGCGGGCGTTTCGTCGAGCAACCATGCTCGTGAGACAGGAAAAATCATTTTACGCGCGGGTCCCAAAGTCGATAGAGAATGTCAGCCAGCAAATTGAGCAGCACGTACACGGTGCCCACCAGCAGCGTGGCACCAATCACCGGGTTCATGTCGGCATTCATTAATGCCGTGGTGAGGTATTGGCCCAGCCCCGGCCAAGCGAACACGTTTTCCGTGACCACCGCCCCTTCCAACAGCCCGGCATAGGTCAGTGCCAATACGGTCACCAATTGCACCGCAACGGTCGGAAAGGCGTGACGCCAGATCACCCGACGCGACGACAGCCCTTTGGCGCGCGCGGTAATGACGTATTCACCGCTTAACGCATTGAGCATGAAGGTACGCGTCATACGGGTGATATAGGCCATGCTGAAATAGGCGAGGATCAAGACCGGCTGCGCCATATGTGCCAGCGCATCGTGGAAGGCGGCATAATCCCCAGCCAACAGCGAATCCACCGTGAGCAAGCCCGTCACCTGCGGCACCATATCCTGAAAAATGATGTCCTGACGCCCCTGTCCCGGAGCAATACCGAGTACGGCATAGAAGATAAGCAAGCTAATCAGTGCCAGCACAAACACCGGCAACGAGTGCCCCGCCAGACAAACCACACGAATGGTTTGATCGACCCAGGTACTCTGCCTCACTGCGGCCCACACGCCGAGTGGAATGCCGACTAGCGCAGCGATAATGATAGCTGTGGTAGCCAACTCCAACGTTGCCGGGAAGAAACGTGCGATATCCGTCATCACGGGATTGGACGTGAGGATCGAATTGCCGAGATCGCCGCGCAACAGTTGCGAAAGATAGCGGCCAAACTGCACCCACAGGGGCTGATTCAGCCCCATCTCTTCACGCGCACGTTGCACCACGTATTCCGGCGCATTGTCCCCCACCATCGCCAGCACCGGATCGGTGGGCATGATGCGACCGATAAAAAAGGTCAGCACCGACAACCCCAACAGCGTGAGCAGCAAGCTGCCCAGCGTACTGAGAATACGTTTTGCTATCGGAATCAGGCTTTTTTCACCTGATCGTACGGGTTATCGCGCAGTACCGTCATGTTCACACCGCTGATGTTTTTGCGGCAAGCAATCGGCAAGGTGTTTTGCATCAGGAAAATAAACGGGCTGTGCTCACGGTGCTCACGCTGGATAGTTTCATACAGCGCAATGCGCTTGGCGGAATCGCTTTCATGCAACGCCTGCTCGGTTAACGTATTGAATTTTTCGTCAGACCAGTCGCAGCGCCATGCCAGAGTACGGCTGCGAGCATTTTCCGTGTTATCGAGATTGACGCAAAACGCTTCCGTGTTCGAGTTGTGATCGAAATAGTCAGCGCCCAAGGCCGTGATCGCCAGTTGGTGCTGACGGGCACGCATTTTGGTCAACACCGCGCGGTTTTCAGAAGAGACAAGCTTCACCTTGATCCCCACGGCCCCCAGCTGAGTCTGGATGGCCTGTGCAATATCCGGATACGGCTGTGCAGAACAGTGATCGATGGTGATTTCGAACCCGTTGGGATAACCCGCTTCTGCCAGCAGCGCTTTCGCCTTGGCCACATCCTGATGGAATGGCGCATCGTCCAGTGCCGCAGGGAAGCCACCCGGCAGGAAGCTCTGATGTACGCGGTGCGTCAGCGGAATGATGTTTTTCTGAATGGCCTCATAATCAATCGCCCATTTCAGTGCCTGCCACACCTGAGGTTTTTTCAGTAATTAATTGGTGGTGTTGCACGACATTAACATAATGGTCGAAACGTCACGACGGATCACACTGAACTCAGGATCGTTGGCGATCGGGCGCAGTTGTTCGCTGGTCAGATCGCGGGCGATATCCACATCCCCTTTTTGCAGCATCAGCAACTGCGCCGCAGGATCGGTAATGTGCTTCATGATCACGCGCTGAATTTTGCTGTCAGTCTGGAAGTGGGGGTTCTTCTCCAGAATGATGCTTTCGCTCGCTTTCCAACTGCGCAGCGTGAACGGGCCAGACCCGGCGCTGTGCTGTTTAATCCAGGCGTAGCCAAAATCGCCGTCCTGTTGGTTCGCCAGCGCGGCTTTCTTCTGCACGATGCTGCCCACCGGCGCAGAGAGGCAATAGAGCAGGAAAGATTCTGCCGCTGGCTTGTCTAGGTTCAGCACCAGCGTACTGGCATCCGGCGCGGTGATGTGCTGATCCACGTTATCCTTGGTGAAACCGAACTGGTTGATGATGAAGGCGGGGCTTTTATCCATTTTAACCGCGCGCTGTAACGAGAACGCCGCATCGTCTGCGGTGACCGGCGTGCCATCAGAGAATTTTGCTTTTGGATCAATATGGAAGGTAAAGGTCTTCCCTTAATTGCTCACTTCCCAGTGCGTGGCCAACTCACCTTTCACTTCGCTGGGTTTCAGTGGGTTCGGCATTACCAGACGCTGGTAAAGGTTGCCCACAATCTCAGAACCTACCGCTTCAAAACTTTCATGGGGATCAAGGCTGGTCATGTTATCCAGTTGCATCGCCATCACCAGCATGGTGGGAGGCGTGGCAGCGAAAGCGGAGTGCAGGTTCAGATAGGATAAAAAAGGTACGGCGCCACAACCGGCGAGAAAACGTCTCCTGGTAAGCAGTAACCAATCAAGTTATTGATATATTTAACAATTAATTGGATTTATTTCATATCCAGCCTTGACATAGCCAAACGGGATTAGCTTAAATGAACGCACCAGGACATCCATTCCCTGCGCAATCATTTGTCCATTTTGGGGCAACGTGCACCTTAATGGGGCAAATACCGTTTCATCGCATCCTGAGCCGATAACTTTGAATATGTCTAACAATTTCCTAACGGGTACGCAACGCCCTTTCCCTGTATTTGACGGGCATAACGATGTTTTATTACGCCTCTACTCCTCCCACCGGGAGGATGCGGTCAGTGCCTTTCTACAAGGCCCAGCCGCGGGTCAAATCGATCTGCCGCGTATCCGACAAGGGGGACTGGCTGGCGGATTATTCGCCGTTTATGTCCCATCCCCTAAAGACCCAGCAAAATATGTACCAGAAAACGATAGTTTGTTTGTGAACCACGTGACACCATCGATGGAATCTGCCAGAGAGATAACCTTTTCAATGATTTCCGCGCTGTTGCGCATTGAGGCTGCCTCCGCAGGACAAGCCAAAATTTGCCACAGTGTTGCCGATATTCGTCACTGTATGGCGACGGGAACCCTGGCGATGGTGTTGCACATTGAAGGTGCAGAAGCGCTCGATCCCGATCTGGAACTGCTTGATATCCTTTATGCTGCGGGTTTACGCACCCTGGGCCCACTCTGGAGTCGACCGAATATCTTCGGCGACGGCGTACCGTTTCGTTTCCCTTCTTCGCCCGATATCGGTTCCGGACTGACGGAAACCGGCCTGCGTCTGGTGAAAGCCTGTAACGCCAAACGCATCATGGTAGATTTGTCGCACATGGATGAAAAATGGTTCTGGCAGACCGCACGCATCAGCGATGCCCCACTGGTTGCCAGCCACTCCAACGCCCACGCACTCTGCGCTCAGTCCCTCAATCTGACAGACAAACAGCTGGACGCCATTCGTGAAAGCAACGGTTTTGTCGGCGTGAATTTCGGTACTGCCTTCCTGCGCGCCGATGGTAAGAAAGACCCGAACGCCACGGTGGAAGAGATTGTCCGCCATGTCTATTACCTGCTGAACAAGCTGGGAGAAGACGGCGTTGGTTTTGGTTCCGATTTTGATGGCACCACCGTGCCGCCAGATCTGCATGATGTCGCAGGACTGCCAATCCTGGTCGAGGCGCTGACACGGCGTGGATACGATCGCCCATTGCTGGAAAAATTTGCTACGGCAACTGGTTGCGTGTACTGTAAGCCACCTGTGATAAATAACCACGGGCCAAAGTATCGGGTGGCGTGGATATTGCATGGAATTTGCTCAAGGTGAAATTATGACCTAACCAACACGGAGCACCTGTCCATGCGCTTACGCCACATCGAAATCTTCCAGGCTATTCTTCAGGCTGGCGCCATCAGCGGTGCTGCCCGCTTGCTGAACGTTTCACAACCGAACGTCAGCCGGGTGCTCAACCACGCTGAGCAGCAACTGGGATTTGCCCTGTTTGAACGCGGCGCACAGGGCATGGTGGCAACCCGCGAAGGACAGCGCTTGATCCCTGAAGTACAGGAGCTTTACATCCATCTGCAAGCCATTGGTTCACTGACGGAGCAGATGAGACGGAATCGGGTACAAACGGTGCGACTGGGGGGCGGCGCATGCGTTTAGCCAAATGGTGGTTGCACCAACCATGGTGGAATTTCACAAGCAAGAAGCGCGCGTCAACGTAGAGTTGGTTACCGAGCACTTCTCCACGCTGTGTCAAAATATTCTGCAAGACCAACTCGATTTTGCGCTGGTCTTTGGTCAGCAAGTACCTGCCGCCCTGCTGGCAGAGCCGCTGTTTCAAGCCTATATGGTCGCAGTGTTGCCCAAAGACAGCCCGCAGAACGGGCCGGTATCGCTGGAGTGGCTCTGTTCCAATAACCTGCTGATGATGCAGCAGCAAGATCCGTTAGGCCAGGTGCAGCACCGTGCGTTACGCGCCAAAGGACTGACACCGATGTCATCGGTATATATTAAAACCTACTCGGTGATTGCCGATATGGTGCTGGCAGGCGGCGGCGCGGGTATCGTCGATCTGTTTACCGCGCATCGCTATGCCGATATGTTGAAAATCGTACCGATTGCACAGCCGCTGCCGTTAGAAGTAACATTGATCAGCCGCCGCGACAACCCGCAATCACGCGCCGCATTGCAGCTGAAGCAACTGATGAAAAACAAATGCTGGGAGATTGCCCAACAAAACGAAGGTCTGTTTCACGCGGCATAATGCGGCAGCGTTCTGAAATCCTGCTGTGCGCCAGCCACTCAACTGATTTTATCCTACCCTGCAAAACCATGGGCGCGTTATACTCGCCTTATCACTTGCTAAACAGGTAAATACCGATGATCCGCAGTATGACCGCCTACGCCCGCCGTGACATCAAGGGCGGCTGGGGTAACGCCGCGTGGGAGCTTCGCTCCGTTAACCAGCGTTATCTTGAAACATACATCCGTTTACCGGAACAGTTCCGCAGTCTGGAGCCGGTGATTCGTGAGCGTATTCGCGCCCGTCTGACGCGCGGAAAAATCGAATTCAACCTGCGTTTTGAACTCGCCCCGAGTGCGCAAGGCTGCTTGATCCTGAATGAAAAGTTGGCAAAACAACTGGTTGAAGCCGCCAACTGGGTCAAAATGCAGGGTGATGAGGGGGAAATCAATCCCGTTGATATCCTGCGTTGGCCGGGCGTGATGTCCGCGCAAGAGCAAGATCTCAATGCGATCAGCAAGGAGTTGATGACCGCACTGGAAAAAGCGCTGGATGATTTTATCACCGCGCGCGAAACCGAAGGTGCCGCGCTGAAACTGCTCATTGAACAACGCCTTGCAGGCGTGAGTGCCGAAGTGGTGAAAGTGCGCACACACATGCCGACCATTCTGCAATGGCAGCGCGAACGCCTGCTCAACAAGCTGGAAGAAGCGCAGGTGCAGTTAGAAAACAACCGGCTGGAACAGGAACTGGTGCTGTTAGCACAGCGTGTTGACGTTGCCGAAGAGCTGGACCGGCTCGAAGCGCACGTTAAAGAGACCTACAACATCCTGAAAAAACCGGAAGCCGTTGGCCGCCGTCTGGACTTCATGATGCAAGAATTCAACCGCGAATCTAACACGTTGGCCTCCAAATCCATCAACGCCGACGTCACTGCCAGCGCCATTGAGCTGAAGGTGCTGATTGAGCAGATGCGCGAGCAAATCCAGAATATTGAGTAATTTCAAGCAGCATACATTGAATTCCACAACGCCCTTTTCAGGGCGTTTTTATTGCCAGCAACCCCATCGTTAGAAGACAAATGAAGCAAGCCGTTCTGATCGCTTCCGAAGATCGTTTCTCGGACAACGGGAAGGGATTAACATCAACGCTCATGACTAACCATATAATTTTTATCATTGAATCAAACAGCGCTAAGCGTACAACTGAAATGTACATTTCAGGAGACATATCATGCGTACTTACATCTCAACGCAGGCACGGGCCAAGATTTCAGAGGTATTGGATGCGGCCACGCATGGCGAACCGGTTGAAATCACTCGTCGAGACGGTAGCGCAGCAGTGATTATCAGCAAGGCTGAATTTGAGGCATACCAAAACGCTAAGCTGGATGCCGAGTTTGATATGATGATGCAACGTCATGCTCATGCGGTTGAAGCGCTGATAAACCGATGATAGGGATCAGCGCCCAGGAAGTTATCGCTTTCCATAACCGCATATTGTAACGGCTTCCCGGCGTTACTGGCATGCCTGCTACCGGCAGGGCTGAAGTACTCATCTATCGGGTGCAAAACAGAACGCATTATGAAGGTGCTACCGATGTCTTTGAGCTCGCCGCCACCTACTGGGTCGCGATCGCTCATGGACAGATTTTTAACGATGGGAATGAACGCACTGCGTTTTTTGTTACCATGACCTCCCGCTACCGTAACGGTATCAGAATTCGTAATACCGACACTATGCTGGAAAACTTAACGGTAGAGGCAGCAACTGGCGAGAAAACCGTCGATCAATTAGCACAGCATTTACGTGACTTAGTGGAGAATGTTATTCCAGTTCGTTAAGAATCTTCATTTGTAACAGCGAGCTGACAGCCCTGGACAGGCAACTACCTGACAATCTGCAACGCCACATGCAGCAAGTATTCCACCTCAAAATCTCCTGAGCCACTTCTCGCAGAGAAATGGATATCACCCACGTAACTCCCTGGCGGCAAGGCTGCATTATCGTCTGCCGAGAACACCAGCTCAGCATCCATACCATTCCCGGCCTTGGCACAGCTAATCGCGTCATTGAGCGGCCTGAGCTTACAGCCAGAGTGGCGATATCCTCTGAATTTCACCGTATAGCGATTTTCATCCGCTTGATTCATCAACGTCGCTACTAAAGCCTGATCGTTACGTGATGACCAGACCAATTGCTGGGGGCCAAGGGTCGGCGCTTTTGCGACAACTCCTAGTGATGAATACCCCTTGACCGGTACCGAGCGATATCTGACACCTTCGCTCGCAATATCCCAGGAATCCTCAATAAATCCTATGGTCTTGACGCTGACATCACTCACGCTGGAATGGTTAATAGCGGCGGTAACCGTTACCTTACCTTTATCAACACTTTTTAAGCTGGCATTGGCGATACCCTGCGCAGATGTTAGTGTCTTGCTGGCTGACAAGTGACCAAATGAATGACGCCATTGTACTACGACATTAGGAACAGGATTACCGTGTGCATCACTAATCAAGGCAGTAAACTGAACATAATCAATGCCATCACCTGCCAGTAAGGATTTATCCGCAGACAGAGACTCGACCTTGGCAGTCGTCACATCGGCCTTAAGCGCAAATCTTGCCGATAATGATGCCATCGCCACGCCATCAAGCCGTGGCGTTACTGAATACACGCCTGCTTTCGTTCCCCTTACCGTGGCAATATAACGTCCAGCCTCCCCGCTTTCACGGATTGCACTGAGAGCCACTTCACCAGCAGGGGGTTCTCCCCCTGCTGATTTAGTACCCGGAAAGAAAGATGGCTGGCCATGTTGCTCAGGGATCTACCGTTACTGTCTTTTAGATTGAGGACGATGTTGATACTGCTCGTATTGTTTGCCACGGCTGAAGCCGGCATCACCGAAAACGCGCTGCGAGCAGTATCCGATGACATACGCATCATAGCCATTGCGGGCGCATGAACGCGTACCCAGGATTTCGCCTGATTCGAGCGATGTCCCTGAGTATCGACAGCAACGGCGCAAACGCGATAGCAGTTCTGGGGTTGACCGCCGTCCTTATAATCGGGTAACACCACTGCATAATTTTGGTATCCACGCGGCAAAATTTTTCCGCCAGCAGCGATCAACGCCGGTGCAGACCACTCCAGGCGAGCGAGTTTATCAGTGGCATTCACTTCAACACTGAGCGGCTTTTGCTCTCCGGAATACCCATCTACTGCGCGGATCATGCTTAAAAAGAGGCGTTGCACCTTGTGGTACTCAAGCACCAGATGATTTTTACGCGTAACAAGATCGTAACGCTGCCTCGGCAAACGGCGAGTCGAACGAACCGCTTCAGGATCAAGCTGCCGCCCCCAAGGCAGACTAAACTGATAGTGAAATTGCAAACCAAAGCATCTATCACTGCTGCCAGCTTTCCCGCTGCGCTGCTCTGCGCTCAAGGTCATCAGTGGGAAGGGGGTATAGCTTACGCCCGCGCCAATCGCATGAGGATTATGCTGGCGATCGTCCTTACCAAACAGAACCACCTGCTTACCATAAAACTGTTCATACAGTAGTTTCACACCAAGTTGGGGCCAATCAGGTAAAAAGGCCTCCGTGCGAATATCCCACCCATTCGCAGGACGCTCTCCCGCTCATTGCCATAAGGCGCTTTCCAGTTGCTAAGGCGTAAATAACTGTCCACACCCAGTTTTAGGAAGTCATGCCAATACCCTACGCCAATCCCCGCACGCACATGATGATGGGAAAAATCGTAGTCGATAAAACCATTGCCCCCTATCACAGCGCTCTGCGTGAAATGGCGCATGCCTAAACCCAGGTTTGCCTGCACGCGTTTATCGATATGGTGAACGCTGCCCTGGGTGAAAATAAGATTGTCCTGCCGGTCCCGTAAAGGAAGCAGTAAATCAACCTGAGATTTTTTAAGCAAAGAGGCATTATTCGCATCGAGTTGCACGCGAGCAGTACCAAAACGACTTAGCCAATGCTGAAACCCACTGCCCGCCTGATCAATAGCAATACGGTGCAGTTCGGTAATAACGGTATTGCGCCTTGGATCGTCCGCAAGAAAAGGGCCAACCAGGAGGGCTAATTGGGCAACCTTATACGAACGTTCATTATCTGGAATTAGCAGGGAAGGCTCGGTACGATGATAATCTATGCTGCTTGATGCCAAAGGCAACGCTGGAATAATCAGTTTTTCACCAGGTTGAAGATCATCAAATTCATATAAGAAACGCCGAGATTCATTTAATTTTCGCAATACCTCCATACTGACATGCAGATTTTTTGCCACGGATTGTGGTGACTCACCTACTTTCAACGTATATAGCGTAGTAGGTAGGAAAGAAAGGTGCTCGGGATCAGTGAAAATTTGATGAGTAGATTGTGCATATGAAGAGAAAATCGGGGCGCCCAGAGCTAACATAAACAAGAAAACACGCCGCGAGTAAATAGGGTTTGCTCTTAAAAATCGCAGTAAATGGCAAAAAGAATCACGCATAAGCATGCACTTCACCTGTAATTCCGAAAATAATGAATACAGGAAATGACAGGTAAATAAAAATAGAGACACACCATCATCAAATCATGAAACTATTCTTATAACCCAGTCTTACCATCATAGCGTTTCGATAATCACTCAGTAGGAGAGTAGAACAAACTCAGCGATAATTCTTTCAAAAAATGACCCAGTACCACCATGAGATTATGAGCAAATAAATAAAAAGATAAAAAATTACAACTCATTGATTAGAATCATTTATTGTATAAATACAACATTAAGATGTAACTATAATCAAAACAATAACTTGCTTTTTCATTCAAAATTTTTCTGGCAAATCGGAAACCGAGATAAGCTTCCATTCTTTTGTTTCAATATATCCCCCTTTTTTCAACTCGGACAGAATTCTCATGACATGGCTACGGAACAACCCTGTTAATTTGATAATAATCGAGGCTATGCCAAATTGCATTCTAAAATCCAGAGGTTTATCAATACAATGCAATAATATGCTTCTTATCACTTGATAGCCGTCAGATTTCCCGGATATCAAGTCCCTTCGGTATAATTCGTTCAGGTTAGCAAGCATAACGTAGATAAGACACTCCTCCAGATGGTTCTCTTTTATTATTTCCTTTAATTTATTAACATCACCTTGATAAATAACTGTTTCATGGCCTCCAGTAAAATAAACGGGAAAATAGGCTTCATACAAAAAGTTAACACCAAAAAAAACGGGGGCGTGTAGATGTCCAAGAAGAATATCTTCATTTTTTCTATACACAGAGATAAATCCAGATGATACATAGAAAAATGACATTAAATCCTGTTTACCCTTGGTATTTTTCACCCTCACCATATGAGGCAACAAATGACTTTTCAATATATTTGTCTTACTGCTCAATTTTTCTTCAAACAATCGGCAGCGTTTGTCTTCATAATTATATAACATGCTAGATTCTTACCTTATCTTAAAAAACGGTCTTCATGTTGAAGAATTGAATCGAATAAAAATGATAACATCATATTTTATTAGCATAGATACTGATATTAAGTAATTCTAATATCTTTACAAAAATGGCGGGGTTAATATTTTTTTCTATTACCAAATGCGGACAGAGTCTATTGATATAAAAATTGCTTTTATTTTTACTCTCAATTAAGAAAACAATCTTTGTTTTTTCTGAAACAGAACGGACTGAGGCTAAAAAATCCTTAGATATAATCCAGATTCTCTGCGAAGGATCAATAATGAGAATATCGATACTCTGCCGTTTCAAAAGATCGATGACATCTTGTTGTGTTACAGCAATATAAATTGGTTCAAAGGTATCAAGCAGCGCCTTGGCACCAAGAACAAAGAAAGAATCCAAATCATAGAAAACAATATTACTTGGCATAGTGAAACTCTGATTAAGGTATAATACAGTCTCGAAGTTTTCTCACACCCAATTTTGCGAAGAATCGGCGCTTATAGGCCATGATTATTTTTTCTTTAATTTTCAATTACTTTGATATATCCCTGACACTTACACCGCCAGTCATCATAGACAAGATGGTATTTTCTCTTGGGCTAAGCACTTTCTGTATAGTCACCTTTTTATCAGGTACCACTTTCGAATCAATGAGTCGGTAACCCGCAAAAAACAGATCAATAATATTTTCATAGAGATGGAAGGGGTTTCTCTTATAGACAACAGACAGATCTTTACTAATACTAAGATCTACACACCCCTCGGTGAACAGCAGGACTCTCACACCCAACGAATAGCATTTGATCTTGAAGAGTTCTCTTTTCCTTTCACAATCCAAGATATCATCCGTCACGATGATAAGAGATGGGGCATCACTAACAAGTTGAGTGAAAAATTGACGATAATTTTTTACATGTACGTATTGAATGTTTTTTCAGCAATATGTCTGACACTGTTTTACAGAAAAACGAATCTTGACCAAAGAGCAAGACGTTATTTATTACCATAAATCCTCCGCTACGTATTCATCGCGAGATTTAACTTTCTCACTTGCCGCACAGGCGTAACGTTGATCATCCTAAAGTTGCCTAATCCAAAAAAGGGCAACCAGACCGATATCATGAAAAGACGCGAATGAACATCTACGGGTTCAGATCGCATCCAGCTATAGCGGAAAGGATTTGAATATTCTTCTTCTCTGCACAAGAGCACCAATCTACGAGGTGACCTAAAACAAGTGTAGCTCAAGTATCAAGATAGTGAAGTGGGATACTTTCACTAATGGTTATTATAAACATGCTCCTATAGCGTACTGCATTTACATGATCTCTCGCCCTTAACAAACATGGAATCACATATAATGATGGTGCTTACCGCTAGGTTAAAAAGCTAATTTACGGCGCGTCATCTCACGACGTTGTGGTAAGCCATTTTTATACCGAGTAGTACATGACATGCGATAAACACACATCACTTCATTCAATACGGCCGCCCTTTAGCAAAAACGCCAACATTCTCCCTAATCTCACTGAGCCCTTGCCGGGAGGCTTTCGTCTTTTCGTTCTCAGCGCAGCAGCGTTCAGTGACAAGGACAACGTTAATGCAACGCTTTCCTGACACTCAAGAAGCCAACAATTCACTCACAGCACAAAAAACATCAGCAAAATATGGCACGATATCACAGAAGAATGAAATATGAATTCAGATAATTCTTGTTTTTAATACCTGCTGATATCAGCCCAAGAATTCGAGATTTTCACCGATATCCTGAAAGAGATCAGTCAATGTCAAAGAATACAGACATTTTACATTCAATAAAAACAAAACCAAATCGATTCTACCTGTCTGCTCCTACTCGGTCACCGTCTCATTTAAGACACAAGAAAGAAAAATATATCTCAGACTTGACGATAGAAATGCGCATTGAAAACACTAAATTCTGCCTGACACGTACCTAGCTCCCTGGCTGAAAATTACAACGATTATCAAATAGTAAATAAATAAACCATTAATAACCGCTAAGTCATGACTATTTCCCTATAAAAATTTGCAATTAATTGAGCGAAAAATGACAAAAAAAGTTTATATTAACGACCATAAAAATACACACGCAGAGGGTTATCACATTCATCAACCCTAAATAAATAACAACATATCAAATGGTTAGAGCAGAACAGAGAAGAAAGATCTTTTTGTCAACATGTTATTTTTAACAAACATGATAACGAGATTCATTTCTTACATTAGCTATACAAAATATAAAAACGTCACAGTTCGCTATCAGTCGGCAACCCAGAAAAAACTTTACCGCCAGGGCCAATGAGATGAAAGAGCCACATTCCATATCCAACGTTTTTGATGCAGCGTTATTACGCCTTGATATCGTTTTCAGTGATTATGAAAAAGTGTGTATCTCCTTATCTGGAGGGAAAAGTTCAACAGTATTATTACACCTCGCCGCTACGGTTGCTAAAGCTCACGGTAAGAAAATCACAGTATTGTTTATTGATCAGGAAGCTCAATATACGCAAACTATTTCGCATATACAACGCTTGAAACAGCTATATCGCGAGGTAATTGAACATTTTTATTGGATTGCGCTGCCGCTCACAACTGAAAATAACCAGCCCTATCACTCACGCACCTGGATATCGTGGGAAGATAACGTTGAATGGTGGAGAATTCCCCCAGCAGACACTATTACAGATCAACATCTCTTTCCGTTTTACCATTATGCGATGGCAGAGAGCAATTTTACCTCTGGGTTTCTGAATTGGCTCTCCTCTGGAAAAACCCTCGCCTTCGTCATGGGAACACTGTCCAACGAGGACGCCAATAACGATAGTCAACCGACACAAAAAAGCTATGGCGAAGATGGCAACGAACTCCTGTCTACATCAGAGACCAGCGGCCAGATTCATACGCTCTATCCTCTGTTTGATTGGCAGTCGCAAGATGTCTGGTTATTTAACAGCCTGTCAAAAGCGCCTTACAACCCCTTGTATGACCCCATGTATCGCTCAGGCGCACCACGCAGCAACATGAAAATACAGGAGCCTTTCGAACAACAAACCACAGAAATTTTTCCGTGTAAGGCAGACCATCTGCAGCAGGCCACGTTTAGCCGCGCTAGCCCGTGTGACAACGCCCGCAAACCCAGCGAAGGGGCATGGCAAAACCATGCCACATTTCTCTTGAACTCAATGCCGCAGAAAATGGCAGATCAATTCCGCGTCAACATCGCTCAGTACCTCAGTTGGCACCGTTCGCGCGGCTTTCTGACGTGCATACCGGATGAAGAGGCATGCGCTACCGAGGAGCACGATATCGTGTCGTGGGAAAAGATTTGCGCCATGATCCTGAGTAACGATTATCGCAGCCTGGCTCTGACCGCCTCATCCTCACCTTCAGAGGACGCGACGTTTTGCTGTAACAGAAAGAAATCACGCAGAAGACGCAGTAATAGCAATGAAGCCATCTTTCTGTAATATCCGCGCCCATCTTTAAGAAACCTGATCGCCGCGGGATATACCCTACTGGTTATAGAAGTGCGCCCAGACTTTGATCAATACAAACGCAGAAGCGCTCCAACAGACCACTGCGGATAGCAGTACCAACGGCAGCTTCATGGATGCAGTAAAATAGTAGAGCGATATCAGGTAAATCAGATAAGGAATGATCGACCAGATGCCAAACAGAATGGTGGCTCGCAGCGCTTCTGTACCGCGCTCTGTTACCACTATGTAATGGGCAATTAAGGCAAAGGTCGGAAACAGCGGGATCAGCCACGCAATATAGTAGTGTCTGGTCTTAGCCAAAATACCAATCAGCATAACAATTACAGCGCCAATAATGGCTTTTATTAACAGAGACATTGCGGATTTACCGTGCGATGACAAGATCATCAGGTGTAACAGAAAAGGAAGAAAAAATACAGGAGCAACCGCTGTATCACCAAAGCCGATACGGCATGGTGATAGCCACCCCAGCATACGCGCTGAGGTGGAATTATCGGCAGTGTGTTTAGACGCTCTTCAGTCGTAGCGTGGTCATACAAGTTTGGCTGTCATCATAAGTGGCAAACGGTGCCTGAGCGACACGTCCCTTATAGGTTACCTCAATGGTCCCTTCGGTATTGCGCGGCAACCAGACTCCTACAAAACCATTCTGATAGCTCGTCACGTTTTTATGCACAATAACAGTGCCTTGCTTGTCAGTAATTTTGACGTTGAATGCCGTGTTGGCCAGTTCTCCCTGGCAGCCAGACAAGCTGTGATTAAAGCAAGGGTGTGTTTGCTGCACATAGGGTGCAAACGACAAATAAAACTTGTCGCCCAGCGGATAAACATACTTCTGCTCCCCTTGGGTCAGCATCAATTGGGTCGCATTGATCGATGCAGAATAGGGCAGAGACCGCGATTGTGTCGATTGGTCAATGGTGTTGACCATTTGTTCAACCGTTTTGCCCGCTAACCCCTGCTGTACCAAAAATGATGTGGCATCAGCCTGTACTGCACCACTCAAGGACAACGTCAGCAATATCGCCATGGTACGCGTATTCATCGTAAGACTCCGTTAGTCGATATAATTAATACCGATGCTAAACCATACCTCAGCTTAAAGACCAGACTATTAGTCTGCTTATGTGCGCTACAATTGACGCAAACGCCGAATAAAACCCAGACTCATCAATCGCCGTCTGAGCAGACGGTCGGCAAAGACACTCTAGCGAAATGGCGCCTTGATAATGAGACTGCCGTAATTGACGGTAGATATCATCAAACGGCAAGTGACCATAGCCAGGAAAAGCACGTTTAGAATCAGCAAAATGCACATGCCGCAAGCGAGACCCCATCAATGCTATGGCCTGCGCAAAATCACGGTCTTCGATGTTGCCATGAAACACATCCCACAGAATGCCAACCTGTGGCGGTGAGCCAATAAGGTCAAGAAACTGCATCATATCTTCTGCACTATTAAGATGTTCGGCCTCATAGCGATTCAGTGCTTCAATGATCAGTGTCACGCCGTGTGCGTGCCATAGTCCAGACAAGGGGAGAGCCATTGTGCCAATCGCTGGCAATAACGTGTTGCGCTCAATGCCGTATCCGCCACACGCAACGAGCCAATCGTGACATAAGATCCCAGTACCGCTGCCGCATCGATATGCTCAAAAATACGCTGGCGCGTACGGCGCAGGATTTCCGGATCCTGTGCCAGCAGCGATAGCCATTCTCGCTTACGCGCCTGCCCGCTGGCAATGGTGGTGCAGCTCAATCCGTGCGAGGCTAACGCATCAGCTATCCGTGCAATATCGATCCCCTGATAATCCGAAATACACAGATCCGCGGCGTCAAATTCACTCGCTTTCAGCCATGCCAAGCCTCTGTTGAGATCGGCCGCGCTAAACGGAGAAAAGGGCGCGTCGTACTGGCAAGTCAGTGTTGCACTAAACGTAATCATTATCGTGTTCCGTACCTTGACTATCTCGATGAAACCGCATTCCCCGGCGCATGGCCGGGGCGTTCATTACTTGCTTTAAGGGCGTTATTTCGTGGCACGTTTCAGGATGCGATCGGCACTTTTTGCGAAGGAAGATGCCGCGTCTTTTACGGACAGGTTCCCCTGATCGATTTTCTGGATGGTTTCATGGTACAGCGCCACAAACTGCGGATTATCAAAATGGGGAGGCGTCGGAATGGCATGCGGCAAGGCCATAAACGATTTCAGTCCGGCCACTACAATATTGTTTTCCTTGATGGTGCCATCCTGAACCAATTGCTGGTATGCCATGTTGCTGAGCGGTACACCGCGCTCCAACCCCATCTCCTTGACACCCGCGGTCTCATTCATCAGGAAATTGACCAGCAAAGCGGCCTCTTCAGGATGTTTGGTGGAACGTCCGATACTGAGCATCATGGTTGGTTTGAAGAACAATCCCGCATCTTTGGCTCCCGGCAGCATAAAGAAAGGACCAAGATCCAGTTTGTTATAAGGGGGCTGTAGGTTAGCTTCATACATGGTGGCATTGGTGTTCCACATGTAGATCCCCCCCATTGCCCGCTAATCCAGGGCTTCATCTCCCAGGTATTGGCTTTTCCGTAGGAGGCCAGCACACGCATTGACGGGAAAACATGGCTGTCGACCAAATCTTTATACAGTTGGAAGAACTCTTCCCACTGGGCTGGCGTATAGGTGAATTTCCCCGCTTTATCGTCAATCGCGGAGATGTTGTATTTCTGCACCATATAGGAATGCAACAGCGTTAACGACTCCATGTAATCCAGCACCAGCGGATAGCTGTTTTCATCCTTGGTTTTGAACGCCTTACCCGCTGCTTTTAGTTCATCCCAACTGTTGGGGTAGGTAACCCCCATATCTTGCCATAGCTTCTGGTTGTAGTAGAAGCTACGTGCGGTGGCCGCCACGGGGATACCATTCAACTTGCCAGCAACCGACACACTCTCCAGCGACTGGGGATCGTACTGCGTCAAATCCAGCGTTTTAGCCACTTTGCGCAAATCATAAAAACCATTCCCATCTTTAGAAAAAATCGGCAGCCAGTTCCAGTTGGTCTGGACGACATCCGGCTCCTGACCGCCGGCAATCTGGGTGGTAAAACGGGATAAATAGCCTTCCCATCCCGAGTATTCCGCCTGTACCTTGATATTCTGGGTGCTGTTGTTCAAACGCTTTTATCGCCTGAAGCGTTACCTGGTGGCGGTTGTTTCCTCCCCACCAGGAAAATCTCAACTCCACGTTTTCCGCGTACGCCATACCGGATGTGGCAATCAACAGGGCTGCGGCAAGCGTGACTGGTTTCATCAACATAGATAAATCCTCTTATTTATCATTGAATAGCGCGAAGAATAGCGTCGGGAATACAGGCCAGATACAACGCAGGCTTGCCATCCTTATCTGAGGAGAACAACACCTGTTTCTCATCGGGCGTGAAAGACGGGTGCGGATGAGTAACCTGACGATCGCCATCCAGCACCGCCCATGAACTACTGTGTTTGGCAATTTTGTGGGTTTGTTGGTGCTTCAAATTAAAGAGGTATAAATAGGGATCTGTCGCATCGCCGTACTTGTCATTGTCAACAATATCAATGGGCTTGCCGGAACCATCGCCAACCGCCAACTGCCCATTGTCATTGCTCATCACATGCGAACACGGCGGCATGGCAACAATCTTTTCATCGGCCCCCGTATCGGGATCAACCCGGCACAAATAGCGCACCGGGCTGTCCTTCACATAGGTGACATACATCATGGCAGAACCATCTGGTACCCAAAATTCATGGGTATAACTTTCCCCTGGTGCCGGCAATTTGACTCGGCGAATATGGCTGCCATCTTCGTTCATCAGCCACATGCGGGTTTCTACCCGATCCAGTGGCCCTTCATGGCAAAATGCAACGGTATTATCATCATGAGGACGGTAAATCGGATGTCCTAACCACTGATTTTCTTGTAATAGCGTGGTGCGATCACCCGTTTGCAAATCGATGCGAATCACGCGGCAGAGCGGATTTTCTTCATAAAACTGCTGAAACACCGTCCAGTCACTGACGGGCCGCCAGCTATCACGATGGATTTCCATCCCCACCAACTTGGTGCAGGCAGAGTTGGCCACCCAGGTGCCATAACCTACCCATTCATCCGCCACCTGATAGACGGTTTCCTCGGACAAATCCATCAAGGTAACTCGCATCAGCGCGCGTTCTCCCTTCACGTAATAGAGGTATTGCTCGTCAGGAGAGAGGAATCCGCCAAACGTGTTATCACCTGCACCTTGCGTTAGCTGTGTCGCTAGCCAGTTCCAACCGGTAGTAGTTGCGAAACCCATCGAATTCCGCCGCAAAAATCAGTGACCGACCTTCATCGAGAAAACATTTCTGGTAAAAATAATTGCGGTGGCAGATAACGTTCGGGGGTGTCAATCGTGTCACCCGTGCGCCGATATCCTCATCGATATACTCATGGTACTCTAGCTGATAAACATCGCCTTTCGCCATTGCTATTGCTCCCTGTTTCGCCGTGACAGCAGCTTTCTGCCCACAGGCAATTCGTTGATAAATACCGGTTGATTACGTTGCATCGAGAGGTTTCCGCACACCCCTGTCAAAATGGACATGGCTCCGGCATGGCTGTCAGCTAGCCGCTTAAGTGGATCGGGTCCTGGATTGCCGAACAGTTCTTCCAGGATCAGTGCATCGCCACCACCGTGTCCTCCTTGTCCATAGGCCACCTCAATACGTTCCGGCGCGCCAAACATCGGATACCAGGTGATATCGCAGTCCATCAGGCTGCCCTCGTTCTTGCGCTCTCCCCAGCCATTGACGTAGGAGTTTTCGACCAGCTTCATCTCTAGCCGCCCTTTGCTGCCATTGAAGGCGATATTCAACCCTTCCCATGGCTGATACGCATTGAGGGAGTAGGTCAGCAGCGTTTTGTTGCGGTACTTCACCATTACCGCCAGGGTATCTTCGATGCTGATGCCATCGCCGAACACGCTCTGATCGCGCAGGTAACCATCCTCATGCTCTGCATTCAGGTAGAGCTCTTTGAGCATCGCCCGCTCCTCCATGTGCAGCGCGAAAGGATCGTTGCGTGCAGCCGGTTGGTTATGGCAGCGGGAATAGAACTCGCTCACGCCGCGCTGCTCAGCATTTTCCTTACCGTAGAACCGCAGATCACCCTGGGCGAAAACGAACTCCGGCACGGAATCGAGCCAGAAATTGACTAAATCGAAATGGTGAGTGGATTTATGGACCAGTAGCCCGCCGCTGTTGCGTTTGTCGCGGTGCCAACGGCGAAAATAATCAGCGCCGTGTTGCGTATTCAGCAGCCACTCGAAATGCACTGAGAAGACATCACCGACCGTACCGTTGAGGATTAATTCGCGCAGCTTGCTGTGATGTGGCGCATAGCGATAGTTAAACGTTACCCGCAGATCGCGACCGGTGCGTTCTACGGCATCAACGATCGCCAGACAGCTCTCTTCATCAATGGTCATTGGCTTTTCCGTGATGACATCACAGCCCAACTCCATCGCGCGGATGATGTAGCGATCGTGCGTGCGATCCACGCTGGTGACGATCACAATGTCAGGACGATGCTGCGCGATCATCGTCTCAAAATCCGCGGCTTTCCAGGTCGCTACCTGCGCATAGCCCCACTTCTCCAGATTGCGATTGGCATAATCCATACGCGTCTGGTTCGTATCACAGAGCGCCACCAGACGCGCTGACTGCCGATAGGTGGTCGCAATCGCTTCCAGGTACATCCCCGAACGGCCACCGGTGCCAACCAGTGCATAAGTCTTCATCTTCATCTCCCTTCTTTTACGCTCATTGACTACACCGCGATTAGCCCGCCTGCGATTGACTCCCCCTCCCCCCGTTCTACTATCCGCATGCTGGTATCAGCGAGCAGGACGCGTGCAGGAGATTCGCCATGGGTAACCCGGTACCGCTGTTATTTCTTGAGGTAAACACCCCTGCCATCTGGCAGTGGGAGACGTTTACCGACATCATGCGCCATCTCAAAATGCGCCATCTCAAAAAGTTCCAGTTCAATGGGCTGATTCTGCATCAGCAAACGCTGCTCGCGCTGTTGGCCAAACCCTCACCGCGGTGTCCACCCGCCACGGTGGAACATTTGCTGCTCGCTCGTAGTAATGCCCTGCACTATCTGCAAAACGTTGCGCGTTATTGCAAAGAGAACCACATTCAACTGTGGCTTCAGGGCGAAGCGACGCCAGACTGTCACGACCTGCACCGTAAATTTCCCGAATTCTTTCTTTCCCAAGACCCACAAAACGATGCGGCGTTTCTTAACCTTTTTTTCGGCGAAACCCTGCCGGAAATCCTGAGCCACTTGCCCACCGTGCGCGGCCTGCGCCTCTCGCTCACCACACCTAGCGTGCACCAGACGGAGTAGGAATCGTCGCTGCAACGCCTCTACCAGGGCCTGCGTTTACGCGGCTGTCAGTTGGTACTGCGCGACTATCAGGACAAAGCGTGGCCCCGCCAGCAGTTAAAGATGGCGTTGGATGTGCTGCCTAATGATGTACGCGCCTCCGTAAAAGCGACGGAACTGGACTATCGTCCCGGATTTGCCAACAATCCCACCCTTACTCGCCTGAGTGGCTCCCGTAAGTGGGTGGGATTCGATCTGTGGGGCATCGAATACGGCTGGACGCTGCCCCCCTGTTGCTTGTTAGACGAACTGCAAAAGCGTCTTCACTGGGCCTCCCAAACGCTGGGCGACGAGCTTGAGGCGATCACAGCACGCCTGAGTTGGGAATGGCTCCCAAATAATGCGCTGCTGGGCTCAGTCAACGAGCTGAATCTGTACGGACTCTCGCGACTGATCCGCGCGCCATCAGTTTCACCGCAAACGCTGTTTACCGAATGGCTCGAAGCCTACGCCCTGCGTCCTGCGTCCTCTATCACAGCAAGAAATTGACGATCTGTTTGCCATCTATACCTCCAGCCACGACTGGATGTGTAAAACGCCCAGCCTGCTGGGACGACTGCTGCAACGCCATAGCCGCCCCCGCATGACTTTGAGCAGGCGCTGCAACTGCTGCATATGGATACCGGCAGTGCCAATTGGTCTCAGTCTTTTCAGCCGCTGATGCCACCGGATGATGAGGCCGTGGGTGAGCAGCAAATGCAGCCCATCATCCTGGAAAAACAGAAATCTCGTTTTCTGGCAGAATAACTGCGCGCTCAGGTGGACAAAAAATTACCAGCCATGCCGCTCACTGACGCCTTTAAACTCACGCTCACCGCTAGCTGGGAGCGCGCCTTCTGGTATACCCGCGCTTACAGCCACATTACCCATGCTTTTGCACTCCGCTTGTGGATCCACAAATACGGCAATACCCCCACGCAACATGAACAACTGCGGCAAGAGTTACATACGCTGCGTCACTTCATCGCCGAGCTGGAAACCTGGTTTTCCACGGCGGGCACACAGCATCCTTATACCTTTCATCTACTGCTCGACCCGCAGCGCCTTCTTCATTTGGCGGCCAGTCTGGAATGCGACATCGCCGCATCTTGACCTTGAAATGAGCATAAGCATTTCCCCATAGGTAAAACATACGGGAAGCCGACGCTCGGCATCCGAGGAGTGACTTATTGGGATAAAGTGTGCAATCACTCACATAATCAACGTTTTGTGTGCGATGACAGTAACAGGTGGCTCGACTGGAAGTGTGACAGCGGTCGTTTGTTGACCACCGTGTAGCAACAAAAAAGGGCCCAACTCCCACCGTCATTCCCACGAAGGCAGGAATCTCTTGCTGAAGAAACGCGATTATTCTCACAGAGATCCCCCGGCTTTAGCCGAGGATGACAAGGGGTAGTAACTTTGCCATCAAGCTGAGGGCACCCGAGGGTGCCCTCTTGAAAAGGAATGCAACCAGCAGCGCGTTATTTGCTGCTCTTATCCTGCAACTGTTCCACGCTTTCCATTTGCGGCAAGCCTGTCGTCGCAGAGGAGGACAGCAACCCGGTTTCGACGTAGTTGAACAGTTTTTCACGCGTATCAATGATATCCAGGTTACGCATCGTCAACTGACCAATACGGTCATCCGGTGAGAACACCGAGTCGCCTTTTTCCATCGTCAGACGTTCCGGCTTGTAGGTCAGGTTATCCGACACTGTATTCAGGATGGAATAGTCATTGCCGCGACGCAGTTCCAGCGTCACTTCACCGGTGACCGCACTGGCCACCCAGCATTGCAACCCATCACGCAGCATCAGTGCTTGCGGATCGAACCAACGCCCCAGATACAGCAGACGGCCCAACTGACGACCGTGCGCATGGTATTGCTCAATGGTATCTTCATTATGAATACCGGTAACCAAACGCTCGTAGGCAATGTGCAGCAGCGCCATGCCGGGGGCTTCATAGATGCCACGGCTCTTCGCTTCGATAATACGGTTTTCAATCTGATCGCTCATGCCTAAACCGTGACGACCGCCAATGCGGTTGGCTTCCAGCATCAGTTCCACATCATCGGCAAAAGTTTTGCCATTCAGCGCCACCGGATAGCCGCGTTCAAAACGTACCGTGATTTCTTCTGCCGCAATCTTGACGTTCTCATCCCAGAACTTGACGCCCATGATCGGGTTAACGATCTTCACGCTGGAGTTCAGGAATTCCAAATCTTTCGCTTCGTGCGTTGCGCCCAGCATGTTGGAGTCGGTCGAGTAGGCCTTTTCTGCGGACATCTTATAGTTGAAGCCAGACTGCACCATAAACTCGGACATCTCCTGACGGCCGCCCAGTTCATCAATAAAATCCGTATCCAGCCACGGCTTATAGATTTTCAGTTCAGCATTGGTCAGCAGACCGTAGCGGTAGAAACGCTCGATATCGTTACCTTTATAAGTACTACCGTCACCCCAGATATTCACGCCATCTTCTTTCATGGCCGCGACCAGCATGGTGCCGGTTACCGCACGGCCCAGCGGGGTAGTGTTAAAATAGGTCAGGCCACCCGTGGTGTTATGGAAAGCACCGCACTGAATCGCGGCAATGCCTTCCGCAACCAGCTGCTTGCGGCAGTCAATAAGACGGGCATTTTCTGCGCCATACTCCATTGCGCGGCGAGGGATCTCTTCATAGTCATCCTCATCCGGTTGTCCCAGGTTTGCGGTGTAAGCATAGGGAACCGCCCCTTTTTTACGCATCCACAGCAACACTGCACTGGTATCCAGGCCTCCGGAGAACGCAATGCCAATACGCTGACCTGCCGGAAGGTGCTTGAAAATCGTCGTCATAAAATAAATCCCTGCTCGATAGACTTATGGAGAGAAGCTTAACAGCCACACCACTATATGTTACGCCATGCATTGATGAGAAAAAATCAGATCGTTATACGTGTGGCGGCACGCACATGTACCGATACTGTTCGTCACCCAACAAATGCATATTTATGCAAAATAAATGAGTTATAATTTAAACATCTTTTTGCCGCGACAGGAAGAGCCCAGTGATGATTTCTGCAAAAAACCGTCAATGTCGCTAAGCCACCTTTGAATGTAACGGTATCTATGGATTTCTACCACAGAGAATATGCAATGAAGAACAGCTCGGGGAGGAAACAAACTCAGCAGGCAATTATACCGCCATTTCACTGCCAATCCAGCGGCTAAAATAGATTTACGCGACGGGAAACCAAATAATAAAACAATGTTTCATTTAAATGATAAATCTTTGTTATTCTCGGCGAACTATGGTTTCCCTTGCCTATTTGCTGGAGATGTTATGTCTAAGAAAGTCGCCGTCCTGCTGGCGCCAGGCTTTGAAGAAGCAGAGGCGGTTATGGTGATAGATATCCTGCACCGTATGAAGATCGGCGTGAAAATGCTGTCCTGCCAAGACATGCTGGAACTGCGCAGCTACCACAATATTCGCATGTTTGCTGATGCGCTGTTGGAAAGAAGCATGGATGAACTGTTCGATGCGGTGGTGATCCCAGGCGGCTTGCAAGGTACGCTGAGTCTGGCAGCAAACCCGCTGGTCACCGAGTTTATTCGCCGTCATGACGACGCAGGGAAACTGATCTGCCTGATCTGTTCTGCGGCAGCGCGCGTGCTGGGCGGCAACAAAATGCTAAAAGGCCGACGCTATGTCTGTTCTGGCGATCTTTGGAAGGATGTCACGGACGGCGTCTATGTCGATCAGAACGTGGTAGAAGATGGCAATCTGATCAGTGGCAAAGGGTTGGGTGTTGCCTTCGACTTCGCGGGCACCATTGCCTGCCGTTTGACCGGCGATGTTGAAGACACCAACTTCCAGATCGAGCATATCTATTACGATCACTGGCGCGTACCGGCCTAAAAAACCGCTAGCCCGGCTATCGTGAACGAGGCCGGGCATTTCACCGATTCATATCTTCACCGAAACGATCGCGATACTCTTTCGGCGTCAAATCGTACTCTTTCCTGAACACCGCATAAAAATAGGGCAGCGATGGGTAACCGCACATCACCGAGATCTCGTTGATCGACAGTGAAGTTGACACCAGCAGATTGCGCGCTCCAACTTTTCTGCATGAATGACACCGTGAATGGTCTGCCTCATTTCATCTTTAAAGCGCTTTTCCAGATTGGAGCGCGACATGCCGACGGATCCAGCACCTGCTCGACTTTAATACCCTTACAGGCATAGCAGCGAATATAGTGCATGGCCTGAATCACTGCCGGGTCGTGCACCGAACGGTAATCGGTGGAACTGCGCCCTACCACCCGCACGGGAGGAACCAAAATGCGCTGAAGCGGTAGTGCTACCGGATGGTGTAACAACTGATGCAGCAATTTGGCGGCGCGATAGCCCATCTGCCGTGTACCCTGCGCAACAGATGAGAGCGCCACCCGAGACAGATAACGCGTCAGCTCTTCATTATCGATACCGATGACACAGAGTTTTTCCGGCACCGCGATGTTCAAATATTCACACACCTGCAACAAATGGCGGGCTCGAGCATCCGTAACGGCGATAATGCCGGTTTGTTGCGGTAAGGCTTGCGCCCAGTCTGCCAGACGATTTTGTGCGTATTGCCAGTTGTCCGGTGCGATTTCCATCCCCTGATACACCACGCCCTGATATTGCTCCGATGCGACCAGTTGACAAAAAGCGTACTCGCGCTCCTGCACCCACCCTTTGCCACCCGAAGGCGGCAATCCATAAAAGGCAAAGCGATTAAGCCATTTCTCTTTCAGATGCATAAACGCACATTGCACCAGGGCATGATTATCGGTCGCGATGTAATGCACAGGAGGATAGTCATCAGGATCGTGGTAAGAGCCGCAAACGCCCACCAATGGCACGCCGACATTCTGCAACGACTGAACAATTTCTCGATCGTCAAAATCAGCAATCACGCCATCGCCCAGCCAGTCTTTCACATTATCAATACGGCAGCGGAAATCCTCTTCAATAAAAATATCCCAACCGCATTGAGAGGCCTGCAAGTACTCGCCCACGCCCTCCACCACTTGCCGGTCGTAGACTTTATTGGCATTAAACAACAGCGTAATACGATAGCGTTTTTCAAACATATTCACTGCTCCAGCCGTGGAGATGCCCTTCTCAATAGCACACCCCCACGGTGAGCAAAAATATTTTGCTGATTAATGCGAGCCGCAGCCTGTTTCCTGAGACCCGCTGACATCATGTCATCAGAGACGGTCAGCCCTTGCGCTTGGTGGCCGTATCCATCCACACCGCCAACAGCAAAATGCTGCCTTTGACGATGTACTGCCAAAAAGTTGGAACATCCAGCATGCTCATTCCATTATCTAACGAGGCCATGATAAACGCCCCCATGACCGCCCCGGCTACGCTGCCAACACCACCGGCCAAACTGGTGCCACCGATCACGCACTCGGCGATGGCATCCAACTCGGCAATGTTGCCCGCAGAAGGTGAGCCCGCCCCCAAACGCGAACTTAAAATCAACCCTGCAACCGCCACCATCAGCCCGTTAATGGCAAAAACCGCCAGCTTGCTGCGTGCAACATTGATACCAGACAAGCGGGCCGCCTCGATATTGCCACCAATGGCATAAATGCGACGCCCAAACGCCGTGCGCGTTGCCATAAAAATTCCGCCCAGCATCAGCAGCGTCAAAATCAGCACCGGCGTTGGCACACCACGATAGTCATTCAGCAGGTAAATCGCGCCCAGCACCAGCACCGCCATAACGGCCTGCCGTCCAATGTCACTGACCGGACGCGTTACGCTCAGCCCCAGACTGGTCCGTTTTTGCCGCCGACGCCATTGCCAGGCAATAAATGTCAGTAACCCCGCCACCCCAAGCGTAAATCCTACACCCGCAGGCAGATAGCTTTGGCCGATCTGTGCCATGGCGCTACTGGTCGGAGAGACGGTGGTACCGTTAGTAATGCAGATGAGAATACCGCGAAAAGCCAGCATTCCCGCCAAGGTAACAATAAATGATGGCACTTTACGGTACGCTACCCGCCAGCCGTTCCAGGCACCCAATAACAGCCCCAGAAGCAGCGTCACCACGATTGTCAACGTCAGCGGCCATCCTAACCACACGTCAAAGATGGCGGCCAATCCGCCCAGTAACCCCATCATGGAGCCTACCGAGAGATCAATTTCGGCAGAGACGATGACAAACACCATCCCAACCGCCAAAATGCCGGTGATGGCCGTCTGGCGCAGCAGGTTAGACACATTACGCGCGCTGAGATAGGAGCCATCGGTCATCAAGGTGAAAAACAGCATAATCGCGATAATGGCGGCAATCATGACAAACACCTGAAGATTTACCTGCCTGAACCAGCGCACGGCCTCGCCCGCTGGTGTCGGTTGTTTGGGTGCCAGGGTATCGGCATAGGCATTAGACGGTGGCGTTTTCAACATGTTGTTCACTCCTCAGCGCGGCTTCCATAACCTGCTCTTGTGTCAAATCGTGATTAACCAAATCGGCTTTTACACGCCCTTCATGCATCACCAGGACACGATCGCTCAGTCCCAGCACCTACGGCAGCTCGGATGAAATGACAATGATCGCCATCCCTTTTTTGGCTAACTGATTAATAAATTTATATATTTTATATTTTGCGCCGATATCGATACCGCGCGTAGGCTCATCGAGGATCAAAACATCGGGGTTTAACAACAGGCGTTTTGCCAACACCGCTTTTTGCTGGTTCCCACCGCTCAGGCGGGCAATGGCTAAATCCTGGCTGGCCGTTTTCACTTTAAGATGGGCAATCGACTGGCGAATCACATCCTGTTCGCGCGCGTCATCCAGAGAAGAAAACAGCCCGGAAAAGCGATCGAGTACCGCCAGCGTAATGTTTTGCGCCACGCTCATCACCGGAACAATGCCATCCTTTTTGCGATCTTCCGGCACCATCGCGATACCCAGCGCCATCGCCTGCTGGCAATCGTTAATCGCTACAGGCTGCCCCTTGAGCACAATATTGCCCTGCCAGCGTCCACGGTAAGCACCAAACAGACATTGCACCGTTTCGGTCCGGCCGGAGCCAACCAGCCCCGCGACGCCCAGAATTTCCCCCCGACGCAGCGCTAAGGAAACATCATTGACGCGACGAATATGGCGGTTAACCGGATGCCACGCCGTCAGGTGTTCGACGCGCAGGATCTCCTCGCCAATGTCATGCGCTTCAGAGGGGGGTAAAGCTCGGTTAGCTCCCGCCCCACCATCATGGCGATGATCTGCTCTCCACTAAGCGAGTCGGCAGGATGGGTACCGATATGCTTGCCATCGCGAATCACACAGATGACGTCCGAAATGGCTTTGACTTCATTTAGCTTGTGGGAAATGTAGATACAGGCGATACCGTGATTGCGCAAATCACGAATGATATCCAGCAAAATCGCGGTTTCCCGCTCAGTCAGTGAGGCAGTCGGTTCGTCCAATACCAACAGCCGCACCTGCTTGTTAAGTGCCTTGGCAATCTCCACCAATTGCTGTTGGCCGAGACCCAGTTCACTGACTCGGGTATGAGGATCGACCTCAAGCTTGACGCGCGCCAGCATGGTCTGGCAGCGCAAATAAATCGAATCATTGTCCAATATGCCACGTGCCGTCCACTCATTACCCAGGAAGATGTTCTCCAATACGCTCATCTCTTTGACCAGCGCCAGTTCCTGATGAATGATGGCGATACCCTTCTGCTCAGTATCACGAATATGGCTGGCGTGCAGCGGATCGCCAGCGAAGAGGATATCCCCGCCATAGCTGCCGAAGGGATAAATGGCGCAAAGCACTTTCATCAGCGTCGATTTACCCGAACCATTCTCACCGCACAGCGATAATACTTGTCCGGCTTCCAACGCCAGGCTGACGTTATCCACCGCCTTTACGCTGCCAAACACCTTGGTGATGTTTTTCATTTCCAACAAGAACGGCATTCTCGCCTCCATCGTTCCCACGCCGCACACCCGGTAACGCAGCCAACCTAAGCCCCGGTGTCAGAAGACACTCGGGGCCAGTTAATCACTTCAGATCGGCGGCTTTATGGAACCCATCGGCAATCACGGTGGTTTCAATGTTGGATTTATCAACCGGCACCGGCGCTAACAGATACGATGGCACCGCTTTTAATCCATTCTCCAGCGAGGCGTTGGATTTGGGGCTTTTCCCGCCCCTAACGCAACGGCAATATCAGCGGCTTCCGTTGCCAACTTGGTGATCGGTTTGTACACCGTAATGGTTTGCGTGCCAGCGATAATGCGTTTTATCGCCGCCAAATCCGCATCCTGCCCGGAAATCGCCACCTTGCCCGCCAAGCCTTGCGCGGCCAAAGCCTGAATCGCACCGCCCGCCGTGGCATCATTGGAGGCGACGACAGCCTGAATATTGTTATTGTTTGCCGTTAGTGCATTTTCCATAATTTTCAAGGCATTTTCTGGCAACCACGCATCGACCCATTGATCGCCAACGACTTTTATTTTCCCAGAGTCAATCAAGGGTTTTAATACGTTCATCTGTCCATTACGGAACAGTTTTGCATTATTGTCCACCGGCGAACCGCCCATCAGGAAATAATTACCTTGTGGCACTTTGTCAATCAAATATTTCGCCTGTAGCTCTCCCACCTTTTCATTATCAAACGAGATGTAAAAATCCACATCCGCGTTATTGATCATGCGGTCATAGGCTAAGACCTTGATACCTTCGCGTTTTGCTTCTGCAATCATATTGCTAAGCACCTTGCCGTTATAAGGAATAATAACCAGGACATCGACGCCGCGATTTATCATGTTTTCTATTTGAGAAATCTGGGTTTCCTCATTGCCGTTCGAAGACTGAACGAACACCGTCGCCCCTGCGCTTGCGCCTTGGCAACGAAGAGATCGCGATCTTTCTGCCAGCGTTCCAAACGCAAGTCATCGATTGCCATACCAATTTTTACCTCTTTGGCAAATCCGGCATGGCTTATTAACGCAAGTGCGGCACAGGCTGACAGTAAAAGTGTTTAACTTTCATCATGAGTACCTTTCTTTTTTAACGTTTAACGTGCAGGAAAGAAACGCTACCAAGCAGAAAAAGTGTTGCCGTTAACTGGCGCGGCTTCAATTACAGATTTTCACCAAGCAATTATGTTTTTTGGTTTAATCGTAATTTTATGAAGTCGGTCATATTTTATTGTTATCGCCCCCAACCATCCCTCAATTCATGAATGTGCATTCAGAATATTTCTCTCCGTTATTTTTTGCGATCGGCTGCACACTTAATAATTATCTGAACACAAGTGTGAAATAACATAATTGAGCAAACGTCGATCCCCTCCGAAGATGAATAACAATGACCGCTTACCCGCTGAATGACTTTCTTAAGGAGTTCTCCATGCCAACCTATTTTGACCAAATTGAACGTGTTCGTTATGAAGGCCGCGGCACCACAAATCCCTTCGCTTTCCGCCATTACAATCCCGAACAGGAAATTTTGGGGAAACGGATGTCAGAGCATTTGCGTTTCGCCGTCGCCTACTGGCACACCTTCTGTTGGAACGGTGCCAATATGTCTGGCGTCGGCTCCTTTGAACGCCCTTGGCAAGCGGCATGGGAGCCCCTGGAATTGGCAAAACAAAAGCCGATATTGCCTTCGAGTTTTTCCAAAAATTGAACGTGCCTTACTACTGCTTCCACGACGTGGATATCGCACCGGAAGGCAGTTCATTGAATGACTATCTGTATAATTTCCAAACCATTGTCGACAAATTTGCCGAAAAGCAGCAGCAAACAGGGGTAAAACTACTCTGGGGAACCGCCAACTGCTTTACACACCCTCGTTATGCTGCCGGTGCTGCCACCAACCCAGATCCGGAAATTTTTGCCTGGGCAGCGACACAAGCCTTTTCTGCCATGAACGCCACTCAGAAGCTCGGAGGAGAAAACTACGTGCTGTGGGGCGGGCGCGAAGGCTATGAAACATTGCTAAATACCGATTTGCGTCAGGAAAGGGAACAGATTGGCCGCTTTATGCAGATGGTGGTAGAGCATAAGCATAAAATCGGTTTTCAGGGCACGCTGCTTATTGAACCGAAACCGCAGGAGCCGACCAAGCATCAGTACGATTACGATGTAGCAACCGTTTATGGTTTCCTGAAACAGTTCGGTTTAGAGAAAGAGATCAAGGTTAATATTGAAGCAAACCACGCTACGCTGGCAGGACACACGTTCCACCATGAAATCGCCACTGCCATCGCGCTGGGGATTTTTGGTTCGGTTGATGCCAACCGTGGCGACCCGCAGTTGGGCTGGGATACCGATCAGTTCCCGAACCGCGTGGAAGAGAATGCCTTAATCATGTATGAGATCCTCAAAGCGGGTGGCCTCACAACATGTGGACTGAATTTTGACGCCAAAGTGCGTCGCCAAAGCACCGATCGCTACGATCTGTTCCATGCCCATATAGGTGCCATGGATATGCTGGCGTTGTCGCTAAAAGTCGCAGCCCGGATGCTGGAAGATGACAAGTTGAACCAATGGGTTGCTAAACGCTATGCGGGCTGGAACGGCGAACTCGGGCAGCAAATCCTGCAAGGTAAACTTTCCCTAGAACAGTTGGCAAAATACGTCCACGCAAAACAACTCGCACCGAAACACCAAAGCGGGCATCAGGAAATGTTAGAGAATTTGATCAACAACTACCTGTATCAGTAACGGTTAAAAGTCGCCTATTCTCACGGATGTTGCGACTTATCCGTGGGAATAACACGGTGGGAATTACAGCGGTATCGGCAGGTCTAAACAAGGATCTCACATTATGTATATGGGTATCGATCTCGGCACGTCGGGCGTAAAGACCCTTCTGCTGAATGAGGAAGGCTGCGTCATTGCCGCGCAAAGCGCACCGTTAACGGTATCCCGCCCCCATCCGCTCTGGTCTGAGCAATCTCCCGAGGCGTGGTGGACAGCAACCGATGCCACGGTACAAGCGCTGGCAACACAGCACGATTTACATGCCGTTAAGGCTATCGGCCTGACAGGGCAAATGCATGGCGCTACCTTGCTCGACAAACAGCATAGGGTGTTACGCCCCGCGATGCTGTGGAACGATGGCCGCAGTGCCGCCCAATGCCACACATTGGAACAACAGGTGCCGGATTCTCGCCAGATTACGGGTAATCTGATTATGCCGGGCTTCACGGCTCCTAAACTGAAATGGGTTCAGGAACATGAGCCCGCATGCTTTCGGCAGATTGATAAGGTTCTGTTACCCAAAGACTACTTGCGCTGGCGTATGACGGGCGAATTTGCCAGCGACATGTCGGATGCCGCCGGTACGATGTGGTTGGATGTCGGTAAACGGGACTGGAGTGATACGCTGCTCGCTGCCTGTTCGCTCGATCGCGAGGCAATGCCTGACTTGTTTGAAGGCAATCAGATAACCGGCTACCTTTCTGATGCACTGGCACAGCGCTGGAACATGAATAGCGTCCCAGTGGTCGCCGGTGGCGGCGATAACGCAGCGGGTGCCGTTGGGGTAGGCCTGTGGCAAGCGGGGCAAGCGGGGCAAGCGGGGCAAGCGGGGCAAGCGGGGC
>NZ_JAFJYB010000006.1 GCF_018777385.1 Candidatus Symbiopectobacterium endolongispinus | reverse complement strand
AAGCGGGGCAAGCGGGGCAAGCGGGGCAAGCCATGCTGTCACTGGGAACATCCGGCGTCTACTTTGCGGTCAGCGATGGTTTTCTCAGCAACCCGCAGCATGCGGTGCACAGCTTCTGCCATGCCTTACCGGGCACCTGGCTTTGATGTCGGTGATGTTGAGCGCGGCATCGTGTCTGGACTGGGTAGCCCGACTGACCCATGCCGAAAGCGTATCGCAATTACTGGAAGAAATGGCACAGGCCACTGTCAGCACCAGTGTACCGCCTGTCTGGTTCCTCCCCTACCTTTCAGGCGAGCGTACCCCGCACAATAATACGCAGGCAAAAGGCGCTTTTTGGGTATTAACCCACCAGCACGGCCGGGCAGAACTGGCGCGCGCCGTGCTGGAAGGCGTTGGGTTAGCGCTTGCCGATGGCATGGACGTGCTGCACATGACCGGGCTGCGCCCCTCCAGTATCACCTTGATTGGCGGTGGTGCACGCAGCGCGTACTGGCGTCAAATGCTGGCGGATATCAGCGGACAGACGCTGGAGTACCGCACTGGCGGCGATGTCGGCACCGCTCTGGGGGCGGCGCGGCTGGCACAAAGCGCCGTGAATCCAGCTATCTCTCTGGCCGACCTGTTGCCACCGCTGCCTCTGGAACAGATTCACCAGCCCGATACCGCACAGCTCGCCCGCTATGCGCAGCAACGAGAAACGTTTCGTATGCTCTACCAGCAGTTGCGCCCATAGATGAACGATATCCATTAACTAACCCAACGCCGGATGTCGCATCGCTGCACCAACAGGGAAAGCAGCATGCTGCATACCACCGCGCAGAAAAAAACGTAAAAGACATCCAGTATCGGCCAACCTTTCAGGGCCAGATCGCGAGTACGAATAAAATGAATAATCAGGGCATGGAAGCCATAAATAGCCAGAGAATGGCGGGAGATAAACGAAAATCCGGGCAAAGGTGCGCTCAGCGCTGCCGCTTTGAACAGGATCATCAGGTATACCGCTGCAATAAACACCAACGGGTTGGCATAGAGGTAGAACGTTTGGGTAAAGTTGTCGTTTGCTAACGTCTGCTGCGAGGTGCCCATCGCAATCAGCAGCACGGAGACAACAAACAACGGCACTGCTCCCAGCGTGACCCAACGCGTGGGTGTTAACGTCCCCAAAGCGCGCCCCACTAGCGCATACAACAGGTAGTAAAACGTGTCGCCCACAATATACACGTTGATTGGTAACAACGGGGTATGCCCTATCGTCAGTTCAGGCGTATTGGGATTGGCGACAACGGCTAGAATCAATACGACTACGGCAAGATAACGTCCTGATACCGGGGGAACCCGTATTAGCGGAGATAGCAGATAGATAACCAGAATGGCATAGAAAAACCACAGATGATAAAAGACCGGCTTTTGCCAAAACAGCCGTAGCGCGTTGCCTGCATGAATAGGTGTCAGCAATGCCATATACGCCAAGGCCACCGCGCTGTAAAACAGCAGGCAGAAGCCAATACGCAGCATGTGTTTTTTTCCGCCCGCCGCTCGCCAAAAAACAGGTAGCCGGAAATCATAAAGAACAACGGAACCCCCCACCCGACACGCGGAATTTAGCAAGTTTGCCACATCCCAATGGCGCTCGCCCGGCATACCTGCCGCCGTAATGTAATAGGTGGTGCTATGGATCAACACCACCATCAGGCAGGCGACGGCGCGTAGATTATCGACCCAGCCTATCTTGTCCGACATGAGGCTCCCCTTTTGTTTTTAACAACATAAGGGTAGCCCCCATACGGGTATGCCTCAATGGCAGGGCTTCTGGAAATGCTGTTATGGCGATCGACTGACATCACAACGCTAATGAGTAGACGCGCGATGATTCCCCCCACGGATGATAGCCCTCTCCGGCATAGACAAATCCCGCTTGCTCATAGAATCCGACCAGATCGGTACACAGATGCAGGTGGGAAAAGCCGTGTTTTTTCGCTTCATCGGCGACATGACGCATCAATTGGCGAGCGAGACCACGAGAACGACAGTCAGGTTCTACATAAAGCGCACACAGCCACGGGTAAAGCTCCATCCGACTGATAAAATCATTGGTAATCAGTCCGGCACAGCCAACAATCCGCTCGTCTTCAACCAGCAGGTACCATTGTGGCAACGGATTATGTGCCGTCAGCGAGCGTTCAATCGCATCCTGATACAACATCATTGTCTCTTCGGATGCCCATTGCTCCTGAAAATAAGCCGTAGCTTCTGCCACCCAGCGCGGTGTTTCACGCACAGAAATTATCTTCACACAACATTCCTTCGTGATAGAACAAAATACAACGACAGTCGTAGACTGGCGTTCAGACTAATGACAAAACCTTTTCGGCATGTCCGTGTTTCCCGGTGAATAACGACGAGGGGCCATTATGGGCCAGCGCGCACGCTGTTCAAATTTACTCCAGGCAAATTTGTCGGCGGCTTACGCCGCTACGACCCTACCGCCGAACTTCACCTAACAACGAACTTAGTCATCCTCGACGAAAGCCGGAATCTCTGTCAGAAGAAATGCGTTTCATCTGCAAGAGATTCCCGGCTTCGCAGGAATGACGGTGGCAGTGGGACTGTTTGTCAGCAACCACCAGATCGATAACGACACACCATCAGAATAACCCGAGCGGTTTGTCGGAGTAACTCACCAACAAGCACTTGGTTTGCTGGTAGTGCTCCAGCATCATCTTGTGATTTTCACGGCCAATGCCTGACTGTTTATAGCCGCCAAAAGCCGCATGTGCCGGATAGGCGTGGTAGCAGTTGGTCCATACGCGCCCAGCCTGAATACCGCGTCCCATACGATAGGCGATGTTGCTGTTACGGCTCCACACCCCTGCCCCCAATCCATAGTGGGTATCGTTAGCGATCTCCAGCGCATCATCCATGGTTTTAAACGTGGTGACCGCGAGCACCGGGCCAAAATTTCCTCCTGAAACACACGAATGCTGTTCTTTCCGAACAACACGGTCGGCTCCAGATAGTAGCCCTGCGTCAATGCGTCTGGCAACGCTTTGCGCCGCCCGCCGGTCAGGATCCGTGCGCCTTCCTGCTTACCCACCTCAATATAATCAAGGATGGTTTTCAACTGGCCTTCCGATACCTGTGCCCCCATCATGGTCTGGCTGTCCAGTGGGTTACCAATGCGGATGGCTTCAACCCGTTTTATTGCCCGTTCCATAAAACGGTCGTAGATAGATTCCTGAATCAATGCCAGGCTTGGACAGGTACAGACTTCCCCCTGATTAAAGGCAAACAGCGTGAAGCCCTCCAACACTTTGTCGAAATAGCTGTCTTCTTTGTCCATCACGTCAGCAAAAAAGATATTGGGATATTTCCCACCCAATTCCAGCGTCACGGGCACCACATTGCGCGCCGCATAGCTCATGATTTGCTGCCAGACTTCAGTGGAGCCGGTAAACGCCACTTTCGCGATGCGCGGCGACGTCGCCAGATACTCACCAATCTCACTGCCAGAGCCATTCACCACGTTGACCACGCCCGTCGGTAATAAATCCTGAATCAGTTCCATCAGCATCAGCACGGACAGCGGCGTCAATTTCGCCGGTTTAAGCACGATGCAGTTGCCTGCCGCCAGCGCTGGCGCCATTTTCCAGCAAGCCATCAGCAGGGGGAAATTCCATGGAATAATCTGCCCCACCACGCCCAGTGGTTCGTGAAAATGGTAAGCGACCGTATCCTTGTCGATTTCGCTGATCGCTCCTTCCTGCGCGCGGGCACAGGCGGCAAAGTAGCGGAAATGGTCGATCGCCAGCGGCACGTCAGCCCCTATGGTTTCACGAATCGGTTTCCCGTTATCCCGGGTTTCCGCATACGCCAGCAGTTCCAAGTTCTCCTCCATGCGATCCGCAATCCGGTTCAGCAGCAAGGCGCGATCCTGTACCGACATCGCGCCCCACTCTGCCTTGGCGTTATGGGCGGCATCCAGCGCATGATCGACATCGCGCATGCCGGAGCTGGCGACTTCACACAGGGGTTGCCCGGTGACAGGTGTCAGGTTAATGAAATAGTCGCCACTGACCTGAGGCACCCAGGTGCCACCAATAAAGTTGTCATAGCGCTTTTTCAGATTGAGGGGATGAGCATAGGTGCCTGGCGCGACCCGGTCTTCAGAAGTGTGATGTGCCATTGCGGTCTCCTGTTCTTCGCCGTAGGGTTACGCGGCCAGGCCGCGATGAAAACAGAGCCAATATGCAAAAAATTGCTAACATCAAGGACGGTCTACCAAGCGTATACACAAATCGGCTTTCATGCCGCGCTGTTTAGCGACTCTTCGAGGAAACGCACACTTTGCCCCCCTTTTTGTGCCCTGAACCGCAGGCAAAACACCGCGTGCCACGATAAAACTCGCATCACACCCGGTGGGGTGAAATAATGGCTTTCTACTCCAGAATGAATATCTTATGGGGATAACACGTGGAAGAAGCGATCCCTGCGCTCGAGGGCGCATGCCAGCGAACGGTACGCCATCAAGGCAGCTTGTCTCAGGCCAAAACGGACTGGCTGGCGGAAGAAGTACCCGTCGCGCTGGTGTACAACGGCATTTCCCATGTGGTGATGATGGCTACGCCAAAAGATCTGGAAGCCTTTGCGTTAGGTTTTTCCCTGTCGTAAGGCATCATCACGTCACCACAAGAGATTTACGGCATGGACGTGCAAATGGTATTGAAGTCCAGATTGAACTCTCCAGCCGCCGCGCCATGAACGGCCGTACCGGTTGCGGCGTGTGTGGTGTCGAACAGTTGGAAGAAATCGGCAAGCCGGTCACACCGCTGCCCTTTACGCAGACTTTCTCGCTGAATCACCTGGACGGTGCATTAAAGCAACTCAAAGACGTGCAGCACATCGGCCAATTGACCGGTTCTACCCATGCGGCGGCCTGGCTTTCCGGTGAAGGGACTATTTTGGGCGGCTGCGAAGATGTTGGCCGCCACGTGGCACTCGATAAACTGCTGGGCGTGCGCGCTACGCGCCCCTGGCAATCGGGTGCCGTGTTGGTTTCCAGCCGTGCCAGCTATGAGATGGTGCAAAAAGCTGCGATGTGCGGCGTCGAGATCCTGTTTGCCGTTTCAGCGGCAACGTCGCTCGCCATTGATGTGGCTGAGCGTTGTAACCTGACACTGGCGGGCTTTTGCCGCCCAGGCCGGGCAACCGTTTATACCCATTCGCAGCGCCTGCTCGACAACGCATGAGGCCACTGCGGATAGATTAATCTGTTTTTAGCTTAGGCAACAATGATATAATCGTTTGTTTTCCGAGGGTAAACACTCGAACTCCGTGCGATGGCGACGCGAATAATCGTTTTCAAGATCATTTAATTAACTATAATGAACCTCATGATTACGCGACGCTAACAAACGGTTGTTTGTTAACCACTACCGCTTGAGGCGTGCCGTACCTGACTATCACGCGCGCGCCACAACCGAGATCAAGCACGCTCGCGATTATTTAGTAGTACAACTATGGAGATGATAAATATGAGTTATTCACTGCCATCCCTGCCTTACGCTTATGACGCGCTGGAACCGCATTTCGACAAACAAACGATGGAAATCCATCACTCCAAGCACCACCAGGCTTACGTCAATAACGCTAACGCAGCGCTGGAAAGTCTGCCAGAATTCGCTAGCCTCTCCGCAGAAGATCTGATCGCCAAACTGGATAAAGTACCGGCCGAGAAAAAAGCGGTACTGCGTAACAACGCCGGCGGCCACGCTAACCACAGCCTGTTCTGGAAAGGACTGAAACTGGGCACCACGCTGGGCGGCGATCTGAAAGCGGCTATTGAACGCGATTTCGGCAGCGTTGATGCATTCAAAGAAAAATTTGAGCAAGCTGCTGCAACCCGTTTCGGTTCAGGCTGGGCGTGGCTGGTATTGAAAGAAGACGGCAAACTGGCCGTGGTTTCTACCGCTAACCAGGATAGCCCGCTAATGGGTGAAGCTATTTCTGGCGCTTCCGGTTACCCGATCGTCGCACTTGACGTGTGGGAACACGCTTACTACCTGAAGTATCAAAACCGTCGCCCGGATTACATCAAAGCGTTCTGGAATGTGGTGAACTGGGATGAAGCGGCTGCACGTTTTGCTGCTGCCAAATAATTTGTCCTGACGACATAAAACGCATAAAACCGAAATAACAAAACGTTATTTCGGTTTTTTTGCTTTTCACCCGCTGACTCGATTCATCTTTCTTACATTTAAACAATTAAAAATTTTTTAAATGCGCATTTTTCATTTATGCTGCCGGGGTTAACTCGCCGAAATCATGCTATGTTTTGTGCTGCCCCCTTTGCGGCACACGCTGTCTTGTACCCAGATTATGGCGATTAACACCGCATCAGATGGCAGTCCCTGCTGTCTGAAGTAGGCAGTCTACCCCATCCAGATTTTTACCATGGGAAGGTGAATACGGTTTGTACGGTGCAATACGGTACATAGCCACACGCTGACACGGAACTTGTCTTGCTTTCCTGACGTGCCTTCAGTCTGACACCCCATCGCACAGCGTAAGCTTGTGCGCTCCCCGGATAGACGCCATTGTTTGGCTTCACACACAGTGGAAAACAGAATGGCTATCAAGTTTGAAAACATCAACGTCGGTAAGAAATTAGGGCTGTGGTTCTTTTTGGTATTGCTGTTAACCGCACTGATTGCGGGCCGAGGAATTAGCCACATTGAGTCGTTACAAGAGAGTATTCAAAAAGTTAATTTGAGCAATCAGATTAATACCGAGGTGAATCAGGCTAAATATTATCGTGCCAGCTTTGGTGCCAATTACGATCTAAACGACATAAAACAAAACAGTATTCATATCGACAACATCAATACGCTAGTCGCCCAGGCCAAGACGCTAAGCTGGTCTGCTCAGGATAGCAAAACGCTCGATAGCATCACGACCACGATCAATAGTTACAAGCAGCAGCGCCAAAACTATCTGGATGCTGTTACCACCAAAGATAACGTCAGAAAAAGCTGGAGCCTGGACGGCACCGATCAGACGATGAGCAAGCTTGACGACCAGTTGCGCGCGACGGGCGATAGCCAATCACAGCAACTGCTGCTGGCTGATTTCAAAACCAAGCTGATGACAGTGCGCTTCCATCTGGACAATTTGCTGCTGGAACGCACCAAGGCAGCAGAAGAAACGCTGACCGACTCCATCAATGAAGCGCAGACAGCATTGAACTTCCTGAGTCAGAGCCTTTCCGTCGAACAGCGGGAAACGCTGGACCCGGTTCTGAGCACCATGAACCATTATGAGGAGCAGGCGCTCTCTTACATGCCGGCTTACCATAAGGAGATGGAGAGCGTCACGCAGATGAACGACATCGCCGTAACGCTGAGCGATCGCATCACCGAGCTGCTGCACGCACAGCTACAGCAAACCGACCACAACGTGCGCACCTCAGAAATCCAGTTGACCGTAACGGCCCTGATCACCCTGCTGGCTGGGCTGTTGATTGCCTGGTTTATTTCGCGACAAATCACCGCGCCGCTCAACCATACGCTCACCATCGCTGAGCGCATTGCCACGGGGGATCTGACCATGAACATGTCGACCTCGCGCCGTGATGAACTGGGCCAGTTATTGAACGCCATGGCAAAAATGAACGGTAATCTGCACCAAATGATTGATGATATCCGCGTTGGCGTCGGTCAAATCTCTACCGCTGCCAGCGAGATCGTCGCTGGTAACACCGATCTCTCTTCTCGCACCAAGCAGCAAGCAGCAGCCGTTGAGCAAACGGCGGCCAGCATGGAGCAACTGACCGCCACCGTGAAGCAAAATGCGGATAACGCCAACCATGCCAACAAGCTGGTGGTGAATGCCTCGCAAACCGCTAAACAGGGTGGCGAACAGGTAGGCCATGTGGTGCAAACCATGGTGGATATCGAACAAAGCTCCAAGCGCATTGCCGAAATCACGTCGGTTATCAACAGTATTGCCTTCCAGACCAACATTCTGGCACTGAACGCAGCGGTTGAAGCGGCACGCGCCGGGGAACAAGGGCGTGGTTTTGCTGTGGTTGCTGGGGAAGTGCGCAATCTGGCACAGCGCAGCTCACAAGCCGCCAAAGAGATCAAAGGGCTTATCAGTGAATCCGTCACGCAAATCAGCCAGGGTGCCAATCTGGTCACCAACGCGGGCAAGACCATGGATAACATCGTGAAATCGGTAACGCAGGTGCACGATATCATGGGTGAAATCGCCACCGCGTCTGAAGAGCAGAGCCGTGGTATTGCTCAGGTCAGTCAGGCGATTGCGGAAATGGATGGCACCACGCAGCAGAACGCCGCGTTGGTAGAGCAATCCGCCGCCGCTAACTCACTGGAAGAGCAAACGCAGGTGTTGACGGAAGCGGTATCGGTATTTCGCCTTACACAAGCCGCAGATGGGGCTACTTCCACCCTCGGCTATGGCGAACGCCCGGCACAGCTCGACTATCAGCGGTAAATAGCCGCGGTAAGCAACAACCGACCAGAGATAAGGTTAATATAACATTCCGCGTCGTAAAAAAACTGGCGGTGCACTATCAAAAGCGCACCGCCCGTCGACGTTCTGAACCGCAACCTAAAAAGCTTTTTTAAGGCTAATCTGCGAGATTAATGCCGTCAGAGAGAGCACCAGCGTGGAACGTACCACCTTCTGATAACGCTGCTGCATCGGGATCAGCAATGGATCTGCAGGATCCCCCCATTAGCCGTTCAGGAGGATGCGGCAACGCGGTGACACAGTGTAGTTCGGTAATCGGCCCGAGAATCTCATCATCGGTAAAACGATAGTCGTTTTCGTCGTGGAATAACTCTTCCCCTAACGCCATCACCAACTCGGCATCTTCATACTCTTTACGGCTGATCATACCCAGACCGTAAATCAGCTTTAAACGTACCGAGAGATCCCCTAACGGACCACTGCCAGTCATTAACGGCTCTACCGCGTATTTCACCGCATAATCGTCTTTACGGAAGTTTGCAGCATGAGAATACTCACGGCTTCCGCCAACAGCTCAACCGCTTTCAGCATAAAGCTGCGCACCGTTTTCGCCGCATTGAGGGATTCCAGCACGCGATTCTCAAAGGCTTGAGTTTCTTCCATCATAACGTCCCTGCCGAACGGCGCGAATTATTGCATGGCGTTATACACACTCACTGCTTGCTCCACAACCTTGCTCTGCACATCCAGACCAGAAATTTGCGCCAACACAGCCTGCGGCCCCAGTTTATCCAACAACGCCGCCAGTTCCTGCGCCTGCGGGTCCTGCTCGCTGCGATAATGCATCGCCGCCGCGATACCGATAATCAGGTTGTCATTGGGCAATTGATACTTCAGCGTGCCCAGCAGCGGTTTGATCAGGCGATCGCCAGCGCTAAGTTTACGCAGCGGCTGACGCCCAACCCGCTCAACATCGTCATGCAGATAGGGGTTTTCGAAGCGGCTTAAAATCTTGTTGATGTAGACAGCATGCTTCTCGGCATCAAAGCCATAACGCTTAATCAGCACGGCTCCGCTCTCTTCCATCGCCCCACGCACGACAGCGCGCTCGGTATCCAGAATGGCATCGCGGATCGTCTGATGACGAGCCTGCTGCCCAAGATACGCAGTAATGGCATGTCCGGTATTGAGTGTAAACAGCTTACGTTCAACAAATGCCATCAGATTGTCGGTTAATTCCATGCCCGCGATCTGCGGTAAAGGCCCGACGAATTGGGTTTGGTCGACAATCCATTCACTGAAAGTTTCTACCGTCACGACCAAGGGATCGTCCTGGCTCGCTTCCACCGGTGGAACAATGCGGTCTACCGCCGAATCAACAAAACCTACGTGCTCGTTGACCCATGCCTGCTCGTTCTCCGGCAGATGCTTCCACACGTGTTGTTTTAACTGCGTGGTGCCGCGCACCATATTTTCACAAGCAATGATATTCAGTGGGCGCGTATTGCCCTGCGCATGGCGCTTCACCAACCCCTGAGCAATGGCACCCGCGATTTTTTCGAGAATTTGCGGCCCTACCGCCGTCGTCACCACATCGGCCTCGGCAATCAACGCCACGGCTTCCGGGCTTGCGCTGTGCACCGCGCTGACGTTGCTGACCGTTTCCAACTGTGCCTGCTCGCCGACCACTTTCACCTGATACTGCTTACGGCTGTTGATGGCATCCAGCAACGGCTGGTTCACATCTGCAAAGGTGAGTTCGATGTTGGCATCTGCCAGCAGTTTTCCGATAAACCCGCGTCCGATATTTCCGGCACCAAAATGTAAAGCTTTCATCATGCGTTAACCTTTAAAAACAATGGCAAAAAAAGAGGCCGCCCGAAGGCGGCGCTGCCGATGCATCAGGCACTCTTTTTCTCGGAGAGCAGGTCTAGCACTTCCTGCACATCCTGGGTCTGCGCTAAACGGGCAATCACGGTGTCATCGTCCAGCGCATTGGTCAGGCGGGTGATCACCGCAATATGTTCGTTATTACGCGCCGCGATACCGATCACCAATTTTGCGACGTCATCCTCATCATCACCGAAGCGCACCCCCTGCGGATATTGGCAGAAGACGATGCTGGTTTTCAGCACGCGATCTTTGGCTTCAATGGTGCCATGAGGCACAGAGATGGATTCGCCCAGATAAGTCGAGGTCAGCTTTTCACGCGCCAGCATCGCATCCACATATTCTGGCTTGACATAGCCACCTTTCACCAGTTGCTCACCGGCAAAACGAATCGCCCGCTCTTTATCGCTCGCCTGCAAGTTCAAGAACACGTTAGCAACGCCCAGTTGGAACAAGGTGGCGGCTTGCGGCTCAGAAACCGGCGCAGCGGCAACGCTACCACCCGCAGGTTGAGCGGCGGCCAGACGGCTCACCAGATCGCTGTACAACTGGCTGTCGAGGAAGTTGGTCAGCGAAATATGCTGTGCTTGTGGTGCATGGCGCAGGGCGCGTTCGGTCAAATCACGATGCGTAATCACCAGATCGACATCCTCAGGCAAGCTGTTGATGGCGCTATTGGTGACAGAAATTTGCGTCAGCCCGGCATCCTGCACTTTCTTGCGCAATACGCCAGCCCCCATGGCGCTGGAGCCCATGCCAGCATCACAGGCCACAATGATTTTGCGCACGGTGCTCAGATCGCCGCTGATGCCAGTGGGCACTGAACCGCCTTTGGAGGCTGCTTTCATCTCTTGCACACGGCGTGTGGCTTCATCGAGATCGTCACCCTCTTTTACCTTGGTGCTTTTCAGCAGAATCGCTGACAGCACGAAGGAGACGGCAAACGCAGCAGCAATCGCCACGATATTGGCAAAATAAGCCCCTTTCGGCGTAATTGCCAACACGGCCAGAATAGAGCCCGGAGAAGCCGGAGAAACCAGACCACCGCCCAGGAAGTGAATGATGGCGGCACCCGGTGCGGACTCTTTAGCATTACCGCGGCCAAAGAACATGTAGCCCATCAGCACACCCATGCCCGGACCAGGGTTGGCTTCAATCAGGAAGAAAATAGACTTACCGGTTTCCGTCGCCTGTTGGATACCCAGCGGCGAGAAGATACCGTGGTTAATGGAGTTATTCAGGAACAGTATTTTGGCCGGTTCGACAAAGATGGAGGCCAACGGCAACAGGTTGGTCTGCACCATCAGGTTTACACCCGCCACCAGAATTTTCGACAACCCTTCGACGAGCGGACCAATAGCCCAAAACGCCAGTATAGCCAACAACATGCCGATAATACCGGCCGAGAAGTTGTTGGCCAGCATTTCAAAACCGCTTTTGATTTTACCATCAACAGCGCGGTCAAAACGTTTGATGGCCCACCCGCCCAACGGGCCAACGATCATTGCGCCGAGGAACATCGGCATATCCACACCGACGATCACCCCCATCGTGGTGATAGCACCGACCACGCCACCGCGATCGCCCGCCACCAAACGGCCGCCGGTGTAACCGATAAGCAGCGGCAGCAGATAGGTGATCATCGGTCCCACCAGCTTGGCGAGCGTAGCATTCGGCAGCCAGCCGGTTGGAATAAACAACGCGGTAATCAGGCCCCAAGCGATAAACGCCCCGATATTAGGCATTACCATGTTGCTCAGGAAGCGGCCAAAATTCTGAACTTTGACCTTTGTATCTGCTGTGAGCATAAAAACACACCCCTATTCAAACGCGCGATCGCAAGCGCGTGTGGTCATTATCGTGAGACGGTGTGACTGCCTTCCGTCGGTAGAGATCGTGCGGACTCTAGCACGTCGGTTTGATACCGCAACCTCACGGTCATATGTGACAAACATCACACATAATTCCCACATGATTGCTACATTTTAGTGATTGAGTTCACATAAAATCACCGAATACGGTCAATTCGACGCATCATCATCCGCATCAACGGCAGCACAATGTGACCTAAATCACATTACAACGCCGTGATTTTGTTTTGATTATGTGATTCAAATCACTAAATATCATTACCACCTCACGTTATTGCCCTATAGCGATGGTTTCAACAACGGTAAAAGTGGTGGTAATCCGTTCATCAAATCGCGCTGCTGTGTTGCCAGAGGCGTAATAAGCGCGTTGTAACGCGCCGCCTGCTGCGCCGTTTCAAACTGCGCCTGATTTCCCACAAAAGTGACCTGCTTGCCCTGAGCCTGAAGGAAGTCGCCCACCTGCGCCAACTGCTGTGCCAGCATGGCGGCAGTTGGTACCACGTTCCCCAATGCCGCCGCCGGTTGGGCAACCACTTGCGAGTAAACGCTCATACAGCACTTGCACCTCTTGCGGCTGGCTCAGGTTACGGTGGGCTGAATCTGCCTGGGTTTTTGCCGCCTGCACCTGCTGCCCCAGCAGGTTTATTGCCCCAACAGCGCTACGCACGCCGTCGCGTTGCGTCAAATAATCCTGTGGCACACGAATCTGAGAAACGTGCTCCAATAACGGTTTGAGGCTCACCGCCATGCTTTGCTGCAACTGCTGGGAAAAGGTGGTTAAGATGGCGTAATCGTTGGCAAAAGGTCCTAACCGTTTTTTCTGATCGTCACTCAGTGCAGGCGGCACGCTACCCGATTGCGATGGCACGCTTTGCAATACCGTCATAAACGCCTTGCGCTGATCCGCTTCGCTATCACCGCATGCCGCCAGTTGGAACACCATACCCAACGCCAGCACCGGCAATAGCCATCGCGCGCGCCACCCCATTGTTATCGTCATGCCATACTCCTTATCGCACGTCTTATCCGGTGAAGAAGCGGACCACATTGCTCCGCCTTATCCCTAAGCATAGTCGAATCAGCGCGATACCCTCGTTTTTCTGCCAAGCTAACGGGATACTTAGAATGCGGTGGCCGGATAACAACGCACTGCTGCAAAATTGAGCAATACATCCATAACGGTGCAACGCCACAGCGCAAAACATGCCTATGGCAGGAATCACTCTATTTCCCGCTGTTTTACGACCATATTCAGCAAAAACATCACTCACAGCCCCAAAATGCAGAGATAAAATCTGCCATTTTTTGCTATTAAGCTGGTGTGATTCTTGCTAAGTGGGTATATCCCATCACGACGCAGGAAAGACAGATGATGACACCCGCATTTCATCTTGGTGAGCAAAACGGTTTTCGTTGCGCATCGCGCATTCAGGAACTGGCACAACACAGTCAACTGCTGACCGATTGGGCATTACGCTATGACCAGATCTCTCACGGACGATTTGAAGGTAGCCTGAAAGAGGCCTGGCTGGACGGTGTACAGTTCTACCAAGAGCAACTGTCACAATCGGTGTTTCAACGCGGCCAAGGCCGAACGGGCACGCTCTGCCTCGGGGTGTTTAATGCACTGTCGGGAGAAGCGCGCTGGATGGGAAACAGTCTGACGCAGCAGGACATTACCTGGTCCTACGACGGCGACGAGTTGATACTGCAAACGCCGGAAACCTCTTCGCTATTGGTACTGAGCATTCCTTTGGCGCTGTTATCGGATATCACCGATGAGCTGCCGCACCGGGTCTACGCCATTCATCACGATCTCCTTGCCAACCGACTGCGCGAACACATTTTGGCCATGTTGCACAGCGTGATGGAACATCCGCTGCAATTTGCGCAACGGCAGGCGCGGTTGCAATTTCTCAGCGATATTCGCGAGCTTGCCTTTGCCTTTTTCACTGCCGTCGGCACGCAGACCATCAGCGTGCGCCCTTCTTTGCAAAAGGCGCAGCGTGTCGTCACCAAAGCACAGGACGCACTGATCGCACATCGCGATCGGCCACTGACTATGGATGAGCTGTGCCAACTGACCCACACCTCGCGTCGCACCCTGCAAAACTGTTTTGAAACCGTCACGGGCCAAAGCCCGGCAGTATTCCTGAAAAACATGCGACTCAACGGGGTAAAACGCATGCTGGTGATGGAAGGAGAGTACGCACAGATCAGCGAAATCGCCTCCAAGTGGGGCTTCTGGCACCTGTCGCAGTTTACCGCCGACTACAAACGCCTGTTTGCTAAACTGCCCTCTCACACGCGGCGTGCGGTTCATCATTTGATCTGAAAATGATGACTATTCGCCATATTCAGGTTTACCAGATTTCGATAACGCACACGCCAGAGCCCTTCATAGACTGACCATGAACCATCACGTAGGGGAACGGAACATGGCACAGCACTCATCATCAGCGCACGCGCTGCCCCAGACGGCATTGCCGAAGGGGAACCAGCTCCAGAAAGGCAGCCTTGGCCTTTGGTCGATCATCTTTTTTGTTATTGCCGCCGCATCGCCCTTAACCGGCGTCGTCGGAGGCTTGCCCGTCGCCTTTATGGCAGGCAACGGCGCAGGCGTACCCGGTGTTTATGTTCTGGCGGGCACATTGCTGCTTATTTTCAGCTTTGGTTTTATCGCCATGAGCCGTTATGTGGTAAACGCTGGCGCTTTCTACGCCTATATCGCACAAGGGTTGGGCACCCACAGTGGCATCGCCGGGCTCGGTATCGCACTGTTGGCCTACACCGCCATTCAGCTTGCCGTCACCGCCATGTTTGGCTTCTTCTTCGCGCAGTTCGTGCAGATGCACACCGGTATAGCAGCACCCTGGTGGCTGTTCTCGCTGCTGATGCAAGCGGCAGTCGTCGCGCTTGGCATTGCCAAAGTGGAACTGGGCGGCAAAGTGCTTGGCGTATTGATGCTGATGGAAGTCGGCATTGTGTTGCTGGTTGACGCCGCCATTGTTACCCAGCCTATTGCCTTTGATATCAGCGCGTTTACCTCTTCCACCGTGTTTCATGGCGATGTGGGCATTGCGATGATCTTCGCCATTTGCTCTTTCGTCGGCTTTGAAGCGACTGCGATCTACTCGGAAGAGTGTCGGCAACCGGCCAAGGTAATCCCACGCGCCACACTACTCGCCGTGGTGCTGATCACCAGCTTTTTCGCCCTCTCCGGCTGGGCATTTGTGCAATATACGTGGGCTGCTCACGTTGCCGAGCTCGCCGCCAAAGATCCCGGGATGTTTGTGTTTACCGTCACCGAACAGGTGCTTGGCCCATGGGCTATACAGGTGATGTCAGTCTTGCTGATCACCAGTCTATTTGCCGCTACATAGGCGTTCCATAACACGCTGTCCCGCTACCTGTTCGCCATTAGCCGTGACGGTTTACTGTGGTCGAAAATGGCAAAAACCCACCGCACGCACCAGACGCCCTATATCGCCATTCTGGTGCAAGGCGCGTTTATGCTGTGCGCCACCGCGCTGTTCGCCCTGGCGCAGTTAGACCCGATGGCGAACGTTTTCTCCTGGGCTTCCGCCTTGGGCAGCATGTCGATTCTGGTGCTGCAATTCAGCGTCTCGCTCGCCGTTATCGCATACTTCCAGCGTAATCCTTCGCTGCCGGTGTCACGCTGGAGCCGCCTTATCGCTCCGGCCCCTCCGCCCTCGGCATGCTGGCAACGCTGGCGCTGGTGGTCAATAACCTAGACGTACTGAGCGGATCCTCCTCGCAGGTGGTGTCATCGCTACCCTATCTGGTGCTGATGGTGGCGTTTGCCGGGTTTATGAGTGCGCACTTCCTGCGTCGATTGAGCCCCGAGCGCTATTCACGCATCGGCCAAATGGTCGAAACCCTGTAACGCCACGCTGATTCGTCCGTTGCCGCTCCGGCGGTAACGGCTCACCGTCATCTGATTTCATGGAGTTCACAATGACAACACCCTATAACCACACCAATTATCGTTTTTGGCACCAGATGGCACACCCGAATGACTGGGCCGAACGCGAACCGCTGCGCATTGTTAAAGGCGACGGCCTCTACATCTGGGATGATAAAGGGCGCAAAATGCTCGATGGCTTCGCTGGGCTGTGGTGTGTAAACGTGGGCCACAATCGCCCGGAAGTGAAAGCCGCCATCGCCAAACAGATGGATGAACTGGCTTACTACCAACTGTTTGACGGCGTGAGCCACCCGATGGCTGAAGCGCTATCTAATCGCCTCATTCAGATGACGCAGCAAGAAGATATGCGGCTGGTGTTTTACGGCATGGGCGGCTCAGACGTTGTGGAAACCGCCCTCAAGGTGGCGCGTCAGTACTGGATTTTGCAAGGTAAGCCGCAACGCACGCGCTTTATCTCGCTAAAGAATGCCTATCACGGCGTACACATAGGGGGTACCTCGGTGTCTGGCCTGCCGATTTATCGTCTTAACTATGGCCCAATGCTGGAAGGCTGCCCGCAGATCGAATCTCCCTGGCAGTATCGCAACCCGTGGAACTGCGACGATCCCGATACGTTAGGCAAACGGGTGGCTGAACAGTTAGAACGTGAAATTCTTTATTACGGACCGGATACGGTCGCCGCCTTCATCGCTGAACCCGTGCAGGGCGCAGGCGGTGTGATTGTGCCACCCGCTAACTTCTGGCCGCTGGTGCGCGAGATCTGTGATAAATACGGCGTGCTACTGATCGCCGATGAGGTAGTCACCGGATTTGGCCGCAGCGGGGCGATGTTTGGTTCACGCGGTTGGGGCGTAAAACCAGACATCATGGTGTTTGCCAAAGCACTCACCGCCGGATATGTGCCGCTGTCTGCTACCATGCTGAATCAGCGTATCGAAGCGGCCTATCTGGACAACCGCGATGCGCGTGGATTGCTGATGACGGGTTTTACCTACGGTGGTCACCCGCTGGCTTGCGCCGCCGGGCTGGCGGTGTTGGATATTGTTGAGCAGGAGAATCTGCCTGCCAATGCCGCACATCAGGGGAAATACTTGCTGGGTCAACTGCTGCCGTTTGAGTCGCGCTTCCGCTCCGTAGGCAACGTACGGGGCAAAGGGCTGATGCTAGAGGACAAAGCGAGCAAACGGTCATTAGCGCCGGATAACGGGCTGGCATTCCGTATTGCAGAAGCGGCACGCGATGCCGGTGCGGTGGTACGTCCGGTCGGACCGAAACTGGTGTTGGCTCCACCATTAACCATCGATAAAGCCGGTTGCGATACGCTGGTGATGGCACTGCAAACAGCGTTTGAGAAGGAAGATAGCTAGCGCGTTACGTAGAATATTATATAGCGCCTGACTAAGTCAGGCGCTTCGCTTAGGCACTGGCAAGTACTGAGAACTGGAAACCCGTTGCATGAACGACACGGCGGAGTGTCTTCAAAGTTGGATTGCCTGTCGCAGAAAGAGTGCGGTATAACGATTCACGTGAGACACCGGCTTTCTGAGCAACCATAGCCATTCCTCCTCTGGCTTCAACCACATGGCGCAGCGCAAGTAAAAAGGCTTCCTGACCGCCATCTTCATCCATATCAAGAAATGCCTGATGCAAATAGGCCTGAGCAAAGGCCGGATCGTCTCGGAGAGCATCCATCATGACATCATCATATAAACGTTCTTTAGCCATACATCACCTCTTTAAATAATCTTTGAGGCAACGAATAGCCTCATCGATATCTGCATCCTGTGTGCGTTTGTCACCAGCCAGAAGTAACAGGACGTTCCCCACCAACCACGCTGTAATACACCCGATATCCAGCCCCTTGGTCTATTCTGAGTTCCCAGACACCTTCTCTACAGGGTTTGTGGTCGCCGAAGTTGTCAGACGCCATCCGGTTAATTCGGGAAGCGACCTTTGCTTTGGCGATGGGGTCACGCAACTTTTTAAAAAACTCAAAGTACAAGTTCCGCCAATCAGCAGTTATGTATGTCTTTATCGTTTTCATAGCCACAAATGTAGCTTAGAAGCTACTCCATGATCAATAAATTTTAGCTTATAAGCTACGAGTTACTCAATACGCCTTTTAGCGCTACCACTGATTTCGTCGTTTTAGCTATACACTGCCAGACAGCGACGATCGCTGGAGGCAGAACAGACATTGACGGGGTTGCTAGGGTAACTGGTTTGGCTCTTTTGCGCAGAACTCAAAGCCCCGCATTGGGTACGAACGAAGAACGGTGTGGAGAGTATCGAGATAAACAGCAGAGAGAGTATGTTACCGAGATAGTGTCTGTTACCCTCCGCCTACGCGGAAGGGAACAAGAACAGCTAGCCCAAAAGCGCTTACTGCAATACGGAAATATCCGCTACTTTCAGGAACAGGTTACGCAGTTGATTAAGCAGCGTCAGACGGTTCAGACGCACGCTTTCATCTTCCGCGTTAACCATCACCTTATCGAAGAAGTTATCAACCGGTTCACGCAGTTCGGCCAGTTCCGCCAACGCTTCCTGGTAGCGCCCTTCTGCAAACCAGGGTGCCAGTTTGCTTTCCAGCGCGGTTACGTAGGTGGCCAGTTGAATTTCCTCTTTCTCTTTGAGCAGAGCAGCATCAATGTTGGCGTTCAGCGTATCGGTGGATTTCGCCAGAATGTTAGACACGCGCTTGTTGGCCGCAGCCAGCGCAGTAGCAGCATCCAGCGAACGGAAATGACTCACCGCTTTCACGCGGGCATCGAAATCTGCCGGGCGAGTCGGGCGACGGGCCAATACCGCCTGAATGGTGTCCACGCTATGACCTTCTTCCTGATACCAGGCGCGGAAACGGCCCAGCATGAATTCGATCACGTCATCGACCACATTAGCGTTGGTCAGCTTGTCGCCATAAAGACGTAACGCTTCTTCCGTCAGCGTTTGCAGATCGAGCGGCAGCTGTTTCTCAACGATAATACGCAGCACACCCAGCGCAGCTCGGCGCAGCGCGAACGGGTCTTTATCCCCTTTCGGGTGTTGACCGATACCGAAAATTCCCGCCAGCGTGTCCATCTTGTCGGCAATCGCCAATGCGCAGGCCACGCCTGACGCAGGCAGCGCATCTCCGGCAAAACGCGGCTGATACTGTTCGTTCAGGGCAACGGCAACGTCTTCGGCTTCGCCGTCGTGACGCGCGTAGTGCATCCCCATTACGCCCTGGGTGTCGGTAAATTCGAACACCATGTTAGTCATCAGATCGCACTTGGAAAGCAAACCGGCACGTTTCGCGTGAGCAACGTCGGCACCGATTTTCTCCGCCACCCAGCCCGCCAAGGCCTGAATGCGATCAGTCTTGTCGCGCAACGTACCCAACTGCTGTTGGAACAGCACGGTTTGCAGACGCGGCAGATGATCTTCCAGACGTTTTTTACGGTCGGTGTTGAAGAAGAATTCGGCATCCGCCAGACGCGGACGCACCACTTTCTCGTTACCCGAAATAATCTGTTGCGGATCTTTGGATTCAATGTTGGCAACAAAGATGAAATTCGGCAGCAGCTTTCCGGCGTTGTCATACACCGGGAAATACTTCTGATCGCCCTTCATGGTGTAAACCAGCGCTTCGGCAGGCACTGCCAGGAATTTTTCTTCAAAGCGCGCGGTCAGCACCACTGGCCATTCCACCAGTGAGGTCACTTCTTCCAGCAGGCTTTCACTCAGATCGGCATTACCACCAATCTGACGCGCAGCCGCTTGCGCATCGGCTTTGATCAACGCCTTACGCGCTTCATAATCGGCGATAACCTTGCCGCGCTCCAGCAGAATGCTCGGGTATTGGTCAGCATTACCGATGGTGAATTCGGATTCTCCCATAAAGCGATGGCCGCGCACGGTGCGAGCGGATTCAATGCCCAGTACTTGACCGGGGATCAGTTCATCACCCAACAGCATCGTTACCGTATGCACCGGACGCACAAACTGGGTCTCTTTATCGCCCCAGTGCATCAGTTTCGGGATCGAAAGTTTCGCCAGCGCGTTTGCGACCATATCCGCCAACAGCCCCTGCGCGCTGCCGCCTTTTACCAGCGCGCGATACAACAGCCTCTCGCCTTTGTCCGTCGTCAAACGTTCAGCCTGATCGACAGTGATACCGCAGCCTCGCGCCCAGCCTTCAGCCGCTTTGGTCGGTTTGCCCTCAGCGTCATACGCCTGAGCAATGGCCGGGCCACGTTTTTCGACTTCACGATCCGGTTGTGCGGCACTCAGTTGCGCCACTTTCAGCGCCAAACGACGCGGCGCAGCAAACCAGCTCACGTCGCCGTGTGTCAGTCCGGCATTATCCAATTCAGTGGTGAAATTGGCGGCAAAGGACTCCGCCAGAGAACGCAGCGCCTTTGGCGGCAGCTCTTCCGTGCCAATTTCCACCAGAAAAGTCTTGTCAGTCATCGCTGTTAGCTCTCTTTCTTGTTACACATCGGGAAGCCCAGCGCTTCACGGGAAGCGTAGTAGGCTTCGGCCACCGCTTTGGTCAGCGTGCGAATGCGCAGAATATAGCGCTGACGTTCGGTAACGGAAATGGCTTTACGCGCGTCCAGCAAGTTGAAGCTGTGCGCCGCTTTCAGAATGCGCTCGTAGGCAGGCAGCGGCAGCGGTTTTTCCAGCGCCAGCAGCTGTTGCGCTTCTTTTTCGTACTGCTCGAAGCAGGTAAACAGAAAATCGACGTCGGCGTATTCGATGTTATAGGTGGACTGTTCCACCTCGTTTTGGTGGAACACGTCACCGTAGGTGGTTTTACCCAGCGGGCCATCGCTCCACACCAGGTCATAGACGCTGTCCACACCCTGAATGTACATTGCCAGACGTTCCAGACCATAAGTGATCTCGCCGGTCACCGGCTTGCACTCAAGCACTCCCACCTGCTGGAAGTAGGTAAACTGCGTGACTTCCATACCATTCAACCACACTTCCCAGCCTAGCCCCCAGGCACCCAGCGTCGGGTTCTCCCAGTTATCTTCCACGAAACGAATATCGTGAATGGTGGGGTCCAGCCCCAGCTCTTTCAGCGAACCGAGATACAGTTCCTGAATATTGTCTGGTGACGGCTTGATGATGACCTGAAACTGATAATAGTGTTGCAGGCGGTTCGGGTTTTCCCCGTAACGACCGTCGGTAGGACGACGCGACGGCTGTACATAGGCAGCAGCAATAGGCTCTGGCCCCAGCGCGCGCAGACAGGTCATCGGATTAGAGGTGCCAGCGCCGACTTCCATATCCAAAGGTTGGACGATGGTGCAGCCTTGGCGAGCCCAGTAATCCTGCAACGTCAGGATCAGGCCCTGGAAGGTCTTGGTATCAAACTTTTGCATGTCAGATTCACGCGATACATGTGGATTTATATGGAATGTGCCAGTATAAGATATACAGCCAGAATGCTGCAACAACTTCACTTCAGCGGCACTTTATTGATGTAGAGGCCCGTTTCGTACGGCGCGGCCCATGGCGGGCCGCGCCCATCGGCTCAGGCGGTGAACACCGTTTGCAACATTTTCAGGCTTAGCACCAGCAGCAGTGCGGCAAAGATCTTTTTCAAGGTAGCAACCGGCAAACGATGCGCCAAACGCGCACCAAACGGCGCGGTAAAGAAGCTCACCGCCGAAATCAGCAGCACGGCAGGCACTGAGACATAGCCCAACGTGTAGGCAGGCATCCCCGCCGTGGACCAGCCGTTAATCATATAACCCAGCGCCCCCGCCAGCGCGATAGGCAGCCCCACCGCCGCCGACGTGCCAATCGCCTGCTGAATGCGCATATTACACCAGGTCAGAAACGGCACGGTGAGTGATCCCCCGCCAATCGCCACCAGCGCAGAAATACCGCCGATAATCAGCCCCGCCAGCGATAAGCCACTCCCGGCAGTTGGCGCTGCGCTTTGGGTTTGATGTTGAGCACCATCTGCAATGAAACATAGGCCATAAAGCAGGAAAAGAAGATCGCCAGCGCCCGCGTAGGCAGCAGCGTCGCCAACCAAGTAGCGGCAAAGGTGCCGATAAGGATCGCTGGCGTAATACGCAGCACCACGGGCCATAACACCGCCTGATGCTGGTTATGGGTGCGCAAGCTGGAGATCGCGGTAATGACAATCGCCGCCATTGGGGTGCCCAGAGCCAAATGCACCAGATGCTCACCTTGTACACCCTGTGCAGCAAACAGTGCCGTTAAAATCGGCACCATGATGCCGCCGCCGCCAATCCCCAACAGCCACGCCACGAACCAGACAACGCCGCCCAACGCCAGATAGGCAACGATCCACTCAATAGCCATGTGCTTCCCCTTCCCCGCTTGCAATGTGTAATAGTGTATAACCTGTGCAGTGCCTTTCACGCGCCGATCTTATTGATTTCTTGTGAGCACGCACACAAACGACTGGTTGCATATGGGTCTTCCCTTGTTGTGGTGGCTGAAGGCATGATAATGGCGTATTAAATCGCCAGAGGTCACCACCATGGACGAAAAGTCTCTCTACGCTCATATCCTCAACCTGTCTATTCCGTGGCAGGTAAAGTCTCTTTCTCTCGATGAAAATGCCGGTTCTGTTACCGTTACAGTTGAGATTGCGAAAAACACTCAGTTAACCTGTCCAACCTGCGGGAAATCTTGTCCTATTCACGATCACCGACATCGTAAATGGCGCCATCTCGATACCTGTCAGTTCGCGACAATAGTCGAAGCTGATGTACCCCGTATTATGTGCCCGGAGCATGGCTACCAGACGCTGTCTGTTCCATGGGCCGGCCCCGGTAGCCGGTATACGCTGTTGTTCGAGTCGTTCGTTATCTCATGGCTGAAAATCAGCACCGTGGATGCCGTCAGGAAACAGCTGAGGCTGAGCTGGAATGCTGTCGATAATATTATGCAACGGGCGGTTAAGCGTGGACTGGCCCGTCGAAAAACACCTCAGGCCGCACGTCATCTCTGTGTTGATGAGGTCGCTTTCAAAAAGGGGCATCAGTACGTCACCGTTATCTCTGATACCCAAGGACAGGCATTGGAACTCAAAGATGATCGCGGAGTTGAAAGTCTTGCTGGCTATCTCCGGAGTCTGGGTGACCGCCAGATTGAATCCATTAAAACCCTGTCGATGGACATGAATCTATCCTATATAAGCGCAGCGCGGCTCCATCTGCCTAACGCGGTGGAGAAGATCGCGTTCGACCACTTCCATGTAGCGAAAATGCTCTGTGCCGTCGTAGATAAAACACGACAGTTGGAGATGAAAACCATCCCGTTACCGGCACGAAAAAGTGCACATCGTTCCCGTTATCTGTGGTTGTACGGTCGCCATAAACGTCATGGTCGAATAGCAGAAAGACTGGAAGCAGCGCAGATGGTTCTGCCTGATACCAGCCGTTGCTGGGCAATGAAGGCGCTGGCCCGGGAACTCTGGAACCGCCAGTATGACGAACACAGCAGGCGTCTGTGGCTGGAATGGATAGGGATGGCAAAAGACGTTGGTGTCCCGCTACTAAGCAGCGCCGCCCGGACGTTACGTAAACGACTGTACGGGATCCTGAATGCCATGAAACACAGGGTATCAAACGGTAATGCAGAGTCACTAAACAGCAAGATAAGGCTGCTGCGGATCAAGTCCAGAGGATACCGGAACAAAGAACGCTTTAAGGTGGCAGTGATGTTCCATTACGGCAGGTTAAACATGGGGTTATGAGTCTCCCACCATGATAGGGGAAGACCCTTATAAATACAGTAAGTCTATTCTGACACGAAGTCAACGCCACGCGTATGGCCAGAGAGGTGTTGCGCGGGGTTTTGTTTTGTGATGCGCGTCAGCGCATGGAAGGCGGCGAGATGGGGTGACATGTGATGCCCGATGTCAGACCGCCGAAGCCAGTGCGCGTTATCAGGGAAGCGATGAACCCGCGTTAGCGTCCTGCCAGACGGGGTTTTCTTTTAGCGACCTGAGCAGCGATATAAGCGCCTGAGGGTCGAAGACAAGAGAATTTATCAGCCATGACCCTCGAATCGCCCGTGGTGATGCTTGAGGCGTCGATTTGGTTTGCTGGCGCACTGGTGCGCATAATTTGATGAACATATAATAGTCATTAATTTGATTAACACATATGCCAGATAACGCTTTAATCCTCGCTTGCCGTGGCTTTATGCTTCATACAACAACACCTTAATATGCCAATTTTACGCTGGAATCCGTTGCCGATGATCTTAAATACGTTCACCAACGATATAAAACAAAAACCAGCAGCGGCACTGTTAGCCATCATTATTACGGCCATGAGTTTGGTGACGACATTTCTTATCGTTATGCTCTATATTACAGACCGTGATATTGAAAGGTCGTTGCCGGAGCATCAACGTTTATATCGCATTGAAAGTCAATTCAATCTCCCTAATGGCGATATTGTTCGCTCAGCGCAGGTCCCTTTTCCGCTGGTGGAGGCATTACAGAAACATCTCAATATCGAAAACGTCGGATACGCTTACCGGTTGCATACTCACCTACACCGTCAAGGCAGCGTTATTCCCCGCGTTACCGTATTTGCCGTCACCCCAACGTTCATGGCACAACTGCACCCTTTTCGTGAAGATTTGCCAGTGCCTGGCCCCCATGACATCTACATCACGGCCGATTTTAACCGCCACTATCTTGGATTAGATGACCCACTGGGCAAAGTAGTGGATTTGGGGGAAAGCGGCCAGTTCACCATCAAGGCTATCGTGGAGTCTCACCCTGACAGCAGTATGCACCTGCCCGCCACGATCGCCTTCACCCCAGAACGGATAGCGGGATACCCCGATAAACGCCTGGACTGGTACGACAGCCATGTCTATGCCTTCGCTCGCCTCCCTCCCACCCGCATTTTGATCAACAACTGCTGGCTAGCATCGTCGCCAATAATGCGCCACAGATACCCGGAGCACCTTTCACACCTTCCTCGTTTCTGACGTTCAGCGCCAAAAATATCCTTGATATGCACTATGGCGATGGCTATGCCGATGAATTCGTCAAGACGCGTGAAAAATCATTGCTTCATACGCTGTACACCGCAGCACTGTTTTGTTCTATTCACCACCGTGGCCAATTTTTTCAACATCAACGGTATTCTCAATGCCGCCAGACGCCCCAGCCTGCATATCAAGCGCAGTCTAGGTGCTTCAACTACGCAAATTCTGGCAGAATCACTGAGCCTATTCTTGCCGCAGTTCCTGACAACGGTAACGTTGGCAACCTTACTGCTTTGCGCCCTGTTCCCTTTGTCGGCGGACGTGAGCGGATTGCTCCTCCGACAGCCAATGACACGCCTGCTGACGGTATTTTTGGGTGTCACTCTGTTCATTGGCTTGATGATGCTACTCTCTCACCTGCCGAGTCTCTCTTTCTTCTTGTTTGCCAATCCGGCTTCACAGACCACAAATCGCTATGAAAAATATAGTGTTTATTACTTCAACCGCATGGGGATGGTGGTGCAACTCCTGGTCGCCGGCACTACCGTTTATCTGTGGGCCGGTGTGATGACGCAACACCACAGGGCGATGCATGCAGAGGTGGGTTACCGGAAAGCGCACCGCCTGACATTCGCGCTTGATGAAGGATTTTATACACTCAGTAGCGTGCGTGAATTACAACATCGGCTCCAGGAAACCGCAGGCACGTCGGCTTTCAGTTTGAGCAGTTGGCAACCGTTTGACATGTCGCGTCACATCCTCAACGTGCAGCACGCGCAACAACAGGTACAAGACCAATTTACCCTTATCAATACTCTTTCTGCCGACAAATACTTTGCGGAGGTCTGGGGATTAAAAACAGTGGCGGGCCAAGAGAATACACTGAGAGCCAGCACAGATGACGGTGTATGCCACACCATCGTTACCCGCGCATTCATTGATGCCATGGGGCAGAAAACCGTCGATGAGGTGCTGAATACCCGCTATTACATTCCACTGCCGGAAGGACAAAAAACACTTCGGGTGTTACGGATAGTGGAAAATATCGACCTTGGAGAACACCTCTCGTCGCCCCAACCTTTGATCATCTTTATCAATGACCACCTGGAAAAATTCGCGACGGTCGCGTATTCGAACGATCAACAGGAGGCCTCTATTGCCGCACAGATTAAACGGCATGGTACACCTGACTTAACGCTGCAAACGGTACAAGAGCTTCATAACCGTCATTTTTATAACGATTCTCTGATGCTCAACGTCATTACATTAACCGCGAGTTTGGCGTTGATATTAATGGTTATCAGCACCTTGGTGATCAGCCTGTCAGACGCTCAGCGGTTAGACAGCACACTGAAAATCATGGAAGCGGTGGGGGGGTTCTCTTGCGACAAACGTAGTGTTTTTCCTGCAACAACATGTGCTACCCATGTTGTTCTCTTTACTGGCGTCACTGGCCCTGGGATGTTTGCTGTTAAGGCGCTGGCTACAGCAGTATGACACCGTTGCCGAACTGGTTTATGTCAATGCGTTTGCGGCACTGCTGTTGCTGGGGCTCATAGTGGTGGCCATTATGGCACTGTCACTGGTATTGCACGATGGCAGGGTAGCTCGCCCGCGGTTAAGGCGAGGATAAGCCGTTATGGACATTCAATTAGACCCGAAATCCACTCGACATCGCGTTGCCAAATGGATAGTCGGCATGGCTCTGGTGATTTTTGGCCTGTTGTGTCTGTGGCTTATAAACGTGGCCACCGCAGAAAAAGTAACGCAAATGCCGTTTACCTAGGTGACGTTGCACGTTGCCCAGCGCGGCACATTTACCGATACGCTGGTGACACGCGCGGTGGCTATCCCGAATGAAAGCGTGATTATCGCCTCTGAACGCGGCGGAACGGTCATTGAGGTGCGCCAGAATGCATCCAACGATGTGAAAAAGGGAGATATCATTGCCCGATTGTCGAACGACGACTTCGTTTTGCAGGTCACCTCGTGTGTTGCCGATGTGACTGAACAGACCAACAACCTGCGCAACATACGCAGATTACTCGAGAAGGATGACCTCGATACGCGCCTGGCACGGCAAGATTCACGTTTTCATCTGGAGAAAATCGATAAAGAAACGGCGCGTAAAAAGACATTATACGAGCGCGGCATTCTGGAAAAAGCCACCTATGAACAACTGCTGGATGAATTGGCGCATTGGAAAACACGCTACGCTATTTTAACAACGTATCAGGAACGGCAAGATCGTATGCTACCGATCGAGCTTGCTGAAATCGCGGCTTCGGTCAAGCATCTGGATACATTGACCCGGTTAATTGAGAGCGGTCTGGATAAGCTGGTTATTACTGCCCCGATTGACGGCATTCTGTCACCGCTGACGATCAAGATGGGCCAACAAATTAAACCCGGAGAAAAAGTTGCTAACGTAGACAACCCGCATACCTACTATTATTTTGAAGCCTCCTTCAGCGAATATTATCTGGGTAAAATCCGGCCGCACGATCGTGTCACGGCAAACTATGCGGGCATTGATATCCCACTGATCATCGCCTCCGCCTCTTCCGTGTTGGAAAACGGTAAGTTCCTTGCCAAATTAACACTCGCTCATCCACAACAACTCTCGTTGAAACGTGGTCAATCCCTCGATCTGTGCGTTTCACTCGGAATCCAACCCGATGCATTACTCATTCCCGCGAAAGCCGTCTTTTTCGAGACCGATGAGACGTGGGTATACCGCTATGATGGAAAACATCATCGCGCGGTGAAAACACCCGTGGTGATTCAACGTCAGGGGGAAACGCAATCACAAGTACTGAGTGGGTTGTCTGCCGGGCAACAGGTTGTGGTCCTTACAGGCAGCAACGTTGAAAAATCCAACATTATCAAGTTTGAATAAGATGATACAACTGGAAAGCGCAGAAAAATTTTACACCATTCGAACCCTGAAAACGCTGGCGCTGCGTGACATCAATCTTCGTATCACGGCGGGGGAATTTGTCTCCATTATGGGGCCATCAGGTTCGGGAAAAACCACGCTGCTCAACGTACTCGGCATGTTTGAAACGCTTGATGCTGGCCGATTGCACCTGGCGCAGCACGACATTATACGGATGCACCGCGGCCAAAAGTAGCGCTGCGCCGCCAACTGATCGGTTACGTATTTCAGTCATTCAATCTGATCGATTTTATGTCGGTATATGAAAATATCGAGTTACCACTCAAGTACCGCAATGTACCCAAAGCTGAACGAAAAGCTCGCGTTAAACAAACCATTGAGCAGTTTGGATTATCAGGCAGAAGCGCACACTACCCAGCCCAGCTTTCAGGCGGTCAGCAACAGCGAGTTGCCATCGCTCGCGCCATGATTTCACTGCCAGCATTGATTTTGGCCGATGAGCCAACGGGCAACCTGGACAGTAATAACAGCAATACCGTATTGAAGCAGCTAGAAGACATTAATCAGGCCGGTACCACCGTTGTCATGGTTACGCATTCCCCCGAAGCCTCAAAGTATGCCAAACGACACTTAATGATGAAGGACGGTTATCTCACATGACATAGCAAGGAGAGAAATCATGAACGAAATCATACCAATTATTCAGATTGATACTGATATAACATCAGCACTCAGCACCAACGATCTCGAAAAAATCGCCACGCAAGACTACCGACAGATGAGCGCCTATCTGATTGGCAAAATTCCGGCACAAGCGTTGTTCAGTACCGAAGAACTGCATATTTTCCACACCGAGCAACAGCAAGCCGTCACCGCCCAACCCGTGGCTAGATTGGCCCCTTAGATCTCCAGACAGATAGACACTCTTAAAATAAGAGGTAGTCTAAAAACTATGTTTAATACCGGTCACAACGAAAAAATGATCTCAGTTCTGTCAGGGCCTGAACGCCGCCATCGGCGTACCGCTCAGGAAAAAATCGCTATTGTTCAGCAGACTATGGAGCCCAAGATGACAGTATCTCACGTGGCTCGCCTGCACGGCATCAATCCTAATCAGGTAGTTACTTGGCGCCGGCAGTATCAGAATGGCAGCTTCACTGCTGTCAGTGCCTCAGAAGAAGTGGTTCCGGCCTCTGCACTCACTGCTGCCATGAAGCAGATTAAAGAGCTGCAACGGCTGCTGGGGAAAAAACGATGGAGGTTGAGCTCCTCAAAGAAGCCGTGGAGTACGGCCGGGCAAAAAAATGGATAGCGCACGCGCCCTTGCTGCCCGGGGATTCGGACTGACACAGGTCAGCCGCGCTCTTAATGTGTCGCGTGCGCAGTTATCGGTTTATCTTCTAAGCTCTGCCGAGTGGCAGGATCGCCGACAGAAGCCTAACCACAACGATGCTGAGCTTATCAGCAGAATACGGCATCATACTGCTGAATTGCCGACCTATGGCTACAGACGAGTCTGGGCATTACTGCGTGATGAAAGCCAGCAGGATAGGCTTGCGATAGTTAATGCCAAAAGGGTCTACAGAGTAATGCGCGACAATCATCTGTTGCTGGATAGAAAGGGCGTTACTAAAGAGCAGCGAAGTCACAACGGCAGGGTTGCGGTTGCTGAAAGTAACCTCAGGTGGTGCTCGGATGGCTTCGAGTTCAACTGCGATAATGGCGATAAGCTGCGTGTCACGTTCGCGCTTGACTGTTGTGACCGTGAGGCGCTGGACTGTATAGCGACAAATGGCGGGTACACCAGTGAAATCGTGATGGATGTGATGGTAAACAGCGTCAGTAAGCGGTTCGGAAATGGGCTTCCAGAGGTCCCCATCGAGTTCCTGAGCGATAACGGCTCCTGTTACACAGCGAAGGAAACGAGGGCGTTCGGTCATCTATTGAATCTTGAAACGAGGACAACGGCAGTGAGGAGTCCACAAAGCAATGGAATGGCTGAGAGCTTCGTGAAGACGATGAAGCGCGACTATATCAGTATAATGCCCAAACCGAATCAGCAAGTGGCATTGAAAAACCTGGCTATCGCGTTCGAGCACTATAACGAGAAGCATCCACACAACGCGCTGGGGTATCGCTCACCACGAGAGTATCGTCGCCAGCGAGAATCGCTAACTTAAGAGTGATCTTGCGTCTGGAAATATAGGGGCAAATCCAGCTCAAACTGGTACCCCATCATGCTCTGCTTACGATCGAACTGATCAAACGCCGGATCGCCGTCGTTGAAATTACGGGGAATTTGCCATGCCGGGCTGGGCCACAGTGAACCGACCGTGGGCAACACGCCGTAGTATCCCCCTTCGGGATCATGCTGATAGCTCATGTTCAGCGTGAATGAGGTATCGGTATCGGGGATCCAGGTCAGAGAGGGGGCGACATAGACGCGTTCTTCTTTGGTATTCACTACCTGCGTGTCAGATTTCCTGCCAAGCGCGACAACACGATACAGCAACGAGCGGTCATCGTTGAGCGGCCCAGCGGAATCCACACCGATCTGCATCCGATTATGGCTGCCGTAAAGCATCTCAATCGCGTGCTGCGGCTCGCTGGTAGGCACCTTGGAAATCGCATTGATCAACCCGCCAGGAGTCACTCCGCCATACAGCGTGGACGATGGGCCTTTGAGTAATTCAATGCGCTCGATGCCATAGGTTTCAATCTGCGGAATGGCATAACCGCCGCCGCGTATCAGACGTAAGCCATCAAGATACTGGTTGCTGTCGGTCGGTGAACCGAAGCCACGAACATAAGGCAAATCATAACGCGATGCCGAACCGCGAACTTCTGCCGCCACGCCCGACGAATAGCGCAATGCCTGAACCAGACTTTGCGCGCCCTGCGCGTCAGCCTGTTCGCGGGTAATCACACTGACTGACTGCGGCGTTCTCATCAACGGGGTGTTGGTTTTGGTACCAGAGGTACTGTTGCTGGCAACATAGCCCACCACCGGGCCCAGTCGGCTATTTCCCTGCGCCTGAACCACCATGGTGTCGGGCGTCCCCCCTGATGCAGTCATCGCTTGAAGGAGGCAATACATAAATCTGCACCGTGGTTGCATTACTAAAGCGGTAGCCCAGCCCAGTGCCATTGAGCAGGGTTGCCAGCGCCTGCTCTGCGCTCAGCGTGCCACGCACGGGTTTGCCAATGGCGGCCATTTCCGGTTCTTCACGGAAAACAACGGACAGGCCAGTGATACGCCCAATGTCGTTCACCGCCTGAGTGACTGGTTTCGCCGGGAGATTGAAACTGAATTGCTGCGCTACTTGCTGCTCAACCTGCGCTGCGGCGCTGTGCGCACCACTAAAGCTGGTCAATAAAAGGGTGGCGAATACGTAGCCTGCCTGGTGTGCTCTTTTTTGTTTCATTAGAAGAGATCCTTATCTCGTGTCATGAACTGCGAGCGCGTTAATAATAGTAATTATCATTTGCACTCTCACTACGTTCACGAATGAGAAAACGGATCACTGAACCCTGAAAATGAATTTTTTAATCAAAAAATCACAACACATTGTAAAAAATATTATTTTTATGGAGAGAGAGAATCACCAGCCGTTCAGTGACTTTGTGCATCTGAAACCCGACGCTAGCCTGCAACGACGCCAATGCCGCCTCGCTATCCACCAGCGAAAAGCTGCCAGTCACAGTTTGATTGGCCAACGCAGATGCCGGGATGAGAATACGCCCGGGACGATAGCGTTCCACCTCACGCACCACATCAGCCAGCCGAGCACGATAGAACACATAACGCCCTTCACACCACGCCATTTCATCTGCAACATTCACGCTGACAGGTGCATGAGCTCCGCTGGCGCTAAACCACACCTGCTGTCCGGGTTTAAGCAGGGTGGGAGTCACAGACCCACCCGCTGTCACCGCGACACTTCCCTTTGCCAGGGTCACCAGAGCAGCAAGTGGACGCGCCGCCCTTGCGGCGTAAACTCAACGTTGAATGCGCTATCCGCATCCAGCAACACCCTCGAGCCATCTGCCAGCGTGACGTCCCGACGTTCGCCTTTGCTCGCCGAGTGGCTTGCTGTCGCATTCTGTATCCAGTAGGGATTTTCCAGCCAGAGTATCCCCGCCAACACCAATGCACAGCAGGCGCTAGCCGAAATCAGCCACCGTCTTGCGCGTTGATGGCGTTTTTCCTGCTTGATTGCCGTGAGATAGACCGCCAGTACGGCAGACTCCTTTTCCGCCAGTCGCTTGCCAGGTGCAGCGGTTGCCTGCCATACCGCCTCGACCGCGCGATATGCGTCATCGTGCGCCGGGTTACTCTGTCGCCACTGGTCGCAGGCGGCACGCTGAGCGCTCGAAGGATTATCCCGCAGAGCGATAAACCAGTCGCGCGCTTGTTCGCGGATCTGCGTCTCAGTCGGTGTCATCGTGCTCGCCTCCTATGCGCGCTTCGCAGGCAGCTACGGCCAGCGCCATGTGTTTTGCCACCGCTCGTGATGAAATCCCCATCACCGCAGCAATTTCCGATAAACTGCGACCATGAACCCGATTGAGAAAAAAGATATGCCGCGTTTTTTGCGGTAAGGCCGCCAGGATTTCATAAATATGATGGATGTTCTGCTGTGCGGATACAATGTCTTGCGGCGACTCGGCTTCCTCAGCGTAGTGCTCAGGCAGCACGCCATGAAGGTAGTCTGCTTTGGTTTTTTCCGCCCGCAAATGGTCAATTGCCGCATTACGCGCACAGCGGGTGAGATAAGCGGCGGAGTCGCCTTTCCACTCAATCGCCTTTTCACACAAGCGCAGAAAAATATCCTGCACCAGGTCGCTGGCTATATTACGGCACCCCACCCGACGCCGGATCTGCCGTTCCAGGCGTTCATGCTCTGTGAGGTATAGCGCGGCAAGATCCTTGCTTTTGTCGGTCATGACGTCGAGCCCCGAACGGTAGTAAAAACAGTGCCGAACCGCGCAAGGATCCTGTGCAACAACGCGGGAAGAATGGGCTGAACGGACGGCAATTATTGCTGATGTTATCAAGCGTTTCCAGCAAATAAAAATGATAATCAATGCATTACGTTTAGTACGGTTATCGTTCCGGTGTCTTGCAGTGGATATATACATTGCATGGGATTATCCTACACTTAGCGGTGAAAACACGCTCAGGAATCCCATTTACCTATTGAATGACGCGAGATTACGTTATGGAATTAAAGGATTATTACGCCATCATGGGCGTAAAATCGACAGACGATCTCAAGACCATCAAGACCGCCTATCGTCGATTGGCCCGCAAGTATCACCCGGATATCAGCAAAGAGCCCGACGCCGAAGAACGGTTTAAAGCCGTGGCTGAAGCATGGGAAGTGCTGAGTGACGAACAGCGGCGAGCAGAGTATGACCAACTGTGGCAACACCGTAATGATCCGCAGTTCACCCGGCAGCCACAGCAGGAAAGTGGCCAGCGCTATAAGGCTGAAGACGTTGACGATCTTTTTTCCTCTATCTTTGGTCAACATGCTCGCCAGTCACAGCAATCCCGCGCAACCCGTGGTCATGACATTGAAATCGAAGTCGCGGTATTCCTCGAAGAAACCCTTAGTGAGCACAATCAAACCATCAGTTACAGGCTACCGGTATATAACGCCTTCGGCATAGTAGAGCAGGAAATTCCCAAAACGCTCAATGTGAAGATACCGGCAGGCGTGGGCAACGGTCAGCGCATTCGCCTTAAAGGCCAGGGAACGCCGGGTGAACAAGGTGGGCCGAGTGGCGATCTGTGGTTGGTTATACATATTGCTCCGCATCCGCTGTTTGATATCGTGGGGCACGATTTGGAAATTGTGGTCCCGCTTGCCCCTTGGGAAGCCGCACTGGGTGCAAAGGTCACCGTACCGACACTGACAGAGAGCATTCTGCTGACGATCCCTGCGGGCAGTCAGGCAGGCCAACGGTTACGTATCAAAGGTAAGGGGCTTATCGGTAAACACCATACCGGCGATCTGTACGCCGTGATAAAAATCGTGATGCCACCGAAACCGGATGACAGCACCAGCGCCCTGTGGCAACAGCTGGCAGATGCCCAACCATCCTTTGATCCTCGCAAAACATGGGGGAAAGCATAATGTCTACAGTAACCATCACCTTTACCGTTACTGAGTTTTGCCCACATACCGGCGTTTCGGAAGATGAACTGAATGAAATTGTCGGCCTGGGGGTGATTGAACCCCATGAAGATGAACACTCATGCTGGCAATTTGACGATCATGCAGCCACGATTATGCAGCGCGCCCTGCGTTTAAGAAGGGAGTTAACGTTAGATTGGCCCGGTATCGCCGTAGCCCTGACATTATTGGAAGAGAACGCGCAGTTGCGCCAAGAAAATCGACAGCTGAAACAACGCCTGTCCCGCTTTATTACACATGTCGGATAAAGCCAGCCTGCGTGGCACGGTTTAAAATCCGTAGTGACGTGCTACGCAGCACAGTGCATCAATGATGGAGCTGCGCCAGATCGTCTTCAGTAAGGCTAGTCATTTCCATTATGATGGTGTGATCCATTCCTTTTTGCAACATCGCCCGGGCGATTTTTAATCGGACTTCACGTTCCCATTTTTCAAGCCCACGCGCTTCCCACAGCGCTATGCCTTTCTCGATACCTTTTTCAATGCCTTTCTGCTCCAACTGTTCCGCTATGGTCATCAGTTCATCCCCATGTTGCGGCACCCGTTGTGCCAGTTGCCTCACATAAGTATCAGCGTTCGCCGTATTACCCATCTGTACCATGTAGTTTATCAGCGATCGGACCTGTTGTCTGGTCATGCTATTTGTCAGCATAATTGTCGCCAATCGATCCATTAATTCAACCAAATCTCGCTGACGTATATGCTTCTGCACCAATGTCAGCGCCGCCATACTACGATGTTGCATAATTTCATCATCGGGAATGACGGTTACATCGATCAGATAGAAATTTTCGGTGTAGAGCCGATAAACAACTGTTGGATCGTCAAACAGTTGCAACCAGTTAAGCGGATAGGGGTATGGGCTTGTTTCACCGGCGTAAAACACCATCGGGATAACGAGCGGTAGCGTTTTATAACCCGCATCGAGATGTCGTTGCATCGCGGCAATAGCATATCGCATTAATCTGAACGCCATCATTTTATCCGGTGAACTCTGGTGTTCAATCAGCACATGGATATACCCTTCCCCCACCATTGTCTGCAAGCTGTAAAGCACGTCGCTGTAATACGCCCGCAGATTATCTTCAATGAAAGATCCGGACTCCAATTTTAGCGTATCCAGATCGCAATATTTTCGTAAGTGGTTGGGCAAATGCAACTGCATAAAATCTCTTGCCGTGTCTGGATGAGTCAAGAACTGCTTGAACATGGCATCATGGGTAGTGGGTGTTGTCGTAGACTTTTTCATCAGTGCAGGCTCTGAAATGTATCCACAGTGACTTTAATCATCCGTCCTTATCGGTTTATTCAATCGCAACGGTAAATTTTGTCATTCACGACGATCGCGGCCGAGAAATGACTCACCCGCGATCGCCGCATTCACACCTTAGAGCGTTTCACCATTGATGGCGATAACATCCTGATACCAGTAGAAACTTTTCTTACGGTAGCGAGCCAGCGTGCCGTTACCATCGTTATCCTGATCTACATAGATAAAACCGTAGCGCTTGTTCATTTCTGACGTCGATGCGCTGATAAGATCGATAGGTGCCCAAGAGGTATAGCCCATCAGTTCTACGCCGTCTTTCACCGCTTCTTTCATCTCTTTCAGGTGCGACTGGAAGAACGCAATACGGTAGTCATCATTAACCTGATGATCTTCGTCGATCTGATCGACAGCACCCATGCCGTTTTCCACCACGAACAAGGGGATCTGATAACGATCGTACATATTGTTAAGCGCAATCCGCAGCCCAACCGGATCGATCTGCCAGTCCCATTCGGTCGTTTTCAGATAGGGGTTCTTCACCCCACCGGCAATGTTACTGCCCACTTTATCCATCTTGTCGGCGTTGACGCTGGTGACCAGCGACATGTAGTAGCTGAAGGAGAGGAAATCCACCGTATGCTGTTGCAGGATCTCCTCATCACCCGGTAGCATGTTGATGTGGATGCCCTTTTCCGCAAAACGGCGCGTCATGTGGCGCGGATAACGTCCGCGAATCTGGACATCACTAAAGAAGTAGTTGAGCTGGTTTTCGCGGTATGCCAGCAAAATATCTTCCGGCGCACAGCTTTCTGGGTAGGTCAGCATGCAGCCAATTTTTGCCTCCAGGCAGAGGCGACGACAATGTTTTACCGCCAGCGCGCTGGCAACAAACTGATGATGCAGCGCCTGATAAATCACGGTTTCGATCTCATCCTTCGAGAAGCGATCCGGCACAATTCCGCCCGTGGTAAACGGGTGACGGATGATACTGTCGATCTCATTGAACGTGAGCCAGTACTTCACTTTATCTTTATAACGCTCCAACACGGTAACAGCGAATTTCTCAAAACAATCCACCGTTTTTCTGCCATTCCACCCGGCAAAATGGTTAACCAGATAGATCGGCATTTCGTAATGGGACAGTGTGACCAATGACTCAATACCGTTATTGCGCAGCTCATCAAACAGTTCGTCATAGAAACGTAGTCCCTCTTCATTCGGCTGCTCTTCAACACCGGTGGGGAAAATTCGTGTCCAGGCAATGGAGACGCGCAACACCTTGAAGTTCATCTCGGCAAACAGGGCAATGTCTTCACGAAAGCGGTGATAAAAATCGATACCGCGGTGTTTAGGGTACGCGCTGGCATCAGTGGCGGCGATAGCATCAGCAATCTGCTCATCGGTGATTTTATAGTGCTTCTCATACTCTTCACGCTTCAGATTCTTTTTGTGAATCGCCATGTCTGCCGTGGAGAGCCATTTGCCTCCCACATTCCATCCCCTTCCACCTGATTGGCCGCCAGTGCGCCCCCCACAAAAATCCTTTTGGAAAACCGGTAATTGCTGAATCTTTCATGTTCTCTCTCCCATTGATAATTAAACGGTGGCGCTAAACAGGGTCATTAAGGTGTTGTTGGTTACACGAGGTTGCTCAGTGGCAGAAATCGACTGATAGTCATCGGTATTGGCGATCACCACGGGCGTTGTTACATCAAAGTCTTTGGCGATCAGCGCCTCAAGATCGAAGGTCACCAGCAGTTGCCCCGTGGTTACACGATCCCCTTCATTGACGTGGCTGGCAAAATGCTCACCGTTGAGTCGCACCGTGTCGATTTCGACGTGCACCAGCACTTCCACACCATAATCAGAGGTGATCCCAATGGCATGTTTGCTGTGGAACAGCTTTGATACCACGCCGTTTACTGGCGACGTCACTACCCCCTCAGAGGTGAGAATCGCGATGCCTTTACCTATGATTTCACTGGCGAATACCGCATCCTTAACTGAGGTGAGCGGCACGATAGTGCCATTGAGCGGTGCCACCAGCGTGATGCCCGGTAACAGGCTTTGGCTACCAGCTGTCGTCAAAGGAGCAGAGGGTGTGGCCGTTTTTGGCGTTTTTGCCCCTGCTGTTGACGACTCGCCAAGTGACTCATCAAAGCCCAGCAGGTAGGTCAACAAAGCCGAGAGCGTGAATGACATGCCGATACCAATCAGGTAATAGGCAAACGTGGTGGCCATAAACGCAGGCAACGTGGTCAATGCCGGGAATATATAGGCCATAACCGTGGTGCCCATTGAACCGATAAAGCCACCCGCGACCGTCCCGGCAATCAACGATGCCACCAGCGGGCGTTTATATTTGATAGAAATCCCGTAGACAATAGACTCGGTTACGCCAGCAAACAACGCAGGCACCATGCTGGACAGAGCGAATGATTTCAGCTTTTTATTTTTGGCTTTCAGGAACACGCCAAACGCCGCCCCCGCCTGGGCAAAGGTCGCTGCGGCCGTCGCCGGTTTGATGGTGTCAAAACCACGCAGTGCCAGGTTATTGAACATCACCGGCACCATGATCAGCATCCCCAACATCGGCACAGACACCATCTCGATGCTTTGGTGAATCAGGCGTTTTAGCAATCGCTCCAGATAGGAGTAGGCCCAGATAGCCAGTATCGCCGGGATCAGCGTGGAGGAATATTTCATCAGCACCACCGGGACCCCCAGAAACTCGACAATATCCCCCTGCTTTGCCATCAACCCGGTGAACGTCGGTTCCAGCAACGCACCGACAATTGCAACGGAAACAAACTGATGTGCATTGAACGCTTTAGCACAGGAAAACGCCAACAGCAGCGGCAGAAAATAAAACACGCTGTTGCTCGCTGCTGCCAGAATTTTATAGGTACTGCCTGCGGTATCAATAAAGTGGTAGGTCGACAGGATCACCAGAAATGCTTTCAGCATCCCGGCACCGGCCAATGCAGGCACAATTGGCACTAAAATGGAGGACATTTTATTGAACAGATGTCCGACCATATTGCCTTTCTTGCCATCGGATCCGCTCTCACTGTCAGAGGTGGCACCACCTTTAATGCCAAACTCATCCACTAAAAGGCGATATACCGTAGAGACATCATTGCCAATCACGACCTGGTATTGATTATTGCTTTCGACGGCTAGAATAACGCCATCCAGTTTATCCAATGCGGCTTTATTAAATTTAGTGCCATCTTTTAGTGAAAATCTTAAGCGTGTAATACAGTGAGTTAACGAGCCAACGTTCTTTTCACCGCCAATAAGCTCAAGTATTTCCCCGGCAAGTAAACGAAAATTACTCATGGGCTGACCTCGATAATAGTCATCGTCGTATTTTTATCACAAAATGAATAAGCAAATGTTTAAGCGCTTGTAGTAAATCCCATCATGAGAACTGTCTTTAAACGCTATTTCCCCACATGTTCAATATGTATAGAAAGAAACATCATTTCATCATCGGTTAGCGAGCGACCATAATCATGGCTAATAAATTTATTCACGCGTTTGGCACATTCATAGGAAGCAGAATATTTTAACGCCACAACGTCATGCAACGAGCTGTCATCGCTGGTGACATAAGTATTACTCAGTAACCGATGCGCAAAAAATTTCAGGTGAGTAACAAACCGCTGAAAATTGATTGAGTCTTCTTTATATTCGATTTTTAAATGGTATTTAACAATGTTCAGATATCCTGAATCACTTTCGATACGGCCTTTATATCTGGCATCGCGCCGTCTTTCTGCGAGTTCAACAGATGCAGGGCAATAAACCCCGCTTCGTCTTCAGGCAACGCCACGTGGAGTTGGGCATTAATTTCAGCAATCGCCCACTGACCGATGATAAACTCATTACGATAAAGGCGCTTGATATCCCACAGCAGCATATTTTCGACATAAGTACCCTGCCGGGTTCTTTCGATAGCAAAACTCAAGTGATCGAGCAAAGAGGCGTAAACGCTTTTGTGAATTTTTCTATCGAGCTTACTGGTCGCCTGCTTAACGATATCCAGAACGATATTAAGCAGCGCATCAGGAACATCCTTAAATGCTTCGCTGGTTTTATCTATACTGTTATCTTCATCGAGTCGAAATATTTTTTGAATACAGGCCTCATTGACCAGGGCATCAGTTTTTTTGTTAAAACCAACGCCTTTTCCAATAACAACGCACTCCTTGCCGCTAAAATCGCGTGCAACGATGACATTGTTATTCAGAACCCGCTGTATTCTCATATTCCACCCCCAAAAAAAGCAAAACCTAAAAGAGTCTTTTATCTCTTTTAGGTTTTGCCTGTTATTCAAACAGTAACAACCCATGCCTGAGAATACACCATAACCCAGTATACCTTGCAAGCAGGGGATGTTTAATTTTCGTTTTATTGTGATGATTATCACGCATTAACAGGGTGTTCACCAAACCCTACAGCCTGCATAAAATTGGCAACAAAAAACATCCCTGTCTCAGTTTTTTCGCTCTCAACGCGGGTCGAGCAGTTCCAACCGATCCCGAATCTGCTCCCGCCAGGTGCCCGACAAGGTTTCAATCTGATAAACTGCTTCCAGCGCCTCAAGACTGGCGGCCAGCGGCCAGATCGAAAATTATCTCCTGCACGCGACTCAGTGGCCATTGACTGTAAGGGCGTTCCAACAGCTCAAACGCGGCCCCCGCGTAAACCTCACCCTCCTGCAACACGCGATAGAACCAGCCGTTGCGAGATTGCGCATGCATTAAGGCCGGTGCGGCATCATCTTCCAGTCGCCCCGCCATGGTATTGCACGCAATACGGCCCCAGGATACCTGAAGCAGTGCCGTCCCCACGTTGAAGATATCACCAGCGCACACACTCTGTTCAGTCATCCCCTGCGTCGAAAAGTTTTCACCAAAAATTCCCGGGGCGTCAAATAGCGCAGCGCGATCGTGGTACTTAGCGCGCCAGAAAGCATAGTGTTCCCACGCATAATGTAATAGTGCACAGTCCGGATCCGGGTAGTACGTTTTATCCCCCTGCTCAGTTTCAAGACCGTGAGAGTGAATCCAGGCCCGCTGGGTAAACACCTTCTTCTCATGGGAGATCGTTGTTGATGTCGCATTGCACAAAATACGGGATAACGTTGCTGTGTGTTCCATAAAGCTTCCACGTTCAATAAAACCTCCACCCTCAATGCAGATGCTCCCAGCATGCCGGGGAGCAGACAATCAGAACTTGTAGGCAATTCCCGCCCAGAAATTGCGCCCTTGCTCAATGAACCCTTCGTTATAGGCATACTCGGTATCGAACAGGTTATTGACCGAGGCATTGACACTAACGCCATGGCCCACATCGTAATCTGCACGCAGGTTGGTCACGGTGAAGCCAGAAGCTCGCTGTTTCGCGTCACTGCTGTTGTAAGCCGAGGAGCGCGCCTCCTGCGACAGGGTTAAGCTTAAGGGTTCCCAAGGCTTGAAGGTCATCCATGCCACCAGCGTATGCGTCGGCAAATCGGTCACTTTACCCACTTCATCCTGTTTCACATCAGTATGAATCAGGCCATAGCTCAGGCCAAGGTCCAGCATCTCCGTCACGCGCCCTTTTATACCGAGATCCAGGCCGGTGTAGTCCACGCGCCCGCTGTTACGGTTTTGCAGGGTATTGGCATCAATGGTGTGCCCCAGAATCGCATCATTGACGCGGTTATAATAGACGCTGACATCATAGTCCCAGTCGCGGGTAAAGGTGCCGTTCCATGTCACATCAACCGTTTGCGCCCGTTCTGGGTTCAGATGCGGATTTACCAGCACCGTCTGGCCGTTATAAGCGGGTTTCGAAGTGGTGTAGCGCTCTTTGAGCGTGGGGAAACGTGTACGATCCGAGAAAGAGAGCGACAGCGTATCTTCATTGGCGAAGTGATATTTGGTCATCAGCTGCCAGTTAAACGCGTTCTGGCTGTTGTTGGCATAGTAAATGATTTCAGTTCCGGAGTGTTTCATACCCTGGCGACTGTCACGCCAGTCATAGCTGATACCGGCTACCACATCGAGATTATCGGCTGCGGCCCACTGGTATTCGCTCGCCAAAGACCAGGTGCGATCTTTGTAGCGATCAAACGGGGCATCGACAGCGCCCCGTTCCCGATGCACATAATCCTTCCAGTTCACCGCAAACGAGAGCAAATCACTGGTGCGTACATCGGCAGCAAGTTGCAGTCCGGCTCCGTTAGTGAAATCGGAGTAATGGCTGTAGTTTCCTTTACGGTTCTTCAGGTCGGCCAGTGATTGATACATCATCAATGTATTTTCGAAAGTATCGCGATAAAAACGACTCTTCAGGGTGTAACGATCGCCAAGCTGCGTAGTGCCCTGATAGTAATAACTCTCTTTGTCATACTGCGGCCAGTGCCAGTAGCGTGATTTCTGGTCTGGATTTGTGCCCGTATAGGGCGGGTTCTCTTTGCTGCCGTCCTGATTGATATAGGTAAATACGTATTCGTCATTTTCGCGCGGGGTAAAGCCCACTTTGACGATCCCACGTTTATCATCCGCCGCAGAGTTGATCATCTTGCCATTCTGACCGGCAACCGGGTTATCTACGCTACGCGGCAGGCCGAGGAAATCCTGTTTTACCCGGCTACCGCTGAGCTGGATATAGCCCGTGTCATTACTGGCGCCCAGTGATGCCTGGGTGTCGAAGGCGTTTGTTTTGCTGCGACTACAACCCTGACGATATCCCACGCTGGCCTCCAGCGGTTTGGTTGGCTTTTTGCTGGTGATATTGATGGCACCGCCCATCTGGTTCGGGCCTTGCAGCAACGACGAATAGCCTTTGGACACTTCCAGCGACGCCAGATCGGAGGTGGGGAAACGCCCTAAATCCAGATTGCCGTCATAAGGAACATAGACCGGTACGCCGTCAAAATAGACCGGCACCTGGCGGCTATCAAAGCCACGTACCTTGACCTGCTGTTCATTACGTGCACCCGATTTTTGCAATACCACGCCGGGCACTACGCTCAGCGCCTGTGCCACATTGCGTTTATCCAGCTTTTGTATGATTTCCTGATTAAGCACCGTGGTGGTAGCCGCAGGCACCGGGCTCGACCACACGGTCATGGTGTCGCTTTCCAGCCCAGCAACAGCGTTATGCGCGAAAGCAAGCGACAGCGTGCAGGCAGGCGCGAGTGTGGGGGCGAGGCGGGCAATATTCGCCGCCTGTTCAGGGGTAAATTTGTCGAGTTGTAGGCAATCAGGTGCTGCAATGCGGCGTCTCGTTCGCGCTGACCCGGCACGGCAAACGTACTCATGTGCGGCATCATCCCCATCAGCACCATATCAAGCACGCTAAACGCGAACGCGCCCTCATGGGCCTGGGGCACCCAGGCAATCACGCTGGCGCGCTGCGCATATGAATAACGGTGCAAGGGGGTGCCTGCCAGCACAATTTCTCCAGAAAGCAGTGGCAACACGCCAAGAATGGCGCGCATTAACGTGGTTTTCCCACAGCCATTGGCCCCCAGCAAACAGCAAGCATTGCCTGCTGGTAGGGAAAATGCCACATCACGCAATACCGTGCGGCGGGCGTAACCCACAGTGGCCTGCTGCACCTCGAGCAGCGACATCATCTGCCCCCTCGTAACAACAGCAGCAGGAAGAACGGCGCACCGATAAAGGCGCTCAGCGCACGCGCCAGCGTATCGGTCAGCAGCAACAATACGGCGCCAATGCTCATGGCAACCGGCAACAAACGCTGGTGATTGTTGCCCGTCAGCAAACGGCCAATATGCGGCACCACCAGCCCGACCCAGCCGATAACACCCGCCACGGCCAGCGCGCTGGCCGTCATCAGCGTGGCACAGACAATCAGCCCCATGCGCAAGCGGGTGACATTAATCCCCAGCGCGCGAGCTTCATCGTCTGCCAGCGTCAGCAGGTTCATACGCCAACGCAGCAACAACGGCAGCATGCCCAACAGGATGATCGGTGCACACAGATAAAGATCGGCGCGCGTCACCGTGGAGAGCCCACCGAGCAGCCAGAAGGTAATGGAGGGCAACTGAGCATAAGGATCGGCGAGGGTTTTGATCAGCGAGACCCCCGCGCCGCACACCGTTCCCAGCGCAATGCCGACCAGCACTAACGTCAACACCGGATCGTGCCGCGTCACCTGTCGGGTGATCAGCCAAACCCCAGCCACCACCAGCAAATGCCAGTAACTGGATCAACAACAGCGGTAAACGCCGCCACAATGCGCGGCAGGCGGATCTGCCAGAATACGATCTGATCTTGCGGCAAAAGGCTGTCAGGACTGAAAAGCAGCCCGATCACCTGATGAAGACTCAACGGATACGCGCCGGAAAAAATAGCCAGCGCGATACACAACAGCGCCAGAGTGCTTAACAGCGTAAACAGGGTTGCCGTTCTCATTGCGCGTTTACGATACGGTTAAACTGCGCCTCGCTCAGCGGTGCATGCCAGAACAACGTGGCAAAGCGCATCATGTCGGCTTCAAATGAATGGGCCACATCCTTGTCCAACCAGGCGTGTAAACGTCGCAAGCCGAGCAGTCGATTGATACCCGGCGGCGCATCCAACCAGCCAAACGGCAAGCCGCTAAGAAACAGGATGCGTTTTTGCGCAACGGCCTTCACGCCCTACCATACCGGATCGTGAGTCAATGTATGCAGAGTCGCCGCCTCCTGCACCAAAATGATGTCCGGTTGCCAGGCCACTGGCCCCGCGCGCCGCATAAAAGTGAACGTTGGCGGCATCCGAATGGGCGAATGACTGCGCCTCTTCAATAAACTGACGCGCCAATTCCGACTGCGGCTCGGTGCGAAACGCTACGCCGAGCGCGTTCCCGATCTCCTGTAACTGCTGCGGCGTGCGCGCCAGCGTGCCGTTGATCAGTAGCCACGGGGTTTGCGTTTGGCTGCTGATACGTTGCGCTTGTGAAGTCCAGGTGTCATCCGCATTGCCACAGTCAACAATCAGATCGGGCTTCAATGCGAGCAGTTTTTCCAGTGACAGCATGGTCGCACGCCCCGCCAGACGGCCCAACCTGGATAAGCGGGTAATCACTTCCGGCAGCAGATCCTTGCCCGTTTGAGAGAAGTCGAAGGACGAGAAACCCAGTAATTTCTCCGGTGCCGCCGCCATCAGCAACAAATCGGCAGGCGCGCCCACGCTGATCACGCGATGAATATGTTGCGGTGCCGGTAAGCTTCCCACCGTGAATGTCAGCGCCTCGGCGGAAAAAGCGGGCCATCCCCGCAATAACCCTGCGGCAGCCATTGCCTGAAGTAAGCGTCGTCGTGTCACTGGCATAACATCATCCTGAATACGCAATATTTCGTTATATATTTAAACACACAACGAAAGGAACGTTGCTCAATGTCAACATTTGATAACTCAGGTAATCATTCACTTCGTAACTTTTCAGATTCCACCGACGCTAAAATACAAGTAAAGCCAATACACTAAAGTGGCCATGCTTGAGCTAATATCTTGGAAAATAAATATAAAAGAGGGTCGTTATGGCATGTTATCAATGGCGTTCACGCGCCCTAATGGCGACACTGATTGCAGTATCCGTCAGTGCCTGTGTGCCAATGCAGCGTCAACGCGCCGCCTACACAGATCTTTGCCAAAGTGAGTACACTTTCAAGGTGCCGGGCCCTCAGGGGGAAACCACCCTGACGCTCGAAACCTACCTCTACGATCACGCGATCTCCTATGCCACTTCCCGCTATAAGCAAACGCTGTTCTCTATTCCTTACGTGAAGGGGCCGGAAGCCAAACCGGAGTTTTATGTCCAACTGATCGCCTATAACAAAAACCGCCTGCGCCCTTCTCACCCCGGTAAAAAAAGGCGAGCCCGCCATTCCAGTGCTCTACGACAGCCGGCAGGCTTATGTCACGCTGGACTATGGTACACGAGTGAATGCGCGGCCTGAGCTGTTTCTCGGCACGCTCACCTATGATTTTCCGATTTCTGATATGAAATACGCGCGCATGTCCCCTTACGACATCAACAGTGATGAAGCGCATCGCCGCATCCCGAAACTCACTAACAACGACGATTACGGTTCGGTCTACGTGGTATTCAAAACGCCACGCTTTACGGCAAACGCCAAGTGGACCATCCATTTAGGTGAAATGACGGTGGCGGGCCAAAAGGTGGCAATTCCACCGATGCCACTGTGTTATCACCCTAAGAAAGAGTGGATCGGTATTGAGCCGCTGATGCGTCCGTAGACTTCAGGCGAAACGAGTGAATACCATGCACGTGGAGAATCCGCTTGAACAGAACAAGAATAAATATTATATACAATAAGTTACTGCAAACACCGTAGGCCGGATCATGAAAAAAGAAGAGTATTGTTATCGCATACTGAAAGCGTATTCGCTGATTGTCGATTTTGACGGTGAACCACACCGCATCAATGTTCCCAGCCCTATCGACGCTGATGAGACTCTAGCACAATGGCGCTCACGGGTGCTGGGTCCGGACGCCACAAACGTTGTTTTCTACCAACCCACCCAGTCAGCACCCAATCTCGCATATCCACATTGCAACAGCGCGCCAGTGCAGACCACGTTGAACGAATGTTCAAATCGTTAGCGAAGGCGAAAGATGAGAGAGCAGAAAAGAAGACGCTTGATAAAGTCGAGAAAGAAGTGACTGAGGTGAAAAAGCAGCTCATCACGTTCCCACGCGATACACTGGAAGATGTGGTGGAAACGTTTGGTGATCGGCTGGAACCTTCGGTAATCGAGTTTTTCGACCGCTTTCTTGAGGATACAGGAGAGCACATCGACACGGAAAGCTTGCTGAAAGAATTTATCTCGACATACAACAGCGCGGCAAAAGCGTTCAGAGAAAAGAATCAATAATCTCTCAGCGCGTAGGCCCACGAAACGCCCGACGCCATTCGCTCAGGCTCAGGTTAAAACGTGCCTTGAAACGTTGTCGGAATGAAATCGGCGAGGCAAATCCCGCCATGTGAGCCACCGCCTCGACGCTATGATCGCTGCTTTCCAACAGCATCTGGCTGCGCTGCAATCGCTCTGCGGTAAGCCAGTCGCCCACCGTCATGCCGATTGCCTTGATAAAGTGGCGGGTAAAGGTGCGGCGACTCATGCTGACAAAAGCCGCCAGCGCGTCTAGAGAGTGCGGCTGCTCGAGATGGCTGCGCAGATAATCCAACAGCGCATTAATATGCGTGTCTCGCGTGATTTCCGGCACAGGACGTTCAATAAACTGCGCCTGGCCACCATCCCGATAAGGGGGCACCACCATGCGACGCGCCACGCGATTGGCCAATGCACTGCCACAGTGACAACGGATGATATCCAGACAGCAATCAATCCCTGCCGCCGTTCCGGCAGAGGTGATCAGGCGATCGTCACGGGTATACAGCGCATTGCTGTCCAACTGTACATCAGGAAAACGACGGCTGAAATCGCGCTCAAACTCCCAATGGGTAGCCGCGCGTCGTCCTGCTAATAATCCAGCATAGGCCAGCACGTAAGTGCCGAGGCATAGCCCCACCACTTCCGCACCGCGCTGCCAGGCTCGAACCAGCGCCGCCAGCAGTTCAGACGCGGGTTTCTCATCCGGGTGATGCCAAAACGGAATAATAATGATATCGGCGGTTTCCAACAGCACCAGACCGTGCTCCACATCAATGGAAATCCCGCTATCGGAGCGCACCTTTCCCGGCGTTAGTACACAAATCTGCATCTCAAACCGACCCGGCTCCGGCAATGCCTTGCCGAAGACCATACTGGGTACAGAAAAATGAAACGGGCTGAATCCTTCAGTGGCAACAATGACAACGCGTAACGCGGGCATAGGCTATTTCCTGTGGCATATCGGTTTGCGGGTTACGGGCCATTGTCGTCACCAACGCCTTCAAAGCGCGAGCATTTCCCCATCGTCGGGAATCAACACGCGTTGTTCGATGCTGTTTTTATGACAGTATTCTCGCAGTTCGGCGCGGCTAAGCAGACAATGGTTCACCGCCTCCATGTGTGAGGCCACGACAATACTCTGCGGCAGCAGATCGAGCGTTCGACTGGCATCCTCTTTTCCCATAATAATCGGGCCAAAACCCTCTACGGTGGCGCACCAGATATTCAGCACTATCACCTCGGGTTGGTAACGCTCCAGACTGTCGACATAAGGGGAGCCCATACGGCGTCACCAGCAATATAAAGGCGCTTTTCTCCCGCACTGTCAAACACCAGTCCGCTGGTTTCTCCCATACGCGCAGCCAGACCTGGGTTAGCATAGAGGGCATCGCTGCCCATGCTGCCCGCCGGTTTTCCAGAGCGTGATACCCGCCAAAGTATTCTCCTGTGCCAATACCTGCACCTGTGATAACCCCTGCGAGCGAATCAATGCGGCATCTTGTAGATTCTGGGTATAAATCGGCATGTCCTTGGGGATATGACGTTGTGCGGCATAATCCCAATGGTCGGAATGGGTGTGCGTCACAATCACCGCATCCACATCCAGCAGTGCTTCTAACGACAAGGGCAGCGACACCATTGGATTGCGCAGCCAGGAACGAGCCGTTCCGGCAAACCCCTCCCAGGCTTCTTTCTCCGCCAGCATAGGGTCGATCAGGAAAGTGGTTCCAGCGTAGTCCAACTTCAGCGTGGCATTACGAATTTGCGTCAATTTCATAGAAAACTCCCGTGGATAACATCCAGCAAGACCGTGTGGGCTTCAATGGTTTGCAGTGTAAAGCGCACAAAGAAAACGCGTAAGTTGCCCGCAGGTCATTGATCGATGGAATTGGGACAATCCGATTGACGCAGCGCGACGGCGTCATTTTTTCAATCCCTATAAAGGTGTATTTTTATGCCTGAACGCCAATTTTAATTAAAAACAGGATCGAGATTAATAATTTGATTCACGCTGAATGCGCACACACATCAATTATTCGCTGACAGTGACATGATAATTTAACCTTACCTTTCCACGGTGTATTCACAGACCCAATAATAAAGAAAAGCGCAATGAGCGAAAAAACAAGAAAACGCTGGCAGCGCCGCCCCGGCACCACGGGGGGAAATTGCCATGGAATGACTGGCGCAACGCATTAACCTGGCGCAGAGCGACGCAAATACTGTTATTGACCATCAATATCTATATCGGCGTGACCTTCTACTTTTGGGTGCGTTACTTTGAAACCGCCGGTACCAGTGTTTATCTGCCCAGACCTGGTGGTATCGAAGGATGGTTACCGATTGCCGGACTAATTAATATCAAATATCTGTTGGAAATGGGACGTTTGCCACCGATCCATGTTGCCTCGATGCTGCTGCTTGTTGCCTTTATTATCACTAGCCTGCTAGTGAAAAAATCATTCTGTTCCTGGCTGTGCCCTATTGGGACATTTTCAGAATTGATTGCTGCTGTCGGCAAGAAAATATTCAAACGGCATTTCACGCTGCCTACCTGGCTGGATATTCCACTACGCGGTCTGAAATATTTGCTATTAGGTTTTTTTCTTTATATTGCGTTATACATGCCAGCACAGAGCATTTATATGTTCCTGATGTCCCCCTATGGTCTGATTGCCGATGTCAAAATGCTCGGTTTCTTCCGTAATATTGGCAACATCACTCTGGGCGTTATTATTGGTTTCACCGTTATCAGCCTATTTGTCCGGCATTTCTGGTGCCGTTATCTCTGTCCCTGCGGTGCACTGCTGGGCCTGTTTTCACTATTGTCACCGGTAAAAATCCGTCGTGATGCCAACCGCTGTATCGACTGCGGCAAGTGTGCCAAAGCGTGCCCATCCCATATTCCCGTCGATAAGCTCATCCAGGTGAGAACCGCCGAATGTAATGCCTGCATGACCTGCGTCGAATCCTGTCCGGTAGCATCAACGTTAAGCTTATCGCTGTTGAATGCACCGCGCTCAGCGGCAAAAAGCGAGGATGCGCATCGCCCTCTGTGGCAGCGGGCAACGCTCTCCGGCGCGATGATGACATTCCTAATTCTCGGCATCCTTTTCGCGACCGTTGGCTTCGCCATGTTGATCGGTGGCTGGGACAGTCCAATCCCCGAACAGATGTACTTCAAGCTTATTCCTGGCTCACAATCCATCGGTCATCCCTAACCTCAATATCCCAATCCCCCCTTAAAACAGGGGGGAATTCCCCTTCATTAAGCATCGCGCAAAGATTGTTTTACCTTCTGATTAATAAGGATAATTTTACGTAATAAAAGATGGAAAAATATTAATGTTACGTCACTTGCGATTTTTGATAATAAGTATCATTATTGCTTACGTTATCATCATGGCCGCTCAAGAATTAGCCATGATATCTTTGGCTGCGAATAAAGAGAACCTTCCCATGAGAAACATAAAAGCAAAATGTCGTTCTTTCCTGTGCGATGAGAGCGGTGTCACTGCCATTGAATACGGCATTCTGGCCGCTGCGATGGCAGCAGCCATTGGCCGCTATTTTTGGTGGCGATGGCATCTTTGTGAAAGCACTGAATGAGAAATTCAGCGCTATCGCCGATCAGATCACCAGCGCTGGCACCAGCACCGGTGGCGGTACGGCCTCCGGCGCGAAATAAGCACGAGATGGCGGTCAACGCACAGTGGCTGCAAACGGCACTGCTGCTCGGGTGTCTGGCGTGGTGTATCAGTACCGATCTGCTCGTGCGGCGCATAGCCAATCGAGCGGTATTGATTCTGCTGTTGGGCTGGTTGCTGTTTGGCATCACAGATGTGGTAAGACTCGGCGGAGGAAACAACGCCGCGTTACAGGGAATGCTGTGGGCGCTGCCGGGTGCCGCAGTGGTGCTGGTGGTCGGGTTTATCCTGTTTCTCATCGGACGGTTAGGTGCTGGCGACGTCAAACTGATGAGCGTGCTGTGCCTGTGGGTAGGCTCGGGCCATTAGATCGTTTTTGTGCTGGTGACAGCGCTGGCAGGGGGCGTTCTGGCGCTCACACTGCCGCTGTTCAATACCGTTCCCACCGCCGTGGCTCTGGGTATACAAGCAACCAACCGGATGTTTAACAGCCGATTACCGCTACCTACTGCACTGCCCGCCGATCTTTCTCAGGGCATACCCTATGGCGTCGCCATTGCCTTTTGTACGATGTATGTCCTTATTTTTCCATTGTTCTAAATTCGATAGTTTTAAATTTGAACGTTTTAATCCGTCGCAACATTAAGGCGCACACGCTAAAGCAGGCAAGCTGAATGAAAGTAAACGCTACCTATGTACTGGCAGGACTCGTTGCGCTAATGGTTCGCAGCCATCTCGCCGCAACGCCCCCCGCACCGCCGCCGGTGGTGATTAAAGCTCCGGAACAAACCGCTATTCTGGTAGCGGCAAAGGATCTGCATCCAGGTGATTTTATTGACACGGCCTCTCTGAGTTGGCAGGTCGTGGAGGGAACGGTTTCTCGCAATTTCAACTTTATCCGTGGCAAAGACAGCCAGTCACTGCTGCTGGGTGCCACGTTGCGTGAACCCGTTGCACAAGGGTCGCCGTTGACCAGCAACGTATTGGTCAAGCCCAGCGAACCGGGTTTTGTCGCCGCCGTACTGCGTAAAGGCATGCGTGCCATCTCCATTCCAACCAATGCGGTAGCCAGCAACTCAGGTCTGGTGGCCGCGGGCGATCGCGTCGACATCATTCTGAGTCTGCGACGCGATGAGCAGCCGGAACTGCCGCCCAGCCGCACACAACCTGTCGTCCGACCGATGCTGGCCTCCCAGACCATCGCACGCGATCTGCGCGTTCTGGCGCTGAATAACCAAACCGATACCGATGTGCGTCCGCGCCGCGATGTGGAAGAGGACAGTGAGCAGGACGCCAACGTGCGCAGCCGCACGCCTGCCAGTGCGAGCAGCACACGAACCCAAAGCTACCAAACCGTCACCGTTGAAGTGACCCCCGAACAGGCAGAAGTGCTGGCGGTCGCGAAAGAGGTGGGGATGTTGCACCTGGCGCTGCGCAGTGCCACGCCCGATACCCAGGATGAGAAACAGGGCCACTCACGCGTTACCACGCTGTCGCAAAGCACCACTATTTATAACGGGCTATCCAGCCATCAGGTGAAAGTGTATCACGGCGAGCAGAAGGGCGTTCTGGTGTTCCCCGCTCGCTGACGAACTGCATTCAGGCAGCCTGACAATGCCGCACCGCGGGCTGTTGATGGAACCATAAAAGCCATAACGAAATTAACGTAAATGACGATGTTTTCGCTGTATTTGAAATCGCACCTTCGGGAAACATGCAAACGATTACTCACTGCAAGTCTACTCAGTACTGCGTTGCCCATCGCCGTAGTGATGCCCGCCGCCGCACTGGCCGCATGGGTATCAGAAGTGGCGGAAACCAATGTGGTACACCTGACGGTTCATCAAGGGCGCCTGTTGCAACTCGATGGCCTGCCAGACAGCGTGCTGGTCGCAGACCCCAATATCGCCAGCTTCGAGTTGCCTTCTCCGGGCAACCTGTTTGTCTATGCCAAAAGCGTCGGCACCACCACGCTCTACGCCATGGATGAAAACGGCACGGTGATCAATGCTATCCGTCTGGTGTCCGAACACGATTTAAAAGCGCTGGGCGAGCGGATTAAACGCGAGTTTCCCGGTGCTGATATCCAGTTGGAAGCGTCCATCCCCAGCGGCGTGATTGTGCGTGGCAGCGTAGACACCCCGCAAGATGCAAAACGCGTCATCGACAGCGTGCAGGCATACATCAGCGCATCTGCCGGTGCACAAGGTGGCGGTGGTGGTGGCGGCGGTGAAAAACTGCCGGGCAGCAGCGAATCCTACGCCAAAGTGATTAACCAGCCCAAGATCAAAACCCCGTCACAAATCAACATTCAGATGCGTGTGGTGGAAGTCTCGCGCAAATTGACCAGCGAACTGGGCTTTAACTGGGCAGCATCACCGAGCACGGGCAGCGGCAACATCAACGCAGGTAGCGGAACGCGACTGGGGCTGTTTGACTCCGCCACCGGGCGCTTTAGCAACCCCACCGATGCCGGTTTCTTAAGCTTTGGTCGCTCACGCCTCAGCGGCTTGTTAACTGCATTAAACCAGCAGGGTATGGCGACTGTGTTGGCAGAACCGAACCTGACCGCGATGTCCGGCGAGACGGCCGCCTTTGCCGCCGGTGGCGAAGTGCCTATCGTACTTATTACTAACAACAGCGTCAGCATCGATTACAAATCCTACGGCGTAATCCTACGCATGACACCAACGCTACTGTCTGCCAACCGCATCAGCCTGCACATTGCGCCGGAAGTGAGCGAACTGACGGACGTCGGCGCAGTAAACATCCCCGGCGGCTCACGCGTACCGGCACTCAAAGTGCGCCGCACCGATACCACGGTAGAGTTGACCAGTGGGCAAAGCTTCGCACTGGCAGGCATGCTGCGCAGTGCCAACGGCCAAACCGTGACCGGCGTACCGGGGTTAAGCAGCATCCCCCTGTTGGGACGCGCCTTTGAAAACTAATCCACCAGCCATGAAGAAACCGAACTGGTGATCATCGCCACTGCCTATGTCGTTGAGCCGGTCAATGCAGGAGAACTGCGAACGCCAGGGCAAGTGGTAAGAACGTTGGATGCCGTCACACCGAGCTTCGGCTCCGTCGGTTACCTCTACTAACCCTGGATGACAACGGTGAAAAACATGAATAACCACATTACAACGCGCACGTCGCGCACGCTGTTCTCCATGACGCTCTGCGCATGCGCGCTGTTATTGGCCGCGTGCGGCGACAGCAGCATCAATAAAATGCGTGCCGATCGTTTCTAACAACCGGCCCTCAAACCGATCTAAGTCCGCACTACTTCACTGGCGGTCACGCTGGCGGTTGCGCCTAACGGACGTGGCTTTACGCCCGAATCGCTCAAGCAGCTTAATGTCATGCTGAAAGATCAGAGGCGTCTCGCCAAACAAGCCCTGACGCTGATCCCGCATTCAGTACGCGGCGAGCAAATGGCAGATCGCCTGGCCGTCGTGCTGAAAAATGCCGGGGCTGACGCGCGTAACGTGAAGCAATTACGTCGTTCGACAACAAGCGGCCAAACCGGCGATCTGGAAGTGATTTCAGAAGCGCTGGCGGTGAAAACCACGCGCTGCGAAGTGAATAATCCCGATCAGTTGATGGTGAAACCTTTTGAAGGCATTGGCTACCTCGGCTGTGCCACACAAAACAACCTGGCGAAGATGGTGGCTGAACCGCGCGATCTGATCCAGGCCAAAGCGCTGGACGCAGCCGATGGCGTCACCGCAGTGAACAGCATCGAACGCTATCACAAAGGTGAAGTGAAAGAGCTCATCAACATTAACTTTGACGAAGATTAAAGGCGAGGCATTCCATGAGCGACATTACCCTTACCGATGGCGAAGCGTTGGCACAACCGCTGGTCGCCTTCGTGCATGACGCCCGCGAGGCGGCTGGCGTCAGCGATCTGCTATCACGCCTGAACCAGCAGGCTGTGCCGGTGCTGTCCGGCGGTATTACTGGCGCACGCCAATGGTGCGAGTTGAATGTACCGCCGCGTATTCTGCTGGTGGATCTTGATGATACCCACTGGCCGCTGTCCGCGCTGGAAGAGTTGCTGGGCGTGTGTGGCCCAACCACCCAAGTGGTGGCGGCAGGCAAAGCGCAGGATATTGGCCTGTACCGTGCATTGCTCCAGATTTGCGTGGTGGATTATCTGGTTAAGCCTTTCACCCTCGACCTGCTGGCGACGACGCTCGCCAAGTGCGAAGGCCAACAAGCTGGGCCGGAATACGCCCGCATGGGCAGAACCATCGCCGTGGTCAGCGCCAGCGGCGGTTGCGGCGGCAGCACCGTGGCGATGGGGTTGAGCCGTCTGCTCTCTGGTGAACGCCATTTGCCCGTTGCGCTGGTGGATTACGACCGTCGTAACGGCGATCAGTTGCTGCTGCAAGAACAAACGGAAGACGGTGGGCTCGCGGCCGTGCTGGAAACGCAGGAGCTGGATACCCGTTTGCTACAACGCGCCCTGCTGCGCGTCGATACGCGCCTGCATATGCTGGCGCAAAAGCCAGCGTTGGGAGAGCTTAGCCCGGTTGACGTGGATAACGTGCTCAATCTCGGCGGCGTGCTGTGTCGCATGTTCAATCAGGTGATTTGGGATTTGCCGAACAGCTACCCAACCGGCGCGCTGGAAGTCCTGTCCTATGCGGATCTGCGCATTATCGTTACCGAATTAACGCTGCAAGATGCGCGCAATGTGCGCCGTATCCTCCACGAGATCGGTGATGAAAGCGAAGGCCAGCACCTGCTGCTGGTACATAACCAGAGCAGCTTTGCCAACACTGCCCGCTCACCCGCGACCAGTTTGAGCAGTTCACCGGGCGCAAGATTGACGTGGTGTTGCCGCATGCCGGCCACGCGCTGGCGCACAGCCTGACGCTGGGCGCACTCAATCTGACCGCCTCCCCCGCCTTCTTGCAGGGCTTGTGCCAACTGGTCGATCTGGCCTGCGGCGTGCGTGCCAGACCGGCAGAAAAACGCTGGTTTACACGCTGGTTAAAACGCGCCTGATGCGGCGTTTTCGAAAAGGTAACTGACCATGTTGATTCGCAGAAGCCAGCAGCAAAAGCAGGACGCCAACAAAGGTGCGCCGCAAGCGACACCGGCCGCCACCGTCACAGAGCTGAAGGCACGTCCGGCGGCAGACACCCGCCCACCGCCAGCACGGCAGCGGCACCTACCGCGACGCCGCGTCAAACGGACAACCGCACCAGCCAGCTCCGCCTGATCCGTGCACAGCTTTACGATCAGATCGATGCGGGTAAAGCGGCCATGATGGGCCGCGACAAGCTGCTGGCACAAATTGAAACCGTGATTCGCCGCATCTGTGACGAACAGCGCCCCCAGCTTTCGCGTCAGGGAGAAGAAGCCATCGCCGCCGAAATGCTGGATGAAATGACCGGCATAGGCCCGATTAAGCCGCTGCTGGCAGACGACACCGTCAACGACATTCTGGTCAACGGCGCACAGCAGGTGTTTATCGAGCGTTTCGGCAAACTGGAACTATCACCGATCACCTTTATCGATGAAGAGCATGTATTCAACACCGCACAGCGCATTGCAGCAGCGGTGGGGCGGCGTATCGATGAAGCTAGCCCGATGGTCGATGCGCGCTTGCCAGACGGCAGCCGCGTTAACGTGATCACCTACCTGCTGGCGATCGACGGCACCACCATTTCGATCCGTAAATTCATGCGGCGCAACCTGTCGCTGGAAACGCTGGCGGAACGCCGCTGTATGTCCTACGCCATGGCGGATGTGCTGAATAAGGCGATGCAGGCCTGCATGAACGTCATCGTGTCTGGCGGTACCGGTGCCGGTAAAACCACACTGCTCAACGCGCTGTCGCAGAAGATCGGCAGTACCGATCGCATTATCACCATCGAAGATGCCGCTGAGTTGCAATTACAACAGGAGCACGTGGTGCGGTTGGAAACGCGGCCGGTCAGCGCCGAGGGCACCGGACGCGTCGATCAGCGCGATCTGATGCGTAACGCGCTGCGTATGCGCCCGGATCGCATCATTCTTGGTGAGGTGCGCGGCGGCGAGAGTTTCGACATGTTGCAGGCGATGAACACCGGCCATGACGGCTCGCTCTGTACCGTGCACGCCAACACCTCGCGCGATGCCATCCAACGTCTGGAAAACATGGTGATGATGGCCAACATGCAGTTGCCGCTGATGGCTATCCGCCGTCAAATCGCCAGCGCTGTGCATTTGATTGTGCAGATTGAACGTATGCGGGACAGCATGCGCCGCGTGGTGTCGATTACCGAAGTGTGCGGCATGGAAAACGAAGTGATCCAGCTTCAGGATCTGTTCAGCTTCCAGATCCAGGGCATGGACGGCCAAGGCATGCTCACCGGTGAATATGTGCAGCACATTCAGCGCCAGCAGTTCTACGGCGACAAAGCGCACCTGTTCGATGCGCAGTGAAGATCGAAGGAGAGCCGATGAGTGATGCACGCCTGAATCTGATCACCCTGCTGATATTTTGCTGCGTCTTTGCGTTGGTGCTAGCCATCGCCGCCTGGCAGAAAGCGCGCCGGTATCGCCAACAGCGCGAACAGCGCTGGCAACAGGTGTTAAAAGAGGTCAGCCCAACCGCTGCCGAAATAACCTCCGACTCCATCCTGCGCGATGAAGTCACGACACCGTTTATGCGAGTGCCGATGTTAGGACGTGCTCTGGCTATCCTTTGGGCGCAGTCAGCCTGCTGATTGGCATGATCATGGGACAACGTACCCTGCTGCCGTTGACATTAGGATTGATCTTTTCCCTGCTGCTGTTTGTCAGCACGGCCGTGTTGCTGTTCCGCTCCACGCTGCAAAAGCACCTGAAAGCACTGCGCGAAAGCCTACCGGAAGCGATCGATGCAATTACCCGCAGTTGCCGTGCAGGCGTGCCGGTGGCGAATACCTTCGCCATCGTGGCAGAGCACCTGAGCGGCCCGCTGGCCAACGAATTTAAAACCATCGATCACTGGCTCAAACTGGGCATTCCCTTACGTCAGGTGATCCAGACCCCTGCCACACGGGTGCCGATGGCGGAATACCGCTTCTTCGTGGTGATCCTGATCATCAACCAGGAGGCCGGTGGCCGGTTGGGTGAGACGCTCGAGCGGCTCTCTGCCACGCTGCGCGATAGACGCGAGTTGCAACTGAAAGTGCAGTCGAAAACCTCAGAAGCGCGCGTCTGCCAAGATTGTCGCCGCGCTGTTCCCCTGCTGTCTCGCCTATTTGTATATAAAGTCACCTGAGGATTTCAGCTTTTTGTTCTCTGACCCGGTGGGCACCTCGGTGCTGATTTACGCCCTGTACAGCGTTTCGCTGGGGATGTTGGTGACCCATTTAATGGTCAAGCGAGTTGGATAAGAGAGAGCCGAAATGACGTTATTGAGCGACCCCTTACTGCTGCTGGCTCTGGTACTGATCATCACCGGTATCCTACTGGGCCGAGCACAACATCAAGCACGCCAGTACAAGCTATTGGAAAACCGCCTGCGTGGTCAGGGCACCGCGTTATCTCCCTGGCTGGAAGCGCTGCTGCGCCAGCTCGCGGTACAGGGCGAGCGACTGGCTGGTTCAGATCGCGATCGCCGCAACCTGCGCCGCATGTTGGATCTGGCGGGTTTACGCCGTCATGAAGCGGTGGGCTGGCTGGTGATGGGCAAATTTATCACCGGTGCGCTGATTGCCGTACTGCTGGTCTGGGGATGGTTACCCGCTGCCGATCGACTCGGCCTGACGGGCGTCGCCACCGGCCTTATCGGCTTTTTTGTCGGCACGCTGTTGCCCGAGTGGTGGCTACGTTGGCGTGCTGCCAATAGGGGCGAAAAGCTGGCGCGCGCGGTACCGGACGCGCTGGATCTGATGGTGGTATGCGCCGAAGCTGGCTTGCCGATCGGACGTGTCCTGCACGTAGTATCGAAAGAGCTGGGCCTTTCTTCACCGGAAATGGCGGATGAACTGCACTACACCGCCGCCGAGTTGCAGATCTTGTCCGATCGTACCTTGGCAATGATGCATCTGGCAGAGCGCACCCGAGTCAGCGAAATCGAAGGTATGGTCGCCACCCTGATTCAAGCGGAACGCTATGGCACCCCGCTCTCTCGGGCACTGCGCACTATTGCCGACAAGAGTCGAAAAACACTGATTTTAGGGTTGGAAGAGAAAGCGGGAAAGCTGCCAGCCCAACTCAGCGTACCGTTGATGACGCTGATCCTGCCACCGATTATCGCCATTATGGCAGCCCCCGCCCTGGTGCGCGTGGTGCGCCTGCTGGTGCAATGAACCACCGATGGAGTCCGTGAAGATGTTTGGTCAGATAACGTTGAGTAACAAAATGGCTTACCGCCGCCGTACCTTCTCATTGACCGTGTTGCTGCTCAGTATGGTGCTGGCCGGTTGTGGCAGTTCAATGGAGATCAAGGGAAACAAAGACGAAGGGCTGCGTCTGGCGCGTTTGCTGCGCGATCAGGGTCGGGTAGAAGCCGCAACCGACGTCTATACGCGTTTAGACAGCCGCAACATGCTGAAAGGCGCGTAGATGCTGGAATACGCCAGCGTTGCCGCACTCCCCACAGCAAACGCTGGAGCTGTACAGCCGTGCACGCCAGGCATTAGGCGGCGACACGGATAAAATGTCCCCCCGAAGAAGCACTCGCTGTCTGTCTCGGTATGGGTCGCGCACAGCTCGCGCTGGGGCGTAACACCATGGCGCAGAAAGATTTCACCTGTGCGCTGAAAGCACAGCCAAACAACACGCTGGCGCTCAATGGCATGGGCGTGATGATGGACAGCGCAGGACAGCACACGCAGGCACGTCAGATGTTCGAAAAAGCCTTGCAGGTAAACCCAGCAGATGTCTCCGCCATCAACAATCTGGCGTTATCCTGGCTTGCCAGCGGCAACCCGGACAAAGCAATTCCGTTGCTGCGCTCACTGGATGACGGCAACACCACCGGCAAACTGAATCTGGCGCTCGCCTATCTCGCCAGCGACCGGGAAGAGGACGCACGCACGACACTCGGTTCCATCGCCCAACCACAGCGCATTTATGCCCTGATTGCCTCGCTGCATCAGCGTTTGCAACAAATGCAGCAGGATAAAACCCGTGGCGAAACGCTGTTGGCCTCCAGCCGCCAACGTCTGCAACTGAGTAACCAGGAATAATGGCACGCATGCGCGATACGCTCCAACATCAAGCCGAGCGCTGGCGCGCCGCGCACGGCGTGGTCGCGACTGAGGTGGCCTTTTTGGTTCCGGTTGCGATGGTCGGCGTGATGATGCTGTTTGAGCTGGCGCGTATCGGGTTGGTGATCGCGGTAGGCAGCGCGGCGCTGGGTAAAGCAGTGCAGAGTTTCCGTCTTGATAATCTCAGCGCTGCCAGCCCGGAACAGATGAGCATGCGCATGAAAACGCGCATGGTGGATTCAGCCTATGGCTACCTCAGCGCGGATAACCTTACCGTTAACGTGCTGCATTTCGAAAACCTGAACCAGTTGGGTGGATTTACCGCCAGCGGTACGGCATCAAACGACACGCAAAACGACGAAGGGAACACCACCACGCTGCCGGTGTGGTCCGTCACGGTGCAGATTGAAAATGCGTTTATCACGCCGCTGCCGGAAGTGTTAACACTGGGCACCACCTTCCGCTACCAGTACAAGCACGTGTTCGGCACGGAGTTACGCAATGACAATAACTAAGACACTATTGCGCTACCTGAAACGATTTCGTCGCTCATGCCGTGGGGTCGCCGCCGTGGAAACCGCGCTGGCGTTTCCGATTGTTCTGGCAATTGGTTCGCTCTGTGCCGACATGTACAGCGTTGGTCTGGAGCGCTCTCGTATGGAGCAGCGTGCAGGTGCCATCTTCTCAATACTGGCGATGCAGCAAGATCTGACGGAAACCGGGTTGCAGGGGTTACTGGATACAGTACTGCCCAATCAGGGATTAGGGAATTATAAGCTACTGATCAGCAACGTGCGTCAAACCGGCGATCTCTATTGGCAACTGAGTCGCGGCACGGCGAAAGGGCTGTGCGTAGGCAGTGAGACTCAACCCAATACGCCCTATCTGCCAGACCTGCCCGAGCGCGATGCCAAAGAGGGCAACAAGAATACCTCCATGCTGGTGGTGGAGATTTGTCGCCAAGGCAAAGACGTCGCACTGCTGGGCGGCATGTCATTAGGTGGTTTGTTACACGCAACGGCAATCAATCGGGTTGCCATCGGCGTCGTGGATTTAGATGAAACCCTGAGCAAAGAAGCTGGGTTGGATAACGATAAAACATAACGACGCGTGACGGGCGAAAAGACCCACCATAACCACGCGCACCGATACAGAGCCATGTCGTATTTTTTCCCGCTTATTCGGGCGGGATAGCTATGCAGTAAATTTGGTCATTCAGGATAATAACAGATAAAAAAGCGATTAAAAACAGTGAACTGAAAAAAGACAGCCATCGCGCCCGCCCCTTTTGGCGCGCCGCGCTGTCCGCTTTTATTCATCAGGAAACCGGTGCAGGCACGGCGTTCTACGTGCTCGGTACTATGGCACTGCTGGTCAGCGCGGCCTTCATTGTCGATACCTCAACGGCCACTGGCGATGCCACGCAGATCAAGCGCGCAACAGACGCCGCCGCACTGTCTGTCGCGCATCAGGCCACGATCAACGGCGACGAGTATGACCCAGAACAAATTAAAGAACTGGCTTATCAATACGTCAAAAACAACCTCGGGTTAAACAACGCACTCGACAATAAACTCACCCGTGAAGACGTCACCGTCACGGAAGGGCGCAAAAACAACACGCGTAAAACGTACACCGTCGAAGCCAGCTTCAACACCCAGCCCAGCTTGTTAAAACTGGGTACCCGGAAACAGGCGGTTTACTCCACGGCAGAAGTGATCAACCGCCCAACGGAAATTGCGATGGTGCTGCCCGTCATTAACGGTATGAGCACGCGCGATCTTGCTGCGCTAAAGCGACTGAGTAAGGATTTTGCCAAGCGCATGTTGGACAGCGCATACGGCAAACGTGACAACCTGTGGATCTCGCTGGTGCCGTTCAGCCAGGCGGTGAATGTCTACGACGCACAGGATGCCAACCGTATTCGCCGTTGGGCCAGACCGGGAGCGCTGAACCCGATAGAGCTTAGCTCGCTGTTTCGTACCGGTTACGCCAGCCTGGCCGATCGCCGTATTCCCGATAGACGCGCCAATCTGTTGTGCATGTATCGCGGGCTGGAAGAAGAGAATTTTTTCTGGGATGAGCCCTCGGTGGCGCAATTCAGGGTGTATTACCGCGCCGACTTGCCACAAAACGGCAGTCCCGGTGCGGAGCCTATCTCATGGGTTGGCCCTAATCCTTTCTTTGGTCAAGCCACAGGGGTTAACGACACCCGTTGTATGGTTGCAGATAAAGGTTGCCCCAATGCCGCTTTGTTGCCGCTCACCAACGATCTGAACAAGGTGGACGAACGCGTCGATCAATTCTCAATCCGTTTTAACGTCAACTACGTCATTGCGATGTCATGGGCGGGTGCTGCGCTATCGCCCAACATGCGCGGCAGCGAAGGCTGGGGCGACGCGAAATTGCCGTTGGATTTCAATGTCGACGGCAGCGGTGACGGTCAAAAAGTGGTCATTATTCTGGCGGATACCTATTCCGATCCGGAAGGTACGAGCGGGCACGGCCAGTTCGACACCGACAGCTACAACTTCAATCCCGGCCAATTCGCCGGAGAAACAGGCAGCGATGGCTCACGTGAGTTCGCAAAACGCCGCTTTGAAGACCTGTGTACCAGCTTTCGTGCACGCAATATCAAATTCTATTTCGTCGGTGTCCGGCCAGGGTACCCTGATAACTACGGTCAGAATCTGTTTGATGACATTGCCACCCCCGGGTTGTTGATCTGCACCGAAGGCGATAAACGCATGGGTTTTATCGACGGTCGAGGGTTTGGTGCAGCGGAAGACCCGCTGGCAGCACGTCTGGAACGTATCGCCAGCCAGATCGAAACGGAAGGCGTCCATGTGCGCCTGATTGAATAACCATCTGACTTTAAAAGAAATGATGTGATTCATCCTTCAACGTTGGCACGTTAATTTTGACACCTTAACTACAGGACATGACACCATGACATTTTCCCGTTCCAAAGCCGGTAATACACCTGCGCGCCCACCCCGTCAGGCATTTGTGTTGGAACCGCGCATGATGTTCGACGCCGACGCCGACGCCGTCGCCACCGCTGATGCCGTCGCGGCTCAGGTTATCGCACCGACCGACAGCGCACCGGGTGTAGATGCCACCCCCGCCCACGGTACGGTAACCATCAACGAGGGAGAGACAGGCTTTGCCGCCGTGGATCTGTTCAGTAAGGTGACCGTGTCCACTGACACCGGTACGGATAGCAGCGGCAAGGAATTGACCGAGTTAGTGATCACCGTCGATCGCGCCGGTGCCAATCAAGTGCTGATGATAGATGGTAGTGAAATTGCCCTGAAACCCACCACCACCGGGAGCGATTCGACCCTCGACAACGGTTACAGTTATAAGGTCACCGTCAGCGGTAACACCACCACCATCACGCTGAGTATTGCCTCGTCAGAGGCTTATCAACCCGCGGATGTCGCCACACTGATCGACGGCATTGCTTATAAACCGCTGGACAGCACCGTGGCAAGTGGTGATGTCACCGTTACCTTGAAAAGTCTGCGCGATCAGGACGCTACCGCTACGCTGGATATTCACGCCACCGTGACAGTAGACAACAAGATTAACGTGCCGCCCGCGCTTTCCGGCAGCATATTACAGGAAGCGGAGGCCTTTACCGCAGGCACACTAGCGAAAGCGAAGGAAATTGCCTATTCCGCAGATGGCAGCCACGTGTACACCGCTGGCTCCGACAACACCATCACCGTTTTCTCCGTCGACAGCACCTGGCGCTTAACCCAACAGCAGAGCCTGGTGGTTGAAGACCTCGGCACCGTTAATCATCTGGTGGTCAGTGCCGATGGCAAATCGGTCTACACCATTGCCGGTAACGGTAACCTGATTCAACTGAGCGTTAACGACGGCGAGCTGGCGTATGTCAGCACCACCAAGATGTAAGGCGGCGGCTCAACCGGCGGGCTGGCGATTTCGGATGACGGCAAGCAAGTCTATGTCGATGCCAGCAGCAATTCCGGACGTGAGGTGTATGTCTACAACCGCGATGCCGACGGAGCATTAACTCAGGTGCAAAAACTGGACGCCCATCGGAATGGCATGATTGCCACCTCCGGTGACTATGTCTATGTGATTCACAGCGGCGCCTCGTTCATCGCTCCTCACGAGATCAAGGTATATCAGCGTAATGCAACGACTGGCACATTGACTCTGATCGATGACCTCATTCTCACTAAAACAGGGCAAAGCGCCGTCGACTACGCGCTGACCACTTCCAACGACGGCACTCAGCTTTACGCCGCGACCACGACGGGCACCTTGAATGTTTACGCTGTGGGTGAAAATGGCAGCCTGACGCTCACCGGCAGCAGCACCGGCACTACCAACGGCGGTGACATCGCCGTCTCTGCCGATGGCAACTCCATTCTAATTTCTGGCAACGGTATCAGCCGCTACTAGCCCATCCAAACGCTGTTGCGCGGTGGAGAAATTACGCAGGCGCACGGCTTGATGCTGTCTGATGCCAACAATGACCGTCTGGCAGACGGCAATGGGGATTATAACGGCACCACGTTAACGCTTTCCCGCGCAGCCGACGACCAGTTAGGCTTTGCGCAAGGCAGTGACCTGCAACTGATCGACGGGCAAGTGATGAAAGGCGATACCGCTATCGCCACCTTCAGCCAAAGTGCAGGCACGCTCACCATCACCTTCCTGGCGGGTGCCAGTAAAGCCGATGCCAATGCGGTATTGCATCAGATCACCTACAGCAACACCGGTGCCGATACCAATGGCACGCTGGTGAAACTGGCCCTGCGCGCCAATGACGGCAAGGCAGACAGCCAAACGGTCACATTGGATGTGCTGATCACCAACAATACCGCCCCAACGCTCGATGCCACCACCATTGGCAACAAGACCTATGATACCCATGGCACGGTGGTCAATCCGTTTAGCAATACCACGATCAGCGCCGGTGATATAGGTCAGTCAATTATCGAACTGACGTTGACCATTGAGGGCGTAGACAACACTGCGAATGAATTTATTGTTATCGCTGGCACGCGCATCGATTTGGCGAGCGACGGCAGCGGTCAGGCAGGTGACTATCACTACACATACACCCGTAACTACGAAACAGGCACACTGACGATCAGCCATGAAGTGGGCGTAACCGCCGCTGCGGCACAAACGCTGGTCAACGGTATTGCCTACGTGAACGACACCGAACAGGCTACCACAGGCACACACACCATCACGCTGACCAGTCTGCGTGACAACGGTGGCACCGAAGGTGAAGGTAACGACACTGGCGATCTGGCAATCAGCGCCACCATCGCGTTGGCGATAAACAATGCGCCTGGTTGGCAAAACACCATCACCAACCCCGATGCCACGCTCTATTACAATAATGGCACGCTGAGCGGATACGGTGAATACGTCACGGCGATCGCTGTGTCGGAGGATGGCAAAACGCTGTTGGTCAGCGGCAGCGATGGAGCCAATGCGGGTGGTAACAGTACGCTGCGCATCTACAGCCGTGACAGCACGACCGGTGAATTAACCCTGGTGCAAACCTTTATTCAGGGTGAGGGCGACAACCCGGATACAGCAGCCATGGAAGCCAACGGCCTCGGTGGCATCACCACAATGACGATGCATGGCAACGATTTGTACGTCGCCGGTCACAGCGGCGATGCGACAACGTACTAACTGGTGCTTTTCAGCTACGATGCCACCACTGGCCAATATACTTACGCGGGTATAGTAGCCACTCAAGGTGTCGATGGTGCGACAGGGCTGGATGCACAGATCACCGAAATCGTGATTTCAGCGGATGGTACATAGCTCTATACCATCAACGGCCTGACGACGGTGGATGGCACGACCGGCAAATCGGTGTTGGCCCAATTCTCTCGCGACCTGAATACGGGTGCCCTCACCTATTTAGGCGAGTATCAAGGGGGTTCCGCAGCGCTCGGCATGAATGCGCCAAGCGGTATGGTTATCTCGGGAGATGGCAAATCGGATTTGGCTAATTTGCAAGACATTACCCTATCCCCCGACGGTAATTTTGTTTATGTCGGTTCCGGGCAGCAGGCCACGCTGTCAATTTTCAGCCGCAACGCCAGCGATGGCAGTTTGACCTATGTCGGCACGCTGGACCTCTATAACAAGGGCTACACTCCCAGCAATGCGCTTTCCGTGCGCGAACTGGTTATCTCTCAAGACGGCACAGCACTTTATGCTGGCATGAACGGCGGCTCAGTACTGGTGTTCAGTCGCGATACCGTTACCGGTGCGCTGACGTTTGTCAGCGCCCTCGATACTGGCTCACGAACCAACCACATTGCGGTCAGTGCGGATGGACTCAATCTCTACAGTGGACGCAGTTCCGGCGGCACCGGGTTGGCGATCGTTTCTGCTTTGCCGAATGCGACTTACACCACCAATGGCTCAACGCGCTTCGCTGAAGGATTACACTTCTCTGATGTCGATGCGGATCAAACCACGGATTACAAAGGCACGACGCTGACCCTCAATCGCGCCAGCAGTGCCTCGGCAGACGATCAATTCGGTTTTAAGAATGGTTCCGGGTTGCGTCTGGAAAACGGCACCATCATGAAGGGCAAGACAACCATTGCCACCTTCGCGACGCAGGATGGCGTACTGACCATCACCTTTAGCGCTAATGTGGACAACGCCACCGCCAATCAGGTATTGCAGCAGGTCACGTACCTTAACACTGGCACCGAAGCGCCAGCGCGGGTCGATCTGTTCGATAATGTGGATGTGCGGCTTGGCAACGCAGGCGCTGCGCTCTCTGAACTGACCTTCACGATCAACCGTTCCGGCACCCATGAAACACTGGTGATTGATGGCACGTCCATCTCGTTGACCGGCAGCTAGGGGGGGACCGCGCAAGGCCATCACTATAAGGTAACGGTTAACGATGGCACCACTACCATCACACTCGCACTGAAGGGTGACAACAACACGACAGATGCAGTAAACACCCTGATCGACACGCTCCAATATCAGGTTACCGGCAGCGATGTCGCAGAGGGCGCTGTCACCGTCACGCTGACACAACTGGTTGATGCCGAAGACAATACCACCACACTCGATATCCACAGCACCGTTGCCGTGCTCGACACACGTTTGACGCCACATCTGGGGGCCGAAACCGGCGCACTCGATTATGACAGTCTGTTCGATGTAAAAGACGAGCAAGGCAACTCGATCTTTACCGGCGTTCAGGGGATCACGGTGGTGGGGGATAAAATCTACCTGGTTCGCACACACAGCGATTGGGTTTATGACGAAACAACAGGCACCGGACAGGACGTTGAGTCCAACGTTCTGTATCTGGTCGAGCGTGATACCGACGGCGCGCTTTACATGACAAAAAGCACTGACATCACCGGATTGACGGGCGCGACACAAGTACGCGTTTCCAACGATGGCAACAGCCTGTATGTCATTGGTGCGGATAATATCGCGCTATTCGATGCCAGCGATCTGCATGAAATTGGCAACGTTGGCAGCGATCTCGGCATGGTACGCGATGTGTTGGCACAGGGCGATAAAGTCTACGTCACCAGTGGCGATAGCCTGCTGGTGTTTACCCGCAGCGGAGAGACGTTGACGCTGACAACAACGCTCAGCGATGCGGGAGACACCGGCCTGCAACTCGACGGGGCCAATGCCCTGACCCTGTCACCCGATGGCAAAACGCTGTTTGTCGCAACGTCCGGCGGCGATACGGTGGTAAGCCGATTCAGCGTGGGCGACGATGGCACCCTGACCTATCAACAAGTTATCGCCGGATCGACGGCCAGTGAAGAGGGTTACTACGCGTCTGCCATCACGGTTTCACCAGACGGAAAATCACTGTATGTGGTGGATAACAACACCTCACTGCATATCTTTGCGGTAGCACAAGATGGCACGCTCACCGCAACATCTACCTTGCCGATTGGCGAAGATGCCACCAGTGTCAAGCAGGTGCTGGTCTCCCCCGATGGTACCTCCGTGGTGATCACTGGGGAACTGGGTCGTAGCGAAAATTACAACACCTACGGCGTCATTCTCTATGCGCGCGCTACCGATGGTAGCCTGACACAGCTTCAGGCAGTAGAAGGTTTTGGCGATATAGCTAACTACAATGGCACAACGTTAAACGAGGTGCGCTACGCATCATTCAGTGCCTATGGCAAGCAGCTGTACCTTACGGGAACCCTGAATTACGATACGCCGGAAGGGTCATCATCCTCGATCTCATTCCCGCCAGCGCGCCCTTTACGGAAAGAAGCGATGCCGTCGCCCTGCTCCCCGGAGGGGCGTTGTCTGCCCCTGTCAACGATGAAAGCAGCTATCAAGGTGCCACGCTGGTGATTGAACGCACCGGCGGCGCACAGGTTGGCGATCGGTTAGGGCTTTCCGCCGGCAGCGGCCTGACCCTGGCAGAAGATGGCAAAATATCTCTGGGAGACAAGGCCATCGCCAATGCCACGACAGATGCCAATGGCAAACTGGCCCTCACTTTCCTGGCAGGCGTCACGCAAGCTGAAGCACAGCAGGTGCTGCGAGCTATTACTTATCAGTCCACCAGTAACGACCAGACGGCTGCGGGCACTGAGGCCACTTTCCGTATCAACTTCAATGACGGGCAAAATCATACGGCAGAGTTCACTACCGTGGTGAATCTCGTCGGCATTAACGATCCGGCAGTGGTCAGCACAGAGCTAGTGAACTCAACCTACGTACCGGGCAACGGTGCGATCACACTGTTCAAGAATACGATCATTGACACCATTGAAACTGGCCAAAAAATCCATCGGGTAGAGATTTCCGTTTCCCCAGCCAGTGTAGGTGATGTGCTGCATGTAGAGGGTGGGGAGATCTTGCTCGACAAGACCATCGACTATCAGGCTTTTGTTGGTGAAAGCGGGATGGAATACCGCGTCAGTGTCAGCAAAGGCGTTGCCACCGTGACGCTGTATGTTGCGCGTGACGTAGCCAGAACCGCACAGTTGATCGATGGTATCACCTATAGCCACAACGACGCAGACGCTACGGGTAGCCGCACGGTGGGCCTGACCGTTTATGAGGAGGGGGACTGGCGGCAGGATCTTAAGACTGAATTCAGCGAAAAAACCGTCATCACCTTCAAAGGAAGTGACGTCCCCGAAAACAGTGCCCCCGTCTACAACGATAACGCCGGACTGAATCTGGGCACACTGCAAGCGGGCAGCGCGTATCACTACACCTTGCCGGAAAACCTGCTTACCGATGCCGATAACGACACGCTGACCTGGAGTGTCAGCGGCTTGCCGGACGGGCTGAGCTTTGATGCGCAAACCCGCACGATTTCAGGTACGCCTACGGCGTCCAGTGAGTTTACCGTGACCATCACCGCCAGCGATGGCAACGCGCAAGCCACACATTCGGTCAATGTAAGCGTCGCGCAAGCCCCTGTGGCGCCGCAACCAGAAACGCCAGATAGCACAACCCCTGCCCCGGTGATTCTGACAACCTCATCAGCAAACGTACCTGATGTGTTGAAGGAACGGGAGCAGGAACAGCCCTTAAGCACGATCATAGCGGCACTGTCTCAAACGCCTTCACCGACAGCAGCACACACTCTATTACCGGCAGAATTTGCGGCAGCGCAGCCTTACTCGGCAGCAGAACGCACCGCCGCGCCGTGGGTGCTCGACCCTGTGATGCAAACGCTACTCCCGTCGCTGGAAACGGTGAATTTTGCCACGCGCGGCAACCCGGTTCAGCATGACAACACGCCGGGACGAGTGACGGATTCATCGCTGTTCCAGCGCGTACCCGGTCAAACATCTTCATTGGAATCGGCCTACAGCAGCCTACAGGGATCGTTGCAGCTCGCCAATGGTCGCCCTCTGCCCGCCTGGATTCAGTTTGATGCCCGCAACGGTCAGCTACGCATCACCGATCCTGACGCCGTGCAGGTAAACCAGATCCAGTTGGCGCTGACCGCGCAGGCGGCCGACGGCGCACGTCGCACGATACCTGTCACGTTGCAAACCGGACACGAGACATCGACAAACCAGCCAACGGATCGCGGTGCTTCCACCGCTCTGCCGCCGTTAGCGGCCGAAAGCGTGCAGGACAGTCGCATTGAAATCGCATTGCCCACGGGAAAAACCGCGTTTAGCGAGCAGTTTAGCGCACCGCGCGCCGGGCAGGATGCACTGCTGGCCGCACTGAGTGAATTGAGCCGTCTGCGCGCGTGACAGGTGCGGGACATATTGCAGCATTTAACCATACGTTCAGTCGGTTGCGAGCCGTTTAGCCCACAGCCGACAGAGAATAAACCCATTACAAGAGGGAATAACCAGGTGAATCAGCACACAGCCACTTTCTGGGATAGCCAGCAACACCACCATCAGCCTGTCACTACCGTGCCGCAACGGCTTTCTGGCACCAAAGCACTGCGTATCGCCGTCGCCCTTGCCTGTATCGGGCTGGCGGGCTGCGCCGTCAAACCGGAACCGATCACCACCGAACAGCAGGTGGCACAGGCATTGAGCGACAGAACGCAGATGTTCGCCAATCAGGAGCCGGTACGTGGCACCATTACGCTGGAAGAAGCCATTGCGCGTGCGTTGAAATACAACCTGCAACAGCGCGTGACGCTGCTCGAGCAGGCCATGGAAGATAACCTGCTCGGCGTTCATAATCTGGATATGCTGCTGCCTAAACTGACCGCACGTGCCGGGATGCAAACCCGCGACAGCGTTGCGGCTTCCAGCAGCAAATCGATCTCCAGCGGGCGTGAATCACTGGAACCCTCCACCAGTCAGGATCAAACCACGCGCACCGCCGATCTCTCGTTAAGTTGGAACGTGTTGGATTTCGGTATCAGCTACTTTAACGCCAAGGTGCAGGCCAACAAATCACTGGCAGCAGAAGAGCGTCGCCGTCGTGTGGTGGCAGATATCACCCGGCAGGTGCGCACAGCCTACTGGGAAGCCGCCACCGCCCAGCGTTTACAACCGGAAGTCACCACCGCGCTGACGCAAGCTCGTCAGACGCTGGACTATGCGCGTCAGACCGAACAACAACGGCTGTTGGCACCGGTGGAAGCGCTGCGCTTCCAGAAAAACATGCTGGAGATGGTGCGCCAGCTAGAGATCGTCGACAGCGATCTGGTGGTGGCGAAATCGCGTCTGGCTGCGCTGATGAACCTGCCGCCCTCCAGCAAGTTTGACGTTGTGGTGCCGAGTGAAAGCAGTCTGGTGGCACCGAAGATCGTCTATTCACTCGACGATCTGGAAAACTTCTCCATGGTAAAACGCCCCGAGGTGCGCGAAGAGGGCTATCTGGCGCGTAACAGCGTGCTGGAAACCCGTAAATCGCTGCTGCGCCTGCTGCCGGGCGTCTCGCTGTTTGCCGGTGTGAACAGTGACAGCAATAGCTATCTGGTGAATCAGCAATGGGCCAGTGCCGGGGTTCAGGTCAGCGGAAATCTGCTTAACGTGTTGTCCTAGTCGTCGGTAAAACGTGCCGGTGAAACCAATGAAGATCTGGCAGAAGTACGCCGTCAGGCATTGCGTATGGCGGTGCTGACACAGGTGAACGTAGCCTGGCAGGAATACCAACAAAGCACACGCATGTTTGGGCGTTATCAGGAACTGGCACGCATCCAGCGCGGCATCCTGAATCAGACGGCACTGAGCGTACAGCACCGGGCCGAAACGCATATGGAGCAGGTGCGGGTCAGCACCGAAACCATTCTCACTACGCGCGCACGCGATCGCAGCTTTGCCGACGTACAAAACGCGCTGGGTGCGGTCTACCAAGCGGCGGGGCTGGACGTGCTGCCGGATAACGTCAACGATGTCAGCCTGGCCGCATTGAGCAGTAGCATCGCCCGCACCACAGGCACGCTGGAAAAAGGTGGTGTCGCCGTGCCGCGCCTGTCGCTGGCAGCGGCTGCGCCTGTGGCACCTGTCGTCGCGCCATCTGTTGCAACATTACCCACCACGGCCTCCGTGGTAGCCCACATCCCCGCAACAGCATCAGCCGCAGCCAAACCGTATCGCGTGGTCAACACTGATATGTGGGATAACCTGCAATCCCTTCAGGCGGGAGGCACACGGTAATGATGAGCAGCATGATGCGACCGCTGCTGCTGGCAAGCACGCTGGCTCTGCCCCTGTGGTGGCAGGCCGCGCAGGGGGACATTCGCGTTCAGCTCAGTGCACAGCGCTATAGCGTGCTATCGAGCGAAATTGCCGGTAAAATCACCGATATCACCGTGAAAGAAGGCGAACACTTTAAGCAGGGAGATATCCTGCTGACCTTCGACTGCACGGTGCTGCGTGAGAAATTAAACTACTCCAGCGCGGCAGAAAACGCCGCGCGTAAAAAGCTGGCTATCGCCGACCGTCTCGACAAGCTCAACGCCATCAGCCTGTCAGAGGTGGATCAAGCGCGCTCCACAGTCACCATGGCACAGGCGGAAAGCGGCGTGAATCGCGCCATGTTGCAACGTTGCGCCATCAAAGCGCCCTTCTCTGGGCGCGTCACCGAAACCAAGGTCAAACGCTGGGAGTCCGTGCCGGAAGGCAAGGAGCTACTGGCTATCTATGACGACAGCGCCTTTGAACTGGAGATGATCGTGCCTTCTCGCTGGCTGGTGTGGCTGAAACAAGGCAGTCCATTTCAGGTAACGCTGGATGAAACTGGATTAACCTACCCGGCGGAGATTAGTCGTATCTCCTCCTCGGTGGAACCGGTGAGTCAGTCAGTGAAAATGTTTGGACGTTTGGCCCAGCCGAGCGCTGGTTTACTGCCGGGCATGAGTGGTGTCGCGCAGATAGCGTCGCCAGATGGCATCACTCCATGATCAGTCCGGCCGCCGCGTCGGCGGCGCATACTGAGCAAGGCCCACAGCTCAGGCTATTGTCCGAATTGCTGCAACTGCAACGGCGCGCTCGTGCGCGTGAAACGGCTGATGAATTGGCGTTTTTCATCGTCAATGAAACCCATTCGCTGGTGAAATATCGTCAGGCGTTGTTGTGGAGCAATGACCGGCAACGGTTACAGGCGGTCTCGGGATTGGCATCGCTCGATCACAATGCGCCTTTTAGCAGCACCTTTAGCCGGTGGTGCCGTCAGTGGCAGGCAGAACAGCGTCAGAGCAGCACGCTACGCTGTCAGGATCTGCCGTTTGAGGATCAGGCGTTGTGGCATGAGCATCTGCCAGAACACCTGTTGTGGCTGCTATTGCGAACGGCACAGGGTGAAACCGCACTGGCGCTGATTCTGGCGCGCTAAACGCCGTGACTGGCACCAGAAATCCTGTTGCTGGACACGCTGGCAGAACCTTACGCCCACGCCTGGTCCAGCTTGCATAAACAGCGCCGTCCCACGCCGACACACCCGAAAAAACGCCGCATGATGCTGTTTGGCACCGTAGCATTGGCGTTAATCATGCTGATCCCGGTGCGCCAGTCCGTGCTGGCCCCGGCAGAGATTGTGGCGCATCAACCGGTGATGGTGCGTGCGCCTGTCGCTGGGGTGGTAGACGATATTCTGGTGCGCCCCAATCAGCCTATTCGCGCCAATCAGCCTCTGGCGCGGCTGGATGCACGTGAACTGGAAAACCGACTGGAAGCCGCGCGCCAGAAGTTTGCCACCGCCGATGCCCAGTACCGTCAGGCACAACAACAGGCGCTGTTTGATGCCAACAGCAAGGCCAGTCTGGCGGTTCTGCAAAGCCGCCGTGAGCAGGCACAAAGCGAACGAGACTTTCTCCTGCGCCAACTGGAACGTATGCAGTTGACCTCACCGCGCGACGGCGTGGCGGTGTTTGACGATGCCAGTGAATGGATTAGCCGTTCAGTGGCTGTCGGCGAGCGGATCATGATGGTCGCCGACCCGAAAGACGTGGGGCTGGAGATCCAACTGCCTGCGGCGGATGCAATTGCACCGGAAACCGCGCAGATGTGCGACTATTCCTGAACGTCGCCCCCAATGCCGCTCAGGAGGCGCAACTGACGCAAATAGGTTATCGTGCGGCGCTCACACCGGATAACGTAATGGCCTACCGCCTGCGCGCCAGCTTCACTGAGGACGATGCACAACGGCGCGTCGGGCTAAAAGGCACGGCCAAGCTGTACGGTAAGCGCACGCTGCTGGTCGCTTACCTGCTGCGTAAACCGCTGGCGACGCTGCGCGTTTGGCTGGGGGTCTGATGCTGCCGGGAACCCCTTCGGCTTCGGCGCTCAGCCAGTTACGGGATGAGCTGATTTTGCATAAAGGCCCAGCGAACCGCGATGGTTCCCCCAGTTGGACGTTGGGAGATCCGCTGCGCCGCCTCTATTTTCGTATCGGTTGGCCCGAGATGGCGATGCTGTCTCGCTGGTCACTGGGTGATGCCGCACGCATTATTACGGATATCCAACAGGAGTCGACGCTGGCACTGGATGAAAGTGATGTGCACTACTTCAACCACTTTCTGCAAACCAACAGTCTGACGCGCGTCAGCGGCGATAAGGCGTTGGCACAATTTTCTCAGCAAGTTCAGCGCTCACGGGTATCACTGTGGCGCATATTATTGAAGAACTATATTTTTTTCCGTATTCCCCTGTGGCACCCGGACCGTTTTCTTAGCGCCACGCTGGCCGGGCTCACGCTGTGCGTTACCAAGATCCTGCACGAATTCGGCCATGCCTACGCCTGTAAACATTTTGGTGCGCGCGTCGCTACCATGGGGGTGGCGTTTCTGGTGATGATGCCAATGCTCTACACCGATACTTCCGGATCGTGGAAACTGACACGTAGGCGTCAACGCATCACCATCGGTGCCGCCGGTATGCTGACCGAACTGGCGCTAGCCGCCTGGGCCACCTTAGCCTGGAGCTTCCTGCCGGATGGCATGCTGCGCAGCGCCGCCTTTATGCTGGCCACCACCACCTGGATCATGACGCTAGCGGTCAACCTGAGCCAGCTGATGCGGTTCGACGGTTACTTTTTGCTGTCGGATGCCTTGCAGGTGCCCAACCTGCAACAGCGCGAATGGCTGTTTGGTCTTGGGGATGCGTCACCCGAGATCTTTCCGCGCTGGTTGCAACGCACGCTGGTTGGCTATGCCTTTACCGTATGGGTTTACCGCCTGTTTCTGTTTACCGGTATCGCGATTCTGGTCTATCACATGACCTTTAAGCTATTGGGCATGCTGTTGTTTGCCGTGGAGATCGGGGTTTTCGTGGTGATGCCAGTCGTCAATGAACTGAGTGCGTGGTGTCAACGCCGCAAGGACTACCGCATGAATCGCAATATGATAACCACCCTGACGCTCAGTATCCTTGTTCTGCTTCTCCTGCTGCTGCCCTGGCAACAAAGCGTTTACGCGCCCGCCTTGCTGCGAGCAGAACAGCAAAGCAGCCTCTATACGTCGTTACCCGCCATGCTCGCCAGTATCGCGGTAAAGACAGGTCAACCGGTTCAGGCCGGGCAAGTGCTGTTTCAGCTATCGTCGGAACCGTTAACCCACGAGCGGCAGCAGTTGGAGCGACAAATCGCTACGTTGGAATGGCAAAGCACATTCCAGTTGTTCAATAAGGAGGCCGCTAGCGATCACCTGCGTGTCAAGCAAGAACGGGATGCCACACAACAGCGTTTGCAGGTGCTGTTACGCCAATCCGAACAGCTAACGGTGCGCGCCCCGATGGATGGCGTGGTGGCAGATATGGCAACACCGCTGTCGGAGGGGGAGTGGCTTGGACAAGGTGAATGGCTGGCAATCGTCACTCAGCCTGTCGGCGGGCTAGTAGAGGCTTTCGTTTCTGAAAAAGAGTGGCAGCGCCTGCGCATCGGTGATCCCGGTACGTTTTACGCTCAGGATGTTAACCATGGGGCGATACCCGTCACCATCGCTGATATTGACAGCACGGCCGCGCGCGATCTGAACAACGTGCCGGAGTTGGCCTCCCTCTACGGCGGAGCAATCGCCACCCTGAGCGATGGACAGCGTAAACTCCATCCGGAACAGGCGGTATATCGTGTCCTACTACAGATTCCGCCTGATTTTCATGCTCCGGGGCAAGTGCTACGCGGTACGGCAGTGATGGAGGGTGAAGCGCAAAGCCTGTTGGTGCGCGGCTGGAAACTCGCATCGGCAGTATTGATTCGCGAGCTCTCCTTTTAAATCATTATTTGGCATAACTCACTATAAGAAGAAACAGTGTAGCGCGTGATTTTCCCCGTCAGTATCAGTGCCACATGGAACGTTTTCAGCAAGAAAACAAGTGGCTGTAGCGCATACTGAGCGCTAATCACGAACAACAAGGAAGATGACATGATTATCACACTCTACAAGTCCCCGAACCTAAGCCCCCTTATTGCGCAAGAGGATTGTAAGAAAGAACAGGCTCCGAAGAAAATAACACCGAATCTGATGAAAAAGATTGAAAACAGCTTGCTCACCCTGCTGACAAAGCAACGAGAGCGGTTTCTGTTTCACAACGCCAAAAGACACCCCTGTTTGAAAAGCGTGTACCGCTGTGCGGTTAAAGAAGGCCATCAGGGCCGCTGCCAGGCGATGGGTATCGCGGTCACTGCGGTCGACGACATTTTTAAAAATACTAAACTGAGGGGAACGGCAACGCGCATCTGTCAACAAACGCCCTGTAACAACACGCTCCCACTGGAAAAAGATCCGGTTATGGCGCTGCGCGGTAAGAAATTTATCGAGACTTTTTTGGTGCACAAGACACAGTTGGATGAAGAAACCTACCTCGCCGCTCTTGGCATCGGCTACCAACTCAAAAGACTCAAGTTCGATCCGGTGCTAACGGATATGTTTGCCCAGGTATGGCACGAGCGGGAGCAGTTGTTAACCCAGGAGGCCATTGCGCAATCAAAGGCACGCTCGCGAAAACCGAAATAATGCTCTCTGACCAATGACGTTATGGGCAGTTTATGGCGTAGTTTATCGCTGCTTGCCCACATCGTTCAGCGCTTCCATTGCCGGGCTGGTGAGATAGCTAAGGAATGTCCTTTTACCGGTTTTGATTTCCGCAGTAACTTGCATACCGGGTTCCAGTTGCCATTCATCAGATCCGACGCGCAACGTCCTGTTCTTTAGAGCAATAACCGCACGATAGACCAGCCCTAGTTCCTTATCCTCTGAGGCATCGGCAGAGATCTTTTGTAGTGTGCCATCTACCCAGCCATAGCGAGTAAAATCAAAGGTGTTGATTTTTACCGTCACCGTTTGCCCTTCCCGCAAAAAAACCACATCCTGGTTTTTGATCATGACTTCAGCGACCAGTTCGCTATCAACTGGGACAATCTTGAGCAGTTCCTGTGGCGGTTCGACAGCGCCTCCCGCATCGCGGAAGGCCAGCGAGTCAACGATACCCTCTACGGGTGAGCTCAAAGTATACTGCGCTATTTGGGCATTAACCTGCTTAAGTTGGCTCGCCAACAGGTGATTTTCATGTTCACGCTCTGCGATATTCTGGGCTATAGCATTGATTTTTTCCGCCCCTGCGCTGTGTTGTTCCTGTTCCAACTGTGCCAAGCTACGGCGGCTTTCCTCCAGGTTTGCCGCTACGCCATCGACAGCATGATGCGCCGTCAGATAGTGCTTTTTGAGCTCTCGTAAGCTGTCGCGACTGGCTATCTTTTTATGGTACAAGCTCTCAATCGCTTGATATTGTTCTTTAAAAACCATCAACTGTTCTTCAGCCAGCCGTTTACGAGATTGATGGCCCATTGTTTGCGCGTGTAATACCGCCTTTTGCTTTGATATACCGCTTTCTCGTACCGTTCATTTTCTACCTCGCTCATTGCAGCTTTACTCGCCCCAAGGCATGGTTATTCATATGTTGATTAGCCAAGCGCGCGCCCTGTCCGATTACATCAATCCAACCTTCGAGATAAAATGCTTTATCCTTAAGCCTTACCACTGACTGTCTAAAGTTGTCGTCACTGTTAAGTGAAGACTCAATAGATTGCGAGTGCTCGTTATAATTTCTGAAGAAATGTTGTAAACATGGCTTAAACGAATCTTGAAACTCTTGGTAAAACTGGTTTTTTCCTTTTTATCTCTGCCTATTAAAATATTATCATCATTCCATGAATCTTTCATAAAACACTCCCATTATGAATTAACATTGAACCTCAGATAATTTCACCACCTCACTTAAGCTAAAAATAAAAAAATCACAAAAAAACCGATCCATAGAAAAAATAAATAAGAGATGATGAGACAAATGAACAATATACAACAAGCTTCATCGTGAAGATGTTAATCATCACCAGTAAAAAACTACATTACCGACATCATTAAATATATAATAAAATGCTCAGCGAATTTTAAATAAATTACATCAACTTTAGATAGCGATTTATGTTTCATCAGGAAAATTAATCAAATAAAAACAACAAAGAAGTTCCCAGCACCACAATAAAATAAAATGGTATTGATTCATTTAATATAAAACTGCATTGTATAGACGAAGCCCATTCATATTATGGACATATAAAAAATAGGGGAATCCCATTTTTAAAATATTCTTTTGCATTGGATTAACATTGGCACAAGCTAACCTTACCCATACTGACCAGATTTTCTTCGTCTATTAAACCAGATATACCATTTGACCCCGCTCACAGACTCATGAATACTCTTTCACATAACAATAACAAAACGACAAGGGAATCCTTTCCGGTAAAGCATCCCCCAACAGGAGTAAGCAATGAAAAGAGCAATGATTGCAGTAAGCATCGCATTGGCGAGCGTCACGCTGGCACTGCCGTTGACCAGTCAGGCATCGGTGAAAGAGGAAATGCGTGCCATGGCAGGCAGCTTTAAAGGTGCCAACAGCGCCAGCGATGCGGCTACGCTAAAATCTGAGTTACAGACTATGAAAGAACACGCCACCAAGGCCAAAGCCGATCCCGAGTTTAACAAAGGGCCTGACAGTCAGGTGTTTAACGAAGGTCTGGGCAAGTTGATTACGCAAATCGATGATGCCATTGCGCTGGTGGATGCAGGAAAATTCTCTGAAGCGAAAACCGCGACAGATAATCTGAAAAAAACCCGTGCGGAGTACCACAAGAAGCTCGGTGTATAGCATTCGTCCGGTGGCCTCTCTGCGGGCCACCGGATCGCGAGCCAGTTTCAATTCACGCGCTTACATGTTTACGCAAAAAATTCTCGATGCCTTGCTCGTCCAAACGATAGCGAATCCATTCACTTTGTGCGTTAGCACCAATACTGTCGTAAAAATCGATAGCAGGCTAGTTCCAATCCAGTACGCTCCATTCTAAGCGACCACAGCCACGCTCTTTGGCCAATTTTGCTACATGCGCTAACAGCGCTTTGCCCGCCCCATGCTGACGGAAACGTTTGGCTACATAGAGATCTTCAAGATAAATACCGTTTTTACCCAACCAGGTAGAGTAACTCATAAAGAATACCGCGTACCCAACCGGTACCCCATCAATGGCACAAATCAAGGCTTCTGTGCGCGTATCAGGGCCAAACAGTGTTTTTTCAATATCTTCTCGCGTCGCGATCACTTGATTACGGGAAAGTTCATATTCCGCTAGCTCAATAATCATATCCAAGATCACGCCCGCATCTGCTTTCTGAGCGGGATAAATGGTTATATTCATCATCCTTTCCTGTTATAAACACCAACATTGCCTCCCGATGCTACCTTAGAGCGGTTGCAGTATGAACAGCATTTTGTTCATTGGGCGATAATAATCACGCCACGGCGCTATTTCGTTACGCCACGGCGAGATCAAGAACGAGCATACCAGCGAGTGCAATGGTCACTATCACGGAGGAAAATAACAGGACGTAGGAAGAAAAAAATAAAGCGCAGAAAAGGTATCATGCTAGCGCAAGCGTACCATGGAAAGAGGCCCACCATAGACGGCCCCCGTATCGAGATAGATCTGATTAGCATAGGCGCACACCTTTTTAAGCGGCGTGTGTCCGAAGATAAAACGGTCGGCCCCCTCGATCCGCCGATAGTCGCCAGACTGCGCTCGCTGCAACCGCCTGCGCCCCCACACGATATTATCCACATTGACGGGCAGGCCCAAATCATAGCGCGCAGAGGGATAATCCGCATGAGCAATAACATAAAGGCGCGTTTGCGCGTTAACTTCCAGAACATGTGGAAGTGACCACGACAGATGGAGCAGTCGATCGATGGAATGACGATGTATCGGACTCAACTCGAAATACCAGTCACCGCGATTGTTGCGCCAGTGGTCGCTGCTTTCTCCTTGCAACGCAGCATACGCCATACATTCATGATTACCTGCCACTGAAATGAACCAGGGAGCATCCAACAGTGCCAGACATGCCGCGCTGTCCGTTCCGCGATCGATAAGATCGCCGACGGCGATCAGCAAGTCGCAACGTTCATCAAATTTTCGTGCAATCAACTGCTGCTTCAATTGTTGATAGCGGCCATGAAGATCCCCAACCACCCACACATGGCGATAATCATACCCACGAATACTGCGGTAGCGAACAACCTCGCGCATTTTAACCTCCAGAACTGCAATGACGCCTTAAAGTAATGTGGCGTGCCATGGGCACTGTTCATGCAATCAGGGAGTAAAACCACAAAATCACACAGACACACATAATTATGCGTAACAGATTGCCGTCGATCAGCATGAAAAAGATCCGAGACAAGAAAAAAAGCGATTCTTATAAAAAGAAACGCAGGATTACGCGGTGCTGTTATTGGCGATACAGGCCTTATGGTGCACAGGAGGGAAGTCAGTAAAGGTTCTCACACCGCCACACCGGAAGCCGGTATGGCGGCAACACCGTTGTTGTGTTAAGCGGAGTAAAGCGCCTCCACCGCCTGATCGCATTCAGGTACAGAAAATTTTGCATAGTGCAACGCATAGTGCAACGCATGGTGCACCTGTTGTTTTTCACTCTCAGGGTAAACCTGCGTATCAAGCAGCAGCGCCCCAATCGCTTGCGCATCCAGCATGGTAAAGGTGGTACGAAGCGCCAGAGCGATATCAGGCCCGCCATAACACATATTGCACAATAACACCGCCCACTCATGGGCGGAGATCTTTCCCTGATAAACCGTATACAGCACATCGGCAATCAGTTTGGCATTTAAAACACTAATGCGGGAAATATCATGATAATGCCCGCCCAATGCCTGAATCATATGCTCGACGGCCTGTGTCGGCGTTTTCCCCTGATCGCGCAGAGACGTTAACGCCGTAACGAGTTTGTTCTGCAACTCATCTGCCATCATCCTGTCCTCTTATTATGCCCCTGCTCAATGGCTCTGCATCGCCGGGGTTCAGGTAACATATCGCATTTTTTGTCAGGGCAATATCGGTTTAAGAGAAAAATTAACAATTTTCAATATAGCGACGTTACTCACTGATTTTTATTAATATCCCTAGGTTTTATGTGGAACAGAGGCCCTTCGCAAGATAGTCGGTTACCTGGTTATGTGATAGATTCGTCTGCAAAGATGCTCATTTACACGAATTTATACATCTGAGCACATTATGGTTCATTCAAACTCATTTCTCTGATGCGATAATGCAAAAAAACAATCGTATTTCATTCTGTGAGCAAGCAAGTTAAGGTTAAATCATGATCACCACTGACGGTAATAGCGCAGTCGCTTCTGTAGCCTGGCGAGCAAACGACGTCATCGCCATCTACCCAATTACCCCAAGTTCTTCCATGGCCGAACAGGCTGCCGCATGGTCGAGCGATGAGCGTAAAAACGTGTGGGGAGATACCCCACGGGTGATCGAAATGCAGTCGGAAGGCGGTGCGATTGCCACCGTGCACGGGGCGTTGCAGACAGGGGCGCTGGCGACATCGTTTACCTCATCGCAGGGATTGCTGTTGATGATCCCGACGCTCTACAAGCTGGCCGGACAGTTAACCCCTTTCGTGCTGCACGTTGCCGCCCGAACCGTCGCTACTCATGCGCTCTCCATTTTCTGCGATCACTCCGACGTGATGGCGGTGCGCCAGACGGGCTGTGCGATGCTGTGTGCCAACACCGTGCAAGAAGCACAAGATTTCGCCTTGATTGCGCAAATCGCCACGCTTAACAGCCGCGTCCCCTTTATCCATTTCTTCGACGGTTTCCGTACTTCACATGAAATCAATAAAGTGGAACCGCTCAGTGATGAAGTATTACTGAAACTGCTGCCTCAGGATGCAATTGCCGCACACCGTGAGCGGGCGCTTACACCAGAACGTCCGGTGATCCGTGGCACGGCCTCCAATCCGGATACTTTCTTCCAGGCACGCGAAGCCACCAATCCGTGGTACAACAACACCTACTCTCACGTTGAGCAGGCGATGGATGCATTTGCCGAGGTTACCGGACGTCGCTATCAACCGTTTGAATATTACGGGCACCCAGAAGCGACGCGCGTGATTGTGCTGATGGGCTCTGGCGTAGGGACGTGCGAAGAAGCGGTGGATGCCCTACTAACCCGTGGTGAAAAAGTGGGTGTGCTTAAAGTGCGTCTGTATCGTCCGTTCTCAGCGCAGCATCTGTTCGCCGCCCTTCCGCAAACCGCGCAGAGCATCGCTGTGCTCGATCGCACCAAAGAACCCGGTGCCCTGGCAGAACCGCTTTATCTGGATGTGATGACCGCACTAGCGGAAGCCTTTTCCCGTGGGGAGCGGGCAACATTACCGCGTACCATTGGTGGCCGTTACGGTTTGTCTTCCAAAGAGTTCACACCACAGTGTGTACTGGCTATTTTTAATGAGTTAGCGCTCGCTAACCCAAGACCGCGTTTCACTGTAGGGATTTATGATGATGTAACCCACCTTTCACTGCCGTTGCCGGAACAACACTTCCCCTCCAGCGCAGGACTGGAAGCGCTGTTCTACGGACTCGGCAGCGATGGCACTGTCTCCGCCACCAAAAATGCCATCAAGATTGTCGGTTCCAGCACACCAATGTTTGTACAGGGCTATTTCGTCTACGACTCCAAAAAAGCTGGCAGCCTGACGGTATCGCACATGCGCGTTGGCCAGCACCCGATCAATTCGGCCTATCTGATCGATCAAGCCGATTTCGTCGCGTGCCACCAGTGGCAGTTCATTGAGAAGTACGCCATGGTGGAACGCTTGAAACCCGGCGGTATCTTCCTGATAAACACCCCTTACAGCGCCGACGACCTGTGGCACCGCTTGCCACAAGAGGTACAGGCAGGCCTGAATCAACGTCAGGCAAGGGTCTATTGCATCAACGCAGCCAAAATAGCCCATGAATGTAAGTTGGGTGCGCGTATCAACACCGTGATGCAAATGGCATTCTTCCATCTCTCGCAGATTTTGCCTGGTGATGCGGCCGTAGAGAAACTGCGTAGCGCTATCGAAAAGAGCTATGTTAGTAAGGGTGAAGAGCTGGTCGCCCGCAACTGGAAAGCGCTGGAAGCCACACTGGCGGCGCTGGAATCCGTTGCACTGGCAGCGGTTAATCCTGAAAGTCCGCAACGTCCACCAGTGGTATCCGACGCCGCGCCGGACTTCGTTAAAACGGTAACGGCAACCATGCTGGCAGGACTAGGTGATACCTTACCCGTTTCTGCCTTACCACCCGATGGGACCTGGCCCACCGGCACCACCCAGTGGGAAAAACGTAACATTGCAGAGGCCATTCCGCTTTGGAAACCAGAGCTGTGTACGCAGTGTAACCAATGCGTCGCCGCCTGCCCGCACTCGGCTATCCGTGCCAAAGTAGTGCCTGCTGAGGCCATGAGCGACGCGCCTGATTCGCTGCAATCGCTGGATGTCAAAGCGCGTGATATGCGTGGTCAAAAGTATGTATTGCAAGTCGCCTCGGAAGATTGCACGGGATGTAACCTGTGCGTCGAGGTGTGCCCGGCGAAAGACCGTCAAAACCCTGAGATCAAAGCCATCAACATGGAATCCCGCCTGGATAATCTGAGCGTGGAAAAAAACCACTTTGATTTCTTCCTGCAATTGCCGGAAATCGACAAGAGCAAGTTGGAACGTATCGATATCCGCACGTCACAGTTGATTACGCCGCTGTTCGAGTACTCTGGTGCCTGTTCCGGTTGTGGCGAAACGCCATATATCAAACTGTTAACGCAGCTCTATGGCGATCGTTTGCTGGTCGCCAACGCCACCGGCTGCTCATCTATTTACGGCGGCAATTTGCCCACCACGCCGTGGACCACCGATGCCAACGGACGTGGTCCTGCCTGGGCCAACTCGCTGTTTGAGGATAACGCCGAATTTGGTTTAGGTTTCCGTCTCAGCGTGGATCAACATCGCCAGCGCGCCTTGCGTCAGCTCTTGCAGTTAGCACCGCAGCTCCCCGCCGATCTGGTGAGAGCCTTGCAGGAAGAGAACATTGCGCCAGATCTGCGCCGCCAGCAAATTGCACTGTTGCGTGAACAGCTTGCCAGCCTCAATGATTCGGTGGCACGTGAACTTAGCCACGATGCCGACCATCTGGTAGACAAATCCGTCTGGCTGATTGGCGGTGATGGCTGGGCCTATGATATTGGCTACGGCGGTCTGGATCATGTGATGAGCCTGACAGAAAACGTCAACGTGCTGGTGCTGGATACCCAGTGCTATTCCAACACGGGTGGTCAGCAATCCAAGGCGACACCGCTGGGTGCGGTCACCAAATTTGGGGAAAAAGGTAAACGTAAGGCGCGTAAAGATCTGGGCATCAATGTGATGATGTACGGCCACGTTTATGTCGCACAGATTTCACTGGGCGCACAGCTTAACCAAACGGTGAAAGCAATTCAGGAAGCGGAAGCCTGGCCAGGTCCATCCTTAATCATCGCCTACAGCCCCTGCGAAGAACACGGCTACGATCTGGCGTTCAGTCACGATCAGATGCGTCGACTGACGGCCACCGGATTCTGGCCACTCTATCGCTTCGATCCGCGTCGTATGGAAGAAGGCAAACCGGCGTTGGTCACCGATTCCCATCCGCCCTCCAGCAGCCTGAGTGAGACACTGTTGAAAGAGCAACGCTTCCGTCGGCTGAATACGCAAATGCCGGAAGAGACCACGCGGTTGTATGAAGAAGCGGAACAGGATCTGCGTCGTCGTTTTGACTTCCTGACGATGATGGCAGGTAAAGCAGAGAAGAACGCTCAAGAATAAGGCCGAAATATCCGACGATATACTCAGTGCAAGCCGAGGATATCGTAAGGAAAATGCGCGCTAGCGAAAGATCTGGCTGACGGCTTCGGCCACTGTCTCTACCTGATGCTCCTGCAACTGACTGATACTGAGCCGAATAAACTCTCCGCTTTTTACCCCCCCCCCCCTCGCCCCCACGCCAACCCTCACGGCAATGCCACGCACGGCCAAGGTTACCAGCGCATCCACTAACGCCTGACGTCGCCGGTGGTAGACCTGTTTGGCATGTGCAATATCGCGCTGTGCCTGCGTATCGTTCAATAAATAAGCCAACGCCCCTTGCAGTATCCGGCTACTCCATCCGACGCCAAAATGGCGGAAGGATTGGAGCTGGTCCATTCGGGTTTTACTGCCCGATATCACGGCCAAACGTAAATCCGGTCCATAGGCCTTGGAGTAAGAGCAAACATGAATTGTACGTTCAGGATGGTAGCGTCCCAAACTGATCGCTGGACAGGTTGATAATTCACCGATGCCATCATCTTCCAGAATCAGCACATTTTCATGCTCGGCCAGTACAGCGGCCATGTCGCCCAGCCGCTCAGGGCTTACGGCGCAACCCGTGTGTGAATGTGTCCTGGGCTGGAAAATAAACGCGACTGGCTTTTGTTGCAGCGCCTGTTTCAGTTCCTTAATGTCAGGTCCGTTGACATCACAGCCCACCTTGATGGCGTTCATTCCCAGTAAATCGAGCAAGTCGAGTAAACGCGCGGTGGTGGGGCTTTCGATAGCCACCGTCGAGCCGGGAAAGATCAATGCCTGCAACGCCAGGTACAGCCCATCAAACCCGCCACTTGAGGTAATGAACACCTCAGCCGGATAAGGCCAGCGTTTGCGAACCGCCGCCTCCAATTCAGGGACAATGTCAGTTCGTTGATAACTGTTTAACGTGGGCTGCGACAGGGCATGTTGCAATGCTGCCGCCAGATTAGGTAATAACGCGGGGTCCGGTGAAGAGAGTTCCATATTAATCTGGATGGTGTCACCAAAGTTACCGGCCCTCTCAAAACGTTCAGGACGGGGCGAGACTCGCTGACTATAGACCCCTGTCCTTCCACGCCCGGTCACCACGTTCTGTCGCTTTAATTGGGACCAGGCCGCCGAAATCGTCGCCGGGCTCACCCGCAATATTTCAGCCAGTTCTCGAACCGACGGCAACTGGCTGCCAATAGCGATGCGCTCCTCACGAATCAATGCAGCGATATCCATCGCAATACCCCGAATCGAGGGATCGGTAAGCATTCCGGCCAGCCAAACGGGATCAATTTTTGCTGTCATATCAAAAACTTTTGTTCAGTAACAAAAATATGATTGTACACATACAAATTAGCCACTAGTATCAAAAAAAGCCACATTACGTACAAAAATTGTACAATTGTAAGCAGGGAAATAATGAGCATGATGTGGATTAGTTAGCCTTCACCGGGGAAATAGCGTGACGATAACAATTAGATTGGCAGTGCGCGATTGGGACTATTTTACTCCACTTGCTTTGGGCGACATCAAACCAAAACACTTTACATTGATGATCGACCGCGTGGAGGCGTTGCCCCAAAATTTGGCCAACAGCCCGCATTACGATGCGGGTGAAATATCTTTCAGCCACTACGCGCGGAACCGCGCTGGTAACGATGAAAGTTTGCTGGCACTCCCGCATTTCTTGATGCGGGGGTTTCGCCAGCGCTGCATTTTGACCACCGAAGACAGCCCATTGAATGCGTTATCGCAGCTCGCGGGCAAACGTATCGGTGTAACGGGCTGGCATCACTCCGGCAGTGTCTGGACGCGTGCCATGCTGCGACGTGAAGGCATTGAGACGAAAGATGCCCATTGGTACGCCGGCCGCTTAACAGACGCACACCCGATCATGGACAGGCTGGGGAATTTTGGTCAACCAGGAAACATCGACCCGGCCCACGGCGAGCAGTCGCTGATATCGTTGCTGAAAAACGGCGAACTGGATGCAATTCAGTGAGACCTCAGTGCTACGTCAATTGCTGCGAGATTTTCGGCAGGCAGAATTGGATTACTTCCGGGCCGTGGGTTACATCCCGGGTATTCACGTTCTCGGCATCAAACCTGAGATAGCACAAGTGCACCATTGGCTGCCGCAAGCGTTAAGTGAAGTGATCGATCAATCCTACGCCATGTGGATGAAAAAACGCATCAAATATACCGATACCACGCCGTGGATACTGGACGATCTGCGCAAAACTGCGCGGGATTTACCCGCCAACTGGAATGAAAATGGCTTTGAGGTGAATAAAGCGATGATCGCTGATTTCGCCCGAGAACTGTATGAGCAAAAGATCACCGATAAATGCTTAACCCCGGAAGCGTTGTTCCCCTATTCATGTCAGTAGCGGCATTGCGCCTTAATGACGTGATGGATTACATAGGTTGCTATGAAAGTTGCGTTGGGACAATTCGCGGTAGACAAAGAGTGGCAGAACAATGCCATCACTACGGTCTAACTCATGGAACAAGCCGAGCAGGCCGGTGCTGAACTTCTGGTACTGCCTGAAGGCATTCTGGCACGCGATATTACCAATCCCAAGTTGGTACTGACCGCAGCACAACCTCTTGATGGTCCGTTTATGACGCAGGTGCTTGCCGCCAGCCAAGGCAACGGCATGACCACCATGATGAGCGTCCACGTTCCTAACGGCAGCGATAAAGTCTGGAACACGCTGGTTGTCGTTCGCAACGGCAAAATCATCGAGCAGTATCGCAAATTGCATCTGTACGATGCATTCGCCATGAAAGAATCTGATAATGTGATGCCTGGAGATGATGTCCAGGCGTTGGTCAACGTTGCCGGATTGAACGTGGGATTGATGACCTGCTATGACATCCGCTTTCCCGAGCTCGCGCGTCGTCTGGTACTGGATGGCGCCGATCTGCTGGTGCTGCCCGCCGCCTGGGTTAAAGGGCCGTTGAAAGAGACGCACTGGGAACTTCTGGTCCGCGCCCGCGCTTTGGAAAACACCACCTATGTGGTGGCGGTTGGCGAGTGCGGTGTGAGAAACATAGGTAACAGCATGGTGGTCGACCCGCTAGGCGTCGTGGTAGTACAGGCACCCGAAACTCCGACGTTGGTCTATGTTGATATCGACCCTAAACGAACCGCCTATGCTCGTGATGTTTTACCGGCACTGGTTAACCGCCGCTTTGTTGCACCACGTTTGCCCCATGAAATACAAGGATAGTTTTCACCGCTAATACTGATTTTCTCACTATCACTGACATCTGCATTCCCCAAAAAGCAGATGAGAACACGGCATGACAATGAAAAGGCTTGGATATACCACGCTACTGATCGGTTCACTGTTTTCTGCAAATACCTTGGCTACCGCAATTCCAACCCAAACGCTAAACAAAAACCTGCACGAACGTTTGCCGGAAGATATAAAAAAACCGGCGTCTTAAACGCGGCCAATAACGGTTCCTTTCCGCCTTATAAAATCGTCAGCAACACTGATTCCATCGAAGGCGCTAGCGTTGATCTCGCTAACGCATTGGGTGAACTGCTCGGTGTCAAAATTGAACATTTCACGGTGGGCGGATTACCCGGCATACTGAGCGGTATTCAATCTGGGCGCTACCAATTCGCAATCGGGCCCACTGGCGATTTCCCGCCGCGTCAGGCAAAAAACGATTTTGTGGATTTTGTCCGTGAATTTGTCGTCTTTGCGGTAAAAAGTGGAAACCATGAAAAAATAAATACCCTGGACGATACCTGCGGCAAACGCATCGCCGTATTGGCAGGAGGATCTGCCGAGCAGGTGATCGTCAAACAATCGCAAGCCTGTACCGCTGCCGGAAAACCGGCCGTGACGGTACAATCCTACACGGACCAACCGACCTCAATCCTCTCTGTGCGTTCCGATCGCGCAGATGTCTTCTTCTCCTCTCAGGCACCGCTGACCTACTTTGTGCAGCAAACCAATGGGCAGCTCGAACTGGCCGGTACCGGGCAACACAATGGATTTGGCGACCTGTATCAAGGATCGGTCTTTGAGAAAGACTCGCCGTTAACACCGATTATTCTGGCTGCGTATCAGGAGCTGTTTGATAACGGCACCTATGCCGCCATCATGGAGAAATGGAACTTGTCAGACAATATGCTGCTGCACCGGGCATCAATTTAGTCAAGTAATCGACGTTTCTTCGCAGAAACCACGCATTACATCGTCAATAACGTTGAGAGGCATTTTTTTGCCGTGGACAAATTGAGAGATGTTGCCAGAGCCCTGCCACCCAGCCGCTTTAGCCAGCGGCTTTCCTGGGGCTTCACACTGATTGTCGCCTTTTATGTGCTTTGGTGCATTGGGACCAATAAGCACTTTGAATGGCATGTGGTTTATCAGTGGTTTAATGAAAAAACCGTGCTCAACGGGTTGGCGATGACGCTGGGTCTGACCGTGGTGGCCATGATCATCGGCACTATATTGGGGTTATTACTGGCTATCGGGCGCATGTCCAACAATCGGCTACTGAGCGGACTTTCCGGGTTTTATATCTGGTTTTTTTCGCGGCACGCCGTTGCTGGTGCAACTGATTTTTTGGTACAACCTTGCCACACTCTTTCCCCGCGTCTCACTGGGCATTCCTTTTGGCCCAGAATGGGTGAGTTGGAAGATCAACGATCTAATCACGCCGCTTACGGCCGCTATTGCCGGTCTGGCACTGAATGAAGCTGCCTATATGGCGGAAATCATTCGTGGCGGCCTGCTTTCTGTCGATCACGGTCAGGTAGAAACCGCGCAGGCATTCGGCATGAGCCGCAGCCGTGCGTTACGCCGCATAATCATTCCGCAGGCGATGCTAGCTATCGTTCCCCCTACCGGTAACCAGTTAATTAGTATGATCAAAGCGACGTCGCTGGTCAGCGTCATCGCAATGGGCGATCTGCTTTATTCGGTACAAGCCATTTATAACAGTACCTTTGCCGTGATCCCGATGTTGATGGTGGCGGTGATGTGGTATCTGTTTATTACCTCGCTGCTGAATATTGGGCAATCGGCCATCGAACGCTATTACTCCCGAGGTGAGCGCCTCCCGGCATCGGAAATCCGCCGATTGCCCCCGGCAAAAACCAATGTGTCTGGCAAAGAGGAACCTCAATGAGCAAGCCGCATTGCGCCGCGACAACATCCGGTGAGCAAACGCCGCTGGTACGTGCGCGCAACGTCCACAAATATTTTGGCGACAATCATGTGCTGCGCGGAATCGATCTGGATGTGAACATCGGCGAAACTGTAGTGATTTTGGGGCCATCTGGTTCAGGAAAACCCACCTTCCTACGCTGCATCAACCATCTGGAAACGATGGATGAAGGCTATATCATGATGGGCGATGAACAAATCGGCTATCAGTTGCGCGGTGAGAAACTCTATCCCCTGTCAGCATGCGACATTGCCCGCCAACGTAGTCACATCGGCATGGTGTTCCAACAGTTCAACCTCTATCCCCATATGACCGTGTTGCAGAACATCATTGAAGCGCCGGTCGGTGTGCATAATCAGGATCGCCAGGAAGCACAGACCTATGCTATGGCCCTGCTAAAACGCGTTGGGCTGGAACACAAAGCGGATGCCTATCCGCGCCATCTGTCCGGCGGGCAGCAGCAGCGTGTCGCCATTGCGCGTGCGCTGGCTATTCGTCCGACCGTGATGCTGTTTGACGAACCCACCTCGGCACTCGATCCCGAGCTGGTCGGAGAAGTGCTGGCAACGATGCGATCGCTGGCAGAGCAAGGCTTGACCATGATCGTCGTCACCCATGAGATCAGTTTTGCCCGCGAAACCGCCGATCGGGTGATCTTTCTTGATGAAGGCGTAGTGGTTGAGCAAGGTCGCCCGGATGATGTGCTGGTTACACCGCAACATCCGCGCACCCAGGCCTTCCTGAGCCGCTTTATCTAACGCCTGTCGTCCTCGGCCCTCAGGCAGAAAGAATGTGTTTCGCCTGCAGGAGATTCCCGTCTGCGCGGGAATGACAAAAAAAGGGCGAGAGTGACATCACGAAGGTCTCAATGACCGCTATTCCCACATTTTTTGCCTCCCAGAGGCAAAAAATGTGATTCATTGCACATGCTATTTCCCTCCGGGGCCGTTCTGGCCATATAATGCGCATCCGGGCGGTTCAACCGCTAACAACAACTGACACCACAGCAGTCCTTCGGGCATCACACACTCAATAAAGATATGAAGATGAGTATTCGCGCGATCTTAACCACCCTTCTGGCCGCTGCTGCTTCCAGTCAATCAGCATTTGCCGTTGTTTATCCGCTGCCGTTGGAAGCCTTTGCTGCCCAATACCAAATGGGCCTGAGCAACCTGATGGAAGCGAACCAGAATGCGGATGTCTACCTGCCGCAACCGGGCAGCAAAATGATCATTCCGCAGCAGTTGATCCTGCCAGATGCGCCGCGCGAAGGCATCGTTATCAACAGCGCCGAAATGCGCCTGTACTACTATCCGAAAGGCAGCAAAACCGTCATCGTATTGCCTATCGGCATCGGTGAACTGGGTAAAGATACGCCGGTCAACTGGACCACCAGCGTACAGCGTAAAAAAGCGGGGTCCAACCTGGACGCCAACCGCCAAAATGCACGCTGAATATGCAGCACGCGGCGAGTATCTGCCAAAAGTCTATCCGGCAGGTCAGGATAACCCGATGGGGCTGTATGCGCTCTACATCGGCAACTTGTATGCGATTCACGGCACCAACGCCAACTTCGGTATCGGCCTGCGAGTGAGCCACGGTTGCGTGCGTCTGCGCGCTGACGACATCAAATTCCTGTTCAACAACGTGCCAGTTGGCACCAGCGTTCAGTTTATCAATGAGCCGGTAAAAGCCACCGTTGAGCCAGACGGTTCCCGCTACGTTGAAGTGCACGATCCGCTGTCTCGTACCGTAGAAGAGTTCCACTCCGACTCGCCGACCCCGATCACCATCACCGCCAAAGTCAGCAAAGTGATTGCTGACGCGAGCGTGAACACCAGCGATGTGGATAGCGCTATCAGAACGCGTTCCGGCATGCCGACCAAGATCAACGGTGCGCAGGAACCTGCACAACCTTTAGAAACACTGGCACCGCAAGACGCGCCGATTGCCGTACCGGATGAAGTTCAGTAGCCGGTTGAAACAACTGCACCGCAAACGGATGCCAACCGTTCCTGATTGCCGCAGTTGCATGCCTGTATTCCCCGGCATCCGCCGGGGAATTTATCGAGCATCCCTGCTCACACCACCCTTTCTGCAACGCCCTGTTATGCTCCGCGCTGTGAAGCCTCAAGCGCCTGCGACACATCCGCAATAATATCGTCAATGTGCTCAATCCCGACGGAGATACGCACCAGATCTTCACTCACCCCCGCGCGTGCTAACTCTTGTGCGTTGAGTTGACGGTGCGTGGTCGTGGCCGGATGGCATGCCAGTGATTTGGCATCACCAATGTTCACCAACCGCAGGATCATCTGCAACGCATCGATAAAACGTCCGCCAGCCGCTTTGCCGCCCTTGATGCCAAAACTGATAATTCCCGAGGCTTTGCCCCCAGAAATTTTGTCGCACGTCGGTTTATACGGGCTGTCCGGTAAGGCTGCGTAGTTCACCCAGGTAACCAGAGGATGAGACGAGAGATAGTTCGCCAACGCTTCGGCATTGCTGCAATGGCGCTCAATGCGCATACTAAGCGTTTCCAACCCCTGTAATAACAAAAAGGCGCTGTGAGGCGATAGCGCCGCACCGGTATTGCGCAGCGGGACAACACGGCAGCGACCAATATACGCCGCCGGGCCGAATGCCTCGGTGTACACCACGCCGCGGTAAGAGGGGTCCGGTTCGCTGAGCAGAGGGAAGCGCTCCTTGTTGGCAACCCAGTCAAATTTGCCGCTATCGATAATGGCGCCACCAATCGTGGAACCGTGCCCGCCGATATATTTGGTCAGGGAATGCACCACGATATCAGCCCCGTGTTCGAACGGGCGACACAACACCGACGATGCCACCGTGTTATCGACAATCACCGGCACGCCGTGGCGATGGGCGATGGCAGCAATCTGTGCGATATCGACCACGTTGCCCGCCGGATTGCCGATGGATTCACAGAATACCGCCTTGGTGCGCTCGTCAATCAACGCGTCAAGCGCGGCGAAATCCTCGGCAGAAAACATACGTACTTCAATCCCCTGACGCGGCAACGTATGTGCAAACAGGTTATAAGTGCCACCGTACAGTTGGCTGGTGCTGACAATATTGTCCCCCATCTGCGTCAGCGCTTGCAGCGCATAGGTAATCGCCGCCATACCCGAGGCGAGCGCCAATGCGCCGATCCCACCTTCAATCGCTGCCAAACGCGCTTCCAGCACCGCGTTGGTAGGATTCATGATGCGACTGTAGATATTGCCCGCCACTTTGAGATCGAACAGGTCAGCGCCATGCTGCGTATCATCAAACGTGTAAGAGGTTGTCTGGTAAATCGGCACGGCAGCAGATTTGGTGGTTGCTTCTGAGGTATAGCCGTGGTGTAACACGAGGGATTCCAGTTTCATCGCACAGACCTTTCTATGCGTGTGGATGGTAGGTATCTTCCTAAAATAGCAGACAAAAATCGCCGCGACTGAGCCGCAGCTAGAAGAAAACGCGATAAGTTAGGAGAAACGAGCATAAGTTTTCTCCTCCTGGATCCCCCCGTTGCGCCAGTGCAAAATCACAGCTACCTTTAGCTCATGATCACCTGCAAAAAAACAAATAAATGACTGATAAAAAGCAAAGTATCGCCACTATAACCCTGCCGAAAAATGTCGATGTACCTCGCTACGATCGCCTAGCCCTTCGCCCGCGTATTGTACATATTGGGTTTGGCGCTTTTCACCGAGCCCATCAGGCGCTACTCACGCACCGCGTTCTTAACCAAGAAGGCGGGGATTGGGGGTTGTGCGAGGTGGTGCTGTTAAGCTATGACAGCCTGATTTCAACGCTGCGTGAACAGCAGCGCCTGTTTACCGTGTTGGAAAAAGTGGAAAGTGGCAATCAGGCTATCGTAGTGGGCGCAGTGTGCGCCTCGCTGCACGCTGCCGTTGAAGGCAAAGAGGCCATTTTGGCACAGCTTGCCGATGCGCAAACGGAGATTGTCTCCCTGACCATTACGGAAAAAGGCTATTGTCTGGCGGGGGCACACGGCAATCTGGACACCACCAATGCCCATATCCAGCATGATTTGCGTTATCCACAGTGCCGGGCATCATTACCGAAGCGTTGCGCCGCCGCCACGCGCAGGGTATTTCCCCTTTTAGCGTGCTCTCCTGCGATAACATGCCAGAAAACGGCAAGGCCGCCCAACGCGCGGTGCTTGATTTTGCCCGCCTGATTGCCCCCACGCTGGCAGCATGGATTGAACGTGAAGTGGCTTTCCCTTCCACCATGGTGGATCGCATCGTGCCTGCCGCGACTGCGCAAACACTGCGCGAGGTGGCGCAGGCGATTGGCGTTGACGATCCCTGTGCTATTGCCTGTGAGCCTTATATTCAATGGGTTGTGGAGGATCATTTTACACTGGGCAGACCGCATTGGGAGGCGGCAGGGGTACAACTGGTAGAGGATGTTGCACCTTATGAAACCATGAAGCTCAGGATGCTGAACGGCAGCCACTCGTTTTTAGCTTATATCGGCTATATTGCGGGTTACGCCCATATCAGCGACTGCATGTCCGATGCGCACTTCCGCCGGGCTGTGCGCCACCTGATGCTGGCAGAATAAGCCCCGACGTTAACCATCTCCGGCGTTGATCTGACAGACTATGCCGAACGTCTGTTCGCGCGCTTTGCCAACCCTGCGCTGCACCATCGCACCTGGCAGATAGCCATGGACGGATCGCAAAAGTTACCGCAGCGCCTGCTCGACGGGTTGCGCTGGCATCGGCGGAATGACAGCCGTTGCGAAGCGCTGATCCTCGGTGTGGCTGGATAGATGCGCTATATTGGCGGGATCGACGATCGCGGCGCGGCGATTGATATTCGCGATCCGCTGAAGACAGCCTTACGGAGCATAGTGGCATCCACTCCGGACGATGAAGCTCGCGTACAGGGCCTACTGGCGCTGACGGCGGTATTTGGTGATGACCTGCGCACCGACCTGCCGTTGGTACACGCGTTGACCGACGTCTACTTGCGCCTGCGTGACAAAGGCGCGTTGGCCGTTGTCACCGAACTGGCCCAAAATCTGTCCGACTAACACCACACTCAATCACCACACCGCATCGCTACTCTTCCCGGCGACAAGCAAGAATGTCGCCTGGCTGGCATTCCAGTACCTAACAGATTTTTTCCAACGTTGCAAAGCGAATGCTTTTCACCTTACCTGATTTTAATAATGACAAATTTTGTTCGGTAATGCCGATACGTTGGGCCAGCTCACGCGATCGCATCTTCTTTTGTGCCAGCACCACATCCAGATTTATTATTATTGGCATAGGGTTTTTTAATTAAATTAATTGGCTGTGTTATTTCCGCTGCTCCCAGACAGCAACGAATTCTGCCCTCTGATGGTATCAGTTTGTGAGTAAAAACGATTGCGATCGTGGTAGCAACCGCGACACCGGTAGCATTTGCAACAGATGCATTTTCCCCACATCTCCCACTCTCTGTTTTCGACATGCCTAACGTGACTGGCAACACCGGCTGAAGGCTGTTCTCGACCATGAAATGTCACATCTCCGCATTCATCTGTTTTTATGATGAAGATCACCTTTCTTTAGCAGTTAATAGCGCCATAGGTTCCTCATTCAGAATGAGATAAAACCAAATCTTATTGTGTTGCGATAATAAATTATCGCATTGCGTTATTATAAATAAGAGGTTACATCATATAATCGCGGTCAAATTAGAAAATGTAATTTCATGATCAAGTTGACAAATTGCCATTAAATCACCCTAAAAGCGGGATCCTCAGTTTACTTTCATAGGAATAGAGCAAATGGTAGGGATGTCGGTTCATAAAAAATGAATTTTTTTTAAAAAAATGTAGGGAAATTGATCATGAGTAAACCTATCACCTTTAAGCACACGTTCTGCTACGGCAGCGCAAACCTGCTCGGCAGCGGCGCGTTGGCGATCAGCGGCGCATGGCTGATGTATTTCTATACCACCTTTTGTGGGCTTACGCTGGTTGAAGCGGCGTCCATTTTCTCCGTTGCCAGTATCATCGATGCCATCAGCAATCCTGTGATGGGTTATGTCAGTGATAACTTCCACAATACCCGGCTGGGCCGCCTGTTTGGGCGCCGCCGTTTCTTTATTCTGCTGGGTGTGTGCCACTGGTGCTGGTCTATCCGTTGCTGTGGGTTAGTGGCTTCGGCTTCTGGTAATACATGGCGACCTACGTGCTGTTTGAGCTGATTTACACCTCCATTATGGTGCCATACGAAACGTTGGCGACCGAAATGACGCACGACTTCAAGATCCGCTCCAAGTTGACCGGTTCTAAAGCCATTTTCGGTAAGATGGCTAACTTCCTGGCTGCCTTTATCCCCGGCCAATTTATCGCTATCTACGGTAAAGACTCCGCCACGCCGTTCTTTTACACCGGTCTGACCTACGGGTTCATCATGTGCGCGGCAATGATTGCCCTGTACACCACCTCCTGGGAACGCCAGTTGAATGAACTGGTGCATGAAAAAACCGCTAACCTGTGGCAAACGCTGAAAAAACTGAGCGTGTACATGCTTTCCACCTTCCGTTTGCGTATTTTCCGCAAGCACCTGGGGATGTACTTGTTCGGTTTTGGCGCTGAATGGTTATTTGCTTCCGCTTTTACCTACTTCATCGTCTTCGGGTTAAAGCAAAACACCGCGTTGGTCTCGCAGTTGAACAGCTTTAGCTCCATCATGCAGCTTATCTCAACCGCCGCATTCATCGGCATCTGCGTGAAAATGGGCTTTGCGCGTCCGTTCCGTTTGGCACTGATGGTGGTTATCGTGAGAGTTATCGCTTATGCCGCGCTGTACTTCTCCAACTGGTCAGACGGTGCCACCATCGCCGTGCTGTTTGGGATTACCGCTATTTTTGGTCTGAATACCGGCGGTATCTACTACATTCCGTGGACGGTCTACACCTTCCTGGCCGATGTGGATGAAGTGCTGACGGGCCGTCTTCGCGAAGGGATTTACGCCGGTGCCATGACTTTCGCAGGCAAAATGGTGCGCTCAGTTATTGTGTTCGCCATGGGATGGACGCTGACGCAGTTCGGTTTTGTTTCTGGCCATGCCGCACAGCCTGAAAGCGCCGTGTTGGCGATTGTCGGAGTGTTCTCTCCGGGGGTTATCGGGCTAGCACTGGTCGCCATCTACTACACCACACAGATGAAGCTAGATCGTGAAAATCACGCTATCCTGCTGGAAGAGATTGCGCGTATCAAGGCCGGTGGCGCTATCGCCGATGTGCCGGTACGCGCCAGAGCGGTCGCAGAAGAGTTGACCGGCTGGAAGTACGAACAGTGCTGGGGCAATAACCCACTGGGCGTGCAACCGGAAGCCGTTGCACCGCAAGTTGCCACTTCTGAACGCTAATACCTTCTGTCAGCCCGCACTCGCGGGCTGACATATTTCCCCACCTTAAATCAGCGCCGCTTCCTTCAATTCACTTTTCAGATAGGCATAGTAAATCGGTGCAGCAATCACGCCCGGAATACCAAACGCCGCTTCAAACACCAACATCGCCAGCAAGATCTCCCACGCGTGCGCCTTGATTCGGGTGCCAACAATCTGCGCATTGAGGAAGTATTCCAGTTTGTGAATCAGCATCAGATAAACCAGCGCCGCCAGTGCCACCGGCAGGGAGATCGACAAACCAGAAATAAACACGATGGAGTTGAATATCAGGTTACCAATTACCGGTATCAGGCCAAAGATGAAAGTCAGCACCACCAGCGTTTTGGCAAATGGCAGGTGCACGCCAAAACAGGGCAGTATCCCGAGAATAAAGACCGCAGAGAGGATTGTGTTAACCGAGGAGATTTTCACCTGGGTGAACACGATATTGCGAAAGGACATCGACAACAGCGAAACACGCCGCATCAGTTCCGATTTCAGCAGCGGTTTATCCGTGTCCTCTTGCACGTTGTACAGCGACACGATCGCCCCCAACACCATACCAATCAACATGGTGACAAAACCGTGCAGAAAATCTTTACCCATGGTTTGCAGTATCACGATATGTTTCTGCACCCAGCGCATAAATTCGTGTTGCAGCTCTTCAACACTCACCGGCAAGTAACCCGGCAAATATACCATGATGTGCCGTTGGACATCATTGAGAATCAAGCCGATACGCGCATTGAAAGCCGAGGTGTCGCGCATTTCCTGCATCACGATCCCGGTCAGGCTGCCAAACAACAGGCTGAGCACACTCACCACCAGCGTACTGATGATCGCCACAACTACCCAGCGTGCGGGTTTCCCACTGATGATTTTTTGGAAATGGGGCGTCAGCAGATTGACGATTTCATACACCAAAAAACCGGCCACAAAACACGTTAACAGCCGTAGTGACAACAGCAGCAGCAATCCCCCAAACATAAAACCCAGGCTCAGCCATCTGGCCTGCTTTAAATTCAATAACTGCATGACGACATCCTGTATGCGTAATGATCGGACCTGCAAACGTACTTATGACACCAAGAATAGCATTCAGTTTATCGCACTATTCTCTGCGCATAAGATAAAGACACATGATAAAAGTCGCACGAGACAAGCCCGGTAATGAATCTGCTTTTTCTCCATCCTATTCTTAGCGTTTTTAACATGAAAAACCAGAAGGGATTAGCGGGCGCGCAGGGTTATCCACCAGGAAAAACGTCGTTCTGCAACAATTGGGAGGGTGCGAGTCAGGGCGCTGAAAAAACGCTCATCATCCTGTAAGGGAAAGACGCCGGAAATACGCAGCGCCGCCGCCTTGTCGTCGAGGGAAAAGTAGCCGTTGCGGTAACGCGCATATTCACGCATTAAGGTATCCAGCCGCATATTGTCCGCCAGCACCACGCCATCCAGCCAGCTTTGGCGGAAGCCTTCCACCGGTTGCGGAGGCTGACTCACCGCATCCGTAAAGGTAACTTGTTGTCCAGCGCTAACGCGCACAGTCGTCTGCGATTGCTTCATTGGGCGGAGCAACACCTCCCCCTGAAACACCGCCAGCGTACTTTTACCTGTATCGCAGCGCACATCAAACCTACAAGGGGAATTCAACGTCAATACCCCCTGTGGGGTGGAAAACGTTAACGGGTAAGGCACTGCACTTTCCAGCAAGCACTCCCCTTTCAGCAGGCGCAGAGAAGCAATCTTTCCGTCCTGGTCATAGCGTGTGAGCGCTGAATCGGTGTTCAGGTTTAGCGTTAGCCCCTCTGCCAACGCCCAGCGTCGGTTTTCTCCCTTGGCGGTGCGATAGTCCGCAGCATAGGTTTCCCAAGGGACGCTATAAGCACCGCCACCCAGCAGCGTCATCAACGCCAACAGTTTTAACAGGTGACGCCGCTCGGTTCCTTGACGGCTTAATACGCTGGACGCCACTGGGCTTTCGACGGAATGAAAACGGGTATGTATCTGCTCGACACGCAGCCACGCCTGCTGGTGCAACGGGTGGCTATTCAGCCATTGCTGCCAGGCATGGCGCTCGTTTGCTGTACAATCATCCGCGTAGAGAATGGCATACCATTCAGCGGCATCGTAGAACACGTCCTGAGGAATATCGTCAGATCGCATGGCCGGAATCAGCGATCCTGACAGGTCAGGCAAGCGAACATCGCCTGTGCCATGTATTTTTTCACCATACGATCGGAGACACCAAGGCGATCGGCCACTTGCTGGTATGTCAGTACATCAATATGCACCCAAAGAAACGCTTGCCTGGCCTTGGCAGACAGCTTACTGAGCATGCGATCTATCTCCAGCAGCGTATCAATAATGATGGCATGCTGCTCCAAAGACGGCTCCGTCTCAAGCTGCTGTTCCGCCAACACCTGCAAATAAGCATTTTCAATATCGCGCCGCCGCCAGAAATTCACCACCAGACCGTGGGCGACAGTGGTCAACCAAGCGCGGGGTTCACGCAGTTGGGTGCCTGCTGCGTGCTGACCAGACGCACGAAGGTATCCTGAGCCAAATCAGCCGCCTGCTGCGAGCATCCCAAACGCCGACGCAGCCACGCCTGTAACCAGACATGGTGCTCGTGATAAATTCGCTGTACCGCCAGGGATTCGACTGGGTCAGCATAGGTAGCCGCGTGACCGTTCACGTTGTGTCTCATTTAATGATAATGAAATGATTTTCATTATCATTAAATGCAAAGTCAACCACTATCGGCAAATCAGCGCTAAATGAAAAAACCCCGCTTATGGGCAGGGTTTATCATCAATCAATATCATCGAATCCGTGATTACCAGCGGTAGCTCAGGTTGGCATTGAACATGCGGCCTTCACCGTAGTAACACCAATAGTCACACACGCTGACATATTCGCGGTTGCTGAGGTTGGTAGCATTAACCTGCAAGCGCCAATCTTTGGTGAAGTCATAGGCGATCATCGCATCCCACAGGGTATAGGCCGGGACTTTCAGATTAGGATTTTCCGTTTTGTCACCATATGAACTGCCAACATAACGCACCCCGGTACCCACGGATAGGCTGCTGAGTGTCCCCTGAAACGCATAATTTACCCAACCGGACGCCTGCTGTAATGGCTGCTCAGGGAAGCGTTTACCAATTTCTGCATCCTCACCCGACTTGCTAATCTCGACTTTGCCATAGTTATAGTTGGCCAGCACCGTCAGGCCACGCACCAACTCACCGCTCATTTCCAACTCGATACCGCGTGAGCGAACCTGCCCGGTTTGCGCCGACGTGCCGGGATGCTCACGATCGGTGGTCGATACGTTATCCTGAACCAGGTTATACAGTGCTACGGTCGCATAACCGTAAAGCCGTGAGGCGTATACTTCATCCCTACTTCGGTCTGCTTACCCATGGTCGGTTTATAGGGATTTCCTTTACCGTCATCTCCCGCAAGCGGCATAAATGATTCAGAGTAGCTAATATAGGGAGAAACACCGTTATCAAACAGGTAAATCAGCCCAGCCGTTTTGGTGAACTTGTCGTCATCCTTACGGCTATCAGTGCCACTGGTCAGATTCTGATCGCGCGATTTTGCTTTGTCGTAACGGCCGCCAATCAGCGCAATCCAGCGATCGTCATAGCGGAACTGGTTCTGAATGTAGTAACCCATTTGGTTACGCCCAGTGCGATAATCATACAATTGGTCGAGCGGCAGAACCGCGTTGCCATACACCGGGTTAAACATATTGATAGTGCCAATACCGTAGAAATCACCATAACGGCTCTGTGAATTGGCGCGGCGATAATCAACCCCCCAGCAGCAGCGTGTTTTCCACATCGCCCCATTGCCACTCCCCAACCATACGGTTATCTGTCGCCCAGTTTTGCGCAAAACCATCGCGGTAGGCCATACCACGATCCACCCTGCCATAAACAACATCCCCAACGGCATAGGCAGTACGCAGATCCATATTCAGGTAGTTGTAGTTGGTGTTCTGGTGGAACGTCCAGGTATCATTGATACGGTGGGTGAACTCATAGCCCAGCGTGAATTGACGGGTGTTGTTGCGATCGATCCCAGGTTCACCCAGCGAGGTTCTGTAGCCCACCTTACCGAACGGTGTGTTGTGCAGTGTGCCCGCAGGCATTTTAAAGCCGCTGGTGACATCGGAATCGGTATCCATGTAGCTTGCCAGTACGGTCAGTTCCGTGTCTTCCCCCATCAGGAACGTCATGCTGGGTGCCAGATAGAAACGATCGCTCTTGGCATGATCCATTTCGCCCGACGTACCGCGCGCGAGGCCCACCACACGATAGAGCACCGTGCCATCATCGTTAAGCGGCCCTGCGCTATCAATGCCGAGTTGGCGGTAATCATTGGAGCCATAATCCAGCGAGATTTGCCCCTGCGGCAACCGCGTTGGACGCTTGGTGATCACGTTAACCAGACCACCCGGCGGGTTCTGCCCATACAGCACCGATGCGGGTCCTTTTAACACTTCAATTCGATCCACACCAAAAGCGTCAAACTGCTGAACAAAGAAACCGCGTTCGTTAATGGCCGCAAGTCCGTTTTGGAAGCGCGACTGATTTTTAAAGCCACGGATGGAGAGCCATTCAGTCTTGTTATCCGGCCCGTAATAGGATGCCAATACACCGGGGCTATAGCGCAGGGCCTGATCGACCTTCTTGGCACCGCGCTCTTCCATCTGTTGCTGTGTCACCACGGACATCGCACGCGGCGTTTCCGATACCGGTACATCCAGCTTTAACGCGGTATTGGGTGGTGCCGTGACGACGATTTGGTCGTTACGCGCTGGGACCGCAGCCGTTGCCGGTGCTACTGGCTGCGCCACAATAGAGACGCTGCCGTCAGCGTGGCGCTCGGCGCGCAGACCGCTGTTTGCCGGCAGTTGCGCAAATCCTTGTTCCACTTCATAACGCCCTTGCAATCAGTAGCTCTGTTTACCCACCGTCAGTGCCGGATCATAAGACAACAGAACGTCAGATTGCTGCGCCAATTGGTTTAAAGCTTGGGCCAGGCTGCCCGCAGTGACATGAAATTCCTGTGCTGCTGCCGAAACGGCCGTGACCGAAGCGGCACTGCCCAGCACCATTCCCCAAAGTGCGGCTCTTAGCGCCAGCGTTACCGGCCCGGTTCGCCATGATTTCATTATTATACCCCTGTCAGTTTTTCATTGCTGTTAATGGGTATGCAAATGGAAGTCACGAAAAGGGGAACCAGAAAAGAAAAAAAGCGTATCAGTAGGGTGAGTGCGTTTGGGGGCGTTGAGGAAACTCGATTGTTATCGAAACTTGCAAGACAAAATAAATCTGTAATAATTTTGGTTAAGGCGCGTTGATCTAATTCGCTACGCCAGAAAAGGCGTAGCTTATATTGTCACAGGGGCGCAATAGTTCCGTAATATTATTGGTTTCGAACGTCCTTGCTTTATTTACCTAAGAGACGAGGTTAATGGCAGGAGCAGGTTCGCTGATCTCTTGATTCAAAATCATCAGAGAAAACACTCGGTTTTCAACATTCAGCTTAGAAAAAGAGAGCGTGCTTAGCTGCTTTTTCGTGAAGCCATCAGACAGCAGGTCCGACACCACGCGCGTACTCATAACGTCGCTGTTCGTCAGAAAGTCCTGATAGGCAAACTTCACGTTTATCGGCAATACGTCATCAATAGAGACCGGATTACAGGTTTGCTCAGCATGCCTATGATTTCATTTTGTCCAAATATCAGACTCATCGTTTCCTCTGCTTCATGCTATGACAAGATAACTCCACGGACACACTGAGAAGCTGTTGCCAACCTCCCTACAGATCTGCGCGACTGACGCGCAGGATCGCAAGGCATTGAGTAGATGCTTTCGATAGCCCGAAACAGTAAACCGAAATTAATCAATAAAAACAAATAGATAAGATATCTTGTACTTCCGTTAGCGTAATGATCAAGCAGCGCGACGTGGTGTTTTGATCTCGAACGATCAGGCAAAAGCCTACATCGTCAAATTCCTGTTCAAGTGTAGAAGTAAAAGGTCAAAAAATCCCGTGAACCAGTACCACATTAGTCGCTTATACCGTTCTCATTTTTTTACATATGTACTAAAATTTTAACGTACCTGTCGATCAAACGATCAAAAAGCATCTTCTGGATCAAAATATACCCGTGTTGGTATGCACATTATCGGCTGAATAAGCAGTATCTTTATGCCATTTGATCGCAAAGAACGATCAAATAATAAAAAATAATAGTTGTAATATATTGAAAATAATAAATTGATCGTTATATGCTTTACGATCATGTGAACGAGCAAGTCAGTCACGATAATGTGATACACATCACAAATCATCTTCCGGTTTGCTTTTTTATAAATAGCAGTAAACGCTCAGGGCCAGCCATTCTCCACGCTTTTCCTTTCACTGTGTTACTCCTTATTGCGTGATCCATCGCTCAAAAAAGAAACAAATTCTGGCGCACCACTACACTTAACGATTTTTTGACATACATTTAACAAGGTTTAAGGAGAGCGCTATGAGCCAATATAATAAACACACCATACCCGCCTCAGTGGCGGAGAACGCCCTGATTAACACTGAGCAGTATCGCGAGTGGTATCAGGCATCGATCAATGTTCCCCAAGCCTTTTGGTGGGAGCATGGCAAGATCGTCGATTGGATCAAACCGTACACTGAAGTTAAAAACACCTCTTTCGATCCAGGTCATATCCGTATTCGCTGGTTCGAAGATGGTACGTTAAATGTTGCAGCCAACTGTCTTGATCGACACTTAACCACCATTGGTGATCAAACCGCCATTGTGTGGGAAGGGGATGACGCCACCCAAAGCAAAACTGTGACTTACCGCAAACTTCACCAAAGCGTCTGTCGTTTTGCTAATGTGTTGAAATCTCTGGGCATTAAAAAGGGCGATGTGGTCGCTATCTATATGCCCATGGTGCCGGAAGCGGCGGTTGCTATGCTGGCATGCACGCGCATTGGTGCCATTCATTCCGTTATTTTTGGCGGTTTTTCCCCCGAATCCATCGCCGGGCGCATTATCGATTCCAGTGCCAAGCTGGTGATTACCTCTGATGAAGGCATCCGCGCAGGGCGCACCATCCCACTGAAAAAGAATATTGATGACGCGTTGCGCAACCCTGGTGTTAAAACGGTGGCACACACCATTGTTTACCAACGCACGGTTGGCGCTATCGATTGGCACGAAGGACGCGACCACTGGTGGCACGATCTGATCGCGGGTGCAGACGATCACTGCCCGTCAGAAGCGATGAATGCCGAGGATCCGTTATTTATTCTCTATACTTCCGGATCGACCGGTAAGCCCAAAGGCGTACTGCACACTACCGGCGGATATCTGGTCTATGCGGCCATGACCTTCAAATATGTGTTTGACTATCATCCCGGCGATATCTATTGGTGTACCGCCGATGTCGGCTGGATCACCGGACACAGCTACCTGCTCTACGGCCCGTTGGCCTGCGGTGCCACCACGCTGATGTTTGAAGGCGTACCCAACTGGCCGGATGTACGCCGTATGGGACAGGTGGTCGATAAGCACCACGTCAATCTGTATACCGCCCCCACCGCTATTCGCGCACTGATGGCTGACGGTGACAAGGCTATCGAAGGCAGCAACCGGCGCTCGCTGAAGATCATGGGATCGGTGGGCGAGCCCATAAACCCAGAAGCCTGGGAATGGTATTTCAACAAGATCGGTAACGGCCAGTGTCCGATCGTCGATACCTGGTGGCAAACGGAAACGGGCGGGTTGATGATTACTCCTCTGCCGGGGGCGATCGAAACCAAGCCGGGTTCGGCAACGCTTCTCTTCTTTGGCGCGCAGCCTGCATTAGTCGATAACCTGGGCACGCCGCAGGACGGGGCAACGGAAGGTAATCTGGTGATCACCGACTCCTGGCCAGGTCAGGCACGTACGCTGTTTGGCGATCATGAGCGTTTCGAACAAACCTATTTTTCGACCTTTAAAGGTATGTATTTCAGCGGCGACGGTGCACGTCGCGATGAAGATGGCTACTACTGGATAACCGGCCGCGTCGATGACGTGTTGAACGTGGCGGGCCATCGTCTGGGCACGGCGGAAATAGAGTCGGCTCTGGTGGCACACCCGAAGATTGCCGAAGCCGCCGTGGTGGGCATCCCACACAGCCTGAAAGGCCAAGCTATCTACGCCTATATTACGCTCAATCACGGCGAAGAGCCTTCCAGCGCGCTTTACACGGAAGTACGCAATTAGGGTGCGTAAAGAGATTGGCCCGATTGCTACACCAGATATCCTGCACTGGACTGACTCGCTGCCAAAAACCCGCTCCGGCAAGATTATGCGGCGTATTCTGCGCAAAATCGCAGCGGGAGATACCAGTAATCTGGGTGATATCTCTACGCTTGCCGATCCTGGCGTCGTTGAAAAACTGCTGGAAGAGAAACAAACCATGGACACGCCACAGTCTTAAATATCAAACGCAGTACGCGCTAAGCGAACCGATAGCAGATAACGCCAGACCCCAAGGGTCTGGCGTTATCTGGCTGTACCCTAAAATCGGCAACGTTTTTACTCACAACCGGATACAGACTCACTTACCGGAGATTTATGATGAATGACGTCCTATACCAACGCATTGGCAACCACTCGATGTTTAAGGAACTGGTGCGCAAACGTCAGCTTTTTGCCGTCTCGCTTTCTCTGATCGTCCTGGTGTTATACGTCAGATTCATTTTGCTGATTGCCTTTGCTCCCACTTGGCTGGGTACCCCTCTTTATCCCGGAGCAACCATCACGCGCGGCATTCCCATCGGGATTGGGCTAATCGTTATCTCGTTTGTCTTGACCGGAGTGTATGTCTATCGTGCCAACGGCGAATTTGACCGTATGACCAAAAAGCTGCTGAGTGAGGTTAAGTAATGAAAACCCGTCTGTTATTACCGCTTATTGGTCTGATGCTCCCGGTCATGGCCTACGCAGATGCCATCACCGGCGACGTTCAACGCCAGCCGCTGAATATCCAGGCCATAGTCATGTTTCTGCTGTTTGTCGGCGGCACGCTTTACATTACCTATTGGGCCTCGAAGCGTACACGCTCGCGCAGCGACTATTATACGGCTGGTGGCAACATCACCGGCTTTCAGAACTGGTTGGCGATTGCGGGTGACTACATGTCTGCCGCATCGTTCCTCGGCATTTCAGCACTGGTGTATACCTCCGGTTACGACGGGCTGATCTATTCACTGGGTTTCCTAGTGGGCTGGCCCATCATCCTGTTTCTTATTGCAGAACGGTTGCGTAATCTCGGGCGCTATACCTTCGCGGATGTCGCCTCTTACCGCCCGCAACAAAAACCGATTCGTACCCTCTCCGCCTGCGGCTCGCTGGTGGTGGTGGCGTTGTATCTCATCGCCCAGATGGTCGGCGCAGGCAAACTGATAGAACTGCTCTTTGGCCTGAACTACCACGTTGCCGTCGTGCTGGTCGGTATTCTGATGGTGATGTATGTGCTGTTTGGCGGCATGCTCGCTACCACCTGGGTACAGATCATCAAAGCCGTGCTGCTGCTGTTTGGTGCCACCTTTATGGCAGTCATGGTGATGAAATCGGTCAATTTCAGCTTCGACGGATTGTTCAAAGCGGCGGCGGTCCACCCGAAAGGCATTGCCATCATGAGCCCCGGTGGACTGGTATCGGACCCAATTTCGGCGCTGTCGCTCGGGCTGGGTCTGATGTTCGGTACCGCGGGCTTACCCCATATTCTGATGCGTTTCTTTACGGTGAGCGATGCACGCGAAGCACGTAAAAGTGTGTTTTATGCAACGGGGTTTATGGGCTACTTCTATTTCCTGACCTTTATTATCGGCTTCGGTGCCATCGTACTGGTCAGCGCCAACCCGACCTTTAAAGATGCCGCAGGCGCACTGATTGGCGGTAATAATATGGCGCGGTGCATTTGGCTGATACAGTGGGCGGCAACTTCTTCCTCGGCTTTATCTCCGCTGTGGCGTTTGCCACCATTCTGGCCGTGGTGGCCGGGCTGACGTTGGCGGGCGCGTCGGCAGTGTCACACGATCTGTATACCAACGTTTTCAAGAAAGGGCAGGCAACGGAGCGTGATGAACTGAAAGTATCAAAACTCACCGTACTGGCTCTGGGCCTGGTGGCTATCGGGCTGGGCATTTATGTTTGAAAACCAGAACATTGCCTTTATGGTGGGGCTGGCCTTCTCTATAGCGGCGAGCTGTAATTTCCCCATCATTATTATCTCGATGTACTGGTCGAAGCTGACCACGCGTGGTGCAATGCTGGGAGGTTGGGCAGGTTCGCTAACGGCCATCGTGCTGATGATCCTCGGGCCCACGATTTGGGTGAAAATTCTTGGTCACGCGACGCCTATTTATCCATACGAATACCCAGCGCTGTTCTCGATGCTGGTGGCGTTTATCGGGATCTGGTTCTTCTCGATTACCGATAATTCAGAGGAAGGCAAGCAGGAACGCGATCGCTTCTATGCGCAGTTTGTTCGCTCACAAACCGGCGTAGGTGTATCACGCAGTGTGTCTCACTAAGTGATTCGGTTGCCTCCGTTTCGGAGGCAACCAAAACATACCGTTTAGATAACCATACTCAGCAGCAAGCAACCAATCAGGCCACACACCGCAATAATGGTTTCCAACGCCGACCAAGACTTCATGGTTTCACCAATGGTCAGGTTGAAATACTCTTTGAACAGCCAGAAACCCGGATCGTTCACGTGAGAGAAAATCACGCTACCGGAACCGACGGCCAGCACCATCAGCTCAAGACTCACACCGGTAATGGTGAGCAACGGCGACAGCGTACTGCCCGCCATCAGCGTTTCGATATACTTGGCAACGCCCCCATCCACCAGGATTTGTTTAAACGCGCCGCCGCCACCAATCACCATCAGCATCATCGCGATAATCTTGATGGAATCGTTGATGGTATCCATCACCTGATCCATGGTACGACCGCGATTAAGCCCGAAAGTGAAGATCGCCACAACCACGGAAATCAGCGTTGCCATCACTGGATCGCCCAGGAATTCGGCATAGCCCAACACCGGGTTACCTTTTTGCAGCGTCATTTCTGCCACCGCACGGCCGGTCATCAGAATAACCGGAATCAGAGTAGTAAATACGCTGATACCAAAGCCCGGCATCTAATGCTCAGCAAAGACTTTCGGGTTATGCAATCCAGCAGGAATCGGTTTATCGATACTTTTAAGGAAGCGCGCATAAACCGGTCCTGCCAAAATCACGGTTGGGATAGCAATCAACGTACCGTACAACAGGGTTTTGCCCATGTCGGCTTTGAACAGAATAGCAATAGTCGTCGGGCCCGGGTGCGAAGGCAACAACGCGTGGGTTACGGACAATGCAGCAGCCATCGGCACGTCGATAAACAGTAAAGGGATACGCGCAGCGGCAGCGATGGTGAACACCAACGGCAGCAACAGCACAAAACCAACTTCATAAAACAGCGCAAAACCAACGGTGAAACCGGTCAATACCACCGCCCACTGGATGCGCCCCTTACCGAATTTATCGATAAGTGTCGTCGCAATACGCTGAGCACCGCCGCAATCCGCCAGCAGTTTACCCAACATGGGACCAAAGCCCATGATCAGGGTCAGACTTCCCAGCGTGCCGCCTACCCCGTTTTTGATAGAGGTGATGACGCCATTGACGTTAAACCCACCCTGGGTGGTGTAGCCCAATGCCAAACCCACGGCCAGCGACACCAGAATCAATGAAATGAACCCGTTTAATTTGCAACGGATCATCAATAGCAGCAACAGGGCAACCCCGATTGCTACAATGATTAATGGCATAATAATTCCCCGATATAGGAATCGTACAGATGCTGTCAACGAATACTGTCAGATCTATAAATGCTACTTTTACATCAAGATAGCGTTCTTTTTGTTACCTGGTAGCGAAAGCTGCCGAGCTTTGGGGGCCAAAGCCTGACGCGTCGGAGTAGCGGTTTGCGCCCTCATCAGCCTCATCGGTAATCTGTGATTTTTGTCACACCCCTGCTTGTTACCGGCATCATGATACCGGTAACGTGATAAAATGCGAAACTATCATATGGGCTTAAATATTCATTTTGAGATAGAGATCAAACTATTGCGGGACAAAGCATCATCATGGGCGTATCTGGGTGTGGTAAATCCAGTTCTGGAGCAGCTATTGCAAATGCGCTGGGCGCTAAATTCATTGATGGCGACGATCTGCACCCGCGCGCCAACATTCAGAAAATGGCAAGCGGCCAGCCTTTAGACGACAACGATCGCGCGCCGTGGCTTGAGCGCCTTAACGACGCGGCCTACAGCCTGCGCCACAAAAATGAAGTGGGTTTGATCGTCTACTCTTCCTTAAAGCGCCGTTATCGCGATCGTCTGCGTCAGGGCGATCCTGATATCCTGTTCCTTTATATGAATGGCAGCTTTGACGTTATTCTGGAACGTCTGAAAGTGCGCGCCGGGCATTTTATGCCCACCGATCTGCTCAAAAGCCAGTTCGATGCGCTGTAAGAGCCAGCGGCAGATGAAACTGACGTGGTGAGTATCGATATCGATGGCACCTTCGATGAGGTTGTCGCTCGTGGTCTGGCGGCATTGCGCAACGCGGGTGTCGTTTCTCGTCGCTAACAGCTTAAATGCTGCCGCCATGCAGGATCGTGAAGCCCAAATCCAACCGCGGAGGGGTAACACCTCTCCGCGCAGCCGAGCCAGCAGTCGCTCTGCGGCCACCTGCCCCATGCGTTCACGTGGCGTCAGCACACTGGCCAGTTTTGGTTCCCTCGACTGGCCAATATCGTGTCCATGAAAACCGGCGATCGCCATTTGATCAGGGATACACAATCCTTGCCGCTGACACTTAAAGGCCGCGCCGATAGCGATATCATCGTTGGTGCAAAACAGGCTGTCGGTCTCCGGGTAGCGCTCGCGCGCTTCTCTCATCAGTTCACCGCCCAGACTGTACGACGAGGGGCGATCGGTACTGACATCTCTCGGCACCAACCTGGCATCACGCATCGCTTGTTCGTACCCTTGCATCTTGATCAAGGTACGTTCATCCAGACGCGAGCCGAGATAAACCGGAAAACGGTGCCCACGGGCCAACAGCACCTGAGTCATCTGGTAGGCCGCTTCAAAGTTGTTAAATCCCACCGCCAGATCGATACAGGGCGACTCGCTATCCATGATTTCAACAACCGGAATGCCAGCTACTTCAATCATCTTGCGTGTGCGCTCCGTATGGGAACGTCCAGATAGGATAAGGCCGTCAATATTGTAGGAAAGCAGTGACACCAGGCGCATCTCTTCGCGCTCGGCGTGGTAACCATAGTGTGCCAGCATCGTCTGGTAGCCGTGCGCATCCGTCACGCGTTCAATGCCGCGCAACACTTCGGCAAACACCTTATTGGTCAATGAAGGAAGCAGAACGCCAATCGCCCAACTGGTGGCATTCGATAAAATCTCCGGTGCCCGGTTGGGAATGTAACCCAACTCATCCAGCGCCTCGGCGATACTGTCACGCAGTGCCGCCGATACTTTCTGCGGATCGCGCAGGTAGCGGCTGATAGTCATTTTAGTGACGCCAACACGATTAGCCACATCTTGCAAACCTGGTCTTTTCTTCTTCATTTTCAATCGATTGAAATATTGTTGGCCGGTGCTCTAGTGTAACAAAGAAAACCAGCGCTGTCTGTGTGGCGGTGACAGGATAGTCACCAGTACAATGCCCGAGCCAACATAGCAATCCAACAACAAATAATGATGAGACAACCATACGTTTTCCTTAATTCCCCGTTAAAAAAACGCCGCTAAAAATAATCAAGATTACGCAGAGATAAAAAGTATGTCACGGTCCGTGGTTAATACCGCCATACTTTCCTTATCAGCTTAAAAATAATATTTTTCTACAGAGATCAATATAAAAAACCCAAGCTAATTTTTATTTTTTCCATTATTATTTTAGATATTATCGCCCTTTACTGCCGGACCGATATCGCACGTTTTGCACGGTTCTTCCCCATGTACACCGCAACGTGATCTTCATCACAAAATATTTTTCACCTTGGCTGAATCGAGTAAAGCGTGACCGTAAAACTCATTGTTACCGGTATCATTTGAGTATATAGTGGTCTTATCACCGTCATGGCGTCCTGATGTAGGGCCTATTGGAGAGATACGCTAGCGGCAAAGATGAACGTCTGTATCAAATTAGGCTGCGATGAACCCCATCTGCATCCCTTAATGCGCCCCTATCCTTTACGGTAACTCACCGTATTAACGGGCACTTAATTTATTGACGATCTCGTATCGTGCGTTTATTTGCACGAGAGTTTTTATCATCTTAAAAATAATTAAAACACCCGCTAGCCGCAGTAGCCCAATTATTTCAATCGACGTCATTGGCATTTGATTTTAATTAAGCAAAGCATCAATGTTAAACACATGGGGCATAGCATGAATCCTATTGTTGCACGCGTTACCCACAACATCCTGTCTCGTTCCCACGCCGAACGTAGCCGTTATCTGGCACGGATTGCCGCCGCCAAAAGTAAAACCGTACATCGATCCGAACTGGCCTGCGGCAACTTGGCACACGGCTTCGCGGCCTGTTCACCTGAAGACAAAGCCGATTTGAAGAACATGATCAAAAGCAACATCGGCATCATTACCTCTTACAATGACATGCTCTCTGCCCACCAGCCCTATGAACGCTACCCGGATCTGATCAAAAAGGCACTGAACGCCGTGGGTGCTGTCGGTCAGGTCGCTGGCGGTGTCCCTGCCATGTGCGACGGCGTCACACAGGGGCAAGACGGCATGGAACTCTCCCTGCTTAGCCGCGATCTGATTGCGATGTCGGCGGCAATCGGCCTGTCACACAACATGTTTGATGGCGCACTTTTTTTGGGTGTATGCGACAAAATTGTCCCGGGGCTGTTTATTGCCGCCCTCTCTTTTGGTCACCTGCCTACCGTTTTCGTGCCAGCAGGCCCGATGCGCACCGGCATTTCCAACAAAGAGAAAGTGCACATCCGCCAACTGTATGCTGAAGGCAAAGTAGGCCGCGATGCGCTGCTGGAATCTGAGGCCAGTGCTTACCACGGTGCGGGCACCTGTACTTTTTACGGCACCGCCAACTCGAACCAAATGGTGATGTAGAGATCATGGGGCTACATCTGCCCGGCTCCTCGTTTGTCTACCCGGATATTCCGCTGCGCGATGCGCTGACAGAAGCCGCCGCGCGTCAAGTCACCCGAATGACGGAAAATGCGGGCGATTATCTGCCCGTCGGGCAACTGGTGGACGAAAAAGTGATCGTCAACGGTATCGTCGCTCTGCTGGCAACCGGCGGCTCGACCAACCACACCATGCATCTGGTGGCGATGGCGAAAGCCGCCGGTTTTACCGTCACCTGGGATGATTTTTCTGAACTGTCCGAGGTGGTGTCTTTGCGTGTCGCATCTACCCCAACGTACCTGGCGACATCAACTATTTTCAGGCGGCGGGCGGCGTGTCGCTGCTGGTGCTAGAATTGCTGCGCGGTGGCTTGCTGCACGACGATGTCCATACCGTGGCGGGCTTTGGTCTGCATCGCTACATCCAGGAGCCGTTCCTGGAAGACGGCAAACTGGTCTATCGCGATGGTCCACAGGTGTCGCTGGATGCCGAGGTGATCCCCCGCTGGAAACACCGTTTGCCAAACACGGTGGCACCAAAGTGCTTTCCGGTAATCTGGGACGCGCAGTAATGAAGACCTCCGCCGTGCCGCAAGAACGCCAAACGATTGTTGCGCCAGCCGTGGTATTCAACGATCAGAATGATGTCGATGCCGCCTTTAAAGCCGGCCGTCTGGACCACGATTGCGTGGTGATGGTGCGTTATCAGGGACCAAGAGCGATAGGTATGCCAGAACTGCACAAACTGATGCCACCGCTCGGAGTGCTGATGGACCGAGGCATAAACGTTGCGCTGGTCACCGATGGTCGTCTGTCAGGCGCCTCCGGCAAGGTGCCTGCCGCCATTCACGTCACGCCGGAAGCGTACGTCGGTGGCCTGCTGGCAAAAGTTCAGGATGGCGACATGATCCGCGTTGATGGCATCACGGGTGAGATCAGTTTGTTGGTGGATGAAGCGATACTGGCGCAACGACATCCAGAACAGCCAGACTTATCCGCTTCCCATGTAGGGATGGGACGCGAACTGTTTAACGCACTGCGCGAGAACATTACCGGGGCGTGCCAGCGCAATCCCTTACCGCTAGACTCAGTGGCATCAACGCAGTGAGATGTCAGGTACGTTTTAAGCACAGATAAACGTGTAAACCGGGATTGGCTGATGCCATGCAGAGTTGACCGCCGTGCAGTTCGGCGATGGCTTTCACCAGCGACAGGCCAAGCCCGAAACCAGGCTGCTGCTGAGCCACTTCAAGGCGTTGAAAGCGTTCTAATGCCGTAGCGTGCAGGTTTTCGGGAATACCAGGGCCGCGATCGGAAACACGCAGTGCAGTCCAGCCGCGATAAAGGGTGACGCTCAAGGTGATCGCTTTACCTTGAGCAGCATACTTCAGCGCGTTTTCGATCAGATTCGCCAGCGCCTGAAACAGCAACGCCCGATCGCCAAAAAGTTGCGTCCCAGAAGGTGCATCAATCAGCAATTGGCACTGGTGTGCATCTGCTAACGGTTGATAATATTCCGATACCTCTTCCAATAACGGGCGCACCTCAAAGCGGGCAAATTGATGCACACAGCGCCCGCTTTCAATCTCTCCGATACGCATGACAGTGCGAAACAGCCCCAAAATCTTGTGCACCTCTTCCACCGCCTGATGCAACTCCTCACGCATCTCATGCTCAAGACCTTGTCGCTCGGTCAGGTTGTACAACCGGTTTTGCAGGTGCGTCAGCGGCGTGCGTAATTCATGGGCAATGTGACTTGAGGTGCTGCGCACCTGCTCCATCAGGCGTTCAATGCGCTCCAGATTCTGGTTAATGTCGTTGCTCAGGCTATGGAAATCGTCATCGCGCGTAGAGAGCGGCATACGAACGTACTGTTCACCGGCGCTGTAGCGGTGCAGCGGTGCAGCGCGGTACGGATCCGCTCGACGCTGCGTAGGCTGCGTAAACTGAAATGTCTGCTGACAACCAGAGAAAACAACAGCACGACAAACAGCCCTGCCCCCGCCACCAGTGGAATAGTGCGAATACGTTCCAGCATCGGACGCAGATTATAGGCGGTGAACAACACGCCGCCATCATCCAGCGCCCCCTTTTCAACCAGTAGCGCCTTCAGGCAAGGGACATCCATTTTGCACGCGGTATGATTTGGCCCAGGCAGCATCCAACCCGAATTGTGGTAGAGGATCTCGCCCTGCTTGCTCATCACCAGAAACAGAGGCAATTCGTCGGTTTTGGCCTGATTATCGCGTTTGAGCTGGGCGATCAGCGTAGACGTGTCGATCAGCCGTGATTGGGTTGCATGGTCATGGATATTGCCCTGTATGACATCGCGCACGTGGGTGCGGATCAGCGTTTCACTCAACACGCTGAAACCGACAATGCAGCACAGCACCATCAGCAAAAACAGGAAAACCAACGTAATAAATTGGCGAAACTGCGAGGTGCGCAGAAACACCGGATAACGGTTTGCACCGTGCACGCACAAATGGCGAATTTTCTCACGCCATCCGTTACCCGGCCATCTCAGCGCAGGTTCATTGTGTACGCTACGCGACATCCGTTTTTTCCACTGCACCAAGGGCATAGCCCATCGATCTTAACGTTTTGATCAGCGGCCGGGGAAAGCCTTTGTCGATCTTGGCCCGCAGTTTGGACATATGAACATCGATCAGGTTGGTCTGAGGATCGAAGTGATACCCCCAGACGCGCTCCAACAATAGCGTACGTGTGATCACCTGCCCTGGGTTTTCCATCAAAATGATCAGCAGCTTGATCTCTTTATCGGTAAGATCGATGCGTTGCCCGCTCCGCCAGGCAACCCGTTGCAGACGATCAAGTTGCAGATCTTCAAACGTCAGCAGCGATGACGGTGCCTCCTGCGGTTTTCCTCTGCGCACCATAATCTCTAAGCACAAACACAACTCATTAAAATTAAACGGCTTACCCAGATAATCTTTGGCTCCCAGTTCCAGCCCCATCACGCGATCCACATCGCGATCCAACGCTGAAAACAGCATGATAGGCGGATGACGCGACCCTTGCAGCTCACGCAGTACGCTAAAACCGTCTAACGTTGGTAGCATCCGATACAACAGCACCACGTCATAAATTTCATCTTTAATGGCTTTGAGCGCATGTTCGCCATCATGAACAATATTGCAGGCATAACCATGTGAGTGCAGCTTTGCACCAAGCCAATGGCACAACACCGAGTCGTCATCAACCACTAAAACGCGCATAGTTTTCCCTCTGTCAAAGTGATGGTTGCTTACACCACAACACGCGTAGTGACGTGCTACCGATCCACAACAATAGGATCTGAGCCACTCTGACACAGGCAATAACCTGTCTGGCGGCTTCTTATGCGTCAACGCGTTATAAAATAATAACAATCATTATCATTTAATGACAAGTAGTTTACAATGCTGACAATTAGCCAGAATTTGTAGGGTTTTTCTGCGATCGTGGGGTTTTCGTGCATTCCTCATGCAGATTAGATATCTGACAGGATTCGGAACACGCTATAGAGGGAATCAACAAAATTCCGATGCAGGCTCAACGTAGGTAGAGCCTGCATCAGCTAAGCAAAATCATGGCTAGGCAAAAACCAGGTTACACTTTCTCACTCAGCACGGCTTCCAATAAATCGAGATCGTGCAGCATCTTTTTCAGGGTTTCATTACTGATCTGCTGCGTAGCGCGCAGGTGGTAAAGTTCACCGCGTTCAGCGGTGACAGCGGCCAAGCGGAAACGGCGCTCCAGATTTTCAATCTCCAGGCTGTGTTCCAAATCGCTCTCACCGACGACGCGACGCCGCAGATTACCGATGACACGCGCACTAACTTCACGCACCACCTGCTCATCGATATTTTCTTCTCGATCCGCTGCCAGACGTTCTTCCATTTTCTGCAAGCTACGGATTGCCACTTCGGCAATCGCCATGCGCGCCATCCGCTCTTCTTTCTTATAGAGCGATTTGTCCACCACCGTCACCACACGCAACAGTAATGGTAGCGTCAATACCCAGCACAGTAAGGAAAACAGGATGACGCCGGTGGCGATAAACACCAGCTGGTAGCGGGAGGGAAACGCAGTACCGTCGTTTAATAACGGCGGAATGGACAGCACACCGGCCAAGGTAATCGCACCGCGCACCCCGGCAAAAGAAGCGATCCAGATTTCACGCGTGGTGTACTGAGCAAACAGCATCGGGCGTTTCTTTTGAAACAGGCGGCTGTAATATTTCATAAACCACAGCCAGCAGAAACGCAGCAGCAACAGCGCAAATAATGGCGATATCGGTAAACAGCATCCAGGTTTCAACGGTGGGGTCCAGTTCCGCCTGCGTCACCGACGTTTCCAAAATGTCGGGCAATTGCAGCCCCAGCATGATAAACACCATGCCGTTAAACACGAACTCCAGCATCGACCAGACGCTGTTGGCGCGTAATCGCATCGCCAGCGGCGCGTTACTGATCACGTTAGAGTGGCTGATGGTCATCCCTGCGGCCACCGCAGCCAAAATGCCCGATACACCAATGTGTTCCGCAATCAGATAAGAGGCGAACGGCAACAGCATCAGCAGCACAATCTGGGTGGCCGCATCATCACCGCTCCAACGGTTAATGATGCGCAATGATTTACTGTAAAGCCAGGTGACACCCACGCCAGCCAGCAAGCCGCCGACCGCTACCTGAACAAACTCCAGCGTTGCGCCGGACACGGTAAACACCATGGTGCCCATCGCCACCGCGACGGCAAACTTAAGCGATACCAGACCCGAAGCATCATTCATCAACGCTTCGCCCTGCAAGATACTCATCAGCTTTTTCAGAATACGATCTTCGCCAACAATCCCCGACAGTGCTACCGCATCAGTTGGCGATAACACCGCGGCCAGTGCAAAAGCCGCCACCAGCGGCATCCCCGGGATCATCCAGTAAATCAGGTAACCCACCCAGGCGACGGTGATCAACACCAGCACCAGCGCCAGCCCAATCACCTCACGACTGTGTTTGATAAATTCGCGCGTTGGCGTTTTCCAGCCATCGGCAAACAGCAGCGGCGGGATGAACAGCACCATAAACAGTTCAGGATTGAAATCGACATGCAAGCCAAACTGGGGCCAGGCCAAAATGGCCCCGAGGGCGATTTGCATTAAGGGCAGCGGAACTTGGAAGGGTAAAATACGTGTAACAACCCCTGATAGTGATACCACCAGGGTTAAAATCAGAATGGTAAAAAAGATTTCCATGCTTTCCTTAGGAGATGTCCAATAATGACCTAACTGCGTGCTGAGCTGCCCTTTGTACGTTATGAGATAGTGCCCCATTATTTTTACATGAAAATATCGTTCAGCGGGGCAAAATTTCAGGGTAAAACGCATATTTTTTGCATGATTACCCTGCAAATAATTGCGTCAAAAAATCACCGTGACGGGATACTTCAGGGAAAGCATGATGGAAGAGGAAAAACGATGAGTGGCGTTAAGGAAGGAAGGTCTCAGGACCACAAGCACCATCGAAACCGCAGGCAACCTCAAGCGGGAATGACCGTTTGAGGTTGCCTGCGGTTCTTCTGGCAGAGATCCCCGGATTTCGCCGAGGATGACAGGGATTGCTGCGTATCCATCAGTTTGATCGGGGAGTTTGACTCCCCTTAATGACTAGCGCACAAAATAATCAGAGCGCCCAGCCACCGGCGTAGAACACCACCAGTGCGATAGCGATAATCACGGTGCCAACGTTCAGTTTACGCCATTCACCCGAGAAAACACGTCCCAGCACCAGTGCGCCAAAGCCCAGCATAATCCCAGTCACAATATTACAGGTCAGCACGATAAACACCGCACAGACCTGACATGGCATGGCATGGCATGGCATGGCATGGCATGGCATCAACGATGTCATCAAAATTCAGCTTGGCAACATTGCTCAGCATCAGCAGACCCACATACATCAATGCTGGCGCAGTCGCGTATCCCGGCACCAGATAATACAACGGGGAAAGGAACAGCAGGCACAGGAACAACACGCCGACCACCGTCGCCGTCAACCCTGTTTTACCGCCTACCGCCGTGCCGGCCGCAGATTCGATGTAGACCGCCGCGGGAGACGTCCCGACCAGGCTGGACAACATACTGCTCACGGAGTCCGCCGTCAGCGCTTTCCCACCGTTAACGATTTGCCTCTCTTTATCCAGCAGGTTCGCCTGCCCGGCAACCGCGCGGATGGTACCAGTGGCGTCAAACACCGCCGTCATCACCAGCGCCAGTACGCTTGGCAGCACCGCCAGTTGCAACGCCCCCATGATATCCAGGCTAAACATTAGCGAGTGACCGTTTTCATCGGTCAGACTCGGCAAACTGAACCAGCCTTGGAATTTCACGTTCGGATCAAAAATCAGGCCTATAATGGAAATAGCCACAATCACTAATAAGATGCCGCCCGGCACACGACGTTTTTCCAGGCCGATGGTGGCCGCCAGTCCCAGTAAAGACATGATCACCGGGAACGACGTGAAGTTACCCAACGCAACAGGCAGCCCATCGATCGGGTTCTTGATCACCAGACCTACGCCATTGGCAGCGATGATCAGCAGGAACAGGCCGATACCAGTGCCATGCGCCACGCCTAACGGCAGGTTACGCAGGATCCAGGAACGGATGCCAGTCACAGAGATCACGGTAAACAGCAACCCCATCAGGAAGATCGCGCCTAAGGCTACCGGTACACTGATCTGTTGCCCCAGCACCAGGCTAAATGCGGTAAATGCGGTAAATGCGGTAAATGCGGTAAATGCGGTAAGCGAAATGGCGTAGCCGATTGCCATGGGCAGATTGGTCCACAGCCCCATCAGCAGGAACCCAGCCCGGCGACCAGGCAGGTTGCCACGAACACCGGCGTGTGCGGGAAACCCGCCTTGCTCAACATGCCAGGCACGACAATGACCGAATACATCATCGCCAGAAACGTGGTTAACCCGGCCAGCACTTCCTGTCTTACATTACTGCCGCGCTGTGTGATGTGAAAAAAAGCATCAAGTGAGCTTTGCGGGCGCGCCGCATTGCCAGCCTGACGAGAGCTATTTGACATGGTGGTATCCCCTGAGATGTCATTATTTGTAAAAGTAAAACCGGAGGGTGCATATGGCCTTGCCTGCCATGACGATCTCCCATCGCTGCACGCACCCACAACAACGGCGCTTCCGCACCGCAGCGCAAATATCTGACGCCCCCGAATGCACTTCACACCGGCTCTACGGGCACGCAAACGATTAGCTTGCGAGGCGCATCACAAGTGTATCTGGTAGGTCGGAGGAGAAACGGGGGATTATCCTGCTTCTGGGCTGTGTATTTCAACTGATAATCCAGACAATTTATCTATCACTCGACAAAACAGAGCGGCGTTTCACGCACAGAAAACTCTCGAACCATTTTTTTGTGATTAGCCTCACAAAAAAGTTGACCTGCGCTGCCAAGCGGCGTATCTTTAAAAACGTGAAGAACATCATAGAAAAATGAACAATCACTCGGAGAGAGACAAATGAAACTGATCAAAAAAATCGTTGCCATGTTCGAAAACGTTAGCGTCAACTTCAACATGTTCACCAACCACTAAGATTCAAGAAAGCGTAGGAATAAGAAGATGAGTATTGTACGTAATATCAACAAAGTAATAAAAGCGTTGGGCAAAACCTATCGCGGTCTGGCTCCCTACGCTATCTTCCGTTAATCGTTCGCGATTAAAGCACATATGCGGTTACGCACGTCGTAACCAGCACTGAAAAGGCGGGTATCACTGATACCCGCCTTTTTTAATGGCGTGATTTTTTCACCCTCTTTCTGGCAACAGCCTTAGGTGGCAGCGCGTCAACGGTGCTCTGCACAATATTGATATTGTAGCCTGTCGTAACAAAGACCAACGGCGGCTTGCCTTCCTGCACCACAATGCCTTGACCTTCCTTTATGTCATTACTCTGGCAGCGCCGTCCCCGCCTGCTTTAGCCGTTATGCGCACATCCCCGCGTGGATTATTTTGATATCCCCCCTGCGACAGGACAAAAGAATCCAACTTCTGCGCAACGCTGCCGCTGCCGCTCCTTTTTCACAGCATGTTAGGTTAGCCAGCATTGAGAAACCTACGCTGTTTGCTGCCCGCTCGCACTGACAGCCCCATGGAACGACATCACGCCATGAATATTCCTGTGTTTGCCACGCCGCGCGTCTATTTCGGTGACACGGCAATGGAAGCATTACGCGCCTATAACCATAAAACGGTCGCCATTGTCACTGATGACTTTATGGCAAAATCCGGCAAAACCGATTATCTCGCCGGTTTTATGCCACAGGCGCGCATCAGTATCTTCAGCGGGGTAAAACCTGACCCTGATGTTAACGTGCTGCACGCCGTGGCAGCGGCATTCAAAACGCTACAGCCAGATGTAATTATCGCACTAGGCGGCGGTTCCTCCTTAGATGCAGCCAAAAACATCAAGGTCACCCTGGAGGCGTTGCATCCGAAGCATCCGATGGTATTGGTGGCAATCCCTACCACCAGCGGATCCGGCTCCGAAGTGACCACCTACGCGGTGATCTCCGATCCTGAACACGGGCAAAAATACCCGCTGGTTTCCGATCAATTACAGCCCGATATCGCCATTCTCGATCCGCAACTGGTGGTAAGCGTGCCGCGCGGCGTCGCCGTTGATACTGGCATGGATGTGCTTACCAACGCGATTGAGGCCTACGTTTCTTCCCAGGCTAACGATTTCAGTGACGCGCTGGCAGAAAAGGCCATCTTGCTGGTGTGGGACTATCTGCCACAGGTGTTCGAGCAACCGCAAGCTATTACGCCGCGCGCCAAAATGCACAACGCTTCCTGCATGGCGGGTATGGCGTTCAGCACCGCCGGATTGGGGCTGGTACACGGGTTGGCACACGCTCTGGGCGGTGTGTTCCACATTCCTCACGGCAAGATTAACGCCATGCTGCTCCCGTTGGTGATCGATTACAACGCGGCCACCGGCAGTGATGCCACGCGCGAACGCTACGCACGCTGTGCGGCATTAGCAGGTATCAAACAGGGCGCGTATCCGGCAGTTATCCCAACAAATTCGCGCGTTAAATCAACGTTTCGGTATCCCGGCCACGCTGCGTGAATTGAATATTAGTGCCCATGACGTTGAGCAACAGCGCACGCGTTTGATCGATGCCGCGCTGGCAGATGGCTGCACCGCCAGTAATCCGCACACCCCCACCCGCGATGCGGTCAGTCAATTGATAAGCCAGATTGCGGGCTAATCAGCATCGCGACTGGACGAAATTGTCCTGCCCGCCACGGGCTGCGCAATAAAGTCCTCGCGAATCACAAACGAGGACACGCCGTGTTGATTAGGGTTAATAGCACCACCGCGACAGGCCACAACAGCCCCATTCGCAACGGTGCATGACGTAAAGACAGGAAAATGCAGGTAACTGAATTGATGAACGCAACACAGCAACAGATTGCATGGATCACCCAGCAGGTAATGCAAGAACTGGCCGCACAGGGCTCATACCGTGCTGAAACCATCGCACCGCTTCAGGTACCGGTTGGCATCTCTAATCGTCATATTCATCTGGCGCGGGAAGACATGGACATCCTGTTCGGCTACGGCGCGACGCTAACACGCATGAAAGCCGTGAAACAACCCGGCCAGTTCGCCGGGGATTTCCGAGGGGAACACCAAGGTGATCGCCAACGTGGTGGAGTCGTCAGGTCTGCTGGTGACACATGTGGTCGATGAGCCCGTTGCTGCCGCCACGGCACTGAATATGCGTAACGGCGCGGTGGTGGATGTGGGCGGTGGTACCACAGGGCTTAGCGTGCTACGTAACGGCAAGGTGCTCTTTTCCGCTGACGAACCGACCGGCGGCACCCATATGACGCTGGTGCGTCCGGTGGTGGAGAAGATGGCTTGCCTGACCAGTGACTGGCTGACAGCGTATAACGTCAGAAACATTCATGTGGTGGGCGGTGCCAGCAGCTTTAGCGAATTCCCCGCCGTGGAGCCGCTGCTGGTCACCACGCTGGGAATTGCCATGCAGGCCGCACCATGAATACCGTATACCGCTCACGAGAGGCAGCATGAACAGCCAGACGCTCTCTTCGTTGATAGACAAGGCCATCACTGATGCGCTTGCCCACCGCACTTTACGCATCGAAAGTTCACTGTTTGAAAGCACAGGGATCGAAAACATCCATGCCGAAACCCAACGGCAGCCAACCACCTTTGTGCTGATCACTGGCGATGACGTAGCCGCATTTCCTGCCACACTGCACTATCTGGCAGCACTGGCGCAAGCAGGCTGTCAGTTAAGCGTACACTTCTCCCACAGCGCTTGCACACGCGTTTTGCCGACACCTTGCATCGTCTGCTGCCACAGGTGCCTTGCCAACAGGCTATTGATCCCATGCCACGCAACGGCGATACGCTGCTGCTGCCAGCCTTGTCCGATAACAGTCTGGCAAAAATAGCGCTCGGCTTGCGTGATAACGCTGCCAGCCAATGGGTCTTTCAGGCGCTGGCACAAGACGTGCGCATCATCGCACTACACCACCCTGATGCCGCCATGCCATCTGCTTATCTGGCACAACTCTCACGCTATCAGGAGACGCTGCGCCAATTTGGCATTCGCATGATGGGGCAACCTGCTGCCCCACAGGCATCCGTATCGCACAGCGCGGTCGTCACCGCCGTGACGGTGCGCGATGTACGCCTGCATAGCGAAGACACGCTGCGTGTCCGACCCGGCACGTTGATTACCCCGGCAGCGCGCGTGAGATAGCCGCGCGCCGCATCACGTTAATAACCGCATCCTGAGGAGGCACCATGTATCTGGCCCAAGTCACCGGCACGGTGGTCTCCACCACCAAACATACATCGTTGAACGGCATGAAATTGCTGCTCGTCACCCGTCTGGATGAGCACATGAACCCCACTCAGCGCACGCAGGTGGCGGTGGATACCGTCGGCGCGGGCAACGGAGAAATTGTGATCGTCGCCACCGACAGTTCAGCGCGCATGGCCAACAGCAAAGAGCATTCCGTTATTGATGCCGCTATCATCCGTATCGTCGATGCCACCGAGCGCAGCGAGGGCTAAATGTTGACACAACAGCATCCTGCACTGCGCGATTTGGACGGTTGGATTGCACAGGCCATTGCCGCCCAACCTCAGCCAGAACGCAAAGCATTGACCGTTGCTGATTTCGCCCTGCTGGCACAGTTGGCATAGGAAACCGCCCTTGCCATGCACTTGGCGATGGTCGTCAGCCTAGTGGATACACACGGCCATCCGCGCTACTTCGTCAGCATGGATAACGCACTGTTGGTCAGCCACCGCCTCGCCTGGCAAAAAGCCTACAGCGCCGTGGCGCTGCGTATGCCGACGCACGAACTGGCCGAACAGGTGCAACCCGGTGCGCCCCTGTTCGGACTCCAGCAACAGGCCGATATCTGCGCCGTCGGTGGCGGCCTGCCATGCTGGCATCAGGGACATTTACTGGGCGGTATCGGCATCAGCGGCGGTACGGCCGAAGAGGATGTCGCGATCGCACGTCACGTTCTGCACCAATTCACTCAGCAACGTTTTTCCCTGTCGCCTTTCGCCTGACAGCCACGAATAACACGCTGGATTTTTTTGTCATCTCTTATTTCGGGGGGCTTATGTCCTTATCTTCCCTTGTGCTCGTGATTAACTGTGGTTCGTCGTCATTAAAGTTTTCCGTTATGCCCGTCAACGACGGACAACCGCTGCTGTTCGGCCTGGCAGAACGCTTAGGGTTGGATAACGCGGTGATTACCGTCAAAGACGGCTCAGGCAACAAATCAGTGCTATCGCTGGAATCCGCCAGCCACCATGAAGCATTGAAAGTGCTATTCGATACGCTCTCCAGCAAAAAGCTGATCGATTCACTTGCCGCTATCGGTCACCGCGTCGCCCACGGCGGCAGCGACTTTAAACACTCCGTGTTAATCACTCCGGCAGTGATTGAAAAAATTAGGGCACTGTCAGTATTGGCTCCGTTGCATAACCCCGCCAACCTGACGTGGATCGAAGCGGCTCAAGCTCTGCTGCCGTCACTGCCGTAAATTGCGGTGTTCGATACCGCCTTTCACCAGACGCTCGCCCCTGCGGCTTACACCTACGCCATTCCTTATGAGTACCAGCAGAAGTATCAGGTTAGACGCTACGATTTCCACGGTACCTCTCACCGCTATATTGCGGAACAAGCTCGCGCCATGCTGGATCTCAATCAGGACGATCACGGCATTCTGGTTGCTCATCTGGGCAACGGCTCCTCCATCTGCGCGGTGAAAACGGACGCAGCGTCGATATCTCGATGGGCATGACACCACTGGAAGGGCTGGTGATGGGTACGCGCAGTGGGGATCTCGATTTCTGTGCCGCCGCCTATATCGCCAGTTGCACCCAGCAACCTATCGAAAAAATCTACCAAACGGTGAATAACGCCTCCGGCCTGTACGGCATCTCCAGTGATTGCCGCACCTTACAAGAAGCGCGGGAAAGCGGCAACGAACGCGCAGGATTGGCAATTGATGTGATGGTGCATCGTCTGGCACGTCACTTGGGAGCCCACCTCACCTAACTCTCACGCTTGGATGCGCTGGTGTTTACCGGCGGAATCGGAGAAAACTCGGCGCTGATCCGCGAGTTGACCATCGAGCGTCTATCGGTGCTGGGGCTAAAGCTCGATAAGCAAAAAACCATGACATGGTGGGCGGACGCAGCGGTGTGATTTCCGCTGAAGGCTTCCCCACTATCGCGGTTATTCCCACCAACGAAGAGAAAATGATCGCGATGGACGCCGCAGAGATCGCGCAGTTGGCATGAGGTGCGGTGCCCCCCGTTTTATTAAAACGTGACCCATTTAACAATTTAGGGCAGCGCGGTACCCGCCGCAACGGCCCTGATAAACCAGCGTGGATTTTATTGTCGCAGCACTGAAAGTGATAACAAAAAAGTCTCGCTCATCGGCAAAACATTTGGTCGGGATGTTCATAACATCCTAAACAGCAAAATCGGTGCGTTGCCGGTTGCGGGATGAGGGCAGGCCACGGTCCGCCGGACAGATTCCACGTACTTTTTTACTACAAGTTTTTTACTACAAAACGTCGAGGTTGATATGCAACAAGAAGCATTGGGTATGGTTGAAACAAAAGGTCTGGTCTCCGCCATCGAAGCCGCAGATACCATGGTGAAATCCGCCAACGTTACGCTGGTCGGCTACGAAAAAAATCGGTTCTGGTCTGGTAACTGTGATGGTGCGTGGCGATGTGGGTGCCGTGAAAGCCGCCACCGACGCTGGCTCTGCAGCCGCCAATAAAGTCGGCGAACTGGTTTCCGTGCATGTGATCCCTCGCCCGCATACCGAAGTGGAAAAAATTCTGCCGAAGGCACTGGGCTGATCCCTAAACCGCGAGGATTATTCCTATGAGAGATAATCTTGTCGAACAGATTATATCTGACGTGATGAACAAACAGAACGACGCACCACGTGCTGGTAAAGCGCTCGGCAGCATCGCGGGCTGCGGGCTGACAGAATTTGTCGGCACCGCACTGGGCCACACCATCGGTCTGGTGATTGCCAACGTGGATCACCAACTGCATGAGTTGATGAATATCGATAAAAAGTTCCGTTCCATCGGTATTATCGGCGCACGTACCGGCGCTGGCCCGCATATTTTTGCCGCTGACGAAGCGGTGAAAGCCACCAACAGCGAAGTGCTGATCATCGAGCTGGCGCGTGACACCGAAGGCGGTGGCGGGCACGGTTGTATGATCATCTTCGGTGCAGAAGACGTCTCTGACGCCCGCCGTGCCGTGGAAGTCGCCCTGAACGAAATCGACTGCACCATGGGCGATGTGTACGGTTCTCCCGCTGGTCATCTGGAATTCCAGTACACCGCACGTGCCAGCTTTGCCCTGAACAAAGCCTTTGGCGCACCTATAGGTAAGTCGTTCGGCATGACCTGCGCGTCACCGGCTGCCATCGGGGTACTGATTACTGATACCGCCGCCAAGGCTGCAGTGATCGACCCGGTCGGATATGCAAGCCCGAGTAAAGGCACCAGCTACAGTAACGAAGTGATCTTCACCTTCGCAGGGGATTCTGGCGCGGTACGCCAGGCGGTGATCGCCGCTCGCGAAGTCGGTTTGCAATTGCTGTCCACGTTAGATCCAACGGAAATCAGATCGACCACCACGCCGTATATCTGATCCGTCAGGCGCGCTTGCGTGCCGTGCGATGTGAGGAAAGGAACCAAAAGATGAACGACCTTGAAATCGCCCAGGCAGTCTCCACCATCCTGAGCAAATACAGTAACCCCGTCGCGTCCGGCGCGGGTGCAGCAACAGCCGCCACACCGGCACCCCACACCGAGCAATCGCTGGTCAGCAGCATTGTGGCGCAAGTGTTGGCACAGCAACAACCGACAACCGCCGCACCGCAGCCTTCAGCGCATGATGCGGGTATCTTCGACAGCATGGACGAAGCCATTGCCGCTGCCGCGATAGCGCAAGTGCAGTATCGTCACTGTTCGATGCAAGACAGGAATGCCTTTGTGAATGGCGTGCGTGAGGTGTTTCTTCAAGAAGATGTGCTGGACCAAATCTCCCGCATGGCCGTCGAAGAAACCGGCATGGGTAACTACGAGGACAAGCTGACCAAAAATCGCATCGCAGCGCTGAAAACGCCGGGCACGGAAGATCTGGCGACGCAGGCGTGTAGCGGTGACGGTGGGCTGACATTAATCGAGTACTCCGCGTTCGGCGTCGTCGGTTCCATCACCCCCACCACTAACCCGACGGAAACCATCATCAACAACAGCATTGGCATGCTGGCGGCAGGCAATACTGTGGTGTTCAGCCCGCACCCGCGTTCACGCAACGTATCGCGCCTCGCGGTGCGGCTGATCAACGAGAAGCTGGCGCAGTTAGGAGCACCGGCCAATCTGGTGGTCACCGTGGCGGCCCCGTCCATCGACAACACTAACGCCTTGATCAAAGACCCACGCGTCAACCTGCTGGTGGCAACGGGTGGCCCGGCGATCGTGAGAACGGTGATGTCATCTGGCAAGAAAGCCATCGGTGCCGGTGCCGGTAACCCGCCTGCGGTGGTGGATGAGACGGCTAATATCGAACGGGCAGCACGCGATATCATCAAGGGATGCAGCTTCGATAACAACCTGCCATGCGTCGCCGAAAAAGAGGTGATCGTGGTGAATCAGTTAGCGGATTATCTGATCCACTGCATGAAGAAAAGCGGTGCCTACCTGCTGTGTGACAAGCAGTTGATCCAGCAGTTGCAAACGCTGGTGCTGAATGAGAAAGGCACTGGTCCCAATACCGCGTTTGTCGGTAAAGATGCGCGTTTCATCCTGCAACAACTGGGGATCTCCAGCGCACCGGACACCAAAGTTATCCTGATCGAAACGGAAAAAAATCACCACTTTGTGGTGCATGAACTGATGATGCCGATTCTGCCCGTGGTGCGTGTTGATAACGTCGATGACGCTATCGATCTGGCGGTCAAGGTAGAACACGGTAACCGTCATACCGCCATCATGCACTCCACCAACGTCGAAAAACTGACCAAGATGGCGAAGCTGATTCAAACCACCATCTTTGTTAAAAACGGGCCGTCTTATGCCGGCATCGGCATAGGCGTCGGCGGCGAAGGGCATGCCACTTTCACTATCGCCGGTCCGACCGGGGAAGGATTGATGTACGCACGGTCGTTTGCCCGCACCCGCCGCTGTGTGATGGTGGAATCGCTTAATATCCGTTAATCGTCGCGAGGATGAGGGCCATTTGCCAATGAAAACACGAATCATCAATGCACCAACCCCTGACATTGTGGCGATGCTGAAGCGAAGAATGCCCAGCGAATTTCGCTCACAGCTCGATCTGTTGCGCATTGACGCTATTGGTCTGCTGATGCTGCCCGTTCCGGATCTCTATTTCTATGCCGATCTGGCCAGCAAAAGCGCCAATGTGGTGGTTTCGGAAATCTTTGGTAGTTGCCCTCAGCACATCACGACATTGGCAATCTTTGGCGAAGTCGCCGCGGTCAACAAGGCCATGCGGATGATCGAAAATGACAACACGGCGTTCTGAGAACCAACCTATGAAAAAAATACTGCTGTTAGCGGGTGATTTTTCTGAGGATTATGAAGTCATTGTGCCATGGCAGGCATTAAGCGCATTGGGTTTTCTGGTGGACGCCGTCTGTCCGGGAAAACGCGCAGGCGAATTTATTAAAACCGCCATTCATGATTTTGAAGGCGATCAGACCTACAGCGAAAAACCCGGACATCTGTTTCGGCTGACCGCATCGTTTGATGAAATTCGTTTGCAGGACTATTGCGGGTTTTATATTGCTGGCGGACGCGCACCTGAATATTTGCGTCTGAATAAATCCGTACTGAATATTGTCCACTATGCGTTTAATTTTTCTGTGCCGATCGCCGCTATTTGTCACGGCCCACAAATATTGGTGGCCGCGGGCGTATTAAAAGGTCGAACCCTGACCGGGTATTTCACCATGAAACCAGAAATCGAATTGGCGGGCGGTATTTATCGTTCTGCAGCCGATGATGAAGCCGTTCTCGACGGCCATCTGGTAACGGCAACCACCTGGATGGGGCACCCTGCGCTGTTGCGTCAGTTTATTTCGTTGATTGGCACCACTGTGCAGATCTAAGCGCACAGCAAATATTTCCCACTGTCATCTCTCACGTTAAATAAGGTGAAGGGTGACGGATATAAATAAATTGGTCAGCAGTCTGGGCATGCCTTTTTCCCCGAAGGATGCCTCTGTATTGCCTACATCATGAATAATTTTAAATATGCAGGAGTCCTGGATATGTTAAAGAAAGGTTTTTCCAATCCGACCGACCGTGTTGTCAGACTGAAAAATATGATTCTGACGGCAAAGCCCTATGTCGAATCTGAACGCGCCGTATTGGCCACCGAGGCCTATAAAGAGACTGAAGGCTTACCGCCGATCATGCGTCGCGCCAAAGTGGTAGAAAAGATCTTCAACAATTTGCCGGTGACCATTCGTCCGGACGAGTTGATCGTCGGTGCGGTAACCAAAAACCCGCGCTCTACCGAAATCTGTCCCGAATTCTCTTACGACTGGGTGGAAAAAGAGTTCGAAACCATGGGTTCCCGCGTCGCGGACCCGTTCATCATCCCGAAAGAAACGACCAAAGAACTGCATGATGCCTTCACCTACTGGCCGGGTAAAACCACCAGCGCGCTGGCCGCATCCTATATGTCTGATGCCACCAAAGAGAGTATGGCGAGCGGCGTATTCACCGTCGGCAACTACTTCTATGGCGGCGTAGTCCACGTCAGCGTGGACTACGGCAAAATCCTGAAAATCGGTTTCCGCGGCATCATTGATGAAGTGCAGCGTGCACTGGAAAAACTGGATCGCAGCTCACCGGATTACATTAAAAAAGAGCAGTTCTATCACTCGGTGATCATCAGTTATATCGCGGCGATCCGTTACGCCCACCGCTATGCAGAGCATGCGGCACAATTGGCGCAGCAGGAAAGCAACCCTACGCGTAAGCAAGAGCTGCTGCAAATTGCCCAAAACTGTCAGCGCGTTCCGGAATTCGGTGCCTCCACCTTCTGGGAAGCGTGCCAGACCTTCTGGTTCCTGCAAAGTATGTTGCAGATTGAATCTAGCGGCCACCCCATCTCCCCGGGGCGTTTCGACCAGTACATGTACCATACTACGCCGCCGACAAAAACATCCCCAAAGAATTTGCTCAGGAACTGGTGGACTGCTGCTGGATCAAACTGAACGACATCAACAAAACGCGTGATGAAGTCTCCGCGCAAGCGTTCGCTGGTTTCGCTGTATTCCAAAACCTGTGCGTGGGCGGCCAAACGGAATACGGGCGTGATGCCACCAATGAAATGAGCTACATGTGTATGGAAGCGACCGCACATGTTCGCTTGCCGCAGCCCTCTTTCTCGATCCGCGTATGGCAAGGCACGCCGGATGAATTCCTGTATCGCGCGTGTGAAGTGGCACGTCTGGGACTCGGCGTACCCGCGATGTACAACGATGAAGTGATCATCCCGGCACTGCAAAACCGTGGCGTTTCTCTGCACGATGCGCGTGACTACTGCATCATCGGCTGTGTGGAACCACAAGCGCCGCACCGTACCGAAGGCTGGCACGATGCCGCGTTCTTCAACGTCGCCAAGGTGCTGGAAATTACCCTGAACAACGGTCGCGTTGGTAACAAACGGATCGGGCCGGTCACGGGTGAACTGCCGCAATTCGGTAATATCGAAGATTTCTACACGGCGTTCCAAAAGCAGATGTCGCACTTTGTCCATCAGTTGGTCGAAGCCTGTAACAGCGTGGATATTGCACACGCCGAGCGCTGCCCGCTGCCGTTCCTCTCCGCCATGGTGGATGACTGCATTGGACGCGGTAAATCGTTGCAAGACGGTGGTGCCATCTATAACTTTACCGGCCCGCAGGCATTCGGCGTGGCCGATACCGGCGACTCCGTTTACGCCATCCAGAAACAGGTGTTTGAAGACCGTAAACTGACGCTGCAAGAGCTGAAAGGCGCGCTGGATGCCAACTTCGGTTACCCGGTCGGCGCGGCACCTCACGCCGCCGCAGCGAAATCGTCGCTCAATGAGCAAGATGTCTATGACATCGTGAAACGTATCGTGGAACAGAACGGTACGTTGGATCCGTCCGCCATCAAGAACGAAGTGTATCGCCAGCTTTCAGCCAGCACCCCGGCAACCCCGACTTACGGTGCCAGCGAGAATCGCCATCAGGAAATTCGCCGGATTCTGGAAAGCACGCCGTGCTTCGGCAACGACATCGATGATGTGGATCTGGTGGCACGTCGCTGTGCACTGATTTACTGCCAGGAAGTCGAAAAGTACACCAACCCGCGCGGCGGCCAGTTCCAGGCGGGTATCTACCCGGTATCCGCTAACGTGCTGTTTGGTAAAGACGTCGCGGCTCTGCCCGATGGCCGTCTGGCGAAAGAACCGCTGGCCGACGGCGTTTCACCGCGCCAGGGCAAAGACACATTGGGTCCAACCGCAGCAGCGAACTCAGTGGCAAAACTTGACCACTTCAGCGCCTCCAACGGCACGCTGTATAACCAGAAATTCCTGCCTTCAGCACTGGCTGGGGACAAAGGGCTGGTGAACTTCGGCGGCATGGTAAGAAGCTACTTCGATCGCAAAGGAATGCACGTTCAGTTCAACGTGGTGGATCGCAATGTGCTGATCGATGCACAAGCACATCCGGAAAAGCACAACGATCTGGTAGTACGTGTAGCCGGTTACAGCGCCCAGTTCGTGGTGCTGGCGAAAGAAGTACAGGACGACATAATCAGCCGCACGGAACAGCACTTCTGATGCGCTGCTGAGGGTCGGGGCGATACTTTCTGGTGTCGCCCCGGATTCACTACATTCCCGAGGGTACGCGTCGCCCATGAGCCATGTTATGAATAAAGTACACTATGATACGGAAGGCGTGATTTTCAATATTCAACGCTATTCCCTGCACGATGGTCCCGGTATCCGTACCATCCCCTTTTTTAAAGGCTGCCCGCTCCCTTGCAAATGGTGCAGCAACCAGGAATCGGCGGCCAAATCCTGAGCTGCTGTTCAAAAAGAATGACTGTATCTATTGCGGTAAATGTCTGGAAGCCTGTCAGCATCAGGCGATGTCCATCATCGCACCGCATTTTATCGATCGCCAGCGTTGTGTTAACTGTGGTGATTGCACCCGCGTGTGTCCGACCGATGCGCTGGAGATGAAAGGCAAGCGCATCACCGTGCGTGAAGTGATACAAGAGCTGCAAAAAGAAGAGAACGTGTACCGTCGTTCTGGCGGAGGGATTACCCTTTCCGGCGGCGAGCCGTTGGCGCAGCCGGAATTCGCCCGCGAATTGCTGAAAGCCTGTAAAGAAAAGGGCTGGCATACCGCCATTGAAACCACCGGGCTGACGTCTGCACAAACTATTGAAGACATATTTCCATATATTGATTTGGCGCTTACGGATATCAAGGCCATCAATCCGGCCGTGCATCGCTGTAATACCGGCGTGGATAATCAGCGTATTTTAGAAAACCTGATCAGAATTTCATTTATTACCAAAACTATCGTGAGAATTCCGCTGGTACCCGGTGTGAATGACAATCGCGAAGAAATTCACGCCATTGCTGAATTTGCCCGATTGATGTCGAATGTCGATACCATTCATTTATTGCCCTACCACACCTACGGCGAAAATAAATACACGTTACTTGGCCGTGAATACCCGATGGGTGATGCGCCCAGTGTACCGGAAGAGACCGTAAATACCCTCAAACGGGAAATCGAATCATTGGGTTTCCAATGTCATATTGGGGGGTAGTCGCACAGTATAAAAATATTATCGGGAAACGTATCTACACGTTGCCAGATTTTTAGTTTGTCATTATTAAAAAATAATTATTTTTCACATCAATAATACCGACGTGATGTATTGCGTCGTTTATTTCTTGTACCCACACAATCAAGGTGAGTGTAATGAACAGCATTGATATTTTAGTCGCTTTCGGCGGCGGTATTTTCGGTGCCGCGATCGGTGCCCTTGCGGCCTTTGAATTTGTCGGTCTCTTGGTCATTGCCATGGCGATATCACAAATTGTCACCGGCAGCGCCACCACATTTATTCAATTTCCCTTTGGCGTATTCGGCCCACACGTCGGCGACTTTGCTGCCGGTGTTGCCGCAACCGCCTATGCAGCCAAAAAGGGCAAACTGGCTTCTGGCCGTGATATCACGGCTGGGCTAAGCGGATTGGGGGCTCCCGATGTACTGCTGGTCGGCGGTGCATTTGGTGCTATCGGCTTTGTGATTGCCTGGTTGTTCAATCAAGTACCCACCTTCTCTTCGGGATTGGCATGGACTGACACGGTTGCGTTAACCGTGGTGATCTCTGGCATGATTGTGCGTCTGATGTTCGGAACTACCGGTCTGCTGGGCAAACCCCAAAGCGGGGGGGGGCGTCGCTGCTACCCGCCACAGGATCAGTGCTGGATGCCCTATCACAGCCGCATTCCTCAGCTATCGGTCTTGGGTATCGGTATTGGATTGATGGCTGGCTATCTGGGTCACACCTTCGGAGGCAGCGGCGCGTTGCTGGCCTTTGGGATTTCAGCGTTCTCGTTAGTATTCCTGCATTTTAATACCCAGGTACCGGTTTCCCACCACATTGCCCTGCCTGCGGCGCTGGCAGCGGCGGCCTCCGGCAGCCTGATCTGGGCCGCTGTAGTCGGCATTATCTGTGCTCTTCTCGGCGAACTGATTTCCCGCCTGTTTTTGGTTCATGGCGACACTCATATTGACCCACCGGCGTTTACCATTGCGATAATGACGACGTTGGTCAACCTGCTGGCGACCATTGGTTTTTTTGCGGCGGTGCCGTTATTTTGATGTTGGGCTCCCCCTGTATTGATGAACTGGGGGAGTTATTTACGTACAGAGTAAGGTTTCGTGCGCGAAAACCACTGTGTTCCTCTGCCATTCGCGTGGCACGCGCCCGACACGGGGTGTGCAGCCGTCCACACCCCATGACCCCGCGCTTTTTGCGCAATGGCGTCGCTGCGCGATACCTTCGGAAATGGGTGCCGCCGGACGGACCGATATCCCTGCCGCTCATCCTGGCGCCACCTATTTACTCAGCGTCATTTGTCGCGGGTACGTCAACAGCAAAACCCTGTATGCTCAAAACCTCACTCTGTACGTCAAGAAATCCCCACCTTATTAACCCTCTAATAACAAGAACAAAGAAATCCCCGGCGGTTGCCAAGGATGATTGGAAGAGAAATCACGTAATGATTAGATGTTACTGAAAAGCTTATTTAAAACAGTCATGTCCACCTACTTCCGCCATTACCGCTCCCGCCGTCATTCCCGTGCAGGCGGGAATCTCCCACAGAGTAAATGCATTTCTTCTGACAGAGATCTCCGGCCTATGCCGGGGACGACGAGTGGGTAAAGCAGGTTTGTCGTCGGTCTGAAATCATATCGTGATTATTTGTCACCCTTACGCGGGGTGTTTTTGCCCGTCGGGCGTAGCGTCCGGCGCAGCCGGTTGTGGTGCTGGCGGATCAAAGATATCCCCGCATGACGTACCATTGTCGCTTGGTTCAAGCGTTACCACAGGAATCGTGGTTGATTTGGTTTCTGGTTCAGGAGCAGCAGGTGGCGTAATGACCACTTCCGGTGCCAGCAACTATGGTTTGGCAACGCCAACCGTCTCTGCCGAATGCGTGATGGCTTCGATTCCTTCAGCAGTGCGTGCAATCACCTTATGGGCATACACCTGCCCCACTTTAGCCGCTGCAACGCTTGCCGCTGCAATCGCCGCATTGACCGCCCCCACTTCTCCTTCCAGCTTCACGGTGACCATGCCACCGCCTTTCGTCAGCTCATAGCCGACCAGATTGACATTGGCAGACTTCACCGCCGCATCCGCCGCCTCAACGGCCGCGGCAAGCCCCACGGTTTTTATCAGACCTAAACTTTGCTTAGCCATAAGCGATTCCTGTTTATAGTTATATCAATGAAGTCGCGCCCTGTAATAACGCAACTTTATCGGTGAATTCCCAAGGAAAATCGGATCGCCCGAAATGCCCGTAACATGCTGTGTGGCGATAACGCGGCGCCAGTAAATCAAGCGACGTAATCATGCCGTAGACGCTGAGATCGAAATGTGCGTCCACCCGTTGCTGCAATAAGGCGCTACTCACCCGCTCGGTACCAAACGTATTGATGCGCACCGCTACCGGGCGCGCGACGCCGATAGCCCAGGCCAACTGTACTTCACAGCGCGCTGCCAATCCGGCGGCTACGATGTTCTTGGCCACGTAGCGTGCCGCATAGGCCGCTGAGCGATCGACTTTGGAAGGATCTTTACCCGAAAACGCGCCGCCACCGTGGCAGGCGGCACCACCGTAGGTATCGACGATAATCTTGCGTCCGGTAAGCACGCAGTCACCCACCGGCCCTCCCGTGACAAACGCCCCGGCCGGGTTGACCAGAATGCGGGTGTGCGGTGTCAGACAGCGAGTGGGCAGCACCGGTTTAACGATCTTCTTCGATAACCGCTTCACGGAGCGTGTCAAGCGAGACATCAGGCGCGTGCTGTGTGGAAATGACGATAGTGTCCGCCGCAATCACCTGACGATCGCGGTAGCGCAGCGTCACCTGACTTTTGGCATCTGGACGTAAAAAGGGCAAGCGGCCGGATTTACGTAGTTGCGCCTGACGCGCCATCAGTTGATGCGCATAAACCAGGGTTGCTGGCATCAATTCCGGCGTTTCATCCGTGGCATAGCCAAAGGTAATGCCATGATCGCCAGCGCCCAGTTCGGTTAATGCTTCCCCCTGAATACCGCTGGCAATATGCCGACCAATAAGGTTGAGCACGCCGCACGTATTGCCGTCGTAGCCGAGCGACGAGTGGTTATAACCGATCTGTTTGATGGTGTGGCGCACCACGCTTTCCACATCAACGGATGCGGTGGTGGTGATTTCTCCTGCCACGATGGCGACGCCAGTTTTCACCAGACATTCACACGCCACGCGGCCCCAGGGATCTTGTAGCAACACCGCATCCAAAATCGCATCGGAAATCTGATCGGCGATTTTGTCCGGATGGCCTTCCGCCACCGATTCGGAAGTAAACAGGTACTCGTCCACACACGCCTCGCCCCACTGAGAGTATCCCGTTATTTTACTCGGGGGGGCGATCGGCTCCGGTGAACTTTATTGCTGTCAGGTTGGACTATTTTGCGTTATCACCGCGCGGGTAGCACTACGCTGCTCCCCGCTTCCGGTGGGGCCACCTGCGGGTTAAACACCATCAGTTTACGGTAGTCGGAAGGTGACATATTGGTCTCTTTCTTGAAGATGCGGCAGAAATAGTTTGCATCCTGATACGCCAGTTTCAGCGCAATGGTATTGACCTTTAAATCACTGAATTGCAGCAGAGATTTGGCAATTTTGATTTTTCGATTTGCCACATAGGTAGAAAAACCTGTACCGGTGGCTTTCTTGAAGGCGCGGCTCAGGTAGCAGGCGCTGACAAAAGCGCGTTCGGCAATATCATCCAGGGTGATGTTGGTGAAAATATTCTTCTCGATGTGATAACGCGCACGTTCGATAAAATCTCCCTGCGACTCAGCGCTTTTGAACACCCGCTCAAACAGGGCTTCACTCAGGGTAAACACGCCGCGCAGAATACGGTAGTAATAGCCTTCCGTCAGCCTACGGCTGGCGACATCTCGCATCACCCCTTTCAGCGCCGTAGAATGAGATGCGGCAAACTTGTCGCCTTGCGCCGCCACGTATTGATCAAGCAGCGCAAGAAAATCCACTACCGTCTGACGGCGATCGCCAGATTTATCCCAGTAGGCACCATTGATAGTCTGAAACACCAGCTCATTCCAGGCCGGGTAATCGCCGTCATCGATCAGGGAAAACACTTTCTGTTTCAGTTCGCGTGTTACCTGATTATCCTGCTCATCGTAATGCAGCACCTTTTTGATCACATCGGTCATGATGCTCCGTTTGACCGGCTTGAGCAGGTAATCATCCACTTTCAGGCTGAGCATGCTGCGCACAATATCGAAATCGTCATTGGCAGTGGTGACGATCACTTTGGTCTGATCATTTTTACGGCGCAAATACTCGATCACCTCTCTCCCATTTGGCAACGGGATATTGATATCCACCAGGATCATATCTATATGATTCAGTTGATCGATCAGTTGAATCACTTTACGTCCGGTCGATGCTTCATGAATGGTGGCATTTTCGATGTGCTCCGAAATCATACGGCGCAGAGATTCGGATTCAATGTGTTCATCTTCCACAATCACAAAATTGTACATTGTGTTTCTCCCCGGATTAATGGACTTCCTGCATCGGGAAACGCGGTTTGATAGAGGTTCCCTGTTTCGGTTTGTGGGGACTGGCAATCTCCAGCCCATAACGCTCGCCGAACAGCAACTGAAGTCGATTTTGAATGTTGTTGATACCGATGCCGCCTTTTTGGCGATTCTCATTACCGGAAAGAATATGCTCGATATCCTGTGGCGAAATACCGTCGCCATTATCCGTCACTTCAATAATCACATCGCGGCTATCGTCGGTGGCTTTAATGTGAATGTGACTTTTTATTTCTCGCGGCTCAACCACGTAGTTAAAGAAGTTCTCCACCAGCGGCTGCAAAATGAGGAAAGGACAAATCACATCCAGATATTTATCCGGAATGCTGAACATATAATCAAAACGATCGCTCATGCGGACTTTTTGAATCGACATGTAGCTGTTGACGTAATACCATGTTTTCGGTGCGCTGGGTGTTCTCCAAAAAGGCCAAACGGCCGATAGTATTGAGTACATTAAACAGGAAATGGGGGTTTATCTGATAGGAAAGCGCTTTAAACTCCGCCTCATGCAGAGAGCGCTCGATGTCCACGCGTTTGCGCAATTCATTGGTCAGCGCCAGATCTTTTTGATGCAACTCGCGCTGGATGTTGTTGGCGTAAGCCTGTTCCACCAGATAGGATGCGACATGCAGCAGCGTATAGGCAGTCGATTCAAAACGCTCATAGGGCATGCGTTTAGTGTTTTCATGCAGATTCACCAGCATGGGGTTCTCTTCCCACACACCATTTTCCGCCAGAATGTAGGGAATCTCGGTCTCTTTTGAGGTTTCGACTTTGACCTGACCGGAGATAAACGCGCCGAGATAGTGGTTATCTATCATGATGGGCACCGCGAACTCAACGAACCCGCAGTAGCAGCGATACACCACCGGGCGGCAAGCCGCCATGGCAGCCCTTCCTCCGGCATAATCACAATCGTAGCAATGTTGCGCTAATGCAGGATTACGCCGCGAACGGGCGCAAAAATCAGAAAACCCTCTGGGTTTGGTAACCGGGACGCCTTTTTCATCAACAACCACCAATGCAATCATCATGGATTTGCTGAAGTTATCCTGCAACGTTTGCAGCCGGTCAACGTCAAGGATTTCTTGCAATGGGTATTTGTTGTTCATCATGCTCTTTTCTGTCAGTCAGACACCGTTTCTGAGAATCCGTTTTCACCCCTCCGCCGCCGTAGGAATATACCTTCAGTTCCTATTTATAACGGTTTTGTATTATTTACGATCTACGGTATGGATGCTATGACCTATCTCACACGGTGCTATTGCGATAAGAATGACAAGAAATTACACCTGAAAATGTTTGTTTTGTTTGAGCCCGATCGACTCTTGCGCTATGACGAGGTAGAGGTTTTCTCTTCACGTTCCGGCCAGCAGACCAACAATACACCCACCATAATGGCGAACACGCCGATGCACGCCAGCCATGAAAAATGCTCTGAATAGTCGGGTAAGAGAATCGAACCAAGCCACACCAGCACATAGCTTAGGCTCAAAAATGCGTAGGCTTTGCCCAGCGCCAGACGCTGTAACGCGAATTGCCAGACAATTAGCGACAGCACGTAACACCCCAGCTCAGCGGTAAGCAGCAGCCACTGGCACGCTGCGCCATCCCACAGCATGCGTATCGACCATACCGGTGGCAATCTGGACAGGGCGTATTTAATCGCCAACTGCGCGATGCTGACCAACATGACGCTGAGGCACGCCGCTAGATATCCCATGCTGTCGCCTCCACGTTAAGCCGTAACACCGAGCAAAACGACGCCCGAGATGATAAACAGAATGCCGAGGCTATGCCGCCAACCAATAGGCTCCTGCCAAATCCAACGTGCGGCCAGCGTGATCCAAACCAGATTCAGACTCAACATCGGATAGGCAATGCCAACAGGAAGCTGTTGCAGTACGACCAGCCACAGCAATAACGCAAGCGCCAGCAGCAGAGCAACTCTCAGCCATCGCGCTGCATAGGCAGGATGAACCGCGCCAGCTGCTTGTTTTTGGCACATCTGCCCCATGTAGCTCAGCATGCTGACCAGCAAAACCCAACCATGCACTCACTGCGCGTGATACTCGACAACGGCAAAGCGTCCTTGCTGATAGACACAGTCCGGCGTTGGCAACGCATGTATCGTCGTCCTGTCGTCATCTTCCAGCAGTAGCATCAGCGTAATATTGCCTTGTTGACGGTGAGCCGCGAGCCAGCCAGGGAAGGCGTCCTCAGAAACAAACCGTTCTGCGCTGTCCTCAAACGCCAACCCCCAGGCCAGCTCACCGCGACGGCTATAGAGAAAAATATCGTCGCGCTGCAACTCCCAGGCAATAGCCGAGGCAACCCCTACGCTGTTGGACAGCACATAGTGGCTCGCTTGCAGTTGCGCATGAGCCGGCTCAATCATCGCCTGCGGCTGTTTGGCATTCTCTACACGATCGGGAATGGCAGCGCCCACCAGCAGCGCCAATGCCAGCGGGCACAGCGCCGCGCAGGCCCAGCGATTACGCGGTTGCACAAGCGACAGTCTCCCGATCAACGCCCAGGAGAGAAATATCACCGCTGCCGCCAGCATCTTGCCATATTCCTGCGGTGTGTAGAGCGGATAGCTCGCAAACCGATGAGGTGCCAAAACCAGCACCACAGCCAGCAGCCCTATAACACCAAACAGCATATTGATAAGTGCGTTGGCGCGCAGCGCCTTGGCACCCTCGCGGGCAGCACCCAGCACATGATGAGCCAGCAACGCTTAACAGGGCAATATATAAGTCAGTAATTTTCCTTTCGCGAGGCTGAAAAACAGCAGCGGCATGAGAGTCCAACCCAGCAAATAGATCAGACAGCTGTTCGTTTTCCTGTCTCACCACCCCTGGCGCAACGCTACGGGTAGGAACCCCAGCCAGGGTAACGCGCCCAGCAGAAACAGCGGCAGGTAATACCAAAACGGTGCCCGGTGCTGTGCGCCTTCCTCCGCAAAACGCTGGATATGCTCTACCCAAAAAAAGTAGTGCCATAACGTTGGTTCACGCTCTGCTATGGTTAGCGCCCAAGGCAATGTCACCGCCGCCGCACTTAACACGGCCAACGGCCCATACATCAACAGCGATTTCCACTGTTTCTTTTCTGCCACCCACGGCAGCACGCTAATAACAGGTACCGCCAGCGCCAAAAAGCCTTTGGCCATCACCCCCATGCCGCAAGCCATCCCCAGCACCAGATACCCAATGGCCTTTTTGCCCACGGACTCGGATTCAGCGGCATACCAGAAACTGCACATGGCGAGCGAGAGCCACAGCGCGAGCATAAGATCGAGCACAGCGTAAGTCCCGACACCGTAGACCAGCAAGCAGGAAAGGTAGATTACCGCCGCCAGCAGCGCAGTACGTTTGTCCCGCCAGATCCGCCAGGAGAGCCACGCGACCAGACAGGCGGTCAGCAACGAGGAGAATATGGCTCCCGCACGCACCGCAAAGTTGGAATGACCAAAAAGCCATTGACCGAGATTGTTGATCCAGTAACCCGCTATTGGTTTTTCAAAGTAGCGAATACCTAAAAATCGCGGCACCGCCCAATCCCCCGAGGCCAGCAAGCCACGGCTGATTTCTGCATAGCGGGTTTCATCCGGCTACCAGAGCAAGCGGTATTCAATAGGAATAACGTAGTAGAGTGCCCACAAAGCGACCAATGCGAGCGTGTAAGTTACTGCTTTCATGACAGACCGACCTGATCGTGTTGGCTATTCAGCCACTGTTGACAGCCTAACCATCCTTCCCGCCCGTCAATGGCGTGGCGCACAACGTGCCCAACGGGCAAATCTGCCTCGAATTCAGGAAGCAACGCCCCCAGAGGACAAAACTGAAGTCCTTCAAGATGCGCCATGGAGAGCAACGCCGAAAATTCCCGCTGGAAGGCGATGCCCTCCACCTCAGCGTGCACGGTATACGCCGGTGTCCCTCGCGCGCTGTGCATGGCGTTGAGCAAATAGCGATTGAACTGCTGTGGTTGCACGGTGGAGCCGATAACCTCATCCCAGGTGGGCAGTGAAACCGGAATATGAACGGTACCTAATGTGCCATCTGCCAGACGAGGCCGAAATGGTGTGCTGCCGCGACAATCGTTGTTGTAGCGGAAACCAAAGCACTGCTTAGCCTCAATGACACGCTGATCCGCCAGCCATCCAGCCACGGCGGAGCAGGTGACGGCCTGGCCCAGCAGATCCTCCAGTGCGGTCTTGCCCAGCGCAATATGGCGATGTAACTGTACTGGGTTCCAAATGCCCGCCCAGGTTTGCCAGGCAAAGTGATCCCAGGCATGAAGCCCCACCTCGTGGGTACGCGCCGTTTGTCGCATGACGTCCGCATTACCGCGCCCAATCAAACGGCCTGGCCAGACAGTCCCCGCCAGCAGGATGTCCCAGCCATACAACGAAACCACCTTGGAGCGCAGCATCTTCCACAAAAAAGCCGGTTTGACCAGACGCCAAAAGTGACGCCCCATATTATCTGGCCCAACGCTGAAAAAGACGCTTGCCTGAATCCCATGTTGCTCCAACGTCTCCAGTAGGCGCGGCATACCCACTCTCCACCACGCACATGCCAGCAAACGGCGGATACATGTGCCGAAGCGGATGACGCTCAAAACTTTCGAGCAACATCTCTGCGAGCTCGCGGATGCTGGCCTCGTTTTTCGGGTTACCGATATTGATAATTCGCCCGTCACAGGCGTTGTCACGATTTTCAATGATGCGGAATAACGCCTCGATGCCGTCGTTGATATCGGTAAAACAGCGCTTCTGTTCACCGCCATCAATCAGCTTGATGGGCGATCCTTCCACCAGATTCAGGATCAATTGCGTAATGGCACGCGAACTGCCGATCCGGGCGGCGCCCAGGCTATCAAGCTGTGGTCCCATCCAGTTGAAAGGGCGGAACAGCGTAAAACGCAGCCCCTGCTTCTCGCCGTATGCCAAGATCACCCGATCTAGCAGTTGCTTTGATACCGAATAGATCCAACGCTGTTTGTTAATAGGCCCAACCACCAGCGATGAACGATCTTCATCGAACACCTTATCGCTGCACATCCCGTACACTTCAGAAGTGGAAGGGAAGATGATGCGCTTCTGGTGTTTGACGCAGCTACGCACGATTTTCAGGTTCTCTTCGAAATCCAGCTCAAACACCCGCAGCGGATTACACGTGTATTCAATCGGCGTGGCAATAGAAACCAGCGGTAGAATGATATCACATTTCTTGATGTGATACTCAATCCACTCCGAGTGGATGGTGATATCCCCTTCAACAAAGTGAAAACGCTGGTTAAGCAGGAAACGGGCAATCACATCGGAACCGATATCCAGGCCGTAGACTTCGTAATTTTCATCTTGTAGCAACCGTTCCGTCAGGTGGTTGCCGATAAAACCGTTTACCCCAAGGATCAACACCCGCACGCGCTTGGGTTGGCACGGCAAGCAGGCATTCAGCCTAGCCCCTTCCACCATGCCTACGGTTTGTGCCAGTTGTGCACCCGCCATAAACACGCTATTGTCACTCTGACCGGTCACAATCTCCAGCGCATCGCTGCCGCAGGCAACCACCAATGGTGAAACCGACAACACTGTTCCACTCGGCGCGCAAGGGAAATCCTGTCGCAAACGCGAGGACCACACCGTCAAGCGTGTCGCACCGGCATAACAAAACGCGCCCGGCCACGGATCCGTGACTGCACGCACCAGGTTGTGCAATTCATGCGCGGGCCGCGACCAGTCCATCCGCCCTGCCTCAGGGGTTCGCCGGGTGGCATAGCTGGCCTGTGCGTGATCCTGCTCCTGTTGCGGATAGTTACCTGATTTAATCACTGGCAGGATATCGCGTAACAGACTGTCTGCACATTCGCACAGTTTATGGTGCAAACCAGTGGCATCGTCATCCGGTGCGATATCGACCCGCTGTTGCGCGATAATCGGGCCCGCATCGGGTTCTGACGTCATGCGATGCAGCGTGACGCCCGTCTGCGTCTCTCCGTTAACCAATACCCAATTCAGCGGTGCGCGGCCACGGTATTGCGGCAATAGCGAGCCATGTAGGTTAAACGCCCCTAAGGGTGCGCACTGCAAAATCGCATCACTCAGCACGCGGCGGTAATAGAAAGAAAAAATGGCCTGCGGTGCGAGCGCGCGAATGCGTTCACGCCACAGCGGGTGGTTCACGTCTTCCGGTGTATAGACAGGAATACCCGTTCTGGCGGCAATACGAGCCACTGAGCCAAAAAAAAAGGATTTTCACCGGGCGTATCCGCATGGGTGAAAATAGCACTGATACGATAGCCAGAGGCCAGTAAGGCATTGATGCAAACGCATCCCATATCATGGTAAGCAAAAACAACGGTATTCATTTCACATTACTCTCTTGGTGAGTCTCGTCTTTGCGGGTCTCACCCTTAACGACGCGTTGCACAAAATAACGAGGGCGAGCACGCACGTCGTTGTAAATACGGCCAATATATTCACCGAGTATCCCCATCCCCACGAACTGCGCGCCGACAAAACTGAACAGAAAGGCAAACAGCATGAAAACACCCTCGGCCGCCCATTCAGGACCAAATACCAGACGCAACACCACCAGCACAAAGGTCAGAAAGAATCCTAAGAGCGCGATGGCGCTACCTATCACGCTGAGCAGACGTAAAGGCGTCGTGGTCAGGCAGGTCACCAGGTCATACATCAGGCTGATCAAACTGATCACGCTGTACTTGGAATCACCGTGCAGGCGTTCAGCGTGCTCGACAGGAATCTCCGTAGCCTTACGCGCGAAGATATTGGCAAGGATAGGGATAAAGGTGCTGCGTTCGTGGCAGGTCAACATGGCATCGACGATATGGCGCCGATAAGCGCGCAGCATACAGCCATAATCGCCCATGACCTTGCCAGTGGTACGCTGGATAAAACGGTTTATCAGGCGCGATGACATTTTGCGAAATAGGCTATCCTGACGGTTTTGACGCACCGTGCCCACCACGTCATAGCCTTCATCGGCTTTTGCCACCAGACGCGGGATCTCTTCCGGCGGATTCTGGAGATCGGCATCCAGCGTAATAATTAAATCGCCCGTGGCATGGCTAAATCCTGCCATGATCGCAGCATGCTGACCGTAATTCCGGTTAAGCAATACGGCTATCACGTGGCTATCTGGCATTTCGCTGGATTGCACCATCAGTCGCGCTGAGTTGTCATTGCTGCCATCATCAACCAGTACAATCTCATAGTCCTTACTCAACGTCTCACAGGTAGCCACCGTGCGCTGAATCAGGGCGGGCAGGCTCTCTTGCTCGTTGAATACCGGGATGACAACGGAGACTTTTTTTATCAAAGGAAAGGTGAACATATCAACCGCAGGCAAGTTCGCGCAGCGCATCGATAACGCGTGATGTGTCGTCATAAGTAATATCCGGAAACATGGGAATGGATAACAGGCGTTCGCTGTTCCACTCCGTATGAGGAAGTTCAAGTGCGGGGAAACGCTCACGGTAATATTTCTGGGTATGGACGGCGCGAAAATGCAGGCCGGTGCCAATCCATCGCGCTTGCAGTGCAGCCATTAACGCATCGCGTGAAATACCGCAGCGTTCAGCATCCACACGCAAAATAAACAGGTGCCAAGCGTGGTGATGGGGCCATTTAGGCTGACGTAATGGCAGTAGTGGCGTATCGGCAAGCGCCGATAAATAGCGTTGCGCAATCTCCTGGCGCCGCTGGTTAACGTTCGCCAGCTTGCCAAATTGCGCTAACGCAATCGCGGCATGGATATCACTGAGATTGTATTTGTACCCCGGTGTTATCACTTCTGCCTGCGGTGCACGTCCCTGTGCAAGTCTGTCATAAGCATTCACGCCAAGGCCGTGAAATTTAAGGCTGCGGATACGCTCGGCAAGCTGGTCATCATCGGTGACCACCAGTCCGCCCTCGGCGCAGGTCATATTTTTGATGGCGTGAAAAGAGAAAATCGCAGTGCCTTTCGCTCCGACAGGGGCTCCGCGATACTCGGCCCCAACGGCATGTGCCGCATCTTCAATAACGGGGATACTGTGACGGTGCCCGACAGCGCGAATCGCGTCCATATCGGCGGGTGCGCCGGCGTAATGCACGGGAATAATGGCGCGGGTGCGGGGCGTGATAGCCGCAGCAATGGCCTCCGGCGTGACCATCAATGTATCGCGATCGACGTCTACCATCACCGGCACAGCGCCAAGCAAGACAACCATGTTGAGGGTTGAAACCCAGGTCAGCGAGGGGGTAATAACTTCATCGCCAGGGGAAATATCTAGCGCCATCAAGGTTACGTGCATCCCGCCCGTCGCGGAACTGACAGCAATGGCGTACTTGTTGCCGGTCAATGCACAAAAAGCAGCTTCCAGTTGCTGATTTTTTGGCCCTGAAGTGATCCACCCGGATAACATGACCGTATTCACGGCAGCAATCTCTTTCTCTCCCAAAGAAGGGCGAGAAAAAGGTAAAAAATCAAGCATGGCAATATCCTGGTGATAAAATAACAAACGTAAAAAACATCATGATTTCACCGCCTTATTTTCTATTACCTCGCAGAAGGAAATAAGAAAAAAGTTGGCTGATAAATATAGTCGAGTCCTGTTTTTTAGCCATTACAAATAATGATACAGGTACGCATTATTAAAATAACTCAGATTAACATCCTGAACACGCCTCATCGGAATTGTGTTTAAAATACGTTTAATTAAACCATTCAATTAAAAGTTCAATCGGCTCTTCTTATTTTATATATTCATTTATGTTTTATTTGAAAATCAATAATAGCCATTAGCGTCACAATAACATGACGTTCAAAAATAAAAATCACATTATAACTGTGCAAATGACGGTATGGCGGGGTCGATATTCAGGCGTTATTTAAGCCAATGGGGTCAATGAAATTGCCTGAGTTTCACACTGAATCAAGCATTCTCCACAGCCATGACAGCGCGCGCCGTCTACATCAGGCAAGCCACGCTCACCGAGAGAAAGCGCCTGACTCGGGCAAGTATCGATGCAACTGCGGCAATGGCGTTGCTGACTGATACAGGGAGTGCCGATCGCCGGACGTAATCCGTTATCAAAGTGTGCCTGCGGCAATAGCGCTCCCGATGGGCAATGCTTGATGCATGACTGACAGCCATCGCAACTGGCGTATTCAATAGCCAACTGCGGATAACCTTCTTCATTGACGATCAGCACCCCCATTGGGCAAGCATTAACGCACTGTTGGCAACGGTCACACTGTTGATAAAACTGTGGTGCAGGCAGCGCACCGGTAGGAAGTGGCGCACGTGGTTGAGTGTTATCGGATAGCGGCTCATGCTGGTGCGAAGCATTAAGAAAGGCGCGGAACAACCCGCGCCGACTGACGTAGCGATGAGACAAATATCCGCGATAGTAGCGCTCATCCTTTTCCACCAGAAAAACATCCGTGGTGTTTCGGGCTGCAACCCATAATGACGCTGCATCCCCTGTAGTAGTAAGCGGGTCACGGCGGCCAGTTGGGCATAGAACGGGCTGTAGGGATTTTGCTGCAAGCGTTCCAGATAGCGATCGCTCCAGGGCAGCAAATACGTTTCCAACAGCGTGTGCAGCCTGCTCTTTCTCTTGTTCCAACAACGCAGCGAGCGCCAGCAGCATCAATCCGAACTGATCCTCCGGTTCCTGCTGCGCACCGGTAAACGACAGTCCGTGCTGGTGTAGGAAAGCATGATAGCGTACCGTACTTTCTCCCATTAGCAGATTGTCGTTTTCCAGATAGACCGACGCCCAGGGCGGCGCAAACATCTCTCCCTGCCCTTCGAACAGTACCGAGTATTGCCATATAAACGCTTCTGCGTCAGGCACTGGCCAGTGCTGACACAGCGCTTATTTCGGTGCGTTCTGCCCAAGGACACAGCGTAGGCAGCGCAGATAAACTCGCCACGATAGCCTGCACATCGGGGTGTGTCGGCGGATAGTAAAAGAGTGCGCCCAAAAAACGTGGCAACACGGCTATAATAGATGACATCGGGCTCTCCCCTTAGGATGCCGCCCTGTGCAATAGCATACAGGGCGGCACGGCATACATCGGCAACGTCCACAGGTTATAGAACGCGACACGGCCCGCCAGCTCAGCGACAATCACTACCAGCGCACAGGCCACCAACAGTGAGCGTCCGGTTTTATAACGAACATGTACCATCGCCCCCACGATGCCCACAGCGAGCAGGATAGCCTGCGCACTAAACCAGGCTAGCTGTGCACTGGTCAGCGCACTGTCTGCGCTCATCAAGGTTGCCATGTAGCCAGGACGAAGGCAGAAGCTCGCCAGCGTAACCAATACGCTAACGGCCAGTCCAATGCGGCGCGCCCCCAATACCGCCGCCAGCGCACCGCCACCGATCATCGGCGTCAGCAACATCATAAACAGCGTGTAGTTGGTGTTCCAGGTCGTCACGGTCGGCAACTGATAAATGCGCGGGATAGCCAACAAGAACAGCACACCCACCACGGCAACGATCCAGGTCAGCGCACTGAACAGGCGTTGTGCGCCGCGATTAAGCAGCAACCCCAGCGCTCCGAGACCGCCAAACGCGCAAAACAGCGACGAAAGCACGATTTCGTTGCTCATCGGCGAGTGCCAGGCGCGCAGCAGCACGTTCATGGCACGCAGTGGCTGCCCGAGATGCAGCCCCGCGATCGGCAGGGCCAGACCAAACAGACACATTGCAGCAAACAGGCCAATCGCTAACGGCCGCGCCTCCACCTGTTTTAGCATCCCCGCCACCAACAGCAGGATAAACGCCCCCACCGCACTCTGCGTGAGCACGGTAAAAAATACCAAAGGCAACTCATGCATGGCGCACCCCCTGCAAGTTTTGAATAGCACCATCTTTATCGCCGCTCGGCCGCGCTTTCGGGTGCAGTTTGACGATCAGATTCGGGAGCGTCAGCGACGCAGAGGGTAACGGTGCGATCTCGTTTTCGCTGCCGTATTTGGCACGCAGTTCATCAATGGGCCCAAAATCCAGCGCGCGCTGCGGACAGGAATCGACACAGATCGGACGCAGATTTTTCTGCAACCGATCCAGGCAGCCGTCACATTTGCGCATTACCTTGGCGTGCGCATCAAACTGCGGCGCACCATAGGGGCAACGCATCTCACAGTAACGGCAGCCAACGCACACGTTCTCATCCACCAGCACTAGCCCATCCTCTTTGCGCTTGTGCATGGCACCGGTTGGACAACCGGCCAAACAGGTTGGATCGTCACAGTGGTTACAGGCAATCGACAGGTAGTAGCTGTAGGTGTCGTTTTGCCAGGACTCGCCCTCTTTTACCCAATTGCCACCACCGTACTCATAGACACGGCGCAGCTTCGGGCCAAGATCCAAATCTTTATTATCCTTGCAACTGACCTGACAGGTTTTGCAGCCCGAACAGCGCGAGGAGTCAACGTAAAAGCCATATTGTGTCATCAGTCATTTCCCCTTAAGCGCGCTGAATCTCAACCAGGTTGGTGTGTTGCGGATTACCTTTCGCCAGCGGCGAAGGATCCTGGGAGGTCAGGGTGTTAATGCACCCGCCAACATCGACGCCCGCGCTATCAAGGCGCGTCCAGGCCCCCTGCGGCATAGCGGCAACGCCAGGGAGAATGCGCTGTATGACTTTGCATGGGATTTCTACCACGCCTCGATCGTTGAATACACGCACACGATCGCCAGATTTCAGTCGGCGCTCCACCGTATCGATCGGGTTGATCCAGACTTCATCCGGCACGGCTTCATGCAGGAATTGCAGGGATACGATCACCTTCCGGTAACGTCCAGGTTTGAGCCAGTTTGGCTAGCGCTTCGGAATAGTTCTCAATCTTGCCTGACGTTGTTTTCAGCGGATTGGCCTGCGGGTCTGTCCGGAAATCCAGGAAGGCAATGCTCTGTTTTTCCGTCGCGATCTGTTGATCGATAACGCCCTTCTCTTTCGCAACCGACCATTCCGGCAAGTAAGTGCGTTTCTCTTTCACCTGTTGGTAATGTTTTTCGACCCCACTGCGCCTGCGTGCGGCCTTCGGTAAATTGCTCTTTCAGTCCGAGATGACCAGCAATATCGGGCACAGATGTCGTAGGTACTACGCACTTCCCACATCGGCGTGATGGTTTTCTGGATAGCAATCATGTAGTTGTGCGAGCCCTTTGAATACGAGCTATCAACCAGATCTTCCGCTTCCAGATAGCTGGTTTCCGGCAGCAAGATATCAGCAAATTTGGCGCTAGGTGTGATGTGGTTATCAATCACTACGATGGTTTCACACAGGGTGTCATCCGCCAGAATTTTACGCGTGCGGTTGATATCACCGTGCTGGTTCAACAGCGCCTGCCCTGCCTGATTGACCACCATTTTAATGCCGACGCGCAGCTTATCCGCGCCTTTCACGCCCATGGTCGTGGCCGTCATTTTTTCGGGATTAAGGATGGCATCCGTCCAAAGATAGCAAGGGATCGAAGTTTTGATCGGGTTGCTGCCCACCGGCAAGGTTGGAACACCGTAAGGTGTGCCATAAGGCCAGTTACCGTTGTTGGTGCCCTGCAACCCAAAGTGACCAGTAAGCGCTGGCAACGTCTGGATAGTGCGCACAGTTTGCTCACCGTTGGCGTGGCGATGCGGCCCCCAGCCCTGGCCGATATAGCAGGCGCGCGCACCCGCGATTTCCCGCGCTAATTGACGAATGCGCACCGCTGGAATGCCAGTGACGTTCGCCGCCCATTCAGGCGTTTTGGCAATGCCATCTGGCCCGGTTCCCAGAATATAATCCTTGTAGCTGGCATTCGGTGCCGCAGACGCGGGCAACGTGCTGGCATCAAACCCGACGCTATAACGGTTGACCAACGCTTCATCGATCAGGTTTTCGCTAATCAGGGTGTGAGCCAACCCCGCGACCAATGCCGCATCGGTGGTTGAGCGAATCGCTAACCACTCTGCATGCTGGTTGATAACGGAATCGGTGTAACGCGGATCGATGATCACCACGCGAGCCTGAGATTTTTCTAACGCACGACGCAGTTCCTCCACCTGTCCGCCGCCGGACATACGGGTTTCCGACAGGTTGAGGCCAAAAAACACCACCAGATCGGAATGGGCAATTTGCGTAAAGTGGCTGCCAACATGGGTGCCGTGCGTATACGGCGTGGCAGTCGCGATTTGCGCGGTAGAGTAGGTGTTGTGATAGTTCAGGTAGCCGCCTGTCAGGTTCAGCAGGCGTTTCCACGCGTGCGTTCCCTGATTGTGGTAATAGGCACCGGATTGGTAGTTGTAGTAGATCGCCTCATTGCCATATTTCTCAGCAATGCGCTTCATTTCCGAGGCGACAAACGCGGTCGCCTCTTCCCAACTGATGCGTTTGAATTTGCCTTCACCGCGTTTACCTACACGCTTCATCGGGTATTTGATACGATCCGGGCTGTAAACGCGCCAGCGGTTAGAACGCCCGCGCAAACAAGGGCGGATCTGGTGTTCACCGAACACGCTGTCATCTTTGGCATCTTCCGGCTCGATACGCACGATGCGATCGTCCTTCACAATCACCTTCAACGGACAGCGACTGCCACAGTTAACCAAACACGCGCTGTGACGAACGGTTTCATTGTCGTTCACCACGCCGGTTGGGACCACCGCCGGCTGGGCATTGGCAGAAAACGGCAAGGTGATGGCACTGGTAATCGCCACCGCCGAGCCGATTTTCGCGGCATCGATCACCGCGTCCCGACGAGATATTTCCTGGTGTAAAAGGTCTTCAATAATTTTCTTCATGATTATTATCCCACTTTGCTTACCCTGCTAACCATAAAGGCTTGCTAATAATTTGGGATTGATATCGATCAAGCGGGTAAGGCCTATTACCCACGAAAGGGTAGAAATGTGATCGTGAAACGTCGTTATTTACTTAAATATATAACGTTTTTGGTTTTAAATGCTGCTTTTTTGCAAAAATGCAGGTAATGATAATGAGATTTATCGCTATTTGTGAATAGTATTTTATCTATATATAAGTAAATAAAAATATCACCACACAGAATTTATAAAAGATATTTACCTTGAAGAGCAAAAAACAGCCCTCCTCTCATTTACACATAAAATCAGCAGGTTAAATGAAACAATCTCAAGTTCCTCCCGGAGACGTTATCGGGGAAATACGGGAAAGTATGTACATCAGCCTGCGGCAATTGGCTAAAGCAAGGGTACTACACATATCAACACATAGATTTGGATAGAAGGAAGCAGACGGCGAGATAATCAGAATTTGGTGAAAGGATTGTGGTATCTGGGTTTAGTTGACTCTGCTAGGCATTGCGAGAAGTGTGTTTGGAGCGAGTGAAAGGAATCGAACCCTCGTATAGAGCTTGGGAAGCTCTCGTTCTACCATTGAACTACACTCGCATCAGGTGTGCGTTGGGCATTATAGCGCTATCCGCTTGCCTGGCAAGCAAAAACCCGGCGAAAGTGGTGGCGTATTGAGCAATCAGTCAGCCAGAGTCAGCGGGATCAGCAGCGTTTGGTAACCGTGATAGATGACTTGCACAGAAAAATAGGCAAACAGCAGTGCCGAGATGACATAGCAGTAAAAGGTCAGCCGCCCTTGTAGCGCCTGTCAGCCAAACTTAATCATACCTGCCAGGAACAGCGCCCACAGTAATCCACCGATAAAGAAACCGCTGAGAAATACGCTCACCATCAGCGTTGAGCCGTCCGTTGACTGCGCGATAATCGAGCCGCCAATCGCTGCAAACCACAGCAGCGCGGTCGGTGATGCCAGCGCCATCCCCATGCCGCTCAGAAAATCGTAGCCGCGAAACCGTTTTGTTACTGCTGGAAGATCAATCACATCCGCGTCCACAGGCGCTAATCGTTGCGTCTGATAATCACGCCAGGCCATGCTCGCCATGTTCCAGGTCATCCATAGCAGAATGGCACCGCCGCCAATCCACAGCGCCCAGCGTACCGGCAGCGTAGTAAAGATAACCGCTAAACCAAACGCAGAAAGTGCCGAGTAAACCAGATCGCCAAAACAGGAACCAAAGCCAATCATAAACGCGGCGCGCGGCCCATCACGCATCCCTCGGTTAATGATCGCCGTATTCACCATCCCCAAATCCAGGCACAGCGAGAGGGAAAGCAAAATACCATTAAGCACCACTAACAACATAACCGCCACAGCTCCGCAGACATCAATAATGAACGCAAGTTTACGGGGTCGATGACAGGACGTATTGTCAGAAATTGATACGCTGAAAACGCCCCGGCGTCATGGCGTTAAAGCGGTTGAAGGTTTTGGTGAAGTGTGCCTGATCGGCAAAACCCAGACTAAGGGCAACCTCACTGATGCTCATGCCCTGACGCAGCAGCTCACGCGCTTTGCCAATACGGCGCTGCATCAGCCAGGCCAGCGGCGGCATAACGGCTTCCTTATGAAAGCTACGCACCAGATGCGCCACGGTGATGTGTTCATCGCGCGCCAACGTATCCAGATTGGGCGGTTCTGCCAGGCAATCGAGCAAACGCGCCTTGATGCGTTTTACCCTGCTGCCCTCGCTGACCATCTTCAACGGCGCAGGGCTGCCCATATCGTTGTCCATCAATGCTGCCAATAGCAGCACCAGCCGCTCCTGATACATCGTGCCATCGCTCTGCTCATCGCTGGGGTTTGCCAATAGTTTCAACTGTTGTGCCAGAACGGGAGCCTGTTGCACGCCTTGTGCAAACCGAAAGACACGACCAAAGAAATGCTCAAAGGCGCCGGGTTGTACGTAGAGCGAAGCACATTGCCAGCGACCATCGCTGTTATCACCGCTTTGTAGCTGATGCGGATTGTAGGCGGTCACTATCTGGGGATCGACATCAAAAGTGTTGCCATCCAGCCAGACTCCACGCCGTTAAGATTGGCGCTAATCACATATTCATCATGGGTATGGCGGGGAAATCCGCCGGTATTTTCTAACAACGCCAGTTCAAACCAGCCATCACGATAGGTGATCATGGAGCCACTTCCACCCGAAACAGAAGAGTGACGGTAGCATTTTTCTCTGTGGATTTACCAGCATGGCTCGTGGGATGACAACGGATAAAAAAAACCCCATGCAAGCATGGGGTTCATTATGCGTCAGTCGTTCGAAGACGTTTACTTCTGCGGACGCATCGCCGGGAACAGAATCACGTCACGAATGGTGTGGCTGTTGGTAAACAGCATCACCATACGGTCGATGCCAATGCCCAGGCCCGCCGTTGGCGGCAGACCGTGTTCCAACGCGGTGACGTAGTCTTCGTCGTAGAACATAGCTTCGTCGTCGCCCGCATCCTTTGCGCGTACCTGATCGGCAAAGCGCTCTGCCTGATCTTCTGCGTCGTTCAACTCGGAGAAGCCGTTACCAATTTCACGTCCACCGATGAAGAACTCGAAACGATCAGTGATTTCCGGGTTTTCATCATTACGACGCGCCAACGGTGAAACTTCCGCTGGATATTCGGTGATAAAGGTCGGTTGGATCAGATTCGCTTCTGCGGTTTCTTCGAAGATCTCGGTCACGATACGGCCCAGACCCCAGCCTTTTTCGATCTTGATCCCCAGAGACGTTGCAATGGCAGACGCTTTATCGAAATCGTCCAGATCCGCCACGTTGGTTTCCGGACGATATTTGCAGATAGCCTCGCGCATGGTCAGCTTCTCAAACGGTTTACCAAAATCAAACGTTTGATCGCCGTAAGGCACTGTGGTGCTGCCCAGCACGTCTTGCGTCAGGGTACGGAACAGGCTCTCGGTCAACTCGATGAGATCTTTATAATCGGCATAGGCCATATAAAGCTCCATCATGGTAAATTCCGGGTTGTGACGCGGCGAAACCCCTTCGTTACGGAAGTTACGGTTGATTTCGAACACGCGTTCAAAACCACCAACCACCAGACGCTTCAGGTACAGTTCCGGCGCAATACGCAGATACATGTCAATATCCAGCGCATTATGGTGAGTCACAAAAGGACGCGCGGAAGCACCGCCGGGGATCACCTGCATCATCGGGGTTTCAACTTCCATAAACCCGCGCTCCACCATGAAACGGCGGATACCAGACATGATCTGCGAACGCACGCGGAACGTATTGCGCGATTCGTCGTTGGCGATCAGATCCAGATAGCGTTGGCGATAACGGGTTTCCTGATCCGCCAGACCGTGGAATTTGTCCGGCAGCTGGCGCAGCGCCTTGGTCAGCAAACGCAGTTCAGTACAATGGATGGAAAGCTCACCGGTCTTGGTTTTGAACACCTTGCCGCGCGCGCCCAGAATATCGCCCAGATCCCATTTTTTGAACTGTTCGTTGTAGATGCCTTCCGCCAGATCGTCACGCGCCACGTACAGCTGAATGCTGCCACCCACATCCTGTAACGTCACGAACGAGGCTTTACCCATTATGCGGCGCGTCATCATACGACCCGCCACAACCACTTCAATGCCTAGTGCTTCCAGTTCTTCGTTTTCTTTATCGTCGTAAGCCGCGTGCAGCGCATCAGAGGTGGAATCACGGCGGAAATCATTAGGAAAAGCGATACCGTGTTCACGCAGCGCCGAGAGCTTTTCGCGGCGCGCTTTCAATTCGTTGTTCAGATCTAGCGCCTGATCGGCACCCTGTGATTGTGACTCAGCCATGTGACTTGTTATAACCCCGCTTTTAAACTTGCTTCAATAAATCGGTCCAGATCGCCATCCAGCACAGCCTGGGTATTACGCGTTTCCACCCCGGTGCGCAGGTCTTTGATTCGGGAATCATCCAGTACGTAGGAACGAATCTGGCTGCCCCAACCGATATCGGACTTGTTATCTTCCAGCAACTGCTTCTCAGCGTTTTTCTTTTGCATCTCAAACTCGTACAGCTTCGCTTTCAGCTGTTTCATCGCCTGATCTTTGTTCTTGTGCTGGGAACGGTCGTTCTGACACTGGGTAACAATGTTGGTGGGTATATGGGTAATACGCACCGCAGATTCGGTACGGTTAACGTGCTGTCCACCGGCACCGGAGGCGCGATATACGTCAATACGCAGATCTGCCGGGTTGATTTCGATATCAATATCGTCATCCACTTCCGGATACACAAACGCGGAACTGAATGAAGTATGACGGCGACCACCGGAGTCAAACGGGCTCTTACGCACCAAACGGTGCACGCCCGTCTCGGTGCGCAACCAGCCAAACGCGTAGTCACCGATAATCTTGATGGTAGCCGATTTGAGACCCGCGACTTCCCCTTCAGATTCTTCAATTACTTCGGTCTTAAAGCCTTTGCTCTCAGCCCAACGCAGGTACATGCGCAGCAACATACTGGCCCAGTCTTGCGCTTCCGTGCCGCCGGAGCCGGATTGAATATCGAGGTAGCAGTCGGCGCTGTCGTATTCGCCGGAGAACATGCGGCGGAACTCGAGCTGTGCCAGCTTGGCTTCCAGCGCGTCCACTTCAATGATGGTGTCGTTGAACGTCTCTTCGTCGTCCTCTTCCACCGCCAGTTCGAGCAGGCCGGAAACGTCTTCCAGTCCCTGTGTCATCTGATCGATGGTATCGACGATCGCTTCCAGCGAGGAGCGCTCTTTGCCCAGCGCTTGTGCACGCTCAGGTTCATTCCAGACGTCGGGCTGTTCCAGCTCGGCGTTTACTTCTTCCAGGCGTTCTTTCTTGGCATCATAGTCAAAGATACCCCCTCAGAACAGCTGTCCGGTCAGACAGGTCCTGAATGCGGTTTTTTACCGGATTAATTTCAAACATGATTAGCGTTTTACGTTAGCCGTCAAACGACGGAGAAAAAATGGATATAAACGAACAATTCTAGCGGAATATACGCCAGGTTTACAGCCATCTGGCGCAATTCCCCCCCTACGAGCGATGACTCGCTACACCGGCCACAAATGCTGTATCAACAATTGCACGCTGCGTTTACCGCGAAATTCGTTAACCTCAAGGCGGTAGGCCAGTTCCGCCTCACAAATGCTGCTGTCGGGCCAGCAACGGGTATCCACATTAAACGCGATACCGTCCAGCAGCGGCCCGCCGTTAACCGGCTCCACCATCAGCTTCAGATGGCGCTCTTTCAACAGTTTCTGCTGCAAGATACGAAAACGCCCATCAAACGTGGGTTCAGGAAACGCTTGTCCCCACGGCCCGGCATCGCGCAGCATCTCTGCCGTCACCAGATTCAGTTCGGTTTGTATCAGTTCACCGTCCGACCAGATAACCCCTTCCAGATGCGATTCATCCAGCCACTCGCCGACCAGTTCACCAAAGCGCTCACGGAAGGTATCAAACTGATGTTCTTCCAGCGATAGTCCAGCCGCCATCGCGTGACCGCCAAACTTAACCATCAGCCCCGGATAGCGAGTATCCAGGCGTTCCAACGCATCACGCAAGTGCAGACCGGGTATTGAACGGCCAGACCCCTTGAGCACCCCTTCTCCCGCCGGTGCGAACGCAATCACTGGTCGATGAAAACGCTCTTTAAGCCGTGATGCCAAAATACCGACCACGCCCTGATGCCATTCGGGATGGCACATCGCCAATCCCAGCGGCAGTTGTTCAAGGCTGTGTTCCAGCTTTTCGCACAGTTGCATGGCTTCCGCCTGCATCTCTTGCTCGATTTCACGCCGCGCCAGATTGAGCGCATCCAGATCGCTCGCCTGCATCCGCGCTTCGACGATGTCATCGCACAGCAGCAGCGCCACGCCAATCGACATATCATCCAAACGCCCTGCCGCATTCAGGCGTGGCCCAATCGCAAAGCCCAGATCGCTGGCTACCAGTTGACTGGCATCGCGGTTGGCGATTTCCAACAAGGCGCGAATGCCAGGGCGACATTTACCGGCACGAATGCGATTCAGCCCCTGCGATACCAGAATACGGTTGTTGGCATCGAGTGGCACCACGTCCGCCACTGTGCCTAGCGCCACCAAATCGAGCAGTTCCGCCAGTTTTGGTTCCGCCAACCCTTTTTGGCTAAACCAGCCGCTGTCGCGCAGACGCACAAACAGCGCCATCATCAGGTAAAACGCCACGCCGACGCCGGCCAGCGATTTAGAAGGAAAGGCACAGTCGCGCAAATTGGGGTTAATTATCGCATCAGCGGCGGGCAACGTTTCCCCCGGCAGGTGATGGTCAGTGACCAACACCTGAATACCACGCTGGTGCGCATCATCCACGCCGGCATGGGATGAAATACCGTTATCCACCGTCAGGATCAGCTCTGCGCCCAGCTTCTCGGCCTGCACCACCACTTCCGGGCTCAGGCCATAGCCATCTTCAAAACGGTTCGGCACCAGATAGGTCACCTGGCTACCGCCCATGCTGCGCAGTGCCAGCACGGTAAGCGCGGTGCTGGTCGCGCCATCGGCGTCAAAATCACCGACGACGACGATGCGCCGTTGTTCTGCCAGCGCCTGTTGCAGCAACACTACCGCGTCGTCAATGCCATAGAGCAGGCGATAATCGATCAGGCCGCGCAGGCTGCGATCCAATTCCTGGCCCCCGGTGACGCCGCGCTGCGCGTACAGACGGCGTAGTAACGGAGGAAGCGTTGCGGGAAGCCCACTGCCTTCCGCCAGCGGACGCCGGCGGAGTATGGTTTTTAATTCCACTTTATTTTCAATTCCACTGCGTGACGGCGTGCATTACACGTTATCGCTTTTAATGGGGCAACCTGACGACAATTTATGCGCCCGGCTTAGCCGCATCACGATGCGCGTTCAGCATGGCTAACATCTCTTTCGGTGCCTGATAACCCGGAACCACGGTGCCGTCCTCCAGCACGATCGCTGGCGTACCTTGCACACCGAACTGAATACCGAGTTCATAATGCGCACCGATATTGGTCTTGCAGGTTGCCGGGGAGATAGCCTCACGGCGCGACGCGGCGTCATACGCTTTGTTACGGTTAGCGGTGCACCAGATAGACTGCATGTCTTTTTCCGTCGGCGAATTCAGCCCCTGACGCGGGAAAGCCAGATAACGGACGGTAATACCCAGATCGTTATAGTCTTTCATCTGCTCATGCAGTTTGTGGCAGTAACCGCAGGTGATATCGGTGAAAACAGTAATCACATGTTTTTCCTGCGCCGCTTTGTAGACGATCATTTGATCCTGCAAGGCATCCAGTTTTCCTTTCAGAATCTGGTTGGTCACGTTCACCGGCGTGCCGCCATCCACGGCGTAGAGCGGCCCTTGCAGCAAATGTTTACCATCTTCCGTTACGTAGAGTACGCCGCTTTCCGTCAGCACCGTTTTAAGGCCAGCGACGGACGCAGGCTGGATATCCATCTTTTCAATGCCCAGTTTGGTCAGTGTCTGTTTAATCGCCGCGTCGTCGGCGTGTACTGCGCTACTCGTCGCCGCGAGCAGTAAAGAAAGCGCCATTAGCCCTTTTTTCATCGTATTCAGTCCCGTTCATGATGCATTCCGCCTGTAAAGGACGCGTTTAGCCGTCTGGCCCTTATGTCGCCTGCAATGTCAGGCGCGCGGATGATGCTGTTGATGCAACTGCTTCAGCCGTTCAGTGGCAACGTGCGTATAAATTTGCGTTGTTGAAAGATCGCTATGCCCCAACAACATCTGTACGACACGCAAATCAGCCCCGTGGTTCAGCAAGTGCGTAGCGAATGCATGGCGTAAAACATGCGGTGAAAGCTTCTCACTGTCAATGGATGCCAGCACGGCATAGTGTTTGATACGGTGCCAAAAGGTTTGGCGCGTCATCTGCTGCGCCCTGGAGCTTGGAAACAGCACATCAAGCGTTTGTCCGTTCAGCAGCCAGGGCCTGCCGTGCTCGAGGTAGCGCTCCAGCCAATAAATAGCCTCTTCCCCCAGCGGCACCAGCCGTTCTTTATTGCCTTTACCAATCACCCGCACGACGCCTTGGCGTAAACTGACATCTGCAATGGTCAGCCCCACCAGTTCCGAGACGCGTAGCCCCGCGGCATAAAGCACCTCAAGCATAGCTTTATCGCGCAGCTCAAGCGGTTCATCCACACAGGGCGCTTGCAACAACGCACTCACCTGCGCTTCGCTGAGATCTTTGGGCAAGCGCTGGGGCAATTTGGGAGAAGACAATACCGCGCTGGGGTCGTCACTACGCCGTTTTTCCCGGTATAAATACTGAAAAAAGCGACGCATGGCACTCAGCAAACGCGCCGAACTGGTCGCTTTGTATCCCCCTTCCACGCGTTCGGCAAGATAAGCTTGCAGATCAAGCGCCTGCACCTGCAATAAATCACTGTCAGCACGCTCCAGCCAATCGGCCAGTGCGGTTAAATCTCGCCGGTAAGAGGTCAGCGTGTTGTCAGCCAGGTTTCGTTCCAGCCACATAGCTTCAAGAAACTGTTCGATGTGTGCCCGATCCTGTGCTTGCATACGCTTCTCCTCGCTGTACGGCGTGCAGGGTAAACCTGACGTTATTATGCCCGAAGTGACGGTAAAAGGTGCAGGATCATCACCTGAATTCGCGCCGCCGATTTTTTATGCAAATTTATTTTATGCTGTATTATTCACCGCTCCGCACTACAAAATAGGGTAAAGCATAACTTATATCACAGGAAGTATTTACAATCGCGCAACTCACCAAAGCAGGCTCTGCAGCCGCTTTTGCGCTTTTTGGACTAGCATTGAAATGCTTTTTTTCTGTGACTAGAATGACAGTTCTGTCGATAAAAAAAGATAATAGAGTCCTATGCAAGCCACCATCACGTCCACTCTCGATGCAGAGGCGGGCTCAGCCCCGGTTAACTCCCGCAGTAAGGTTGTTGTCGCTTCATTGATCGGAACCGCGATCGAATTTTTCGATTTTTATATCTATGCCACTGCCGCTGTGCTGATTTTCCCGCACATCTTCTTCCCGCAGGGCGATCCGACCGCCGCGACGCTACAGTCGCTCGCAACCTTTGCCATTGCCTTTGTAGCACGTCCGATCGGTTCTGCGCTGTTTGGTCACTTCGGTGACCGCGTCGGCCGTAAGGTGACACTGGTTGCTTCCCTGCTGACCATGGGGATCTCTACCGTGCTGATCGGCCTACTGCTCTCCTGGTTGTTAAGCGAAGAGCAATTCATGACCTGGGGATGGCGCGTACCTTTCGTTGCCTCTGCGGTATTGGTCTTGATCGGCCTGTATGTTCGCGTCTCTCTGCACGAAGCGCCCGTGTTTACCAAAGCTATCGAAGCGGGCAAGAAAGTCCGCATTCCGCTGGGAACGCTGTTGAGCAAGCATCTGAAAGCGACCATTCTTGGCACCCTCATCATGCTTGCCACTTACTACGCTGTTCTACATCATGACGGTCTATTCCATGACCTTTGGCACCTCGCCAATCCCCAAAGGGCTGGGTTTCTCGCGTAACAGCTTCCTGTGGATGCTGATGGTAGCGGTTATCGCCTTTGGTCTGCTGATCCCGGTTGCCGGGTTGCTGGCAGATGCCTATGGCCGCCGTAAGACCATGATCGTCGTTACCTGCGGCATGCTGGTGTTCGCAATGCTGTTCCCGTCCCTGTTAGGGTCTGGCAGCCAACCGTTGGTGATGCTGTTTCTGGTGCTGGGACTGGGCCTGATGGGCTTAACCTTCGGCCCGATGGGCGCGTTGCTACCTGAACTTTTCCCCACTGAAGTGCGTTATACCGGTGCCTCGTTCTCCTATAACGTATCGTCGATTCTGGGAGCATCGGTTGCGCCTTATATCGCCGCCTGGCTGACCGCCAACTACGGGCTGTTCTACGTAGGCGTTTACCTGTTTGCGATGGCATCTTTAACGCTTATCGCATTATTGCTGGCCAAAGAAACGCGTCACCAAACGCTTGGTTAAGCCTCACAGGCAAGCGTGAATACGGGTGAAGGGTAACCCTTCACCAGCAGTCTGCTGATAACTCACCTTACTCCTCGTAATCCTCGGCGAAAGCCGGGGATGTCTCTGAGAAAAAACGCGTTTCTTCTGCAAGAGATTCCCGCCTTTGCGGGAATGACAAAGCGATACCCTAAATAATTCGAGTGACAGGAAAGCAGTGAGTGAACGCGGCCAACGCACCTGCAACTTGAAGTATGACGGATATATACCTCGCTGTAAGATTCGGTTAGGCTAATGGCAAGTTTGTTTAACACGCTGCAATTGCATATGAAAATTGGTTTGTTCTACGGCTCCAGCACCTGCTATACCGAGATGGCAGCGGAAAAGATTCGCGATATTTTGGGCGAATCGCTGGTCGACCTGCATAACGTAAAAGATGTCGATCCGCATAAGATGGAAGAGTATGAATTCCTGATTCTGGGTATCCCAACGTGGGATTTCGGTGAAATTCAGGAAGATTGGGAAGCCATTTGGGGACAGCTATCCTCGTTGAATCTACAAGGAAAAATCGTTGCGCTGTATGGCATGGGTGGCCAGCTAGGCTACGGTGAATGGTTCCTTGATGCCCTCGGTATGTTGCATCAGCAGTTGGCCGCGAGCGGCGCAACCTTATATTGGCTATTGGCTCATCGAAGGCTATGAGTTCACCACCACCAAGCCGCTCACACCAGATGGAAAACACTTTGTCGGGCTGGCGCTTGATGAAGTGAATCAGTATGACCTGAGCGATGAGCGCTTGCAGCAGTGGTGCGAGCAGATTTTACAGGAAATGGCAGAGCAGCTGTAATCGTCGGGAGATATCCCGATAGACATCAGCCGGCAGCGTGCTGCCGGCTGAACCTGAAACTAATGCACGTCCGGGTTTTCTTCCGCCCACGCTTTACTCTCCAACAACAACTGACGCAAATGCCGCCATTCCTGCTTATCCATGTTGTCGGATGCCAGCCAGAGCCGCTGTCGTCGTTTGCCGTCACTGCGCCGCAGCGACAGTAAGATGCCGTTTTTCAACATCCAAGGACGGCGGATAATGCGCCAGCGATGATGCTGCCACTCAAGGTTCGCTTCAGCCTGCAACACGATTTCACCATGACGCGCTTTGATATTACGCTGGCTACGGATAAACCCGAACACCACCAGCGTCATCAGCGATAGCCAAAGCACCGCATAACCGTCCGGCCACGGTGCCAGCAGAATCAACAGCAGCAACAACCCGTGCACCAGCAAAGAAAATACCTGCATGCGCCAGGAGACGCGTAAATCACAGCGCCACATGGCCACGATCTTTATTTCGCGTCTGAATAAGAGAGATCATGCGTTTCAGTTCCCCATCTTCCGGTTCACCGTGGTTCATCAACCAGTTGAACAAGTCAGGGTCATCGCACTGCAATAAGCGCACAAACGCGCGTTTATAATCATCGTTTAGCACATCATACTCATGTTCAAAAAAGGGCATGATGGCGATATCCAACTCTCGCATTCCTCGGCGGCACGCCCAGTGAATTCGCGCCTTATTATCGATATTCATTGCTTTTCCTACTTTTTATCGACGCCAACGTGTAGTGTAACTCGGATGTCTAGATAAACACTCAACTAAATATAACATTTTGACATATTTTAGCGCATATCAGCGTATCGCGCAGAAGGTCATCGATCGTGCACACGCTCAGTAACGCTTTCAAATATGCTAACTGAAAATCATGTGGGCAATGGCACGAATAACTGCTTGCAAACCCGGCAAGCTCTTTTACCATTAGGCCAAACGCAAACCTTCGCGAGGATGGTTACATGGCTACCCCACTTCCCTTTGCTGCACAAACGGTTAAATCAAACGCCATCACGGCCTCGGCGCAGCTTCCCGCTACGCTGATAGCACTTGATGACTGGGCACTGGTGACACTTACCGGTCCGGACACACGCACTTACCTGCAAGGCCAGGTGACGGCCGATGTTAATGCGTTAGCCCCCGATCAACATGTACTTTGCGGCCATTGTGATGCCAAGGGCAAAATGTGGAGCGCACTGCGTCTGTTTGCCCACAACGATTGCTTCGCCTATCTGGTACGTCGCAATCTGCGTGATACGCAGTTAAACGAGTTAAAAAAATACGCCGTCTTTGCCAAAACCACTATCACCGCAGAGGACAATCTCCAGCTTATCGGTGCTGCGGGAAGCACTATACGCGAACGTTTAGCCGAGGTCTTCTCTGCACTACCGGACAGTGAGCATCTCGTTGTCAGCCACCCCTTCGGTACACTGCTGCATTTTGCCCTTCCTGCTGAGCGTTTCCTTCTGGTACTGAACGACGAAGGTGTCGCCGCGCTGAGTGCCACACTGGCAGACAACGTGCAATGGGCCGACAGTCAACAGTGGCTGGCACTGGATATTGAATCCGCACTGCCGATTATTGACAACGTAAACAGCGCGCAGTTCATCCCGCAAGCAACGAATATACAGGCACTTAACGGCATCAGTTTTAATAAAGGCTGCTACACAGGTCAGGAGATGGTAGCGCGGGCAAAATTTCGCGGCGCCAACAAGCGGGCACTCTATTGGCTGGCTGGTACTTCACCGCGCGTGCCAGAAGCGGGCGAAGACCTGGAACTGAAAATGGGTGAAAACTGGCGTCGCACCGGTACGATACTCGCCGCCAGCCAGTTAAGCGATGGCACACTTTGGGTGCAAGCGGTACTGAATAACGATCTGGAAGCGGATAGCGTATTGCGCGTGCGCGACGCAGCGGAAAGTCAGTTGAGTCTACAACCACTGCCTTATTCATTGTTTGAATAATTTCACCACTGAGCACCGTTTCTGTTTCATCAAGAAACGGTGCCAGAGTGATATTTAGCGGCTAAACGTAAAGGTAGATCGCCAGAAAATGGCACAGACTGCCACCCAGCACAAAGCCATGCCAGATGGCGTGGTTATACGGGATACGTTTACACACATAAAAAACCACGCCTAAGGTATACACTGCACCGCCCACCGCCAGTAAGGTGACACCACCAGGTGCTAACACCTGCACCAACTGATAAATCACAATCAGTGACAGCCACCCCATCACCAGATATGCCACCAGCGACAGCACTTCAAAACGATGCGCAAAGGCCAGTTTAAATAACACGCCCACCAGCGCCATGCTCCAGATGACAATCATCAAGCCATGCGCCAACGGCGAATCCAACCCCACCAGCAAAAACGGCGTGTAGGTACCCGCTATCAACAGATAGATGGCACAGTGATCGAACCGTTTGAGCCAGGGTTTAGCCCGTGGGCTGGGAATCGCATGGTAGAGCGTGGAGGCCAGAAACAACAGAATAATGGTGCCGCCGTACAAACTGTAGCTGGCGATAGCCGTGCTCGTCGCGCCATTGTCCACCGCTTGCACCAGCAGCACCAACCCGACAATCCCCAACACCACGCCAGCACCATGACTGATACTGTTGGCTATCTCTTCCGCCAACGTATAACCCGCATTACTTTCTGATTTCACCATATTCCGTTTTTACTCCCGGCACGATTGGCTGTACAAACTTCATGCAATCTCATCGGGAAGAGTGTAATCGAGAATAGTTTCAGTGTACAAGTGTACGCTGAAACTATTATTCGATCCGCCGCGCTACTGGGCTTGAACAGAGCCCGGTATCGATCCGGGTTCCCTTTCGCCAGGAATAACATCATCAATACGCTGCATCATGTAGTCATAGAAGGGGTTGGAGGAAAGGCGCAACAACGTATCCAAATCAAGAATCAACACCCCGCGTTCTCCGCGCGCGGCAATACGCCCGAGTGGAATACCAAACTCATACGGCGGCGTAGAGAAACGGCCATAAAGCGAATCGCTGTCAGAAAATGGCAGCGCTACGTGCGATAACGAATAGACATCTTCAGGGTAATCCATCCCGAGATCGCGGCGCGTGACCTCCATGCTACCTGCTTTGGTGTCAAAGGCGACCGCCTTTGCGCTTTGTACCGATGCGTTAGTGATCACCGTGGTGCCGTACAAACGGGGGGTCGGCGGCAACCATTGCCCAATCGCCAATGCGGACGAATCCCGCAGTAACAGACCAAAATTGATGGTGCGGTTGACATCAAACAGCACCAAATTATTGTCGTTTTTCGGCAACAGATTATAGAAGGCGCTGATCACCGCCCGCGTGCTGACGGTAAAACCCATCACCGACTGGAAGGTTAAAATCGGCGGCAGTTCCGATAGCCTGCGCGGCCGCGCTTCCTGTTCCAACTGTGACTGCAAAACGCTGGTGAGCAGATAAGACTGGCGCGCACCGTTCACCGGGAACGAGTTGTACTTGAACGGGTTGAATTACGGCACAATACCGAGCCAGGCCGCTTTGGCAAACGGCGGGAATATCGCGGGTAACCCAGCCAAACCGGCAAAACGCGCGTAAGCCGTAATGCCAATCATCGGAGAGATCAGGACCAGACGATCCGCCTTGGGCAACTTAGGATCGCTGAGCGTATCGAGCGCGTATTTCAGCGTTAGCGCCCCGCCGTTAGAAAAACCAACGATATGCAGCGGTAAGCGTTCTCCACCGTTCGCGGGCGTCACAAAACGCGCAGCCTCGCGCACTGCTAAACGCGTGGCAGCCAACCAATCTTCCCAACGGACTTTGGTTAACGCACCGGGCACAGTACCATGCGCCGGAATACGCAGCCCGATAGCGACAAAGCCGTGCTGGCGATAAAGCTCAGCCACATTTCGCATACTGTAGGGAGAGTCGGTTAACCCATGCAAAAGCACTACCGCACCTTTGGGTTCGCCTTCCGGCATCAGTTCATAAGAGTGGTTCCAGTTATGAGCGAAGCGCCCCGGATAAACAGGGCTGCCGACAAAATAGCGGTTTAAGGCAACCTGCTCATCCCTGTCCAACGTCTGGGTCACCTCCTGAAACAAGCGATCCTCATGAGCCAAATACAGCTCCCAGTTGGCACGATCGAGTTGGTCAGGCGTCATCTCTGTCGGCACATAAATATGCCAGGGAGCCAGTGCGGGTCCCCGTTGTGAGTCAAACACCCGAATAACCAGAAACGTCAACGCAATGGCCAACACGATAACCACAGCATATTTGATCGTGCGTCGAATGATACGAATAGGCATCATTGCCCCCTTATTATTAGCGCTTTTATTGTGATTTTTACTTCGCCTTGTCACGGGCTCAATGCCAACCTCGCCTTGTGCATTGCGCACAGTGCATTTGGGAAGACCGGTAAAGCAGATTGTTTTGTGCCATGACTATAACGATAGTCGACAATTTCCCCTTCCGAAAGGTCTGTTATCAGACGGAATAGTCAGTGCCAAAGGGACATCATCGCGGAATAAAGCGTGTAAATTCTCACCAGCTTCCCCTACAATGAGCCGGTTTTGTTTGACTGCGCAGTGTTTGATACAACCGCGTTTGACACATCAATGGATGTAAGGTGGTTTTGATGTCTCTGGCTTTACCCACTCTCGAGTTTGGTACGCTGACCGAAGTAGTTGGTTTCCTGATGGAAATTGATAAGCTAAAAAGCGTACAGCGTCATTCAAAAATCATCGGCAGTTCCCGTCACGAAGATTCCGCAGAGCACAGCTGGCACTTTGCCGTTGCCGCGATGAGCCTGGCACCCTACGCCAGTCAGGACGTGGATATTCAGCGCGTGATTCAAATGGCCTTGGTGCATGATATCGTCGAGATCGATGCTGGCGACGTGATGGTCTACGATCTGAGCGCTCGAGAAGCGATTCAGGCGCAGGAAGAAGCCGCTGCGGTTCGGTTATTTGGCCTACTGCCCGAACCGCAACGTCAGCATTTTCTGCAACTGTGGCAAGAATATGAAGCAGGCGACACCGCGAACGCGCGTTTTGCACTGATGATCAACCGCATTATGCCTATCCTGATGAACCTGCATAACGGTGGGCAAAGCTGGGTGGAAAACGGCATCCGACTGGGGCAAGTATTGGGACGCGCCAGCTTTATCGCCGAGATCAATCCCGAACTGTGGCGCTACCTGAAAGATCATCTGGAAACCGCACAGGCCAAAGGGTGGTTGGGGTAATTCTCCGGCTTGCCTACTTCCGTCATTCCCGCGTAGGCGGGAATGACGGGAAAGTGCGAGTGATTGCGCAGGAAGCTACGCGTAATCGCCAATCGGTACGCAAGAGCAGAACAGGTTGCGATCGCCGTACACGTCATCGAGGCGTTTTACTCTCGGCCAGTATTTATGCTCAGCACCCGCCGGAAACACCGCCAGTTCGCGACTGTAGGGATGCGACCACTCACTGACGATCTCCTGCTGGATATGCGGTGCATTCACCAACGGGTTGTCTTCCAGCGGCCATTCACCTTGCGCCACCCGCTGAATTTCTGCACGGATCGCCAGCATCGCATCAATAAAGCGATCCAGCTCTACCTGACTTTCTGACTCCGTCGGCTCTACCATGTCGTTCCCGCCACTGGGAACGACATGGTCGGCGCGTGGAAGTCATAGTCGATCAAACGCTTGGCGATATCCATTTCGCTGATGCCAGTGCTCTCTTTCAGCGGACGAATGTCCAGAATACACTCGTGTGCCACGCGGCCATCGCGGCCGGTGTAGAGTACCGGATAGGCATCCTTCAAACGCGTTGCAATGTAGTTGGCATTGAGGATCGCCACCTGACTGGCATTTCCGCCGCCGCGTTCAGCTTCATGGTGCAGTAACCCAGCGGGATCATGGCACGGTTCAGCGCCAGATCTTTATGCGCCAAGCGATGCAGGTAACGCATCATCTCGGTTTCGCTGTGATAACGGTTGAACACCGGGTGGGTCAGAATGGCATCCGTGCGCAATAGCGCAGCAGGGATGGATGATGAGCCGCCGCTGAGCACCGCATCCAGTTCAGCAATGGACAGACCGTGATCGTCTCCCAGCAGCACATCAAATAGCGCTGCGACATCTTCACGGGTTGTGGTTTCATCCAGCGTGATACCGACCCCGTGATAGAGATCGGTGCGCAGGTTGATCCCGGCATTCTGCGCGCGGGCGATTAATGGCGTTCTTGTCTGTGACCTCAACCGCCAGCGTATCAAACCAGGTGGAGTGCCACAGTTTCAAGCCGCCCTGTTGCAACCCGGCGGCCAGAATATCGGTTAAACGATGAATGTGTTCAGCGATACGCTTGAGCCCCTGCGGTCCATGATAAACCGCATAGAACCCAGAGATATTCGCCAGCAGCACCTGAGAGGTGCAGATGTTGGAGTTGGCTTTTTCGCGGCGGATGTGTTGCTCACGCGTCTGCATCGCCATACGTAGCGCCGTATTACCTGCCGCATCGCGCGAAACGCCGATAATACGCCCCGGCATGGCGCGTTTATACTCATCCTTGCAGGCGAAGAAGGCCGCATGCGGACCACCGTAGCCCATCGGCACACCAAAACGCTGGGCGGAACCAAACACAATATCGGCTCCCTGCTTGCCCGGTGCGGCCAGCAGCACCAGAGCCATGATATCAGCAGCGACGCTAACGATGATCTTGCGCGCATTCAGTTGCGCGATAAGATCACGATAATCATGCTCTTCACCATAGGTGTTCACCTGCTGCAACAGCACGCCAAACACGCCTTCTGTTTCCAATGCGGCGGCGGCATCGCCGACCACAACTTCAAAATCAAAGGTCTCTGCACGGGTGCGCACCACATCTAGCGTTTGCGTATGCACATGCTCTGCCACGAAGAAGCGGTTAGCCTGTTTCAGCTTGCTGACGCGTTTGGCCATTGCCATCGCTTCCGCTGCCGCCGTCGCTTCATCCAACAGAGAGGCGGAGGCAAGCTCCAGTCCGGTCAAGTCCTGCGTCATCTGTTAAAAATTCAGCAAGGCTTCTAACCGCCCTTGCGAGACTTCAGGCTGGTAAGGCGTATAGGCGGTGTACCAGCCAGGGTTTTCCAGCAAATTACGCAAGATCACCGGCGGCATATGCACAGCGGTGTACCCCATGCCGATATAGCTCTTATAGCGCTGGTTGCGGCTGGCAATCGACTTGAGTTCCGCCAACGCCTGATGTTCGGGCAGCGCATCACCCACCGCTGGCGGGTTGGGCAACTGGATATCTGCCGGCACAATCTGTCGAATCAACGCCGACAATGAATCCGCACCGAGCGTTTCCAGCATGTGAGCCTGCTGCGCGGGCGTAGGGCCGATGTGACGCTCCACGAAAGCGGCGTCATGTTCGAGTTGGCTGAGAGTCTGGGTCATTAGGGGTATTTCCTGCTTCAAGCAATTGTTATAGCAAGTGAACGTTCATGGCAAACAACAAGTGCGAACGCGGTAGACTGCGCTCAGTGTCTTACATTCTGACAAATCGGTTTACCCCGTGATGCGCAATAAAACCATCACGGGGTGACAAGATTATTCGTCTTCTTCTAACAGCGCCTCTGATAAGCCGTGGCATCCAGAAGATCGCTCAATTCGCTTTCATCAGATGCTTTGATGCTAAACAGCCAACCGTCGGCATAAGGCGCACTGTTGACCAGTTCCGGCTGCCCTTCCAGCGCATCGTTCACTGCCACGATCTCACCGCTCAACGGTGCATAGATATCTGAGGCGGCCTTGACCGACTCAGCAACAGCGCAGTCGTCGCCCATCGCAACCTGCGTGCCAACGTCAGGCAAATCGACAAAAACCATGTCCCCCAACAGTTCCTGGGCATGTTCGGTAATACCGACACGATAGACACCCTCGCCTTCGGCCTGGACCCACTCATGGGATGAGGTGTATTTCAACTCGGTTGGGATTGTGCTGCTCATTGCCTGCTCTCCTTAAAAATCGCTTCGTCGTATCGAATCGCGCGATATCCGCCTTCCTGCAATGCGAAGGTGTTGCGGCATATATCGCGCTAACGTTAATCAATAATCATGGTCAGATCGGGGACGGCGTCAAACCAGTGCCTTTCTGCCACGAATAAATACCGGTTTGGTCACCTCTACGGGCACTTAGCGCTGGCGAATTTGCACCAACGCCGCTTCACCAATACCTTGCGGCACGCTAGCCAGTACAATACTGAAGCCCAGCATTGGAGAAAAGGTCCCGCTGGTTATCATGCCTTCCTGTACCGTGCCACTCGCATCGGTAAAGCGTACGGGCATTTCATGGCGCAATACCCCCTTTTTCACGCAGTACCAGTCCGACCAACCGCTCAGTACCTTCGCTGCGTTGATGGGTCAGCGCTTCCCGGCCGATAAAATCTCTGCCTTCCGGCTGCCAGGCGATGGTCCAGCCCATATTAGCAGCCAGCGGCGAAACGCCTTCGTCCATGTCCTGACCATACAGGTTCATGCCCGCTTCAAGGCGCAACGTATCGCGCGCACCGAGGCCACACGGCTGCACACCGGCCGCCAGAAGTTGTTGCCAGAACGCCACTGCCTGCTCTGCGGACAGTGCAATTTCATAGCCTGACTCACCGGTATACCCGGTGGTAGCAATAAAATAGTCACCGGTTTGTACGCCGAAAAAGGGCTTCATGCCCGCCGTTGCCGCGCGCTGTTCCGCACTGAGCAACGCCTGCACTTTCTCCTGAGCCAACGGCCCTTGCACCGCAATCAACGCCAGTTCATCGCGTTCCTGCCACTCCACGTTGAACGCCTTGGCATGCTCGGCGATCCAGGACAGATCTTTCTCCCGCGTGGCGGAGTTCACCACCAGCCGGAAATGCGTTTCAGTCAGAAAGTAGACGATGAGATCGTCAATGACGCCACCCGAGGCGTTTAACATCCCGGTATAAAGCGCCTTGCCCGGTTGCGTGAGTTTGGCAACGTCGTTCGCCAGCAAATAACGCAAGAATTCGCGCCCGCGCGGGCCGTGTAAATCCACAATGGTCATGTGAGACACATCGAACATGCCTGCATGGCGCCTAACGCTATGATGTTCATCCAACTGTGAGCCGTAGTGCAGCGGCATCATCCAGCCGTGAAAGACAAAAAGAGCGACAGAGCACAAGACAACGAAACCCGCCAAATTAAAATCATTAATTAGAACAAAACACCAATAATAGAAATTTTAAACAAAAATTATGACACAAATATTCGCATCATTAGAGAATGATCGCCACAAAGATACTTGCAATGGATTAGCTTTTATAATGCAAAAAATGACTGAAATTAGATTATTTCAACCAAAGACTACGATTATGTCATGGTGCCAAAAACGCTAAAGATGACGACGATCACACCCACCTTGCGCTCACTGCTACCGCGTCACCACTGATGGCAACGAGGGGAAGGCAATTTTCCGGCCACATACCCATACTTATTAAAAGGGTAATATCCATTTATCAGCGATGCATCACGGTCTTTCCGTTATTGATGGCATAGAAGCTAACGCTATGAGGATTAACATTTCGCGCCATGAGGGCGTTTCCCGCCCCGATCGCTCGCGCTACCCGACCCTTTTCAGCACCCATTTAAAATCATAAATGTTATGGAGATTACGACGATGACCCAAAGAATGATCCTTAACGAAACCTCGTATTTTGGTGCGGGGGCGGTTAACCATATCGTGGAAGAGATAACCCGGCGTGGTTTCCACAAAGCGTTGGTCGTCACTGACAAAGACCTAGTGAAATATGGTGTGGTGAGTAAAGTCATCACTCTGCTTGATCAAGCGGGCCTGCCCTACGAGGTTTACGATGACGTAGTGCCTAATCCCACTATTCGCGTGGTGACCGCAGGTATTGAGCGCTACAAGGCCGCGCAGGCCGATTACCTGATCGCTATTGGCGGCGGTTCGCCACAGGATACTTGTAAGGCGATTGGTATCATCAACAACAACCCGGAATATGCCGATGTACGCAGTCTGGAAGGCGTTGCGCCCACACGTCGTCCCAGCGTACCAATCTTCGCGATCCCGACCACCACAGGCACCGCTGCCGAGGTCACGATTAACTACGTGATCACCGACGAAGAAAAACGTCGCAAATTCGTCTGCGTCGATCCGCATGACATTCCTATTGTCTCGTTTATCGATGCCAACATGATGGCCAGCATGCCCGCCTCACTGAAGGCGGCAACCGGCCTGGATACCTTGACGCACGCGATTGAAGGTTTTACCACCAAAGGCGCGTGGGAGCTTACCGACATGCTGCATCTGAAGGCTATCGAAATCATCAGCCGTTCGCTGCGTGATTCCGTGGCAGGCCATGCCGCAGGCGTGGAGGCAATGGCCTTGGGACAGTACGTCGCCGGCATGGGCTTCTCCAACGTGTGTCTGGGATTGGTTCACGGTATGGCACACCCGTTGGGCGCTTTCTATGACACCCCGCACGGCGTGGCAAACGCAATCCTGCTGCCTCATATCATGGCGTTCAATGCTGACTACACCGGCGATAAATTCCGCCAGATTGCCGTTGCAATGTGCGTCCCGGGTGCACAAGAGATGCCGATTGCGCAAGCGCGGGAAGTCGCCATTGCCGCCGTGAAGCAACTTTCTCAGGATGTGGATATCCCAGCACGTCTGCGTCAAGTGGGCATGAAAGAAGAGGATATTCCGGCGTTGGCGCAGGCCGCTTTCGATGATGTTTGCACCGGCGGCAACCCACGTGATGTGACACTGGAGCAAATCAAGGCGCTATATCAGTCAATCTACTGATTCTCTCTCCGCAGGTTTCCCTTCATTATTTCCACTCCCCCGGCATCGCTTGCCGGGGTTTACGCCCGTCCGTAAATGATATAAATTCACATATGATAGTGGTTATCATTATCAATCATGAGTTTCATCATCCATAGAGGAGCGCAGCCATGCTAACCGCAACGATTACCGCATGCGGGTTATGGAGTGCCAGTTGGTGTCTGGGTAAACGCCTGAGCAGTGCCTGGGGTATTCTGCTACCCGCCGCACTGATGCCATTGCTTGCTCTGCTCGATCTTCAACTCAACAGTTGGAAGCTGATCGTAGCGATTGCGCTACTGGCTACCGCCGTCATGCTGTTCCATCCTCGTTTGCGCCATTACCTGCTGCTGCCTTCCTGCATTGCACTGGCGGGCGGATTGAGTGCGTTGGTGGTGGCATTCCAAACGACGCGGCCATAACGGACAATACGTCATGCAGTACCAAGAAAAATGTTTGATCGATACGAAGAAATAAAAAAAGAAGGGAAAAGCATTAAGAAATGGTGCGAAGAGAGGGACTTGAACCCTCACGTCCGAAGGACACTAACACCTGAAGCTAGCGCGTCTACCAATTCCGCCACCATTCGCAACGCCGTCACATGATCTGCATCGTGTCACCATGGGGGCGAATTCTAGAGATTTTCTCAACAACGTCAATGATTATTTCCGCTTGGGTGCTGGGTTTGCTGCAAAAATCGTCATATAGACCTTATAAGGGACGCGCGAAGCACTCCCGCAGCCAATCGATAAACACGCTGACGCGCGGCGCCAGGAAATGCCCGGCAGGGTACATGATGTACAACGGCATATCCGGTGGCGGCATCTCAGGCAGAACCTCCACCAGTTCACCGCTTTCCAGCCAGTGCCGCACGCCATAGCGCGTAGACTGGATCAGTCCCAACCCGGCGCGACACGCCGCCACGTAGACATCCGCCCCGCTGACATCAATCTGGCTGTGCAGAGTTCGCTGCTCGCACACCCCCTGTGACATAAAATCCAGCGGATAGTGGCGAGTCGTGCGCTGAGAAAAATAGCCTACTGCCTGATGTGTGGCTAAATCATCCAGCGTTTGCGGCATGCCATAGCGCTCAATGTAGTCTGCCGACGCACAGGTTACCTGCTCCAACGCGGGCAAATGGCGTGCAATTAACGATTCATCTTCCACCTGCCAGGCCCGCAGCACGCAGTCTACGCCCTCGCGCAGCACATCGATCGCTGCATCATTAGCGCTCAGACACAGCGTGATCTCGGGGTAGCGCTGATAAAATTGCGGCAGTGCAGGAATCACAATCTCACGCGCCAGTGAGTGTGGCATATCGACACGAATGCGCCCGGAAGGGCGCAATTTCTGACGTGAGAACAGCGTATCCGTTTTCGTCTATTTCCGCCAGCAATCGTAGGCAGCGCTGATAGTAAATCTCGCCTTCAGCCGTCACCTGTACCTGACGCGTGGTGCGCAGCAACAGTCGGACGCCGAGGCGTGCCTCGAGTCGCTTGATCGTATGGCTGACAGTGGCACGCGGTAAATTCAGCTTTTCGGCTGCCCGACTGAAATTGCCCAGTTCGATAATCCGCACAAAGGTGCGCATCGCCTGAATATGATCCATCGACATCCCAATTATTGGTGATTTTTGAACAGTGTTGCACATTATCCGCTATTTATCTTTATTCTCTGAACAATCACACTGCTTCCATCTTACGAGCGAGGGAGAACACACAATGCAACAACGTCAACTTGGCAAAACAGGACCGCTGGTTTCCAGAATCGGGCTTGGCTGCATGGGCATGAGCGATTTTTACTCGACCGCGCAGGATGAAAAAGAGGCCATCGTCACGCTGCACCGCGCGCTGGAACTGGGCGTCACGCTGCTGGATACCGCCGATATGTACGGCCCACACACCAATGAAGTGTTGGTTGGGCGCGCCATCAAAGGCAAACGCCAACAGGTGGTCCTTGCCACCAAGTTTGGGATAAGGCGCGATCCAAGCAACCCGCATGCACGCGGTGTCTGTGGTCGCCAGGATTATGTACGCCAGGCGGTCGAAGGCAGCCTGAAGCGTCTCGGTGTCGATGAGATCGATCTTTACTATCAGCACCGCGTCGATCCGAGCATACCGATTGAAGAAACCGTTGGCGCATTGAGCGATTTGGTGACCGCCGGCAAGATCCGCTATATCGGATTAAGTGAAGCGCCGGTTTCATTGTTGGAGCGCGCACACCGTGAACACCCGATTACCGCGCTGCAAACAGAGTATTCTCTCTGGACGCGCGATGTGGAAGCGGAGATCCTCCCGGCGTGCCGCCGGTTGGGGATTGGTTTTGTCCACTATAGCCCGCTCGGGCGTGGCTTTTTGAGCGGTACGTTACGCAGCCCGGAAGATTTGGCTCCGGATGATTTCCGCCGCACCAATCCGCGCTTTATGGGGGATAACTTTGCCAAAAACCTAGCGCTGGTTGAGCAAGTAGAAAAACTGGCGCGAGCAAAAGGCGTCACCTCTTCGCAGTTGGCACTGGCATGGGTATTGGCGCAGGGTGACGATATCGTGCCAATTCCTGGCACTAAACGCCGTCGCTATCTGGAAGAGAATATCGCCGCACTGGACGTTCAGCTAACACCAGAGGAACTGGCAGCGATTGAAGCCATCTTTCCCTTCGCCGCAGCAGCGGGCGATCGTTACGGCACGGAGAGCATGGCTACCATTAATAATCTCCGCTAACAGCGATGAGCACAAAAACACGCTGTCAGGTTACTGACGACCCACTTAAAACAGTCATTCTCGCATACATCCCGTCATTCCCGCGCAGGCGGGAATCTCGTACAAACTAAACGCGTTTCTTCTGACAGAGATCCCCGGCTTTCGTCGAGGATGACAAGAGAGAAAGATCTCATCTTTATCAACCTGAGGCCTAGGTGTATCACCGAGGCCCGCATATGGTTAGCGCGCAGCCGGTTTGGCATGCTTACTGGCACGCGTTAATGTGGCCTGATACACCTTGAAGCGTCCGGTTTGCGCCAGCACTTCGTGGTTACCAAAAGTGGCATCCAGCAATGCCGGATAAGGCAGGAAGGCGTTAGCGACAATGCGTAACTGCCCGCCAATATTCAGGTGCTTGGGGGCTTCACGAATCAGACGATCGGCCGCACTCATGCTGGTTTGCAAGCCATCATGGAACGGTGGGTTGGAGACGATCAGGTCAAAACGTCCGGCAATATCCGAGTAGACGTCGCTGGCAATCACATCGCCTTCCAAGTCGTTTAACGCCAGCGTCGCACGGCTGGTCAACAACGCCGCAGCGTTGACATCACTCAGCGTCAAAAGCAGCTTTGGCGACTGTTTTGCCAACACCGCCGCCACCACGCCAATGCCGCTGGCAATATCCAGCACCTTGCCTTTCATGTGCGGCGCAAAGGTAGATAACAGCAGCGAGCTGCCGACATCGAGACCATCACGGCTAAAGACACCGGGCAAGGTCGCGACCGACACATCCTCAACGTAATAGCTGTCTTTCCAGTCATCGAGATTAAATTCAGCAGAAGCCTCTAATCGGCCATGATAAAGCCCACAGCGCCGCGCGCTGTCAATCTTGGTTAACGGTGCAAAGTCTTCGAGAATACCTTCCGCGCTACGCACACCGCTGCGGTTCTCACCCACCACAAAAATCTCGCTGCCAACGGCAAGATGCGATAACAGGTTGGCGAACTGGAACTGCGCTTCCTGTTTGCTCTTCGGCCAGTAGTAAATCATGGTATCGCAGGTGGCCACCTGCTCAGCATCCACCAGCAAACCAAACTGCGCGTTGTCGCCCATGGTTTTGTTCAGCGGCAGCCAATGGTGATATTGCGTGAGATGCGCGTGCAACTCCGCCGCGTCAAACTGCGCTGGTAACGTGTCTTGAATGTCGCCGGCAAACAGCACACGGCGGGAAATAAATTCGTCACTGTGGCACAGTATCACTTCACTGGCGGGGGTTAATGCTGACATCAGGTGTTCATTCCTCAAAAATAGAACGGCGATTATACCCTAAATTATCCCGGTTTCAGGGGAGCAAAACGGCAAGAACGCTAACACAATGCAGTTGCCAGCCTTGAAGATGACGCACAGGTACACGAGATGACGCTCTATTAAGCCAGCGTTTATCAACGCGTTTGGCTGACCCGCTATTATTCCCATCGTTGGAACCTACATCGAAGGCATATCCCCCTAATAGCAAAAGGTGACGTTAAATGTTTAGTAAAGTGTCAGCAAGGTCGCTACTTTTAGCCGGACTGTTCTTTTCCGAAACGGCATTAGCCTCCCCCACACAATGCAGCGATCTGGCCTCATTGATTAACCAGCGTTTGTCTTACATGAAGGATGTTGCAGGGTATAAAGCGGAAAAACACCTTGCCATTGAAGACGTGCCTCAGGAAGTCAACGTGATGACCAACTCCGTCGCGGTGGCAGAAAAGCTCGGGTTGCTCGGCGAGTCGGTAAAGCCGTTTATCCAGGCGCAGATGGATGCCGCCAAGGCCATCCAATATCGTTACCGCGCTGACTGGTTGTTTGTTGCAGAAAGTGGCTGGCGCCCCAATCCATTGCCTCAAGTAAGATCAAAAATAAGCGTATTGAACACCGACATTCTCTCTTGTATTACTGCAACCTTGACCCAAGGCGAACAATTCACCAACAAAGTCGCCTTTCTCCGTGTTCTTAACCAAGCTAACTTAAAAGACGGTGACAAAGAGCGCATATGGCACTCCTTGCAGCAAATCACATTGAAGCGTCATTAACGTGAGATATTTTATTTTTCACTGAGGCGGTGTGAAAAATACGGCGTTGGCCATTACCAGGCTTAAAGGGGAACGCACTGCTGCCGGTTCACTTTATTGGCGGTTTGTTAGCATAGCGCGGCTATCATGGCGAACAGAGCACTGTATATCATGGCACCAAGACGCGATTGGCTTTTACAACAGATGGGGATTACGCAGTGGACGTTACGCCGCCCCACGGTGTTGCAGGGCGAGATTGCCGTTACCCTGCCCGCACAAACGCGTCTGGTGATTGTTGTCGCTTTGCTCCCCACCGCCCATGACCCTCTGATTGGCGATGTGCTGCACAGTTTGTCACTGCGCCCCGAACAAGTGTACCCGCTCACACCGGAACAGGCTGCCATGCTGCCCACCTCGACGCATTGCCATAGCTGGTGTCTGGGGGTTGATGTGCCGCCCGCCTGGACGGGGGTGCAATTGAGTAGTCCGACGCTGGACGAACTTTACGCCAACCCCAGTGCCAAACGCGCCCTGTGGCAACAAATCAGTGAACATCTTCCCTTGCTGGCAGCCTCAGAGGCCCATTAATTCAGGTTGTTTATCATGCACGTTATTTCTCCCATCACGTCCCACGATTTGCCTGCCGCCTTTGCCATCGAAAAGGCAAGCCACGCTTGGCATCTGCTGGAACAACTGATTGAAACGCTGGAGGCGCGCGGCATTACCACGCTGTGGCTGGAGGTTCGTGCATCCAACGCCATCGCCCTGTATGAGCAATTGAGGTTTAACGAAGTGTCGCTGCGGCGTAACTATTACCCGGCAGACAACGGGCGCGAAGATGCGGTGATCATGGAATTGCCGCTGTAAACAATAACGCGCCTGCGCCAGTACACCATGGCAACAGGCGCGGTCAGTACTAGAAATCCACGGATACCGAGAGTCTCAGCGAGCGCGGATCGCCCTGTGTCACGTATGTGCCAGTATCATCCACCGATGCCCAATATTTCTCGTTAGTGACGTTCTCGACGTTGGCACGCCACACCAGCGTGTGGTCATTCAGTGGCATACTGTAACGCACGCCCAGATCCAACCGCGTCCACGGTTTCAGTTTTAACGTATTGGCTTCGTTGGCGTATTGTGAACCGTAGCGCAACACGGTGCCAGACAACGTCAACCCCTCCACCGAAGGGACATCATATTCACTGCCAAAGACCAGTTGGTAACCAGGTGTACCCACCACATCATTGCCGTCATTGGCACCTGCGCGCGTTTTGGTCAAAGTGGCATCCAGCCAGGTAGCGCTGCCGTCACCAGCTGCTGTCAGTTTTGGCGTGCTGTAATTACCTATCTCTTCGGTGTTGCTCATGCCAAGGCCAGAATAGAGCGTCCAATGATTATCCAGATCGTACTCGCCGCGCAGCATCCCGAAGCGGGATTTCATGTCGGTATAGACCCAGCGCTGGCTGTAGTTGTGGGTATTAGTTGGCAGTTCAGGGATGGCTTGTAACCCGGTAGCCGAAACGTTAATCCCCAGACGGCCACCGTGAAGATACTGGTGCTGGTAGCCCGCATCCAGCGAGGTACGGAAACAATCGCCACGATAATCCAGCCCGACAGCGGCCAGCGACACCCGCTCGCGCTGATCGTCAATCGCGGCTTCACCTTCCCGGTGCAGCAGGTTAACGCGCACGCCAAAGCGGTTATCATCGACAAAACGTCGCCCAATATCGAGCGCGCCCCCAACCTGTGAGGAAGAGGTGTAGTCGATCGTGGCGCGCGTTAGAGGCACGTCATCAGCGTGTTTAGGCCCCACGTTCACCGAACCACCCACACCGCTACAACCGGCGTAAACACCGTTAAGAAACGCGTTGGATCCTTTTAGGATCTCAACCCGGTCAATCATATTGGTGGAAACAATCTGACGCGGCATCACGCCAAACAGGCCGCTCATAGTGATGTCATCGCCGTCCAGTTTAAAGCCGCGAATACGGTAGGCTTCCGCAAAGTTGCCGTAGCCGCGCACGCTTTGCACCGACGCATCATTCTTTACCACATCGCCCAGGGTTTGCGCCTGCTGCGATTCAATCATTTGT
>NZ_JAFJYB010000005.1 GCF_018777385.1 Candidatus Symbiopectobacterium endolongispinus | reverse complement strand
CGACGTTAACGTGGGGTTTAGTACGTTCAAATTTTTCTTTAGACACGGCTATATTCCTTACTCAAATACCCTCCCCTGAGGAGAGGGCATGGGATCAATGTATTAGGCTTGGTAATTATTTACCACGAGCTTCAATAACAGCCTGAGCAACGTTGTTCGGCGCATCATCGTACTTCAGGAACTCCATGGAGTAAGAAGCACGGCCTTTGGTCAGAGAACGCAGTTGAGTTGCGTATCCGAACATTTCAGACAGCGGAACTTCGGCATGAATCACAACGCCAGTGACGTTAGATTCCTGACCACGCAGCATACCACGACGACGGCTAAGGTCACCGATTACGTCACCGGTGTTCTCTTCCGGCGTTTCTACTTCAACCTTCATGATCGGCTCAAGCAGAACAGGTTTTGCTTTTTTGAAGCCATCTTTAAAGGCGATAGACGCAGCCAGTTTAAACGCCAGTTCAGAGGAGTCAACGTCATGGTAAGAACCGAAGTGCAGACGCACGCCGAGATCGACCACCGGGTAACCCGCCAGCGGGCCCGCTTTCAGCTGTTCCTGAATACCTTTATCAACGGCAGGGATGTATTCACCAGGAATTACACCACCTTTTATGTCGTTGATGAACTCATAGCCTTTCGGATTTGAGCCCGTCTCCAGCGGATACAGGTCGATAACCACGTGACCATACTGACCACGACCACCAGACTGCTTGGCGTGTTTACCTTCAATATCGGTAACTTTCGCGCGAATCGCTTCACGGTAAGCAACCTGAGGTTTACCGACGTTCGCTTCAACGTTGAACTCACGTTTCATACGGTCAACGATGATGTCGAGGTGCAGCTCACCCATACCGGCGATGATGGTCTGGTTGGATTCTTCGTCAGTCCATACGCGGAAGGACGGGTCTTCTTTCGCCAGACGGCCCAGAGCCAGACCCATTTTTTCCTGGTCAGCTTTGGTTTTCGGCTCAACGGCGATAGAGATAACCGGCTCCGGGAACTCCATACGTTCCAGGATGATCGGAGAATCCGGATCGCACAGGGTATCCCCAGTGGTCACGTCTTTCAGACCGATGGCTGCCGCGATGTCACCAGCGCGAACTTCTTTGATCTCTTCACGTTTGTTAGCGTGCATCTGAACGATACGACCGAAACGCTCACGCGCCGCTTTCACGGAGTTCAGCACGGTATCACCGGAGTTAACCACACCGGAGTACACGCGGAAGAACGTCAGGTTACCTACAAACGGGTCGGTAGCAATTTTGAATGCCAGCGCAGAGAACGGCTCATCATCACTTGCGTGACGTTCAGCCGGCGTGTCTTTACCGTCATCCAGCATACCGTTGATCGCCGGTACATCGACCGGAGATGGCAGGTAATCAACTACCGCATCCAGCATCGCCTGTACACCTTTGTTTTTAAAGGCAGAACCACAGGTAACCAGGATGATTTCGTTGTTCAGAACGCGCTGACGCAGAGCTTTTTTGATCTCTTCTTCAGTCAGTTCTTCACCGCCCAGGTATTTCTCCATCAGCTCTTCGGAAGCTTCCGCAGCGGATTCGATCAGGTTCTGGTGCCATTCGTCAGCCAGTTCCAGCATATCAGCAGGGATGTCTTCGTATTCGAAGGTGACGCCTTGGTCGGCTTCGTTCCAGTTGATCGCTTTCATTTTCACCAGGTCAACAACACCGGTGAAACCTTCTTCAGCACCAATCGCCAATTGCAGCGGAACCGGGTTCGCACCCAAACGGGATTTGATCTGACCAACGACCTTCAGGAAGTTCGCGCCCATACGGTCCATTTTGTTAACGAACGCGATGCGCGGAACTTTGTATTTGTTAGCCTGACGCCATACGGTTTCAGACTGCGGCTGAACACCACCAACAGCACAGTAAACCATGACTGCACCATCAAGAACACGCATGGAACGTTCTACTTCGATAGTGAAGTCAACGTGTCCCGGGGTGTCGATGATATTTACGCGGTGCGGCTCAAACTGCTTCGCCATACCAGACCAGAACGCAGTAGTCGCAGCTGAGGTAATGGTAATCCCACGCTCTTGCTCCTGCTCCATCCAGTCCATCGTGGCGGCGCCGTCGTGAACTTCACCGATTTTGTGGTTTACACCTGTGTAGAACAGAATACGTTCAGTCGTGGTGGTTTTACCGGCGTCGATGTGTGCACTGATACCGATATTACGGTAGCGTGCAATGGGTGTTGTACGAGCCATTTGTTTCCTCTATATCTTCGGACGTTCAATTCATCAGTTAACACAAACGGGCGGGCCGCAAAGCACGCCCGCCTGATTAGCCCGCGGGAATTACCAGCGGTAGTGAGCGAACGCCTTGTTGGCTTCGGCCATGCGGTGAACGTCTTCACGTTTCTTAACAGCAGTACCTTTGTTGTCTGCTGCATCAGAAAGTTCGTTCGCCAGGCGCAAAGCCATCGATTTATCACCGCGTTTACGAGCAGCTTCAACGATCCAACGCATTGCCAAGGCATTACGACGGACCGGACGGACTTCAACCGGAACCTGGTAAGTTGAACCACCTACACGGCGGGACTTAACTTCGACAGTCGGACGAACGTTGTCCAGAGCGACTTCGAAAGCTTCCAGTTCGTTTTTACCAGAACGCTGTGCCATGGTTTCCAGCGCGGTATAGACGATTGCTTCTGCGGTAGATTTTTTACCGTCTACCATCAGAATGTTTACAAATTTGGCCAGTAATTCAGATCCGAACTTAGGATCCGGCAGAATTTTACGTTGACCAATGACGCGACGACGTGGCATGGAAATACTCCGTTGTTAATTCAGGATTGTCCAAAACTCTACGAGTTTAGTTTGACATTTAAGTTAAAACGTTTGGCCTTACTTAACGGAGAACCATTAAGCCTTGGGACGCTTAACGCCGTACTTGGAACGGCTCTGCTTACGATCTTTAACACCAGAGCAGTCCAGTGCACCACGTACGGTGTGGTAACGCACACCCGGGAGGTCTTTAACACGACCGCCACGGATCAGGATCACGGAGTGTTCCTGCAAGTTGTGACCTTCACCACCGATGTAGGAAGTCACTTCAAAACCGTTAGTCAAACGCACACGGCATACTTTACGCAGTGCGGAGTTTGGTTTTTTCGGAGTGGTGGTATATACGCGAGTACATACACCACGTTTTTGCGGGCACGCTTCCAGCGCAGGAACGTTGCTTTTTGCAACCTTCAGAGAGCGCGGTTTGCGAACCAGCTGGTTAATTGTTGCCATTAAAAACTCCTGGTTTTTTTCGCTTCGTAAACACGTGATAAATCGCCCCATATATTACAGAGTAAAATATGGGGACGCAGAATTTTAGGGCTGACGGTGAAAAGAGTCAAGAAATAGTCAAAATTTCAGCATCACCACGCCAGTTGCACAGCGTGTTGGGCGGTCAGCCGGACAAATTCAGTATAGTCGACCAGTAGAATACTGGTTGATATTTGTTCTGCCAACCCACGGGCATTCACATCTTCCTGCAACGCGTAGACAGGAATGCCCAATGCCAGCAGGCGCGCCACCACGTTCCCCTGCCCCAACGCGGCAATAACGCCGTCTTGCAGCAGCAGCAGCGCATCCTGTGGCAACACGCAACGCAACATAGCGTCTATATCGGTGTGATAGGGCGAACGTGAAAGCGTGTGCAAGCGCGTTTTCAGAGATTGGGTCACAGGCTGCATAAGCGTAGCACTCTCAAATGAAACACTCTCAAATTAAAACGTAAGGACAGTGTCATAGTCGGCAAGCGTTGCACGCAGGGCATCCGGCGCAAGCCGTTCAACATCAATCACCCATGCCGTATCCGCGTTCAGGCCGCGCTGATCGGCAGACACCGCGCACAGATAGCAGCGCTCGATATCGTACAGCGGTAGCACGCCAAACGTGGCAATGTAGTTACGCATCAGAATGGTGTCAGGTTGCTGGTCGGGCAACAGTTGTAGCACACCGTCACCGATAAAAAACACACCAATATCATCGCTCAGCGCCGAGGTGGCCAATAAGGCATCCAGCCCTTCTCGCCCCGACGCGTCACCGTGCGGAGCATGGGTAAACAAAAAAGCGATGCGTTTCATTATCGCTCCTTAAAACTGTACGACGCGATCGCACGTCAACACGGACTGAGCCAGTTCACCTAACCCGCTCAGTGAAAAACCCGGTTGCAGATTAGAGGCAGGCAGTTCGAGCAGCCTTTCCTGTTCACAGTCCGTGATACCGCGACGCAGTGCGGCAGCCACGCAAACATTCAGCGTCACCTGGTGCATTGCCCACAACTGCTGCCACGCACGCGTCAAATCGAACTCGTCATTCGCGGGAGACGTCAGTTGACTGGCGTTCAGCACCCCTTCCCGATAAAAAAATACGCTTTCCAGGCTGTGCCCTTGTGCAATCAAAGCCAGGGCAAACAGCAGCGCGCTACTCGCCTGCTGCGTACCGTATGCCGGGCCTGTCACCAAGAGGCAATAACGCAACATTAGCGGTCGTGCCCGCTGAAATCACCGTTTTTAAACTGGCGAATGTAGAGGTAAACGGTGTGCTTGGAAATATTCAAGCGATCCGCCACCTGATTGATCGCGTCTTTTATATCGAAAATACCCTTTTCATAGAGGTTCAGCACAATTTGCCGGTTCTTGGCATTGTTAGATACGTTGCGATCCGCGTTCACTTCTTCAATAGAGAACTCGAGCGTCTGCGCAACGAGATCGTCCACGGAGGAGGCAAAGTTCACCGATGAGGTCACTTCATGGGTTTCCGGCGGAATAAATGTCTGCACAATCTGGGAAAAAGGCACATCAAGGTTCATGTTGATGCACAGCAGGCCGATCACACGTTGCTCGCGGTTACGAATGGCGATAGTGACTGATTTCATCAGCACACCGCTTTTGGCTCGAGTGAAGTACGCTTTGGATACGCTACTGTCTTCTCCCGCCATATAGTGCAGCATACGCAACGCCAGATCGGTAATCGGTGAACCGATTTTACGCCCGGTGTGTTCGCCGTTGGCAATGCGCACCGCAGAGCATTTAAGATCTTCTAACGCGTGCAACACGATTTCACAGTGTTCACCGATCAGCATCGCCAGACCGTCTACCACCGCCTCGTAAGATTTCAGGATCTCATGGTCCGTCTGGTTAAACGGCCGTTCCTCCAGCAAATCAAGTTCATTTGATTCGCCAGACACAAGCGAATTTGACATGACTGACACCATCCTCGACATCATCTATTTAATTGCCTTAAGCGTTTAGGCACCCACCATAGACAGGACATTAAGTCTACCAAATGTCCCTTCTCCCGTCCCCGCATTTCACGGTTCTACCCCCTTTTACACGACATCTGAACGTCATCTTAAGGTTGGCTTAATTTTAATATCTTAACGTCACGCGCTATCACTCATTTTGTCTTTATTCATTGAGATAGCCATGAAAATTCGTTTTACCCTTTCCCGCCCCGAGTGGACAAGCATCGGCTACGTGCTGTTTTTCTCCGCCTTTATCACACTGGTGCAAAACGTTGCTTACTATCGTCAAACGATGCACCTGCTAGATTTCAGCCAGCGCGCCACGCTGCCTTTTTTCCTGAGCATGCCGTTGGTGATTTTCGCCGTACTGAATATCGTCTTTACCCTGTTCGCCATTCCCTATCTGCGTCAATGGGCAATTGCCGCGCTGCTGATCGCGGGCGCTTCAGTGCAATATTTCATGCTGAACTACAGCATTATTATCGATCGCACCATGATACAGAATGTGATGGAAACCAACGTGTCGGAATCTGTCGATCTGTTAACCCCGCAACTGGCACTCTGGGTATTGCTGTTCGGGGTCTTGCCTGCCGGCTTCGCCTTGTGGGTAAAAATAAAACCGACAGCATTTACCATGATCAGTATGGGTCAGCGCTTTTTGATTATCGCACTGTCAGTGTTGATAATATTGCTCGTCGCCACGCTATTTTACAAAGATTACGCGTCATTAATGCGAAATAACAAGGAGTTGGTGAAATCCATTACCCCCAGCAATGTGATAGCCGCCAATCTTTCCTACTTTAAACATCGGGCGTTGGCCAATCAGCCATTGGTGCAAATCGGCCTGGATGCACACCAGGGACCACGTCCTGCAAACGCTAATGGTAAGAAAAACCTAATCATTTTGGTGGTAGGGGAAACCGCCCGCGCTGAAAACTTCTCTCTGGGGGGATACAGCAAAGAGACCAACCAGCAGTTGAAAAAAGCCAACGTGATCTATTTTCCTAATACCCAGTCCTGTGGCACCTCTACTGGCGTTTCAGTGCCCTGCATGTTCTCTAACATGCCACGCACGCAATACGATGCCGCATTGGCCAGCCATCAGGAAGGGCTGCTGGATATTGTTCAGCGCGCCGGCATCAATGTGTTGTGGCAGGAAAATGACGGCGGGTGCAAGGGCGTCTGCGATCGGGTTCCCAGCAAAGATATTCCCAGCATCGCAGCACCGGGCTTATGCAGCGGCGGAGAATGCTACGATGAGGCGCTGTTCATTGGCGTGGGAGAGCATATCAATCAACTGAACAGCGATGCCATTATTGTGCTGCACACGATTGGCAGCCACGGGCCGGCCTATTACAAACGCTATCCCGAGGCGTTCAAACACTTTACACCGACCTGCGACACTAACCAGATTCAGAACTGTTCCCGAGAGGCGTTAACCAACACCTATGACAACACGCTGCTTTACCTGGATAACACATTAAACCACGTTATCGAGCTGCTGAAAAACCATCAGGATAAGTTCAATACCGCATTGGTTTATCTCTCCGACCATGGAGAATCATTGGGGGAAGACGGTGTTTATTTACACACCATGCCCTATGCCGTAGCCCCGTCACAACAAACGCATATTCCGATGTTGATGTGGTTATCGCACGACTACCAGCAACAATTTGCCGTGCAGGAGACATGTTTGCGACAACGCGCGCAAACGCAAAGTTATTCGCAAGACAATCTGTTTCACACCATACTGGGAATGCTTAATGTGACTACCAACGAATATCAGCCTGAATGGGATATCCTCAAGGGATGTCGGGATAAAACTGCGTGAGATTGTTGATTGTAGAAGATGATGCCTTACTGCAAGAGGGACTGTTACTGGCGCTCAGCCAGGAAGGGTACGCCTGCGACTGCGCGTGCGGAACCAAGCAGGCGGATGCGCTGTTAAACAGCGCACCATACAGTCTGGTGGTTCTGGATCTCGGGCTACCGGATGGCGATGGCTTGCAACTGCTGGCTCGTTGGCGCAAACAGCACCAGCATATGCCCGTATTAATCCTGACCGCCCGCGATACCGTCGACGATCGCGTCAGCGGGCTGGATTCAGGAGCCGATGACTATCTGGTTAAGCCGTTTGCGCTGACGGAGCTGCCGGCACGCGTCAGAGCCCTGATCCGCCGCCACCAAGGCGCAAGCGACAATCTGGTTGTGGTAGGTGATCTCTGTCTTGACCTCACGACTCAACAGGTGAGCCTGAAGCACAAATCGGTTATTCTGACGCCCAAAGAGTTTGCGATTCTCGCAAGGCTGGTATTAAAAGCCGGGCAGCCCGTTCACCGTGAACTGCTGCATCAGGATATTTACAGTTGGAATGACGATCCCGCCTCAAACTCACTTGAAGTTCACATTCATCATTTACGACAAAAAATCGGCAAAGCGCGCATCCGTACCTTGCGTGGCTTCGGTTACCTGTTCACCACCGAGGATGAATCATGAAACGCATTTTCAGCTCGATGTCTCCCCCTGCGGCCAGCATGCGCTGGAGGCTTATCATCGCGCTGGGATGTATTTTGCTGACGTGTCAGCTCATCAGTGTCGCCTGGCTATGGCATGAAAGTAATGAGCAGATCGAGTTCCTGGTGGATAAAACGCTGAGCGAACACGCGCGCAACGAGCATATCGCCAAGGAAATACGCGAATCGATCGCCGATTATCAGCAGGTGGAAGAGATTGCCGCCGTGACACGCTCCATGAACCAACTCTTTGTGCGCCTGAATGAAACACTGGAACGAGAGCGCCAATTTACCGCTGACGTCGCGCATGAATTACGTACCACGCTGGCGGGAATACGGCTGCACCTGGAACTCCAGCAGCAGCGTCACGGGATCGATTGCCAACCGCTGATTGCACGCATCGATACCATGACACGAACCGTTGAACAACTGCTTCAGTTGGCACGCGCCGCCGTGGCGTTTTCCGCCGGCCACTACCAACAGGTTTCGCTGACTCAGGATGTGATTGTCCCCATACAGGATGCGGTGGAAGAGATGGTCAGTCAGCGCAACCAGCGTATTGACTGGCAAATCAACGAGGGAGATGTGGCGATACAGGGCGATGCCACGTTACTGCAACTGCTGCTGCGTAATTTGATCGAAAACGCCCACCGTTACAGTCCCCCAGAGAGCACGATTACCGTGCGACTTACCGCCGACCCGGAAATCACCTTGCAGGTGCGTGACCAAGGGTCAGGCATTGATGAAAGCAAAGTTGGCGAATTGAGCAAGGCGTTTGTCCGCATGGACACGCGCTACGGCGGCATCGGGTTGGGGTTGAGTATTGTCACCCGCGATGCCAACTGCATCACGGTGCAGTTGGCATCGCCGCTGATCACTTCCCAACTCACTTCTGTTTCGGTCATCAGCGCTGCACCTTGTGCGATTTTCTTCACACGTTTCACTAACTGGTGAAGTTCAGGTAACTGACGCGTCCGTACCAGATAGCGTACCGTTGCGTTGGCCTGAACGACGTTAGGTGCATGACCACCGCTGCCGGTGATGGCGTAGTGCACGCGCGCCGATGACGGCATGTGTTCGCGCATGTAGTTAACGCCAACGTTCATCAGCTCTACGGCATCCAGCGTACTGCGTCCCAGATGTGGGCTGCTGGCGGCGTGCGAAGCGCGGCCTTTGAAATAAAAGTTCAGTTCGTTGCAAGCCAGAGAATCCGGGCTGTTAACGCCGGTAAAGGTGGCTAGGTGCCAGCAGATGGCAATATCCACATCGTCAAATACGCCCTCTTTGACCATAAAACCTTTGGAGGAGCCGCCCTCTTCCGCCGGACAACCGTAAAAGCGCACGGTGCCGGATAACTGATGCTGTTGCAGGTAATCTTTTACCGCAGTGGCGGCCTGCAATGCGGCGGTGCCAAGCAAATTGTGGCCGCAGCCGTGACCGTTACCACCCGCATCGATAGGGCAAGGCTCAGCGACGCCCGCTTGCTGGCTCAGGCCCGGCAACGCATCGTATTCACCCAGTAGGGCAATCACCGGTTTACCGGAACCAAATTAGCCCAGCAAGGCGGTTGGCATCCCGGCAATACCCGTTGTCAGGCGAAAGCCTTCCTGCTTGAGTACCGCTTCATGCAGTGCAGCAGAGCGGGTTTCTTCATAGTTGAGTTCCGGTACATCCCAGATGCTATCGCTGAGCGCGGTGAACTGCGGATTTTTCGCGGCAATCAGTTCGCGCAGGGCGCTAACGGTGTGTGTCTATGGCGGGCAAGGTGTGTTGTTCTGATGGCGAAGTCATGGATCAGGTGCTCCTGCGGTGATAACCGTGAATACGGTGGGAAATAAAGAAGACGTGGCGTCAATCAGACGCCACGTTCGTGGTTCACATTAGGTTCGCGAGAAGGCGATCAGAGCGGGGTGGTATCCATGCCAAACCATTTTTCACTCAGCTTCTTGATGGTACCGTCTGCTTTAGCCTGGTCGATGGCTTTATCAAACATGGCTTTCAGCTCAGGATCGCTTTTACGCAGGCCGATGGATGAGCCGCTGCCCAAAATGCCGCCGATAAACTGCGGGCCAGCCATCACGATTTCGCCGTTTGATTTGTCAGCGGTATTTTTCATGTAAGGCGCTGAGCCGATAACCAGATCGACGCGACCGGCTTTCAGATCCAGATCGTGCTCTTGCATGGTTTTGTATTCGCGTACGGTCATCATGCCTTTGAAGTATTTATCCAACAGCGTGCTGGCGATCGAGGCAGACTGAACGCCAATGGTTTTGCCTTTAAGCAGCGGGCGCAATTTTTCAACTTCAGCGATGGCAGTGACTTCATCTTTCTCATTGAGGGAGAAACGGGTGCCCAGATCCGGCAGCGATGCCAGCGGGCTGGATTTCAGCACGGCAAAGGTTTGGCCCGCCTGCGTGTAGGGCTGGCTGAAATCGATCACTTCACGGCGCTTCGGCGTGGCAGACATGCCGGAGATGATGGCATCAAACTTACCGGCGTTCAGCGCCGGAATGCTGCTGACAAACGGCTGCACCATGATCTCGCATTTTACTTTCATGTTGTCGCACAGCACTTTGTACAGCTCAATTTCCATGCCATCCAGCGTACCGTCTGGCTTGGTGAAGTTGTACGGGTGATAAGCACCTTCAGTGGCGATGCGCACGGTGCTCCAGGTTTTACCGGCTTCTGCCGCAGCATTGAATGACGTAGAGAGTGCGCCAGCCAGACAAAGCGCATAGGCGGCGGCAGCGAGTTTGGTTTTTATCATTGAGGTATCTCCTGGTGGTTGTCTGTTGTGTTCTTAAGACTAGCATTGTGTTGATAAACGCAGTTCTGTTACCAACTGGCAATAAACTGGCGGAAACGAGCTGACTGGCTGGCAGTAAACATCTGTTCCGGCGTGCCTTGTTATTCGATCTCACCCTGATGCAGGAACACCACGCGGTTAGAGACTTCACGCGCAAAGTCCATTTCATGGGTTACGACCAGCATGGTCATACCTTCATAGGCTAACTGGCGCATCACGCGCAGCACTTCTCCGACCAACTCCGGATCCAGCGCTGATGTGGGTTCATCAAACAGCATCACCTTGGGTGACATGGCCAGCGCACATGCAATCGCGGCACGCTGTTGCTGCCCACCAGAAATGTGGGAAGGGTAGTAATGACGTTTATCCGCCAGCCCGACCTTCTCAAGCAACTGCTCTGCATGCTCTTTGGCGTCCTGCGGGGCGCGTTTCAGTACGTGGATCGGCGCTTCAATCACGTTTTCCAGTACGGTTTTGTGCGACCACAGATTGAAGTTTTGAAACACCATGCCAAGCTGGGTACGGATACGGTCGATCTGTTTCGAGCTGGCTGGACGGTTTTGACCTTGGCGATTCACTTTCATCGCGATGGTTTCGCCGCCCACAATAATTTCGCCATGATCGGGGATTTCAAGCAGGTTGGTACAGCGCAGCAGGGTGGATTTGCCCGAGCCGGAAGAACCCAGAATCGAGACGACCTCGCCATGACTGTCTTAAAACGAGATCCCTTTCAGGACTTCCAGTGAGCCGAAACGCTTGTGAATGTTGCGCAGGCTGATAGCGGCGGTACTCATGATGGGTTTCCTTTCATATTCTTAACTTCAGCCAGCGACTGCGGTGCGCGCAGATACGGCGTCATACGGTGTTCGACAAAAGCCAGCAGGCTGGTAAGCACCAAATTGATCAGCAGATAAATGGCTCCCGCTACCAGAAACACTTCCAGTGCGCGGTAGGTTTCCGCAATCAAGCGTGCCGCGATGCCGGTGATTTCCATCAGCGTGATGATGGACGCAAGCGAGGTGGATTTGATCATGGAGATCAATTCGTTGCCGTAGGCAGGCAGGACCTGGCGAATGGCGAGCGGAAACACGATGCGGGTAAATATTTTCCAGGATGGCATGCCACAGGCGCGCGCCGCTTCGATCTGCCCGGCGGGCACCGATAGCAAACCACCACGAATGATTTCGCTGGCGTAAGCGCCGGTGCAAAGCGTCAATGACAGTAGCGCACACCAATATGGTTCGCGCAGTATTGGCCGCAGCACGCTTTCTCGCACCCAACTGAATTGCCCTAAACCGTAGTAGATAAGGAACAACTGCACCAGTAGCGGTGTGCCACGAAAGAACAGCACATACAGGCGTGCGACCGATTGCAGCAGCCGGTTACCAGAAAGTTGCATCGCGGCCAGCGTCAAGGCTAAAAAGAAGCCGAGCAGCACCGATCCCACCGCGAGTTGGAGTGTGAGCGGTATGCCGGGAATAATCTCCAGGAAGGTTTCGTAGAAAAAAGTAGCGTCCATTACCGTCTAACACCTCGCGAATAGTGTACCTCCGCGCGGCGCATCAGCCAGCCGGAAAAAATCGAAATCACCAGATAAATCATGGTGGCAGCCATGTAGAAATCAAATGGTTTGCCTGTGGAACCTGCGCCGATCTGGGACTGGGTCAACAGTTCTGCCACGCCGGTTACCGACACTAGCGCCGAGGCTTTCAGCACCAGTTGCCAGACGTTGCCGAACGCGGGAATGGCATGGCGCAGCAGCGGCAGCGGCAGCGGCAGCGGCAGCGGCAGCGGCAGCGGAATAATAATGCGGCGCAGGCGCAGCAGGATAGGCATACCGCAGGCTTTAGCGGCTTCTATCTCGCCTTTGGCTACGGCGTAGAATGCGCCGCGAAACACTTCTGTTTGCTGTGCCCCTGAGGATATGCCGACGGCAATGACCCCGGCGATATAGCCGGGAAAACCGATAAAGCCGCTGTGGCCAAACAGGCTTGCCAGCAGCGTTAGTGCAGAGCTACCGCCAAAGTAGAGCAGGAAAATAATCAGCAGATCGGGAATGCCGCGTGTCACGGTGGTGTAGCATTCCGCCACAAAGCGAAGTGGCCGATTACCAGCTATTTTTGACCAGGCACCGAGGGTGCCGATGAGTGCGCCTAATAAAAAACCGCCTAATGCCAATGCCATGGTCATTCCAGTCCCCATCAGCAGCCAATCTTCCCCAGCCATTCTCACCAAAACTGATGAGTTGCCAAAATGTCATTTGTTCCACGTATTACTCCAATTTTCTTTTTGCAGGCATAGCTCCGCGCGCGGCCTGAACGCTGCTGGTGACCCTTGACCGGACTCTCTCGCATTAAGCAGAGAACGTGGTAATCAAAGCAATATTCAGGCCACGTTTTTATTATTGTTGAAACGATTAATTATGCATATAAATTGCTTATTAATCAGTATTTCATTTTATTGTTTTGGTGACTACTCACACTTTAGGGGGCGGTAGCAGCTGAAAACACCGTATTGGCACCAATATGGTGCATTAAAATGCACTGAATTAGTGCGATGTGTGATTTTGGTGCGGTGTTCGCGCCTGGCTGTTACATGGTTAGCCTCTCGCGCAGGCTTACCGTCTCGACCATGATCGTCAAACTGGAGTGGTTGGCCGTTGCGCAGCACACCAAAAGTAGCGGCATTATCCTCGCATATTGTGCGGGTAATCCGAACCGTTGGTGATGTTGTTCACAGGCTTATGGGCACTTGCACAAATATTTGCGCCGGATTTTCTGCATTTGAAAGAAATTGCCTAATGACTCACCAGGTTGTAACACCAATAATTACAAATAATAAAACGATATTTTTATTTAATTAATACATCATTTCTTTTGTGATCGCGGTCTCAGTCGCACTGGCTGGGTAGCGATAGTACAAATCGGGTTTGTCGCTCGCCGTCGGCCTGAATGTTGTTTTCTCTATGTTATTGAATTTTAAGGTAGGTAATCGCGTGAAAATTGAATCCATTTATGTCACCGTTTTTACGTATCCCACTCGTCGCGTGTCCGACAGTGCGGGACATTCGCATCCAGGAGAAGAGAATCAGGCCAAGATGGCCCTCTTGACGCTGACCACCGACGATGGACATCAGGGCTATGCATTTGCACCACCAGAAGTGGTTCGTCCCCATATTATCAACGCGTTCTTCCGCAAGGTGCTGATCGGGCAGAACCCGTTTGACAGAGAACGTCTGTGGCAAGATCTGGTGCATTGGCAGCGCGGCAGCGCCAACCAACTGACCGATCGCGCCATCTCTATCGTGGAATCTGCGCTGTGGGATCTGCAAGGCCGCTTCCTGAATATGCCAGTACACAAACTGCTGGGCGGTTTTCGTGAAAAAGTGCCAGCTTACGGCAGCACCATGTGCGGCGATGAGCTGGAAGGCGGCCTTTAGACGCCGGAAGAGTACGGCCAGTTTGCCGAGAAACTGGTGGCGCGCGGCTATAAGGCGATCAAGCTGCACACCTGGATGCCGCCGGTATCCTTCGCACCCAGCCCGCAGATGGACGTTAAAGCCTGTGCTGCCGTGCGTGAAGCGGTGCGCTACCTCATCGATTACGACGGTATCAACAAGACCGTGATGCCAGGCTATGGTTTCTACCACCAGCGCCCGATTCAGGCGGGAATGGACGCCACGCTGCCTAACCCCGGTTACAAGCTGGACGTGCCGAAGGCCAAGGCGCTGCTGGCGGAAGCGGGTTATCCGAACGGCTTTGAAAACACGCTGCGGGTGCTGGACTGGGAGAAAGAACATGGTTTTCTCTGATTGGCTCAAACCGGTGGCGTTACCCTATCGCGTAGCCAAGCGGTTGTTACAGGTTGCCTTCACGCTGTTTGGGTTGTTGATTCTGACCTTCATTATTGGTCGGGTAATGCCGATCGATCCGGTATTGGCGATCGTCGGTCAGGATGCTGACCAAAGTACCTATCAGCAGCTAGGCCTGGATAAGCCGCCGTATGTTCAATTCGGTATCTACTTCAATTCATTGCTGCACGGCGATTTGGGCAATGCGATGCTCACCGGCCGTCCGGTAGTGTATGACATTATCCGTGTATTTCCTGCAACGGTGGAACTGGCAACGATGGCGATTATCGTCGGTGCCTGGATGGGTGTGTCGCTCGGCGTGATGGCGGCGGCGCGGCAAGCTGGCGAACTATATCGTACGCTTTATCAGCCTGGCGGGTTACTCCACGCCGATTTTCTGGGTCGGCATGATGGGGCTATTGGTGTTTTACGCCTGGCTCAACTGGGTCGGTGGCGCAGGGCGCGTAGATATGGCGTGGGACGGCATGGTGGAAAACCGCACCGGCTTACTGCTGGTGGATTCCTTACTGGCGCGCGAGTGGGCGGTTTTCTTTAGTGCTCTGAACCACCTGGTGTTGCCTGCCACCATTCTTGGCTTCCATTCGCTGGCCTATATCAGCCGTATGACGCGCAGCTTTATGCTGGCACAACTGTCGCAAGAGTACATCATCACCGCACAGGTCAAAGGACTGTCTGAGTTTCGGGTGATTTGGGCGCATGCGTTTCGCAATATTTTGGTGCAACTGCTGACGGTAGTCGCGCTGGCGTATGGCTCACTGCTGGAGGGGGCGGTGCTGATTGAAACCGTGTTCTCCTGGCCGGGCTTTGGTTCCTATCTGACGGGCAGCCTGCTGCTGGGAGATATGAATGCGGTGATGGGCTGCGTGCTGCTGGTGGGGCTGATTTTCGTCACCCTTAACCTGCTCTCCGATATGTTGTATCAAATCTTCGATCCGAGGACTCGCGCATGAGTATGTCTTCCGAACCGGTAATCGGCTCCTTGCCGGCAGCCAAAAATGGGCGAATTCGAGTGCGTGGCGCGCGTCTGTTCAATTTCCTGCGCCTGCTGGCGAAAAATCCACTGACGGCCATTGGTTCGCTGATTGTGCTGTCGCTGATTGTCATCGCCATTTTCGCGCCCTGGCTGGCAACGCACGATCCATTAGTACAAGACCTGGCAAATGCTCTGCAAGCGCCGGGGGCAACCCATTGGTTTGGTACCGATGAGTTTGGGCGCGATGTGTATAGCCGTCTGGTGTATGGCTCACGCATCACGCTGTACATTGTGGCGCTGGTGTCGGTAACCGTTGGTCCGATCGGCTTGATGCTCGCCGTGGTAGCGGGCTACTACGGCGGCATCGTCGATACCATCCTGATGCGCATCACCGATATCTTTATCTCCTTCCCCAGTCTGGTGCTGGCACTGGCGTTTGTAGCCGCCTTGGGGCCGGGGTTAGAGCATGTGGTGATTGCCATTACCCTCACTGCCTGGCCGCCTATCGCACGTCTGGCTCGTGCTGAAACGCTGTCACTGCGTCAGGCGGATTTCGTTTCTGCGGTAAAACTGCAAGGCGCATCGTCGCTGCGCATTCTGGTGTATCACATTGTGCCGTTGTGTCTGCCTTCAGTGATTATTCGTATCACCATGAACATGGCGGGCATCATTTTGACCGCTGCTGGGCTTGGCTTCTTGGGATTGGGTGCTCAACCGCCCGATCCTGAATGGGGGGCCATGATCTCTGCCGGTCGTCACTACATGATGGAGTGCTGGTGGTTAGTCACCATTCCTGGGTTGGCTATTCTGATGAACAGCCTGGCGTTTAACTTTCTTGGAGACGGCCTACGTGACATCCTCGATCCTCGCACCGAATAAGGGTGCAACTCAGGGCGCGCCGCTGCTGGAGGTGGAAAACCTCAAGGTGAGCTTCATGAACCACGGCGCAGTGACAGATGCTGTGCGCGGCGTCTCCTTTAACCTGGGCTGCGAGAAGCTAGCGATAGTCGGTGAATCCGGCTCGGGTAAATCAACGGTCGGGCGTGCGCTGCTGCATCTGCACCCGCGCAGCGCACGGGTAATGGCCGACATACTGCGCTTCGGCCAGACTGACTTGCTCAATATTTCTGAAGCACAGATGCGCCAGATCCGCGGTAAGCGTATTTCCATGATCATGCAAGATCCTAAGTATTCGCTGAATCCGGTGGTATGTGTTGGCGATCAGATTGCTGAAGCCTATCTGGCGCACCACAAGGTGCCAGAGCGCGTGGCGAAAGAGAAAGTCATGGCGATGCTGGATGTGGTACGCATTCGCCAGTCGGAACGCGTGTATGCACCTTATCCGCACGAAGTCTCCTGCGGTCAGGGACAGCGCATCATGATCGCCATGATGTTGATCACTGAGCCGGAAATCGTCATCGCCGACGAGCCAACCTCGGCGCTTGATGTGTCGGTGCGTTTACAGGTGCTTTCGATGCTGGATGATTTGGTGTCGGAGCGCGGATTGGGGCTGATCTTTATCAGCCACGATATCAATCTGGTGCGCAGCTTCTGCGACCGGGTGCTGGTGATGTACGCCGGACGCGTCGTGGAGTCCATCGCGGCGTGCGATCTCGATAACGCGCAGCATCCTTACACGCGTGGACTGCTCAATGCGTTGCCGGACATCGATCATCCTCGTGTGCGTCTGCCGGTCATGCAGCGCGATCCAGACTGGCTGAGTGAATAAGGAGTGACTATGGGCGCACAAAATACCGCGGCGATGATCGAGGTGAAAAACCTCAACCTATCTTTTGGTCAGGGGAACCAGCACAACCAGGTGTTGTTTGATGTCAATCTGGCGGTGCACGGTGGCGAAATCTTTGGTTTGGTGGGGGAATCGGGCTCGGGAAAAACCACGGTGCTGAAATGTCTGGCAGGGTTGTTCAACCACTGGCAGGGTGAGCTGTGCATCGATGGTCAACCGCTGGCGCACCGTATTGACAGAGCACGCTGCCGTCAGGTGCAGATGGTGTTTCAGGATCCCTACGGATCGCTGCATCCACGCCATACGGTTGAGACCATATTGGAGGAGCCGTTGCTGATCCATCGCATTGAGCAGCGCGATCGGCGTATTGATACCTTGCTGGAGAAAGTGGGGCTGGGGCCCCAGTTCCGTCGCCGCTACCCGCACCAGCTTTCCGGCGGGCAGCGCCAACGCGTTGCTATCGCGCGCGCTGATTCTCGAACCACGAGTTCTGTTGCTGGATGAACCCACTTCAGCGCTGGACGTGTCGGTGCAGGCAGAAATGCTCAATTTGCTGGCAGAACTGCAACAGCAGAACAACCTGACCTACCTGATGGTGACGCACGATTTGGGCGTGATTGCTCATTTATGCCACCGCGTGGCGGTGATGCAGTACGGCCGTATTCTGGAAACGCTGGAGACGGCGGAACTGACGCGTTCGACGGAGAAAACGGCCTACACCACAATGCTGGTGGATGCCAGCCGACAATACAGCCGCGATTTGGTCGTGCGTTCGGAGCGAATGGGTTAATAGTTCGGGTAAAAGCCGCATTATGTGCTAACAAGACGGGTTATTTACCCGTCTTTTTTACGATCGTCGCCGATACCGCACTGGTATGCTATACTTAATGGCCGTAACGTTGTGGCCTACCCTTAAGTAAAAAAAGTAAAAGGGTAGCGTTAAGGAGTGTGGTTATTTACAATCGTTACGCTTTCTTGTAGCCCCCGATCAAAAAGGAATTCTCATGTTCAAACGTACTCTGGTTGCTGCGGCAGCCCTGGTTTCACTGACAATGTTTTCATCTTCGGTCATGGTGTCGTCGGCGATCGCAGCTCCTGCCGCCACCACGCGCGTCTTGCTAACCACGTCTGAAGGCAACATCGAGTTAGCGCTGGACAACCAGAAAGCGCCTGTGTCAGTGAAAAACTTCGTCGAGTACGTTAATAGTGGCTTCTACAATGGCACCACCTTTCACCGCGTGATCCCAGGTTTTATGGTGCAGGGTGGCGGTTTTGTGGATGAAATGAAGCAAAAAGCCACTAACCCACCGATCAAAAATGAAGCGGACAACGGTTTACGCAACGTGCGTGGCACCATCGCCATGGCGCGCACCGCTGAAAAAGACAGCGCCACCAGTCAGTTCTTTATTAATGTCGCGGATAACGCTTTCCTCGATCACGGTCAGCGTGATTTTGGCTATGCGGTATTTGGCAAAGTGGTAAAAGGGATGGATGTTGCCGACAAAATCTCCCAAGTGCAGACCAGCAACGTTGGCCCTTACCAGAATGTACCAAGTAAACCGATCGTGATTAAATCGGCCAAAATACTGCCGTAAGCGTGGTCGAGAATTTCTGGATTTACCATCAAGGCCACATGACGTGGCCTTGATGGTTTCCGGCAAGTTATATGGAATCGTAGTCATGTGGTGCTATGGTTGATTATTATTTATTTGGCTAATTATTTTGATGCTTATGTCGCGTGGATTAGGAAAAATCGCACAGGGCTCATAAATACATAATGAAGGCTTTATTAATTAACAATCATGATGTTATGACTTATTTTATATAATGTGTGCAATTTAAAAATATCGGTTATGCTTAATCAAGATAATGATCCCTGAATCAATGCCCATTATTGGTTGATTAATTATAATTAATCCACGATGCAGTTATTGTCTTTCTTGCCACAAAAAACTTATGATTTGCCAGCTAATATTATTGCTTTGTATGTTTTTGATACTTATTTTTTCGGTGAAACATTATTTATGTTTTAAGAGGGATTATCTGTAAGTTGATGTCCTATTTATTTTTATCTCCCCAAGGTTAACTCATAAAGCTTCATTGGTTTTTTAAATAAAGATGTTTTTTGTTTGAAATATTATTGATGTAATTCATCTATGGAGCAGTCAATCGAGCCATAACGTATTGTTATTTGCACATGGCTACACATTTATTTTCATTCCGCTATTTATCACGATGACGATGGAGTAAGAAATGAAACGATACCTACTTCTGCTTAGTATGCTGCTGAGTTGTGTCCAAGTCATGGCTGAAGCAGAAAAGATAACTGTTGATCAAAACCCACCTCAACCTCCTCTCGATATTATGCCTGCGCATGGTTTTGTTAACCCGCCGGCAAGCCGAGCGACCCTATGCCGTACTGCTATTCCAGCACCACAACACAATACAATACAGGCTGTGGTGCTGCTCAGTGGGAACCTCAATCGATTGAAGGACGACAAGGTTTTCCTAATGGAGGTCCCCATGATGGCCAAATTGCCTGCGGAGGAAACTCGTGATTTTCTCAGATGAACCAGCAAACCGCTACCCGCTGGGTACGTGTTCCGATGCAAGCCGGAGATAGGGTGTTTACGTGGACGCTGACGCAAACGCATGTTACACGCTCCTGGCAGGTCTTTATTACTCAGCAAGACTGGGACCCAAATGCTCCTTTGTCGCGCGCCAGTTTCAATCTTACCCCGTTCTGTCAGCAACTATTTTAACCGCCCTATCCCCGGCCGACAACGCCGTTTTCCATGAATTGCACCATACCCCCGCGTACCGGATATCAGGTAATGCTGGCGGTATGGTCCGTGGAAATGCCTTCTATCAGGTGATTGATGCTCAGTTCTGAGGGTTATCCGTCATGATGCTATAGGCTAAAAATGCTTAATATAAAATCTGGAGTAAGCAATGAAACACATCGTCTTGCTGCTACTAACGCTGTTTACCAGTTTATATGGGGTTGCTGAAGAGCTAACCACTGATTCTCAGGCAGTGCCGCCAATAAGCCCTTACAGTGGGTATATTTCATCGCCGCCCAGTCGTGTGGTGTTGTGTACCGGTGATTTCGGTGGGGTGACTAACTCAAATTGTGGGCCGGCAAAGTTCCAATCTCAATTTATCGAAGGGCCGAGAGGATTTCCAATCTAAGGTCCTCCGGACGGAAAAATTGCAAGTGCCGGAAATCCGTTATTTTCTCAGTTGGGTGCCCAAAGTGCTAATCGATGGTATAAATCACCGATGATGCCGGGATACAATACTTTTACCTGGACGTTGAAAGTGCCGTACAATACTTATAGTTGGCAATTCTTTATCACGAAACAGAACTGGAACCCCAATACACCGCTGACACGCGCCAGTTTCGAGCCAGAACCCTTCTGTGTGAACTATGTTCCGGTGGATTCAACCCCACTGGAAAATATGAGCACCGACTGCGTGGTGCCACCGCGCACAGGTTATCAGGTCATATTAGGCGTGTGGACAGTCTCTGATAAAGCAGACGCTTTCTATCAGGTACTGGATGTGAATTTTGGCGCTTAAGGTCGCTTCAGGAATGAACTCAAGGCCACATTGTCTGGCCTTGAGTTTTTATCGGTTAGTTACACGCAGTGGTGGTCAATACTGCCAGGCCTTTTCCCTGACCGGCGAACTGTGCCAGCTTCGCTTTTACGCACTGGGCGCTGACTGGTGAATAGCTGTATGGCAGCGATGGGAAGGTGCCAGTAGACGTCCAATCTTGAGCGTTAACATAAGCTTTGGAATCGCTGGTCCAGGTAATATTATAAGTGGCGTTTTGAGAAGCGCTGGTGACGTTGTTATCACGCAGAACCCAGGTGCCAAAGTTGGAGCCGTCATAGCGTGATGTCACGGGGTTGACGGCATTTTCGAACCAGTTACGTTCGATCAGCGCGAGCCCATTCTGACGTACGTTTATCCCTGAGCTGGTAATGCCGGAATAAAGGTTGTTATAGGCGTGCACTTGCCCCCCACGCTGCAACGGCAAGCGGGCGTTCACATCGCTGTAAACGTTATGATGGTAAGTCAGGTTACGGCCCATATCGCTGCTGCTAGAGCCGCTTAATCCTACTTTTTTAATACCGTGGATGTAGTTATAAGATACCGTCACGTTCGTCGATGCTTTCTTGATATCGACGGCAGATTCAAACGTGGTATCGCCATCCGGTGTGCCGGCGCACTCGTAGTTTTTGGCATAAATCTCATTATGGTCAACCCAGACGTTCGGCGTGTTATCTACGCGGATGGCATCGCCATCACTCGCGCCGCCCGGCATATAGCCGAAACGCATATTACGAATCACCACATCGGAAGATTTCACTAACCAGAGACCAAAGTTGGCGGAAGAGCCGTTGGTGCCGAGTATCGTTATCCCTTTGGTGAATTCCTTGATTTCAACCCCGCGTGCGGGCTTGCTCCATTGGCTGCAAATATCGGCAGCCACCGCATTGATCAGCGCATCTTCGTTGCCGTCATAGGTGATCACCAGTGGATATGCACCGGTTTTCAATTTCTTGCCGCTGCTGTCCACGCGCGCGGCTTCAATGATATCCTGCATGGAATGGGCGGTTTTTTTAACGGCACCAGAGATATCGCCGCCATCGGTGGTCGCATAGCCGCCGGTATTCGCGGCGAACGCGCTTTGTACGGTTAACGTCAGCAGTCCTGCGGTAAGTGAAAGTAAGACGTGTTTCATTCCTGTCGTCTCCTGAGGGAGTTATGGTTTTGCTCCGGCATAATGATCCTTATGCCGATGGTAGGGTGTATGTTTGTTTCAATAAAAATGAAAAGTAATTTTATTGTGTTGCGGTATCATTTAAGCAAAAAATGAGAGGAAAACAAATAAAAGGTAATTATTGAGAGAGAAATGATTTCTTGGCATTTTAATTATTTTTACAGGTCGTTCCTATTTTAATGAAAAAGAAAAAATTATTTATATTCATGGGGGTTTTTTTCTATTGCAGGTAATGAGCCACGTGTGCGGATAATGGCATTTTTTAATTGGACAACTGGCATTAAGCGCAATTTTTTTATCAGCGCCCCTGTGATTTTAATTCTAAAATTTCAATCTAAGTCACATTTTTTTGTATGTTGACTGACATAAATAATTAGTGGTGTTATTAATTTTATGGCTAAGCAATATTTATTGCATGACGTTTTTTGGTTTTTATTAACTCGCTGTTTTGTTTTGAAAAAAAGAAAAATGATAACTCATTAATAAATAACTTATCTTCCTTTAGGATTTTGCTGACAGGTGGTGGTTTATTTGGTGCCATTCAGATAAAACAATTGCTTATGGTGTGTTTTATCAGAGGGGATTGTGTGTTTTCATAATATTTACAATATTGGCAACCAAAAAAATATTATTTTCTTTAAAATAGGCTAATATCATCATTGTGATTTTCCAATTATATTTTTTACTCAATATACTAATCATTAGTTAGCCAATCATCATCAGTACTTAATGGTTTGGCTAATGACGCTTTGCCTGTGCTCTTGACTCTTCTTTGCATATTTAATACCACCAGATTGCATTCATAAGTTTCTTATACACTTTCTTTTATCACTTTCTTTGATGAAAAAAGGAGGTTTTATTGATTGTTATATCTTTAATGTTGACTATTCAACTGAATGGTTTGAATTCGAATTATATTTTCGCTTAAGCGATTTTATACCTATGGTTTTGAAGTTGGTTTATTTTCGAACTTACTATTCTGTTTGTTTAAATCTTAATGATGACGTTAATAAAAACACATGCATCGCTATATTTCGCTGTAGCGTTGAATGAATTTTATTTATGAAAATATCGTTATTGAATGAATAATGAGAGGTGAGTTATGGATAAGAAAAATCAGCATGACCATCACGGTCCAGAAAAGCAACATTGCGACGATTACACACCGCCTAATGAACATCATTGTCCTCCAAACGAGGGCTGTGGTTCTCACACACCGCCTGGTGAATATCACGATCCTAGAAAGGATTACGGCGATTGTTATCCGTCGCCTAATGGGTATCTTGGCCCTGTTGTCGATCCCTGCGATCTGCACTCGCCGCCAGAAGGTCATTGTTGTCAGCCTGCTGATGATCCTTGCTACCAGGGGCCAGTCATAACACCGGCCCATAGCTGGCTGGCTTCTCCACAAAGCCGAACTGGTTTCGCGGTAAGCAGAGGTTGGTTACCGAATGGATGGCCGGCAAGTGAAATGGAGGGGATGAAGAACTTTCCTCTTTTCACCAACGGAAACAGTTCTGCGAATCTTATCTGGTTCCCCGGTGAAGGGGGCCATTTCCTGATTCAATCCACATCTTTCCGGGGGTGGCATCGCCAGTGCCTGATGGTCGGATATTTAGTGGCGGCCAAACGGCGAATAATCGTGACATCGTAAACCTCACCGATGCTGAATTGGAGATGAGGCACGGGGTGAGGTGGCTAAGAACCAACGTTGAATCCGGTCAATATTTAAAGATTAGTTGGAATCATACGGTTGTGCATGCCACCCGTGGTTATCGCTATTTCATTACCAGAAATGGCTTGGATCCCACGCGGAGAGCGACACGCGCAGATTTTGAAGATGCACCTTTTGCCAGCGTTATAAATCGGACTCCGCCTCTGAATACCATGCCGATGCAAGCCATCAAATTGCCGACAGATAGAACGGGCCATCATATTATTCTCTCGGTATGGATGGTGTCAGACACGGGGGCTGGTTTTTATTCTGCCTTCGACGTTAACTTCGTCGGTGGCGGTGGTGGCGGCGGCGAGACGGAAAATCCGGCGTCGTGGTCTCCGAATAGCGTGTTTTATCCTGTGGGCGTTTTATGTTTCGCACAACGGGGGGTTTATCGCTGCCGGAGCGCTCATACATCCAATAGCGGCTGGGCGCCAGGAGTTGCTTTTACCCTTTGGGTTTATGTCAGGCCGATGGTTTAGATCATCGCATTTCACACTACACTTGCAAACCGGGCACTGAGGTGTCCGGTTTTTTGTTACCTGCATAATGCATTGAAAAATAATAATAAAAAGTTATTCATTGCCTAAGTACCTACAAGCACAGTAGCCTACAGCATCTCTTTTTCGCGTAAACTTGCCCCATGCTACTACTCATCGATAACTACGACTCCTTCACCTACAACCTCTACCAGTACTTTTGTGAACTGGGCGTAGAGGTGTTGGTTAAACGCAACGACGCCCTGACGTTGGCGGACATTGAAGCGCTGGCCCCTACGCATCTGGTGATCTCCCCCGGTCCTTGCACACCGGATGACGCGGGTATTTCTCTGGCGGTGATTCGCCATTTTGCAGGCAAACTGCCCATTCTGGGCGTGTGTCTCGGCCATCAGGCGATGGGGCAGGCATTTGGTGCGCGCGTGGTGCGGGCGCGCCAGGTGATGCATGGAAAAACCTCCGTAATACATCACACCTGGAGCGGTGTTTTTAGCGGGTTGGCGCTGCCATTAACGGTGACGCGCTACCACTCTCTGGTGATCGATCCCGCTTCTTTGCCCGTCGAGTTTGACGTCACGGCCTGGACAGAGCGTGAAGGTGAGCGTGATGAAATCATGGGAATACGTCACCGTACCTTGCCGTTAGAAGGGGTGCAGTTTCACCCTGAGAGTATTCTGAGTGAGCAAGGGCATCAATTGTTGCAGAACTTCCTTAATACCTGAGGTTATCAGCATCGGTTGCGATAAAACGGACTGCCATAACGCGCTATTTTATAACCTTGCGTATTGATTTTTTATGCATATTTGATGATTGTATTTTCACTTTAAGCGGTGTGGACGGAAGCAAATGACAACAGATTCAAAGGCGGTAACGCGGGCGACGCATGACAAAGTGATTCTACCCGTATACGCACCGGCGCAATTTGTGCCGGTTAAAGGCAAAGGTAGCCGCGTATGGGATCAGCAGGGGCGCGAGTATATCGACTTTGCCGGTGGGATTGCGGTAACGGCATTGGGTCATTGCCACCCGGCGCTGGTGGCGGCGTTAAAGCAGCAGGGTGAAACGCTGTGGCACACCAGCAATATCTTCACCAATGAGCCAGCGTTGCGTCTGGCCAGCAAACTGATAGACGCCACCTTTGCCGAGCGCGTGTTCTTTGTTAACTCTGGTGCGGAAGCCAACGAAGCGGCTTTCAAGCTGGCTCGTCACTATGCGATTAAACGCCACAGCCCGTATAAAACAAAAATAATTGCGTTCTACAATGCGTTTCACGGCCGTACTTTGTTCACCGTTTCTGTAGGTGGGCAGGCGAAATACGCCGATGGCTTCGGACCAAAACCGGCCGATATCGTACACGTGCCGTTCAACGATCTGGCCGCAGTAAAAGCGGTGATGGATGACCACACCTGCGCCGTGGTGCTGGAGCCGATTCAGGGCGATGGTGGCATTACACCGGCCACGCCGGAATTCCTCAAAGGCGTGCGTGAACTGTGCGATCAGCATCACGCTCTGCTGGTGTTTGATGAAGTGCAAAGCGGCATGGGGCGTTCTGGCAAGTTGTTTACCTACATGCACTATGGCGTGACGCCGGATATTCTCACTACGGCGAAAGCGTTGGGCGGCGGTTTTCCCATCAGCGTCATGCTGACCACTGAAGAAGTCGCCTCTGTGATGACCGTCGGCGTACACGGCACCACTTACGGCGGTAACCCGCTGGCTTGTGCGGTGGCTGAAGCAGCATTGGACACCATCAACACCCCGCAGGTGCTTTCCGGTGTACAAGCGCGCCACGAGCGTTTCGTTTCGATTCTTCAGGCAATTAATGAAGAGCACGGTATTTTTGAGCAGATTCGCGGTATGGGCCTGCTGATTGGCGCAGAACTGAAGCCAAAATGGCACGGTCAGGCGGGCAAGTTCCTTGCCGCTGCCGCAGAGCAAGGCGTGATGGTGCTGGTCGCGGGACCTAACGTGATGCGTTTTGTGCCGTCGCTGGTGATTGATCTGGAAGATATCGATCAGGGCATGGCGCGGTTCGCGCGGGCGGTGGAAGCGGTAGTAAAAGCGGCGTAGCTCGCCGGGTCAAAAAGCACGCTGCGCGGTGCGCAACGTGCTTTTGTCTAAACGGCGCTGGTGATATCAGCGTGTGCCGTACACCACGATGGTTTTGCCGTGTGCCGAGATCAGATTCTGATCTTCCAGCATTTTCAGAATACGGCCTACCGTTTCGCGAGAACAGCCAACAATCTGACCAATTTCCTGACGCGTGATCTTGATTTGCATCCCATCCGGGTGCGTCATGGCATCGGGTTGCTTCGCCAGGTTCAACAGCGTCTGCGCAATGAGACCCGTGACATCCAGGAAGGCCAGGTTGCCCACTTTCTGAGACGTCACCTGGAGGCGACGCGCCATCTGTGAGGAAAGACGCATCAGAATATCCGGGTTGACCTGGATCAACTGACGGAATTTTTTATAGGAGATTTCAGCGACTTCACAGGCAGTTTTTGCCAGCACCCATGCACTGCGTTCCTGGCCCTCTTCGAACAGGCCCAGTTCCCCAATAAAATCCCCCTGGTTGAGGTAGGAGAGGATCATTTCCTTGCCTTCTTCATCCTTGATCAGCACAGCCACTGAGCCTTTCACGATGTAGTAAAGCGTTTCTGCCTTTTCACCTTGGTGAATCAGCGTGCTCTTCGATGGATACTTGTGAATATGACAATGAGAAAGGAACCATTCAAGAGTCGGGTCTGTCTGCGGTTTGCCGAGAACCATTCGCTGTTATCCTCTGTTGTAATTCACTGCGCAAATTACAGGGTTCAGAGTTCCCTGTACGGCGTATTAACGTGCTAGTAGTAAAAATTCCGTGTTGGCGGACTGACGTCAGGGAATATACTGGCCTCTGTATGGCGACGTCACGACCTGTTCTTACCGTCAGTATAAAACTGAAGGAACGGATTCTATTCCTGTTTGTAACACAGCTTGACGAGCCTGTCTCGTGTTGTCTCGCTTCAGCATGATTAAGCTCTAGTTATCGGCGGTTTTTATATATAACAGTGAGTAATTTTCAAATAAATTTGAGGAGTTGTGGATGCAAGCGCGCGTAAAATGGGTCGAATATCTGACCTTTCTCGGTGAGTCGTCATCCGGGCATCAGATCCTAATGGATGGCAATGCTGGTGATAAAGCTCACAGTCCGATGGAGATGGTGTTGATGGCGGCAGGAGGCTGTAGCGCCATTGATGTGGTGTCCATTTTGCAAAAGGGTCGCAATACGATTACCGGGTGTGAAGTCAAATTATCCTCCACGCGTCGTGAAGAAGCGCCGCGTCTGTTTACCCATATCAATCTGCATTTTGTCGTCACGGGCGTGGGGTTGACGGATAAAGTGGTTGAACGGGCGGTATCGCTGTCGGCGGAGAAGTATTGTTCAGTGGCGCTAATGTTAGAAAAGGCGGTGAAGGTTACTCACAGCCACGAAATCATCGCTGTCGCATAGTTTTCTGGCGGACTGTGTGTTTTATCTCAGCCCGCGCTACGCCCTTCTGCCAGCCGTTTTACCAACGGTGCCATGATCAGTTCCATGGCGAGTCCCATCCCCCCCACGGCACCACCAGCGTATTGATGTGTGAAATAAACGAGCCTTGCAGCATGGCCAGTAGGTAGGAATAGTCAATATGCTCGACGCCCTGGAAATGGATCACCACAAAGCTCTCGTCCAGCGAAGGGATTGCCTTGGCTGCAAGTGGGTTTGAGGTATCGATAGTCGGTACGCGCTGGAAGTTGATATGGGTGCGAGAAAACTGCGGCGTGATATAGGTGATGCAATCCTCCATGGAACGCACCACCGAATCCATCACGGCTTCACGTGAGTGACCGCGTTCGTTGATATCGCGAACCAGCTTTTGAATCCATTCCAGATTGACGATGGGGACCACGCCGACCAGTAGGTCAACGTGCTGGGCAACATCGTACTGGTCGGTGACCACCGCGCCGTGCAGACCCTCATAAAACAGCATATCGGTAGGATGCTGCATCGGCTCCCACGGAGTAAAGGTACCGGGCACTTGATTGTAGGGGATCGCCTCATCGTAAGTGTGCGGGTATTTGCGTGTTTTTCCGGTACCGTTGCGGCCATATTCGATAAACGCCTGTTCAAGCAGGCTGAAATCGTTGGCCTCTGGGCCGAAATAGCTGATATGACGGCCCAAATCTTTCGCTTTGCGAATCGCCATGTCCATTTCTGGCCTGGTATAACGGTGAAAGCTATCGACTTCCAGTGAAGCGGCTTTTATCTGCAACTGCTGGAAGATCTTCCTGAACGCGAGGCTGGTCGTGGTGGTGCCTGCTCCACTGGAGCCGGTAACGGCAATGATCGGGTGTTGTTGCGACATGCGGTTGCACTCCGTCGGATTAGGCGTTTGACTAACATGGCTCTAACTGTATAACAGACCCGGTGACGCAAGACGACCCCGCGCGCGTCAGGAAACGACGATTTATCACGTTACGGCGTATTTTCGTTTAGCTGGGTGCGCGGCATGATATTCAGCGTTTCATGCAGCTCTGACCACACCAGCACCACGTTGCCCGAGGCAAGCTGGCGACGAATATCCCTGACTTTTTCCTCCAGTGAACGCTCCTGCTCGCCGTAATCTGTGCCTTCACGTAATACAAAGGATTCAATAATATTTTGCAGCGTATCGCTATCAAGCTGCTGCCAGAGAATCATCATGCTGTTGCCTCTGCGGTGTCCGCCGATAGATAGAAAGCGCGTGAACCAGGCCGGAATGCGTTGTTCCAGTCACATTTCCGGTTTCAGTAATGTACCACCGACAAACCCGACGTGCCCGCCGTGCGCTGTCAGTTGGTATTCGATGGTGTCGGGCAGGTGGCTGATGTCCGGGATCACCTCGGGTGTCATAAAAGGATCGTCCTGCGCATGGATGATCAGCGTCGGCGTGCGAATGGTGGGCAGCAACGCCAGTGCACTGCACTGATTGTAGTAGTCGGCAGCATCCTGAAAACCATGAATACGGGCGGTGATCGCATCATCAAACTCACGCAATCCCTTTATACGTTGCAACTGTGCCGGGATAATCGGTAACGAACCCGGATAGCATGCCAGCTTACGCCGGGCATTCTGCTTTAACTGTCCGACCAGATAGCGCTGATAAATACGGGAAAATCCCTTTTCTATCCTGCGGCTACAGGCGTCGAGATGAAACGGCGCGGAGACTATCGCCGCAGCTGATAGCAACCGGGCTTCTTCCCGTTTAGCCAGCAGGCAAGACAGCATATTGCCGCCCAGAGAAATGCCGATGGCAGCAGTCGGTGCTTCGCCTAGCGTATCCCGCATCCAGCGCAGCAGATAGCTGCCATCATCGGTTTCACCAGAATGGTAGATACGATTCAGACGGTTGGGACGGCCGCTACAGCCGCGAAAATGCATAATCACCGCCAGCCAGCCTTGCTCACGGCACGCTTGTAACAAACCGTGCGCATAGGGGCTGTGAAAGCTGCCTTCCAGACCGTGAAATAGCACCACGCGGGGTTTATAGCGCGCGCCTTGCGGCGCTTCGCTCCAGGCCAGATCGACAAAATCGCCGTCAGGCAGATCGAGTTGTTGCCACACCGGCTGCAAACGGGCACGGCGGCGAATCAAGCGCGGCAACAGCGTTTGTATATGCGGGTTATCAGCCCCGCGTAACGGGCGAAATGTTGAGGACAACATGGGAATCGAAACGACCTCGGGAAATAATTGTGCGATATTCATCACACTGCGCTAACCTGCTTGCGCCGCTCAGCGAGCATTGCAGTGTAACAGGCAGGCTAACGTTCAGTCAGGTCAATAAATCATACCGTAACGGTGGGGACAAGGGGCGGTCAAAACGTGGAACAGGGCTTATTTTTATCGATGTTGGCTTTTCTCTGGGTGGCGGCGATCACGCCTGGCCCGAATAACATGCTGCTGACGACCTCCGGTGCCAACTTCGGCTTTATGCGATCGCTGTGGCTGATGGTGGGTATCATGCTCGGCATGCAGAGCATTTTACTGCTGGTGGCATTTGGCGTGGGCGGCATGATCCTGCTCCATCCCTCGTTGCACCTGATACTTAAAGTACTCGGCAGTCTCTACCTGCTGTAGCTGGCGTGGAAAATTGCCACGACGGCCTACGAGCGGCTGGAGGCCAGTGCACCGCCGCTGCTGCGACTGTATCAAGGCTGGCTGCTTCAGTTTCTAAATCCCAAAGCCTGGCTAATGGCGCTGGGTTCGGTCGCAAGTTTCAGTCTGGCGCGCAGCGGCTATAACCATTCGGTGCTGCTTATAAGTTTTGGCATTGTGTTGGTTAATCTGGTTTCAGGCGTTATCTGGCTGGGTTTCGGCACGGCGATTGGCCGTTTATTGCGTAGCCGCAAAGCATGGGTGATTTTTAACGTCTCGATGGGCGTGCTTACCGCGGCCTGTGTACTACTTCTGGCACTAGCGGAGCCAGCCCGTCATCCTCGGCGTAAGCCGAGGATCTCTGAGAGAATAAACGCTTATCTTCTGCGAGAGATTTCCGCCTCCGCGGGAATGACGGAGGTAGTGGGAATGACTGGCGGGACGTGAGTAACTGCTGTACTACCCCTCATTCAGCATCTGTTCTAGCTGCCCTTGCGCGTCCAGCCAGGCCATCTCTGCCTCTTCCTGTTCGCTTTTGAGTTTGGCCTGCTGTTGCAGGCATTCCGTCAGTTAGGCTTTGCGACTTTGGTCGTACAGTTCGCTGTCCGATAAACGCGCTTCGACTTTTGCCAACGCATCGGAGAGTTTCTCCATCTGCTGCTCATACTGAGTAATCTTTTTACGCAACGGTTGGGTTTGGGTGCGCAGCTCCGCTTTTGATCTTTGCGTGCCTGTGCGTTGTTGGTTGAGGCGGGTTTCTCGACGGATTCAGCGGCGCTGTTTTGGCGCTGTACGTCCGTTAACCATTTCTGGTAATCCTCCAGGTCGCCATCAAACGGCTCCACTTTGCGATCGTGTACCAGGTAGAGATCGCCCGTGATGGATCGGATCAGATGTCGATCGTGGGAGACCACCACCAGCGCGCCTTCGAAATCGATCAACGCTTCTGTCAGTGCCTGACGCATGTCCAGATCGAGATGGTTGGTCGGTTCATCGAGCAGCAGCAGGTTAGGGCGCTGCCACACGATCAATGCCAGCACCAAACGGGCTTTTTCACCGCCTGAGAAACGCTCAGTCACTTCCGTCACTTTGTCGCCCTGAAAACCGAAGCCGCCGAGATAATCGCGCAGTTGCTGCTCGGTTTCCCGCTCCGCCAAACGGACCAGATGTTGCAGCGGGGATTCATCCGCACGCAGAAACTCAAGCTGATGCTGGGCGAAATAGCCGAGCTTAACGCCCTTCGCCAGCCCCATTTCGCCGTGCAACGGGGCCAGTTCGCCCGCTAGCAACTTGATTAGCGTCGATTTACCAGCACCATTGTGCCCCAGCAGGCCAATGCGTGAACCAGGCACCAGATTGAGCTTGATGGATTCCAGAATCAGTTTGTCAACGTAGCCTGCGCTCACCTTCTCCATGCGCTCCAGCATTTTAATCCGGCTTTGCGCCTGCTTGGCTTTGGTAGCCTGTGCGCGGAAGCGATCGATATAGTGTTGCAAGTGCGCCACGCGCTCTTGCTGATGCTCATACAACGCCTGCTGCTACGCTAAACGCGTAGCGCGCTGGCGTTCGAACGAGGAGTAGTTCCCGGTGTATTCGAACAGCGTCTCCTGCTCGATGTGCAGGATCTTGTTGACGATAGGATCGAGGAAGTCGCGATCGTGGGAGATCAGCACCAGTGTTCCCGGATAGCTTTTCAGCCAGATCACCGCGTCCAGATCGAGGTGGTTGGTCGGTTCGTCGAGCAGCAGCAGGTCGGAGCGACAAATCAGCGCCTGGGCCAGATTGAGGCGCATACGCCATCCGCCGGAAAAATCACGTACCGGCTGCTGCAATTGGGCCTGAGTAAAGCCAAGGCCATCGAGCAGGCTGGCGGCGCGCGCCGGAATACTCCAGGCTTGAATCGCATCCAGTTTGCCGTGTGCACGGGCGATGGCGTTACCATCGTTAATGTCGTTGGCGTGTTGAAGTTCAGCTTCTAACTGGCGAAATTCACGATCGCCGTCAATAACATAGTCAATGGCAGGCACATCCAGCGCGGGCGTTTCCTGATTGACCCAGGCCAGTGCCCAGTTACTCGGAAACGTGGCGCTGCCGCCATCGGCACCGATCTCGCCTTTTAGCAACGAGAGTAGCGTAGACTTGCCGCAGCCGTTTTTACCGACCAATCCAACCTTCTGGCCTGGATTGATGGTGGCGGTGGCGTTATCAAGCAAGACACGCACGCCGCGCCGAATTTGCAAAGCGGAGAAAACAATCATAAAGCGTCACATGTTCAGAGTATGTTAAATTATCACGGTTATCTTGGGACCGCGAACGTCCTGTTTGTCGTATCGTTATCGCGCAGCATGGTAGCGGAAAACCGCGCTCATGACGACGCTTTGGATGGGAATGATGTCGCAGCCACCGAAGATTTTGCTGCTGTGTGCCCATCCGGAATCGCAAGACTCGATAGCCAACCGGGTTTTGCTACAACCGGCGCATCAGTTAGCCCATGTTACCGTACACGATCTGTACGCTCACTATCCGGACTTTTTTGTTGATATTCACTACGAGCAACAGCTGCTACGCGAACATCAGGTGATTGTGTTTCAGCATCCACTCTATACCTACAGTTGCCCGGCGCTGCTAAAGGAGTGGTTTGACCGCGTGCTGTCGCGCGGGTTTGCCAATGGTATCGGCGGTAATGCATTGGCGGGCAAATATTGGCGTTCGGTAATCACCACGGGTGAGCCGGAAGAGAGCTATCACCTGGAAGGTAATAACCGCTTCAGTATGGAAGAGGTGCTGCGTCCGTTTGAAATGACGGAGGCCATGTGTCGTATGCATTGGCTACCGCCGCTGATGGTTTATTGGGCGCGCAGGTTGCCCGCCGATGTGCTGGCAAGCTATGCCGAGGCGTATAGCGAATGGCTGGCTTCCCCGTTACCCAAAATGGAGGGTGAGTGATGGAGATCCCCCCTGCTGAGTGCGGGCATTCTGTTTCTGTTTGTCGCTGTACTGATGGTACCTATCGCCAGCCGATTGGGCATTGGTGCGGTATTGGGGTATTTGATTGCAGGTATCGCCATTGGTCCTTTGGGGCTGGGCTTTATCCGCGACGTTGACGCTATCCTGCATTTATCTGAGCTTGGCGTGGTGTTCCTGATGTTTATCATCGGGCTGGAGCTGAATCCGCAAAAGTTATGGACATTACGGCGATCCATCTTCGGGATTGGTGCCGCGCAGGTTGGGTTCAGCGCGGTGGTCCTTGGCGGCTTACTCTACCTGACCGGCTTTTCCTGGCAATCAGCGCTGATTTGGTGGCGTTGGGTTGGCAATGTCTTCCACCGCGATGGCGCTGCAATTGATGCGCGAGAAAGGAATGAACCGCAGCAAATCCGGCCAGTTGGGCTTCGCAGTGCTGCTGTTTCAGGACTTGGCGGTCATCCCCGCTCTGACGTTGGTGCCGGTGCTGGCCGGTGTGCAGGGCGAAGTGACCGACTGGAAAGACGTTGCCATCAAGGTCGCTGCCTTTATCGGCATGTTGATCGGTGGACGCTATCTGGTGCGTCCGCTATTCCGGTTTATAGCCGCCTCCGGCGTGCGTGAAGTGCTTACCGCCGCGGCGCTGTTGCTGGTGCTTGGCTCTGCGGTCTTTATGGATGCGCTGGGCTTCTCAATGGCGTTGGGCACCTTTATCGCAGGCGTGTTGCTGGCGGAAAGTGAGTATCGCCACGAGCTGGAAATTTCCATCAAGCCTTTTAAGGGATTGCTGCTCGGACTGTTTTTTATCTCCGTTGGCATGGCGCTCGATCTGGGGGTGTTGTTTACCCACATCGACGAAGTGTTGCTGGGAGTATTCCTTCTGGTCACGGTGAAGGGCATCGTGCTGTACGTGTTGGCTCGTGTGAACCGGATGCGGCGTTCTGAACGGCTTCAGTTCGCCGGGGTACTGAGTCAGGGCGGGGAGTTTGCGTTTGTGCTGTTTTCTGCGGCAGCAGCGCACAGGGTGTTACAGGGTGAACAGCTTCCGTTGCCGCTGGTCACGGTAACCCTATCCATGATGACCACGCCGCTGCTGATGCAGGGGATAGACCGCATTCTGGCGCATCGTTATAACGCTACGGAGGAGCATGACGAAAAGCCTTATGTGCAAGATGACGAGCCTCAGGTGATCATTGTCGGGTTTGGGAGTTTTGGGCAGGTGATCGGGCGTTTGCTGATGGCGAACAAAATGCGCATCACGGTATTGGAACGTGATATCAGCGCCGTCAGCCTGATGCGCAGCTATGGTTACAAAGTGTACTACGGTGATGCCACTGAATTGGAACTGCTGCGGGCGGCCGGCGCTGAACAGGCAAGCGCGATTGTGATCACCTGTAATGAGCCGGAAGACACCATGGCCATTGTGCACCTGTGCCAAAAGCATTTTCCCAATCTGGAAATTCTGGCGCGGGCGTGCGGACGTGTTGAGGCCCATGAATTATTGCAGTCTGGTGTCAAACATTTCGCGCGTGAAACCTTTTCGAGTGCGCTGGAACTGGGGCGTAAAACGTTGACGTCGGTGGGGATGCATCCTCATCAGGCTTATCGGGCACAGCAGCATTTTCGGCGCTTGGATATGCGCATGCTGCGTGAATTGATGCCGATACGTCAGGGGGATGCCGATGTGGCGCAGGTTTCGCGCGTCAAAGAAGCGCGGCGGGAGCTGGAAGACATTTTCCAACGCGAAATGCAGCACGAGCGCCGTCGTCTGGATGACTGGGATGAGTACGAATAGCATGCGTCGCATGCAGCGAGGAAGGCAAGATGCAACGTAAACGGTTTATCGCGGGTGCCGTGTGTCCTCAGTGTCGGGCGCAGGATACGCTGGCCGTAGGGCAGGAAGATCATGTAGATGTGGTCACCTGCGTCAAATGCGGCTATCGTCAGTGCCAGTCAGATCCGCCTCCTGCTGCGCCAGAGCGGCAGGGCGAGCATATCATCGGCATTTTTCATCCTGATTGATTGGTGGGTCATTTTTTTATCCCAAACGGTACATGGGGATTTTTTTCAGCTACAATTTGCGCCAGTTTTGATTTCCAACGGTAAGAGATGTCATGAAAGTTGCAAAAAATCTGGTGGTCAGCCTGGCCTACCAGGTACGTACAGAAGATGGTGTATTGGTTGATGAGTCTCCGGTGAGCGCGCCGTTGGACTACCTGCACGGTCACGGTTCCCTGATTTCTGGCCTGGAAAAAGCGCTTGAAGGCCGCGAAGTGGGCGACAAGTTTGACGTTGCTGTCGGCTCTAACGACGCCTACGGCGAATACGATGAAAACCTGGTGCAGCGCGTACCGAAAGACGTCTTCATGGGCGTTGATGAGCTGCAAGTGGGCATGCGTTTCCTGGCTGATACCGATCAGGGTCAGGTACCGGTTGAAATCACTGAATTGGAAGATGACCACGTAGTGGTTGACGGTAACTACATGCTGGCAGGTCAAAACCTGAAGTTCAACGTCGAAGTGGTTGCTATCCGTGAAGCCACGGAAGAAGAGATCGCACACGGTCACGTACACGGCGAGCACGATCACCATCATGAGCGCGGTGAAGGTTGCTGTGGTGGTCATGGTCACGACCACGATCACGAACACGGTAAAGGCGGCTGCGGCGGTCATGGCGGCTGCGGTTGCCATTGATTTTCGGCGTATGCCCGTGAGGCATGTCCTCACCGTTACAAACCCGGAGCGCCAGGCGCGGCCGGGTTTTTTTCGTGTTACAACCTACACCATTAGCACTGAACGTGTTGATTTTGCCCATCTTTCATCGTGTTATTTTCGCATTGCGCTTTCCTGCTTTTCTGCCCAACTAGGGATGTTCATCACATAACCGGTTAAAAGCCTCGGAGGGCTTATTGACACTTATCGGTGCTTTGGCGAACAATCTGCAAACGTTCCCGATAACGTTATATTAATAAAATACACCCTAGAACATCCAGGAAAGAGAACCTCTACCATGATCAACATGAATATCGAGTTATGTGGCCTGAACCCTACATCCTTCACGCCCCTTCATCGTGATGCTGAACTGCCGCGCGTCGACTAATGGCATGCAGAGCCGCTGTGCAAGCGTATCGCGGCTAACACACTATCCTTTTTGGAGAACAAACTATGTCAACGCATGACATGAGTGCCGGTGTGATCAATGCAAACGCCAGTACTGTCGCCGCAAGCTGGACATCCAATGCCGAATTGGTCGCCCGTCTTGAACGGATGCCGATCACACGTCAACTGCTGACCATTCACGTGGTGGTCGGTCTTTCTACCTTTTTTGATGCTTACACCGTACTGGCTATCGCCTTCGCCATGCCACAGCTCGCCGCGGAATGTGGGTTGAGCGCAGCAGATATCGGCCTGATTATTGCTGGCAGCTATGTTGGGCAACTGTTTGGTGCCGTTTTCTTCGGTTCTCTGGCCGAGAAAATTGGACGATTGGGCGTGCTGAAGATCACTATCATCCTGTTTGTGATCATGGATGCGGCCTGTCTGTTTGCCTGGAGTGGACTGTCGATGATGGCCTTTCGCTTTTTGCAAGGGGTTGGGATTGGCGCGGAAGTACCCGTGGCGAGTTCCTATATCAATGAATTTGTTGGTGCCAAAAAGCGTGGGCGCTTCTTCCTGCTGTACGAGGTGATTTTCCCTATCGGTATGATGTTTGCAGGAATTGCGGGGTATTTTCTGGTCCCTGTTTATGGCTGTAAGGCCATGTTCATCGTCGGCCTTATTCCGTCGATAATCACGGTTCCCCTGCGTTGTCTAATGCCTGAATCGCCGCGTTGGTTAGCCTCGAAAGGCCGTTTAGCCGAAGCTAATAAAGTGGTGAGTAAACTGGAAAATGAGGTGCTGCGTCGCGGGGGAACGTTACCTGAACCGGTTATTCGTACTATAGAGAAAAAAACCGTTACCAGTGAAGGGTGGCGTGAGCTGTTTACCGGCATCTACCGCAAGCGGACCTTCACCATTTGGGCGCTGTGGGTGTGTGGCTATATGATTAACAACGGTCTGGTGACCTGGCTGCCTACGCTGTACAAAAGTGTATTCGGATTACCGATTCAAACGGCACTGGCTTACGGTTGGACGACATCGGCGTTTGGAGTGTTAGCCTCGATCGTTTATGCATTGTCGATTGATAAGGTTGGGCGCAAGGCCTGGTATGCCACTGCTTTCCTGCTGGCGATTGTGCCACTGGTTACCCTGACGGTACTGGGTGCAACCAATCCGTTGCAAATTGTGGTATGTGCCACTGCGGCTTATGCCATATTGCAAACCATCACTTTCTCGCTTTACCTCTATTCTTCAGAGCCTTACCCAACGCGGTTGCGTGCGATTGGTACCGGTTTGGGCAGCGCCTAGCTGCGCGCCGGTTCTGCTGTGGGACCGATCCTGGTTGGGTTTATTGTCGGCAACTTTGGTATTCGCTACGTGTTTATCGCTTTTGCGCTGATTGCCCTGATATGGGCGGTAGTGACAATGCGTTATGCCATTGAAACCAAAGGTCAAGTGCTAGAAGAGTTGTCACCGTAGCCGAATGCAGGTGGATAAATTCCGAATTGGCGCTCGGAATATGCGTAGCTCGTGCTGCGCATATTCCGGCTGGCAGGCAGTGCGCACTGTGTTTCACCGTTGAGGTATAAAATGAAATTAGCAAGTTTTAGGGTCGGCCAGAAAGAAACCTATGGTTTATAAAGGTAGAGAGGGGGGGATTATCGATTTAGGCAAAAGGTTAGGGGCGCGTTATCCCGATCTGCGAGCATTGATTGAAGACGAGGGTATTGCTGATGCCAGACGTTTTTTACAGGCCAAGCCTGATTATCAAGAAGAGGATGTGGTGTTTCTTCCGGTGATTAATAATCCGAGGAAAATTTTCTGTGTCGGAATGAACTATGCGGAGAAACGGGCCGAGTTTGGTGAAATGAATTCGGCCCCTACCTTATTTATTCGCTTTCCAGATTCTCAGGTTGGGCATAATTGCGATGTGGAAAAACCCGCCCAGTCAAACGAATTTGACTATGAAGGGGAACTGGCTGTCATCATCGGGAAACGAGGCAAGGAAATTTCAGCATCAAATGCCTTCTCTTATATTGCCGGATACAGTTGCTATATGGATGGCTCCGTACGCGACTGGCAGCATACCTGGTTTACCGCCGGAAAAAACTGGCAGAATACCGGTGCGTTTGGTCCATGGCTGGTAACGCGCGATGACGTGCCGGAACCACAAAACCTGCATATAGAAACCCGGCTTAATGGCAACAGGGTGCAGAATGATACCACTGCCAGTATGATCCACCCCATTGAAGAGCTGATTGAATATATCAGTACTTTCAGCGAATTATCGCCCGGCGATGTCATTATTACTGGTTCCCCCGGTGGTGTGGGAAAAAAATGTACACCGCCTCTCTTTTTGCATGAAGGCGATATCGTTGAAATTGAACATATTGGCTGTTTACATAACAGCATTACCACCCGAAAACGGGCTTGCAGCGCAGCGTAACGGCACTAATTAAAAAAACATCACTATTAATTCTTATCCGGATAAATACGGTGACATGCCTGTTATCCGGTTTGTCTATTTTAGCTCGTGTTCATCTTTATCATCGGTGACGGAAGATATTATTATCAGGAGGAAAGAATGCGTGCACTATGGGAAAGAATGCTTCAAATCAGTATCACCAAGAAACTCTATGGCGGTTTTTTTATCGTCTTATCATTAATTATTTTCGCTGTGTTCTTCAGTGCATTACGTTTTTCTGAAATTCGTGATTTATATACCAAGACGACATTGGTCTCTGAGATAAACCATTATCTCGATCAGTCAAAAATTGCCCGAGTGAAACTCTTTTATACGTTGGATGAAGAGAACGCCAGCAATATGATGAAATATGTTTCCCAGATAATTGCGCAGCAGGAAAAAGCGCGCCAATTGCGTTGGCAAGAAAGCGATGTGCAGCATTTCCAACGCCTGAGCGAACAGCTGACGCAATATCAACATGAACTGGAAAAGATCGTGCTCGCAGCGACTGTGTTGCGTGGGCAGAAGCATGTCGTTTCCGTCGGGGAGAACATACAGAATACCGCACAGTGGCAGCGCCTCAAGGCGGCCGATACGCAGTCCATTAAAACGGGGTTTGCCGTTACCGATACCCTTAGCCGTATTGCGAGCCAGCTTGGTGAGAAAAATCAGTATGTTATCAATCATTCAGTCGCGGAGATCGTTGTTATCGGTATTTGTGCCGTTTTGCTGGGAATATTGATCGCCGTATCGGTGACTCGCCTGATAGCGAGATCGATACGCGGCAACCTTGAACTGGCGCAGCGCATTGCACAAGGCGATCTCTCTGTCGTGGTCGGTCAGGTTCGCCGTGATGAACTTGGGATGTTGACACATGCCATGATGGGGATGACGCAAAAGCTGTGCGGGTTGATGGTGGATATTCGAGATAGTGCGCATCAGGTGGCTACGGCCTCTTCCGCCATTGCCGACGGTAACCGCAATTTGTCCTCACGTACCGATCAACAAGCGGGAAACCGCTGCCAGCATGGAGGAGTTGACCGCGACGGTGACCAACAATGCGGATAACGCGCGGCACGCCGGACAACTGGCGCGTCAGGCATCGGGCAACGCCAACCGCGGTGGTGAGATCATTAAGCAGGTGGTGACAACGATGTCGGATATTACCGGCAGCTCGCGGAAAATCGCGGATATCACATCGGTCATCAACAGCATTGCTTTTCAAACTAACATATTGGCGCTGAATGCGGCGGTGGAAGCGGCACGGGCCGGAGAACAAGGGCGTGGTTTTGCCGTAGTCGCCAGCGAAGTGCGTAATCTGGCGCAGCGCAGTTCACAGGCGGCCAGAGAGATTGAAACCTTGATTGCAGAGTCCGTGACGCGAGTGGATGAGGGTTCTGTGTTGGTAGAAAAAGCGGGGAGCGCCATGCATGACATTGTGACGTCAATTGGTGCTGTCGATCGCATAATGAACGATATTTCAGTGGCGTCAGACGAGCAGAGTCGAGGTATTGCACAAATTGGTTATGCTGTGACGGACATGGATCGTACCATTCAGGAAAATGCAGCGATGGTCAGTGATTCCACCTCTGCGGCTTTAGCATTGGAAGCGCAGGTCGCGCGGCTTGCCTCGCTGATTGCAGTATTCCGTCTGCCTGGAAACGCCGTTTGTGAGCCAGAGGCCGCACAGCGACCAACCCGTTTTGCGGCTTTGATTTCCTCTTCTGCGCCGGGTTCCAGTGGCAGCAGCGGAGAACGCACTGTGGCGTGATCCAGAATGCCGCGCGCCACCAGCGCATGCTTCAGTGCCACGGTACCTTCCATGTGCGAACCACGGTGATACACGCTTTTGGTCACAGGCAGCAGGCGGTCATGGATCTCACGGGCTTTTTTGTAATCCTTCGCCTTGCCTGCTTTGATCATCTCTACCAGCAGTTCTGGTGCAATATTGCCATAGCCCACCAGGAAACCGTCTACATCAAAGGCCGTTGAGAGCAGATATTCGTCATGGCAGCTCAGGATTTGCAGGTCTGGGCGCTCACGGCGGATTACCGGGATCTCAGTGTCCCAGCGACGCATATTGCGCACGCCGTTCTTCATGGCAAACACACCGGGTTGAGCCGAAATTTCCAGCAACGTTTCTAGGCTATAGGTGCACTTAGTGGCATCGGGATACTGGAACAGGATCAGTGGCAGGCCACTTTCTTCATATACCTGGCGGTATTTATCCTGTAGTGCCCCTTTCTGATAGCCGAAACGCAGCCAGCCGTGAGAAGGATACAGCAGGCCCGCAGAGGCCCCTGCGCTGACGGCGCGCTTGGCTTCTTCGGCTGCCACTTCGGTGCCTTCGAGCGTGATACCCGCAATGATTGGAATGGCGCCGTTCACCGATTCCGCAAAAGCTTCAATCACTTTCATTTGCTCGCTCTGAGACATAAAGGTGCCTTCCCCAGCGTGGCCCAATACGGTCAGACTTTTTACGCCATCGATGCTGGCAAGCCAGGCACCCAGTTTTTTACACGTGGCGTAATCCACGGAACCATCACGTTTGAACGGTGTGACAGGGGCAGGGTTCGGGCCACGTAAATCGATATTAATTTTGGTCATTATGTTCTCTTTTTAGTGTCATCGGAAAAATGAAAGAACGATTAATAACGTTCTCGTGAACGTTTGCATTTTGGTTTTTCTGAAGGGACTGTCAAGAGCGATTTGCTGTAAGGATTTTTGTCTAACGGCAGGGGTTTTTTAGTTTATATGTTTTAAATCAATTGGTTATTTGTTTTTCTCGCGTGCAGAAAACCGTGTGTAACGCCTGGGATGATGTGATAAATGTGATCTGGCGCAACCGTAGAGGCACGGATGCGCCAGCGTTATTGGTTAATAGTGTGGCGGTGGCGTCTCTTCGGACTGCGGGGCGAGAAGAGAAGGGGACGTCGCTTTCAATTTTTCCACTAACAGGCGTAGGTGCTCACGGATTTTCGCCATTTCCAATTCATGTTGGACGACCGTCTGATTCAACTCATCAATGGTGAGCTCCTGAAAAGCCAGCTTGCTTTCAAGCATTTCAATACGTTGCTCGAGTTGCGTATGGGGCATTACGATTTCTCTGTATTTTGTCATATCTAGCCGAATATTCGGAACCTCCGGACATCGACGAGGTCGGAAAATGGGCCTATGAATAATTCAGGGAATTTTATCAAAGGATTGTTGTGTGTGTCGTTGTGTTGTCTCGATACCCAAAGTTATAGTAGTCGCGCATTTACGATTAATGTTTCTGGAGCCTGTCGTTCCAGACCGGGAGATGATAGATGAGATCACTATTTAAAGTAACGCTGTTAGCGACGACGATGGCACTGACGCTGAATGCTAACCTGGTAATGGCAGCAGAAGCGACCAAAGCGTCCGATGCGGCCACAGCGGCAAAATTCAAGAGCGATGAGGATGCTGCCGCTTATGCGCTGGGGGCTTCCTTGGGGCGTTACATGGATAATTCCCTGAAAGAGCAAGAAAAACTGGGCATTAAGCTGAATAAAGACCAGTTGATTGCCGGCGTTCAGGACGCGTTCGCTGACAAGAGCAAGCTGAGCGATGAAGAGATTGAGAAGACCCTGCAAGGTTTCGAAACGCGCGTGAAAACCGCAGCAGAAGCGAAAATGAAGCAGGATGCTAAAGAAAGCGCAGAAAAAGGCACCAAATTCCGTGATGCATTTGCCAAAGAAAAAGGCGTGAAGAAAACGGAATCTGGCCTGCTGTATCAGGTAGAAAAAGAGGGTACGGGCGCAGCGCCGAAAGAGAGCGATACCGTAGTGGTTAACTACAAAGGTACGCTGGTTGACGGTAGCGAGTTTGATAACTCTTACAAACGTGGCGAACCGCTCTCCTTCCGTCTTGACGGCGTTATCCCAGGCTGGACTGAAGGGCTGAAGCAGGTTAAAAAAGGCGGGAAAATCAAACTGGTTATTCCGCCAGAGTTAGCTTACGGCGAAAATGGCGTTCCGGGTATTCCGGCGAACTCTACGCTGGTGTTTGAAGTGGAGCTGCTGGATATCAAGGCAGACGCTGATGCTAAACCGGCTGCTAAAGCAGAAAAACCTGCTGCCGAGAAAAGCGCAAAGTAAGCCGTAGTGGCTAACTGACAACATCCATCCTTATCTCTTCGTCCCCGGCGTAGGCCGGGGACCCGGTACAGAGGGTGCGCGTTTAGCGTGAGAGAGATTCGCGCTTGCACGGGAATGACAGCGTTAAGGCAGTTTGTCAGTCACGTAGGCCGTGGGGTAACCCGCGGCTTTTTTTATGATGCCTCGTCAGGAAAGCAGCGGCGGGAAGGTGACCTCTGCCAGCGTGCCGTTTCCCTCACGCAGGTTGCTGAGCGTCAATGGATGAAGGCGTGAGGGGAAACGCCCCCCACGCTTTACTCAGGCTTCAGCGTTGCTTGTGCACCAGATACAAGCGGGTGGTCGATGACGGATGTGATACAAAATCTACAACATCTTTGCGTTGCACCACGGAATCAACCATTTGCGAGACAGGAATGATGGCCGGATAAAGCGCCTCATAGCGGTCCTGTATCTCGGCATAGCGCTGCTTCTGCCTGGCGGGATCTTTCTCCAGCAGCGCCTGATCGATCATCTCGTTCAGTTGCGCATCGTAGAAAGAGGTTCTCCACCCCTGGAAGTTGGTGAGTTTGGCTTCATCGCTGTTATCCGGGTTATACACCACTGAGCGCAGGCTGGAGTGCGGATGGGGATCAACCCCGCCGCCACCGAGTCCGACCAGCATATCGAATTTACGATCGCGCATCGCGCCATAAACCTGATTACCGGTGCCGGAAATGATCTTGGCTCGAATACCGGCTTGCGCCAGAGTGGATTGCACCGACGTCGCCAGGTTGAGGAAAGGTTGATCGGACAGCACCCGCAGCGTGGTTTCAAAGCCGTTCGGATAACCCGCTTCCGCCAGCAGCGCCTTGGCCTTCGGCACGTCCAGCTTGTAACCGGGGTTAGGCAGCGTGGCGTCCATTCCCGCCTGAATCGGGCGCTGGTGGTAGAAACCATAGCCTGGCATCACGGTCTTGTTGATACCGTCGTAATCGATGAGGTAGCGCACCGCTTCACGCACGGCAGCACAGGCTTTAACGTCCATCTGCGGGCTGGGTGCGAAGGATACCGGCGGCATCCAGGTGTGCAGCTTGATCGCCTTATAGCCGCGCGCCACCAGTTTCTCGGCAAACTGGCCGTACTCTTCCGGCGTCTAAAGGCCGCCTTCCAGCTCATCGCCGCACATGGTGCTGCCGTAAGCTGGCACTTTTTCACGAAAACCGCCCAGCAGTTTGTGTACTGGCATATTCAGGAAGCGGCCTTGCAGATCCCACAGCGCAGATTCCACGATAGAGATGGCGCGATCGGTCAGTTGGTTGGCGCTGCCGCGCTGCCAATGCACCAGATCTTGCCACAGACGTTCTCTGTCAAACGGGTTCTGCCCGATCAGCACCTTGCGGAAGAACGCGTTGATAATATGGGGACGAACCACTTCTGGTGGTGCAAATGCATAGCCCTGATGTCCATCGTCGGTGGTCAGCGTCAAGAGGGCCATCTTGGCCTGATTCTCTTCTCCTGGATGCGAATGTCCCGCACTGTCGGACACGCGACGAGTGGGATACGTAAAAACGGTGACATAAATGGATTCAATTTTCACGCGATTACCTACCTTAAAATTCAATAACATAGAGAAAACAACATTCAGGCCGACGGCGAGCGACAAACCCGATTTGTACTATCGCTACCCAGCCAGTGCGACTGAGACCGCGATCACAAAAGAAATGATGTATTAATTAAATAAAAATATCGTTTTATTATTTGTAATTATTGGTGTTACAACCTGGTGAGTCATTAGGCAATTTCTTTCAAATGCAGAAAATCCGGCGCAAATATTTGTGCAAGTGCCCATAAGCCTGTGAACAACATCACCAACGGTTCGGATTACCCGCACAATATGCGAGGATAATGCCGCTACTTTTGGTGTGCTGCGCAACGGCCAACCACTCCAGTTTGACGATCATGGTCGAGACGGTAAGCCTGCGCGAGAGGCTAACCATGTAACAGCCAGGCGCGAACACCGCACCAAAATCACACATCGCACTAATTCAGTGCATTTTAATGCACCATATTGGTGCCAATACGGCGTTTTCAGCTGCTACCGCCCCATAAAGTGTGAGTAGTCACCAAAACAATAAAATGAAATACTGATTAATAAGCAATTTATATGCATAATTAATCGTTTCAACAATAATAAAAACGTGGCCTGAATATTGCTTTGATTACCACGTTCTCTGCTTAATGCGAGAGAGTCCGGTCAAGGGTCACCAGCAGCGTTCAGGCCGCGCGCGGAGCTATGCCTGCAAAAAGAAAATTGGAGTAATACGTGGAACAAATGACATTTTGGCAACTCATCAGTTTTGGTGAGAATGGCTGGGGAAGATTGGCTGCTGATGGGGACTGGAATGACCATGGCATTGGCATTAGGCGGTTTTTTATTAGGCGCACTCATCGGCACCCTCGGTGCCTGGTCAAAAATAGCTGGTAATCGGCCACTTCGCTTTGTGGCGGAATGCTACACCACCGTGACACGCGGCATTCCCGATCTGCTGATTATTTTCCTGCTCTACTTTGGCGGTAGCTCTGCACTAACGCTGCTGGCAAGCCTGTTTGGCCACAGCGGCTTTATCGGTTTTCCCGGCTATATCGCCGGGGTCATTGCCGTCGGCATATCCTCAGGGGCACAGCAAACAGAAGTGTTTCGCGGCGCATTCTACGCCGTAGCCAAAGGCGAGATAGAAGCCGCTAAAGCCTGCGGTATGCCTATCCTGCTGCGCCTGCGCCGCATTATTATTCCGCTGCTGCTGCGCCATGCCATTCCCGCGTTCGGCAACGTCTGGCAACTGGTGCTGAAAGCCTCGGCGCTAGTGTCGGTAACCGGCGTGGCAGAACTGTTGACCCAGTCCCAGATCGGCGCAGGTTCCACAGGCAAACCATTTGATTTCTACATGGCTGCCACCATGATTTATCTGGTGATTTCGATTTTTTCCGGCTGGCTGATGCGCCGCGCGGAGGTACACTATTCGCGAGGTGTTAGACGGTAATGGACGCTACTTTTTTCTACGAAACCTTCCTGGAGATTATTCCCGGCATACCGCTCACACTCCAACTCGCGGTGGGATCGGTGCTGCTCGGCTTCTTTTTAGCCTTGACGCTGGCCGCGATGCAACTTTCTGGTAACCGGCTGCTGCAATCGGTCGCACGCCTGTATGTGCTGTTCTTTCGTGGCACACCGCTACTGGTGCAGTTGTTCCTTATCTACTACGGTTTAGGGCAATTCAGTTGGGTGCGAGAAAGCGTGCTGTGGCCAATACTGCGCGAACCATATTGGTGTGCGCTACTGTCATTGACGCTTTGCACCGGCGCTTACGCCAGCGAAATCATTCGTGGTGGTTTGCTATCGGTGCCCGCCGGGCAGATCGAAGCGGCGCGCGCCTGTGGCATGCCATCCTGGAAAATATTTACCCGCATCGTGTTTCCGCTCGCCATTCGCCAGGTCCTGCCTGCCTACGGCAACGAATTGATCTCCATGATCAAATCCACCTCGCTTGCGTCCATCATCACGCTGATGGAAATCACCGGCATCGCGGCACGCTTGATTGCGGAAACCTACCGCGCACTGGAAGTGTTTCTGGTAGCGGGAGCCATTTATCTGCTGATCAATTTGGTGCTTACCAGCCTGCTGGCTTTTGTCGAACACCGTATGACGCCGTATCTGCGCGCACCGCAGTCGCTGGCTGAAGTTAAGAATATGAAAGGAAACCCATCATGAGTACCGCCGCTATCAGCCTGCGCAACATTCACAAGCGTTTCGGCTCACTGGAAGTCCTGAAAGGGATCTCGTTTTAAGCCAGTCATGGCGAGGTCGTCTTGATTCTGGGTTCTTCCGGCTCGGGCAAATCCACCCTGCTGCGCTGTACCAACCTGCTTGAAATCCCCGATCATGGCGAAATTATTGTGGGCGGCGAAACCATCGCGATGAAAGTGAATCGCCAAGGTCAAAACCGTCCAGCCAGCGCGAAACAGATCGACCGTATCCGTACCCAGCTTGGCATGGTGTTTCAAAACTTCAATCTGTGGTCGCACAAAACCGTACTGGAAAACGTGATTGAAGCGCCGATCCACGTACTGAAACGCGCCCCGCAGGACGCCAAAGAGCATGCAGAGCAGTTGCTTGAGAAGGTCGGGCTGGCGGATAAACGTCATTACTACCCTTCCCACATTTCTGGTGGGCAGCAACAGCGTGCCGCGATTGCATGTGCGCTGGCCATGTCACCCAAGGTGATGCTGTTTGATGAACCCACATCAGCGCTGGATCCGGAGTTGGTCGGAGAAGTGCTGCGCGTGATGCGCCAGTTAGCCTATGAAGGTATGACCATGCTGGTCGTAACCCATGAAATGGACTTTGCGCGTGAAGTCTCTAACCGCGTGGTGTTCCTGCATCAGGGTGAGATCGAATAACAAGGCACGCCGGAACAGATGTTTACTGCCAGCCAGTCAGCTCGTTTCCGCCAGTTTATTGCCAGTTGGTAACAGAACTGCGTTTATCAACACAATGCTAGTCTTAAGAACACAACAGACAACCACCAGGAGATACCTCAATGATAAAAACCAAACTCGCTGCCGCCGCCTATGCGCTTTGTCTGGCTGGCGCACTCTCTACGTCATTCAATGCTGCGGCAGAAGCCGGTAAAACCTGGAGCACCGTGCGCATCGCCACTGAAGGTGCTTATCACCCGTACAACTTCACCAAGCCAGACGGTACGCTGGATGGCATGGAAATTGAGCTGTACAAAGTGCTGTGCGACAACATGAAAGTAAAATGCGAGATCATGGTGCAGCCGTTTGTCAGCAGCATTCCGGCGCTGAACGCCGGTAAGTTTGATGCCATCATCTCCGGCATGTCTGCCACGCCGAAGCGCCGTGAAGTGATCGATTTCAGCCAGCCCTACACGCAGGCGGGCCAAACCTTTGCCGTGCTGAAATCCAGCCCGCTGGCATCGCTGCCGGATCTGGGCACCCGTTTCTCCCTCAATGAGAAAGATGAAGTCACTGCCATCGCTGAAGTTGAAAAATTGCGCCCGCTGCTTAAAGGCAAAACCATTGGCGTTCAGTCTGCCTCGATCGCCAGCACGCTGTTGGATAAATACTTCAAAGGCATGATGACCGTACGCGAATACAAAACCATGCAAGAGCACGATCTGGATCTGAAAGCCGGTCGCGTCGATCTGGTTATCGGCTCAGCGCCTTACATGAAAAATACCGCTGACAAATCAAACGGCGAAATCGTGATGGCTGGCCCGCAGTTTATCGGCGGCATTTTGGGCAGCGGCTCATCCATCGGCCTGCGTAAAAGCGATCCTGAGCTGAAAGCCATGTTTGATAAAGCCATCGACCAGGCTAAAGCAGACGGTACCATCAAGAAGCTGAGTGAAAAATGGTTTGGCATGGATACCACCCCGCTCTGATCGCCTTCTCGCGAACCTAATGTGAACCACGAACGTGGCGTCTGATTGACGCCACGTCTTCTTTATTTCCCACCGTATTCACGGTTATCACCGCAGGAGCACCTGATCCATGACTTCGCCATCAGAACAACACACCTTGCCCGCCATAGACACACACCGTTAGCGCCCTGCGCGAACTGATTGCCGCGAAAAATCCGCAGTTCACCGCGCTCAGCGATAGCATCTGGGATGTACCGGAACTCAACTATGAAGAAACCCGCTCTGCTGCACTGCATGAAGCGGTACTCAAGCAGGAAGGCTTTCGCCTGACAACGGGTATTGCCGGGATGCCAACCGCCTTGCTGGGCTAATTTGGTTCCGGTAAACCGGTGATTGCCCTACTGGGTGAATACGATGCGTTGCCGGGCCTGAGCCAGCAAGCGGGCGTCGCTGAGCCTTGCCCTATCGATGCGGGTGGTAACGGTCACGGCTGCGGCCACAATTTGCTTGGCACCGCCGCATTGCAGGCCGCCACTGCGGTAAAAGATTACCTGCAACAGCATCAGTTATCCGGCACCGTGCGCTTTTACGGTTGTCCGGCGGAAGAGGGCGGCTCCTCCAAAGGTTTTATGGTCAAAGAGGGCGTATTTGACGATGTGGATATTGCCATCTGCTGGCACCTAGCCACCTTTACCGGCGTTAACAGCCCGGATTCTCTGGCTTGCAACGAACTGAACTTTTATTTCAAAGGCCGCGCTTCGCACGCCGCCAGCAGCCCACATCTGGGACGCAGTACGCTGGATGCCGTAGAGCTGATGAACGTTGGCGTTAACTACATGCGCGAACACATGCCGTCATCGGCGCGCGTGCACTACGCCATCACCGGCAGCGGTGGTCATGCACCTAACGTCGTTCAGGCCAACGCAACGGTACGCTATCTGGTACGGACGCGTCAGTTACCTGAACTTCACCAGTTAGTGAAACGTGTGAAGAAAATCGCACAAGGTGCAGCGCTGATGACCGAAACAGAAGTGAGTTGGGAAGTGATCAGCGGCGATGCCAACTTACTGGGTAACGCACCGTTGGAACAGCGCATGCATGAACATCTGCTGGCGCTTGACCCCATCCAGTTCGATGATGCGGATCGCGCTTTTGCCGCCAAATTCCAAACTGCCATGAGTGCAGAAGATATTGCCAATTCCTACGCGCGTTTTGGCGTAAAACCTAAAGCAGGCGAATCGCTGCATGAAGGTATCTATCCGCTTTACAGCCCAGACGATAGCTTTATCGGTTCTACCGACGTCGGTACGGTAAGCTGGGTAGTTCCTACTGTACAAATCCGTGCCGCCACCTACGCCATCGGCACCCCGGCCCACTCCTGGCAGTTGGTAGCGCAGGGTAAAGCGCCCGCGGCGCACAAAGGCACCGCCTATGCAGCCGAAGCCATGGCGTCATTAACCGTGGATTTGCTACAGAACCCGGCGCTGGTGGCACAAGCAAAAGCGGAACTGGCCGAGAAATTGAGCGTTACACCGTTTGAGAACCCGATTCCCGATGGCGTGGTTCCGCCAATTCCTCAAGCGTAACGTCAGCCTATGGGCGGGCCAAATTTCCCGCCCCTTAGGCACGAAGGTTCAACCATCGCCAGACTCGAAACAGGGCTGGCAACAGCGTTTAACTACTGCCAGAACGGCAGCAACGATGAAATGAACAATCCGGCAGAGAAAAGCATAAAAATGACTACGCCGACTTTGTTGAGTACAGAAAGCAGATGGTGAGATGAAATTTCTCTTTTTATTGCGCTGGCAAAAACACCATAAATACAATGAATAACTATAACTAATAGACAAAAGGTTAATGAAAGGACGAGAAATTGAAAAACGTAGGAGTTGTTATTAGTAATAAATTGAGGAAACAGGGCCATAAAGAAAACAATCGGCTTAGGGTTTAACAGCGAAAGCAAAAAGCCCTGTCGGAATCTGGCGATCGTAGATGGCATTTCATTGATATTCACCATCCGATTTTTATCTACTAACTTAGGTGCCGATTTATACAATTTAACACCCAGATAGGCGAGATACGAAGCCCCTGCCACTTTGACAACAATCAGAGAATAAGAGGATGAAACGATAAGTACACCAACACTGCTTGCCGCAACCACCGAGATAGCCCCCATGCCCGCTGCTATGCCCAATATATCGGCGACAGCATTCTTCAGGTTAAAGTTGAGCATATTGGTTATTGTCAGCAACACCCCCGGGCCTGGACTGGCAATGGTCAAGCTTGATAATAAAATATAGAGGTAGAGTTGAGGCATGTGTTATTTATCACCTATTTATTAAGTGAACTTTGATTATTAAATCGTTTTAATAATAAAATACTGAGTTTTAACCGTATAACCCTGTGATTCAACGCATGAGTATACGAACAAACATTACTTTATATCTTTGTTTATAAATAACAGAAACCACTCGATATGGATACGTTAAATAATGCCACACGAAATAAAGGTGCAAAAGAGGAAGTTTTGCACGCGCAGAAATGACGGAAGAAAGAGAGATATAATGCGGCCGAGCCGATAAATCAGCCCGCCCCACAGATTACGGATGAGCGACGAAACCTACCGCGTCGTACACTTTTTTCAGCGTCGCAGTGGCTTTGAGACGCGCTTTTTCAGCACCGTCACGCATCACCTGTTGCAAGAAAGCTTCATCGTTGCGGAAATGATGATAGCGCGCCTGCAACTCGGTCAGCATATCGGAAACGGCTTGTGCGACCTCGCCCTTCAGGTGGCCATACATCTGGCCTTCAAAGGCTTTTTCCAGTTCAGGAATCGGTTTTCTCGTAACTCCGGACAGAATATCCAGCAGGTTGGATACCCCCGCCTTGTTGACAATGTCATAACGCACTACTGGCGGTTCATCGGAATCCGTCACAGCACGTTTGATTTTTTTCACTACGGCTTTCGGATCTTCCAGCAGTCCAATCACGTTATTGCGGTTGTCATCCGACTTGGACATTTTTTTGGTGGGGTCCAGCAGCGACATCACACGCGCGCCAGATTTGGGAATAAACGGCTCTGGCACTTTGAAAACGTCACCGTAGAGCGCATTGAAGCGCTGAGCAATATCGCGGCTCAATTCCAGATGCTGTTTCTGATCTTCACCCATCGGCACTTGATGGGTTTGATACAGCAGAATATCGGCCGCCATCAGCACCGGATAGTCAAACAAACCGGCAGTGATATTGTCGGAATAGCGCGCTGATTTGTCTTTGAACTGCGTCATGCGGCTCAGTTCACCAAAGTAGGAATAGCAATTTAGCACCCAGCTCAGTTGCGTGTGCTCTGGCACATGAGACTGAACGAAGATGGTGCTTTTCTGCGGATCAATACCACAGGCCAGATAGAGCGCCAGCGTATCCAACGTTGCTTTGCGCAACTGCTGGGGGTCCTGACGCACGGTGATGGCATGCAGATCAACGATGCAGTATATGCAATCGTAATCATCCTGCATGTTCACCCACTGACGTAATGCACCCATGTAGTTACCAATGGTAAGTTCACCGGACGGCTGTGTGCCGCTAAAAACTATGGGCTTATTCATGTTGACGCTTCCTGATTTTTTGACGTAAGTGGCCCCACCAGGGGCAAAAGTTGTGAGGAGCGCTCAAGCACCACGTCAGGTTGACTCAGCGCAATGGCTTCTCCGTAGTTATAGCCATAAGTCATGCCCACGTTCGGGCAACCTGCGGCCTGTGCCGCTTGAATATCGTTGCGCGAATCGCCGACAAACAACAATTCGGATGCCAGTAACCCCTTCTGTGCCAATACCAGATAGAGCGGCGCAGGATGCGGCTTTTTAATTTTGACATCATCACCGCCGACAATCTGGCTAAACAACCCGGCAATACCCAGCGTCTCCAGCAGCGGCGCGACAAAAGGCGTCGGCTTATTGGTGACTAACGCCAGCTGGTATCTTGCGCCGTAGGCGTCATTCCCGCCCAGCACAACGCCCGCTCCACCAGCACATCAGCACCGTTGCCGATCCAGGTAGCAACCAGCGCTTTACCCGCCGCAGGCAGATTCAGCGCTTGCAGCGCCATATCAACGGCATCCGCCAAACCCGGCGCGCTGTCGACCAGCGTGCCATCCAGATCGAAAGCCAACCCGCGAACCATACTGATGTCAGCCATGAGATACCTTACTCAATTCACTGCGCATGTTATCAATGACAGCGCGATAATCGGGGTGACCGAAAATAGCAGAGCCTGCCACGAACATATCCGCACCGGCTTGCGCAATCTGGGCAATGTTATCGACTTTTACACCGCCATCCACTTCCAGTCGAATGTCATAGCCGCTCTCATCGATGCGTTGGCGTACCTGACGCAGCTTATCTAACGTGCCGGGAATAAAAGATTGCCCGCCAAAGCCAGGGTTGACCGACATCAACAGAATGATATCCAGCTTGTCCATTACATAATCAAGGCAACTGAGCGGCGTCGCCGGATTCAGCACCAGCCCGGCTTTGCAGCTGTGATCCTTGATCAGTTGCAGCGAGCGATCGACATGCTCGGAGGCTTCCGGATGGAAGGTGATAAAGCTGGCACCGGCTTCGGCAAAATCGGGAATAATACGGTCTACCGGTTTCACCATCAGATGAACATCGATAGGGGCGTTAATGCCATAGTTGCGCAATGCTTTAAGCACCAGCGGCCCGATAGTCAGGTTGGGAACATAGTGGTTATCCATGACATCGAAGTGAACCACATCGGCTCCAGCAGCCAGCACACTGGCGGTGTCTTCCCCTAACCGGGCAAAGTAGGCCGATAAGATGGACGGAGCGATCAAGAAAGGCTTCATTCGTATCTCCAAACAGTTTGTAGGATAACCAGCGCTATGCGCGCGCATCGGGTATTAACGCAGTGGCGCACCATAGAGCGCCAACAGCTCATTAACCTTGCTCCGCCCCATGATATTGCGACTGATGGTGCGTCTCGCCCTTACCACATACAGCGCCGCCTCCTGATACCACGCTCGAGTCAGCTCAGTATCATGGTTGGATATCAGTACGGGAATGGCACTCTCCACCGACAACCGATACGCCAGCGTCGCCAGGCTCTGTTGATCGATGTTGTTGAAATTATTCGTGTGATACGCCGTAAAATTCGCCGTTGCGGAAAGCGGAGCATAAGGAGGATCGCAATAGACCACCGCACCTTGCGTTGCTTTGAGCAAAGTCTGCTGATAATGCTCACAAACAAAAGTGGCATTGCGCGCTTTGAGGGCGAACCAGCGTAACTCCTCTTCGGGAAAATACGGTTTTTTGTAACGGCCAAAGGGCACGTTGAATTCGCCCCGCATGTTATAGCGGCACAATCCGTTATAACAGTGGCGATTCAGATACAAAAACAGTACCGCACGACGATGACGATAAGGCACCGTACAAAGATTGAACTCATCACGCAACAGATAAAATATTTCCGCCACGTTGTACTCATCGGTGAACAGTTCGCGCGCGTCACGAATGAAATCGTCGGTTTGCGTCTTAACGATATCGTAGAGATTGATGAGGTCACTGTTAATGTCCGCCAGGATGTAACGGTCGTATTCCGTATTCAAAAACACCGAACCGGCCCCGACAAACGGCTCAATTAAACAGTCTCCTTCAGGTAGATAGCGGCGAATCTCTTCTACCAGCGGATACTTCCCACCAGCCCATTTTAAAAAAGCGCGGTTCTTCTTCATGCCGTCGTTAGTTAATCATTACATTTCAGAGCCGCGGATTGTACTCTGTGTCAGACAGCACATCATGGCTAAAATTGGTGTTACTTATTCAAGTCCTGCTTCACCTGACGGATCGGCTTAACCCATGGTTTTTGTGCCTGCACGGCCGCAGGAAGCGATGCCGCCGCCTGTTTCGCTTCCGCAGAAGAAGCGTAAACACCGTTCACCAATACATACCAGGGCTTACCGTCCCGCTTGGTTTCATAAACCCAGGCGTTGGGTAGGTTGTGCTGTGTGGCGTAAGCTTTCAGTGTATCTGAACGTGATGCACTGCTCAATTGCAGTGTGAAATGGCTGACGGGCGCATTCTGAATCGATCCTCCCTGTCCTGAAACCGTCGCCTTGTTCCCAGAGGATGTCGGCTTGCCTGATGTCATCGGCACTTTTTGCGCTGGCGTTAGGACTGATTTGCTCTGTGCGGCCTTATCCTGAACGTTTTTAGCATGTGCAGCCTTCTCCTGCGCCGTCTTCTCTGAGACGTGCGGCGGGTTTTTCGCTGAAGGAACCACAGTAGCAGGCGCAATCGGCAGAGTAGTTACCGGCGAGGAGCCCGAGGTCGCTCCTTGCGAGAAGGCGTTAACCTTCTCTTGCTGCGTCGAAAGCGCATCCGTCATGTTGCCCGGCAACTCAACACGCTGCTGCCCGACAGGCGGGGGCGTGACTTGTGCTTGTGTCGGTGAACTTGCGACCGGCGGCGCATTCAAGGTTTGCGGCTGACCCGGCGCGGTAGCGTTTCCTGATGCGGCGTCCCCTTGGGCGGGCGTTACCTGCGCCATCGAAGAAGAAGAGGATAAATCGATACTCTTCTCACCGTTACCCGACGCTGCCGTTGGCGCGCCTTCCGCCGGTTTAGACGGCGATTGCAAGGCTGAGTCTACGCCGATGATCAACAACACCAGCACCACGATCCCGATACCAATCATCAAATGTTGACGAGAGAGCGCTAACTGCGGCGCAGAAAGACGGGGGCTGCGTTGCTGACGTTGTGGCCGCCGATCGCTGGTATCCGGTTTTAACGCATTTTCTGGTTTAAATTCGTCCATTTAAACCCCTCCAACTATAAAAAACATATACTCGCTGCGCGGTAAGCGAATTGTTGAATTATAAGACATTATCTTCTATTAACCATAAACCATCAGCGTGAATATGTCCGCAAATACCCGAAAAACCGCATTCACGCCCGGCAATCAGCGATAGACGTCAACACAATATAGTGTGATACGCCGCCACGCACTTCCGAGCGTCCAATTGCGGTAGGTAAAACCAGGCGCAGCTCGCCCGCCTGTACCTTTTTATCACGCATCATATGGGGAAGATAAGATTCTGGCGACATCGCATCCGGGCCCTGAATCGGCAATCCTGCACGCTCGAGCAATGCGCGAATACGATCGATGTCCGACACGCTGAACTGGCCTAGCCTTCTCGCCGAGTGCGCGGCCATCATCATGCCCACCGCCACCGCTTCACCGTGTAACCAGTTGCCATACCCCATTTCAGCTTCGATTGCATGACCATAAGTATGACCCAGGTTAAGCAGCACACGCACCCCGCTTTCGCGTTCATCAGCAGCCACCACCTCGGCTTTCAGTTCACAGCAACGGCGGATGCAGTAAGAGAGCGCCGCAGGCTCCAGCGCACGGACAGCGTCAAGATTATTCTCCAACCAAACGAAGAACTCGCCATCAAGAATAATCCCGTATTTGATCACCTCGGCCAGGCCGGAGGAAAACTCCCGGGCCGGTAAGGTGCGAAGACAATCCAAATCGATAACCACAGAAGCGGGCTGATAGAACGCGCCAATCATGTTTTTACCGAGCGGATGATTGACCGCCGTCTTCCCGCCGACAGAGGAGTCAACCTGTGATAGCAGCGTTGTAGGTACCTGAATAAAGCGCACGCCACGTTGATAGCTGGCGGCAGCAAAGCCCGCCAGATCGCCAATCACACCACCACCCAGAGCAACGATCGTTGTGTCCCGACCATGGGGTTTTTGCAGCAATGCGGTAAAGACGTCGTTCAATACCGTTAGCGATTTATACTGCTCGCCGTCTGGCAATATGACGTGGTCGACTTTCACACCAGCCTGTTCCAGCACACGGCTCACTGCCTCAAGATAGAGCGGAGCCAGCGTCTGGTTGGTCACCAACATCACCTGTTCGCCCGCGGTCAGCGGCATAAAAGAAACTGGGTCAGCAAACAACCCAGCGGCTATCGTAATGGGATAGCTGCGTTCCCCTAATGTTACGGTAATTCTTTCCATGCGCGTGGTTCACCCGCTTGGCCCCGGAGCTCAGGGCGATGTTGTTACTCAGTTGCCATCCAACATACTGATAATCTGGTTGGCAACCACCTTGGCGCTCTGCTCATCCGTGCGAATGGTGACATCAGCAATTTCTTCATACAGCGGGTTACGCTCTCTTGCTAACGCCCCCAATACTTCGCGCGGCGGATCCTCTACCTGAAGCAAAGGACGCTTTTTGTCACGCTGCGTGCGCGCCGACTGTTTTTCAATGGTGGTTTCCAAATAGACCACAACGCCGCGCGCAGACAGGCGATTGCGCGTCTCGCGTGATTTTACTGAGCCACCTCCGGTAGCCAGTACGATACCCTGTTTTCCGGTCAATTCGTTGATGACTTTTTCTTCGCGTTCGCGAAAACCTTCTTCGCCTTCGAGATCAAAAACCCAGCCCACATCAGCCCCGGTGCGTCGCTCAATTTCTTGATCGGAGTCGAAAAACTCCATATTGAGTTGCTGAGCCAACTGACGGCCAATAGTGCTTTTGCCGGCACCCATAGGCCCAACCAGAAAGATATTGCGTTTCTCTGCCATGTTTTTTGGTGTTACTAAGACTATTCGTTAATGATAACCCGCCCCGCCAATCAACCCAGCGGCGGGACCTAAACTGAAACCTCATGAGCGATAGTTCGAGAATCAGACAGAAAATTATCTCAATACTCAGGGGCATTTGGCAACCGAATAAAATGTCTCGCCCCGCGCCAAACAGCAAAAAGCGTATTAATTAGGCATCTTTCGGTAAGATAATTCCGCTTCGACAGACCGCAGCGCTCAATGGGCTAACCTTGTATGCTAAATCCAGCGCAGCGTCAAACTGAGAAAGCGGGAACGGGTAAAACGTGGATCGCCGAGCACACCGTTATACACCTATCACGACGAAGCGGCGACCAATGTCGGAGTGATAAAAATTACCAGTTCACGTCGCCTACGCTCAGTTCTTTGATATTGAAACAGTGAACCCAGCAGCGGTACTTTTCGTTCCCCTCGATTTTTTGTTGTTGAAAAATCCCACCCAACACAATCGTCTCACCATCAGACACCGTAACCTGGGTTTGAATTTCTTGTTTATCGATCGCGAGTGTTTCAACATTGTCGCTCTGTTTAATCACCAACCCTGGCATGTTTTGGCTGATTTTCAGGTTAAGGATAATTTTGCCCTCACGCAGCACCGTAGGCGTTACTTCCATACCCAATACCGCTTCTTTAAACTGGATGGCGGTCGCACCGCTGGTGCCGCTGGGGAATTTCCGTACCCTGCTTGATACTGGCCATCTGCTTATGCGCAGTAAAAAGACGCGGGCTGGCGATGATTTCAACCTGGTTCTCATGCTCAAGCGCTGACAATTCTAAATCGAGCAATCTGCCACTCAAGCGTGCCAGATTGAATCCAACGCTACCCGCGGGCGATTCCACCGGCAGGTTAACGTTAAAGTCATTCAAGCGCAGCGTTCGGCTCGCTTGCGTCAGCTCGCCCATGCCCCAACTAGCCCCTAATTCCCGTAAACTGTCGCTGCTGATGGTGACAATGTGTGCGGCTAATTGTACTTGAGCAACAGGCCTATCCAGCGTGTCAATCCACGCCTGTAACGACTGCACTATCGCCTGAACATCGCGCACCAAGAGGGTATTGGTGCGCGTATCAGCACTCACGCTACCCTGTTCCGATAACAGCGTACTGCGCTGTGCCAGCACGCTGTTGGCAACCTCTTGCGCATCGGCGTATTGCAGGGTGAAAAGGCGATTTTCCAACACTGTCTGACGAGTTTCTGTCGCAAGTGAAGACACCAGCAACACATTACCCCTGCGCTCAATTGACAGCGCGCCCTGAAGCGCAACAATGTCTAACGCCTGCTGCCAGGGAACGTGGTTTAAACGCAGGCTCATCACGCCGTTAACCTCAGGCGCAACCACCACATTCAACCGCTGGTGTTCAGCGAGCGCCTGCACGATTTTCTGCACAGGCGCATCGTCAAACGCTAATGAAATGGTTGGCATCAGCGCCTTGGCAAATACAGCATGCCATCCCAGCAAGGTACACAGTAACACCCCCAAAGCACTCAGCTTCCCTGGCCTTTTCATCTTGTTTCCCTCCGTGTGCAGCGCTGCAAAACTCAGCGTATCTCGCCATGGCGCGATGACCGTGCAACAGGCAGCGTTCGCACCCAATGGCGTGCTTGTCCGGTTACATCCACCACCGACTTTTCCACCTGAACACCGTGCTCGTCGATGGCGCTAATGGTCCACCCCGTTGATGCCAGCGCATCGCCCACGTTCACCATGAGCCAAGGCTCCCTGGCGTAGAAAGCCAGCCAGACCACCCTGCGCTATCCCCAATCACACCTTCCAGCCGCCATCGCACAATTTCATCCCCATCGACTGTGTGCCTAGCGACTGGCTGAAAGGGATCACGCCCTGTGCGTGCAAGATCGCTGAGTGCTACCGGTGAGTACAGCGCCAGCACCAGTATCCAGCCATAAGTCACTTTCACCGTTGCGCCTCCTCACCAGAGCCAGGAACAGCAATCTGCATTTCCAGATGCAACACGTCGTGTTGCACATCAATGGAGAGCGAGTGTATATGCAGCGGTTGCGTAGATGCGGTGATGTGCTGAATAAGCATCAACGCACCAAAAAAGTCAGTACTTACTATCATTTTCCACGGCTGTAGATGTGGGGTATTCGGAGGTTGTAATGTTATTAATGCTGCATTCGATGCAGAGAGCGGCAGCAGCAGGCGCTCTGTCAGCGCCACCGTCGCGTGATGAACTGGTTTATCCGGCAAGGTATCCCACTGTTGTTGCAACGTCGCCAATGCAGGGAAATCATCCAAACGCAGCACCAGCGCAGCGTTCGCCTCACTCGAGTGCGCAAGATGTTGTCGCAAGCGCTACACGACAGCACGTTCCGGTTGCAGCACCGTGTAATATCCCAACGCAGCTAGCATTCCCATCACCAGACCTTGCACCAACCACTGCGTCCATTGTGAGGTTGCCATAAACCTCAGCCACAGAGAGCGCACACTACTCATCATGGGGCTCGTCCTGCAAAGAAAGGCGCTCAACGCGCCAATCCACCTGAAGGTGAAACGTCAATCCCGGCACGTCACCCTTGGGTGACGCCATTATTTCCTGCCATGTTTGCATCAGACGTGCTGACGTCAGCGCTGTTTCGGTTGCGAGTCGGGAGCTGAAGTGCACGATATCGGCATACTCATGGCTTCTGCCCGTCAGATAGACCTTGCCATCCTGCACGGTGATGGCGGTAAGTCACAGCCCATCAGGCACCCACTGCGCCAGTTGCGTTAACAGCTGTTCATAACCCCGGTTAAGCACTCGGGTGTTGTTTTCTGCTTGCTGCTACGCGTGCCACTGTTGCAGGGCGACCATCAACCGTCCTACCTCACGCAGTTGTGCGCTGTCGGCGAGGTGCTTTTGTTGCAACGTGCGCAGCGTTTCCTCCATCGCGCCACGTTGTTGGTCAACCCCCCACGGCACACCGCCAGCGCGATCAACAAGCTCCCCAGGAAAAACAGCAGCCACAGCCACCAACGGCGAGTATCTCGTACCCATCGGCGTTGACGCCATGGCAACAGATTGACGCGAAAGGTGTGCATTAATCGTCCGCCCGCAGGGCCAAACCACCCGCCACCACAAACTGGGACGGGTTAAGCGGCAGCGGCGGATAGGCTTGATGCAAAATGTCAAACGGCGACCACGATGCCAGCTGGTGCACAGAGAACGAAATGTCCTCGCCGCATTCACCACTGTAATACGTGATTTCACCGCGCTTTCCAGGGTAGTGATTGCTCACACAGGTGACGATGTCGCCACACTGTGTCACCACGTCTTGCGAGATAACACCAAACGACAGCGGCTGAGATAACGGCGAAACCCACAGCCAGTGATCGGTATCAAGGCGGTGCAACAGCAGGGAATCAGAAGCCACCCCCGCCAATTGGGCCATGGTGCACAACGCGCAGGGCACAATATCCAACACATCCGGCGTTAGCCCGGCACGATGCAGGCAATCTTGCCACTGCGCCACCTCTTCACGTTTGGCCGCGGTAATCATTAACGCCCCCGGTGACTGGGGCTCACTGCGATAGTCGAGCACCAACGATTCTCGACCAATGGGAAACTGACGCGCCGCCTGATGGTCAATATACCAGCCACGCTCTGGCTCCCGCAGACGGCTGTCAGGGGCCGCCATAAGCTGCTGCAACACACGCTGGGCCGGAAAGCCAACGCGCAACGATATTCGGCGCGGTAGCACCCGCCGCAATTGCGCCAGGACATCGCACAACGCGTCGGAATGCTGTAAACTCCCCTCCCTTAATGTGTCCGCAGGCAGTGGGATTTGCCACCACTGACGCAGTTGCCAGCCATGGCGGCGGCGCTGTACGGCCAGGGCACGCAGACATCCGTTTTGTATATCTAATCCGACCTGCCAATGGTGATAAGCCATGTTCAATGCGACCTCTCCCTCGTCGTTGAGAAGGGCACGCGTTGCTGAAAACGTGTGCTGAATAAAAGAACGTATCCACAGTGCAGGCTTACCTTTATACTAGCGGGCAATTGTTTAGAAACTGTCCGCACGCTACTGAATGGAAAATTCCCGGTGAAGTTCGTAAAGTATTTATTCATCCTTGCAGTGACTTGCATTCTGCTTGGAGCCGCGTCGATATATGGGCTATATCGTTATATCGAGCCTCAGTTGCCCGATGTAGCAACGTTGAAAGATGTCCGGTTACAAACGCCAATGCAGGTGTTCAGCTCCGACGGTGAGCTGATTTCCCAGTTCGGTGATAAGCGCCGCATTCCGCTGAAGTTGGGTCAGATTCCGCCTGAAATGGTCCACGCGTTTATCGCTACCGAAGACAGCCACTTCTACGAGCATCACGGTGTCGATCCGGTAGGGATTGTGCGCGCCGCCACTATTGCGTTGACCTCCGGGCACGCATCGCAAGGGGCGAGTACCATCACGCAGTAGTTGGCACGCAACTTCTTTTTGAGCCCTAAACGCACGCTGATCCGTAAGATCAAAGAAGTGTTTCCGGCGATCCGCATTGAACAGTTGCTGACCAAAGACGAGATCCTGGAGCTTTATCTCAACAAGATTTATCTCGGATATCGCGCCTACGGGGTGGGTGCTGCTGCGCACGTCTACTTTGGCCGCTCAGTTGACCAACTGACGCTGAGCCAAATGGCCACCATCGCCGGTTTACCTAAAGCACCATCCACCTTTAACCCGCTCTACTCCTACGATCGCGCCGTGGCGCGCCGCAATGTGGTGCTGGCCCGTATGCGCGATGAAAATTACATCACGCAGGCCCAGTACGATCAGGCGCGTAATGAGAAGCTGGTGGCCGATGGCAGCAGCGTTGTGCTGCCACTGGCCGGTATGAAATGGGCGCGTCCGTTTAAATCCGACGTACTGCAAGGGGCGATGCCGCGCCGCGTCACCGATGTGGTGCAAACTGGCCAGCAGGTGTGGGTGCGTAAAGTGGGCAACGACTGGTTGCTGGGACAAGCGCCGGACGTCAACTCCGCGCTGGTGTCCATGAACCAGACCAACGGTGCCATTGAAGCGCTGGTCGGCGGCTTTGATTTCAATCAGAGCAAGTTCAACCGCGTCACGCAGGCGCTGCGTCAGATTGGTTCCAATATCAAACCGTTCTTCTACACCGCCGCCATGGATAAGGGGCTGACGCTGGCTCAGACTGGAGTCCGAAGAACTCTCCGGCAATCTACGACGGTCCGATTCGCTTATGTCAAGGGCTTGGTCAGTATAAAAACGTGGTGATGGTGCGCGCGATGCGCGCCATGGGCGTTGATTATGCGGCTGATTACCTACAGCGTTTCGGTTTCCCGCAGCAAAACATTGTGCGTACCGAATCGCTGGCGCTGGGTGCTGCCTCCTTCACGCCGCTCCAGGTAGTCAGAGGCTATGCCGTGATGGCTAACGGGGGGTTACCTGGTTGACTCTTACTTCATTTCCCGTATCGAGAATAACGCTGGTAACACGCTTTTCAACGCAACGCCGAAAACCGTGTGCGACACCTGCAATCTGCCGCTGGTTTATGGTGAAACACCGCTCTCAGCCGTACTCTCAACGGACAGCATGGAAAACGTCGCCACTTCGCAAGAGCAGCAGGGCACTGTGCCTCAACCACAGATTGATGCCGTCACGCCAACCGAAGCGCAGGTAAGTACGTTGCCGTATGCACCACATGTCATCAGTACGCCGTTGTCGTTTCTGATGAAGAGTGCGCTCAACAGTAACGTCTTTGGCGAACCCGGCTGGATGGGAACAGGCTGGCGTGCTGGTAAAGATTTGCAGCGCCATGACATCGGCGGCAAAACTGGCACCACCAACAGTTCCAAAGATGCCTGGTTCTCCGGCTACGGGCCCAACCTTGTCACCTCGGTGTGGATTGGCTTTGATGACCATCGCCGCAATCTGGGCCGCAGCACGGTTTCTGGTGCAATTAAAGATCAGATATCGGGTTATGAGGGCGGCGCAAAGAGCGCCCAACCCGCTTGGGATGACTGGATGACTATATGAAAGTCGCCTTGCAAGTGGCAGAGCAGGCGCTGACGCCGCCGCCGGGCGTCGTTACCGTCACCATCGATCGCTACACTGGTAAACTCTCCAGCGACGGTAGCAACAGCCGTGCGGAATATTTTATCGATGGCACGCAGCCTACGGAGTTTGAAGTCCACGAGGCAGGCACCACCTTGATGGAAAACGGTCAGAGCGAAGAGCTGTTTTAACGCTTCGCCACGGACGAGCACCTTCCCGTCATTCCCGCGCAGGCGGGAATCGCTTACAAACCAAACGGATTATTTCTGCAAGCGTTCCCCGGCCTAGGCCGGGGACGATGAAAGTGTCTGTCCTGCCAACCACTCGCGCGTTAAAAACAGCGCACTGACGTTACGCGCTTCGCGAAAATCCGGTTCCTGCAACAGGCTCAACAGATTATCCAACGGCCAGCGCACTGGAATCAGCGGCTCAGGCTCATCCCCTTCTCGCGTCTGCGGATAAAGGTCACGCGCAACCACGATATTCATGCGGCTGGAGAAATAGGAAGGCGCCAACGTCAGCGTCGCCAACAGCGACATCTGGTGTGCGCCGAATCCCGCTTCTTCCATCAATTCACGATTCGCCGCTTCAAAAACGGTTTCCCCAGGATCGATGAGCCCTTTGGGGAACCCCAATTCATACTGTTCGATACCAACGGCGTATTCGCGCACCAGCACCAGTTGATTGTCGATAATCGGCACAATCATCACCGCTTCTCGCCCCGAAGGGTGCATCCGTTCATACACGCGGCGCACGCCGTTGCTGAACTCAAGATAAACCGATTCCACGTTAAACAGGCGCGAGCGAGCCACCGTCTCCACGTTCAGAATTTTCGGTTTTTTCAGATTGTTATCCATAAATATATTCGCCCTACGAGGCATTCCTGCGACAACAAAAAAACTGATGTCCGTCAAAAAAAGGTGAGGAACCGGCACCTCTTTTTCCGTAACGGGAACGCCGCAGAATGCAAAAAAAACGTTAATTTTCTTTTTTGATACTGCTCACATTGTGCGTTAACAGATTATTTTACCGCAACTCTGAAAATACTCAATTTACGCAATTGCAACAAATAACAAACATTACGGCTTTTCCCCGAAAAAAATAAAAGTCAACACATCGCAATAAATTCAGATTTTCCCCATGTTTTCTTCTGATTTTCTCTTGGTAAGATTGAAGAAATATAGGAAAAATTTATTGCGTTAATTAGTTATTCAAGCTGATTAACAATGACATACGGATTATCACTCTCGGGATAAGTTTGCTAGTATCCGAATTATCAGCGTTGGAATGAGGATGGCATGAGCACAATAGTTATTCTTTTTATCCCTATTGTTTGCCTGTCTTATCGTCATCGGAAGTTACACTGGATACCGTATGCGTCGCCATTTACCCTTTACAAAACCGTCCTTCGCCGTCATGCACGCGCGAGAACGCACATTAACGCACGATGAGCGTGCCGCCATCGAGCGCTATTTGACACTCGCCAATCTGCAACTGTCAGCACCCAGCACGTTGCCTGTGTTACAGCGTACTCGCCAAGATCCGCGCGTCTATGTGCTCACTCACAGCATTACGCGTTATGGCCTCACTACCAACACGGCGAACAAATGGCGTTATTTTATTGATACGCAATAGATACACCTGCCTGCTGACTGGGAACAGTACATCACCGAGAACAACCATATTGAGCTGATTAACACCCGCTCAATTCCGCTGGTCGTTGCGCTCAACGGACATTCCTTGAGTGAATGCGTTGAGCACAGCGATCAGAGCATTTTACCGCCGCCGGTAATACCTGAACGTAATGCCTCGATTCGAGAAGAGGGGAATGAACGCGCCGAGCTGGTTGCCGTTCGCAAGGAAACACGAGAAGAATACGCAGTGCATCACGCCTCGAGCATTCGGGAATCGATTTTGATTTCATTGGCTTTTCTGCTGTTGTTTATCAGCCTGATGACGCCGTTGGCGGTGATACCCTGGCTTGCCGCTGCCGCCATGCTGCTGCACACGCCCTTTAGCGCCAAAGGGGTTATCACACAACTCTCCACCGATGCCAACGGAACGCAGCACATCAATTTACGCAGCGATCCTGACGCCATCACGCTGTGGCGCTATTTCGGCACTGGGTTATTGATGCTGGTGCTCTCGGTAGTACTGGTTGCCAATCTGGCGCTGATGCTGGTAAAAATGCGCAAAAGTCAGCAGCGCGAACGCGATATCAAACAGTACTACGATGCGTGCTTTTCAACCCGACTCGCCACACCTATCTTGATGGAAGGCCGCGCCTACCGGATGAATGATTAGGCGCGTCTAAACACGACCCGTTGCTGACGACCTCAGAGAGCATGCTACCGACGCCGTGCGACGCGGTGCTTTTCTGCACGATGCCCCCACCGCCGCTACCGGAGTAGAGATGCAGCAAGATCTCAATTGGAATGATATCGATACCGTTATCCTGGACATGGATGGCACCCTGCTGGACCTGGCCTTTGACAGCTACTTCTGGCTGCAACTGGTGCCGCAGCGATTGAGCGTGGAAAGGGATATCTCCCTGAGGGATGCCAAAGCGGTGATTGAACGGGAGTATCACGCCGTCCAAAACACATTGAACTGGTACTGCTTTGATTACTGGAGCGAACGCCTCGGTCTTGATATCTATCAGATGACCAGTGAAATAGGCGCACGCGCCTGTTTGCGCGCCGATACCGAGCCGTTTCTCGCCGCATTGGCCGCTAGTGGTAAACAGCGCGTATTGCTTACCAACGCTCATCCACACGGTCTGGCGGTCAAAATGGCGCATACCGGGCTCGACAGACACCTTGATTTATTACTTTCCACCCATACGTATGGGTATCCGAAGGAGCATCAGCAACTGTGGCAACAGGCGCACGCGCAGGTAGGATTTGATCCTGAACGCACGCTGTTTATCGATGACAGCGAACCGATTCTGGATGCTGCCAAAGCGTTTGGCCTGCGCTACTGCCTGGGAGTCACCAATCCTGACTCAGGCCAGCAGGAGAAATCCTTTGCTCGCCATCCAGCTATGAATGATTATCTGGCGTTCCTGCCCGCTTTACGCATGGCGCAACGCGCGTCCGGATAATGCATTTTATGCTCCAGACGTATATGAGCAAGAGGTTGATATGAAATAGAATACCGAGTCAGATGACAGTATTCGCCTGGACAAATGGCTCTGGGCTGCTCGATTTTACAAAACCCGGGCTGTCGCGCGCGAAGCCATCGACGGCGGCAAGGTGCATTACAATGGGCAGCGCACCAAGCCCAGCAAGCTGGTAGAACTGGATGCTGAAATCAAACTGCGCCAGGGCAACGACGAACGCGCTGTACTGGTCTCAGCCCTCAGTTCACAACGTCGCTCGGCACCTGAAGCGCAATTGCTGTATCGAGAGACCGAGCAAAGCGTCGAAAAATGCGAAAAGGTCGCCTTGGCTCGCAAGATGAAAGCCCTGACGATGCCGCACCCGGATCGTCGTCCCGATAAAAAAGAACGGCGCGATCTGATAAAATTTAAACAAAGTGATTCAGAGTAGTTCCTGACCATTAAGAGAGAAACCATGTCCAACCATGACCAACTACACCGTTATCTGTTTGAAAATCATGCCATTCTCGGCGAGTTGGTGACGATCAGTAATACCTACAACAGATTCTGGAAAACCACGACTACCCGGCCCCGGTGCGCCTGATTCTGGGTGATATGCTTGCCACCACCAGCCTGTTGACGGCGACGTTGAAGTTCAATGGCGATATCACCGTACAGCTTCAAGGCGACGGCCCGCTGAAACTCGCCGTCATCAACGGCAATAATCAGCAGCAAATGCGCGGCGTTGCCCGCTTGCAAGGCGAGATTGCGCCTAACGCTACGCTGCGTGACATGGTAGGTAATGGCTATCTGGTGATCACCATTACGCCCGAGGAAGGTGAGCGCTATCAAGGAGTGGTGGGGCTGGAGGGCGATTCGGTTGCCAGCTGTCTGGAAAACTATTTCCTGCAATCCGAACAGTTGCCTACCCGGTTGTTTATTCGCAGCGGGGAGCATGAAGGCCGCCCGGTTGCCGCAGGCATGCTGCTGCAAGTGCTGCCCGCCCAGCACGTCGGCCACGACGATTTTGATCATCTGGTGCAATTGACAACAACCATCAAAAACGAAGAGCTGTTTACCCTGCCTGCGAACGAGGTGTTGTATCGCCTTTACCATCAGGAATCGGTGACGCTTTACGAGCCGCAGACCGTATCGTTTCACTGTCATTGTTCGCGTGAACGTTGCGCAGATGCATTAATGACGCTGTCGGATACCTATCTGCATGAGATGTTGGAGCAAGAACAAGAAATCGATACGCATTGCGATTACTATGGTACTCACTACTTGTTCAGCGCCAGCGAGTTCAGTGACATTCGTCACGCCAGCGCAGACGCCACAAGGCATTAATCGTAGAGATCATTAATACCAAGCTACTGACTAAGCGGGCACTTCGGTGCCCGTTTTCATTTTTCGCCTCCACAGGAGGAGAATCGTTTCACTTAACGAAAATTAAACAAAACTATGTCTTAAGTTATTTAATTTTATGATTGTTATCCCAGCTAAAATAGGCTTACTTCGTACAATGATTATCAGTATGACTATAACTATTGAGGAGTAGCGATATGCAGATCAAAGGTATTGCACCACAAGCCCTCTCCGCTTATGGAATCCGCGATGTCAGCGAGATTGTCTACAATCCGAGTTATGAAGTACTTTTCCAGGAAGAGGTCGTTCCCGACCTGGAGGGATATGAACGCGGCATAGAAACCAAGCTGGGCGCTATCGCCGTCGACACCGGGGTTTTTACCGGTCGTTCGCCCAAAGATAAATATATCGTTCGTGATGACACCTCGCGTGAACACGTGTGGTGGTCGGATCAAGGCAAAGGCAAGAACGATAAACACCCCATGACACAAGAAGTCTGGAGCCACCTGAAACAACTGGTGACCGAGCAACTGTCCGGCAAACGTCTGTTTGTCATCGATGCCTTCTGCGGAGCCAACAACGATACCCGTCTGAAAGTGCGTTTTATCACCGAGGTTGCCTGGCAGGCCCACTTCGTCAAAAACATGTTTATTCGCCCGCAAGAGGATGAGCTCACGCAGTTTGAGCCCGATTTCATCGTGATGAACGGGGCGAAATGTACCAATCCACAATGGCAGGAGCAGGGGCTGAACTCAGAGAATTTTGTCGTCCTCAACCTGACGGAGCGGATCCAACTGATCGGCGGCACCTGGTACGGCGGCGAAATGAAGAAAGGGATGTTCTCGATCATGAACTATCTGCTGCCGCTCAAGGGCATCGCTTCCATGCACTGTTCAGCCAACGTCGGAGAAAAAGGGTATGTGGCCATTTTCTTAGGTCTGCCCGGCACCGGAAAAACCACGCTGTCCACCGATCCGAAGCGCCAGTTGATTAGCGACGACGAACACGGCTGGGATGATGACGGCGTGTTTAACTTTGAAGGCGGCTGCTACGCCAAAACCATCAAACTGTAGAAAGAAGCAGAACCGGATATTTACGGTGCCATCAAACGCGATGCGCTGCTGGAGAATGTCACGGTACGGGAAGATGGCAGCGTGGATTTTAACGATGGCAGCAAAACGGAGAACACCCGCGTCGCCTATCCCATTTACCATATTCACAACATCGTCAAACCGGTTTCCAAAACGGGACACGCTCGTAAGGTGATTTTCCTCACGGCCGATGCTTTCGGCGTTCTGCCACCGGTATCGCGCCTGACGCCCGACCAGACGCAGTACCATTTCCTGTCCGGCTTCACCGCCAAACTGGCTGGCACAGAGCGCGGGATCACCGAGCCTACGCCGACGTTTTCCGCCTGTTTTGGTGCGACGTTCCTGTCGCTCCATCCCACTCGTTATGCAGAAGTTCTGGTCAAACGCATGAAAGCCGCAGGGGCATAAGCCTATCTGGTGAACACCGGCTGGAACGGTTCAGGGAAACGCATCTCGATTAAAGATACCCGCGCCATCATTGATGCCATTCTCAATGGCAGCATTGATGATGCTGAAATGCATACGTTGCCAATCTTCAATCTGGCTATTCCGAGCTCACTGCCCGGCGTCGATGTTCAGATTTTGGATCCGCGCAACACCTATGCCAGTCGGGAGAAGTGGCAAGAGAAAGCCGAAGATTTGGCACAGCGTTTTTGCACCAACTTCGACAAGTATACCGACACCCCTGCGGGTCAGGCGCTGGTAAGCGCCTGACCCGAAATTGGGGCGGAAATCACACCATAAAATGCAAAAGCGCTGGCTTGCCTGCGCTTTTTTCTTCTGCGTAAACCGCCGTGTTTCACCCTTCTTTGGTCCGATCATAGGGTAAGGGCAGATAAGCACGCACGCACAGCCCACCGCGTTCGCTGGTACCCACGTCTAGCGCGCCGTCATGCGCATCAATGATACGCTGCACGATTGCCAGCCCTAATCCCGTACCGCTGGTAGTACGCGCGCTGTCGCCGCGCACAAACGGTTGGAACAGATGTGCCAGTTGCGCAGGATCGATACCCGGACCATCCTCCTCCACCTGGAACCAGACGCGTTGCAGTTCTCGTCCGCTGCTGACCTTGATCCAGCCGTTACCATAGCGCGTCGCATTGACTACCAGATTCAGCGCCGCACGTTTGATGGAGAGCGGACTGATACGCACCATCAGTTCACCGTCGGAGAAATCGCTGTCAATCTGGCGCTCGTAGCCGCTCTCAGCCGCCACGACCTCGCCCAGAATACTGTTCAGATCCGCCGCTTCCATCTGCATCTCCTGGCCCGTACGCAGATAGTCGATAAACTGTTCGATAATGGCATTACACTCTTCAATATCCTTGTTGATGGACTCAGCCAGATAGTCATCATCCTTGCTCATCATTTCGGTTACCAACCGGATACGTGTTAACGGCGTGCGTAAATCGTGGCTGACGCCCGCCATCAAGAGCGTGCGATCGTCGGCCAGCAGTTTGACCCCTGACGCCATCTGGTTGAAAGCGCGCGTTACCGAACGAACCTCGGAGGCACCATACTCACGCAAAGCGGGCGGAATAATGCCTTTCCCCACTTGCAGCGCCGCATACTCCAGCTCCACCAGCGGCCGGTTCTGCAAACGAATAAACAGCCACGCCCCGCCGATGACCAGTAGCATAATCGCCAGCGTGTATCGGAATAGCGGAGAAAAGTCGCCTTGATGGATTTCCGTCAGGGGCACCCTCACCCAGATATCGGGTGAAAGCCAGGTTTTCAACCACACCACGGGGGTGTTCTTGCTGACTTCAACGCGTACATCCGTCGGGACGCCAAGCTGCTGGGCCATTTGCTGGCTAAAAAACTTGTAGTGCTGTGCCCAACGTAGGCCGCTCTCCTCCGCCGCGGCGTTGGTATACAGGGAAATCCCCAGCTCGCGATAGATTTCACGCCGGAACGCTGGTGGCACTTCCAGCGAAGAGCCATCCTCCAGTTGCAGCCTGTCGGTCATCAGCATGCGCACTTCGTAAGCCAAAACTTTGTTGAATTGCTGCAAACTTGGCAAAATGGCAAAATTGAGCACCACCAGATAGGTGGTGACCAGGCTGACAAACAACAGAGTAACAATCAGCAACAGCGTCCGGGCAAACGAACTGCGCGGAGAAAAGCGCCATCGTCTCATGCTTTACTGCCGTCCGGCACAAAGACGTATCCCAGGCCCCAGACGGTTTGGATATAGCGCGGATGCGCCGGATCTTCCTCCACCATACGGCGCAACCGCGAGATCTGCACGTCGATGGAGCGCTCCATGGCGCTGTATTCACGACCACGCGCCAGGTTCATCAGTTTATCGCGAGATAACGGCTCACGCGGGTGGCTGACCAACGCTTTCAACACCGCAAATTCGCCACTGGTCAACGGCATCGGCTCATCATCGCGAAACATTTCGCGCGTGCCAAGGTTAAGCTTGAACTTGCCAAAGGCGATCACCGCCTCTTCCTGTGACGGCGCCCCCGGCAGCTCGTTCGCCTGACGGCGCAACACGGCACGGATACGCGCCAACAGCTCGCGCGGGTTAAACGGTTTAGGAATATAGTCATCAGCGCCAATTTCCAGGCCAACGATACGGTCAACCTCTTCCCCTTTCGCCGTCACCATAATGATGGGCATCGGATTGCTTTGACTGTGCAGGCGGCGGCAAATAGAGAGCCCATCTTCGCCCGGTAACATCAGGTCCAGCACCATCAGGTGAAAAGGCTCACGCGTCAGTAAACGATCCATCTGTTCAGCATTGGCTACGCTACGTACTTGAAAACCTTGCTCCGTCAGGTAACGCTCCAGCAGTGCGCGCAGGCGCATATCATCATCTACTACCAGAATTTTATAGTTCTCTTGCATTTTCATTCTCCAAAAGCGTAATCGATGCCGTATTGTTCAAAAACCTATGAATTACTGACAGTCGTTTCTGGTATATATTGCAGGCAAAATTGTTACAAAGCATAATAAAATAGGGATTAATCAATCATTTCCTTCATTTCACAGGCGCAATCGCCTTAGGATGTAGCAACGCCTATACTGCTCACAGTGTATCAATGCCGCGCTATGCGTACTCGTAATAACCGATGATGAAAGCAAACGATGAAAACCGATCTTATCACCCGTGAAGGTTACGACATGCTCTACAAAGAGCTTAACTATCTTTGGAAAGAACGTCGCCCAGAAATTACAGAAAAAGTGGCTTGGGCGGCAAGTTTAGGCGATCGCAGTGAAAATGCCGACTACCAATATAACAAGCGACTGTTGCGCGAAATAGACCGACGGGTGCGCTACTTGCGCAAACGTCTGGAAATCGTTCGTGTTGTCGATTACTCCCCTCAGCAAGAAGGCAAAGTGTTCTTCGGTGCCTGGGTTGAAGTAGAAAACGAGCAAGGCGACCAGATGCGCTTTCGCATCGTTGGCCCTGACGAGATCTATGGGCGTAAAGAATATATTTCAATCGACGCCCCCATGGCGCGAGCGTTGCTGAAGAAAGAACGCGACGAAGAGGTGAAAGTAAAAACACCTTCGGGCGAAAAAACGTGGTACGTAAACCAGATAACCTATAATGCTCCAGCCGAGTGATGGCCCAGCCGCGTATTTACCCACTCTGTCACCCTGGTGTTACGGGATTGTGGGGCGGCATCAACGGATATTGCAGGCCAATTTTGACCACGCTGTACTGATAAGGTAGACATCACGCGTCAGCATTTCGAACTCCAGAATGTCATTCTCTCCGATCATCGAGAAAGCGTCATCGGGTGCATTGTCCTCCGGATTTTTATCCAGTGCGACATTCTTGACTAACAGATGGTTTTCATTCCAAACGGAGTCAAAACTGAACGTGCGCTGTACGGTCAGGGGAATATCATCCTCACAAATAAACACACCATCAATAAAAATTAATGCACGATTTTTATCGCTTAAATAAACATTGACATCGTATTCTTTCCTTATTCTATATTTTTCATTCCCCTCACTGACTCTCACTTCACCACAACAAATCACCGGTTTGTGAAAAGACTGACGTTTAAAATAATAGGGACCAACTAATAAAACCGTTACCAATAATAACATGCTGAACCATACCATTTTATTACCAAGATTATTTTTCAACATAGGTAGTGCATCCCTTTCCACGTTTGCTACATGCAATGATGATGCGATTCTTCTTCATTTCCGAACTGTGCAACGGGATCGTCTTTGATGAAATAAACAAGACATGATCCTCACAGAGTTCCTGATAACCCGCGATCGAGTCGTAGCTGACCGAATCCTGTAATGAAAAAACATCGCACTTATTAATCATATTTACTCTGACGAAAGGTCGATAAGGAAAACGACCAGAAAATGACACCATAATCAAAATAAATAACAGAATCATGCCGATGATAAAAATAATCTTGGTCGTATAACCTATCTGGAACCGGGGAGATGCTTTTTCTGGCGCGGCCAATCGGAGATTTACACCACAAGCCAGCTCTTTCATGGATGTCTCTGCCGTATTTCCTACCGAGCGAACATCCGTTTGTTGTCTGGAATAAGCTTCAATACTGTCGACATGAAAAACAATACCTGATTTCGGGACAGTGACAATCGCCTCCGCCAAGCCGAAATTACGTAATACCTTTCTAAGCAATGAGATATAATTATTGAGATTACTGATAGAAGGAGATAGTGAATACTTTTCTAGTGCCTCTCGTAGCAACAATTCACGGCTTAATGTAACCCCCGGATTATCAATCAGAGTAGCGAGTATGCGTGCAATAGGCGCGCTCAATGAAATAGCTTCACCTTCACGATCGCGCCAAGATAAAGTTCCCTCCCCATCATTGAAAATGATGGTTTGATTAATCAAGTAGGCCATAAAACCCTCTGGGATAAGCAAGTATTATTTTAAAAATAACCTAACCCTATTGATGATATGTTTATTTACACAAAACATAGGAAATGGAAATCCTGCGACATATATCTTAGACTGCTCATTAACGCCCATGAGAATATTAGTTTAAACAATACCTTTGCGCCATACCTTTACATGACGACATAAAAAGAGTTGAGCCGTAGCATAAAAATTCGCTCGTTTATTGTCAAAGATTATTTAAAGCTGTTTTAGATTGTTATTTCCTTAAAAAATACAAGCTCGTTTTTTGAAAGAAAATGCGATTGGATTTATACTAACCGAAGATAAACAAAAAAATAAAAAAGAACTAACCCGTTGAACATAGTGGACATCGAAATTGAGTATAACCCTTCTCTTTACTGTAATGCGATACACAAAACCTATTAAAATTAAATTAATTAAAGCTTTAATCTATAAATAATAAAAAATTTTACGATTTGAAAAAAGAGGTAACGTGCAAATACCGCGATGAACAATAACTCAAGTAAACTATATGCAAAAACTTTTTCAAAAAACAGTACAAGTCGGATAAATACTCTCAGAATAAAATCATCGTTGGCCTTCATCTCCTTACCTACGGTTTATTCTGCTGTTCTGATCGCCTATTGAACATGGCAATTGCGAATGAATTCGCAATTGCCATGCCCTGATCGCCAATACGATACGCTTATTACGCATAATGCACGTCATCGCGGGATTCACCCTCCCCGAAAGCCTTTGCTTGTGCGCTATCTGCGTAAATACTTCGCGTTGTAGAAAGAAGGCGCAGGAGTGCAGCCCACACCGATGCAAATTAACAGGTGGCAGGGACAAGATTATTTTTGTGTTGACATAAATGTGTCACTTCGATCGCTTAATTTGGCCTAGAAGTGTCACGGGAGACTCGAATATGTTCAGCGTAGATGCCATCCTGCAAGACCTTGTACCACACCGTCAAACGCCGTCCTGGCAACGTTCTCTTCTACGCGCACTGCTGTTTGAGCGCGAAATGCAGCAATTCGCCGAACGTTACCCTCATTTGAAAGGCCTGGACCTTGTCGAGCAAATTCTGGACTATTTCAATTTCAGTTGTGAAATGGTGGAAGGGGGTTTAGAAAACATCCATAGCCAAGGGCCAGTAGTGCTGGTCGCCAACCATCCTATCGGTTCATTGGATGGCCTGGCGCTTCTGCGTGCGGTGGCGAGCGTTCGTCCTGACGTACGTATTTTAGCCAGCCAGGTGCTCTCCTACATTACCCCGTTAAAAGGGGTGCTGCTCGCCGTCGATAACGTTAACAATCGAACAAAATGCTCACAAATAAATGCCATACAATAACATCTCAGTCAGGAAGATGCCGTCATTCTGTTCCCGGCAGGGGAAGTGTCACGTATTAGCCTGCAAGGAATTCGCGATGGGCATTGGCATAGCGGTTTTATTCGTATGGCAAGCAAAGCGCGTGCGCCCGTCGTTCCCATTCATATCAGCGGACGCAACAGCAGCTTGTTCTACCTCTCTTCTTTGCTCTACCGGCCGCTTTCAACGCTGCTGTTGGTCCGGGAAATGTTTCAACAACGCAGCCAGAAACTCAAGATCCGTATTGGCGTACGCATTCCCTATGCCACCTGGAGCCACGGGGAGTGGAATGCCAACTATGTCGCTACCCGTTTCCGCCGCCATGTCTATCGTTTGGGTTTGGGCAAACCCGGAGATTTCCAGGGAGAAAAACCCATTGCACTGGCGGAGGATCGCGCCGCACTGAAGCACGCATTAGCCGTTTGTGAGACCTTAGGCACCACCCCTGACGGAAAAGTGGTTTACCTCTATCGACGCGGTGAAGAAGGATATGTGCCCATTCTGCGCGAGCTGGGACGATTGCGCGAAATCGCGTTCCGCGCCGTTGGAGAAGGATCAGGCCAGCGACGTGATCTGGACAGCTATGACAACGACTACCTGCATCTGATTTTATGGGATGAAAAGGAACTGGAGATTGTCGGAGCCTACCGTTTCACACCTACCGAACAGCAAATTGCCCATAAAGGCGTTAACGGCCTGTATAGCCACAGCCTGTTTCAGTATGGGGCAGAGATGGATCCGATTCTGTCTCAGGGCATTGAATTGGGGCGCAGCTTCATTCAGCCCAAATATTGGGGAAAACGTGGGCTCGACTATCTGTGGCTGGGGATCGGTGCGTATCTCGCCCGTTACCCGCAATATCGCTATCTGTTTGGCCCGGTCTCGCTTTCCGGCACCCTGCCAACGCACGCGCGGGATCTGCTGGTTGCCTTTTATCGCCTGTACTTCTCCCCGAGTCAGCCAATGGCTACCTCACGTCGGCCTTATCCGGCCTCGTTGCCCGATGTGTTAAAACAGTTTGAAGGCACCGACTATCAACAAGATCTGACGCGGCTAAAAAGCATGCTCAACAACATGGGATGTGCGATTCCCACGCTGTACAAGCAATATTCTGAGGTGTGTGAAACCGGCGGTGTGCAGTTTATCGATTTCGGTATCGATCCTGATTTTAACAACTGCATCGATGGTCTGGTGCTGGTCGATATGACACAGCTCAAACCCTCTCGCTACCAGCGCTATGTTGCTCCCTTCTTACCGGAGCCACAGCTGACAGCACAAGAGCACGCGTAGCCATTTTCCTTTTTTGATACAGCCATCCTCCGTTTTCACGGAGGATGGCTGATGCATTATTTCAACTGTGATGCGTAGTCCCGACGCGGTTGGCCGGTATAAATCTGACATGGACGATAGATTTTGGATTCCTGAGTGTGCAGTTCCTTCCAGTGGGCAATCCAACCAATAGTACGACCTACCGCAGAGATCACCGGGAACATGGAGGGCGGCAGCCCCATGGCTTTCAAGATCACCGCCGTGTAGAAATCCACACTCGGGTAGAGGCGATGCTCAAGGAAATAGGGATCGGTCATGGCGATATGTTCCAGTTCCATCGCGACCTGCATCAGATTATCTTTCGGCCCCATCTCATTGAGTACCTCATGACAGGTTTTTCGCAGCACAGCCGCACGCGGGTCAAAATGGTGATATACCGAGTTACCGAAGCCCAGCAAACGGAACGAGTCGCGGCGATCTTTGGCCCTGCGGACAAAATCGGGAATACGTTCAACGGTATTGATCTCTTCCAGCATGCGCATACAGGCTTCATTGGCACCGCCGTGGTTGGGTCCCCACATGGTTGCAAGCCCAGCGGCAATACACGCGAAGGGGTTAGCACCGGAGGAACCAGATGCTCTCACTGCGGTGGTAGAGGGGCATTGGCCGTGATCGGCGTGCAAAATCAGCACCCGGTTCATCGCACGTTCCAGCACCGGGTTGACCTCATATTTTTCTGCCGGAATGGAAAACAGCATATGCAGGAAACCGCCGGTATAAGAGAGACTGTTGCGCGGATAGGCGGCGGGTTGCTCAATGGAGAATTTGTAGCTCATGGCGGCCAGCGTCGGCATCTTCGACAAGAGGCGCAGTGCCGCCAGCTCGCGGTGATCTTCGTTGTGAATATCCAGTACATCGTGATAAAACGCCGCCAGCGCCCCAACCACCGCGCACATCAGCGCCATCGGGTGTGAGTCACGACGAAACCCACTGACCATACGCGAGATCTGCTCATGAATCATGGTATGTCGTGTGATGCTGTTGACAAACTGATCGTACTGTTCACGATTCGGCGCATCACCGTGCAGCATGATGTAACACACCTCGGTGAAATCACATTTCTCAGCCAGTTGCTCCACCGGAAACCCGCGATGCAACAGCACGCTATTAGCGGCGTCAATATAGGTGATGGCGGATTCACACCCGGCTGTGTTATTAAACCACGGATCGTAGCTACACAGCCCCTGCGCCCCTAACGGACGAATGTCTACGGCCTCTTTGCCCAACACGCCCGCGCGCACATTGAGTACAATGTTCTTTTTTCCTTCCATCGTCAGGATGGATTTCTTGACTGTCATTATTCTTTCTCCCGTCCGAATGCGCCTTTCACCAACATGACACCCCATAACGCGAATCTGCGCGGCATTACCGTAACACAGCCAGAGCACACTCCGTACCGCACCTTTCCTTAATACGCGAAAAAAGGCTTCAAATTCGAACAATTCGCTGAAAAATTGACATAGGTAAATTTTCTGAGAGGTCATAATGCTGACTGGCATTTTTGCTACGCAATCCGTATAACTGTCCCCGATTAGTTAACTCACTCCTCGATGATGATTGAATTCCGATTATGAATGATGCATTGAGCCAGATTATCGCCAGCGAATTGCAGGCGCGAAAGGAGCAGGTTGACGCCGCTGTCCGCCTGCTGGACGAAGGGAACACCGTACCGTTCATCGCTCGTTACCGTAAGGAAGTGGCTGGCGGGTTGGATGATACCCAACTGCGCCAGTTGGAAACCCGCCTCGGTTACTTGCGCGAACTGGAAGAACGGCGTCAGACCATTCTGAAATCGATCGAAGAGCAAGGAAAATTAACACCGCAGTTGGCTCTGGCGATTAACGGCACCCTGAGTAAGACTGAGCTGGAAGATCTCTATCTGCCATACAAGCCCAAACGCCGTACTCGTGGGCAAATTGCCATCGAAGCCGGGCTGGAACCGCTGGCAGACAGCCTGTGGCAAGACCCAAGCCAGGTGCCTGAAGAGGCGGCGTTGGCCTATGTCGCCGAAGACAAAGGCGTTGCCGATGTCAAAGCTGCTCTGGACGGTGCGCGCTACATTCTGATGGAGTGTTTCGCAGAAGATGCCATCTTGCTGGCCAAGGTGCGTGACTATTTGTGGAAAAATGCCCATCTGGTCGCACGCGTGGTCGAAGGCAAAGAGGATGAAGGCGCGAAGTTCCGCGACTACTTTGCCCATCAAGAACCGATCGCCAACGTGCCATCACACCGTGCACTGGCGATGTTTCGCGGCCGCAACGAAGGGGTACTGCAACTCGCCATGAACGCCGACCCACAGTTTGACGAGCCGCCGCGCGAAAGCCAGGGTGAGCAGATCATCCTTTCACACCTGAATTTGCAGTTCAACAATGCTCCTGCCGATAGTTGGCGTCGTGCGGTGATCAACTGGACCTGGCGTATCAAGGTGCTGTTGCATCTGGAAACCGAGCTGATGGGCACCGTGCGTGAAAAGGCCGAAGAAGAAGCCATCAATGTGTTTGCACGCAACCTGCACGACCTGCTGATGGCCGCGCCTGCCGGAATGCGCGCCACCATGGGGCTCGATCCGGGTCTGCGCACAGGAGTGAAAGTCGCGGTAGTAGATGCAACTGGCAAACTGTTTGCCACGGATACGATTTACCCACATACCGGACAGGCTGCCAAGGCGGCCCCTATCATCGCGGCACTGTGCGTTAAGCATCAGGTAGAACTCGTGGCGATCGGTAACGGTACCGCATCACGTGAAACCGAACGTTTCTTCCTCGATACACAAAAACAGTTCCCGGCAATCAATGCCCAGAAGGTGATTGTCAGTGAGGCAGGTGCTTCGGTGTATTCCGCATCAGAGCTGGCGGCGCTGGAATTCCCCGATCTGGATGTTTCCCTGCGCGGTGCGGTTTCTATTGCGCGTCGCTTGCAGGACCCTCTGGCAGAGCTGGTGAAGATCGATCCAAAATCCATCGGTGTCGGCCAATACCAGCACGATGTGAGCCAGGTGCAACTGGCGAAAAAGCTCGATGCGGTGGTGGAAGACTGCGTTAACGCCGTAGGCGTCGATCTGAATACCGCATCGGTGGCGCTGCTGACGCGTGTTGCTGGGCTTAGCAAAATGATGGCGCAGAATATTGTCAACTGGCGTGACGAAAACGGACGCTTTGACAACCGTCAACAGTTGCTCAAGGTCAGTCGCCTGGGGCCAAAAGCCTTCGAACAGTGTGCCGGATTCCTGCGTATCAATCACGGCGATAACCCGCTGGATGCCTCGACGGTTCACCCGGAAGCCTACCCGGTGGTCGAACGCATTCTGGAAGCCACACACCAGACACTGCGCGATTTGATGGGTGACACCGCCGCGCTGCGCAAACTCAAGGCGGTGGATTTCACTGACACTCGCTTCGGCTTACCCACGGTGACAGACATCGTGAAAGAGTTGGAAAAACCGGGGCGCGATCCACGACCGGAGTTTAAAACCGCTGCGTTCGCCGAAGGAGTGGAAACGCTCAACGATCTGCTGCCGGGTATGGTGCTCGAAGGGGCGGTCACCAACGTCACCAACTTTGGCGCTTTCGTGGATATTGGCGTACATCAGGATGGCTTGGTGCACATTTCGTCGCTGTCCGATCGCTATGTCGATGATCCGCACAAGGTGGTGAAAGCCGGTGATATTGTGAAGGTCAAGGTGCTGGAAGTCGATCTGCAACGTAAGCGTATCGCGCTGACCATGCGTCTCGATGAACAGCCGGGTGACACCCCGTCACGCCGTAGCGCCAGCGGAGCCCAACGCAACACCGGATCTCGCCCTGCTCATCATGCACCGCGTGCAAAACAGCCGCAGAGCGCAGCAGGCAATAGCGCCATGAGCGATGCACTGGCCGCCGCATTTAAAAAACGTTAGCTTTTGTATACCCTAAATAATTCGAGCTGCAGGAAGGCCGCAAGCGCTGGCCCGAAGGGTGAATCTGAGGGATGAGATTCATTCACTCCGATGAGCTTACTCAAGTAAGTGATTCGGGTGAATGAGTGTAGCCAACGCACATGTAACTTGAAGTATGACGGGTATAAGCAAAGGGAGCCATTGGCTCCCCTTGTAACATTTGCTCGGCTTCACTTATTTATACAGAACTGCCGTGCCGCGCAGTTGGTTATCACCGGTAGCAGAAACGATACGGTAAGAAGATGCACCTGCTGCCTGTGCTTTAGCGGCAACTTGCGATTCAAAACCGCTCAGCGTTTTAGCGCCACTCACGGAAACGGTACCCATCTGCTCTGCGGCGAAGGTGCCGAAAGAGAGAGAAGTCAGGGCCAATACTACTGCAAAAATTTTGATGTTTTTAATGATGCTAATCCTTATCTCTGTGGTTAGGTAGAAAGCGAAGTGCTTTCGATGAAGAGAAGAATAGCGCCATTGCTCGGTAATGAATAGCTAAGTGATTTGCTTTGATAAGTCAATTTTTTTGAACAAAAATCATTACCGGTTTCGATCTGTTATTCTGACGTCATCGGTTGATGGGGCCGGCTCCCCCACTACAGCGCAAACCACGCTGGCACCCCGTGGTGATGATTAAAAACGGTATGTCAGACCTGCTGTCACCATGTAATACTCATTGGCGATACCCGCCGCGTGGCCGCCAATATATCCCTGCTCCCCGGAAACCTGATCGATAATTTGCATCCCTCCCCGACTCTCATCATATTTATTACAACTCAGCGCGGTAAATACCTTGGCACAGGATGCAGATAATAACCAATGTCCACCAACACGGAATAATAACGCCCATAATTGCCTTCATCGCGAAAGGTTAATTGGCGAAAATAGTGCTCATCATTATCACGCGCTTTGACCCAAGGGCTATATTTTGCAAGTGCACTCAGCTCAAAATTCTGATAGCGCACTATCCCGGTCACCCCCAGGTACGGGACATCGAATTGTTGCCTGTAACCACCACGATTACTGTCCCGTTCAAGTGCCCCCACCGTTTCACCATTATCGTACTGATAAAACCCACCTAGATCCGTCCAGCTATAACGCGTCTGTTGATAACCGACAATCCCTCCCAGCCGGTAATTGGACTGGATTATAACCCAACTCTGAACCCCCATATCAAACGCATTCGAATGGTTCAGGCGACTATTGGGATGATGAGACCATTCACTCCAGTGCGCTTGATCGTCATAAAGCCAATCATAGTCATCCATTTTTGCGCTTCGCTCAGCGAATGTTGTCCAACCCAGAGCATTCAATGTTATGTGCGGGGATATATCCCAATTAATCGCCATTTCCATAATCGGGGTTTGCTTTATTTTCCAATCCAGTTGGCTGAGTTTATCTCCATTTTCCATGTAAACATTTTCGTGTGATTCTCCCTCTAACCATCCCAACGCCCCACTTATTGTTGCGGCGGTAACGGTGTTTTCGGCCTGAGCGGAAAATATCGTCATCATACCGGCAACACAGTAGAGAATTACGTATTGTTGCTGCATGAACAATTCCTTAATAAATGCGTGAATGATTTTTATAGAAAAGTGAACTCGCACAAAAACAGAAAAATATAGGAATAACACATTTTTCTGAGTCATTTTTTAAACATGAAGGTGCCAAATATCAACGTCAGTCATCGATTTAGAATATAACGGTGAGATGAGAGGAAATGCATTCAGAAAATAATCTACTAAAACAAGGCATTATCACCTTATTCAATCATTGGTAATCGCGGAGAGAAAATATTGTCAGGTCATGACAAGAGGCCAAACGGCCCCTTGCTATACCCGTCATACTTAAAGTTGCAGATGCGTTGGCTGCGTTCTCTCACCCGAATCACTTACCTGAGTAATCTCATTGGGATGAATGAATCTCATCCCTGAGATTCACCCTTCGGGCCAGCGCAAGCGCTGTTCAAATTTGCTCCAGACAAATTTGTCATTCGCTTGCCGCCTTCCTGCAACTCGAATTATTTAGGGTATATGTCCATTATTCCACGCGCAATGCCGCCGCAGGAGACTGTCGATAGGAGAGCACGGCAGGAAGCGTCAGCACCACGGCAGCCACGGCCAGCAGTAACAGCACGAACCACAGATCGTCTTCGCCCAATGTAATCGGCAAGACAAAGCCACTCTTTTCAGTCATGACAATCGCCACTGCCTGGGCAGCGGCATAGCCCAGCCCCACACCGGCAAACACCAGTGACATCAATCAGCTCCAGATCAACAGGAAAATACCGGTACGCGGCGCGCCGAAAGCACGCAATGCACCGATTTGTTTCTGGCGTTGGCGTAAATGCATCACCGCCACCAGCACCACCGCCATTCCCACCAACCCTTGTGTACCCATCGCGATATACATCAACAACGCACGAATGTCACCGAGGATGGAATAGAGCTTCACCAGCACCTATCCCGGGAATACCGCCTGCGTCGCCGTGCTACGATAGAGTGAGCGCAGTTGGTAAGCGCCTACAATACTTAAAGGTTTTACTACGATGGCAGGAACACCAGCCTCATGGTGATGCGCTTCACTGTCATCATGGTGTTCATGTGTATCGCCCTCGGCGTGCTCATGCCCATCATCATGATCATGATGCTCGTGCTAATCGTCATGGTCGCCGGGTGCATGGATACCGTGCACACGCCACACCGCGTTGACTGGCACCAGAATGGCTTTATCCCAGGCGCTGCCGTCGGCGGGCAGCACGCCGACCACGGTATAGCGTACTTCCGCATGGGCATGGGCCCACTCTTCCCCGACCTGGCCGTGCACCGGGCTAAAGGTGCTGCCAATCGACAGTCCGGTCCCTGCGCCCACTACGGCTTCAAATCCATCGTTAAACACCCGACCGGCTAGCAATGGGCGTTTCCCGCCATCCGTCACCAATGCCGCGTTAGTCCCCACGATCGGCATGCCTTTATAGAAATCACCAAACGCCACCGGTGCCGCCCAGGCCACCAGCGGGTTTTTCTGTACCTCATACAGCACCTGCGCTGGAATCAGTGTCAATGCAGAAGGCTGGAGAAAGACTGACGAGAGCACCAGTTGCGTTTCGCTCCCCGGTGCACCGATAACCATATCGAAACGGTCAGCCGCCTTCGCACTGCCCATGCGCAGAGCACGCTCCTGTAAATTCACAGAAATACTTAGCGCGGTCGCCAACGCAATCAGTATCACCACCACCCCACCACCACGCCCGGCCACAGTCGACGCCAGTCTGCGATAATAAAACGCCATGGGATCATCCCTGTACCTCCTGAGAGTCATCTGCCACTTGCTGTCATTTTTCCAACTGAATACAGCGCGACATCAACGCAGCCAACCGTTTATCGTGCGTAATGGCAATCAGCGTGCTGCGCTGTTCCCGGGCCAACGTGACGAGGAGATCGGCGATCTGCTCACCATTGTGTGCATCCAGACTGGCCATAGGCTCATCGGCAACGATAATTTCCGGAGACGCCAAGAGCGCACGCGCTACGGCCACACGCTGTTTCTCACCGCGTGACAGCACTTCAATCGGTCGATTACCGGTGTTCACACCGACGCGTTCCAGCAACATTTTCCCCCGCGCCGCCAATGACGCCGGCAGACGCCAATGGTGAAAACGAGCTGGCAGCAGAACGTTCTCCAGTGCATCAAGGCCGGGAAATAAATGAAAATCTTGCATAATCAGACCAACATGACGGGCGCGCCAGCGATCCCGTTCGGCTTCTGACAATTGGCGGATGTCCAGCTCGCCCCAACGTACACAGCCAGTGCCTTCACACTCCATGCCGGTAATAGCATTGACTAACGTGGTTTTCCCCGAGCCTGATGGCCCCATTACCGCCACGCAACTGCCCGCCGCAATCTGCAATTGGGCAATGTCCAGCACGGCACTGGGCATATCAGGAAAAGAGACCGTTAAATTTTCAATATGCAAATCAGCCACAGCGGCTCCTAAGGCGTATCAAAGCGGGCATCGCGCAGGCGTAACAGGCTGACAAACCCAGTTTCCGGGTCCGTCCAGGAGCCAAACTCCAGCACGCCTTCCACATCGATAATGGTGTTGTTCTGTACGAAGGTTTGCCGTTTTGACAGGTAGACCACCACGATATCCTCCGGCCAGTCGGCGTCGGAAGAGCAGAACGGGCAGAGTGCCATCGGCATTTTGGTTAACACAAAGAATTGGGATTCAGCCTTGAGCGGTGGGGCCATAAAGCCGCGCATTTTGACGCGTTTTCCCGAGAGTTTTTTTACCTCATCGGAAAATTCTAACCCCAGCACACCATACGAGGCATAGAGTTTATCGAAAGAGAGCGTGGGCAATGCGGCATGCGCGGTACCGATCAGGCTAAGCATCAACACGCAAACGCCGACCATGCGCCACAACACCGAGAAGAATAACGGCGGGGTCTTCCCCGCCGGATTTAAAGTAAGGCACTTCATTACAGCGCGTTACTTGGTGGCTTGTGGTTTCAGCGCCAGCGCATCAACAATCACGCGGAACAACTCGGTATTTTCCATATACCCGCGAATTTTTTCACCGCCAGGGCCACTGGCCTGAATCACCATGTCATCCACGGCGTGAACGCCAGTGTCCGAAGAGCGCAGCAGAATGCCTTCACGGAACACGGCACGTTTTCATAGGCCTTGCTCGCCACATACTGGTCTTTTTCGTTCTTGATGGCAGGAACGAACTGATTATCCAGTTTCGGACGGAAGGTTTCAATAGTAATCCGGGTAGTTGTTGAAGAATATCGCTAAACGTTTAGAGACGTTGATGTCATCCGGGTAGCCATCTTTGTTGGCATCTTTGTAGTTCGGGAAGCCGGCATCTTCATACACGCCCACTTTTTCACGCATCTCGGTACCCGGCTTATCATCATCCACCGTACCGATAATCGACAGGCCGTGCGTATGGTCACCAGTAACAATGATCAGCGTATCCGGGTTCTTCTCAGCAAACTTTTTGGCAATGGCCACTGACTGATCCAGCATGACTGTCGGCTTCACGTTGTAAAACATCTCAACGATTTCTGCTTTATCGGCGCGACGGCGGGTGTGCGACACCACCGCCGCTGGCGTGGCATCTTCCAGTTCGGCGTCACTGACCACGCCAACCGACATCTTGGAAGAACGGGTGATCAGTTCGCCCAGCGTTTCCTGTTTCGGATGTTCCAGCGAATTCCTGCTGCGGCTCACATAGACACCCAACGCATTCACGCCAGATTTGTGCCCCGTCATGTAGGCGCTCATGGTATTCGCACTATCTGCCGCGATAGAGTCCGTACTGGAGGTGCCGGCAAACGCCATGTATTGCAGATCGTCAATCGCCAGACGACCATCGGCTTTCCCTTCGGTCACGCCTTTGGAAAGGATGCGCGCACCGGTGCGGTGCGCCACAGAGAGGCCATCACCGATAAACAGAATGACGTTCTTCGCTTTATGTTTTTCCGCGCTGGGATAGACATCCCAGGTCACTTTCGACGTTTTGCCGTTAGCCTGCGCTCCTACTTCATACTTGCCTGCCTGCGGCAGGAACACATCGCGGATCCACACGGCTGAGACATCCTGCCCGTCTTCGCGCTCAACAAAGGTAGCGGATTTACCCAGCACTTGCTGGTAATCCTTGCCGTTGATCAGAATGCGGACATCTGCGGGTTTCAGTACGGAATCAAACTCAACTTTAAAGTCAAACTTACCGCCAGCCAGCATGGTGGCGCGGTCGATAGGGTAAATCGCTTGAGCCTGCACGAACCACGGCAGGGTGGAAGCAAACAACAACGGCAGTAGCCAACGAGCGTTCATGGTCATGTCCTTGAGCGATAATATAATCAGGACATAACCTAGTTACCTTTGTTTACAGTTTGATGAATGTTGACATAGATGGAGATGTTTCTTCGTCACGAGGCAGGCAGGAAAAAAATCCCCGTGACTCCCACGGGGATAAGGAAAGAGAGACCAATAAGCACTACTCCGTTTTCTCTCTCAATGGGAAGCGGCGTCGTACTACGACGAAAAACAGGGGAACAAAGAAAATCGCCAGCACGGTGGCAGCCACCATGCCGCCAATCACGCCGGTGCCCACCGCGTGCTGGCTTGCGGAGCCCGCACCGGTGCTGGTTGCCATCGGCAACACACCAAAAACAAAAGCAAGTGACGTCATCAGGATGGGACGCAAGCGTTGTCTGGAAGCTTCCAGCGTGGCTTTGACGATATCCACGCCTTTGTGGTTCATATCATTGGCAAACTCTACGATCAATATGGCGTTTTTGGCTGAGAGCCCGATCACTGTCAGCAGGCCAACCTGAAAATAAACATCGTTTTCCAGCCCGCGCGCCCAGGTTGCGATTAATGCGCCCAGCACGCCCAGCGGCACCACCAGCATCACGGAGAACGGCACGGACCAGCTTTCATACAGCGCCGCCAGACACAAAAATACCACCAGCAGGGAGATGGCATAGAGCGCCGGAGCCTGTGCTCCGGTCATGCGCTCTTGCAGCGACATGCCGGTCCACTCCAGCCCAAACCCTTCTGGCAATTTAGCCACCAGTTGTTCCATCACATCCATGGCTGTACCGGTACTGACGCCCGGCGCTGATTCGCCAAGGATCTCCAACGCGGAGAAACCGTTATAGCGTTCTAGACGCGGCGAGCCGGTCATCCACGAGGTTTGCGCAAAGACGGAGAACGGCACCATGCCACCGCTGTCATTACGTACATACCATTTGTTGAGATCGTCTGGCAGCATGCTATAAGGGGCGGCTGCCTGCAAATACACCTTTTTAACCCGCCCACGATCGAGAAAATCGTTCACGTAAGTGGAGCCCCAGCCAATCTTCAACGTACTGTTGATGTTGCTGATGGAAACCCCCAACGATTCCGCCTTGCGCTGATCGATGGTGATTTGCATTTGCGGACTGTCATCCAGACCGTTGTGGCGAACCCGGGTCAAACGCGCATCCCCAGCCGCCTGCGCCAACAGCGTGTCACGCGCCGCCATCAAAGCATCGTGCCCCAACCCTGCGCGATCCTGCAATTCCATATCAAACCCGGATGCGTTACCCAAACCGGAAATTGCCGGTGGCGTACTGGCGAAAACCATCGCCTCATTGATACGGCGGAAGGCGCGCGTTGCCCGCTCAACGATGGCACCTGCACTGTTTTTCGCACCGGGACGTTCATCCCAATCTTTCAGACGTACAAACAGCTGTGCCACGTTCTGGCCGTTACCGCCGGGACCGTTACCGACGGCGGTAAACACAGACACCACATTCTCTTTTTCTTGTGTCATGTAATAGGCTTCCACCTTCTCGACTACTTTCAGCGTTTGCTGCTGTGTCGAGCTGGGCGGTAGCTGGATCTGCGTCATAAAGACGCCGCGATCTTCCTGCGGCAAAAACGAGGTAGGCAAGGTGCGAAACAGGAACGCCATAACACCAATTATCGCGAGGTAGAGCACAAACCAGCGGCCACTTTTGACCACTATCTTGCCAACACCGTGCTCGTAACGTTCAGAGAGCTGATTAAACTGACGTTAAACCAGCCGAAGAAGCCGCGTTTGCCATGGTGTTCGCCTTTCGCCAGCGGTTTCAACAGCGTGGCGCACAGTGCAGGGGTTAAAATCAACGCCACCAACACTGACAGCACCATCGCAGAGACGATGGTGCTGGAGAACTGGCGGTAAATAGCGCCGGTCGTGCCGCCAAAAAACGCCATTGGTACAAACACCGCAGAGAGCACCAGCGCAATACCCACCAATGCACTTTGCACCTGTTGCATTGATTTGCGCGTCGCTGCTCTGGGGCTCAGCCCTTCCTCGCTCATTACGCGCTCAACGTTTTTCACCACCACGATGGCATCATCCACCAGCAACCAGATGGCGAGCACCATGGCGAACATGGTCAACGTGTTGAGGCTAAAGCCAAAAGCATAGAGCACGGCAAACGTCCCCAGCAGCACCACGGGGACTGCGATAGTGGGGATGAGCGTAGCGCGGAAATTTTGCAAGAACAGGTACATCACCAAAAACACCAACAGTACCGCTTACAACAGCGTTTTGACCACATCCTCAATTGAGGCTTTTACAAAGGGTGAGGTTTCAAACGCGATTTTCGCTTCCAGTCCGTGCGGGAAAAACGGGGCCAGTTCGGCCAAGCGCGCGCACCAGCTTATCGGTTTCGATTTCATTGGCCCCGGACGCCAGTTTGATACCAAGCCCGGAGGCTGGCTGACCGTTGAGGCGGCTCAGCGAGTCGTAGTTTTCTGCCCCCAGTTCAATCTTCGCCACGTCGCCCAGCGTCACCGCTGAACCATCCTTATTCACAAGCAGGGTAATGGCGCGGAATTGCTCGGGCGTCTGCAACAGCGAGCGCGCGTTTACGGCGGTATTAAGTGACTGATAGTCTACAGACGGCGTGCCGCCGACCTGACCGACCGACACCTGACTGTTTTGCGATTGAATGGCGCTCACCACATCGCTGGCCGTCAGGGAAAAAGATTTGAGTTTGGACGGATCGAGCCAGATGCGCATGGCATACTGCGAACCGAAAATATCGACGCTGCCCACCCCGTTGATGCGGCTAAGCGGTTCTTGTACGTTACTGGCAACGTAATCAGAGATATCCTGTTTCTCCATGCTGCCGTCTGTCTAGACGAACGCGATCATCAGGATATTGGTGTCTCCAGTCTTGTTGACGGTAACCCCTTGTTGTTGCACATCCTGCGGCAATTTTCGCATCGCGGATTGCAACTGTTTCTGCGCCTGCTGACGGGCGTTATCCGGATCGGTGCCCGCATAAAAGCTTAAGGTAATGCGTGTCTGACCGGAGCTGCTTTGCGATGACATGTACATCAGATGATCGAGCCCGGTCATGCTCTGCTCGATAATCTGCGTCACGGTGTTTTCCATAGTCTGCGCAGAAGCGACCGGATAGGAAGCGGTGATACGCACATTGGGCGGTGCCAAATCGGGGTATTGCTCAACCGCCAACGAGGCGATCGCCATCATGCCACCCAGACTCAGCAGGATGGCCAGTACCCAGGCAAAGATCGGGCGATCAATAAAAAAATTCGCCATCGAAACAACGCTCCTTCAGACTATTTTATACGTGGCGCATATTGTTGATTATTTATAGGTATCTTAAATAACATACTACTTTACCCTGTCACCACACGCAACATCGTGGAGAAAATGAGGAGAATATGTAAATTAACGTTGGTGACACATTTTTTGTGCCTTTACTCAACAGAGCGTTAGACACCAGCAAACGCGCAAACCGTTTCGGCGAAGGCATCAGGGTGGGAAATAAACGGTGCATGCGCCGCCTGCGCCATCACCACTTAATCACTATCAGGCCAGCGTTCATCAAGCAGGCTCGCCACTTTACGCGGTACCAACCCATCCAGCGCCCCGTAAATACGCAGCATCGGCAGCGTCAACGACGCCATCGCCTCGCGCATGTCGGTCTGGCGCAAAATATCCAAGCCCCCTTCAAGCACCTAAATGCTCGGCATCGGCTGCTCCAGCACCACACTTTTTAGCAGGCGCGCATCCTGACGCGCACTGCCTGTGCCCAGCGTTTGCAATGCCAGAAACCGTTCCACGGTGCGCTGAAAATCTTCGCTAAGCTGCTGCTGAAAACCCTACAACACCGTAGGTTTAATGCCGGGCCACTCCTCGTTGGCGCTGAAACAGGGGGAGGACGCGACCGTGACCAAAGCACTGACACGCGTAGGCGCACTGAGTGCCGCCTGACTGGCAACCAGTCCGCCCAGCGACCATCCCAACCAGACAGCCTGCTCGGGTGCCTGTGCCAGCACGATATCAGCCATGTCAGCAAGCGGTAACGCTCCATATCCCACACTACGGCCATAACCGGGGAGATCCACACAGTGCAGTCGAAAATGCGGGGCCAATCGCGCCGCAATACCCTGCCATACCTGCGCGTTCAGCCCCCATCCGTGCAGCAACACAAGATCGCATTTCCCCTCCCCTTCGGTGTGCCAGTAGAGCGTTGTCATCAATTATCTTCCTGCTAGTCGTTCGATATTTTGTTGCGAGGCTACTATGTTAACCATCGGCGCTAACTGCTGGCTATGCCAACAACCGCTTTATCATTACCACCACGGTATTTGCCACTATTGTTAGCGCCATCTTCCAGCTCAGCCAGTATGCTGCCCGCGCTGCGGGTTACCCTCCGGCAATGCCACGTTGCCGTGCGGCCGCTGCCTGTATCGCCCACCATGCTGGCACAGCCTGACGTTTGTCTCCGATTACCGTCCACCGTTCACCACGCTATTGAAACAGTTCAAATTCCACGGGCGCATCGAACTCTGGCAGGTGCTCGCTCGAAAGATGTTACTGCGCTGGCTTAACGTATATCGCCTTGATCCTGAACGCGTTGAGAAACCCGATGTACTGCTCACCGTGCCGCTGCACCGCCGTCAGCACTGGCGGCGCGGCTTCAATCAAACCGAGTTACTGGCCCAGCCTTTGGCACGTTGGTTGCGCTGTCGCTATCATACACATGCGCTCAGGCGTGTGCGTCATACACCTCTGCAACAGCACCTGCGCGCCTCTGAGCGGCGCTACAACCTGCGTCATGCGTTTGCTTGCGACCAGGATCTCTCCGGGCTGCGGGTGGCGCTGGTGGATGATGTGGTGACCACCGGCAATACGGTGACAGAGATCTGCCGCGTTTTACAGGCGCAGGGTGTCGCGCATATTCAGGTATGGTGCCTGTGCCGCACGCTGCTCGGCGCGTGAGCGCCTTTGTTGCCATAAATGGCATTTACCGTGAATGAATTGGAGTTAACGCCACGATGGGCGTATTATGACCGATAAGCGTAGTCAACTATTGAGTTAACCAACTATGATCCGTATTACCGACTCTGCACAAGACCACTTTGTCAAACTGCTGGTAAAACAAGAAGAAGGCACACAAATTCGCGTCTTCGTTATCAATCCTGGCACGCCTAACGCTGAGTGTGGCGTTTCCTATTGTCCGCCGGATGCGGTGGAAGCTTCCGACACTGAACTGAAGTTCGAGAAACTTTCCGCCTACGTGGATGAACTGAGTGCACCTTACCTGGAAGATGCTGAAATCGACTTCGTTACCGATCAGTTGGGCTCTCAACTGACGCTGAAAGCGCCTAACGCAAAAATGCGCAAAGTGGGTGACGATGCGCCGTTGATGGAACGCGTTGAGTATGTGCTGCAATCCCAGATCAACCCCCAGTTGGCCGGGCACGGTGGTCGTGTAACGCTGATGGAAATCACCGATGATGGCTTGGCTATCCTGCAATTCGGCGGCGGTTGCAACGGCTGTTCAATGGTCGATTACACGCTGAAAGAAGGGATCGAGAAAGAGCTGCTAGAGAAATTCCCTGAGCTGAAAGGCGTGCGCGATTTGACAGAGCACCAGCGCGGCGAACATTCATACTATTGATCCACTGATCGCCATACTCCCCACGTCCCCGTGGGGAGTATGCCTCAACCCATCAACGCTCACTGGCTTCACTCGCCGTTTCAGGCGGCAACGCCAAACCACGTCGTAGATCGAGATCGCGAATCAAACGTTCCAGGTGACGATCGCTGAATATTGATGTCACCGTTCTGCTTAGCTTGCGCCGCCAGTTAGGGTATTCCCGCGTGGTGCCGGGAATATTGACCGGTGTCGCCATATCCAGCCAATCTTCGAGTTGCAACCACAGCAAGGCACTGCGGCTGTCCGCCAGGTAACGCTGCACACCACGGCTCAGTTGCGTACCCATCGCGGTTAACGCCGCATTGCGCCCTACGCGCTGCGGTAATAACTGATACTGATGCAGCGCATCAAGCAAGCCCTGCTTGGCGTTGTCACGCTGTTCCATCTGCTGCTGCAACGTGCGTTCATCGGGATAAAGGCCCAGTTCTTTGCCCAATGACAGATCGACGTTTTGCCAAAAGCCGCGCAACGTGGGCAGATCGTGTGTGGTAATAGTCGCCATCGACTGGCGCGGATAGTCTAGTGGAGCCCGAAAGTGATTGCGCTCATCCTGTTAAAAAACAGCACCTTGTAAGAGTAAACGCCGCTGTCGCGCAGTTTATCCACAATCTCGGCCGGTACCGTCCCCCAGATCTTCACCCACGACCAGACATCGCTGGCGTTGGCTCTCCAGCGCCAGCACAGCCAGTAAATCATCCAGCGGATAATGTACATAGGCACCGTGCGTAGCTGGCTCGGCTTTGGGTATCCATCACAGGCGCAGCAGCCCCATCACGTGGTCGATACGCAATGCGCCAAAGTGCGCCATGTTGCTGCGCAGCACATCGATAAACGACTGATATCCCTACGCCTGCATCACGAGTGGGTTCATCGGTGGCAGCGACCAGTTTTGCCCCTGCGGCCCCAGTGGGTCGGGCGGCGCACCTATGGTGGCCTCCAGGCAGTAGAGCTGACGCTCATCCCAGGTTTCCGCGCCGCCCTGCGCCACGCCCACGGCCATGTCCCGGTATAGGCCAATAGGCATCCCGAGCTGTTTACTGTGCGCAAAACACTCAGCCAGTTGCTCGCTAGCCACCCATTGCATCCAGCAGTAAAACGCAATCTCGTGCTCATTTTCCTGACAAAACGCTTTCACCGTGTCGCCATGCACATCGTGATAACGCGTTGGCCACTGCTGCCAATCGCCATAATTCTCACCCTGACGTTTGAGCCAGGTTTGCAACGCATCAAAGCTGGCTTGTCGTTGCAGGCTTTGTCCACCGCTGACCACAAATTGACGAAATGCGCTGACGCGCGGATCGAGCACGTTGCGCGTCTTGAAGAAGTCGTATGCCAGCCGCAATGCGGCCAGTTTTTGCGCCATCACACCGCTGTAGTCAACCCAGCGTCCGGCACGCAATGCCGCTAGTTGACGCTGTGTGTCATCCTGTCGCCACCAGGCTTGCGCCTCTTTGCTCTGTTGAAAATCATCAATACGGTTGACGTTGATATAAATGATGTTCAACCAGTGACGGGAAGAGGGGCTGTAAGGACTGGCAGCCTAGGGGTCGGCAGGATAAAGCGCATGCAGTGGATTCACGCCGATAAAGGCGCCGCCGCGTCGTGCCACTTGCTCTACCAGTTGGCGCAGATCGCCGAAATCGCCAATCCCCCAATTATCCTGCGAGCGCAGCGTATAAAGCTACACGTTAACACCCCACCAGCGTTTCCCTTGGGTTAAGGGCTCCAGCTCATAGCCACGCTGCGGCGCAACAATCACGCGGCAGGTCCAGCGCTGTTCACCGCGCATCAATATCAGTTTGTGATACCCCAGTGATAAAGCATCCGGCAGCAGCAGTTCACTGCCGCCCGTGACGTTGCCCTGAACCTGCCCCCGTTTTCATACATCAGCGTCCAACCAAACTCGCCGTCACCCGAGAGGGGAATTAGCGCCGCCTTGCCCTGACGAAAAACCCGAACCGAAGGCAGCGGTGCGTTTTCGCAACCGCTCGTCGCCATCATGGCCAACAGTTGTTTTTTCACCGCAACATCGACAAGGTGCGTTTTACCGTATGCATCAGTATAGGTATCGGCAACGCCGACAGGAGCGAACTTCGGGTTATCTACCTTGAATGACATCTTCCTTTCCTCAACAGCGCGCGTGCCAGATGCGCGTCTGATAATCATGAATCGCCCGATCGGCACTGAAAAAACCCATTCGCGCGGTATTCAGCACACACCGTCGCGTCCATTCCTCCGTTTCACGATACAGCGCATCCACACGCTGCTGCGCCTGGCAATAGGACGCAAAATCGGCCAACAACAGATAGGGGTCGCCCTTATCCAGCAGGCTTTTAAGCAACGGCGCAAACGCCGTTTTGTCGCCGTGGCTAAACGCACCGCTGCCCAGTTCATCCAGCAATGGAGTCAACTGCGGCACCTGCTTGAGCACCACACCAGGATCGTAACCCTGTGACAGCACGCTTTTAACCTGATCCACCGTATGCCCGAAAATAAACAGGTTTTCTTCCCCTACTTCCTGCGCCATTTCCACATTGGCACCGTCCAGCGTCCCCACTGTCAGCGCACTGTTTAATGCCAGCTTCATGTTCCCGGTGCCTGAAGCCTCTTTCCCGGCGGTGAAGATTTGCTCCGACACATCGGCAGCGGGAATAATTCGTTCCGCCAGCGACACACGATAATCTGGAATAAACAGTATACGCAAACGATCTCTGACATGCTTATCCCGATTAATCTTCTCCGCTACGCTATTAATGGCGTAGATAATATTTTTTGCCAGCACATATCCAGGTGCAGCCTTAGCCCAGAATAAAAAGACGCGCGGAACTATATCCAGATGCGGGTTATTACGCAATTGGCGGTAAAGTGAAAGAATATGGAGCAAATTCAGGTGCTGGCGTTTGTACTCATGCAAGCGTTTGATCTGCACGTCAAACAGGGAGTGAGGGTCCAGTTTTATCCCCAGATTCTGGCTTACCCAGTTTGTCAGATTTTCTTTATTTTGCTGCTTGATGGCGCGATAACGCGCCCGAAACGCACTGTCATCGGCGTAAGGTTCGAGCGCACGCAAGACGGGTAAATCCGTGGCCCAGGCCGTGCCAACCGTTTCATCCAGCAGTGCCGACAGCGCCGGATTACACTGCTTTAGCCAGCGGCGTGGCGTAATGCCATTCGTCACGTTATGAAATTTTTGCGGCCAAAGTTGGTGGTATTCTGGAAAAAGATCGCTCACAACCAGACGCGAATGCAGTGCTGCCACCCCGTTAACGGCAAAGCAGACCACCACGCACAGGTTTGCCATGCGCACCTGATGCTGATAGCGAATGGCAACACGCGGCCAGATATGCTTTGCCTGTGCTCCCCACTGTTGTTCCACCTGCGCTTTGAAGTGTGTATCAATGGCATCGATAAGATCAAAATGGCGGGGCAGAAGGCGACGGAACAAGCCATCATGCCAGCGCTCAAGCGCTTATGGCATCAACGTATGGTTGGTATAGGCAAAAATACGTTGGGTGATACCCCACGCCTAGTTCCAATCCAGATGATGTTCATCCAGTAACACGCGCAACAATTCAGGAATAGCCAGCGTCGGGTGCGTGTCGTTGAGTTGAATCACCTCCCACTCTGGCAGCGCTGACAACGTCCGCCCAGCCTGAAGGTGTCTCCGCACAATGTCCGCGACGGCGCAGGCACACTGAAAATATTGCTGCATCAGGCGCAGACGCCGACCGGCGGCATGGTTGTCATTCGGATAAAGCACTTTCGTCAGGCTCGCCGCTGACACACCGGCGCGCTCCGCGTCCAGATAGCGTCCGGCGTTGAATGCTGTGAGATCAAAAGGGGTTTCTGCGGTAGAGTGCCAGAGCCGCAACACCTGTACCACGCCATTTTGATAGCCCAGCACCGGCACATCGCGCGCCTCACCGCGAAAATAAAAGGCTGGTTGCCATTTTTCAACCTCTCCATCGCGCTGTTCGATAGCGCCACCGAAACCGACCTTCACGCTCAGTTCAGGCTGCGGTCGTCCCAAAGGGTAAGCATCGCGCTGCCAGTCATCAGGATACTCATGCTGCTGGCAGGCCTCGAAACGTTGGCGGAACAGGCCGTATTGATAGTCCAGCCCGTAGCCCATCGACGGTTGCCCCACCGTCGCCATCGCATCCAGAAAACAGGAGGCCAGACGCCCTAACCCCCCGTTACCCAATGCCGGGTCAGTCTCGCCTTCCAGCACATCGCTGAGGTTAAGTCCCTGCTCCGCCAGCGCAGTACTGACAACATGCCACTGCTGTTGGGCGCTGAGGCAGGTCAGCGCCGCCACGCCATAGTGTTGTCGTTGGCGGTGCAATGCAGCAATAAACAGCGTGTGGTTGAATGACAGCTTTCCCATCGTACCTCTCCCCTGTTATCAATCAGAAAAAGGCACGTCTGGCTCAGCACAACTCCAACTGCACCTTATGTTGTTCAATGATTTTCATTACGCTGGGTGGTGGTAGTTGATCGGTAAAAAGATAGTCGATCAGGTCCATGTTGCCCAGATTCACCATCGCATTGCGACCGAATTTGGAGTGGTCGGTGACCAGCATAACGCAGCGAGAATTCTCGATAATTGCCCGTTTGGTGCGCACTTCATGGTAGTCAAACTCCAGCAAGGAGCCATCCATGTCAATGCCGCTGATGCCGAGGATGCCAAAATCCAGACGAAACTGAGAAATGAAATCCAGCGTCGCTTCACCCATAATGCCACCGTCTCGGGTGCGCACTTCGCCGCCTGCCAGAATCAGCCTGCAATCCTCTTTTCCCATCAATAGCGTCGCCACATTCAGGTTGTTGGTGACGACCCGCAGATCCTTATGTTGCAACAGCGCATAGGCAACCGCTTCTGGCGTTGTCCCGATATCTATAAACAGCGTAGCACCATCCGGGATTTGGCTGGCGACTTTAAGTGCAATACGTGCTTTTTCATCTGACCACATCATCTTGCGATCGTGGTAAGCCGTATTCACCGAGCTGGAAGGCAGTGCCGCACCGCCGTGGTGGCGATGGATCTTGTTCTGCTCCACCAGATCGTTAAGATCCCGGCGAATCGTTTGCGGGCTGACCGCAAAATGTCCTACCAACTCTTCGGTACTGACATATCCCTGCCGACGCACCAGTTCAATGATGAGTTCAATGATGGCGTCGTGCCGCTGTGTTTGCCTCACGTTGTTCCCCTAAAACAGATTTCCACTCAACCCTCTGGTTGAGACTTCTCTGTGCTGCTGGCAACGCTCACCCCGTAATGCTACCGGGTTGCGATCATGCTTTTTTCTGCTGCGTATCCCAAAAAGCCAGCACCAACCCAATAACCAGACCCACGACGTGCGCGGCATTAGCAATGCGTAGACCTAAAATATCGAAATATCCGGCAATCAACCACAACAATGCGAAGGCCATCAATCCGCGCTGCATGAACAATGGGCCCGACGGCACGCGTTCACCGTATAGCCAGACGTAGCCCATCAAGGCGTACACCACGCCGGACAAGCCCCCGAAATAGATGCCGCTGAAGAATGATTGTATCCAGCCGCTGGCAACCGCAGAGAGCAGCGCCAAGGTCAGTAGCTTGCGCGTCCCCAAAATTTTCTCTACCGGCCCGCCGAGATACCACCACCACATCAGGTTAAACAAAATATGCAGCAAGGAGAAATGCAGGAAAGCGTGGCTGAACCAGCGCCATATCTGGCCTTGTTGTCCTGCGTCTGGGTAAGAGAGCCATATCATGGCACGATCGTTACCGAATATCGTCATCCACAGATAAACGACAATGCAGGTAACCATCACACCCAGCGTCAGCGGGCCGGCGCGCTGCTGTAACGTCTGCAAATAAGAGAAACTCGCATAGCGCAGGGGCGAAGAGGTTGATCCCGCCTGCCAACTGGCCTCTTGATAACGCGGATGCATCGGGTCCTGAATTAACACCTCAAGCGCCTGTTGTACTTCGGTCAACCGCGCCTCATCGTCCAGCCAGAGTTCCGCTTCCTGCCCAGAGAAGCGTAACTCCAGTTGAATATTCTGCGTTTGCATATAGTCGACAAACGCCTGTGCCAAGCGTGGCTGAGATAAGGCTGTTAGGCGAATTGCCATCGTGGTTTATCCGTTAGCAAATTGATTTGTCATAAAAATATCACATCGTTTTATTAAGAGGGTTGAAATATTGTTCTGATAAACTGGCTGTTTACCCTGACACCCACGCCACGAACATCGCTGGCGCTGGCAATTCGTTATACATCACCCACATACACACTTCCCGTTTGCTTCCGTTTTGCCCATTATCCTATGACAATAGTCACTTTTTAACCATAGCCGCTCCTTTAGGCTCATATCCAGCAGCGAGGTGACCATGTTCCTGGAAGAAAGACGTAATCAAATTCTGGCTTATTTAACCAAACACGAACGTGCCAGTGTTGATTATCTGGCCACCGAATTTGCCGTGAGCAAAGAGACGATCCGCAGCGACCTGAACGAGTTGGCGCGCTTGAATCTGGTTCAGCGCTGCTACGGCGGTGCAATTATTGTGCGGCGTAGTTTGCAGTCTGGGTCGATTGCTCCCCGCAGTGAAAATTTTGAAGTGCTGCTCAAGCGACTGGAAAAGCAGACCCGGCATCAAACCAGCAAACAGAAAGGAAACAAGATGAACGGCAAGGTGTGTATTTTAGGATCGTTCAACGTCGATATCGTCGCCAAGGTGGCGCATGCGCTGGGCAAAAAAGTGATCCTCAATCCGGCTCCCTACTCCAGCGAGATATTGCCATATCTGGATTATCTGGACGTGATCACGCCTAACGAAACAGAAGCGTCACTGCTATCGGGTATCGACATTCAGGATTTTGACAGCACCAAAGAAGCCGCGCTGAAAATCGCACGTATGGGTGCCAAGCGCGTCATCATTACCATGGGATCGCGCGGTGCGCTGCTGTATGACGGCCACCAGTTCCAACACATTCCGGCCTTTCCGGCGCTCGGTGTGGATACCACCGGCGCAGGGGATGCCTTTAACGGTGCCTTTGCCGCCGCACTGGCCAACGGACAAAGCATGGTGCAGGCCGCTACCTATGACTCCGCCTTTGCTTCCCTAGCGGTCGAGCGGGAAGGTGCCTCAAACATGCCAGAACATCAACAGGTTATCGCACGTTTATCACAACGTTAATGCCTGCGGGCCTGCGCCAGCACAGTCTGTATTCGGAGAAATAAAAAATAAAAAAAATCGATGTTATCGTCCCTGTCATGCTTACACCGTTCACCGAACAGAACGACGTAGACTATCCCGGCCTGGCCAACCTGATTGACTGGTATCTGGAAAACAAGGTCGATGTGCTGTTTGCCGTATGCCAGTCCAGTGAAATGCAATTCCTGACGCTGGAAGAACGCGTGGCGGGGGCCCGTTTCGTTGTCGACCATGTGAAAGGCCGCGTGCCAGTGATCGCCTCCGGTCACATCAGTGACGACCTCGGTGCACAAATCGAAGAGCTGTCTGCCATGGCGAAAACCGGCATTGATGCTCTGGTGCTGGTGACTAACCACCTCGATCCGCAGAAAACCGGCAGTGACACCTTCTTCAGTACGCTGAACAGTCTTCTGGATGCACTGCCGGAATCGCTGCCGTTGGGTCTGTATGAGTGCCCGGCGCCATATCATCGCCTGCTGAGTGACGAAGAGCTAACTTACTGTGCTAACACCGGCCGTTTTGTGGTGCTGAAAGACGTAAGCTGCGATTTGGACACCGTAACCCTCCGCGTCAAACTGGTGCAGGACACCCCGCTTAATATCATCAACGCCAATGCTGCCATTGCCTTCCCGGCAATGAAAGCGGGCTCGCGCGGTTTCAGCGGCGTGTTCACCAACTTCCACCCAGAACTGTACGTGTGGCTGTATCACCACCATCAGGAAAACCCCGCGCTGGCAGATGAACTGGCCGATTTCCTGTCACTGTCTGCCGTTACTGAAACGCTGGGCTATCCGAAAAACGCCAAAATTTACCATCAACGCCGTGGCACCTTTGACAGCATTCACTGCCGGGTAAACAAGGATTACGTGCTGGAGAAATTCTGTGGATTGACCGTGATCCTCGACCAGATTCGCCACGGCACCGCGCATTATCAGAAAAAAATTGCGCAATAAAAAATAACAACAACGAGCGGGAACACCTCGTGATTCCCGCTACGAAAAATAAAAAAACCAGGGGATTTTCAGCATGATCGTATGTGACCAACGTGATTGGGCGCAAGAACAGCACGCCCTGCATCCTACAACAACGTCCTTACAGCCAGACTCACGGCGAATCGTTTATTTGCAGATTCCTCTCAGCCTGCTCACGGAAAATAAATAAAATGAAAGAGACAATATCGTTATCTCAACCTGCTGCTGTTACACCACCAATGCAAAAAATATCCCGTTTGCGTTGGAGTATTATTCTGGTGTTGCTGATCGCCGCCGTGGTGAACTACCTCTACCGCACCAACCTCAGAATCGCCAACACCACGATTTCCAAAGAGTTCGGCTTTAGCTCCACCCAGATGGGCCTGCTGCTTTCGGCCTTTTTGTGGCCCTATGCGCTCGCCAACCTGCCTGCGTGCTGGCTGGTTGATAAATTCGGGCCAAAAAAATGTTTTCCTGGGCGCTCGGCCTGTGGTCAGGGTTCACCATTCTCGCGGGTTTCGTTAACGGCTATTCGATGTTCTATGGCCTGCGCATGATGCTGGGCATCTCTGAATCACCGTTTTTTACCTCCGGCATCAAGATCACCCATCGCTGGTTCCCCAGCAATGAACGTGGGCTTCCCACCGCCATCATCAATACTGGCTCACAGATCGCCAACGCCGTTTCACCGCCGATCCTGACCATCCTGTTGTTGACGCTGGGCTGGCGCGGCATGTTTATCGCCATCGGTTTGGCTGGTATCCCGATTCTGCTAGTGTGGCTGAAGCTGTACCGTAACCCGACGCCCGCAGAAGAAGTGCAGATCCACGGCGAAGCGGAAGCCGCTGAGGCGCAACAAGCGAATCAACCCAAAGCAAGCTGGGGCTCTCTGTTTAAACACAAAACCACCTGGTTTATGATTCTGGGGAACTCCTCCATCATGTTCACCATTTGGGTGTACCTGACCTGGTTGCCAAGTTATCTGGAGAGATCGCTCGGCTTCAGCCTGATGAAAACCGGCTGGGTGGCCTCCATCCCGTTCTTTGCCGGGATCATGGGCGTGTTGGTGGGTGGCGTGATTTCCGACCGATTGATTCGTCGCGGCACTAACACCATTACCGCACGTAAAATTCCGATCGTGTGTGGCGCTGCACTGGCCACCTGCTTCGTGGCACCGATCCCCTTCGTGCACGACACCACGTTGTGTATCGCGACGCTGTCACTGGGCTACTTCTGTTCTTAGATGCCGTCTAGGAGTTATCTGGACATTGGCAACAGATATCGCACCGAAATCGCAGGTGGCTTCTCTGGGTGCCATCCAGAACTTCGGCGGATTCCTCGGCGCTGCCAGTGCGCCGATCGTCACCGGCATTATTCTTGATGCAACGGCCACCTTCACCAACGTATTCCTGTTTGGTGCCTTCCTGTTAATTCTGGGAGCCATCAGCTAAGGCTTCTTTGTGAAAAAACCGCTTCAGGCCGCGGAATAACCTTGCCCTATCCCGACGCGTCATTGCGTCGGGATGTTCCACTTCACGCGTTGTCCGACGCTGCCGCCACATCTTGTGGAAAATCACGCTGTCAGGCTTCATAACCGCCATCCACGCTGTATACCGTCCCAAACCCCAGGCTCAACAGGTACTGTGCCGCATTACGGCTGCTAATGCCGTGATAGCACATCACCATCACCGGCTGATCGAGTTCTGCTTCACGCACAAAATCAGACAGCGTTTCATTCGTCAGGTGCACCGCCTGCGGCACATGTCCGGTGGCGTAACTTTGCGCATCGCGGATATCCACCATCACGCCGTGTTTCTGCCAGCGCTCATGAGCTTGCTCAATGCTGAGACACTCAAACTGTTCCATACGAATACCACCTCGAGACAAAGAAAACAGGCATTACGGCACAGCGCACGCCAATGTGAGAGAGATGCTACTGTTTCAGTAAGGTAAGTCAATCGTCACATTTCTGTAATAAAACATTTTTCGTTATGAGAAAAAATAGCCATGATGAGAAAGATCGCATTTTCACGCATCCGTTACGCGTGTCATGTGCGAATGTGTCATTCACTCACCAGGAGCATCACCATGTCTTTACAACGAAAGGCCCTGTTTTGTCTCCCGCTGTTACTGCCCGCAGCGCTCACTTTCCCCGCCGCCGCGCAGGATGGCTACACGCTCGAACAGGTCGTGGTATTTAGTCGTCACGGCCTACGCGCCACATTAGCCAGCCCAAGTAGCGCACTGGGCAAGGTCACGCCGGATGCCTGGCCACAGTGGGATACCCCCAGCAGTTACCTGACCACGCGCGGTGGCGTATTGGAAGCCTATTTCGGCCACTATTTTAGCGAATGATTGGTGGATAACCGCCTACTGGCCGCCGATACCTGCCCGACGGATAAAGACGTCTCGTTCTATGCCAACAGTCTGCAACGCACCATCTCCACCGCACAATATTTCGCAGTGTGTGCGTTCCCCGGTTGTCTGGTGCCGGTAGTGCACAAAGAAAAATTGGGCACGATGGATGCCACCTTTAACCCGATCATCCGCAACGACAGCACCACGTTTAAACAACAGGCCATCGATTCCATTAATCAAAAAGCCGGTGAATGTGGGGTGAAAGGGCTTAATGAGCGGCTGAAACCGGTATACCAACAGATGGCGGAGATTATTCGCTACAAGGATTCCGCCAACTGCAAGCAGGGTAAACAGTGCGACCTGATGGCACAGGAAACTGACGTGAAGATTGAGGCTGGCAAAGAGCCAGGTGTGGTTGGCCCGCTGAGAACCGGCACCTCAATTGCTGATGCCTTTATCCTGCAATACTACGAAGGCACTCCAATTAACAAAATCGGCTGGGGGCGCATCAAAGATGATAAGCAACTGGCTGATTTGGTGTCGATCAAAGAGTACTACAACAGCGTAGTGTTTAGCGCCCCGGTGGTTGCCAAAGCCGTCTCGGCCAATCTGGTCAAAGCGTTGGCCGGTTCGTTTGGCGAGCAACAGCCCAAATTCACCTTCCTGGTCGGTCACGATTCAAACGTTGCATCGCTGTTCTCCGCACTGGGCGTGAAACCGTACCATCTGCCGCACCAATTGGAAACCACGCCGATCGGCGGCAAAGTCGTGTTCCAACGCTGGCGCGATAACACCAGTAACAAGGCGCTGTTGAAAGTGGAATACGTGTATCAATCGACTGAACAGCTCGCCACGTTGGCACCGCACAACCGCGCCAATCCCCCGCAGCGTGTGACGCTAACGCTTAGCGAGTGCCCGAGCAACGATAAAGGTTTCTGTTCGTTTGAGGATTTTGAGAAAATTACCAAGGCACTAACCCAGTAACGATCCTGGTAGTGTGTTTAAAGGTAACGCCAAAAGCCGATGCAGAAGATGTGGTTTGGTCTTTTGCTCGCGTAAAAAATCACGCTGAGGCGGGCGTGATCGCCGGGTGAGTCGCAGGGATGCGGCGAAAGTTCCCGCCGCGTCTGGAACGCGTCTGGAACGGCCCGAGCAGCGGACACGAACGCCGAAGGCACCGCTTAGCGGCGTGATTTCTTGCGAAAAGCCTGAAGCCACGAGGCAGCGGCGATTGAGCGCCTCGTATCGGGCGCGCAACAACGGTTGCAGAAACTGGCGCAGGTAAACGCGCACGAAACGCTCACGCTACTGACAGAAATACAAGGATAATTCAGTGTCCCAGTATAAGACTTATTATACGAGTATCACCTCAACACCCTGCGCTCGCAGTTGCTCTACGATAGTGGCGTCAGCCTGTTTCCCTGTGATCACCACGTCAATCTGATCGGCACGGCTGAACAGCATGCCCGCACGTTGACCCACTTTGCTGCTGTCCACTACCACCGCCAGTTTACCAACGTAGCTCAGCATCTTTTGCTCCGCCATCGCCGTCAGCATATCGGTTTTGTACAGTCCTTCCGGCGTCAGCCCTTTGCCGCTGGTGAACATCCAGTGACCAGCATACAGGATCGCATCTCCTTCCTGAGGTGCCAGAGTGATCAATTGGCTCTTGTTGTACTGTCCGCCCATAATCACCACACTTTCATGCTCTTGCTCAATCAGGAAATTCGCCAATGGCAGATAGTTGGTAATCACCTGAATATCACGCCCGACAATCTCACGTTCCAACAGAAACGCCGTCGAACCGCAGTTAATCACCACGCTTTCACCGGGATGCACAGGCCGCTGGCATCGCCTGGAGCGAAACCGACATCAGCGCCATCAAGCGTCTGGCCGAAATGGGCTTTAAAGTCACTGTCACCGGCGGTCTGGCGCTGGACGATCTGCCGCTATTCCAGGGCATACCTATTCACGTCTTTATTGCCGGGCGCAGTATCCGCGATGCGGCAAGCCCGGTCGATGCCGCCCGTGAGTTTAAACGCCGTATTGCCCAACTGTGGGGCTAAGGGAAGTAACATGCTGACAAAAGCGGTGCCGCTGGGCATCTACGAAAAAGCGTTGCCCCCCGGCGAAGATTGGCTGGCACGCTTACAGTTGGCTCGCGAGCTGGGCTTTGATTTCGTCGAAATGTCGGTGGACGAAACCGATGAACGCTTGGCACGGCTGGATTGGGATCGGGAACAGCGTCTGGCGTTGGTCAATGCCATCGCCACCACCGGCATTCGGGTACCTTCCATGTGCCTAAGCGCGCACCGCCGCTTCCCGCTCGGCTCGCAGGATGACGCCATTCGCAGCCAAGGACTCGCCATCATGCATAAAGCGATCGCGCTGGCGCAGGATGTGGGGATTCGCGTGATTCAGTTGGCTGGTTACGATGTCTATTATCAGGAGGCCAATGAGATCACCAGCGAGCGTTTTCGTGACGGCCTGCAACAAGCGGTAGAAATGGCGAGTCGCGCGCAGGGCAAGGCCACATTGTCGCAGTGCACGTGAAAGATACCCGCCCTGGCGTCTTCAAAAACGTGCCCTTCGGCACTGGCGTCGTGGATTTCGAACGCTGCTTTACCACCTTGAAAGAGAGCGGCTACCGCGGCCTTTATCTGATTGAGATGTGGAGCGAAAATGCCCCCGATCCCATCAAGGAGGTGCTCGCAGCGCGCGACTGGGTGAAACAGCGCATGGAACGCGACGGTTTGCACGTGGAGGAAGCCGCATGATAGCGCAACTGAAGCAACGGGTATTTGAAGCCAATATGGCCCTGCCTCAGCACGGTCTGGTGACGTACACCTGGGGGAATGTGAGTGCGATCGACCGCGAACGCGGTCTGGTGGTCATCAAACCCAGCGGCGTTGCCTATGAGGTGATGCAGGCCGACGATATGGTGGTGGTCGATTTACAGGGCAATCCAGTTGAAGGGCGTTATCGCCCTTCCTCGGATACTCCCACACATCTGGAGTTGTATCGCCGCTATCCGCAAATGGGGGGGTTGTGCACACCCACTCTACCCACGCCACCGCCTGGGCACAGGCGGGGTTGGACATTCCTGCGCTCGGCACCACGCACGCCGACTATTTTTTTGGCGACATTCCATGTACCCGCCCACTGACGGCGCAAGAAGTGGAGCATGAGTACGAAAAAAATACCGGTGTGGTCATTGCCCAGACGCTGGGAGATCGCAATCCGCTGCACACACCCGGCATGATTGCCTACCAGCATGGGCCGTTCTGCTGGGGCAAAGATGCAGAAGAAGCGGTGCACAATGCGGTGGTGCTGGAAGAGGTGGCGCACATGGCCTGGCTCGCCTGCACGCTGAATCACCATTTACGCCCGCTCGATAGTGCGTTGCAGCACAAGCATTTTAATCGTAAACACGGTCCGAACGCCTACTACGGGCAAAATAACGCCTTGACGGCCCTTCCTCGCACCAATCCCCTATACTTTATGTGACAACCTTCAACAATATGTTATCTGCATCACGCCTAAATGTTTTTATTTGGTTAATCCTTGGCTGTGGTGTTTGTTTTCGATTATGATAATGTTCTAAAATGAACACTTTGACCTTTTTTTGGACACGGAGGAGAACGCGTGGAAACCAAAGACCTTATCGTAATCGGTGGGGGCATCAACGGCGCAGGCATTGCAGCCGATGCCGCTGGCCGTGGCTTGTCTGTGCTGCTGTTGGAAGCACAGGATCTTGCTAGCGCCACCTCCTCTGCCAGTTCAAAATTAATCCACGGCGGCCTGCGCTACCTGGAACATTACGAGTTTCGTTTGGTGAGCGAAGCGCTCTCCGAGCGTGAAAAATTGCTGAAGATGGCACCGCACATCATATTCCCAATGCGCTTCCGTTTGCCCCATCAGCCGCATCTGCGCCCGGCCTGGATGATCCGTATCGGGCTGTTTATGTATGACAATCTGGGCAAACGCGTCAGCCTGCCCGCCAGCCACGGCCTGAAATTTGGCAAAGATTCAGTACTCAAACCCGAATTAACGCGCGGTTTCGAATATTCCGACTGTTGGGTAGACGATGCGCGTCTGGTGGTGTTGAACGCGCAGGAAGTGGTGAAATGCGGTGGCGAAGTGCGTACCCGCACCAAAGTGACGCGGGCGCGTCGTGAAGGCGATCTGTGGATCATTGATGCCGTCGACAGCGTAACCGGGGAAACCCACACCTGGCAGGCGAAAGGGCTGGTCAACGCCACGGGGCCTTGGGTGAAAGATTTCTTCGATCACGGGCTGGAGCTGAAATCCCCTTATGGCATTCGCCTGATCAAAGGCAGCCACATTGTTGTGCCTCGCGTACACGATGAACCGCAGGCCTACATTCTGCAAAACAAAGATAACCGCATCGTGTTTGTGATTCCGTGGCAGGATGAGTTCTCGATCATCGGCACCACCGACGTGGAATACCACGGCGATCCGCATGAAGTGAAGATCGACGACAAAGAAGTGGCCTACCTACTGGATGTCTACAACGATCACTTCAAAAAGACGCTGACGAGAGATGATATCGTATGGACCTATTCCGGCGTGCGCCCGCTGTGCGATGACGAGTCGGATTCTCCGCAGGCCATTACCCGTGATTACACGCTGTCAGTGGCGGATGAACACGGCAAAGCGCCTTTGCTGTCGGTATTTGGCGGCAAGCTGACCACCTACCGCAAGCTGGCAGAACACGCGATGGAGAAGCTGGCAAAATACTATCCTCACAGTGGTCAGGCCTGGACGCAAAACGCGGTACTGCCCGGCGGCGATTTGGCCGGTACGCGCGACGAATATGCGGCTGCGCTGCGCCGTCGCTTCAATCCGCCGGAATCGCTGGCGCGTCGCTATGCCCGCACCTACGGATCCCACAGCGAGCTGATCCTGACGAACGCTACAGGCATTCATGACCTCGGCGAAAACTTCGGACACGATCTCTACGAAGCTGAATTGCGCTATCTGGCCGACAAAGAGTGGGTTGTCAGCGTGGATGATACCATCTGGCGTCGTACCAAGCTGGGCATGTGGCTGAATGATGAGCAGAAACAGCGCGTCGCTGACTGGCTAAGTGCCTATCGCCAATCCAAGGTTGCCGCACAATAATTTTCCTGCCAGACCGCTCCTCCAACGACAGGTTACCGAAAGGTAACCTGTCGTTTTTTACACGAAAGAAACGTTAACATTTCGCGGGATACAACGCCCATTAACCATGTAAAAAATGTGGTTAATCATTTTTCCCCGCTTCGCGCTAATCGGTTCTCACAGACGCAAGTCAAAAACAGTGTCATCTCAAGAAAACAAACCGGGTCAGTAACAGTAAATAATAAACGAATGCTAATAAACATTGCGCACAATGTTTATTATTATGTTAATAGAATTTGAAATTGAGGAATATATTTATCACATGAAGGAAAGCGATGGATAAAATATATATCTGACAGGATGTAAATAAGAATAATAATCAATGCCCACAAAAAATAAATGGTTATTTATTTTTCTACGATATAGCTCACAGAATAAATACAATAAAATACCCATTCTTATTAATGATTAACGGAGTAATAAATTGCATATCAAGTACTCTATTATTAGTGCTGATAGCAGATCATGACCTCCGTCCTATTCAACATTGCATCGTAAGTCAGTTCGCAAAACAGACGCGGGTAACAAGCCGTTGTGATGAGATATCTTTATTACTTATTTTATACAACGGTTAGTGTTTACTGTCACGTTATTTCTTGCCGCCTTGTTGCGTGTTTTGTACTGCGTTGATTTCCGTGCTCATGTATTCGGGTATGCGGAGGATGAAAATTAAATGCCTAATCAGGTTGAGCGTCCTTTATTGGATCTGGGACTAACAAGACTCGAATTCCTGCGGATTTCAGGCAAAGGCCTGGCAGGGATCACTATTGCGCCAGCACTGCTTTCACTGTTTGGGTGCCGACAGGAACAGATCGACAGCGGCGTTATCGGGCTGACGACCACCCCCAAAGGCGTGCTGGTGACAAACCGCGCCCGCTGCACTGGGTGCCATCGCTGCGAAACCGCCTGCACGTCGTTTAATGACGGTAGCGTTGGTTCCTATTTTTCACGCGTCAAAATCCATCGCCATTTCTACTACGGCGACGGTGGGCTTGGCTCCGGCGGCGGCCTGTACGGCGATCTCAATTTCACCACTGACACCTGTCGGCAGTGTAAAGATCCCGAATGCATGAAAGCCTGCCCTATCAAGGCTATCGCCTTCAATGAAGAGCATGGCAGCATCGCCATGGACACCAAGCGCTGCATCGGCTGCGCCGCCTGTACCACCGCCTGTCCTTGGATGATGGCGACCGTTAACCCGCAGACCAAAAAATCGGGCAAATGCATTCTGTGCGGTGAATGTGCGACGGCGTGCCCGACCGGGGCATTATCCATTATCGAGTGGAAAGAGATTACCGTCTGATAACGGCAACGGGCGTTATCCCCTTATTCACGCGGCGTTTCATACGCAGGAAGAAAAATTATGATTAACGGTTGGACAGGTAATATATTACGTATCAACTTGAGCACCGGCACCATCAGCAAATAGGATTCCAGCCAATATAAAAAGATGGTTGGCGGAATGGTCTTTGGCTATAAAATCATGTACGACGAGGTGCCAGCCGGAACAAAACCTTTCGATGAGGGCAATAAAGTCGTTTTCGCCGTCGGGCCACTGACCGGTTCCGGCGCACCGTGCAGTTCACGTGTCAATATTACCTCACTGTCGACCTTTACCCGGGGCCATCTGGTTGTTGATGCGCATATGGGGGATTCTTTGCCGCCTACATGAAATATGCGGGCTACGACGCCATTATTATTGAAGGCAAAGCGGAAAAACCGGTCTGGATTAATATTCAGAACGATGAAGTCAAAATTGAAAATGCCGCTTTCCTGTGGGGGAAAGGCACACGAGCCACCACCGAAGAAATTTGTCGCGCCACCAGTGAAGAAACCTGCGTCGCGGCTATCGGACCGGCGGGGGAAAATCTGGTACCGCTCTCCGGCATTCTTAACAGCCGCAACCACAGCGGTGGCGCGGGCGTAGGTGCCGTACTCGGTTCCAAAAACCTCAAAGCCATCGCTGTGTGGGGTAGCCACGGCGTTAATGTCGCGAATCGCGAAGAACTCAAAGCGCTCAACGAATACATGATGACGCAGCTCATCGGTGCCAACAATAACCACGTTGTCCCGAGCACGCCGCAGGCATGGGCTGAATATTCAGACCAGAAATCGCGCTGGACCGCACGCAAAGGTCTGTACTGGCAAGCGGCGGAAGGCGGCCCGATTGAAACCGGCGAAATCCCACCTGGCAACCAGAACACCGTCGGTTTCCGCACCATGAAATCCACCTTCGATCTGGGGCCAGCCGCGGAAAAATACACGGTGAAAATGGGCGGATATAACTCCTGCCCGATCCGCTGTATGTCGCAGCTTAACGTGCCGCAAGCCAAGCAGTTTGGTGGACCGACCACCGGCGGCAACACCTGTGTAGCCAACTTTGTGCACACAACCATTTTCCCCAACGGCCCCAAAGATATCGCTGAAAAAGGCGATGGCAACGTGGTCGGAAACCTGGTCGGTCTGAGAATCTTCGACGACATGGGATTGTGGTGTAACTACGGTCAATTGCACCGGGACTTTACCTACTGCCATACCCACGGCGTGTTCAAACGCGTATTGCCCGCCGAAGAGTATGAATCTATTCCCTGGAAGTTGATGGAAGAAGGCGATCCGAACTTTATCAAGGATATCTATCATCGCCTGGCCCACCGCATTGGCGAGTTCAGCCATTTGTCCGACGGATCCTATTTCATCGCGGAGCGCTGGAATCTGGGACCAGAATATTGGAATTACGCCAAAAACAAGCTGTGGTCGCCCATGGGCTTCCCGGTGCACCATGCCAACGAAGCTTCGGCGCAGGTGGGGACGATCGTCAACTGCATGTTCAACCGTGATGCCATGACTCACACCCACATCAACTACATTGGCAGCGGCCTGCCGCTCAAGCTGCAAAAAGAGATCGCCGCTGAGCTGTTCGGCTCTGCTGATGCTTTTGACGAAACCAAAAACTACACCCCGATCAACCGCTACAAGATTGATTACGCCAAGTGGACGCTGCTGAGAAGCTGCCCGCACGACGCTGTGTAACTGGGTGTGGCCGATGACGGTATCACCGCACAAAAGCCGGAACTATCGCGGCGATCTGGCAATGGAGGCGAAATTCTTTGCTGCTGTGACCGGCGAAGATACCACCGAAGCCAGCCTCGATCTGGCAGCAGAACGTATCTTCACGTTACACCGCGCCTACACCGTGAAGCTGATGAACACCATGGATATGCGCCGTGAGCACGATCAGATCTGTGACTGGGTGTTCGATAAGGACCCGAAACTGCCCGCGTTCAGCGAAGGCACGGGCAAGATGGATCGCGAGGACGTGCAGAAATCGTTGACGATGTTCTACAGCGCCATGGGCTGGGACCCTGAACTGGGCTGCCCGACGCGTGCCGTTTTGGAACGTCTTGATCTGAAAGAGGTAGCAGACGATTTGGCAGCGCACAACCTGTTGCCGGCCTGAGTACAAGACATCAATCATGAAAACTGTTGTGGATAACGAAACAACGCCTCCTGATGAATTGCCGGATGCGGCGCTTGCCGCCACAGAGGACGTTGCAGACAGCGATGCACCGACAGCGCAGGAAAACGCGCCGACAGCAACGGGATCGTGCGGGTGGATAAGCCCAAGTGCATTGGGTGCAGCTACTGCATCTCCGCATGCCCGTATCAGGTGCGCTATCTGAACCCCGTTACCCATGTGGCGGATAAATGCGACTTCTGTCTGGAATCGCGTCTGATGAAAGGATTCCCGCCCATTTGTGTCAGTGCCTGCCCACAAAATGCCCTGATTTTTGGACGGGAGGACAGTGACGTGGTGCAGAACTGGCTGAAAACACACGACTACTATGAGTATCAGTTGCCAAATGTGGGCAAACCACACCTCTATCGTCGGCCGGGCCCCATGAAGTGAAGAAGGTGAACGTATGAATATCATGCCTAACGCTGAGCAATTTCAGTCCCAGCTGTATCAGTATGTTTATCTCTACACCCCCGACTATTGGCCTATCTGGCTGATCCTGGCCGGCGTGGCGTTTGTCGGCATGCTGGGCGTGTTGGCGCTGCACGGTTTCCTGCGTTATCGCTTCGCTGCGCCGCATGCTGACGGACACGAGGAGAAGGTGTATCTCTACTCGCGGGCGGTACGTTTGTGGCACTGGAGCAACGCGCTGCTGTTTATACTGTTGCTGGCGTGCTGGCTGGCGTTTGTGCTGATTAACGCGCTGGGTGGCAACGGGCACCACTACGTTATCGAGCGACAGGGATGGGGCCAGCGGGCTTTTCTGCAAGTGCGCTTTTATCTTTACGGCATTATCAAAGGTGAAGATCATCCATTCCCGGCCACACCGCGCGCCAAGTTAGCAGGTGGCTTCTGGGGGTGATGTACAGTCTGGTGCCGCTACTGCTGCTCTCAGGCGTATTGTTGCATAACCCGCTGTGGCTGCCCGCCGGATGGGTCTTGGTGAAAGCCTGGCTGCTGCCGGTGCATTTTATGCTGGCGGTACTCAGCGTGTTCTTTATCTGTGGGCATCTCTATCTGTGCACCACAGGGCGCACGCCGACCCAGACCTTCCGTAGTATGGTCGATGACTACCACAGGCACTAATGGAGCACCCATGATGCCGACCCATGGAGAACCGCACATAACTCGTGAACAGTTGCGCACGCTGCACGTTAGCCGCGACTTGTATCACTGGTTCCTGCAACGTTTTCCAACGGGCGGCAACTATCAGGCGATTCACGAGGCGCTGATTGGCGATGGCCGCAGCGCCTGGCTGGAAAGTTTGGTGGATTATGCCTACGCGCACAACTTTGGCGCCCGGCCGTTTCTCGAACAGGAGATAGGCAGTGCGCGAACCCTGGCAGCGCAGCTGACACGCTGTCAGGCAGAACAGTTGCACATTACCCCACTCGGCCACGCCAGTGGCCGCTTCACGCCAATGCTGTCGTGTACCTTGCAATTTGCCAGCGGCGCTCACGCTTTGAATATTGGCTGCTCCGGCTTTCAAAGCAATCTGGCCGCCACCGGCAACGGCAACTTTATCGGTCAATCCGGTGATAACGACAGCATCGCCAGCGCAGGCTACGGCTGCCAGTTGGTGAGCAGCGGCTTTGCCGCCAAAATAGCAATACGGGGCAGAACTGCCGCATCAGCGCGTTGGGCGATCGCGCGCGCATTGCCAACTGCGGAGATAACGTCACGCTACAGGTCAGCGGTGCCGACAGCGTGTTTTGCTCTAGTGGCAGCGTGCAACAGTTCACGCTGGGCGTCGGTGGCTGTGCAGCACTCAGCTACCATGACGGCAAACTCCTGCGTTTTGTCACCGCCTATGAAGGAGAAAACGGCATTGTTGCTGGTATCCTCTACCGTCTGACAGAGCACGGTAAGATAGAACCGCTCGCGGATAACGCAGAAAATCAACACCTCACTCCCGCCGACTGCGTCAACTGCTAATGCTCTCTACAGTAGCGGTATCACGCCGCTATTTCAACGCACCGTCTCTGACTACATCCCATTTTTTTAAAAAATTTGCCGCCTGATGCAAATATTTCTCTGCCTGATTCGTCTACTTCACTATCAGAACAACACGGAGTAGATGACATGCACGATCGTAAATTTAAAATGCTGGGTATCGGGCTGCTGGCGGTTGTGGCGATTGCCACACTGGTAATGCTGCTGTGGAATGCCTTGCTGCCCGCCATTTTTGGCGTCCAAAGCATTGGCTTTTTCCAGGCGCTGGGGCTGCTGATCCTGTGTAAGATACTGTTTGGTGGCATAGGCTACCGGGGATTTTTTGGCCGCCATGGGCGCGAAATGCGTGAGCGTTGGTTAGCCATGAGTCAGGAACAGCGTGACGCTTTTTTTCACCAGCGGGGATTTGACCCACACGGGGAGCGCTGCGGTCACCGTTTTCATCACGGCCCTTTCGCGCACCGTCGTGGTAGGCATCAGGCGTGTCATGACAGTCAGTATGACGCACCGGTGCCAAGCGACAAACCCGCCGACCAAAGCGGAAAAACGGAGTAATGGCTGACGCCATGCAAAGGCAAAACGTTCTGCTCACTGCGCTTGAAGCCTGTCAACGACGACTGCGTGCGTTTATCTCTCGACGTACGCGCAGCACGGCTGAAGCGGAAGATATCTTTCAGGAAATCAGCTATCGGCAGCTCAAAGCCGACAGCTACCTCGATCCGATAGAGCATGTTTCTGCCTGGCTATTTCGCGCTGCTCGCAACGAGTTGGTCGATCGCTCGCGCAAGCAGCACGACATATCGCTCACGGAAATGGCAACGGAGAGCTGGCCGGAAGGCGATGAATTGGCCGATATTCTGTTCAGCCCGCCGGATAGCACAGAAGATGCCTATCTGTACCAACTGGTGTGGGAAGAGCTGGCGGCAGCGCTGCAACGAGAAGCCTTTGAGAAAACCGAGTTGCAGGTCTACAGCTTCAAACAACTGGCGCAGGAGACCGGCGTCCCTGTGGAAACTTTGCTGTTACGTAAGCACCAGTCCGTACAGTTTCTGCGCGTCCGGTTACAGTGGCTTTATCAGGCCGTGACACAAGCGTGAGGCGACCGCTCACTCATCGCTTGCCGGACTGCCCCTGCTTATTGCTTGCTTTTCCAACATTTTTCTTCGCCGCTGGCCGCCGCCCTTCCCCCATAAAGCGGGTGAGCTCAGGCTGCGCGGTTTTATCCTGCGCCGTGTCTCTCTTGTGATAGGGCTTGGCATTGCGGCGTTCATCGACCGTCGCTACCGGCACCAGACATTCGCGGCGATTACCGATTAGGTGCTTCATGCCCATCGCAGTTAACGCCTCACGAATCAGCGCCCAGTTAGCCGGATCGTGATAGCGCAGCAGCACCTTATGCAAACGGCGCTGGCGATCGCCACGCGGCACCACCACCTCTTCACTGTGATAATCCACCTTGCTGAGCGGATTCTTACCGCTGTAATACATGGTGGTAGAACTGGCGAGAGGTGAAGTATAGAAATTTTGCACCTGATCCAACCGGAAGCGGTTCTTTTTCAGCCACAGCGCCAGATTGACCATATCCTCATCGTGCTTACCAGGGTGAGCAGAAATAAAGTACGGGATCAGATACTGCTCTTTGCCCGCCTGACGCGAATAGGTGTCAAACAGCTCTTTGAAACGGTGGTAGCTGCTCATGCCGGGTTTCATCGTCTTCGATAATGGCCCCTGCTCCGTGTGTTCTGGCGCAATCTTCAAGTAACCGCCCACGTGGTGTTCGGCCAATTCCTTGATATAGCGTGGATCTTCCACCGCCAAATCGTAGCGTACCCCAGAAGTGATCAGCACCTTCTTGACACCTTTCATGGCACGGGCACGGCGATATAGCTGGATTGTCGGCTCATGGTTGGTATCCATGTGTGCGCAAATTTCTGGGTAGACGCAAGAAGCACGGCGACAGGTTTGCTCCGCTTTGAGTGACTGGCAGCGCAGCATGTACATGTTGGTCGTGGGTCCGCCCAGATCGGAGATAATGCCGGTAAATTCTGGCACTTCATCACGGATCGCTTCAATCTCCTGCACAATCGACTCTTGCGAACGGCTTTGAATGATGCGTCCTTCGTGCTCGGTGATCGAGCAGAACGCACATCCGCCAAAACAGCCACGCATGATGTTGATGGAAAAGCGAATCATATCGTAGGCCGGGATGCGCGATGTGCCATAGGAGGGGTGCGGCACCCGTTGATACGGCAAGGCGTAGACCGCGTCCATCTCATCCGTTTGCAACGGAATGGCCGGTGGATTAATCCACACATAGCAGTCACCGTGTTTTTGCATCAGCGCACGCGCACTGCCCGGGTTGGTTTCGTGGTGCAGGATACGCGAAGCATGCGCGTACATGGCCTTGTCGTTTTTCACCTTCTAAAACGAGGGCAACAACACATAGGTTTTTTCCCACGGCTTTGGCTTGTGTGCCCGCACGGTGATGGGCTTGCCACTGGTGGAACCCTTTACCGTATTCGCGACGCAGGGCAAGTCTTCGCCGTAGGGATTAAGAATAGGTTCGATGCGACCGGGGCTATCCAGACGCGTGGAATCCACCCATGTCCAACCGGGCAGCGCAGTTTTACGCAGCACGGCGGTATTGCGCACATCCACAATCGAACTAATGGGCTCTCCCGCCGCCAGGCGGTGTGCAACTTCCACCAGCGGCCGCTCACCGTTGCCGTAGATCAACAAATCGGCTTTGGCATCCACCAGCACCGAACGACGCACCTTGTCTGACCAATAGTCGTAATGGGCGATGCGGCGCAGGCTAGCCTCAATGCCACCCAGCACAACCGGCACATCGCTAAAGGCTTCCTTGCAGCGCTGGGTATAAACCAGTGTGGCGCGATCCGGACGCTTACCGGCAATATTATCTGGCGTATACGCATCATCATGGCGCGCTTTGCGATCGGCGGTGTAATGGTTGATCATCGAGTCCATATTGCCCGCCGTCACGCCGTAAAACAGGTTCAGCTTGCCCAGACGCATAAAGTCGTTCTTCTGCGTCCAGTCCGGCCGGGCAATAATCCCAACCAGAAACCCCTGCGACTCCAGCATCCTGCCAACGATCGCCATGCCGAATCTGGGATGGTCCACATAGGCATCCCCTGTCACCAGCACAATGTCGCAGCTGTCCCAGCCCAGTTCATCCATCTCTGCGCGGCTCATGGGCAAAAATGGCGCCGTGCCGTAGCACTCAGCCCAGTAGCGTGGGTAAGAAAACAGATGGCGTTCAGGAACAATCAGGCTTGTGGACACGGTCAACTCTTCAACACAGGGGGTTATCAGGGCCGGAAATTCTACCGATTTCCCCAGAAAAAGGGGGGCATTTACACAGGAAATGAGACAGATCATGAAAATGGTTCTGCGCAAAAAACGCGCACCAACGTTGCAAGAAAACACACCGGGTGAGGTCGTTAGCCAGCCTGCGCGTTTGCAATGCTACACTTCAGGTAAATATAGCCAGCCACATAACAGAATATATGACCAGCACTGCATTGAAACGCCCGATTCTTACGCTCCCCAACGGGGCGGACAAACTCCTGCTGCATTCGTGCTGCGCGCCGTGTTCAGGGGAAGTGATGGAAGCCATTCAGGCCTCCGGGCTTCACTACACCATTTTCTTCTACAACCTCAATATTCATCCGCAGAAGGAGTATCTCATCCGCAAGGAAGAGAATATTCGCTTCGCCCAGAAGCATGGGGTGCCCTTTATCGATGCCGATTACGACATGGATAACTGGTTCGAACGGGCAAAAGGAATGGAGTGGGAACCGGAGCGCGGCGTTCGCTGCACCATGTGCTTTGATATGCGCTTCGAACGCACCGCACTCTATGCCGCGGAAAATGGCTTTACGGTGATCAGCAGTTCGCTCGGCATCTTGCGCTGGAAAAACATGCAGCAAATTAATGACTGCGGCCAGCGGGCCGCCTCACATTATCCTGGTATGGTGTACTGGGGTTACAACTGGCGTAAAGGGGGCGGCTCTGCGCGCATGATAGAGATCAGCAAGCGGGAGCAATTTTATCAGCAAGAATACTGCGGTTGCGTTTATTCCCTGCGCGACAGCAATCTGCACCGCAAATCGCAGGGCAGACCGCTGATTAAAATCGGGAAACTGTATTACGGTACCGAGGAGTAATCACACGGGTAATCCCGCACTCTACCTGTCATTCCCGCGAAAGCGGGAATCTCCTACAGGGGAAACGTGTTCCTTCTGCCAGAGATCCCCGGCTTTCGCCGAGGATGACGTGGGGGAAGCCGAAGACGATGTGTGGGAAAGCACCATTTCAGTACTCCCCCACCACCGTTACAGCCGTATCGGTTTGATATCCCAGATATCGTCGGCATACTCCTGAATAGTGCGGTCAGATGAGAAGTTACCCATATTGGCGATATTGAGGATGCTTCTGCGCGTCCATTCTTCCGGTGTGCGATAGAGGTCATCCACTCTGTCATGAGTATCGACATAGCTGCGATAATCCGCCAACAGTTGCCAATGGTCGCCAAAATTCACCAACGAATCGAACAAATCGCCGTAGCGTCTTGGATCGTTCGGGCTGAAAACCCCGGTGGCAATCTGCGTCAGCACCCGGCGTAGCTCCTCGTCCTTCTCGTAAATTTCACGCGGGTTATAGCCGTTCTTGCGCAGTGCCTCTACCTGTTCCGTGGTGTTGCCAAAAATAAACATGTTCTCTTCACCAATGTGCTCCAACATTTCCACGTTGGCCCCATCGAGCGTACCGATGGTCAGTGCCCCATTGAGCGCAAATTTCATGTTACTGGTACCGGAGGCTTCGGTCCCCGCCAGCGAGATCTGCTCAGACAGATCGGCCGCAGGAATGATGATCTGCGCCAGACTGACACTGTAGTTGGGAATAAACACCACCTCAGCTTGTCATGCATGTCAGGATCATGGTTGATCACCGCCGCAACATCGTTGATCAGGTTGATGATGTGCTTCGCCATGTAGTACGCCGACGCCGCTTTACCCGCGAAAATCGCCACGCGCGGCACACGCTTGGCCTTGGGTTCATCCTTGATGCGGTTATACAGCGTGATAATGTGCAATAGATTGAGCAGTTGCCGTTTGTACTCATGAATGCGCTTGATCTGCACATCGAACAACGCTTCAGGATCGATCACCACATCCAGATGCTCGGCCACGTACTCCGCCAGACGTTGCTTGTTCGCCAGCTTCGCCTTACGCACCTTCTGCACAAACCCGCCTGCGGCTTGATATCTTCCAACTGGATGAGGTTGGTACGCCAATTTTTACCAATCGCGTCATCCAGCACTTTCGACAACGACGGGTTCGCCAGCGCCAACCAGGCCATGCGCACCCGGCGACCGTTGGTTTCATCAATGATGGAAACGCGCGCCAGCAGATCGTTATCTTTCGGGAATTTCTTTTGCACTTCTTCGAGAAAGTGCTCGTTGATTTCAAAAATCAGTTGCAGATGGCGCAGCAAAATCTTGCCCAGCATGTCCACCGGCCAGGTTTCCAGCGCTTCCTGCATCAGCGTGTGGTTAGTGTAAGAGAAGACACTCGTCACCACCTGCCAGGCATCCAGCCATTTGAATTTGTGTTCATCGATCAGCAAGCGCATCAGTTCGGGGATCGCCAACACCGGATGGGTATCGTTGAGGTGAATGGCAAATTTATCCGCCAGGTTGTCATAGGTGTTGTGCATCATCCAGTGACGGCTGAGGATATCCTGCACCGTGGCAGACACCAGAAAATATTCCTGACGCAGGCGCAACTCGCGCCCGGAGTAGGTTGAATCATCGGGATAAAGCACCAGCGACACGTTCTCCGAGTGGTTTTTGTCCTCCACCGCAGCAAAGTAGTCACCCTGATTGAACTTGCCCAGATTGATTTCACTGCTGGCCTGCGCACCCGCAGCGTGTTGGTCGCATCCGTGTCGTAGCCAGGGATTATCTGGTCATAGGCACTGGCAATGATCTCTTCGGTTTCCACCCAGCGCGCCTTACTCCCTTCCTGCTGTACACGCCCGCCAAAACGCACCGTATAGCGCGTACTGTGACGCGGGAATTCCCAGGCGTTACCGTATTCCAGCCAATAGTCCGGGGATTCAGCCTGCTGACCGTTGACAATCTTTTGCGCAAACATGCCGTATTCATAGCGAATGCCATAACCACGGCCGGGTAGTGCCATCGTCGCCAGCGAATCAAGGAAGCAGGCCGCCAAAAGCCCGAGGCCACCGTTACCCAGCCCGGGATCGTTCTCTTCCTCGATCAGCTCATCCAGATCCAGCCACATGTCGTCCAGAGCCTGCTTTAGATCCTCGTACAGCCCCATCTCCAGCAGCGCATTCGACAGCGTTCGGCCCAGCAGGAACTCCATCGAGAGATAGTAAACCTGTCGCACATCCTGCGAGAGCTGCGCTCGGTTGGAGCGTAGCCAGCGCTCCACCATGCGGTCGCGCACCGCGAGCAGCGTGGCGTTCAGCCACTCGTGCTTGTTGGCGATAGAGGGATCTTTACCTATGCTGAACATCAACTTATAGGCAATGGAATGCTTTAGCGCGTCCACGCTGAGCGTGGGTGAGTTGTAGATAAACGGAGAGTTCATTACGTTTATTCCCAATCATGAGTGTTACGACAAGCGTTGTTTGACCGAGATCGCTAACGCCCCTGCACGTTGTCCTCACCATGCAACGCACGGCTATACCCTAAATACTTCAAGTTGCAGGTGCGTTGGCTGCGTTCTCTCACCCGAATCACTTACCGGTGTAAGCTCATCGGGATTCCGTCACTTGCCACCTTCCCGCAACTCGAAGTATTTAGGGTCATAAGCGCTGGTAAAGTGCACGATATGCCTGCGCAGCTACCCGCCAGCTAAAGTCCATCGCCATCGCCTGACGTTGCACATAACGCCACAGCGTGGGACGAGACCACAACACAAACACTCGGCGAATCGCTCGGGAAAGCGCGCCGACATTGCAATCGCTGAAGGAAAAACCAGTGGCAAGACCATCGGCCAGATTCTCCAGCGAGCAATCCGCAACGGTATCCGCAAAACCGCCGGTATGACGCACCAGCGGCAGCGTACCGTACTTCAACCCATACAACTGCGTTAGCCCACAGGGCTCAAAACGGCTGGGCACCATGATGACATCAGCACCGCCAATAATGCGGTGCGAAAACGCTTCGTGATAGCCGATTAGGACTCCAACCTGGCCGGGATATTCTGCCGCCGCTGCCAGGAACCATTCCTGCAAATCAGCATCACCTGCGCCCAGTACCACCAATTGAGCCCCGTGCTCCAACAGCTCCGGCACCGCCTCCAGCACCAAATCCAACCCTTTTTGATGCGTCAGGCGGCTGACGATGGCAAACACCGGAATTTTCTCACCCACGCTCAATCCCATGGAGATTTGCAGTTGGCGCTTGTTATGCGCCTTATTGACCAGCGTTTCACGGGCGTAAGGATGCGACAGCAGCGCATCGTGCGCCGGACTCCAGATGGCATCATCAACACCATTAAGAATGCCCGATAACCGTCCCTCCTCTTCCCGCGTCCGCAGCAGCCCTTCCATCCCGTAGCCAAATTCAGGCAAGGTGATTTCATGAGCATAGGTCGGACTGACGGTGGTGACATAATCGGCATAAAAGTGGTCCGCTTGGAAAACGGAAAATATCCTACGCTAAGCCTATTTTTTGTACAGACCACTATCTACTGAGCGTAACGAACGGTATTTACCCTGTCCCAGCTTAAGGTTTGTCCGCCAAACGTAATCCCCACTCAGATTGATGTGCTCCCATCCCAGCGGGGACAAATGAGAAATAAGTTGTTCATTAATAGGGAGCCCTTTTCGTCTCAGGGAATCTATGGCTCTTTCTATATATACCGTATTCCACAGGGAGATCACCGCAGTCAGCAACGTCAAACCACTAGCCCAGTAGTTCTGATTCTCCGGCCCCAGATCTCTGACCTCCCCCAACCGGTGCATAAAGACCGCTCGTGCAAGCGCATTCCGGGCTTCACCTTTATTCAGCCCCGCCTGTACGCGTCGGCGCAGTGATGGATCTCGGAACTAGTCCAGCATAAACAGTGTCCGCTCGATGCGTCCGATTTCCCTCAATGCCTTTACAAGGCCATTCTGTTTAGGATAACTTGCAAGTTTTTTCATCATCAGCGATGCGGTAACTGTCCCCTGTTTTATCGAGCTTGCGAGGCGAAGTACCTCATTCCAGTGCGTCTCAATATCTTTAAGATTCAGTTGGGTTGTGGATATCACAGATTGAAGTCCCGGATATCGCTCAGCCTTTCTATGAATAAAAATCCGCTTGTCATGAAGATCCCGGATCCTTGGCGCAAAAGCGAATCCAAGCAGATGCATCAGCGCGAAAACATGCTCCGTAAAACCAGCGGTATCAGTGTAATGCTCTGTAATTTCCAGATCACTTTCGTGATACAGCAGACCATCAAGTACATGCGTGGAGTCACGCACACGGCTGATCACTTTGGTGTAAAACGGGCTGTATTGATCCGATATATGCGTGTAAATCTGCACGCCTGGCTCCTGCCCGTATTTCAGATTGACCTGACCCGCATAACGCCCGTGACTACCCACCAGAAAGTTCTGTCCGTCAGACGACGACGTTGTACCATCGCCCCAGAATGCCGACAGATGCCGCTTTTTCTGAGCATTAACCAGCTCAGCCAGCGCGGCTGAATAGGTTTCATCCCTGATGTACCAGGCCTGAATGCCCTCCAGTGACAACTTTGTTGTTCCCGGACAGGATTCGGCCATTTTTGTCAGCCCCAGATTGATGCCATCGGCCAGGATGGTGGTCAGTAACAACTTTCTGTCTTTTGGTCTGACGTGATTATTTTTAAGATGCGTGAAATGGCGGGTAAAACCGGTCCAGCCGTCCACTTCATCCAGCATTTCAGTAATTTTAGGGTGAGACAACATGCCATAAACCAGATCGGCAAAAGGGGATGCTGCTGAAGGGACACTATTATCCAGCGGGGTAATTTTCACGCCTTTATCCGATATATCAACATCAGGCAAATCACCGGCCAGCGCCATCGTATTCACTTCTTCCAGGCGCGATGCCAGAAGCGTCATACGGTTGTACTCATGGCAATCGGTCAGAATGGCAAGGGATAGCTGATTATCCCGGAGTGATTTTTCAAAATCGTCAGACGGGATCAGATAGTCATCGAAATTCCTGTAGCGGCGCGATCCCTTTACCCAGATATCGCCAGAACGTAATGCCCCCTTCAACTCATTAAGTACGCAAAATTCGTAATATTTGCGGTCAATACCGGAGGGAGTGATCACTACCTTTCGCCAGCTTTCTGGGATGAACCCGATTGGCGCGGATGACGGGACTTTTCGGAGTTGTTTCCGATACATCTCTCTGACGGTATCCAGCGCGTCACTAAGCTGTATCGCGGCTGGCGCAGCCCTGAACTGCAACGCGGAAAGCATCCGGGGGCATACTTACGCAGCGTGCTGTATTTTTCAGTGATCAGATGAAGCGGGTCAAAGTTGTCCTTACGTGACAGAAACCGCGTTTCCTCCACGCTGTTGATGAATTCCTGCCAGGGAATGACGTCTTCTATTGCGGCCCAGGGATCTTCGCCGGATTCTCTGGCGTTAAGTAACGCCTGCCCGACGGTAATGAACTGCTTCAGCTTGCTCTGAATAAGCTTTCCCGTTTGCTGGAGCCGTTCGGCCTGCGTGCGTTTTGCCCTGTTGAACAGGCTACCCAGAATACGCTCGTGCAGATCAATAACTTCGTCAGTCAGGGTGGCCCTGGCCTCTGATATTATACAAACCAGCGAGGCATAACGGCGGATATCCGTGAATTTAGCCAGATCCCGGCTACTCATTTTCCTGCCTTCGCGTGCCAGTTTCAGTAAACGGTTCTGGTGAACGGAAAGCGCAATGCCGTCAGGCAATGCCAGCGACTCAATGGCATTTAACCGGTCGGTTTCGTACACTACCTGACAAATATGTACGAAAGTCAGTGAAATTAATTTCGGATACGCATTATAATATTTACACCCATTTCGTACAGAAAATTTCATTATGTCACGAATTTTTGCCTATTGTCGGGTCTCTACTCTGGAACAGACTACCGAAAATCAACGTCGGGAAATCGAAACCGCTGGTTTTAGCGTCAAACCCCAGCGAATAATCGAAGAACAAATCAGTGGTTCGGTAGCGGCCGGTGAACGTCCTGGTTTTAACCGGTTGCTTGACCGACTGGAAAATGGCGATGTATTGATTGTCACAAAATTGGATCGTCTTGGTCGTAATGCGATGGATATCAGGAAAACAGTGGGGCAACTGGCCGGATCAGGTATTCGGGTGCATTGGGTGGCGTTGATTTGACCAGTCCGACGATGCAGGTGATTTCAGCGGTTGCTGAATTTGAACGAGACCTTTTACTCGAGCGCACCTATTCGGGGATAGCAAGAGCACGGGATGCAGGAAAACGCTTTGGGCGCCCACCGGTGTTAAATGAAGAACAAAAACAAAGGGTACTCGAACGAATTCAGTCTGGTGTAAGTATAAGTGCTATTGCCCGGGAATTCAGAACCACACGGCAAACGATTCTGAGAGTTAAAGTAAAACAGCAAATACCTACTGTTTAAAAAATAGTCTTAGCGTGGGATATTTTCCGTTTTCCAAGCGGACCCCTAATACAACCCGGCCTTGAGGTAGGAGATCTGCCCGTAAAACTCCAGGCCGTACACCTGGAAGAAATCACCCGGCAGTTGAATATATGCCATATGACGGGCATGGAACAAACCCTGAAACGCCAGATTGTGCACGGTAAATACCGATTTCGCCGGACGATGGCGCGCCTCTAGATAGGCGCAGGTTAACCCCGCGTGCCAGTCATGAGCGTGTACCACCTCGGGCCGCCAGTAGGGATCGAGTCCGCAGGCCATTTCACACCCCACCCATCCCAGCAGAGCGAAACGCAGGTAATTGTCCGCATAGGCATACAGCGCTGGATCGTGGTATGGACTGCCAGCACGTTCATACAGTTCCGGCAAATAGATCAGATAAATGCCTACGTCGTTGAAGTGGCCGTAAAGCAGCGCCATGCGTCCAGCAAAGGTATCCAGCTCACACACTGTTTGCAGGTTGCCTACACCTTTTTTCAGATCGGGAAAGGCGGGCAGAATAACACACACATCCAGCCCGGCTTCGATTTGCGCTGCTGGCAACGCCCCAGCAACGTCCGCTAATCCGCCGGTTTTCAGCAGCGGAAACAGCTCTGAACATACATGTAATACCCGCATTCTTACTCCCACGTTCCCCTCACCTGCGATGTCATGCACCACATCATCGTGAACGACAGCCTCTTAAATACAGCTTCTTGAACCACAGCTTCGCCAACATGGCGCGTGTCACCAGCACAATCCCCTCTTCCGAACGGTAAAAACGGCGGCTGTCTTCTGCGGCATTTTCACCGATCACCGTCCCCTCCGGCAGAACACACGCACGGTCGATGACGCAGCGCAGCAGGCGGCACGAACGCCCCACGTTCACATCCGGCAGCAACACGGACGAATCGATGCTGCAAAATGAGTTCACCCGCACGCGGGGAAACAGCACCGAATGCGTCACCACCGATCCCGACACGATACAACCGCCGGATACCAGCGAATTCATGGTCATACCGTGGCTGCCAGAGCGGTCCTGTACGAACTTGGCCGGTGGCAGTTGATCCATGGCGGAACGTATTGGCCAGTTTCTGTCGTACATATCCAACTCTGGCGTGACTGAGGCCAAATCGAGGTTAGCCCGCCAATAGGCCTCAAGCGTTCCCACATCTTTTGTAGATGTGATCGCCCGCCAGAATCACCACGTATTCCGCACGATAGCGTCGAAGAATGTCGAGGTTTTGACAGACGGCATCCGCCGTGCCGCGATACCAGTGGTCGGTCTCCTGTCGCTGTTGCGCTGGCAGAAGATCGACAAATTCATTTCAGCATTGAGGAAAGACCAGCCACGCTGAATGTGCTGCACCAGCGTGTGGGATTGATATTGGGTGATCACGCCAATGCGGCGAATCCCCGAATTCAGACAGTTCGAGAGGGCGAAATCGATGATACGGAATTTGCCGCCAAAATGGACGGCGGGCTTGGCGCGCCGCGCGGTCAGGTCTTTCAGGCGCGAGCCGCGCCCGCCTGCCAGAATCAGCGCCACTGATTTCAGTGGAAGCTGCCGTGCGAGCATCAAGGGATCATGCTTCTCATTATTTACCATGGCCTACTCCTTACTGCGGCGTGTACAGAGACACACCGATTGGGCATTCCCTTGCCAAAACCCGCCGCGCAGCGCTTTCGAGGCCTCGAACGGCGGCGACACCAGCCAATCTCCTGCGGGCAGCGACATCTCGCACGGCGACGCACTCGCATTAATCAGCAGTAACCAATCAGACGACAGGACGATTTGTAAACGGCGCTCTCCCTGCTCCCAGGCCGACGGCGTGAGCGGCTGCGCCCGTTCGTTCAGCCACTGTACACGGCCATCTCCATCTTGCCACCAGGCATCCTGCTGTAACGCCGGGATGGCGCGTCGCAGCCGAATCAGCCCGGCGGTAAAAGCACTCAAGGCGTTATCCGCTGTTTCCCAGTTAAGCCAGGTCAGATCGTTATCCTGACAGTAGGCGTTGTTATTCCCCTGCTGGCTGTGCCCCTGTCCATCCCCCGCCAGCAGCATGGGCGTGCCCTGCGACAGCAGCAATGTCGTCAACAATGCACGTTGGCTGGCGGCACGACGCGCCAGCGTAGCCTTATCCGCTTCCAACCCTTCGGTGCCGTGGTTGTTGCTGAAATTGCTGTCTGTGCCGTCGCGGTTATCTTCCCCGTTGGCGTGGTTGTGCTTGTGGTTGAAGCTGACCAGATCGCGCAGCGTGAAGCCGTCGTGCGCGGTGAGCTTGTTTACCGACGCATGCGGTAAACGTGGAGGGTGCTGAAAGATATCCCTCGACGCGGCAAAGCGGCGGGCGAAGCCGCCCAGAGAAACATCGCCGCACAGCCAGAAGCGGCGCATATCGTCGCGGTAGCGATCGCTCCATTCGGCAAAGGGGGCGGGGAAACGCCCGAGTTGATAGCCACCGCCGCCGATATCCCAAGGCTCGGCGGGATCAAATGCCGGTGTTCTGCCCAAAACGGTAGCCAGATCGAAACGGAAGCCATCCACATGACATACTCCGCGCCAAAAAATCAGGGACTGCATCACCCAGTCAATCACCGCAGGATGATTGAGACGCAGCGCGTTACCGCAGCCGGTCCAGTTGTGGTATTCGCCCTGTTCGGTCAGCCAGTAATAGCTCTGGTTGTCGATGCCGCGCAGCGACAGCGTCGGCCCTTCAACATCCAGCTTCGCCGAATGGTTAAACACCACATCAAGGATCACTTCGATACCCGCACGGTGCGGCGCCTTGACCATATCGCGGAATTCATTAAGCGCGTCATCACGCGCCGCCAGGCTGGTTTCAACGGCAAACAGCAACAGCACGTTGTAGCCCCAGTAGTTACGCAGCCCGAGTTTCTGCAAGCGCGGCTCATCGGAGTGCTGCTGCACGGGCAGTAGTTCAATAGCGGTGATACCCAGATTTTTCAGGTAGTTGATCATGACCGGATGTGCCACACCACTGTAGGTCCCACATAATTCGGCGGGGATCTCGGGATGTAGCTGAGTCAAGCCACGCACGTGAGCCTCATAGATCACGCTCTCGCCCCACGGGGTGGCTGGCGGAGCGTCATCGTCCAAGTCGTAGCTTTCATCCACCACCACGGTTTTGGCATCACCTGAGCGCTGTCGCGCTCGTCTGACGTATCACCCCATGTAGACTCTCGTCATCAACCACCCAGCCATCTAACTGACGGGCACATGGATCGAGCAGTAGTTTATTCAGGTTAAAGCGATGACCATGTTGCGGCGCAAAGGGGCCATAGACGCGGTAGCCATACCGCAGTCCGTGGCGCGCAGTGGGCTCCTGCTCTGTTAGTGGCAAATAGCCGTGCCAGATATCTCCCGTACGGGACGGCAGAGTGAAGCGGTGTTCTTGCTGATGGGCATCAAACAGACACAGTTCTACCCTCTCGGCATGGGCGGAAAACAGCGCAAAATTAATGCCCTGTTGATCGACGCTGGCACCCAATGGCGCGGGCTTGCCCGGCAGTAGTGCGATCACGGCACCTCCTTCGCCAGATAGAGCGTCGCGAGCGGCGGCAGCGTCAATATCAGCGAATGGGCTCGGCCGTGGCTGCCGATGGCCTCGCTCTCCAGCCCACCGCCGTTACCCAGATTACTACCGTGATAATGCCAGGAATCGGTGTTGAGAATTTCGCACCAACGCCCCGGCTGATTGATACCGATGCGGTAACCTTGGCGTGGCACCGGGGTAAAATTACTGACCACCAGCACTTCATTGCCTCGCCTGTCGCGGCGCACAAAGGCGAATACCGAGTTTTCCCGATCATCCACCACCAGCCATTCGAAACCTTCCGGTTGAAAATCCAGTTGATAAAGCGGCGGCTGAGCGCGGTAGCAGTGATTCAAATCCTTCACCAACTGCTGTACACCACGGTGCCATCCTTCCGGTTCATCCAGCAGATGCCAGTCCAGGCTGGTATCGTGATTCCACTCCCGCCCCTGCGCAAACTCTCCGCCCATAAACAGCAGTTTTTTACCGGGAAATGCCCACATAAAGCCGTAATAAGCGCGCAGATTGGCAAATTTTTCCACACATCGCCCGGCATACGATCGAGCAGTGAACGCTTGCCGTGCACCACCTCATCGAGTGACAGCGGTAGAATAAAATTCTCGCTGTAAGCGTAGAGCATGCCAAACGTCATCTTGTCGTGGTGATACTTGCGATGCACCGGATCCTGCTGCATATAGCTCAGCGTGTCGTGCATCCAGCCCATGCTCCACTTGTAATGGAAACCTAAGCCGTTGCAGCCCGGTGGCAACGTCACCCCCGGATAGTCGGTGGATTCTTCGGCCACGGTGATGGCATCGGGACACGCATGTCCCAGCATGTTGTTGGTGTAACGCAGAAAGGCGATGGCTTAGAGATTCTCTTTGCCACCGTAATAATTGGGCACCCATTCGCCCTGTGCCCGGCTGTAGTCGCGATAAATCATTGAGGCGACCGCATCCACACGCAGACCATCAATACCGTAATGTTCCATCCAGAACAACGCATTACCCGCCAGATAGTTACGCACCTCATGGCGACCGTAGTTATAAATCAGGGTGTTCCAATCTTGATGAAAACCCTCTTTCGGGTCGGAATATTCGTACAAGGCGGTGCCATCAAACTGCGCCAAACCATAGGCATCGGTCGGGAAATGCCCCGGCACCCAATACAGCAGCACGTTAATGCCCGCCTCGTGCAGGGTGTCGACAAAACAGCGGAAATCCTGCGGCGTACCAAAACGTCGCGTCGGCGCATACAGGCCGAGCGGCTGATAACCCCAGCTACCGTCAAACGGATGTTCGTTGATGGGCAGCAGCTCATCGCCCAACGCGCTGAAACCGCGCCCTGCAACGATTCACGCTATGACGGCACCGATCGTCGGTGCACTCAACGCCGCCTTCGGTGACCGCCTGCTATCGCTTTATCTCTATGGCAGCGCTGCACACTGCGATATGAGACCGGATTCGGATATTGACCTTATGGCGGTGTTCGACAATGTCGACCATCCCACGTTGGAGCAGGTTCGACGCATACAGCACCGCTTCGAAAAACTCTCGCTCTCCGTCTATAGCCTCAACAATATCCGACAATACCCCACATTTCGCCGCTATGGTTTGCTCAACGGCACTCGCCACCTCGCTGGCCCCTTCTGTTTTGCACAGACCGGCGGCCCGTCAGACAACGTGAACGCCATTTTGAATAATCTCTATACCATCCGCCAGGTTGCACGCGGCTATCTGGTAAGCGGATGCTATGGTCAGCGCGCACATTACCAATTAAGCCTTATGGTAAAGCTGGCCGATCACGGCTGTCTCCGCCCCTTGCAGCAATGGCAAAGCCTCCATTACCCCGCTAACCGGAACGAGGCGATCGCTTATTTTTCCGACTGTGGCTTCGCCTCCTCCCTGCTTGAACATGCCTCCCGGCTGACACAAGAAGAAGAGGCACTGCGCATACAGCTCATGGCAGGAAATCGCCAGGCGCTCACACGACAGTGGCTGACACTAAATACCTTTGCCCAACGTATCGAAAACCTGCTCAGGGAAAATGTCACTGAAAAGATCAACGGTATTGATGCTGCATGCCGCTAAAAAGGTGGAGAGCATGGCAAGCGATAGTAGAACAAAGAAAGCAACGGCAGGAAGTGAGAGAGAACATGCCCAGCATAACGCGGGGCATTCAATCCAGAGGGGACTACAGCAGGATGCGCAGCATACAGCGCAGCGGTTCTGCCGCGCCCCACAACAGTTGGTCACCCACTGTAAAGGCGGAGAGATACTGCGGCCCCATGTTCAGTTTACGCAGACGCCCCACTGGCGTGGAAAGCGTGCCGGTTACCGCAGCTGGCGTCAATTCACGCATGGAGATCTCGCGATCGTTTGGCATCACTTTCACCCAATCGTTATGGGTTGCCAGCAGTTGTTCGATTTCAGACACTGGAACATCTTTCTTCAGTTTCAGTGTGAACGCCTGGCTGTGGCAACGCAGCGCCCCGATGCGTACGCACAAACCATCCACTGGGATTACGGACTGGGTGCCGAGAATTTTGTTGGTTTCTGCCTGACCTTTCCACTCTTCACGGCTCTGGCCATTATCCAGCTGTTTGTCGATCCACGGGATCAAGCTGCCAGCCAACGGTACACAGAAATTGTCGGTCGGCAGCGTGCCACTGCGCGTCAGCGCGGTGACTTTGCGTTCGATATCCAGAATGGCAAAGGCAGGGTCCTGCAAATCTTTCGCCACATCATTGTGCAGCAGACCCATTTGAACCAGCAATTCGCGCATATGGCGCGCACCGCCGCCAGATGCCGCCTGATAGGTCGCCACAGAGGCCCATTCCACCAGATCGTGCGCAAACAGGCCACCCAGCGACATCAGCATCAGGCTGACGGTACAGTTGCCGCCAACGAAAGTTTTAATGCCGTTATCCAGGCCCTGTTTGATCACAGCATGGTTGACTGGATCGAGGATGATGATGGCGTCATCGCACATACGCAGCGAGGAGGCCGCATCGATCCAATACCCCTGCCAGCCGCTTTCACGCAGCTTGGGGTAAACCTCATTGGTGTAATCACCGCCCTGGCAGGTTATGATGATATCCAGCGCGCGCAGTGCATCCAGATTGTAAGCGTCTTGCAACGTGCCCTGCTGTCCACTCAGTACCGGAGCAGCCTGACCGTGTTGTGACGTGGAAAAGAACACCGGACGAATCAGGTCAAAATCACGCTCTTCCTGCATACGCTGCATCAGAACGGAACCCACCATACCGCGCCAGCCGATAAAACCAACATTTTTCATGGTAACAATCCTGCCTTGGGATGACATAAAGAATTTGGACTGCCACACAGGCAGTACTGACGGCCGACACACACTCTGTTACCCTGTTCTCGTCAGGTGAATGTCTTGCAGAACAATAGGTTTACCACACGCAAACGCGCGAAAACCGTGGCGGCAGGACTATCATGACGGCAGAGCGAGGGGTAATAAAAATCGGTTTATCACCAAACTCAGCAAATATTACATAAAGTGATGACTATCAATCTTACAAAATGTATCAGAAGTCGCAAGTGAATTTATTCGATGACACCGGCTTTTTCAGCAATGTGGCTAATGCGGTGCCATCATTAAAGGGATAACAGGAGTCCACCACCATCATGAGCGAAATGATCTCAGCAACCATTCTGTTGCTGTTAATTATGGATCCGTTGGGCAATTTGCCCATTTTTATGTCGGTACTAAAACATCTGGACCCGAAACGCCGACGGGTGGTGCTGATTCGTGAGATGGTGATCGCCCTTGGGCTGATGCTGATTTTTCTGTTTGCGGGCGAACGTATTCTGGCGTTTCTAAATCTGCGTACCGAAACCGTGTCGATTTCGAGCGGCATTGTGCTGTTTTTAATCGCTATCCGCATGATATTCCCATCGCAGTAAAGCAACAGCAGCGGGTTGCCAGCTGGGGAAGAACCATTTCTGGTACCGATGGCAATCACGCTGGTCGCCGGACCGTCTATTCTGGCCGCGCTGATGCTGTTATCGCATCAATATCCGGATCAGTTGCCGCATTTAACGCTCGCACTCTGCATCGCCTGGGAGATTTCATTTATCATCCTGTTGATGTCCGATCTCTTTTTGCGCTTACTGGGTGAGAAAGGCGTTGCCGCGCTGGAGCGACTGATGGGGCTGATTCTGGTCATGCTTTCGACCCAGATGTTCCTCGATGGCATCCGTACTTACTTGATGAAATGAGACGGTTACTGACCGGTTTTCGCCCAGCGTGGGCATGAAAGGGATAATCACCGCTATGTTTTTGCTTACCAACGCTCGGCGCATCATCGCCGCCCTGCTGTTTTACAGCGGTACGACGATAGCCGCCTGCCAGAGTGCGGCGGTTTCGAGCCCCACGGGTTTGAGTCTGGTACAGCTGCAACCGGGTGTGAATAATCTGGCGCTGGCACACTCGACCTCAGAGGATTTCGCGGTGCTTGCCACCTTCGAAAACAACACCTCACACCCTCACCGAGGCTTGAGCTTTTACATCAAAACCCCGGATGGTTATTCACTCGTCCCCATCCCCAACAGCGATGCGTTTATCTGGTTTGATTATCGTATTGCCGCATCGCGGCAGAAGATTTTCGATGTTCAACTGGTGCGCTATACGCAAGGGGTGCGTTTAATCACCGCAGAGAAGGTGGGAGAGGATTTAACTGATGCGCAACCGGTTAAACTGCAACGTTACGTGCTGCAGGAAAGCCACGACGATCCCGGCGTGCCACTCTATACCTGGCATGAAGAGAAAAGTGTCATCACCACGCAATCCTATGAAGATGTCGATGCGGTGTTGACCGACAGTGCAGCACTTTGCACGCTGCTTCCCGCAGAGGTTCCCTGAGAAAAGCAAAAAACGGTGCGTCACAGGTACGCACCGTTCTTGGTTACACCGGCGGCAGATCAAACAACAAGATTTCACTCTGTTGCGTGGCATGAATTGAGAGGGTTTCTTCATCCCATATCGCCAGCGCATCGCTTTCGCCTGCTGCCTGACCATTGATTTCCACCTCTCCCCGTACCACCTGAATCCACACGCGACGGCCTGCCGGCACCTGATATACCGACTGCTCTTGGGCTTTCAGCGCCCAACGCGACAGCGTCATGTCCTGATACACCTTCAGCGAACCTTCACGTGCATCCGGTGACAACGACGCTTTGACGGCCCTGCGGTGTGTCAAAGCGTCGTTGTTCATAACGCGGAGTGATACCAGCTTTTTCCGGAATGATCCAAATCTGATACAAATGCAACAGCTCATCCTGACTGGCATTGTATTCCGAATGGCGAATCCCGGTGCCTGCACTCATGATCTGAAATTCACCCGCCGGAATCTGCTCCTTGTTTCCCCATAATGTCCTGATGTTCCACCGTGCCGGACAGCACATAAGTCAGGATTTCCATGTCTTTGTGCGGGTGGGTGCCAAACCCTTGCCCACTTTCAATGCGGTCCTCGTTGATCACACGTAACGCAGAGAACCCCATATTGGGATCGTAGTAGTCTGCAAAGGAGCAACTGTGCCAGCTATCCAGCCAACCGTGGTTCGCATGACCACGCTCCTAAGCCTGTCATAAATAAATCATATCGCCCCCACAAATGTTGTCGTTATGTTAAGTCTACCGGGAGGTGGCGAATAAGAAAGTGTAAAAAACTCATCGCTCAATTCAAAAAATTTAAAAGAGGCGGGGAGGATAGGCAAAAAAAGCCAGCACCCGAGCTGGCTAAATAAACACTGGAAGCAATGTGAGCAATGTCGTGCCTTCACAGCGGGGTCGTCAACGCATGAAAAGACATGCGTGCGTCTCTCTGGAATGCATAACAATAATAATCATTATCATTCGCGTCTGTAAAGGATTATTTTTCCGTCGCCAGTGCGCGTGCTAATAACGTGATCGGGTGCTCACAAGGTTTACTGGTCGACATCTCTACCTGCCATTTGCAGGTTTCACAGTCCGTGATCACCATATCCACTCCACTCTCCTCTATTTGGCGGAACAGCGGCGCGCCAATGCCCTGCGAGGTAGTGTAATTTTCCTTTTTAAAACCGTAAGTTCCGGCGATACCGCAGCACTGGGATTCCAGCACTACCAGTTCCAGCCCGGAAATACGGCGCAATAAATCCAGTGTGTAGGACGTCCACCCCATTTTCTCCATATGGCACGGCGTGTGATAAGCCACGCGTAGCGGCAGCGTTTTGCCTTGCTCTAACAGGCGATACAGCTCACGTGTCACCAGCGTGATGCTATCGCGTACCGCATGGTTATCGACCCCCAGCAAATGCGGGTATTCGTCACGCAGCGTTGCCGTACAGCTTGATGACGTCGCTACCACGGTAAGATTTTTACCCTGAACCGCGCCTTCCAGATAGCCCACGTTTTGTTGCGCCTGCTTTCTGGCCTTGGTATGAAAACCGTTAGCAATCAGCGGTACACCGCAGCACTTCTCTTTTTCCAGCAGTTGCACACCAATCCCCATCGCATTGAAGATGCGGATCAGGTCTTTGCCCAACTGCGGATGGCTGTAATTAACGTAGCAGCCGTGGAAGTATACGATTTGCTCGCTAAACTGTTTTTGCGCTTCGGCTTGTTGACGATACCAGCGGCGGAAAGTGCCGAATGAGTATTTAGGCAACTGACGTCGATGGTCAATTTTCAGTGCTTTATCCAGCAACTGGCGCACCGGTTTCTGCCCGGTCGCCGCGTTCACTAATGGCGCAAACGGCGTGGATACCGTTCCCATCAGGTCGGTATGACTGAGGATGGTGTCACGCAGTGAAGGACGATGCGGGTTATAGCGTGCTTTGGCGCTCTGAATGATATCACCAATTTTGACATCCGACGGGCAGGCCACTTCGCAGCGTTTGCAGTTGGTGCAATATTTCAGCGCCTCGTCATACAGCGCCGGATCTTTCAGACGCAGGCGTTCACCGTCCATCAAAACTGGTGTCATTGAGCAGGCTCATGCAACCTCCCCTTGCAGCAACGTATCGGCAACCGACAACGCGCTCAATAAAGATACCCCCGCGCCACAGCCCTGCGCCAGAGGATCAAACCCTGCCAATACTGCGCCAATCGCATAGACGCCGGGCACCGTGATGCCCTTGATACGCGGGCGCAGCTTCTCGTCGGTTTTCACACCGAACAGGCGATACGGCTGAGGTGCCAGTACCTGTTTCCGGCTCCAGTCGCTACGCAGTGCGGCATAGTGCACATCAAAACCAAACACCGGCTCCACAACGCGATCACACTCTGCCACCAGCACGTTGTTAAAGAAGCTACCGCTGGCAAGCACCACCTGCTGAGCCCGCAACGGGATCTCGACATGATTACGGGTATAAAGCGCCTTTTCTGTTGCCCCCAGGACGGCACGCTCGACTTTATCGCCCGGCATCACCATGCCGCCCAATTGGCGGAAACGGCGCACTATCGCCTGATGCAAGCGAACCCCTGGTAACGACGGAGGAAGTGTCGGCAATAGACTGACAGGTTTGCCCAAGGCACTTTGCAGCATAGCCACGGCATCCGGCGTATCCAGTCCCAGGCAAGCCGGTAAAATGACGGCATCGTGATGAGCGCTCAACCGCGTCAATTCCGCCAGCAATGCGCTGGCGTTTTCCGGCAGATCCAGCACGCGAGCAATATTTACCGCACGGAACTCGCTGGGGTTACCGCGCAGACGATCCAACGCGGGTAGACGTAAATCGGCACTCTTTGCCGCAATGCCCTGCGTTTGCAGCGCATCAGCCACGATAGAGGCCTGGAAATCCAGAAAGCCTTCAATGCCCACAATCAGCGGAGCACGCCATGCCAGCGGTTTGCCCTGTTCCCGCGTGACAATTTCCGGTGGACTCAGCCAGCACGGGCGATATTTTCCGAGCGGCGTCAAACGCAGGTGGTTTTGTTGATGGCTGCCCGTCATGGTCGCGCCACAGCGCGCCAATAAGGCTTCGGCTTCTGGCACCCAACGGCGTACAGCGGCCTCACCCATCAGCGAATAGGGATGCTCGGGAGCCTGACTTGCCAGCGCTGACAGCGCCTCAAGGGGATGGTGAACCGGCTCACCATCGGGCAGAAAGGACAGCAGATCCAGCGATCCCGAAGAGAAATGCAAAGCGCTTTGTCATGAGCTGACAATGGCGCAGTGTTTTCCTTGCTCCGCCAAACGAATACCGCAGGTGAGCCCGGCTAACCCGCCACCGATAATGACGACGTCATACCGCATGTTGTTCCTCCTGCTGATCCTCAATACTCAGCCCACACAAGCCCTGATACACCCAACTGGTGAATTCGCTTTCACGCAACGCGTTACCCCATGCGATGGGGCGAACTGCCTTTCCAGCGCTCATTTAAAAACTGACTTAACTGCGCCAACGCTTGCGGCGGTGTCGATTGCCCCAGCTTGCACAGTAATCCGGCGGCACGGCACGCACAAAGCTCGCCTTGGCAGGTTCCCATCCCGACACGGGTACGCCGCCGCAGATCAATCAGGTTGTTAACCTTTAGTGCTTACACGGCATAGCGAACTTCCCCCGCCGTCCCCGCTTCGCATTCGCACACCAGACTGCTGTCGGCATACTCGCCAGACAACACGCGCGCGGCGCGATCGCCGTGGCGGTAAATCGCGGACCCGCGCAGCGGTGCAGAAAATGCGCGCGTGCCAGACGTTGCGGCAGCAGGTTGTTGCGTAGACGCGCTGGAGGAGCCCGGCAGTGGTCGTTCCGCTGTGGTGCAGCGCGCACTGTGCCCCAGCTTTTCACACACCTTGTCGGTGACCCTCTCCGCCATCAGGCGGTACGTCATTAATTTGCCGCCGGTAATGGTGACAAACCCTTCCAACCCGTCGCGACTGGCATGGTCAAGCAACACGATGCCGCGACTTACGCTGCGCCAGCTCGGATCATAGTCGCTTGCCACCAGCGAACGGACGCCCGGAGCACCCTTGGCCGCGATGATCCATGATCAGCACATCATAACCCGCCTGGAACAAATCGTAGGCGACTTCACCATACTTTACATAGCTTTCGATGCGGCCGGAAAACACCACCACCAAACGCGTGTGCTCTGGAGCGGTAAAGCGTACAAAGCGGATCGGCACATCATCAACGCCGGGAAATTCCCCCTCTTCACGCTGACGCCAGAAATCCAACAGCGTCCCGGTGAAAAAGGCAGAAAACTGTTTTTCTCTTAATAATAGGCCGGAAATTTCGGGTGACATCACGTTTCTCCTTGCTGCACGGCACCGCGCTAGCCCCCTGCCACGCGGGGACTACCAGAGAGTTTTGTGATCGCTGGCACAACAATCAGCAATGGCGTATTGTGGCACATTCGGTCGCAATGTTTAACCACGTAACGCATCGGTAAACCCTTCAGTCTCCGTTGCGGCGATCGCAAACAATGCCAATGCAACAACATGCAATCAGGAAGCAGCTATGACCCTCGACTGGTGGTTAACCTATCTTCTCACAACGCTTATTCTCAGCCTTTCTCCGGGGTCCGGTGCTACCAATACCATGAGCACTGCCATCAGTCACGACTATCGCGGTGCGGCGGCATCCATCGCCGGTCTGCAAGTCGGGCCGGCTATCCATATCGTATTGGTAGGTATCGGTCTTGGCGCGCTGCTATCGCAATCGCTGCTGGCTTTTGACATTCTGAAATGGCTCGGTGCCGCTTATCTGATCTGGCTCGGTATCCAGCAGTGGCGCGCGGCTGGTTCACTCGATCTGCATGCGCTGGCGGGCACCCTGCCCCGCCGCCAGCTGTTTCGTCGTGCCGTTCTGGTCAACCTTACCAACCCGAAAAGCATCGTTTTTCTGGTGGCGCTGTTCCCACAGTTTATCGTGCCGCATCAGCCGCAGGTTGCTCAGTATCTGATTTTGGGGGTGACCACTGTGGCGGTCGATATTGTGGTGATGGTCGGTTACGCCAAGCTCGCCACTCGCATTGCTGTATGGCTGAAAGGGCCGCGCCAAATCCGCCTGCTCAACCGGCTGTTTGGCTCGTTGTTTATGCTGGTCGGCGCGCTACTGGCAACGGCGCGTAAGGTGTAATCCGTCACTCGCCGCCAACCGGCGGCGAGGACAAAACAGCGGGAGTGCTACGCCATGCTCGCTTAGCGCGAAATAATCAGATGCAGCCCAAAGCCGGTAAACAGCACCCCCGCCAGACCATCAATCCATTTAGCCAAACGCTGATAGCCGCGGCGCATTGCAGGCAAGGCAAACACCATTGCCACCAGGCTAAACCACAGCAGCGTTTCCAGAGAGATTAATGCAAACAGCCCCCAGCGCGCACTGGTGCCAACGCTGTCGCCCACAAACAGAGAGAATACGCTGCCGAAATAGATAAGCGCTTTCGGGTTGGCGAGGTTGGTCAGCAAACCGCGCATAAAGGTTTTCCCTTTCGAAGGCAGCTCTACCGTTTCAACCGTTTGCAGCTCCCCTTTGCGACGCGCTGCGCGCAACATCTGCCATCCCATCCAGCACAGATACAATCCACCGCCGATGGTAATAGCATCGTGCAACCACGCCATTTTTTGCAGTAACAGGTGCAACCCCATCAACGCAATGGCCTCCCACACCATTACCCCCAGAGAAATCCCCAGAACGCCCATCATGGCTTCTTTGCGCGAGCGACCCGCCGCCGTCTGGGAAACAAAAAAAGAAATCCGGTCCCGGGCTCATCAATGCCACGAAGTGCACCATCGCCACGGTCAAAAACAACATCATGATATTTTCCTTTTTTACCACAGAGTCTAGAAATTCAAGTCCGATCAGAGCACATCGTCACCATCGTCCAGATGTTCACGGATCAGCGACATAAATTGCGTACCGAATCGCTCCAGTTTACGCTGCCCGACGCCGTTAATCGTCAGCAATTCGCTTGCCGGTGACGGCAAGCGATCGGCCATTTCCAGCAGCGTGGCATCACTGAACACCACATAAGGCGGGATATCGCCCTCATCAGCAATGACTTTGCGTAGTTTGGCAAACAGCTTGCGATCGTAAAGCCCGGTGTACGATTTTTGGTTCGCTTTCGGCTTCAGGTTAACCACGCGAGGTACCGCCAACTGCAAAGGTATCTCACCGCGCAGCACCGGACGGGCCGATTCGATCAGTTGTACCGCTGAGTGCAATGCAATATTTTGCGTGAGGAACCCCAGGTTAATCAGTTGGCGCAGCACGCTGACCCAATGCTCATGCGATTGCTCACGGCCAATGCCGTACACAGGCAGCTTGTTGTGTCCCCATTCGCGAATACGCTGGTTATTAGCCCCGCGCAGCACTTCCACCACATAGCCCAGGCCAAAGCGCTGCCCCACCCGATATACGCAGGAGAGCGCCTTTTGCGCATCCACCAGGCCATCATAGCGCTTAGGTGGATCGAGGCAGATATCACAGTTACCGCAAGGGGCATGCCGCCCTTCACCAAAATAGTTAAGCAACACCAGACGGCGGCAGGTTTGCGCCTCCGCGAACGCCCCCATCGCGTTCAACTTGTGTCGTTCAATTTCTTGCTGCTGGCCCGGCGTTTTTTCCTCAAGGCAGCGGCGCAACCACGCCATGTCAGCCGGATCGTAAAAGAGCGCGGCTTCCGCAGGCAGGCCATCTCGCCCGGCACGCCCGGTCTCCTGATAGTAGGATTCGATCGTGCGTGGGATATCAAAGTGCACCACAAAGCGCACGTTGGGTTTGTTAATACCCATGCCAAAGGCGACGGTGGCTACCACCACTTGCAAATCGTCACGTAGAAACGCTTCCTGTACCTGCGCACGCCGTTCGTTGTCCAAGCCAGCATGATAGGCCGCCACGCTGAGGCCACGATTTTGCAGACGCGCACTGATATCCTCTACCTTCGCCCGGCTGTTGCAATAAATGATGCCGCTTTTACCGCGCTGACCCTGCACAAACATCCACAGTTGATCGAGCGGTTTAAATTTCTCCACCAGCGTATAGCGGATATTGGGCCTGTCGAAGCTGCTCAGGTGAATATGCGGTTCGTGCAGATCGAGCAGGCGCACAATATCACTGCGCGTAGCGTCGTCGGCGGTGGCCGTCAAGGCAACCACTGGCAGCGTGGGGAAACGCTGCTTGATTTGCCCAAGGGCGCGGTATTCCGGGCGGAAATCATGCCCCCACTGGGAGATACAGTGCGCTTCGTCGATGGCAATCAGTGCCGGATTCCACCGAGCAAGCTGGTCAAAGAAGCTGTCCGTGGTTAAACGCTCCGGCGCGATATACAGCAGCTTGATTTCACCGCTGCGACAGCGGGTCATCACGTCCCACTGCTGCTCACGAGTCTGGGTCGAGTTCAGGCAGGCGGCAGTCACGCCGTAGGCAAGAAGCTGATCCACCTGGTCTTTCATCAAAGAGATCAGCGGAGACACCACCAACGTCAGGCCATCCAGCACCAATGCGGGGATCTGGTAGCACAGCGATTTCCCGCCCCCGGTCGGCATGATCACCAGACAATCCTGACCGTTGACCGCAGCCCGAATGACCGCATCCTGACCGGGACGGAATTGCTGATAACCGAACGTATCGCGTAGAACCTGAGCCGCTAACGCTTCCTTATTTAACACTTCCGCCGTAGACACGCGTTCCCCGATCCTCTTTGCATCACATCAGCCCGTGGCCGATAAAATCAAACAGGCGCTATTTTCAGCGCCTGTGATAAAAACTGCAATCTTTTGACCACGAGAATTATTTTTTCTGAAAACGCGCCTCAAAAGATATCGTTCAACATCACACCGACACCGTAACGCGTCTGCCGATGGTTGTAGTCGATCATCGATTCGCCGTAGCCGCTAAACACCTTGGTATAGAAGCGTACATGCCTGGTTATCGGATAGCTCCACCCCAACTCTGCGTTGCCGTAACCGCTGTTCCAGTTGTAATGCCCTGCGACGCTGAAAATACTGTCGCCCCAGACGTAGCCAACACGAACTCGATAATACCCCAGATACTTGGTGATATCCGGGTTGTCATCCTTGCGGTCGGGGATCAGGAACCAGGGTTTAAGATCCACCTTCCAGTTGCCGTTTTGCGCCATCAGGCGCATATAGACGCGATCCCAACTGCGCGAAGTTGGATCTGCCTTGCCGTTAGATTGATGATTCAGCCCCACTTCCACATCGCGCAATGTCCATCCGCCCAAACTGTAATCGGTCGCCCAGCCAAGAAATATCTGTGGTTCATAGTTAGTTTCACGAAACGGTGAGGATTCATCGGCATTCGACATCTGCCACCAGGATTGCTGGGTATAAGAGACTCCCAACAGCGAATTGTCGCCCATGATGCCGCGCCAGATGGGGAAGGCCAGACTCAACTGGAAATTCACTTCATCTTTACGCGCTTCTTTGGCCCAGTCGTAACTGCTGATCGCTTGTTTATTGATGTTGGTGGTGTAGGTATAAAGCAGATATTTGCTTTCGTAAGGATAAAGGATAAAGGATAAAAGGGTTATCATGGTCTTGCAGCAAATTGGCAATAATGCTGCCACGCACTGCGGGCCTGTCGTGTACAACTTGAACTTTTGCTTCTTCTGCCTGAACTTGTGCCGCCAACAAGAGCGCCACTACACCCGCAATTTTGCGCATACGGTATCTCCGACCAACATGAAAGTAAGGAAAAATGATAGACACGCTCGTTATTATTCTAGCTTCATAATCTGTACTTGAATCATCCACTTCCTAGTTATTCATGTTTTTCTCAAAAGAAACAGAAACGCCTCATAAAACAAACAAAAATTTAACGTTAAACTATTCTTATTCTCTGTTCCGATCGTTACTGGGGGCCGCCCGCTATGTCATTACCGCTTGTCCAGCAGGATGACTCGCTTCCCCCTGATGCCATGCTGCCTCAGGAGAGCGTTCGCCAACGCGTCAGCGACATATTTATTTATCAGATGCCCTTCAACCGGGAACTGGGGCTTGAACTGCGTGAGTTTGAAGCCGACCATGCCATTTTGGTGTTTGATCGTCAGGAGCGATTGGTCGGCAATGCGTTGCAAAAAATTCTCCACGGCGGTGTGATCGCCGCCGGGCTGGCCTGGGTTGGCAGCGCGCTGTTACGGCACCACAGTATCAGCGTTCAGGAATTTCACCAGCGACTGGCACGCATGGGCACCATTGATCTGCGCGTGGACTATCTGCGCCCGGGCCGCGGCGAGCACTTTACCCTGACCAGCACGCTGCTGCGTGGCGGCAATAAAATCGCCGTGGCGCGCGCCTATTTGCACAACGAGGCACAGGTGCATATAGCCACCGCCACGGCCACCTATATCGTCGGATAACGCCGAATTATTCGCACAGTAACGATATAAAAGGCTGAATAATCCTATTTTACAAAAACGAAGCACCAAAACGGGAAGGAAAGATGAAAGTCACTGCGGTTTCGCGTACAGTACTCCCTCTTCAGTCCGTTGAGTAAGCCTTCCACATGAATGAACAGCAATCACGCCAGGGTGTGTTATTCGCTCTTGGTGCCTATTTCATTTGGGGCATCGCACCCGTCTACTTCAAGCTGATTAGCGCAGTGCCTGCCACAAAAATTCTTACGCACCGGATTATCTGGTCGTTTCTCTTCATGCTAGTTTTGGTGAGCATCAGCCGCAAATGGCGTCAGGTACAACACGTCATGGGATCACCCAAAACGCTGCTGATGCTGGCACTGACCGCCGTGCTGGTGGGCGGCAACTGGCTGCTCTACATTTGGGCTGTAAACCATAATCACATTCTGGAAGCCAGCCTGGGCTATTTTATCAATCCACTGGTTAACGTGATGCTGGGAATGATTTTTCTCGGTGAGCGCTTCCGCCGCCTGCAATGGTGCGCGGTACTGTTGGCGTTCAGCGGCGTGTTGATTCAGCTATGGCAGTTTGGCTCCGTGCCGGTGATTGCTCTGGCGCTGGCCTTTAGTTTTGCGATCTATGGCCTGTTGCGTAAGAAACTCGGCGTAGACGACCAGACCGGCATGCTGATTGAAACCCTGTGGTTGCTGCCTGCGGCAATTATCTATTTGTTTTTTATCGCCGATACACCGAGCAGCCACCTTGGCAATAACAGTGCGACGCTCAATCTGCTGTTGGTCAGCGCAGGCATCGTGACCACCGTGCCGCTGATGTTTATCATCGCTGTCACGCTCTATGGCGAACCGCTCGGCAGCGACAAAATGGTGGCATTTGGCTTTATCTGGGCGGCGCTGGCGCTGTTTATCATCGATGCCCTCATCGCCCAGCGGAAATTACGTCGCGTTCAGCGCCGTGTGGCGTGAGATGTGGCGTGACAACACCGGGCTAAACAGCAGCGTCGAAAACAGCCTCAGGGTTTGCATTGCAATCACAAAAGCCATGTCAACGTTACTGCCCGCTGCAATGACCGCAATGGAGTCCAGCCCACCAAGGCTGGTCGCCAGATAGGCGGTAAGAATATCCACCGACAGCAACAGCGTTACCTCGTAAGCCATCCATCCACACAGTACCATCAGGCCGACGATAGAGGCCATCATCTGTGGCAAGGTGCGGATGGCCAGCAGAAAAATCGGGCGAGTAAAGCTTAAGCCCACACTCCAACCGATAAATGCATAGGCCAATGACAGTATCCACTCCGGCGTTTGCAGCGTCAGCGTACCCGTCGAGTGTAGCGCGGCACCGAGGATCATCGGCCCCAGCAGTGCGCCGGACGGCAGGCGCAGCCAGCGCCCCAACAGCACGCGCAGGTATTGCATAAACGCCACCAGACGCACGTCGGCACCAAATTCGCTCGACATAGCAACCATGGCCGAGGCACCGCCGGGTGATGCGCCCCAGGCCCCAGTGGTGCCGGGCAAGGCGCTGAACTTGACCAGTAACCAGCCAGAAAAGCCGCTGGCGGCAAGGGTTGCCACCAAAATGCCCAACACTAACGGCCATTCTTGCAACAGCGGGCTCAAGATAGAGAGGGAAAGGCTCTGCGCCACCAGACAGCCAAGGATGGCATTAGCGGCCCAAAAATACGCAGGAGGCATACGGATCGTCGCCCCTTTCAACCCCACGGCGACGCCGACCATCATCGGCCCTAACAGAAACGCGGCCGGAACATGTAACCACTGCAATACCAACCCCAGCAGCAGAGAAGCAACCAACAGCACTCCCCACTGCGCCAAGGGCGAAACCCTTCCCATAGCGACAACCTGATATGACAATACCTGTAGAGGTTTCATTCTAAACAGAAGGGAGGGCTAATGAATATGGAAATGATCGTAGAAGCCAAAAATGAGCGCGTTCCCGGCTTACGCCGGGAAGCATAGCACTATGGTTACAGCCAGTTTTTGCGCTTGAAGTAGAGATACGGAGCCAATCCTGCCAGGATCATCAGCACGATAGCCACCGGGTAACCAAACGACCAGTGCAGTTCCGGCATAAACTCAAAGTTCATCCCATAGCTGGACGCCACCAGCGTCGGCGGCAGAAACACCACGGAAACCACCGAGAAGATCTTGATAATGCGGCTCTGCTCGATATTGATAAAGCCCATCGCCGCCTGCATCAGGAAGTTAACCTTCTGAAACAGAGATTCATTGTGCGGCAACAGGGATTCGATATCGCGCAGGATCTCGCGCGCCTGTTCCAGTTGCCCGCTCGGCAGGCGCGCGCGACGTACCAGAAAATTCAACGCACGTTGGGTATCCATCAAACACAGGCGTACCTTCCAACCCACGTCTTCCAATTCCGCCAGCGTCGAGAGCGCTTCGTCGTACTCTTCGCCCTGACGCCCTTCCATGATCACGCGACTGAGCGATTCCAGATCACTATAGATGTTTTCGATTTCATCGGCCAGCTGTTCAATCTTGGGTTCAAACAGATCGAGCAACAGTTCGTAGGCGTTACCGTCTACCAGCGTCTGGTTGCGCGCGCATCCGGTACAGACGAAAGGCCGGTAACTCGCGCTCACACAGCGTGTACAAACGCCCGTCGCGAATAGTGAATGCCACGGTGGAGTTTCCAGCGTGATCGTCCGCGTCTTCGAAGAAGAAAAAGGAGTGGATATGCAGGCCGTCTTCGTCTTCGAAGAAACGAGCCGATGCTTCGATATCTTCCAGTTCAGGGCGCGTTGCCAGGCTCTGCCCCAACCGGTTTTGCACCAGCTCACGCTCTTCATCTTCAGGCTCGGCCAAATCCACCCACACGGAGGCGGCAATATCATCGGTGTCGTCCAGTTCCAGACGGGATAAACGGCAGTTATCCAGTTTAAATGCGCTCAGCATAGGCCATGTGCTCCTAGTGCGATAACAGAGAAAGACGGACGCGTTGAAGCACAGAAACGGTGATGACAGGGCACCAACAGGTTTCGAACCGACGGTGCTGACTCAATTTGATGACGGAGGGATACAACATCACCGATAACCACCAGGGCTACCGATATAACAGCGGGAAGCCTTAGAAATGGTTAGTAATCAATTGATTAATGAGCCAGTATCGACTAGGTGTGTCCAAGGCGGGGCCCTCCGGGAATAATGATGGGCGCATGTTACGCCGAGATGAAAAAGCCCGTCAACTTTTAAACTGTGACAGTTAAAAGATGCCCGAATTGTTCAATTCTGCCTCGAACGATAAGCACATTCGGCGAAGGTGACTTTCCCACGCCGCCTCCATGCCGTTTAGTACTAATCGTCAGGCAGATAGGCAATCGCCCGAACCGGAAAGCCCGGCACACCGGCAAAATTGGGAAAGCTGACCTGAAGATACGCCCCGACAGCAGGCACCTGATCCAGGTTGTTCATCACCTCGACCTGCCAGGCATCGCGATCGAGCACATAGAATTCGCCAATCAGCCCATTGTTGCGACGAAAATCCACGGCGGCATCAGTGTCCAGTGTTTCATGGCCGACGGCAGCAATCTGGCGCTGTTCAAACAAAAAGCGCAATGCCTCTATGGACAAACCCGGCGTATGGCTATTGCCTTCGGCATCGTTGTTGGCAAAGGCCTGCGCATCCGGCCAGCGCTTGCTCCAACCGCTGGCGAACGCCACAAAGCAACCAGATGGGATCTGACCGTATTGTTGCTCGAAATCCACAATGTCCTGCACGCCGAGACGATAGTCGGCATCCTGTGCCACCGCCTCCTGCTTGTGGATCACGCGCAACGGCAGCAACAATGCCTTGTTGGCAAGACCATCCAGACAGCGTTTGCCCAGAGAAAAATGCGCAGGGGCATCAATGTGCGTACCCGTCTGGGTTACAAAGGTGAGCTGTTGGGCAAAAAAGCCGTCCTGCTCAACCGTATACAGCGTGTTACGCTGCACGCCGGGAAACGCGCTAAAGATCGGGATTGATTCTGTTACGCTGTGCGTCAGGTCTACCCATTTCTTGCCACGCAGGGCAGTGATTATCTCGTCTAACGTCATCCCGGTTGCTCTCCTTTTCTGTCAAACGCGACAGTGTTGATGCCTGCGCTATACCGTCTCCAACCGCGCATAGGCGGCGACCAGCCACTTGATACCTTGTCCCTGGAAAGCAACCTGTAAACGGCAATGCTCACCGCTGCCTTCCAGATTGATGATGGTCCCTTCGCCAAATTTGTCATGGCGCACCCGCTGGCCCAAGGCATAGCCGCTGTCACTTTGGCTCACTGGCGTACCCAAGCGCTGGTGATTGACTGGACGAGACACGCTGGCACGCAGGCGCACTTCCTCCACGCACTCGACAGGCAGTTCACCAACAAAACGCGATGGGCGATGATAGGTTTCCTTGCCGTACAACCGCCGGCTTTCGGCATAGGTCAGGGTGAGCTTCTGCATGGCGCGCGTCACGCCGACATAGGCCAGACGGCGCTCTTCTTCGAGACGCCCGCCCTCATCCAGCGACATCTGGCTCGGGAACATGCCCTCTTCCATGCCAACGATAAACACCTGAGGAAACTCCAGCCCTTTAGCGGAGTGCAGCGTCATCAGTTGCACCGCATCCTGATAAGCATCGGTCTGCCCTTCCCCCGCTTCCAATGCCGCGTGAGAGAGAAACGCCTGCAACGGCATCAGGTCCATGTCTTCTTCCTGATAGCTGAACTGGCGCGTTGCCGTCACCAGTTCTTCCAGGTTTTCTACCCGTGCTTGCCCTTTCTCGCTGTTTTCCTGCTCATACATCTGCCACAGGCCGGAATCTTTGATAGCGCGGTCGGTTTGCACGTGCAGCGGCAAATCGGCGGTTTCATAGGCCAGTGCTTCCACCAACTCGAGGAAGCGCTGCAACGCCGAAGCAGCTCGCCCTGCCAGCGCTTTTTCCTGCAACAGCACGCGGCTGGATTGCCACAGCGTCACCTGTCGATCGCGCGCGGTTTGACGCACCACATCCAAGGTGCGATCGCCAATACCGCGCGTTGGGGTATTCACCACGCGCTCAAAGGCAGCATCATCATTGCGGTTGGCAATCAGGCGCAAATAGGCGAGCGCATCTTTAATTTCCTGACGTTCGAAGAAGCGCATGCCTCCATAAATCCGGTACGGCATGTTCTGTTGTAGCAAGGCCTCTTCCAGCACGCGTGATTGGGCGTTGCTGCGATACAGGATGGCGTTTTCCTTGAGTGCACCACCATTTTCCTGCCACACCTTGATGCGATTAACCACAAAACGGGCTTCATCCAGCTCGTTAAACGCGCAGTACAAGGAGATCGGGTCCCCCTGCGCATCTTCCGTCCACAGGTTTTTACCCAACCGCCCGCCGTTGTGTGCAATCAGCGCATTAGCCGCAGTAAGAATATTGCCGGTGGAGCGATAGTTCTGCTCCAGACGAATGGTTTCGGCTTTGGGGAAGTCATTTAAAAACAGCTGGATGTTTTCCACCTGCGCCCCGCGCCAGCCATAAATTGACTGATCGTCATCACCGACGATCATCACGCTGGCGGTGTCTCCCGCCAGCATGCGGATCCAGGCGTACTGAATACGGTTTGTATCCTGAAATTCGTCCACCAGAATATTGGTGAAGCGCTCGCGGTAGTGACTGAGAATATGGGGTTTATTCAGCCACAGTTCGTGAGCGCGCAGCAGGAGTTCGGCAAAATCGACCAGTCCGGCGCGATCGCACGCTTCCTGATAGGCCTGATATACCTTGAGCCATGTTTGCTCAACGGGATTGCCATAGCTTTCGATATGCTGTGGGCGCAGACCTTCGTCTTTCTTGCCATTGATGTACCACATCGCCTGGCGCGCCGGCCACTGTTTGTCATCCAGATTCAGCGCCCGAATCAGGCGCTTGAGCAGACGCAGTTGATCTTCACTGTCCAGAATCTGAAAATCCTGCGGCAAACCGGCATCAAGATGGTGAGCGCGCATCAGGCGGTGCGCCAGACCGTGGAAAGTGCCGATCCACATGCCGCCCTGACTGGTGCCGATCAAATGCTCGATACGGTGGCGCATCTCCGCCGCCGCCTTGTTGGTAAACGTCACCGCCATGATGGAATAGGGTGAGCACTGCTCAACGGACGTCAACCAGGCGATACGATGCACCAGCACCCGCGTTTTGCCGCTTCCGGCGCCCGCCAGTACAAGAAGATTTCCACGCGGCGCGGCAACCACATCGCGCTGTTTATTGTTCAGGCCATCAAGAAGTTTAGAAACGTCCATCGGTACAGTTATCCGTTAACAGACAAGCAGTAACCCCAGTGGCACTTACTTCACTGGTGATTTATACAGCTAAATTAGCAGAATTATAGCAGCGTTGTGAGCAATGCCAACCGTGAAATTTCCACATGCGGCAATAGCCGCGCATCGTCAATCTTCATCAGGTTGCCTTCATGCAGGTTAATCCAGCACGCTTGCAAGCCATTACGCACCGCACCGGCCACGTCGGTGGTCAAGTCGTCACCCACGTGCAGAATCTGCCCCGGAGCCACGCCCAGCGCCTGCGCTGCCCGATGGTACATATCACCAAAGGGTTTGGCGCTACCGTCCGGCCCCGCGCGCAAGATAAACCGAAAGTAGCGATCCAGCCCGAAGCGGCTGGGATCGGCATTGCCATTGGTGATAGCCACCAGCGGCCAACGCTGGGACAAGGCGTGCAACGTATCATGGGTTTCTTGCGTCGGGGTAATCTGGCTGCGCCAGTGAGCAAAGTGCGCCATCGCCTGCGCTGCACCTTGGCTCGCCGTCACCGCATCCAGCCCCGCCTCCAACAACAATTGCGCGACTGCCCGCCGACGCCACTCGGTGACATCATGGTATATCTCCGGCTCCTGTTCACGCAGCGCTTCGCGAATACGCTGTAAATCGCTGGACTGCACCGCGCTCAGAGCAGGGTGAAAGGCTTGCAGAAAGCGCACCGATTCCAGTTGGGTGCGCTGAATTACTTCACGGTTATCGTACAGCGTATCGTCTAAATCAAACGTCATGGCGGCTATCGGTGCCAGTGGACGGTAAAAATGCATCATGTCTTCCCTCGTTTGGCACGCGGATGTGCGGCATCGTACACCGTCGCCAAATGCTGAAAATCCAAATGGGTATAAATTTGCGTGGTAGAAAGATTGGCATGCCCCAGCAGTTCCTGCACCGCGCAGGTCACCGCTTGATTCCAACATATGGGTGGCAAAAGAGTGGCGTAGTTTATGCGGATGGACGTGGCTGTTCAGCCCCTGCTTGATCCCCCACTCGGTAAAGCGCTTTTGCACGTTGCGCATCGAAATGCGCTTGCCCTGTCGGGTAATGAAGATGGCATCATCCTCCGGGCCAAACAGCTCACGGCGTTCCAGCCACTCACGCAGCCAGTGCACGGCGGTGCGCCCCAGCGGCAGCTTGCGCTCTTTGCTACCCTTTCCCACGACCCACACTTCGCCGCCGTCCAAATCGACATGACGGCACTCCATACTGACCATTTCCGCCAAACGTAAGCCAGCGCCGTACATCACTTCCAGCATGGCGCGATCACGTACCGCAAGCGGATCGTTGAGATCGATCTCCAGCAGGCGATTTATTTCATCCACATCCATGTTTTTCGGCAGATGTCGGCCCGCTTTGGGCGCAGAAATACCGCGCGCCGGGTTGGCGGTTAACACCCCTTGCGCCACCTGCCAATCAAGAAAACTGTGCAGTGCCGAAAGGCGCAGCGCCAGACTTGCCGCTTGCAACCCACCGCGTTTGCTGCGCGCAGCCACTGATCTCACCCCCGCCGCATCCAACGTGTGCCAGTCGGTGATGCCCATTTCATCCAGCATGGCGGCAATGGCACCTAGTTGACGGCAGTAATTTTCCTGCGTCAGCGGGCTGAGTTGGCGTTCCGCTTTCAAATAACGTAAAAACGCTGCGACCGAGGTCAACAATGGTGAAGGCAGCGCGGCGTCGCTCATGCCCGTTCAACCCAACGCGCCAGCATATCCGGCAGCAGGTTGGCCAGGTGTTGCAACAGCACGGTACCCATGCCGTCTTGATAGTGATGACTGTCACGGCTACTGAAAATCACCAGGCCCAGCGAGTCGTTTTTTCCCAACAGCGACAGCGCTACGGAGCCCACCTGCCGCGCCTGCGGTAGCAGTAATAGCAGTTCCGGCCCGTTAAGGCTGCCAAGATAGTGGTTACTGTCACGCAAACGCTGTATGCGCAGCGGTTCAAACAACGAACGCGACAGCGCCAAATGGGTAAAGCGCGAAGGCGCGCTGATACGCCATTTATCACTGAACAGGCGAATATCCGCGCCAACCAACCCTTGTTGGCGTGCCCAGCGCTGTAGGCGTTCAAGCAAGTCATGCAGCCCGGTAGCCGCTGACAAATCAGTCTGTAACGCCAGCAGACGACGGAACAACACTTCGTTGCCGCGCGCCTGCTCCATCAGCAAGGTGATCTCTTCTTCCAACTGCGCAATGTGGTGCCGCTGGCGCGCTAACTGCCATTCAACCAGCGAGACCGTCCCCCGCACCGGGTGCGGAATGTGCATCTGCTCGACCTGCCGCGCATTGCGAATAAAGAAATCAGGGTTCTGTTGCAGGAACTGCAAAATCAGTTCGTCACTCAGTGCGCTCTGGCGTTCTGCCTGTTCCTCGACCTGCTTCATAAATGAATAAATCCATCATAGACATGGGTGGCAGGACCGGTCATATAAAGCGGATGCCAGACCCCTTTCCAATGGATATCAAGATCGCCCCCCGGTAACGAGACGCGAACTTCATCCGCCAATAGTCCTTGCTGAATGCCCACCGCCACGGCGGCACAGGCACCGCTGCCACAAGCCTGCGTTTCGCCTTCGCCCGCGCCACGCTCGTAGACCCGCAGGCGTATGTGGCTACTGTCAACAATCTGCATAAACCCGACGTTGACGCGCTCAGGAAAACGCTCGTGGCTTTCCAGCACCGGGCCAAGGGTTTCCACATTGGCCGTATCAACATCGTCAACCTGAATCACACAGTGAGGGTTACCCATTGAAACCACACCGCACAACACCGTATTATAGCTGGCGCGCAGGATATAGGTCTTTTCCGCCTTGGCGGCCCGAAACGGCACGCGCTGCGGTTCAAAATCCGGCTCGCCCATGTTCACCCGCACCAGTTCATCATCTGTGACGCTGAGCACCATGCGCCCGGTATGAGTACTCACCGCAATATCGCGTTTGTTGGTCAGCCCTTTGATACGCACGAAACGGGCGAAACAGCGCGCGCCGTTACCGCACTGGGCCACTTCACTGCCGTCCGCATTGAAAATACGGTAGTGAAAATCCAGCTCAGGATCGTAAGGCGGCTCGACCACCAGCAATTGATCAAACCCTACCCCGCGTTGGCGATCCGACAAACGGCGAATCAGCTCCGGCGAAAAATAGACATTTTGTGTAACGGCGTCGACAACCATAAAATCATTGCCCAAACCGTGCATTTTAGCGAACTGCATTATACTGACTCCGCTCATGTAACCGGGCGCGGTAATTGCTATCGTGACCTGTTATCCGTGATTAAAATGCAACCGTGCCGGTTACGGACGCATCGACGGCTTTTGATGCGTATTCTTCTGTGAGTCTGGGATGTTGGTCGGCTCACCGTTCGGCATATAAAGCGGCCCTTTCAACCCGCAACCCACCAATCCCAGCAGCATCAGCGCCAGAGGAAATGAACGAAATACCTGCTTCATGTCATTAAGACCTGTCAATCATCTATGCATGCTCTCTATAATCGCAGGTGGATCATGAAAAGCAATAGGAATCGAAAATGAACGACAGTGAGTTTCATCAATTAGCGGATGCGTTAATGTTGACGATCGAAGAAGCGTTGGACGACTTCGACGGTGATGCCGATATCGATTACGAAACCAACGGCGGCGTGATGACACTGAGTTTCGAAAACGGCAGCAAGATTGTCATCAACCGCCAGGAGCAACTGCATCAAGTATGGTTGGCGACCAAAGCCGGTGGCTACCACTTTACGTATCAGCCAGACAAGGGTCAGAAGGAACAGTGGATCTGCGATCGCAGCGGCGAATCCTTTTTTGCGCTGCTGGCGCAGGCATGCAGTGCGCAGGCCGGTGAGGAGGTCTCTTTCGATTAACGCGGGAAAACGCCCTGTTGCCACCAAGGGCAACCAGAGCGTTACAGCATGTGCAGCCGCTGTTTGATCGCGGGCGACGCGCTTTCTTTGCCCGGCGATATGTTCAAATGAGATAGCGTCGTACTGCGAAAAGGAATCACCTGTGCCCGTCCATCCAACTGCACAATCTGGTAGAACTGCGGCAGGTTGAAATTGATAAAGCTGGAGCCATAGGTAAAGCGGTCATGTGACGAGGAGTAAAAACGGCTAACGTCACGTACCAGCTCTTCCTTGCTGCCTTCACAGTGGTGATAAACCTCAACGCGGTTCGACTCATCCAGAATAAAGATATTAAATCATTGCTCTTCCGGCAGATCTTCAAAGAAGAACTGGATGATCCCTTCGCTCGCCACGCCGTCGATGACCGCTGGCAGATGGATATGGTTGGTCTCCACCTGCATGGGCAACCCTTGCAGTTTGTTGTTGGACATCGCGCCGTAGAACTCCACCGCATTTTCCAGCTTCTGCACCGATACGCTCAGGCGTTCGAAGAACATACCCCAAGTCTGCCCTGCCACTTTTACCGCTTTGAAACGGCCCGGCTCTTGTCGGGTGCTGGACAGGCGTAGTTCAATGCACTCAGACACCAACTGCTGCACGCGCGTGCGAATCAAACCGCGCAGGTGTTGGCTGTAGCAGAACACTTCCAGCGATTCCGGCAGCGCCGCATCCTGATGCATTTTACCCAAAATGGTTTTCAGCGCTTCAAGCACTGACTGTTCGCCATTGAAATGCAGGGTTAGCACTTCATTCCACGAATTGCGGTACAGCAGGTCAATGCTGCCCACCAGGCACTGCTGCTGCTCGCCGAAACTGAACACGTCCAGATGGCGGAAATCAAAGTGCACCACCTAATTATTGCGGAATGCCGCCGTTGGATCGTGCCCCAGATTGACGATAATCGCCAGATGCCGAATTTCGCACGGGCTGTACAGCACCTTGGACGTAGGTGCCGGTAAACGCAGTGGGAAGTGGCAGGAGACGTCATCCACCAACTCGCGCAGGCGGGCAATATCGATCTGTTCACTGCCCTTGATGTGCAAGCGCGTGTTCGGCGTCAGCAGCCCGTTAAAATAGGCCCACGCCACCAGTTTGTTCAGATAGCGGTTATATTCCAGCGGCTGATGGCTGATGATGGCATCCATAGACGGTGCCTGATTGTACAGATACCAGCCAGAGCGGTTGGCGCGACCCGCCGGAACGTAGATAAAGGTCAGATCCGCTTCGGACAAGTCAGGCGAAATTTGTGGATTAAGCAGCGTCACTTTACCCGGCAGCGCTTCAAAGGCGGCATACAATTTACGCGTCAGTACACCGGTATCCTGCGGGCTGGCACTCACGCTCAGGTTGTTGCGCCGCGCAAAGCGGATCAGGTTGCGATAGGTTTGCATCATCGCATCGAGCAATTCATTGTGCGCTTCACGCACGCGCTCAATTTTCCAGTTGGCGCGATTATCCAGCATGGCAAGGTGTTCGCTGCTCCAGCCCCACTCTTGCACCAGTCGGCTTAGGATCTGCCGCCGCCAGCCGACGCAGGCTTTTTCGCGCGACAGTTTTTCGCAGACTTTGAGATAAAAACAACGCCGCGCCAGATCGAGGCGCGTGGGATCTTCAATTTGCGTGAGGTATTCGGTTACCCGATCCAGCATCATACAATAAGGATCGAGTCCAAACGCCACGATCTCCCCTTTGTGCAGCCTGGCTTTGATATCCATCGACAGCAAGCGCGTGTCAGGGTATTGCCAGGAATAGGCCTCAAGCAGTAGGGTCTTCAGTACCGCTTTGTACGGGGAATCGATACTTTTATACAGTTGCCACAGACTGGCGCCGAAATACTCTTCCGCCGAGAGCGAACTCAATCCGCCCAGGTCCAGCCACTCGTTGGGTGCAAGCGCACCCTGCGCGTAAAGCGACAGGACGTATTCGTCGTAATGCTCTTCTTCTTCAACCGGCACCATATGCCACAGCAGGCGTTTACCGGCCATGCGCACGGCGGTGCGATAAAATTCGTCCAGCAACAGGATATGCTGCGTCGAGCCGCAATCTTCTCCGCCCAGGCTGCCACTTTCATTGTGGCGAAAACGGTTCTCGTCAATCAGGAAGAAGCTGACGTCCACCCCTTGCTCCGCAGCCCATTGCTCCAACAGGGTACATTTCTGCTGTAAGCGCTGGTGCTCCTCGTGGTCTAGCCAGGATTGGTGGCACACCCAGATATCCAGATCGGAAGAGCAACTCTGGCCGATGGACGAAGTGCTGCCCATGGAGTAAACGCCGGTAATCGGCAATTCGCCTTGGGAATTGATGGCAGGGATCTCTCCCCAGCGCAGTTCAATGCTGTCGATGTAGCGCTGTTGGTTTTCATCAGGCGTGAAGGTGCACACACCGTGCGGAACCTTACCTTCAAGGTAGCCCGGCATGAGCGGATGATGGTGATGCAATAATACGGGCAGAAGGCGATAAACCTGCTGAAAAGCGGGTTTCATTGCTTCCAGAGCGCGGTCAACTCGCAGTTGGTTGATCGCGTCCAGTCTCTGCTTCAAAGTCTCGATGTAGAAGTAGTAGAAGTACAAGTACAAGACGGTCCGCCTGATTATCCCAGTGCCTAGAAAAAACCCCGTGTTCCAAACTCATCAGAAATAGAATTAGAGGAGTGACTGATAAGATAGTGCTGGAAACGTGATCAATTTAACACCTTGCTCATTGAGCGTAAAGAAACTAAAGAAAGTTAGCCACGATTAGCTTACTTTCTCTTATTGCCCCTCGCTTTCTGGCATGATTACGCCGCGATCCCACCACCTCATGGTGAAAACACGCACCTTACCGTCGCTATCCAGCACCTTCAGCGCCGGAACGCTGACACCTGAGCGTCTCAGTGATACGATGGCGCTAAATGATAAAAACGGTATTAAGCATGGTAGACAACACCCTTAGAATTGCCACCAGACAAAGCCCACTTGCACTGTGGCAAGCTCATTATGTGCAACAACAGTTGCAGCAATACTACCCCACGTTGCAGGTTGAACTGGTTCCCATGGTGACGCGCGGCGACATTATCATGGACACGCCGCTGGCAAAAGTGGGCGGCAAGGGTCTGTTTGTTAAAGAGCTGGAGCGCGCCTTGCTGGAAGGCCGCGCGGATATCGCCGTGCACTCGATGAAGGATGTGCCGGTATCATTCCCCGATGGGCTTGGCCTGTATACCATTTGTGAGCGTGACGATCCGCGCGATGCCTTTGTTTCGAATCAGTATGCCAGCGTGGCCGATCTCCCGCTCGAAAGCTGTGTCGGCACCTCCAGCCTGCGCCGCCAGTGCCAGTTGCGCGCTCGCCGACCCGATCTGATCATCCGCGATTTGCGCGGGAACGTTGGAACTCGCCTGAGCAAGCTGGATAACGGCGACTATGACGCCATTATTTTGGCCGTTTCCGGGCTGTCGCGTCTGAATCTGTCAGAACGCATCCGCACGCCACTCACCCCGGAAGAGTCGCTGCCCGCCGTCGGTCAGGGTGCGATTGGTATCGAATGCCGGGAAAATGACGCCCGCGTGCGCGAACTGCTGGCACCGCTCAACCATGAACATACCGCCTGCCGCGTTCTTGCTGAACGCGCCATGAATCTTCGCCTCGACGGTGGCTGCCAAGTCCCGATCGGCAGCTATGCTGAACTCAATGCGGGGCAACTCTGGCTAAGAGTCTTGGTTGGCGCACCGGATGGCAGCAAGATGATTTGCGGTGAGCGCATCGGCCCAGCCAGCGAAGCGGAACGCATGGGCATCGATCTGGCTGAAGAGCTGTTAGCCAACGGCGCAGACGCTATTATGCACGCCGTTTATCAGGGCGCAGGCTCATCATGACCATTCTGGTGACCCGCCCGTCGCCAGCGGGGGAGGCACTGGTGGAACGACTGCGCAAGCTCGGCCACGCGGCTTGTCATAGCCCACTTATCGATTTTTCCCCCGGCAGTGAATTGCCTTCCCTGTCAGCACGGCTGGCGGCGCTACGCGAGGGCGATATGCTGTTCGCGCTATCGCAGCACGCCGTGCGTTACGCCGCCGCCGCACTCACGCAAGTGGGTTTATCCTGGCCCGCCATCCCGGTTTATTACGCCATCGGACGTACCACCGCACTGGCGCTGCATCAGGCCACTTCTCGCGCCGTTGCCTATCCGCCCGAGCGGGAAACCAGCGAAATGCTGCTGCAACTGCCAGAATTACAAAATATTAGTGGCAAAAACGCGCTATTATTACGAGGGAATGGCGGCAGAGAGCTGCTGGCAACAACGCTCGCTGAACGCGGCGCACAGGTCAGTTATTGTGAATGTTATCAGCGCAGTCCGGTCTATTATGATGGGCCGGAACAGAGCCGACATTGGCAGCAACTCGGTATCGATCGTCTGGTGATCACCAGCGGCGATATGCTGCATCAGCTGTATGCGCTGATGCCACATTATTATCGCGAATCCTGGCTGCTCCACTGCCAGGTTATCGTTGTTAGCGAACGGTTGGCGCTAGAGGCACGCCAGCTTGGCTGGCGTGATGTGCTTATCGCGGACAATGCCGATAACGACGCGCTTGTGCGTCTGCTATCGTGACTGCACGGCCAACCGTACAACAAACCAGACCATGGGATGGCCCATTATGACAGAACACTATGCCCCTTCAACCCCATCGGAAACGGTGACAGAACGCCCTGATGCCACGTTTTCGTCCTCCGACGCCGCGTCAGCGGATGAACCGTGCCGGGACCGTGCGGGACATGGCCGCGTGCTGGGTGGCATTGCCATTGCTATCGCCCTGCTGTTAAGCGGAGGCGTGTACTATCTCGGACAGCAGCAGGAGAAACAAAACGCCGCGTCCATGGCACAAATGAAGGGCGAGTTGGAAGCGCTACAGCAACAGTATCAGCAGGATAAAACGGCGTGGCAGGCCGCGCTGGCACAACAAAAACAGTGGCAGGAAGCACCACGAACCAGTTGAACGGGGTCACGAGGGAATCCAGCGAACTTAGCCAGAAACTGGCCGCCCTTTTCAACCACGACACCAGCACCTGGCTGCTGGCACAGGCGGATTTTCTGGTCAAACTGGCCGGGCGCAAGCTGTAGAGTGATAAGGATGTACTGACCGCGGGCGCACTGCTGAAAAGCGCCGATGGCAGTCTGGCTGACATGAACGATCCTAGCCTGCTTGAACTGCGCCGCGCCATTGCCAATGATATTAGCGCGCTGGCGTCAGTCGGTCAGGTGGATTTCGACGGCATTATTTTGCGGGTGAATCAGTTAACCGATCGGGTCGACAATCTGCGTCTGGCCGATAACACCCAGGACGATGATGCGCCAATGGATGAAACCGACGGCGAGCTTTCAGCCACACTCAGCGAATGGCGGCAGAACCTGAGCAAAAGCTGGCACAACTTCATGTCCGATTTTATTACCATTCGCCGGCGTGGCAGCAATGCCGAACCCCCGCTGGCTCCGAATCAGGATTTCTACCTGCGTGAAAATATCCGAGCGCGCCTGCTGACCGCCGCACAGGCCGTGCCGCGTCATCAGAACGAGACCTTCAAACAGTCGCTGGAAGCGGTATCCACCTGATTGCGGGCCTATTTTGATACCAGCGATCCCGGCACCAAAGCCTTTCTGGAACAGGTTGACAGCTTAAGCCAGCAGCCCGTCTCTCTGTATGTTCCTACTACGCTGCAAAGCCAGCCGCTGCTGGAAAAACTGATGCAAACGCGAGTGCGTAATCTGCTGGCGCAATCGCCTGCGCAGCAACAGGAGGGCTGATCATGCTGGAAGTGCTGTTCTTGTTCCTGATCCTTATTGCTGGCGTAGTGCTTGGCCCGATGCTCGCAGGACGTCAGGGCTATGTACTGGTGCAAACCGACACCTACAACATCGAAACCAGCGTTACCGGATTGGTTATCATGCTGGTGCTGCTGTTGGTCGTCCTGTTTGCGCTGGAGTGGCTGTTGCGCCGCGTATTTCGCACCGGCGCGCGCACCCGCGGCTGGTTCCTGGGCCGTAAACGCACACGCGCCAGAAAACAGACCAAAGCAGCCCTGCTTAAACTGGCTGAGGGCGATTATCTCCAGGTTGAAAAACTGCTGACGCGTAACGCGGATCACGCAGAGCAACCGGTGGTGAACTATCTGCTGGTCGCCGAAGCCGCGCAGCAGCGCGGTGATGAATTTCGCACCCGACAGTATCTGGAGCGAGTGGCTGAAATGGCCGACACCGATCAGTTGCCGGTAGACATCACCCGCGTACGCATCCAACTGGCTCGTAATGAGGATCACGCCGCACGCCATGGCGTCGATCGTTTGCTGGCATACGCACCGCGCCATCCTGAAGTATTACGGTTAGCGGAACTGGCGTCCCAACGCACCAACGCTTACGGTGCGCTGTTAGATATTCTGCCTGCCATGCGCAAAACCCAGATTCGTACTGAGGAGGAGTTGGAGGCATTGCGCCAATCCGCCCTGCTCGGTCTGATGTAACAAGCGATGGTGGAAGGCGGCAGCGAAGGCCTGAAGCAGTGGTGGAAGGAACAAAGCCGTAAGGTGCGGCAAGATTTGCCATTGCAAGTGGCGATGGCGGAACACCTTATTGCCTGCGACGATCACCATACCGCCCAGCAGATTGTGATCGACGGATTGAAACGTCACTACGATGAACGTCTGGTACTGCTGATGCCACATCTGGCCGCAGGCGAACCGGCCTCGTTGGAAAAACTCCTGCGCCAGTTGCTAAAACAGCACGATAACAGTGCGTTACTGCACAGTACCCTGGGACAGTTAATGCTGAAACAGGGGGAGTGGCAGCAGGCCAGCGATGCGTTTGCTGCGGCGTTGGCGCTGCGCCCGGATGCCTTTGATTACGCCTGGCGCGCCGATGCCTTTGATCATCTGCGCCAACCGGAAGAAGCGGCACAGATGCGTCGCGAAGGGCTGTTACTCACACTACAAACCCCGTCTTAATCGCGCTCCACGCTGCCCCACATTCTGGGGCAGCGCTATCCCATCAGCTAAAGAGACTCTCTTTTATACCGTTACGCAATATACCCTAAATAATTCGAGTTGCAGGAAGGACGCAAGCGCTGGTCCGTAGGGTGAACCTCAGGAATGAGGTTCATTCATCCCGATGAGCTTACTCAGGTAAGTTATTTGGGTGACAAATCTTCCGGGAGCAGATTTGAACGCCGCGTGCGGCGGCCTCGTAAGAGGTGAGGCCTAGGGATGGGCCGAATAACGAGTGTAGCCAACGCACATGCAGCTTGAAGTATGACGGGTATAAATGAAGCCGGTTTCATTTTGGATAACAAAAGGAGCAGCCCATGAGTACACGATTTCCTCCCGCATTCCTTTGGGGCGGTGCCACCGCCGCCAATCAGGTAGAAGGCTACGATGAAGCTGGCAAGGGACTGTCGATTGTGGACACCATCCCAGGCGGCAAAGCACGATTAGCCATCGTTGCGTCCGAATCCTTCGATTTTTCGCTGGATACCGCGCGTTATACTTACCCTAACCACAAGGGCATCGACCATTATCACCGTTTCAAGGAAGATATCGCGCTGTTCGCTGAAATGGGCTTCAAGTGTTACCGTTTTTCCATTGCCTGGACCCGTATCTACCCTAACGGTGTGGAACAAACGCCCAATGAAGCAGGTCTGGCACACTACGATGCGGTTATTGATACCTGTCTTGCCAACGGCATTGAACCAGTCATCACGATTTCTCACTACGAACTGCCTCTGCATCTGGCCACCGTCTATGGCGGTTGGAAAAACCGCGCGCTGGTCGGTTTTTTCGAGCGTTTTTCTCGCACGGTGCTCGAGCGTTTCGGGCACAAGGTCAAATATTGGATGACCTTCAACGAGATCAACAGCGCAGCGCATTTTCCGATCATGAGCCAGGGGCTCATCGTCAAAACCGGAGCCCGGGACGCACAGGCGAAATTTCAGGCATGGCATCACCAGTTTGTCACCAGCAGTCTGGCAACAAAAATTGCCCGCGAAGTCAATCCGAACATCCAGATGGGCTGCATGATTATTTATGCCACCACCTACGCCTACGACAGCAACCCGGTTAATCAGTTGGCGGCCATGCAACGCACGCAGTCCTTCAATTTCTATTGTGCCGATGTGCAAGCCAACGGCAAATACCCCTACTATGCGCAACGATTGTGGGACTCGCTCGGCGTCACTTTAGCGATCGAACCCGGCGATCTTGAACTGCTGGCAAATCATACCGTCGATTACATCGGTTTCAGCTACTACATGTCGACCACCGTGAATGAAACCCACGCGGAGGGTGAAGACACCGAAGGCAATTTACTCGGGGGAACGCGCAACCCGTTTCTCGAGGCGAGCGAATGGGGATGGGAGATCGACCCAACCGGCCTGCGCATCGCGCTGAACCAGCTCTATGACCGATACGGTAAGCCCCTGTTTGTGGTCGAAAACGGATTAGGTGCGATCGATAAACCCCACAGCAACCTCTACGTGGCGGACGATTACCGCATCAATTATCTGCGCCAGCATATTGAGGCGATGGCCGATGCCATTGCTGACGGTGTGACACTGATGGGCTATACCCCTTGGGGCTGTATCGATCTGGTCAGCATGTCGACGGGCTAAATGTCCAAGCGCTATGGCTTTATTTATGTCGATCTCGATGACACTCTTTCTGGCAGCGGCGATCGCCACAAGAAAAAATCCTTCTCATGGTATCAAAAGGTCATTGCCACCCACGACGAAGATCTCACGCCCTAAAAAATGGTGCAAAAAAAACGCTTGCAAATAAACGGCAAGCGTTGAATAAGATCAGGTCATAAAAGACTACAGTAGAGTGCCTCACTCAACGTAATGTCCGAAAAAAAGTCCGATGGTGTCGTGAAATGCAGTGAAAACGGCTAATCACAACGTCATCTGGAGGTGGACGATAGGCACCGGTAAACGGCTCTGCGTCATTCCCAGGATTATGAAGCCGAAGCAAACATAGAAGGCGGAATGAGCATCTACGGGGTTATGTTAGCATGAACCGTGCCAGATTGTCGTGGTACGCGGAAATAAACTCGGAGCCGATAGTCATAACCGGATCGTAATCGCTCCGCGCAGCCATTTTATCCAGCGAGGCTCCTCGATAACGGCCGTCAGCACGGCTGACCGTATCGCCCTGCTCTGTCAGCAGTTTTTTAACAAACAGCGGGCCTGAAACGCGCAAATCGGCCTTAACCCATTCCCGCGCGGGTATACCGGTGTAACGGGCAAGTTGCTCAGCAAGCTCTGCTTTCTGCGATTCTGGCAAGAGATTGCCCTGAGCCAACGCCTGTGCATAAGGACCAAGGGAAAACTGTTCAACCTCAGTCAGCAAATGATCCAGATTTTCTGCGACGTTTGCCGGATGCTGATAGTAATGGGCGATTGCCGCATAGGTTGGCAACGCCAGGTAATAGGGCTGATCGATGCCAAGGTTGGATTCAGGACGATCGATATCAATATCCTGGCTCAAATACTGCGACAGCAAAATAATACCGTTAACATCGACGTTGTGCTGCACCTTCAGCCGGTTTGCCAGCGCCACCGTACGCGTCGTGCCGTAGCTCTCACCAAGCAGGTAACGCGGTGCATTCCAGCGCTGATAACGGCTCAGAAACTGCGTGATAAATTGCGCAAACGCGTGTGCGTCTCCATTAATGCTGTAGGTGTCAGTCTCCTTTTGACGCTTCTGCGCCTGCCGCTCCTGAACATTGGCCGCATTGCTGATAAACTGACCAAACCAGGTGCCCGGCGCATCGATAAAGACCAGATCGCTGACATCAAGCAGAGAATAGGCATTATCGATAACCGGATAAGGCGGCAATACGGGTTTATCCGGCGTGCTGGTGACCACCCGCTTTGGCCCTAAACCTCCCATATGCAGTCACACGGAAGAAGAACCCGGTCCGCCGTTATAGATAAACGTGATCGGCCGATTCTCCGGCTTCGCCGTCTTCTCCACCGACTTAAAGTAGGCCACGTAGGACAAGGTCGCGATCGGTTCATCGGGATCGTCCGTATTCAGTGCTAATGCGCCCGCTGCGGCACGATAATTAAGGCGACCCTGTTAAGTTTCACTTGCCCTTCACTCATCACAACATCACTCAGTGCCGGAGCCTGTTCCGGTACTGGCGGCGGTGATGCCATGGCAAACGCGGAGCTTAAGCATAAAGACATAATTATAAAAACAAAATGTCGCAAGTTATTCATGGTATTCCTTTTACATTACCATCCTTATGGGAACCATTTCGTTTCCGATGTCCATCCCCCTCAATTTCATGCAATGATTGAAAAGGGCCTGGCGGCTACCACTATTAACATCCATCACATAACTTTGTGTTTCTGGTTGTTGCCCGCTGATATATTTTTCATTTTTACAGTCGTCCTTTTTCCCACACGGCAAATAGTAGGACGTATATTGCGTTCGCTGCGCCACTTTATTTTTCACAGGGAATTTTTCTTCGCTCAGCGTTTGCGCTGCTTTTCACCCATTGCGTCGTACAACCAGAAAGCAGAAGTGTGGCAAACAATAATGTAAACTTAATATTCATTTCGATTCCTTTTAATACACTTACCCTCAGCATAAAATTGTATTATTGGTTCATTTCTTGCATAGCAATTTATACGATCAATGACATATCGTTTAACTTGCGTTTAGTATTAAAAAGAAATATCGAACAAGAAATGAAAAGTATTTGTCTGTTTTGTCTAAATAAAAACAGGGATATAGCCTTAATAATTTACAGTACAAGACAACACGTTAACGCATTGAACGGCACCAGCGAACGCAACGTGAAAGATGAAGGATATATCAATAGATTATCCGCGCCGTGAACACGGCGCGGATGGAAACATCAGCGAGAAGACAGTTGTTCCAGGCTCTGTTTCGCCAACTGATGGCGGTAGTGCGCGGTAGGGAACAGTGCGCTGTCATCAACCCGGAATTTCGGATGATGCAGTGCATAAGGCCCGCCCGAACCGAACATCATGAATGTACCCGGCAGTTTTTGCTGATAGAAGGAAAAATCCTCGCCAATCGGGCTGGCATCTACGCGGCGCGCTTCAAAACCTTCTTCATCGGCAACACGCAGGGCAAAATCCACCCATTCCGGCGTATTGACCACGGACGGCGGCCCGGCGTGCCAGATAAACTCGAGCTCAGCGCCAAAGGTGCTGGCAATACCTGCCACAATCTGGCGAAAGCGCTGTTCAATCAGATCGCGCGCTGCCTGGCTAAAGGTGCGTACCGTGCCTTCCACGTAGGCGGTATCTGGGATCACGTTCCAGGTACTGCCACTGTGTACCTGAGTGATTGACACCACGGCGGTATCATCCGCAGGCACCGTACGGCTGATAATGGTCTGCACCGCACTAATCAACTGGCTGAGAATGATAATGGGGTCGTTACCTTCATGAGGTTTGGCCGCATGGCAGCCTTTAGCAGCGATCTTGATTTCAAAACGATCCACGCCTGCCGTCAGTGCGCCATCTTTACCACCGACCACGCCAACTGGCAGCGTTGGGTCGTTGTGAATGCCAAAGATGGCTGCCGCATTATCCAGCGCACCGGTCGCGATCACTTCTGGCGCGCCCAGCCCCGTTTCTTCCGCCGCCTGGAACAGAATGCGCACGGTGCCCTTTAGCTCGGACTCAATACCTTTAAGCAAAATGGCGGCACCCAGCGCGGCAGATGAGTGAAAGTCGTGCCCGCAAGCGTGCATCACGCCCTGACGCTGAGAGGTGAATTCCACGCCGGACTCTTCTTCAATCGGCAGTGCATCGATATCTGAACGCACGATAACCAATGGGCCATCCTGCACGCCGCCGACTTCTGCGACCAGGCCGGTTTTCAACGGCAGATCCAGAATGCGTATGCCTTCCTTCTCCAGCGCGGCGCGGATTTTCTTGGTGGTTTCAAATTCCTGGTTGGATAATTCAGGGTTCTGGTGCAGATCGTGCCGGAACGCCTGAATAAATTGCGCTAACGGCGCATGCTGAGGTGCCGTTTTCACGATGTTTTCTCCACACTGTCCGTGCTTAACGCCGCAGGATAAGCCCGCAGCGCGCAGGGTATTTTATCTAAATAGCTTGTTATCACCGCATCGTTAGATGTCGTATTCCGTATGTTCTGGCATCTTGGTCATCTGGCGCAAGAAACGCTGCGTCTGCGGGTTGTCAGAGAAACTGATCACCTGCTCGGCCGGCCCATGCTCGACGATATGCCCGTCGGCCATGAAAATAACCCGATCAGCAACTTCTTTGGCAAACCGCATCTCATGGGTCACGATAACCATGGCGGTGCTGTTTTTCGCGAGATTTTGAATCACTTGCAGCACTTCGTGCACGCGTTCTGGATCCAGCGCCGAGGTTGGTTCATAAAACAGAATGGCTTTCGGGTCCACGGCCAGTGCGCGCGCGATACCCACGCGCTGCTGCTGCCCGCCGGACAAGGTCACCGGATACTGATGGGCTTCCGGCAACAGGCCAACCTGCTCGATAAGCCGAAGTCCAATCTCTTGCGCCTGCTTCTTCGGCATTTTTTTCACCACGATCAACGCTTCCGTGATGTTTTCCAGCGCGGTTTTATTCTTGAACAGGTTGTAGTTCTGGAACACCATCGCGGTCTGCTGACGCAGTGCGTAGGCTTCCTTGGTACTATAACGGCGTGTATCCAGTACGCGATCGCCAATTTCAATCGTGCCGGACTCCGGTTTTTCCAACAGGTTGAGGCAACGCAGCAGGGTGGATTTACCCGACCCTGAAGGGCCGATAATCGCCACCACTTCGCCCTGTGCGATATCCAGACTGATATTGTCCAGCACCACTTTGTCGCCAAAGCTTTTTGAGAGGTTTTTTACACTGATCATGGCGGCGTCTCCTTAGCGCTGTAATGAGTGGTTCAGTTTCTTTTCCAGCCAGTTTTGCAGTCTGGAATAAACGATGATGGCCAGCCAATAAATCAGCCCTACCACCAGGAAGGTTTCAAAGAAACGCAGCGATTCAGCGGCGATCATTTTACCTTCAGCAAACAGTTCAGATACGCCAAGTGCAAAGGCTACCGAGGTGTCTTTGATCAGCAAGATAAAGGTGTTACCTGTGGCAGGCAGCGCATTGAGCATCGCCTGCGGCAGTGCGATACGGCGGTAAATCTGCGAACGATTCATGCCGATCGACAGCCCGGCTTCCGTTTGTCCCCAATCGACCGAGGCCAGCGCAGCGCGGAAAATCTCCGCCATGTACGCCGAGGTTTTTAGGCTAAAACCGATAATCGCCGCCGACATAGCGGTCAGATCGCTCAGCGCCGGGAACAGCTGCGGCAAACCGAAGTAGATGATAAGCAACTGAACCAGCGACGGAATGCCGCGAAACAGCGAGATATAAAACTCAATCACCTTCACCAATACCGTGATCTTGCTTTCCCGCAGAAGCGCTAGCACCAGACCCAGTATCATGGCGAAAATCATGGATACCACGGCTAATAGTAGCGTGGTCGGTAAATAGAGCAAAACCTGAGGAAACACCTTCAGCAGGTATGCAAAATCGATATTCATGAGCAGTACCATTAATGCTTCCACCGGCGCAAGCACCGGTGGAAAAGAGATGACAAAAAGCGCGGCGGTTAGTGTGCTTGCGGTGCGGTAGTAATGTCCTCACCGAAATATTTCACGGAAATCTCTTTCAGACGGCCATCAGCACGCATTTTCGCCAGCTCGGCATTGAACTGCTCACGCAGTTTGTCGCCTTTTTCATCTTTGTGGAACGGGAAGCTGACTTCCTCGATCACCAGCGGATCGCCAACCAGTTTGAACGGCAGGTTGCGCTTGTTGATTTCAGCCAACAGGATCGGGCGGGAGTTTACATAGCCTTCCACGCGCTTGGACAACGCATCATTCATTGCGCCATCGCTGGTTTCATAGGTGCGGATGGTCACGCTGCCGTCAGCAAAGGCTTTCTTCAGGTTATTTAAGTAGTTATAGCCAAATACGCCCGCCACTGTTTTGCCTTTCAGGTCATCCAGCGTGTTGATATTGGCGTTATCTTTGTGCGTAACTATCTGGCTGCCGTAGTAGCTATACTATACACATCGGCAAAGTTATACTTTTCTTTGCGCGCTGGCGTGATCGCCACGACGTTAGCTACGGTATCGAGTTTGTTCGCTTCCAACTGCCCCATCAGGCCGCTGAGATCAGTGGTAACCCACTCGATTTTGTAATTCAGATCTTTCGCGATGGTTTCCGTGACTTCAACGTCAAAACCCACCAGCTCGTTATCTTGCTTAAAGCCGCTCGGGTAGCTTTGTCCGGTAGAACCTACGCGCAGCACCGTGCTGGCCTCTCCGCCCGCCGCCGCTTTTTTGTCCTGAGAGTCACAGCCCGCCATTAGAAAGGCAGTGGTAAGCGCTAACGCAGACAAAGTCAGTTTTTTCATTATCATGTTCATGCCTCTCATTGGGAATTTTTCTTCTTCCACTGGTGATAACCATCCTGGTCTAACACTTTTTCCATATAAATCGTCAGGTGGCCTTTACCCAGATTCGCCTGCCCGACTTCGTTAAAACCGTAATGCTTATACATGTCGATCAGCCAAGGGTGGCTCTGTGTCGTGCCCAAAGAAACCGCGGGTGCCTTGAGTTGCCATATCAGCACCGTTTCTTCCATCCACTGCATCATCTGGCGGCCAAACCCCTGCCCTTTGTAGTCCGGGTGGATGGCGAACCACCCCAAATGCGGCAAACCATACGGGCCAGGTTCCGGTCCCCAAGGGTAATGGATGCTAAAAGACGACACCATCACGCAGTCTTTTTCCAGCGCATAAACACCGTGGCACGTAATATGGCGACGCACCATATCAATATCTGCCTCAGCCGCGGCAAAGTGAATGCCCAGTTGGCGAATTGGTTCATAGGCCGCCAACGCCAGAAAGGCTTCGTCGTCTTCCAGCGTGAGCTGGCGAAAAACCGTGCTCATGTTTAACGCTCACTTACGCTGGCAGCAGACCAGAGTTGTCGGCATAACGAATCACTTCATCCACCTTCTGCGGTGCACAGCCCAAATAGTTGACCGGGTTCAGCCATGCGTCAAGTTCCTGCGCGGTAACCTGTGCCGACAGCACCTGGTCTTCCAGCAGCACCTCTTTGAAGTGACGGTTCTGTTCAAACGCCTTCATGGAGCACTCGTACACCAAATGGTGCGCGGTTTGTTTACCCATACGTTTGCCAATTTCAAACATCACTTTCTCAGAGAGCAACAGGCCGTTTTGCAGCTCCAGGTTCGCCAGCATCTGCTTTTCATTCACCGACATACCGCGCAGGATACCCAGCGCATTCTGCAACTGCGCAGAGAGGTAAACGTTCACTTCCGGCAGAGAGATCCACTCAGCGCGCCAGCTCATAGCGTCACGCCCATGTTCCACCTTCATGGACTCATGAATCAGCGATGCGCTTTTAAAAATGGGTGCGGTTAAGCTAGCCAGCCCTTCCAATGCCGCCGGGTTACGCTTGTGCGGCATGGTGGTGGAGCCAATTTTGCCTGCTGAGAACGGCTCTTCAACTTCGTTGATTTCCGTGCGCATCAGGTTATACAGCTCGCTGCCGAGCGTGCCGCTGATCAGAACCACTACGGAAGCATATTCGGAGAAACGATCGCGCGCGGACTGCCAGCCGATGTTCGGCGTACCCAGCCCCAATTTATCCAACGTCAGGCGCTCAATCTGCGGCCCCAATTCGCCGAACGATGCATAGGTACCAATTGCACCATTCACGTTACCCACCAGTACGCGGGCTTTGATTTCTTTCAGACACTCCAGATGGCGAACAAACTCATCCAGCCATACCGCCAGTTTAAAGCCAAACGTGGTCGGTAGCGCCCGCATGCCGTGAGTACGCCCCGTCATCGGCGTATGCTGATACTTTTTCGCCAGCCGTTTCAACTCAACCGCCATCAATCGCGTGTCGCGTTCGACAATGGCAAAAGCCTGCTGTAATTGCAGTACCGTGGCGGTATCCACGATATCTTGCGTGGTCACACCATAGTGAATGTATTCGCCCGCGTCGCCACATTGCTTTTGAATCGCGGTGATGGTGGGCATCAGGGAGTGCTTCATACGGACCGCGTCCTGCGCGATCTCCTCCACATTCAGTGCGCTTGCATCCGCTTTCGCGGCAATGGTTTGTGCGGCGTCGGCCGGGATAACGCCCAGTTCACCTTCGGCCAGCGCCTGCGCAACTTCAACGTCAACCTGCTTCGTCAGGCGGTTATGTTCTGACCAGACAGCACGCATTTCGGGCGTGCCAAAGTTGTTCCCGATGAGGAGAAAATCAATGAGATGTGATGCCATAGCTTACTCGTTCGTTGGATGTGTCAGGCGGGATTTTTGTCGTCGTTCTAATCTTGGAAATATAGCATGCGACAAATCGGCCCCCATATATCTTCTGGATCTATATTATATTCAGAAGATAATCCAGACGTAACGCTATATTGATATCCATCACATCCCGTAAAACCGCATCACTTGCTGTATTGCGTTGTTAATACAGCCCGTTGAATCGCCTCGGGTGCCAGCGAAAATGGCAGCAGTGCGGCGCTAGCAGCTGGGAATTTAAAGGTTTGAGACAGCGTATCGGCCAGTTCGGCATAGCGCGCTTCCGCCACTGGCAAGCACGCGGTGGCATCATAGCGCTGCAACTGTGCCAGCAAATCGGGATCGACCGAACCGTCGCCGCGCGCCACTAACGACTGCACCCGCAAGCCATAGCCGACTTTCTCTCCATGCAACCAGTCATGCAGTTCAGGAACGTGCGTCATTCGATTATGAATCGCATGGGCTACGCCGGGTGAAGGGGAGTCATCACGCATGCTGTTTGCCAATCCGGCCAGCGCGATATTGGCATCGTTCACCTTTTGCAGCGCCACGGTCACTTGCTGTTCGGCATTATCTCTCAGTGCCTGTTCGCCCCACTGTACAAAGGTATCGCGGGCGAGCGTTGCCACCTGAACCTTAAGGTTCAGCGCCAGATTATCTCCGTTTTTCGCCAGATAGGGCTGAAATTCATACCATTTAGCCAGCGCATCGACGATTCCGGCTTTCAGATAGCGCACATCGCTGCGGGCAATCACGTCACTGTCGACCAGCACCATCACCGGCATGTGTTGCAATACCTGCGTTCCCTGATGCCCACCCTGCTCATCATACAGAATACTGATCGGTGACCAGGCCGCGCAGGTGGCAGCGATAGTCGGCAAAGTGATCGCCTGACCGTTCTCCAGCCCATCAGCGACCGCTTTGGCACAGTCCATCACGCGTCCACCGCCAACACCGAGGACAACCTGCACGCCACGTTGAGCAATTTCATGCTGATGGTGTGCAATCGCCTCGCGCGTACATTCCCCTTCCAACAGGTATACATCAAACTGCACGTCGGACTGCATCAAACTGGTAGAGAGTGCACGTTCTACCGCTGTCCAGGCGCGTGGACTGGTCAACACGGCAATGTGACGAGAAAATGGCGCAACCAGTTCACCCACACGTGAAAGCAGGCCAGACTGGTGGTGATAGACACCGGGAGATTTGATAGCAAACACAGTAATTCCTTGATTTTTCTACACTGTGCCAAAGCATACGCACAGGCTATTAAAGTGCAATAGTAAAAGCCTGTCAGCAGGTTGTAACCGATAAAATGGTCATAAGATATAACGTGAAGGTATAAAATCCTGTTTATTTTGAATAATATAGTTTTCAAACAAACAGCGCTCCTTCACGTCCCCTCAATGTGCACCCCACTGTTGTTAGCCTACCATTACCCTCAGAACTAATGAACGCGTTGCAAATGGTTAACCCGATTTCGTTCTAAACCAGGAATGTTGAAACAGGAACCTCATGATGAAAATCCAATTGACCCGCCACGTCAGTGCCGCGCTGCTGACCCTACTTGCCGCCATGACACTGGCTGGTTGCGATAATAACAAGAGCGTGGGAACGCAGAGTAAGGTGCTGCGCGTAGGCACGACGGGCCAAAGCTTCCCGGGTTCTTATAAAGAGAACGGCACGCTGGTCGGCTAAGATGTCGAGGTTGTGGAAACCATCGCTCGCGAATTGGGTTATCAGGTCACCTGGACCACCGCTGATTTCAGCGGACTGATGGGCCAGTTGGAGGCTGGAAAGCTGGATACCGTGGCCAATAATTTCGTGAAAACCACCGAACGTCAGAAAAAATATAACTTCACCGACACTTACCTCACTTACGCAACGCAAATCGTCACCAGCGTTGAGAACAAAGACATTCAGTCTCTGGACGATCTCAAGGGTAAAACCGTATCTGGCGTATTAGGCTCGACACACGTGACCAACCTGCACAACGCCTTTCCCAACAATGACGTCACCATCCGCACCTATGAAACCCGCGACGGGGCAATGAATGATGTGATCAACAATCGCGTTCAAGGCTATGTCAATTCCCGCCCTATCCTGTTGGCAGAGATTAATAAACGTCACCTGCCGCTGAAGCTGGTGGGTGAACCCATCTCCAATGAACAAGTCACGCTCCCGTTTGCCAAAACGGCGGAAGGCGACAAGTTGCTGGCAGCATTCAATCAGAAACTGCAACAGCTGCGTCAGAACGGCCAGTTAAAAGCCTTGGCAGAGAAGTATTTCGGCAGTGATAAAGTGCTGTAGGGCGGTAAAGCGGAATAAGCGATTTTCGCCCTCGCACAGCGGGGGCGTTTTCCACAGAACAGGCTATGCGACGGATGGAGAAAGCAAAAAGCGGCTATTCCTCAGGAATAGCCGCTTTTCACGGAAAGTGGTCGGCGAGAGAGGATTCGAACCTCCGACCCACTGGTCCCAAACCAGTTGCGCTACCAAGCTGCGCTACTCGCCGAAATGCTTTTTTTCAACGCCATCAGTGTATCACACTGACTATTGATAATGTTCGTTGGTGCGAAGAGAGGGACTTGAACCCTCACGTCTGAAGGACACTAACACCTGAAGCTAGCGCGTCTACCAATTCCGCCACCTTCGCATACATTCACGAACATCTGAATCTGGGGTGGCTAATGGGACTCGAACCCACGACAACTGGAATCACAATCCAGGGCTCTACCAACTGAGCTATAGCCACCAATGTACTGCTTACAACTAACGATAAAACCGGTACGCCCCTTACGGTGAATTGTACCACCGCAGCTCTTGCACACAATTCTTGTAAAAAAGTTATTGGTGCGCCCGACAGGATTCGAACCTGAGACCTCTGCCTCCGGAGGGCAGCGCTCTATCCAGCTGAGCTACGGGCGCATAGCGCCGTTGCGGGTGGGGATAGTACGGATTTAATCTCTGCCTGTCTAGTGCTTTTTTATCGAAATGATGCGTTTGCTTATGCTTTGCGCATTTCGTACCGAAAACAAACAGTCAGCGACGATCCCCACCCCTCAATCAGGCTTCTGGTGCCGTTAATGCCTGCTTTTTGCGCCCTTCCAGCATGGCATAAATCACGCTAACCACGGCAAGAAACGCCATCCCCACCAATAAGGACATCCGCGTGTCTTCATTGATGTACATTCCCACCAATACGCACAGCAGGAAGGCCATAGTCAGATAGTTCACCCACGGAAACAGCACGGATTTGAACGGATGCCCTACTAATTGTGCCTGATGCTGCTGGCAAAACCGCAGTTGGCTTATCAGTACCACAAACCACGGCACCATGCCCGGCAGCACGCTGGCGCTGTAGACATAGACGAACACTTTTTCCAGGTTGTGAATAATGTAGTTTAACGCCGAACCTAACAGCAGACAAAAAATCGAGACAGCAACACCTGCCGCAGGCACGCCGCTGGCTGTGACTTTGCCTATCCAGGCCGGGAGCTGACGGTTGTTTGCCAGTGAATAAAGCATACGACCGCAACTGTACATCCCGCTGTTACAGCCTGAAAGCGCAGCGGTCAGCACCACAAAGTTAATGATACCTGCCGCAGCGGTAATCCCGATTTTGGCAAAGGTCAGCACAAACGGGCTGCCGGCAGTGCCAATTTCATTCCATGGAAAAATGGTGACGATGATAAAAATGGCACCAACATAGAAAATCAGAATACGCCACAGGATGTTATTAATTGCGCGCCGCAGGGTAATTTTAGGGTTCTTGGCTTCACCGGCAGTGATCCCAACCAGCTCAACGCCCTGATAAGAGGCCACCACCAGACACAGTGCAAATAACAGCCATTTCCAGCCACCCGCCAGGAAGCCGCCGTGCTCGGTCAGATTGGCAAAGCCGGTCGCCTGGCCGTGGTTGCCAATACCAAAAAAAGATAATGCCAACGCTAACGACAATCATCACAATAATGGTGGTGATTTTAATCATGGCAAACCAGAACTCGATTTCACCGTACAAACGCACAGCGGCCAGGTTGGCTAGCGCCACCAGCGCCACGCATACGATAGCGGGGATCCACTGCGGCAGTTCCGGGAACCAGTACTGCACGTAAACGCCGATGGCGGTGATTTCGGAAATCCCGACCGCCATCCACATAAACCAGTAACCCCACGCGGTGAGATAGCCAAAAAACGGGCTCATGTATTTATGCGCATACACGGCAAAGGAGCCGGTGACCGGTTCCATATAGAGCATTTCACCCATTGAGAGCATGATAAAGAAAACGAATATCCCGGCGACGATATAGGCCAGCAGCACAGAAGGGCCGGCCCACTTCAATGCGCTCGCCGCGCCAATAAACAACCCAACGCCAATCGTTCCACCAATGCGCGATCAACTCAATATGTCGCGCCTCAAGCCCACGGTGGAGTTTGCCTTGCGTTTCCTCGTTTGCCATAGATCATCAGTCTTAAATGTTGTGTTTTCCTCCCGGTTTCATACCGGGTTTTATCGTGCCCATCCCGCTATTGAGCTGGTTCGCACATTTTATGCAGCATATCCTTCTGCATTTTTACCTGATTAGCAAATAGTCATTTAAAATCAAATAAGAATAACAATTTTGTTTTAAGAGCCAATCGTCATAACCAATACCGATGGCTCAGCAGATGGTCACGCCGTTACAGGCGCCCGCTGAAGTAGTAAGCGAGGAATTTTAATAGTTTAATCTGACGCGTAATGCGGCTGGGTTGGCTCAACAACCGGTAGAGCCACTCCAACCCCATACGCTGCCACGCCAGAGGCGCGCGTTTCACGTGCCCGGTGAAGACGTCATAAGTGCCACCCACGCCCATATAAAGCGCCTGCGGATGGTAACGGCGGCAATCACGCATCAATATCTCCTGGCGAGGGGAACCCATCGCCACCGTAACGATGCGCGCCCCGCTGGCGCGCACCCGTTCAAACACCTCATCGCGCTGTTCCGGTGGGAAATAACCATCCTGACTGCCAACAATATTCACCTGCCATTGAGTCCGCAGTTTCTCTTCCGTTTGGCGCAGTATCGCCGGTTTTCCGCCCAGCAAAAAAACCGGGGTGCCTTCCGCACCGGCTTTTTGCATCAGCGCTTCCCACAAATCAGCACCGGCGACACGCGTCACCTGCGCCTGAGGATATTTACGCCTGATGGCGCGCACAATACTGATGCCATCGGCATACTTGTATTCGGCCTCGGCAATCAAATCCCACAGCGGCTTATCCTGCTCGGCCGCCAACACCTTCTCGGCGTTGATTGCCACTAACGTGCCGGTTTTTACCTCTCCCTCAGCGAAAAGGTAAGCCAGACGGGCAGCCTGGTCCGCAAATCCGTGCAGCGGGATATTGCAAATGCGATAAAGCGGGACAGAAGCGGGATTTTCCATGAGGGTTCCTTATGGCGTATCCGGAGTGTGGGGGGCAAGGTCACCGATGCCGTATGCGAACGCGTCCAACGCTGACGAATCAGGCCCGCACGTTCAAACAGCCAATACAGCAGCTTCGCCACCAGCACGCACAGCCCAAACACCAGGATAAAAACACCACACGCGACACAAAAGCATCGCCACCTTCTCGCACCAACACTATCAGGTTAAAGATGGTACCAAAGCAGAAACTTTGCAGCACCGCTGCGCTGTAGCGATTCTTGCTTAGACGACCCGATTCATACAGGGCATCAAACCACTTGACGATGAGGCCGACCACGATGGCACCGAGCGGAATGAACAACACGCCGCCCATCACCACCAGCGATCCCAGCAACGTAGGCGAAATCGCCAACCAGGAATGGTTATTGAGCACTTCCCAAGTGAAATAATTAGCGCTATTGAGCACCAGATTGTGACGAGCGGGCCACAGCCAGGACGGAATAAAGACATAAAAATCACGCACAATGGGAGCTAGCCCCTGAAATTCGATGTCACCATAGTGTTGCCACAGCAGCGCCAAATTTTCCCACGGCGAGAAGGTATCGCGTGTCAGATAAAGGAAGGTGTAAAACGCTTCCGCACCGCTTACGTCCAGACTGTAGCGTTTTAATGCCAGCCAGAACATGGCGGTCACGCCCACTGCCCCCGCCGCGACCAGCATCCATAGCGTGATCCAACCGCGCTGGATGCCGATAAACAAGAACAGGGCAAAAGCGATAATGATATTCGCCCGCGTACCGCCGACAATCAGGTAGGTCAGTATTCCGAACCGACGGTGCCCACCAGAAACAGCAGCCAGGCACGGCGCGTTTGGTGCAGAAAATAGACCACCAGTATGGCGGGGATAAAAAAATAGAAGAAGCGCTTCAGGGCAACGCCCGAGACCTCACTGGAAAAAATCTGACTATAGGTGCGCAGTTTGAATAGCAAAAAACCGTTGTTTATAAAGAAGATAGCCACTATCACCACGGCCACCAGCGCCAGCAATAGCCATGTCAGGTGCGTTTCGACACGATTCATTATGAGCCATGGTTCGCCGGGCGGTCGGCGTTGCGCCCGCAGACGGGTTTTATAAGCCACGTAATAGATGGCGTAAAACGCGGTTGCCTACAGCAGCGCCTGAAGTAAATAGGTCGCGGGCACCACTGCCACATTGAATTTGAACGCCAGCAGGCAGGTAAAGGGAAAACTGAAATAGAATGTCAGAAGAAACAGCATTGAGAACAGTACGTTAAAGTTAAATCGTACTCGACGAAACTCCTGCCAGGTCAAAAAAAGAATAAAACTGACGGCAAACAGATACACCACGACCAAGCCGCCGAACTCACCCTGTGTCATGGTTTCGTCTCCGCCGCCAACGTCAAGGCATCGAGCCATCCTCGCTGGTAGTTAGGCTGGAAGAACGCGATGCGGCGCTGATCCACGCTGGCGATCTGACGTTGCGCTTCACGCACCACAGCTTCCGTCAACGTATCGCCGTAAAACAGCACAGGTAAATGCTGCTCGGCCAGATCCTGCCAGAAGGGATTCTTCCGGCTGATGACAAAGGGCACCCCGCACTGAATCAGCAGGCAAAGCATACCTATGCCTTGCTGACGCGGGAAGATAAATACGCCGAGATCGCAACTGCGCAACAGGTTCAGGTAATCATCGAACGCCAACTGTTCGCGCAGCAACTGAAACTGCTTCGTGCCAAACAGCGTTTCACCTTCCTGCGCCACCTGATTGATGTAATCTTCATTGTTTGCGGGATATCCCATGGGGACAATCACCCGCACCTGCGGCCCCAGTTGCTGATGAATGGCACGCAGCGCTTCGATATGCCGATTGCTCTTATCACCGGAATTACCCACCAGCACCGTCATCGGTCCAGCCAGCGGTTTGGTCACGGTCTCTTCCGTCAGCGCCGGGTTCATTTTGGTGGGGAAATAAAGTAAGGAGGCAGGCACATCCGCATGCCGCTGCCGATAGAAATCCAGATCGCCACGCGTGGCAAAGACATGACCGATACGCCCCTGTGCCATGCGACGCAGCAGGTAAAACAGGCGATGCTTCCACTGCGTGGCCTCTTCATACAGATCCGCGCCCCACACATGCCAATAGGCCTGTGCCGGTTTGATACGCCGACCCAACAGCGCCAGCCAAATCCACGGATTAAACTGTCCGTGGAAAAAGAACCGCGTCTGTCGATCTGCCTGCGCCCGCGTCACCACCGCCTGCGCCAGCGCACGTTTATCGGCATAGCAGGTTAACGTCAACCCAGGAAAAGCCTGCGGCAAGCCCTCATCACCGGATACCACCATAAAATGCGTGACCACGGGCGCAGGGAGTTGTGTTGCCAGCACGTCATGGAAGAAGCGCAGCAGCGTCTGGTTATGATGTGGGATATCCGATCCCAGCACGTGAATCAGTGTCGTCATGGTCGCCTACGGTAAATAAGAAAAACAAAACAGCACAGGAAAAAGTAAACCACATAGGTCAACATATAGGCTTGCGTGGCCCCCAATGCGCCGTGGCGCGGAATCAACCACTGGGAGAAACCACTTAGCAACAGAAACTGGCTCAATTCCGCCAGCAGATAAAAGCGCAGCGCCGCTTTGGCAATCACCAGATAACCAAAGACATAGGCCCCCACTTTCATCACATCGCCCACCAGTTGCCAGGCGAAGAGATCGCGCATCGGCACAAACTGCGGGGAAAACAGCAGCCAGATAGTCACATCGCGCAGTAACCAAATAGCGAGACCGACAGCAGCCACCGCAGGGATAACAAACCGCAACGCACGGCCGATCTCTCGCGCAATCGCCGGTTTTTCCTGCAATCGCGCCAGCGTCGGCAGCAAATAGACCGAAAACGCGGCGGTGATAAATTGCAGGTAAGCATCGGATATCGAGCTCACTCCCTGCCACAAGCCGACCGCATCCCACCAGGCATGCGCCGCGAGCACGTTACGCATCATGATATAGGCAACGGGTACCGTTACCGCCGTCATCACCGCCATCAGGGTAAATTTCCCTAACTGCGTGGCGAACGCACGATCCCATACCGGACGCAAATGCTGCCAACGCAAAGGGGTACGCCGCAACAGCAACACACCGGCGGGCAGCGCGATCAACACCGGTACCAGCGCCAGCCCTACCAGCGCACCAGCGTAGCCCCCCCAGCAGAAAGCAGGCAACAAACGCCACCAGCCCAATCAGGCTGCCCCCCGACAATCGCCAGCGCATTGCCCTGTGCGTCCCGATACCATTTCAGGATAGCCAAAAAGAAGTTGGCACAGGCAATGCCCATTTGCAGCAACGCCAGCAGACGGATCACGTCACGATAGCGATCGTCGCCAAACAGCACCGTGGCTATCGTCCCTGCTGCCAGCACAAAGAGAGCGCTAACGCCGATGAAAAGAGCGCAATAAGCGTCGCTGACGTCCCCAAAACCTGTTGCAACGGCTCAGGCTGCCGCTGATGGCGCGCCACCAGCATGATCACACCATTAAATATTCCCGCGGCTGACAGCACGCCCAACACCGTGATCAGTTGGCGGTAATTCCCCGCCAGCCCCACGCCGCTCGAGCCGAAGGCCACTGCCAGCAATTTGATAACCACCAGGCCAATGGCGATTTTGACCAGCGTCGAACCCGCCGTCCATAAGGACGATTTTGCCAATGACATATCAGGAAAAGAAGCTCAGGATGGTGTTGATCACCATACGCTGATTCACATCTGATAGATTATAAAACAGCGGCAACCGGACGAGTCGCTCGCTTTCCCGCGTGGTGTAACGATCCTCACCGGAAAAACGCCCGAAGCGCAGCCCCGCAGGCGAAGTATGCAGCGGAATATAGTGAAACACCGTCAGGATGTCTGCATCCTTCATGTCATGAATAAACGCGGCGCGATCGTCAATATCGCGCAGCTTGAGGTAAAACAGGTGCGCATTGTGCTGGCAGTGTGCCGCGCCCAGCCTCCGCCAACGGGCGGAAGGCATCATAATAGTTATGCCACAGGCGCAAACGTCGTTCGTTGATGCGCCCGGCGGCTTCCAACTGCCCCCACAGGTAGGCAGCCTGAATATCTGCCATCAGGTAGCTGGAACCAATATCGCGCCAGGTATATTTATCGGCCTGACCGCGAAAAAACTGGCTGCGGTTGGTGCCTTTCTCGCGGATGATTTCCGCCCGCTCAACCAACGCGTGGTCGTTGATCAGTATGGCACCGCCTTCTCCGCCGGACGTGTAGTTTTTGGTTTCGTGAAAACTGAAGCAGCCAATATGACCAATCGCCCCCAACGGACGCCCTTTGTAGCGCGCCATCACCCCTTGCGCGGCATCCTCCACCACCCATAGCTCGTACTTTTCCGCCAGCGCCATAATGGCGTCCATCTCGCACGCCACACCGGCATAGTGCACCGGCACGATGGCACGGGTTTTGTCGGTAATCGCCGCTTCAATTTTGCTTTCATCGATGTTCAGCGTATCCGGGCGTACATCGACATAAACGATGGTTGCCCCACGAAGTACAAAGGCATTGGCGGTGGAAACGAAAGTGTAGCTGGGCATGATCACTTCATCCCCCGGATGAATATCCAGCAGGATGGCTGCCATTTCCAGCGATGCGGTACAGGGGGGGTCAATAACACCTTCTTGCTGCCAGAATAGTGCTCCAGCCATTGCTGGCAGCGGCGAGTAAAACCGCCGTCACCACACAGCTTGCCGCTGCTCATGGCGGCCTGCATATAGTCCAGCTCGGTACCCACAACCGGGGGAGCGTTAAAGGGAATCATGCGGTCTCCTGTAAAACCAATGCGCCGTGTCATGAATCTGCGCGCCAGAGCGTTGATAAAGGCGCAGCGCGCGCGTATTACCCAACTGCGTAGCCACCCACAGGTGCGCCACGTGCCGCTGTTGGCACCAGTGCCTTGCCAGTGCCATAAGCAGCATGCCCACCCCGCCGGAAGTACCCGGCCACGCGGCCAGAAGGCCGATGCGCGCCTGGTCCGTCTGCGTTTGGCGCAGTGTCACCCAACCAAGCGGCTCGCCCTGCGCGTCGTGTGCAATCAGGCAAACATCGTCAAAGGTGCCACGTACCGCGTTTTCCACCCATTGCGCATAAAAACGCCCGCTGTCCGCAGCGTGATACCAGGGTGTGCGAAACCGACTCTGCGAAAAAACGCGCGAAGCGGCATCACGCAGAAGCGCAATATCTGCGTTATCCGCCACGCGCCAGGCCGGAAGCACCGCCTCGACAGAATCGATGGGCAGGCAAAAATCCACTTCGCTCTCTGCCAGTTGGAAACCTTCGGCAGAGAGCGCATCGATCGTCGCCAGATCGCTGGCAGCGACCTTGGCTTGCACCACGGCATACGCGGTCAACGCCTCAGATGTTAGCACTGGCGCATCATCACTGAACGACAGGCGCGCGCTGGGGAGGGCGAAAAAAATCGCTTTCCCACGCTAACGGCATCAGATGCGCACGGATCGTCGCTTTCATCGCCTCTCCTGTAATGGCCTGCACGCTGCTGTTACTGACACACGGGCACGACAAACGCGTCGATTATGCGTCCAGCCCCAACCGTTCTCCGGTATAGGAGCCATCCTGCACACTGCGCCACCAGGCTTCGTTGTTCAGATACCACAACACCGTTTTACGCATGCCGGTTTCAAACGTTTCCTGTGGTTTCCAACCCAGCTTCCGCGCCATTTTGCTGGCATCGATGGCATAACGCATGTCATGTCCGGGTCGATCAGTCACGTAAGTAATCAAATCGCGATAATGGGTTACACCCGCTGGTTTTTGCGGTGCCAGTTCTTCCAGCAGATCGCACAGGGTATGCACCACGTCGAGGTTTTTACGCTCGTTATGGCCGCCGATATTGTAGGTTTCCTCGATTTCACCCGCCGTCACCACGAGGTAAAGCGCACGCGCATGATCTTCAACAAACAGCCAGTCACGGATCTGCGCACCGTTGCCATACACGGGCAGCGGCTTACCGGATATTGCGTTGAGGATCATCAGTGGAATCAATTTTTCCGGGAAGTGGTAAGGACCGTAGTTATTGGAGCAGTTGGTGATGATTGTCGGCAGCCCATAGGTGCGCATCCAGGCACGCACCAGATTGTCGCTGGAGGCTTTGGATGCGGAATAAGGGCTGCTGGGCGCATACGGCGTGGTTTCGGTGAACAGATCGTCCGTGCCATGCAGATTGCCAAACACCTCATCGGTGGAAATATTATGGAAACGGAAAGCCGCTTTTTTCTTGCCATCCAGCGCGTTCCAGTAGTGGCGCGCCGCTTCCAGCATCTGATAGGTACCGACGATATTGGTTTCAATAAACGCCGCCGGACCATCGATCGAGCGGTCAACGTGACTTTCCGCCGCCAGATGCATCACCAAATCCGGCTGATACGTGGCAAATACCCGATCCAACGCGGGACGATCGCAGATATCAACCTGCTCGAACACAAAACGATCGCTGGTCGCCACCGGCGCCAATGATGCTAGATTACCGGCATATGTCAGCTTATCGACCACCACGACGCTGTCTTGCGTTTCCGTTACCAGATAGCGTACCAGCGCGGAGCCAATAAACCCTGCGCCGCCTGTCACCAAAATACGTTTCAACGCCATACTCCTTTCGTGTCTACAATCCACTGTTGTTTTATCTTTTCAGGTTCTATCGCGCGGAATGCACGGTGATCGACCAGCATCACCACCACATCCGCCTCACGCAACGCCGCCGGTAATTCCGTCAACGTAACCAACCCGGTCAAACGTGGCGGCAACGCAGTCACATTCGGCTCCACGGCAAGTGTCGTGCCGCTGTGCCACTGCGCAATCATTTCGGTAATCCCGACCGCCGGGCTTTCGCGCAAATCGTCAATATCCGGCTTAAACGCCAGCCCAAAACAGGCGATGGTCACGTCACTGGCGCGTTTTCCGCTCTGCACCAGATAATCCGCTACCGCCATTTTGACGCGATCGACCACCCACAACGGCTTACCGTCGTTCACCAACCGCGCCGTGTGTATCAAACGCGCCTGCTGCGGATTTTGCGCCACGATAAACCACGGGTCTACCGCGATGCAATGACCGCCAACGCCGTGCAAATACGCTCGAACCAGCCGCCAAAGTTTTCACGGCGATGCCCGGTGACCAGAATCAGTTTTTTATTCGCATCCAGAAAACCGTAGTGGGTATCCAGGGAGTAGAGCAATGTTTCATCGCCAAGAATACGATCGCGCACCCAGAACAGCGCATCGATAACCGTATTTTCCGTCACCAGGATCTGCCGGTCGCCGAGGTTTTCCCGCAGCAGGTTATCACGCGCCCGCTTGGTTGGCGCAAAGTGATACGTCACCAAATGGCCGGTCAGCTTACGGTTGGCCTCTTCAGGCCACGGAGAATAGAGATTGCCCGTGCGCAACCCGGCCTCCACATGAGCGACGGGAATACGCTGATACAGCGCCGCAAGGCTGGCGGCCAGTGTGGTGGTATCACCATGCACCAGCACCAGATCGGGTTTGAACGCCGTCAATACCGGTTCCAGTCCTTCCAGTATGCGGCAAGTGACCTCACTCAGCCCCTGGCCCGGCTGCATAATGTTCAAATCATAATCCGGCGTAATAGCAAATAAACGCAGCACCTGATCCAGCATCTCCCGGTGCTGGGCTGTTACGCATATTTTCGATTCAAAGGCTTCATCTTGAGCCAGGGCATAAACCAGAGGGGCCATTTTGATGGCTTCTGGACGGGTGCCGAAAATAGTCAACACTTTCACTATGAATCTCTTTCATCAGGTTAGGGGCTGCCATTTCAGGCGGCATAAACGGTCAATCCATCCGCCGCTGAGGTTTACAGCGAACCAATGCAATGCCCGCCCCGGTTAATGCACCGATAGCGCCCCACATCACCATTAAGAACAGGCGACGCGGACTGTCTCGCTTCACCGGCTCCTCCGGCGTGCGCAGATAACGGTAAGTCGGCAATGCCGCATCAAGCGTTGGCTCAACGCTTAACGTCGCCAACATGGCGCGATTTTGGTCATAATCGATGTCGAAGCGCGGCCCACTGGCCTGCAAGGACTCCAATTGCACCTGTAACATCGGACGCCCCAACAGGAAAAGTTCTGAAGGCGGCAATTCTTCCGCTGGGGTATTGGTCTGGCTGCGGCTTATCCCCTGCTGTTGCGCAATTTTTAGCGCCATCTTCACGCTATTCAGGTCGCGATCGAAAATCGCCTGCGCGACCGCTTCCTGACGCTGAATCTGTGACTGTAAAAGACCTTACGTGCCGCCCAGGCGCCTTTCAGCTCACCGTTAAGGTGCAGTGCGGCGCGCTTACTGGCAAATTCGATATAGTCGCGCAACAGGCGATTGGCGGCAGGCGCACACTATCGAAGGTCTTCTTACCGTCGTCACGCGCGGTAAACTGGATGTCGGCGATCAGATCGTCCAGCAAGGCCGCATCCGCTTTGACATCACCTTCCTGATGCGATTTATAGTAGTCGCTCTGTAGCCAGAAATCGCGCCGGGTATCATACGCGGTAACCTGCATGACAAACTCGTCGTAAACCTTAGCTGACACCGACAGCGCTTCGGGCGGCAGCGACGCAAAAGCTTTGGCATCCAGATTACGTAAGAACTGCTGTTGCGGATAATAACCGCCCAGCCGCGTAACGCCAGGCCGGTCCGTTATTGCCATAGCGCTCAACTCTTGGCGAGCAAGATAGGAATACCCTAACGCCACCAGCGCGAAAGCCAGCGCTACGCCGGCAATCCAGAATTTGCCTCTCCACAACGCACCGCACAGGCCACGAATGTCCAGTTCATTCTCAATACCGGCCCCCCCCCCCGTCGTCACGCGGTAATGTGCTTCGCCAGAGGTTCCGTTAGCAGGGTTTTCGTGTTTCATTACTTCCCCAAAGTGATGTGGTTTCAAGTTGAGTGTCTATGATTGTCGTTACGGTGCGCTCGACGCTTGATGCGTTTCAGAAAGCGCGCCACGCGCCATGCCCGTTTCAGGCAATAGTCATAAAGCCCAAAGGCCAGTAAAAACAGCACCAACATGGCCCATTCAGGAATGAAAGAGAAATACTCTCCGGCCATGCCGATACCCGCCAACAGTACCGCGGCCACGGTGATCAACACAAAAGCCTGATGCGGTGTAAACCCGGCGCGCATCAATAAGTGATGGATATGCCGACGATCCGGCGCGAAGGGGCTCATCCCTCGGCGCAAACGACGGTACATGATGGCAACCATATCCATCAGCGGGATGGCGATCAACCACAGCGCCGTTACCGGATTAATCGGATGGTATTTGCCCTGCGTGGATTGCATCAGGATCCAGATGGAAGTGAACCCTATCATGGTGCTGCCTGCATCGCCCATAAACACTTTATAGAGGCGGCCAAAAAAACCGAGGTTTAGTAAGATGTACGGCAGCGTGGCCGCAATCATGGCAAAGCACCACAGCGCTAAATTGTGGTGACCGTAACCGTAGAGCAGGATACCCATCGCGCCGAACGACACCACGGAAAGGCCACCGAGCAGACCGTCGATGCCGTCGACCATGTTAAACGCGTTAATGGCCGCCCACACGGCAAACAGCGTCACCAGATAGCCCAATGGCCCCAGTACCATATCCCACGGGCCAAACAACTCTCCCAGATTGCGCAATGAGAGATGCGCGAACACCATCATGGCGATGGCCACCAGCGCCTGAACCAGCGCACGGATTTTGACACTGATATCAAAGCGATCGTCTAATGCCCCGACAAACACCAAAATACCGGCGCACAGCAGGTAAAAACGGAAATGGGGAATGTAGTAGTCGGTAACCAGGAAGGTAAAGCACAGGCCAGCATAAACGGAAATGCCCCCCACCAGCGGGATCAGACCTTGGTGACGTTTACGCTGATTGGGACGATCGACAAGACCAAGCGGCCCCGCCACGCGACGGGCCAGGAATAGAAAAGCCAGAGAAAACAAGAAAATCAATAATAACTCTAGACGCATAGCGAGTAAGTTTACCGTTTATGGCTACAAGCCGCCGCAGGCTGGCACGGCGAAGCATGGTTCGCCATAACAGGGCCGTTCACCACCACATCATTATGCGGCCGACGGTATCGCGCGGGCATGCACAGGGCAGGCACTCGCAACGGGGTTATGATGACGCCATCAAATCAATGCGTACCATAACGGAAAGCATGACGCCAGGATATCCTAGAATACTCTGGAAAAACACCCTGTAGTGTAAAGGTCGGTAAGTTCCTAAAAAAAACGCCACGACCCGCGTGGCGTTTTCCCCCGAGAACACTGCCTGCTTATGAACGCTTCATCATGTCGAAGAATTCATCGTTGGTTTTGGTCATCGCCAACTTGTTGATCAGGAACTCCATTGCATCGATCTCACCCATCGGGTGAATGATTTTGCGCAGGATCCACATTTTTTGCAGCTCTTCGGAGGTGGTAAGCAGCTCTTCTTTACGCGTACCGGAACGGTTGTAGTCGATAGCCGGGAATACACGCTTCTCAGCGATTTTACGCGCCAGATGCAGTTCCATGTTACCTGTACCTTTAAACTCTTCGTAAATCACTTCGTCCATCTTCGAGCCTGTATCTACCAGCGCGGTGGCGATAATGGTCAGGCTACCGCCCTCTTCCACGTTACGCGCAGCACCAAAGAAGCGTTTCGGACGGTGCAGGGCGTTGGCATCCACACCACCGGTCAGCACTTTGCCAGACGCCGGTACCACGGTGTTGTAGGCACGCGCCAGACGGGTGATGGAGTCCAGCAGGATGATAACGTCTTTTTTGTGCTCGACCAGGCGCTTGGCCTTTTCAATCACCATTTCAGCAACCTGAACGTGGCGAGAGGCAGGCTCGTCAAAGGTAGACGCCACCACTTCCCCTTTCACCAGACGTTGCATCTCGGTCACTTCTTCCGGACGTTCGTCGATAAGCAGTACCATCAGCACGCAATCAGGGTGATTATACGCGATGCTCTGTGCAATATTTTGCAGCAGCATGGTTTTACCGGCTTTCGGTGGTGCCACGATCAAACCACGTTGACCACGGCCAATCGGAGACGCCAAATCCAATACGCGTGCTGTCAGGTCTTCAGTTGAACCATTACCGCGTTCCATACGCAAACGTGAGTTGGCATGCAGCGGAGTGAGGTTTTCAAACAGGATCTTGTTGCGGGCGTTTTCAGGTTTATCGTAATTGACTTCGTTGACTTTCAACAAGGCAAAGTAGCGTTCCCCTTCTTTGGGAGGACGAATCTTGCCTGAAATGGTGTCACCAGTACGAAGATTAAAACGGCGGATTTGGCTGGGAGAAACGTAGATATCATCAGGGCCGGCGAGGTAGGAGCTGTCTGCGGAGCGGAGGAAACCGAAACCATCCTGCAAGATTTCCAGCACGCCATCGCCGAAAATATCTTCGCCACTTTTTGCGTGCTGCTTCAAAATGGCGAAAATAATATCCTGCTTACGCATACGAGCCTGGTTTTCCAGCCCCATGTTTTCGCCAAGAGTAATTAACTTAGAAACTGGCGTATTCTTTAATTCGGTAAGATTCATAGTGGTGGGTTCTTAAACTCGGGGTAAATCTCGAACAATTAACGTGAATGGGATGGCAAGGGTCACCGTGCCACTATCATATACCGCCCTCAATCACACCATTCCGTTTGGCTTGATACGTGAACGTGTTACACGTTGACCACGCAAGCCCTATACAAAACGACGGCAAGAGATCGAAGACACCTGAAACCAATTAATGTAATACTTTTAGATTGCCTGACCACGCTACGGATTCTTATGCCGTGTTTACGGGCAGCGTTAAGGTATAGACAGCGAGTAATGCTATAGATTCAAACTTTCAGACTTAAACATAGGCAAGTACGATATGCAGTACTGATGAATCTAGCACGCTTCATGACGTGCGGCAAGCGGTCAATACGAGAAATCCACACTGACCGCTTTGTGCGATGAAATAGCGTTGATAAATCTATCAGGTATTACAGATTGGTGTTCAAAAACTCTTTCAACTGGCCTTTGGACAGCGCACCTACTTTCGTTGCCGCCACTTCACCGTTCTTGAACAGCAGCAGGGTCGGAATACCACGGATGCCGTATTTCGGCGCAGTCGCCGGATTTTCATCAATGTTAAGTTTAGCAACGGTGATGCGACCTTCGAATTCATCAGCGATTTCATCGAGAATGGGAGCGATCATTTTGCAGGGACCACACCATTCGGCCCAAAAATCAACCAGTGTTGCCCCTTCGGCCCGCAACACGTCCGTTTCGAAGCTGTCGTCTGTCAGGTGAATAATTTTATCGCTCATTTTTTTACTCCGCAGGATTATCTTTAGCGAGTTGGTGTAGCATTAACCAACAAAGCTTGACTTTATTTCACTGTATACGCTTTCGTAAAACAATAGTTAGCTGATATTCTACCACACTATGAGCAAAATACACTTGACTGAACAGAAGTTTTCCGACTTCGCGCTGCACCCGCAGGTAATCAAAACCCTTGAAAAAAAGGGTTTTATAACTGTACGCCCATCCAGGCACTCGCACTACCTCTCGCCCTTGATGGCCGAGACGTCGCGGGTCAGGCGCAAACCGGAACTGGCAAGACGCTGGCATTTCTGGCGTCTACTTTCCACTATCTCTTGTCGCATCCTGCTTCGGCAGAGCGTCAAACCAACCAGCCGCGCGCGCTGATCATGGCCCCCACTAGCGAGTTGGCCGTGCAAATCCACGCGGATGCACAGGCGCTAGCAGAATCGACAGGCTTGAAACTGGGTCTGGCTTACGGCGGAGACGGTTACGATAAGCAGCTTAAAGTGCTGGAGCAGGGTGTTGATATCCTGCTCGGTACCACAGGCCGCTTGATCGACTACGCTAAGCAGAATCACATTGACCTTGGTGCCATTCAGGTTGTGGTGCTGGATGAAGCCGACATAATGTACGATCTGGGCTTTATCAAAGATATTCGCTGGCTGTTCCGCCGCATGCCGCCGGTAACGCAGCGCCTGAACATGCTGTTCTCCGCCACGCTGTCATACCGTGTGCGTGAGTTGGCGTTTGAACAGATGAACAACGCCGAGTACGTTGAAGTAGAGCCGGAGCAGAAAACCGGGCACCGCATCAAGAAAGAGCTGTTCTATCCGTCAAACGAAGAGAAGATGCGCCTGCTGCAAACGTTGCTGGAAGAAGAGTGGCCAGACCGCTGCATCATCTTCGCTAACACTAAGCACCGCTGCGAAGACATCTGGGGCCATCTGGCTGCGGACGGCCATCGCGTTGGTATGCTGACTGGCGACGTAGCGCAGAAAAAACGTCTGCGCATTCTGGATGACTTCACGCAGGGCAATCTGGATATTCTGGTCGCCACCGATGTTGCGGCGCGCGGTCTTCATATTCCGTCTGTCACTCACGTATTCAACTATGACTTGCCGGACGATTGCGAAGACTATGTGCACCGCATCGGCCGTACCGGACGTGCCGGTGCCAGCGGTTTCTCCATCAGCCTGGCCTGTGAAGAGTATGCGCTGAACCTGCCTGCCATTGAGCAATATACGGGCCATTCAATCCCGGTAAGCAAATACGATAGTGATGCGCTGATGACCAATCTGCCCGCGCCGAAGCGCTTGCTCCGCACGCGCACCAGCAGTGGCCCGCCACGTCGTAGCGGCGCACCGCGCGGCAACCGTAAAAGACCGAGTTAAGCATCCATGCTAAATGCTTCCTCGCTGTATGCGGCGGGCTCGAACAGCTTCCATATGCTGGTGGTGCGGGAGAGCGCTGGCAGCATTAAAACGCTAGCGCGCATTAAACGTAAAGTGCGTTTGGCTGCGGGACTGGATCGTGATAACCGCTTGTCACAGGAAGCCATGCAGCGCGGCTGGTAGTGCTTGCGCCTGTTTTCCGAACGCTTGCAGGATATCCCTCAGACGCAAACCCGCGTTGTTGCGACGGCGACCCTGCGGCTTGCCACCAATGCCGATGAATTTCTGGCGCAGGCGCAGCAGATCCTGGGTTTGCCGATTCAAGTCATCAGCGGTGAAGAGGAAGCGCGCCTGATTTATCAGGGCGTGGCCCACACCACCGGCGGTCCGGAACAACGTCTGGTGGTGGATATCGCGGTGGCAGTACCGAACTGGCGACCGGAACCGCCGCACAGGCCACACAGTTACTCAGTTTGCCCATGGGATGCGTGACCTGGCTGGAGCGTTATTTCAGCGATCGCACCCTGACAGCGGAAAATTTTGCCCGTGCTGAACAGGCTGCCGGTGACATGATACGCCCCGTGGCCGCCCAACTGCGTGCACAGGGGTGGCAAGTGTGCGTGGGCGCATCCGGCACCGTACAAGCGTTGCAAGAGATTATGGTCGCCTCGGGCATGGACGAGCACATTAACGCTCGACAAGCTGTGCGCCCTGAAAGAGCATGCCATCGCGTGCCATAAGCTGGAAGAACTGGAAATTGACGGCCTGACGTTAGAGCTGGCGCTAGTGTTCCCCAGCGGATTGTCCATTCTGTTGGCGATTTTCCAGGAACTTGGCATTCAGAGTATGACATTGGCCGGTGGCGCACTGCGCGAAGGCTTGGTATACGGGATGCTGCACCTGCCCGTAGAGCAGGATATTCGCCAGCGCACGCTGCTCAATCTGCAACGCCGCTACCTGTTAGACGGTGAACAGGGCCAGCGCGTCAGCACATTAGCCGACAATTTCCTGCACCAACTGGCGCAGGATTGGCCGTTGGATCACCGATGTCGTGAGTTGCTGCACAGCGCCGGTTTTCTGCATGAAATCGGTCCGGCCATTGATTTTCGCAATGCTCCGCAACACGCCGCCTATCTCATACGCAACAGCGATCTTCCCAGTTTCACACCGGCACAGAAAAAACTGCTGGCTATTCTGGTGTTAAATCAGAGTGGTGCGCTCGATCTTCAGTCATTAAATCAGCAAAACGCCGTACCCGTACTGCCTGCGCAGCGCTTATGCCGTTTGTTGCGACTGGCGATTATTTTCGCCAGCCGTCGCCGTGATGACACCTTGCCTGACAGCATCTTGCGGGCGGACGGCGATACCCTGCACATCCAGCTACCTGCTGGCTGGCCGCCCATCCCCTGCGCGCAGAAGCGCTGGAGCAGGAAAGCCGTTGGCAGGGCTATGCCCATTGGTCATTGGTGATTGAGGAAGCCACGCCGTAACAGCGGTATTACTCCTTATCGCGCGCCTGCGCCAGCTGCGCGCGCAGATTCGCCAGATGGCTTTGCCCCTTTTGCATCCGCTCTTGCGCGCTGACCACTTTGTGCGCTGTTTCCCATTGCAGATCGTCCTGCGGCAGTTCCAGCAAGAAACGGCTGGGTTCTGGCCGCACCAGTTCGCCATACTGGCGACGCTCTTTGCACAGGGTAAAAAACCAGCTCACGTTGCGCCCGTGTGATACCGACATACGCCAGGCGACGCTCTTCATCGACATTATCTTCGTCAATGCTGCTCTGGTGCGGCAGTAGTACCTCCTCCATCCCCACCAGATACACATAGGGAAACTCCAACCCTTTTGAGGCGTGCATGGTCATCAGTTGCACCTGATCCACCTCTTCTTCGCTTTCGCCGCGCTCCATCATATCGCGCAGGGTGAACCTCGTTACCACCTGTGTCAGCGTCATCGGTTCATCGAACTCCGAGCCTGCCAGCATTTCCGTCATCCAGCTAAACAGCTGATTGACGTTTTTCATACGCATTTCCGCCGCTTTCGGGCTGGTTGAGGTTTCATACGGCCAGCTTTCATAATCCAGCCCGTGAATGAAGTCGCGCACCGCCGCCACCGGTTCTCGCTCAGCCTGCTGGGCAATTTCCCGCATCCAGTGGGTAAAACGTTGCAGTGAGGACAACCCACGGCCAGACAGGTGTGCTTCCAGCCCTAAATCAAAACTGGCGGTAAACAGGCTTTTGTTGCGCACATTGGCCCACTCACCCAGTTTCTGTAGCGTCGCGGGGCCGATTTCTCGCTTAGGGGTGTTGACGATGCGTAGAAAGGCGCTGTCGTCATCCGCGTTGGTCAAAACGCGCAGATAGGCCAACAGATCTTTGATTTCCGGACGAGAAAAGAAGGAGGTACCGCCAGAGATGCGATAGGGAATGCGGTTTTGCATCAGCATATTTTCGAACAGTCGCGACTGATGGTTGCCACGATAGAGGATGGCATAGTCACTGTACTGCGTCTTGTTGATAAAGTGATGGGCAATCAGTTCGCCCACCACCCGTTCCGCCTCGTGGTCTTCGTTGTTGGCGGTGATCACCTGCAGTTCACTGCCGTAACCCAATTCAGAAAAGAGTTTTTTTCAAATACGTGTGGGTTATTGGCGATCATGATATTGGCCGCTTTGAGAATACGGCCCGAAGAACGGTAATTTTGCTCCAGCTTGATCACTTCAAGCTGAGGGAAATCCTGTGAAAGCAGTACCAGGTTTTGCGGACGGGCACCGCGCCAAGAGTAGATGGATTGGTCGTCATCGCCGACCACGGTAAAGCGTGCACGTGCACCAACCAGCAGTTTGATCAGCTCATACTGGCTGGTGTTGGTGTCCTGATACTCATCCACCAGCAGGTAGCGCAAGCGGTTTTGCCAGCGCTCACGCACCTCTTCATTGCGCTTGAACAGCAGCGTTGGCAACAGGATCAGATCGTCAAAATCCAGTACGTTACAGGCGCGCAAGTGGCCGTGATACAGACCATAACAGTGCGCAAACAGCTTATCACGCTCCGACTGCGCCGATGCCGCCGCCTGCGTCGGGTCCATCAGATCGTTTTTCCAGTTGGAAATGGTGGCGGTCAACTGCTGTAGCTGGGTTTTATCGCCTTCCAACCAGGTTTCCGTCAGTTCATTGAGCAGTGCGGCCTGATCCTGATCGTCAAACAGCGAGAAGTTCGCCTTCATGCCCAACGCGGCATATTCCCGTTTAATGACCTCCAACCCCAGGGTGTGAAAGGTGGCGATCAGCAACCAACGCGTCTCCTTGCGCCCTAAGGTCTGCGCCACACGCGCTTTCATTTCACGCGCAGCCTTGTTGGTAAAGGTCACCGCGGCGATATGACGCGCCTGATAGCCGCACTTACGGATCAGACGAGCAATCTTGTTGGTGATAACGCGCGTTTTGCCTGATCCCGCGCCAGCCAGCACCAGACAAGGGCCGGTGACAAATTCGACAGCATGTTGTTGACTGGGATTCAGGCGCATGACGTTCAACTCGTAATAAAAACGGAAGCCGATTGTAGCAGAAAGCCGCACAGATCTTGATGGCCGGATTCGCCTTTACCGATCTACATCAGGCCTGCATCGTGCTACATTGCCAGCCATCGGCGTCGGCGTGAGGCCTGTTCAATTCACGCTTCTTAATAACATGAAAGGTATTCCCATGGCGAAAACGGCATCTGCACTGCATATTCTGGTCGATACAGAACAACAGGCGAATGATCTACTGGACCAATTGGCGCAAGGGGCAGACTTTCAGCAGTTAGCTAAAAAGCACTCTACCTGCCCATCCAAACGGGATGGGGGCAATCTGGGTGAGTTCCGTCAGGGCGATATGGTGCCCGCTTTTGACAAGGCGGTATTTTCCTGCGAGTTGCTGAAACCCTTTGGACCGGTAAAAACCCAGTTCGGCTATCACATCATCAAGGTGCTGTACCGCAACTAAGCGTTCTGGCAACCGGCGTACTGTTGCGCAGCGCAGTATGCGCGGCGCGTACGGAGTGATCACTCCGTTATCATCAGCAGGCTGGCATTTCCCCCCGCTGCCGCCGTATTCACGCTGAGCACACGTTCATGCCATAACCGCTCCAGTGGGATCGTGTCACTGCCTGGTTCACAGCCGAGCAGAGGAATAATCGCCCCCGTCCATTGCGTAATCCGCTGATTAACCTCACGCAACATGTCGCTCTCGCCGTGACAGATAACCGCGCCAATATGCTCACTTTCCTGTTGCCATTCCGGCGTAAAACGGATGCGGCGCTGCACTTCCAGCGGCAAGCTGCCGGCAAGTTCACGTAACGCTGCACTGTCAGGCCATAATGCGTTACTTCCCACGGCCAGCAGCGCCGCCAACTGGCGCAGAATATCGTCACTTTCCTGCGCCAGACACAACACGTTATCGCGCGGTGTCAGCATATAGGTATTGCGTTCGCCAGTGGGCCCCGGCAGCGGGCGTATCACACCGCTGACAGCGCCCCAGGCACGGTAGCTCTGCGCCGCCTCGAACACCGCCAGCCGTCCCTGTTGTTGCGCCCAGTCAACCAGTAGCGCAAACCCCGCGCGTTCCGGCGTCGTCGCCAATGTGGCATTGACGCCCAATGCGTTGCTCGCTGCGCTGGGTTGGCCAGGCGGTGTTCTCTGCAAGCGTGGCAAATAGAGCGGCCCGCCCGCTTTCGGCCCTGTACCGGACAACCCTTCGCCTCCGAATGGCTGAACGCCGACCACAGCCCCCACCATATTGCGATTGACGTATTGGTTACCCACATGCGCCCGCTGCGTGATACGCGAAATGGTTTCATCAATCCGTGAATGGACGCCCAACGTGAGCCCATACCCCAGGGCGTTGATCTCCTCAATCAACGTATCCAGCCCCTCGCGCGCATAGCGCACCACGTGCAGCACCGGACCAAAGATCTCTTGTTGCAAGCTGGCTACCTGGTCCAGTTCAATCAGCGTCGGCAAGACAAAGGTGCCATGTCGCCATGAGGCCAGGCACGCCTGTGCGCCGAAAGCCGCCTGAAACACCGAATGCCCTTCCGCTTGCATCAGGTGAATATGCTGCTCGATCCGTTCGCGGGCTTCATCGTCTATCACCGGGCCGCAGTCCGTTGCCAGGCTGTCGGGATTGCCCACGCGGAACTGCGCCATGGCGCCACGCAGCATGTTCAGTGTCGCTTCTGCAATGTCCTCCTGAAGACAGAGCAGACGCAGTGCTGAACAACGCTGCCCTGCGCTGTCAAAGGCTGAGGCCATGACATCGCTGACCACCTGCTCTGTCAGCGCGGACGAATCGACAATCATGGCATTCATCCCACCGGTTTCAGCGATCAGCACCGCAGGTTGCCCATGCGCATCCAACCGTTCTGCCAACGTGCGCTGCAAGCTCTTGGCAACCGCGGTCGATCCACATTGACGCTCGCATCGCGCACCAGCGCCGCACCGACGCGTTCCCCAGCGCCGGGCAGCAGTTGCAACACATCAGGCGCAATGCCAGCCTGATGCAGCAGCTGCACCGCCAACGCGGCAACCAGTGGTGTTTGCTCCGCCGGTTTTGCCAGTACCGCATTCCCCGCAGCCAGTGCAGCAGCAATCTGCCTGGTAAAAATGGCCAACGGGAAGTTCCACGGACTGATGCAAACCACTACGCCCAGCGAGCAAACTTGTTCCGATGACACCGCAGCAGACTGCTGTGCGTAATAGCGCAAGAAGTCCACCGCTTCGCGTATTTCAGCAATGGCATTTGGCACGGTTTTCCCCGCCTCGCGCACCAATAACCCGATGAACTGCGGATACGCGGCTTCCAGCAAGCTAGCAGCGCGTTGCAGTCTGGCAACCCGCTGCGGGAGCGACACCGTCGAGAACCGCTCTGCTGCCTGCACCGCACAGCCTAACGCAATGCGCACATCCTCCTCGCTGGCATCACGCACGTATCCCACGATATCGTGCTGTTGGGCCGGATTGATCACTGGCCGAGCCGCCAACGGTGATGATGCATCGACCATAATCGGTGCCGCATGCCGTACCTGCGCGGCGTCGGCGCTTAAGGCCGCTGCAAGCATTTCCAGACGGCGCTCATCGGTCAGATCTACGCCTTGCGCATTGCAACGCTCTGCACCGTAGATCTGAGCAGGTAGAGGAATTCGCGTATGCGGGCATCCGGGAGCCCCTTCTTTGTATGCCAGCGCCTGCACTTCAGCTATCGGGCTGGCAATCAGTTGCTCCAGTGAGACCTCCGCATCCGCAATGCGGTTAACAAACGAGGTGTTGGCACCATTTTCCAATAGACGCCGCACCAAATAGGCCAGCAGGGTTTCATGGGTGCCGACAGGGGCGCGCCAGCTTGCCCTGTTCTTCGGGACCGACGACCTGCGAATAAAGCGCCTCCCCCATACCGTGCAGGCATTGAAATTCATATTGCCCGGGGTAATAACTGTCACCGGCCAGCGTATACACCGCGCTCAGGGTATGAGCATTGTGGGTAGCGAACTGCGGGTAAATGGCATCCAGTTCCGCCAGCAGTTGGCGAGCGCAGGCCAGATAGGCGACATCAGTATAGACTTTAAGGGTATAGACGGGGTAATCCTCCAGACCATCTACTTGCGTGCGCTTGATTTCGCTGTCCCAGTAAGCACCTTTCACCAATCGCACCATCAGGCGTCGCTGGGTACGCTGTGCCAGATCGATAAGGAAATCAATCACAAACGGGCAGCGTTTCTGGTAGGCCTGCACCACAAAACCGATCCCTTTCCACCCCTCCAGCGCAGGCTCATGGCACAACCGCTCCAACAGATCGAGGGGGATCTCTAGCCGTTCTGCTTCTTCCGCATCAATATTAATGCCGATATCGTACTGCATCGCCTGCAACGTCAACGCCAACAAACGGGGATATAGCACCTCCATGACGCGATCGTACTGCGCACGACTATAACGTGGATGCAGCGCCGACAGCTTGATGGAGATACCCGGCCCCTTCATACACCCCACGCCCCTGAGATGCCATGCCAATCGCATGAATCGCCTGCTGATAAGCGTTGAGGTAAGCCTCCACATCCTGTTCGGTGAGGGCCGCTTCGCCCAGCATGTCATAGGAATAGCGAAATCCCTGCTGTTCCAGATGTTCCGCGTTGGACAGCGCCTCATCGATGGTTTCTCCAGTAACAAACTGCTCCCCCATCAGGCGCATCACGCGATCCATCCCCAATCGAATGACCGGCTCGCCCCCCTTGTTAATCAGTTGCTTCAGGGTGTGTGCCAGACGCGTTTCACTGTGCGTCGCAACCAGCTTCCCGGTCAGCAGCATCTATTGCCCTTTCCCCAAATTGGAATGCCAGTCACCGCTGCTGATCTTGTCACGGATCAGCGCATTGCGCGTTGAGGCACCTGGAATACGCAGCAACGCTTCTGCCAGGCACATCAGAGCAATCCCCTCTGACGATGACAGGGAAAAGGCCTGTAACAAACTTTGCAACCGTCCCGCTCGCCCATGGGTCTGCTGTTCACGCCGCAGCGTCTGCGCCAGTCGATAGGCCAGCGCCTGCACCGCCGGTGCCATTGATGCCATCGGTTCTACCCGCTCGAGCAGTAACGGCACCATTTCGCCCTCGGAACGGCGGTACGCCGCCGTGATAGCATCACGCTGCGGTGAACGGGGTAACAGCGTTTGCGTGAAAGCTAAAAACGGCTGATAGCTTCCTTCCTGACGAGATTTCGGCATAATCTCCGGAGCACGTTAAATGCTTTACCCTGCTCTGGTGTGATGTCAGGAGCCTTACCATCGCGCTCGACGGCGTCGAGATAGCAAAAAATAGCGTGCTCAATCAACCAATGCGACGATCAAGGCGCTGCGCTGTACGTTCGATACGATTGCGGGTCGCATCGTCAAGCTTTACCGCTATAGTGGAGAATCTCATCGTTTCACTCCAGTGAAGCCAAGATAATCATCGATAGTGAGGGATAGGATAACGTTGATTTGTTGAAGGTATGCCTTCGAAGCTTGGCCGTCGTTATCGGATTATGCAACCTGGTTTTCGCGAGTTGCCATAAGATGCAATGCAGTTAACAAGTGTATAACATTGGCGTGACGAGGAAATATAACAAATCGTTAACGCTTTACATTATAAGAAAAAACAGGCTGCACGAGGGATCCGCAATCGTGAAGACTGCGCTCTACCTGACGTCGTTCCCGTCAGGTTATACCAACAATATGATTTGCCTTTATGCCCTAGCATGATGGGGATAGACAGGGCGCTTTAACTTGGAGATTCTAATGACAATGAGTACACCCATGCTGGTGACCTTTCTGGTGTATATCTTCGGAATGGTCTTGATCGGCCTGGCCGCCTATCGCTCAACCACCACCCTTGGCGACTATATTCTGGGTGGACGCCGGATGGGCAGTGTGGTCACGGCACTTTCAGCGGTGGCTTCTGACATGAGCGGCTGGCTGCTGATGGGGTTGCCAGGCGCGATATTTATTTCCGGCATTTCTGAAAGCTGGATCGCTATCGGACTGACTATCGGCGCTTACCTCAACTGGCGCTGGGTTGCAGGTCGTCTGCGCGTTCACACCGAAGTGAACCACAACGCGCTGACCTTGCCAGACTATTTCACACACCGTTTCGAAGACACCAGAAAAATCCTGAGAGTCATTGCGGCCTTGATTATTCTGGTGTTTTTTACCATTTACTGCGCTTCTGGCATCGTTGCTGGTGCCCGCTTGTTCGAAAGCACCTTTGGCATGAGCTACGCCACCTCATTGTGGGCCGGTGCGGCCGCTACCATCGCCTATACCTTTATCGGTGGCTATCTGGCAGTCAGTTGGACGGATACGGTACAGGCCACGCTGATGATTTTCGCCTTGATCCTGACACCAGTGATGGTGATTCTGGCGCTGGATGGCATCGATACGTCTCTGTTGGTGATCGCGGCGAAAAACCCGGCCAATCTGGATATGTTCAAAGGGTTGGACGTTATCGCCATCATTTCGTTACTGGGTTGGGGCCTTGGCTACTTTGGACAGCCACACATTTTGGCGCGCTTTATGGCAGCAGATTCTCACCACACCATTCGCAGTGCACGCCGCATCAGTATGACCTGGATGATCCTGTGTCTTGCGGGGGCGGTGAGCGTGGGCTTCTTCGGTATCGCCTACTTCAGCAATCATCCGGAACAAGCAGGCAACGTCACCAACAATGCCGAGCGGGTATTTATTGAGCTTTCCATGTTGCTGTTTAACCCGTGGATCGCCGGTGTGTTACTTTCCGCTATTCTGGCGGCGGTAATGAGCACCCTGAGCTGTCAGCTGCTGGTCTGCTCCAGCGCCATTACCGAAGACTTGTACCGCCCCTTCTTCCGTCCTGGAGCTACGCAACGCGAGCTGGTCTGGGTCGGTCGAATTATGGTGTTATTGATTGCCGTCATTTCAATCTTGTTGGCCGCCAACCCGGAAAACCGCGTGTTGGGGCTGGTCAGCTACGCCTGGGCAGGTTTTGGGGCCGCGTTTGGTCCAGTGATCCTGATTTCCCTGCTGTGGCCGCGTATGACGCGTAACGGCGCGCTGGTCGGTATGCTGATCGGGGCTGCCACGGTGATTATCTGGAAACAAAATGCCTGGTTTAATCTGTATGAAATCATCCCCGGCTTTCTCTTTGCCAGCCTGGCGATCTTTATCGTTAGCCTGATGGGTCGTGCGCCCTCCAAAGCCGTCACCGATCGCTTCCAACAAGCAGAAGCCCAGTTCCAAAGCCGTTAAGGAACTATGTGTTTCACGCATAAAAAAGGCGCAACCACGGTTGCGCCTTTTTTCATTGCCGAAGTAATGCGTTTATTCTTAGCCTGCAACCGCAATGCGTTTCATGTCTTTCATGTAGCCACGCAGTTTCTGACCAACCGCTTAGATCGGGTGGTTACGGATCGCGTCATTAACGTCGCGCAGTTGTGCATTATCTACGCTGGTAGCCGCCACCGGCTTGCCGATGTCGCCCGCTTGCAGTGAAGCCATGAATGCCTGTTTCAGCAACGGCACGGCGGCATTCGCGAACAGGTAGTTACCGTATTCTGCGGTATCAGAGATAACCACGTTCATTTCATACAGACGCTTACGTGCAATGGTGTTCGCAATCAGCGGCAGTTCGTGCAGCGATTCGCAGTAAGCGGATTCTTCGATGATGCCCGCGCTTACCATGGTTTCGAACGCCAGTTCTACACCGGCTTTAACCATAGCGATCATCAATACGCCGTGGTCAAAATACTCTTGCTCTGCGATTTTACCGTCGAACTGCGGGGCATTTTCAAACGCGGATTTACCGGTTTCTTCACGCCAGGTCAGCAGTTTAATGTCGTCGTTGGCCCAGTCTTCCATCATGCCGCTGGAGAACGCACCGGGGATGATATCGTCTATGTGTTTCTGGAACAGCGGAACCATGATCGTTTTCAACTGCTCAGACAGCGCGTAAGCACGCAGTTTTGCCGGATTAGACAGACGATCCATCATCAGTGTGATGCTGCCTTGCTTCAGCGCTTCGGTAATGGTTTCCCAGCCGAACTGAATCAGTTTTTCCGCATAGGCAGGATCAGCGCCTTCAGCAACCAGTTTGTCAAAGCTCAGCAAAGAACCGGCCTGCAACATACCGCACAGGATGGTCTGCTCGCCCATCAGGTCAGATTTCACTTCGGCAACGAAAGAAGATTGCAGTGCGCCCGCACGGTGACCACCGGTAGCGGCAGCCCAGGCCTTGGCGATCGCCATGCCTTCACCTTTCGGGTCGTTTTCCGGGTGAACCGCGATCAGCGTCGGAACGCCAAAGCCGCGTTTGTACTCTTCACGTACTTCGGTGCCCGGGCATTTCGGCGCCACCATCACAACAGTGATGTCTTTACGGATCTGCTCACCCACTTCAATGATGTTGAAGCCGTGAGAGTAACCCAGAGATGCACCCTGCTTCATCAGCGGTTGAACAGCCTGAACCACAGCGGAGTGCTGCTTGTCTGGCGTCAGGTTCACCACCAGATCCGCCTGCGGGATCAGCTCTTCATAGGTGCCGACTTTAAAACCGTTTTCAGTCGCTTTACGCCATGACGCACGTTTTTCCGCGATAGCTTCTGCACGCAGCGCATAGGCGATATCCAGCCCGGAATCACGCATATTCAAACCCTGGTTCAGCCCTTGCGCGCCGCAACCGACGATCACCACTTTTTTGCCTTTCAGGTAGTTCGCTTCGTCTGCGAATTCTTCACGTCCCATGAAACGACATACACCCAATTGCGCCACGCCATTGGGCAACGAGGGTCGTCATTGAGCGGTGAGCTACGCATTTTCTGTTCCGTGACCGCCGCCTATAGCCATCTACCGCCGATCCTCGACCGTTTCCGCGCCCAGCATCCGCTGGTCGAAATCAAGCTGACAACCGGCGATGCCGCCGATGCGGTGGAAAAAGTGCAGTCCAATGAAGCCGATCTCGGCATCGCGGGCCACCCGGAAACCTTACCTACCACCATCGATTTTATGCCTATCGGCAAGATCCCCCTGGTACTGATTGCCCCAGCACTGGCATCACCGGTGCAGTCGATGGTACGGCAACCCAATCCAGACTGGGCACAGATTCCGTTTATTTTGCCCGAGCACGGCCCGGTGCGAAAACGTATTTATGTCTGGTTCCGTCGTCACCACATCGCCAATCCGTTGATTTACGCCACCGTGTCGGGACACGAGGCAATGGTGTTGATGGTAGCACTAGGCTGCGGCATCTCGTTGATCCCGGACGTGGTGCTGGAAAACAGCCCAGAGCCAGTGCGTAACCGCGTTTCAGTATTGCTGGACAAGCGATGGAACCGTTTGAACTCGGCGTTTGCGTGCAGAAAAAGCGACTCAATGAGCCATTGATTGCCGCGTTCTGGCATATCTTGCAGGACAGTGTTTGAGGGATTACCAGCGGTAGCTAACCGTCGCGATAATCGAGCGTCCAACGCCGTAGAAGCAGGCTTCGTTATTACTGCAAGAGGCCACATAATGCTTATCGGTCAGGTTGTTGACATTGATCTGTAACACCGCACCTTTCCACTGCGACGAGGCTGAACCTAAATCATAGCTCACCATCGCGTCATACAGGATGTAGTGCGGCACACTGAAACTCTCCTTGTTATCGCCATAACTGCTGCCAATGTAACGCACACCGGTTCCCACCGTCAGCCCGGCCAGCGGGCCGTTGTGAACAAAGTAGGTGCCCCAGGCGGAGGCCATATGGCGTGGCGTCGCCGCTGGCCTGTTCCCTGCTGGCGTGCTCGCATTGGTGCTCTCTTTCGTCTCCGCCTCTGTATAACTGTACGCCGACATCAGGCTAAGTGCGGGTGTGATTTGGGTATGGAGTTACGCTTCAGCGCCTCGTGATTCAACTTTGCCAATTTGCTCGTTGAACTTGAGTTTGCTGTTCCATGACGTGATGTTTTTCTGCGTGATGTCAAACAACGATAGCGTTAACAAGGTGTTGCGTCCCACCGGCTGAAACTTTATCCCCACTTCAGTTTGCTCACCGGTTGTGGGCTTGAAGGGTGCCGACCACGGAATGCCGCTGTCCAGATTAGGCTCAAAGGAAGTGCTGTAGCTGATATAGGGTGAAAAACCATTCTCAAACGCATACAGCAGCGCCGCACGACCGGTAAAATCATCATCATTCGACTGCCTTTTGGCATTGTTGAGCGTGCTCTCGTAGGTACGAATTTCTGTCCAATCGTGACGCCCAGAGAGTAACAGGTTCCACTGCTGCCATACCGCCTGATCCTGCACATAGAGTCCTACCTGATCGAGCTTTTTAAACGCGCCGCGTACCAAGGGCAAGTCGCTGTCATTTTCCAGATAAGACCCACCATAGTGAGGGTGAGCCCAATCAAAATCGTACTGACTTCCGCTATTGAGCCACAAATTAGCGTCACGCTTCTGCCAGATATAATCCAACCAGTATGGTATGGTTCACAGAGCTAGTGACGAAGCTCGCTTTCAATTGGGTATCGATCCCCAATTCATCATCATCATCTATTTTTTCGCGTTGCTGGTTACGCGTTAGCGTCGTATCCGTGGCGCTGCCGCCGGTGCTGTAAACCAGAGATTTATAGTTATCATGCAGTTGTGAGTAGCGCAGATTCTGTTGAACAGAAATCGCCCTGTTAAAGGAGTGCTCAAAAATATAACCGAACGCTATCTGCTCACGCGTTGAGTGATGGTAATTCGGATTGCTGACATTCAGCGAGTAAGGAATATAACCGGCGTTGGTGGCAAACACCGTGCCGTAAGCGGGCAGGAAGTTACGAAAACCCGCCTCAGTGTCGTATTGGTAACGGGTAAGTACGGTCAGACTGGTGTCGGCATTGGGCAACCACGTCAACGCCGGGGCGATTGCGATGCGTTGTTGTCTGGCATCTTTAACAAATTACTGCCGGGTATTGGCTATCCCGTTCAAGCAATATAACAGTGCGCTGTCATCGCTCAGCACACCGCCGAAATCAAACGCGGCTTCACCAAAACGTTGGTTACCCGCACTAAACTGCACGTGGCGAATCTTTTCCGCCGTGGGACGTTTACTGGTCATAATAACCGTACCGCCAGGATCGACCTGACCATACATGACAGACTCCGGGCCGCGAATCAATTCAACGCGTTCTAACAACCAGGGATCGATCTTTCCAATACCGGCACCTTGCCCGATCAGGCCAAAGCTCAGCCCATCAAGAAATTTAGGCGCATAGCGAAAACCGCGCACGATGGTTTCATCATTGCGGTTAGAGGAGCCCCGGTAATTTGGAAGCACGCCGACAGAGTAATTAAACGCATCGGAGACAGACCTCACCCGCTGCTTATCCATTTGTGCGCGCGTGACCACCGCAATCGATTGTGGCGTCTTTACCAACGGCATTTGCGTTTTTGTACCGGCGGCACTCTGTTTCGCTATCATTCCACAAGCGGGGAGCGCGGTATTTTTCTCGTCCTGCGCAATGACCACCATCACATCAGCGTTGCCGGTTACCGTTTCGGCGGCCAACGTTTGCCCTGCCATCAATAGCGACGATGCAACACTCAGTACCGAGACATAACCGAAAAACAGCCGCCCAATGAGGTAAAATTTCCTTTTATTTTCAGACACACGCTCATCATTCACTGCAATACTATTTTTATGCATCACAAATAAGTCAACATATTCGTGGCTGATAATGCAAAAAAAAGACTATTTCAAATGCAAACTCTTCTCAATTGCATTTATGCAATTGCATTAATTTTTCTTACTTTGCATTTAACATTGTGTTGTAAAAATGAAAGGGATTCACCATGGGGATGTTCTATCGCTACAGCATTGCCGTCACGAATTTGCTCCTGATGTCTGGTGAACGTGAACCGCGAGACAAATCATTTTCGCAGGAAATGCCACAAGACATCCCTAATAAGACCGAATCACTCGGGCTAATACCCGATACAATTAGTGAATAGCTTAACGTCACTCCGCCGTCGCGAATATCAGTGTTCGATTCTGGACATGCCGCTATGTTGTTAACACATTGGCCAACAGGAAGAGATTGTGTTAAACGGTCACGGCACTCTACGTTGGTGCACTGGACTGGCGGAGCAGCGCATATGGCTGTATAACAAACACTAATTGCTCAAGGAATGAAACAGGATCCCCTATGAAGCTCTCTGTGTTCTCTGCCGTGGCGGCATTGGCGGCTTGCGCGTTTGTGCCTCATGCACAGGCTGTCTCGTTCGACTGTGCATGAGGCACAAACGCGCAGGAAAAGCAGATTTGCCAAAACCCGCTGCTCGGCCAGTTGGATGATGAACTGGCGCAGGAGTGGAAGACCGCACGATCGGCGCTGACCACCTATACGAAGAGCCAGCCCTTTGAACAGGCATTAAACCTGTTCCAGCGTAGTTGGCTCACCACGCGTAACCAATGCCAGGATGAGGATTGCCTGCGCCAGCGCTATCAGCAGCAGCTTAACCGACTGCGCTACCTCAATCAGGTGGCCCAGCACGCGTTACCGACGCCCATTACGCCGATAAAAACCACCGGGTGTTTCCATGGGGCGTTCAGCTACGAGGATTATTTGCAGGACCTCACCAAGGAAGAGTACGACAACCTCGGCAGCTATTTTCAGGAAATGTACGACCAGAAAGCACCGTATAATGCGGTCGGTTTGGACATGACGCAGGAAAAGGGAAAATCAGCGGCAACATTTCCGTCGCGTTCCGCTACGCCAACCGGCTGGATGACGGTGAGTTTACCGCCCGCCAGATGAGCGATACGCAAGCGATTGGCCGCCGGGAAAGCAGCTTTGGCGGCACCACCAAGATCCTGTTTACCTGCGTGAGCGATGACGAAATTCGCATCTCGACGTTTGATACGCAGGGCGAAAGCTACCTGTTCAACATGGTGATGACGCGGCAAAAGCCCTAACGTTCAAAACGCGCTGACGCCTGGAAGCTCGACCAGCTTCCCTCCTCCTGTTCAGGCGTCAGCCGCTTCATGCTCTCAATGCCCATCAGATAGCGATACAGCGGCTCCAGTTGGCGAAAACCTTGTGCCAGCGTGGTGACCAAATCAGCAGAAAACAGCGCGTCCATATCTTGCCGCGTGGTCATGGCAGGAAGGATTTACGGTTGTACCAGGTCGCCAATTCCGCAGGCTGATCCTTAATAAGCGGGCGTTTATAGCTTTCACCTTCCAGCGTAAACGTAGGCGCCAGACACACAGCCATTGCCAAAAAGGCCTGCGAGTTGTCGCGCAGCGTCTGGCGAAACAGCTCCATGGTATCGCGCGTGGCGCTATAGTATCCCAAGCCATAACGCCAGAAATCCGGACCCATTTCGAAAAAGTACACCGGCGCGTCCGTCCAGTCTTTACGCGGGCGTTTAAACGTCAGCCACATCTGGCTACGGTAGCGGGATTTGTCGTGAGAAAAACGGGTATCACGATGGATACGCGACAAGGTTTTACCAATGGCGGGACGAATTTCAAACTGATCGTCGATCGGTAGCATCGTCAGGCTCAAATCATCGACCAACGCGCGAAACGGGGCAACCAGCGTCTCATCGTATATCGCACGGTTGTCGTCAAACCACTCTTTGCTGTTTTCCTGTCGAACCTGTTGAAGAAAAGTCAGGCTCTGCTGTGGGAAACCGTTGAACGTTGTCATGATGGTCTGCCATTGCTAATCCCTTGAATGGCAACCACGATAGCGCGCCCGGCGGTGAAATTCCACCGTCGGGCACACTGACATTACGCCGCGTTACCGGCCAGGAAGAAACGAAACGCCGGATTCTGGGTTTCGTCATGGCACTCGTAGCCCAGCGCCTGCAAGCGTTGCTCAAACTCCGGATCGCGCTCAGTCACTTCGAACGCCGCCAGCACGCGACCAAAATCTGTGCCGTGGCTACGATAGTGGAACAGCGAGATGTTCCAATGCGTGCCGAGCGTATGCAGGAACTTCAGCAGCGCGCCGGGAGATTCCGGAAACTCGAAGCTATAAAGCTGTTCCCGCAACGGCTTGGAAGGGCGTCCGCCGACCATGTAACGCACATGGAACTTCGCCATTTCATCATCGGAGAGATCGACCACCTGGTAACCGCCCGAGGATAGTTCTGCAATAATCTCATCCCGCTCAGCGTGACCACGCGTCAGACGCACCCCCACAAAAATGCAGGCGTCCTTGTCATCGGCGTAGGGTCGTTGAACTCGGTCACCGAGCGCCCACCCAGCAGTTGGCAAAAGATCAAAAAGCTGCCCTTGCTCTCAGGGATGGTTACTGCCAGCAATGCCTCACGCTGTTCACCCAGTTCACAGCGTTCGGAAACGTAGCGCAGGCCGTGGAAGTTGACGTTGGCACCCGACAGAATATGCGCCAGCCGTTCACCCTGAATGCCATGCTGCTGGATATACTTCTTCATCCCAGCCAGTGCCAGCGCACCAGACGGCTCTGCTATAGCCCGCACATCTTCAAAGATATCCTTCAATGCGGCACAAATCGCATCGCTGTCCACGGTGATGACATCATCCAGATATTCCCGGCACAGGCGGAAGGTTTCATCGCCGATGCGTTTGACCGCCACGCCTTCGGCGAACAGTCCAACGCGCGGCAAATCCACCGGGTGTCCGGCATCCAATGCCGCACGCAGGCATGCGGAATCTTCCGCCTCAACGCCGATCACTTTAATCTGCGGCATCAGTTGTTTGATCAACACCGCCACCCCGGCTGCCAGACCACCGCCACCGACGGGTACAAACACGCGATCGAGATGCGCATCCTGCTGCAACAGCTCCATCGCCAGGGCAATTACGGCCGGGTGATCGAACGGCGGAATGAAGGTCATATGCTGCTCTTGCGACAGCGCAATCGCTCTGGCCTTGGCTTCATCGAAATTGGCACCGTGCAACAACACTTCACCACCAAAACCGCGCACCGCATCCACTTTGATATCCGCGGTAGCAACCGGCATGACGATCAGCGCCTTGATGCCGAGCTTGCTGGCCGAAAGCGCAACATCCTGTGCGTGGTTACCGGCGGAGACCGTTACCACACCGTGCGCTTTCTGCGCTTCGGTCAGGATTGCCAACATGGCATAGGCACCACGCAGTTTGAAACTGTGCACCGGCTGACGGTCCTCGCGCTTCACCACAATGGTGTTGCCAAGACGCGCCGAGAGTTTATCCATCGGCTGAAGCGGCGTCACCCGCGCCACTTCATAGACCGGCGCGCGCAACACCGCACGCAAATACTCCGCGCCGCACGGAGCGTCGGGGAGAGGGAGTGATACCGCCATTGAACTTAGCCTCCCAGCTTGCTCTTATCGCGTACCGCGCCTTGGTCCGCGCTGGTTGCCAGACTGGCATAAGCACGCAAGGCAAAGGACACCTGACGCTGACGGTTTTTCGGCGTAAAGGCCGCATCGCCGCGTGCCAGCTCCGCCTCGTGACGGCGTGCCAGTTCATCTTCCGCCACCACCAGTTCAATGGTACGGTTAGGAATATCAATGGCAATGATGTCACCCTCCTCCACCAGCCCGATAGTGCCGCCACTGGCCGCTTCAGGCGAAGCATGACCGATGGAAAGCCCAGAGGTGCCGCCGGAGAAACGACCGTCAGTGATCAACGCGCAGGCTTTACCCAATCCCATGGATTTCAGGAAGCTGGTCGGGTAGAGCATCTCTTGCATGCTCGGCCCGCCTTTCGGCCCTTCGTAACGGATAACCACAACATCACCCGCGACCACCTTACCACCCAGAATGGCTTCCACGGCGTCATCCTGAGATTCGTACACTTTGGCCGGGCCACGGAACACCAGGCTACCTTCATCCACACCGGCGGTTTTTACGATACAGCCTTTTTCCGCGATGTTGCCGTACAGCACCGCAAGACCGCCATCCTGACTGTAGGCGTGCTCACGCGCACGGATACAGCCCTGTTCACGATCGGTATCCAGCGACTCCCAGCGGCAATCCTGTGAGAACGCCTGTGTGGTACGAATGCCCGCTGGCCCTGCGGAGTACATGCTTTTCATCGCGTCATCATCGGTCAGCATGACGTCGTAAGCGTTCAGCGTTTCCGTCAGGCTTTTGCCCAGCACGTTGCGCACATCGCGGTTCAGCAATCCGGCACGATCCAGTTCGCCCAGAATACCGATCACCCCACCCGCACGGTGTACGTCTTCCATGTGGTATTTCTGCGTGCTCGGAGCCACTTTACACAGTTGCGGCACACGGCGTGACAGACGATCGATGTCGTCCATAGTGAAATCCACTTCCGCTTCCTGCGCGGAGGCCAGCAAGTGCAGAACGGTGTTGGTGGAACCGCCCATGGCGATATCCGGCGTCATGGCGTTTTCAAACGCAGCCTTGGTCGCGATATTACGCGGCAGCGCGCTGGCATCATCCTGCTCGTAGTGGCGTTTGGTCAGTTCAACGATACGAGAGCCCGCGTTCAAAAACAGTTGCTTACGATCGGCGTGGGTCGCCAGCAGCGAGCCATTGCCCGGCTGTGACAGGCCCAGTGCTTCCATCAGGCAGTTCATCGAGTTAGCGGTAAACATGCCGGAACAAAAACCGCAGGTCGGGCAAGCGGAACGTTCGATCTGATCGCTATCCGCATCGCTGACGTTCGGGTTAGCCCCCTGGATCATGGCATCCACCAAGTCCAGTTTGATCAATTGGTTAGAAAGCTTGGTTTTCCCAGCTTCCATCGGACCGCCAGAAACAAAGATCACCGGGATGTTCAGGCGCAGTGAGGCCATCAGCATTCCGGGGGTGATTTTGTCGCAGTTGGAAATGCACACCATCGCATCGGCGCAGTGGGCATTGACCATGTATTCGACCGAATCGGCAATCAGCTCACGTGATGGCAGGGAGTAGAGCATGCCACCGTGCCCCATCGCGATACCATCATCCACCGCAATGGTGTTGAACTCTTAGGCCACGCCGCCAGCGGCTTCGATTTGCTCCGCCACCAGTTTGCCCAGATCACGCAAGTGCACGTGGCCCGGAACAAATTGTGTGAACGAGTTGACCACGGCGATGATCGGCTTGCCGAAATCGGCATCGGTCATTCCGGTGGCACGCCACAGGGCGCGGGCACCTGCCATGTTACGGCCATGCGTGGTTGTGGCTGAACGGTACTTAGGCATACTCTGTTACTCCAGTGTGTGTTTCATCCCCTTTCCTGCTCCCGTTCAGCGGCGACTGGCGTCTTGGGTTCGTGAAGCAAAGGAAAGGGGTGTATTAATCTTTCTTGTTACGATTACGGGTTAACCTGATCTAACCAGCCCCATTTGTCTTCGGTTTCGCCGGTAAACAGGCCGAAGAACGCTTTTTGTAATTGTTTGGTGACTGGGCCACAACGACCAATGCCAACCTGAATACCGTCCACGCTGCGCACCGGGGTGATTTCCGCGGCAGTACCGGACATAAAGACTTCATCCGCCAAATAGAGCGACTCACGCGACAGCACCTGCTCACGCACTTCCAGCCCCAGGCTCTGCGCCAGTTTGATAATGGCGTCACGAGTGATACCCGGCAGCGCTGATGAGGTGAACGGCGGGGTGAACAACACGCCATCTTTCACTTCAAACAGGTTTTCACCTGCACCTTCAGATATATAACCATTGACGTCCAGCGCAATCCCTTCCTGATAACCGTGGCGACGCGCTTCGCTGCCCACCAGCAGGGAGGAAAGGTAGTTACCGCCCGCTTTTGCGGCCGTTGGAATGGTGTTGGCCGCCACACGGTTCCAAGAGGACACCATGGCATCAATCCCCTGATCCAGTGCGTCTTCGCCCAGATACGCGCCCCAGGGAAATGCCGCAATGATGACATCCGTGACGTAACCTTCCGGTGGATTCACGCCCATGCCAACGTCGCCAACGAACACCACCGGACGAATGTAGGCGCTTTTCAGATCATTTTTACGTAGCGTTGCGCGGCAGGCCTCCATTAGGTCATCCACGCTGTACTGCACCGGCATACGATAAATTTTAGCGGAGTCGTGCAGGCGGCGCATGTGTTCACGGTGACGGAATACCACTGGGCCTTTATGGGAATCGTAACAGCGCACCCCTTCAAACACCGACGTACCATAATGCAGCGCATGGGACATCACGTGTACTTTAGCTTCCGCCCACGGCACCATCTCACCATTGAACCAAATATAATCAGCTTTGCTTGTCATTCTCTTTATCCTTTCTAATGCCTTCAGGCACGTATTTGTTGTGATGTGTGGGGTTGTATTTCAACACAAGCGATATCAAGCAGCTTGCTTAACTTTGTTGACAATAAATCCACCGGCCGTTGGCTGGCAACGGTCAATTCGATATTGATGTGGTCCGGGTTGGCGGCCGTCATCATGTTCATGGCACACACCCGGAAACCGCGGTGGCGTACCACGCGCAACACGCGCTCCAGCATTTCGGGACGAAAGCGAGCCTGTATGGAAAGTTAATGGTGCGTCATTCTCTTTTCTCCTGCCATTATTCGGTACGTTCCAGCATGGTTTCATTCCCGGCACCCGGTGGAACCAGCGGCCAGACGTTTTCCAGTTCATCGATAGAGACATGCAGCAAATACGGCCCATCACTGCTCAACAGGGCATCCAGCGCGGCATCGATCTGATCTTTTCTGGTTATGCGTTGCCCTGGAATACCAAATGCGCTTGCCAGGGTCAGAAAATCGGGGTTATCGGAGAGGTTGGTTTCGCTATAACGCTCATTGAAGAACAACTGCTGCCACTGTCGAACCATGCCTAACCGTTGGTTATCCAGCAGCACGATTTTTATCGGCAGCTGTTTTCGTTTGATGGTGCCCAGCTCTTGCACGTTCATCATGAAATAGTCGTCACCGGAAATACACACCACGGTATCTTTAGGGCGGGCTACCTGCGCGCCGACTGCCGCTGGCAAACCAAAGCCCATGGTGCCTAACCAGCTGGAGGTGATGAAATTTTCCGGACTGGAAAAACGCATGTGCTGTGCGGCCCACATCTGGTGCTGGCCGACATCGGTGGTGATTACGGTTTCCGCCGGTTTGCGTTCAGACAGGATTTTTAACAGCGCGGGCGCATAGATGGCTTCACCCGGATGATCGTAACGCCACGGGTATTCGGCTTTCAGCGCCGCCACCTCTTGACGCCAAGCGTCAATCGCCAGCGGCTGGGCCAATGCAGGCAACAGCGTGTTCAAATCCCCCGGCAGCGCCACGTTGGTCTGACGCAATTTACTCAGCTCTGCCGGATCGATATCCAGATGGATAACCGCTGCATGAGGCGCAAACGCATTCAGTTTACCCGTCACGCGATCGTCAAAACGCGCACCGACGGCAATCAGCAAATCACACGCCTGCACCGACAGGTTGGCCGCTTTGGTACCGTGCATGCCCAACATACCGAGGTAGTGCGGATGCTCAGCATCAACGGCACCCAATCCTTTCAGCGTAACGACGGAGGGAATGCCCGTCTCAGCAATGAACGCACGCAGAGCAGGCACCGCCTGCGCCATGCCCACACCGCCGCCAGCGTATAACATCGGTTTTTTTCGCCGCCGCCAGCATGGCACGCGCTTGTTCGATGGCCTGCTCGGGGAAATTCGGCTGGCTATCATCGACTGGCGTAAACTGCGGGGCTATCTCACTGGTGGCCAACTGAATGTCTTTAGGGATATCCACCAGCACCGGGCCGGGACGACCGCTGCTGGCGATGGCTTCTGCCATAATCTCCGGCAGCGACTCCAGCGAATCCACCAGGAAGCTGTGTTTGGTGCAGACCAGCGACAGGCCCAGCACGTCGATTTCCTGAAAGGCATCAGTACCGATCAGCGGTGAAGCCACCTGACCAGTAATCGCCACAACCGGCACAGAATCCAGCAGCGCATCCGCCAACCCCGGTGATCAGGTTAGTGGCACCGGGGCCTGAGGTGGCGATACACACGCCTACCTTGCCGGTCGCGCGGGCATAACCGAGCGCCGCCATGGCAGCGCCTTGTTCATGACGGCACAACAGGTGCTCAACGCCGCCGTCGTAGAGTGCATCGTAAACCAGCATGATCGCGCCGCCCGGATAACCAAACACGGTATCGACACCTTGCGCCCGCAACGCTTACACCACCCATTGAGCCCCATTCATAGTTTATTTCCCCGACGCTGCCGGGGAGAAACAGGATTTTATGCTGTAAGACATACTCCACTCCCTTCTGTAGTTTTTACCGCCCAACAAAAACCCCACGACCTTACGGTGCGGGGTTTTTTGAATTACGGCTTGATTTTTAAGCCATTCTTCGTCTCAGCGACGCCTCGCACGGTGGGTTAATAATCACTACCGCACGACAAAAGCCGATGAAAAAATCTGCGTTAAATGCAAACTAATCATATAGATATAAATAATTATTCATATTGTGCTTTTTCTTCGAGCTTTCTCCGACGACGACGTAGATTCGCGCAAAGCTGCAAGTCAGCGCCCATTCCAGAGGAAACTCACTGCATGCCAATCACCTTTGTGCGAACCGTTGCTGATAACGTTGTTTTTATACTGCCGCTTAGGCTCAGGATGGCGCACGCTGCCGGGATTTACAGGAGGGAGCGTTTGTCGCTGGCAATTACCTATTCGCGCGCAATGATTGGCATTCAGGCCACTTGCGTGACGATCGAAGCCCATATCAGCAATGGCTTGCCCGCATTGACGCTGGTTGGCCTGCCGGAAACCACGGTTAAGGAAGCACGGGATCGGGTGCGCAGCGCACTGCTCAATGCCGGGCTCACCTTTCCCGCCAAGCGGATTACCGTCAATCTCGCCCCAGCGGATTTGCCCAAGGAGGGCGGGCGCTACGATCTGCCTATCGCACTATCGATTCTGGCAGCCTCATACTCAGATTTGTGGCAAGGCGTTAGCGCAGTATGATTCTGGGTGAATTAGGATTATCCGAGGCGCTGCGTGCGGTTACCGGCGCGATCCCGGCAGCCATCGCGGCTGGCAAGGCAGGCCGGCAGCTTATTTTGCCACTGGCTCATCAGCAGGAAATGGCGCTTATCGGGCACGGTGAAGTATTGCTGGCAGAACACCTGAATGCGGTGTGCGCCTTTTTGCACAGCGGTGAGCCGTTAGCCAGCAGCCAGGCGGTTGAAGTTCATGCGCCCGACCTCAACAACGCCCCGGACCTGGCAGACATCATTGGGCAAGAGCAGGGAAAAATGGCGCTCGAAGTCACTGCCGCCGGAGGCCACAACCTGCTGCTGATGGGACCGCCCGGCACTGGAAAAACCATGCTGGCTAGCCGTCTTGCTGGGCTATTGCCCCCGTTGAGCAATGAAGAGGTGCTGGAGGTGGCCGCCATTAACAGCCTGGTGAGCGCTACGGATATGACGCTGGGCTTGTGGCATACCCGCCCCTTTCGAGCACCGCACCACAGCGCATCCATGACGGCATTGGTAGGTGGTGGCGGACTGCCAAAACCGGGAGAGATCTCATTGGCGCACAATGGCATACTGTTCCTCGATGAGTTACCCGAGTTCGAGCGGCGTGTACTGGATGCCCTGCGAGAACCGTTAGAGGCCGGCGAAATCGTGATTTCCCGCACGCGGGCTAAAGTGAATTATCCCGCCCGCGTGCAACTCGTCGTCGCCATGAACCCCAGCCCATCGGGGCACTATCAAGGTACCCATAACCGCTTGCCGGTACAGCAGATCCTGCGCTATCTGGGAAAACTCTCCGGGCCATTTCTCGACCGATTCGATCTGTCGATTGAAGTTCCGCTACTGCCTCCCGGAACGCTGCACAAACAGTGGCAACCGGGAGAGCGCAGCGCCGACGTTCGAGCACGCGTATTGACGGCACGAGAGAGGCAACTTGCACGAGCGGGGAAAATCAATGTGCGCCTGACACCGCCAGAAATGGATATTCACTGCCGCTTGCACGAAGAGGATGCCATCCAAACTGGAGCTGTCTGTGCGTGCCTGGCACCGCATTTTGAAGGTAGCAAGAACCATCGCCGATCTGGCGCAGCAGCCCGATATCCAGCGCGACCATTTGGCGGAGGCAATCAGTTATCGCTGCATGGACAGGTTACTGAGCCGCTTACACCACGATTTAGGGTAAAGCACTGACATAAAAAACGAGGCCATTGGCCCCGCGAGTGAAAAACTTAATCGTCGCTATCCGTGTATTCTTCCACCGCATCCATCTGCGGCTTACCGCCGGACAGCGTGTGGCAACGCTTCTGGCGACGAATACGTGCAACATATTTGGCCCAGGTTTTTTCCATGTCGGTGGATGCATCGCGTTCACCGCGGCACATAGCAACGAATTGAATCTCTTACTCGGTCACCGGTTGGCGTTTACCCAGGTCAAGCTCATTCAGCGCATAGCCATAACGCTCCAGCATCTGGGCTTCTTTGATGGTGAAGTCACCGTGACGAGAGAAGCCGCGTGGATAGGATTTATTATCAAAAAAACGATTCGTTGTAGAGAAGCTTTCCGCCATCTTACACGCTCCTAATTCTTTTATGGTCGTGCTGTTTATGGCGCGGAGTATTAGATAGGCTTGACATTCTGTAAAACAAAACATTTAAATCATCACAACAAATTTTTTTTGGAGATAGGCGTGGATACCGAATTACTGAAAACCTTCCTGGAAGTCAGCAGAACCCGGCATTTTGGGCGCTCCGCAGAATCGCTCTATCTGACCCAATCGGCGGTCAGCTTTCGTATTCGCCAATTAGAAAATCAACTTGGTGCAAATTTGTTCACTCGCCATCGCAATAATATTCGCATGACACCGGCGGGCGAGCGGTTGTTGCCCTACGCAGAGAGTCTGATGGGCACCTGGCAACTGGCTAAAAAAGAGGTCGCGCGTTCGCAGCAGCACCAGTTGCTGTCGATTGGTGCGACGGCATCGCTGTGGGAAGCCTACCTAACACCCTGGCTACAAACGTTATATCAGCAGCGCCCGCTGCTTCAGCTTGAAGCGCGCATTGCACAACGTCACTCTCTGGTGCAGCAGTTACACGAGCGGCGTTTGGACCTGCTGATCACCACCGAGCAGCCCAAAATGGAAGAGTTAACCAGCCATTTGTTATGAAACTTCTCTCTGGCGTTGTTCGCCACACAGGATGAGGAGCAGACTGAACGACCTTTTATCAAACTGGAATGGGGCGCGGATTTTCATCAACATGAAGGGCGGTTATTGAGTAACGAACAGCTTCCTATCCTGACCACCACCTCAGCACACCTGACGCGCCAGCTGCTGCCGACCACCGGCGGTTGTGCCTTTCTGCCGCGCCATTGGGAAAAAACGTACCCATTGCTTTACATACAGCAAAATACGCCACCGGTGATCCGCCCGCTGTATGCCGTTTGGCTGCAAAACAGCGACCAGCAGGCGTTAATCCGTCAACTGCTTAAAACCCCTATTGCCAATAACTATCTTGGTCCACCAGGAGCTGAGCGTGCCATCAAAGGTGATATAGGTTTGAATCAGACCTTGAATCAGCACCCCAAAGAAGGTGCCCAGTACCGTGCCGACGCCGCCGGTCAGGAGCGTACCGCCAATCACCACTGCCGCAATCGCATCCAGCTCCACGCCGCTCGCAGCCAGCGCGTAACCCGCGGAGGTATAGAGCGGGAACACAATGCCGGACAACACCGCCAGCGTACTGGAAAACATGTAGATTTGAATGGTGGTTTTTCTCACCCGCACCCCATCAGCTCCGCTGAAGTGATATTGCCGCCAATGGCGTAAACGCGATGGCCAAAACAGGTGCGATGCGCCAAGACCATCCCGACAATCACCGTCATCAGCATGATCAACGCCAAAAAAGTCAGGCGTCCCCCACCGGGCATACGCCACGCCAATCCGGCAAATTGTTGATACACGGGGTGTTCAATCGGGATAGACTCCTGAGAGACAATAAAGCTCATGCCGCGCACAAAGAACATACCGGCCAGCGTGATGATAAACGCAGGCAGTTTCAGGGTGTCGATAATCCACCACATTAGGGCACCGAATGCCGCCCCCATCACCAGCGCCAGCGCAATGGCATAGCCGGGATGCATACCATAGGTACCAATCAGCTTAGCTAATAGCACGCCGGTAAAGGCGATCACCAAGCCGACGGAGAGATCGATCCGACCGGAGAGAATCACAAAGGTCATGCCGACAGCGACGATCCCGATAAAGGCATTATCCGTCAGCAGGTTGAAGAACACGCGCGTGGAAGCAAATCCCGGAAACTGGCTCAGGCAAAACAGATAGCCGACGATAAAAACCACGAGCGTAATCAACAGCGGAATATTTCGTTTCAGCATTATTCGTGCCTCCGCGACAGACGGCGCAGCGAGAAGCGCGGAGACTGCATGATCAGCACCACCAACACCACCAACGCCTTGAGCACCAGGTTCAGCTCTGGCTTGTACCCCGCCAGCAGAATACCGGTGTTCATACTTTGAATAATCAATGCCACAATAACCGAAAGCAGCAGATTGAAACGGCCCCCAAGCAGAGAGCCGCCGCCGATCACCACCGCCAGAATCGCATCCAGTTCAAGCCACAAACCGGCATTGTTCGCATCCGCACCGCGAATTTCGGCCGTAATAATGACACCCGCAACCGCAGCACAGATACCGCAGATGACATAGACAGAAATCAGGATCAGGCGCGTGCTGATGCCCGCGTTTCTGGCAGAGCGAACATTGATACCCACCGCTTCAATAAATAATCCCAACGCGGTTTTACGTGTCAGTAACCAGAGCAAAAGCAGCATGGCACAGGCGATAATCACCGGCATTGGCAGGTAGAACAACGAGCCGCTGCCCAGATGTGCCAGTGCAGGGTGTGCGAAGGTAATAATCTGCCCTTCGGTAATCAGTTGTGCGACACCACGACCAGCCACCATCAGCATCAAGGTCGCCACAATCGGCTGGATCTGTAACACAGCGACCAGAAAACCACTCCACAGCCCGCACACTGCGCCAGTGAGCACTGCCGCCAGTAGAATCACCGGCAACGCATACCCTTGCGCCGCAAGGCTCGCTGCCGTGGCACCGGCGATAGCCATCACCGCCCCCACCGAAAGATCAATACCACCGGTGGCGATCACCAGCGTCATGCCCAATGCCAGCAATGCGACCGGCGCGCCGCGATTAAGGATATCGATCAGGCTACCGAACAAACGGCCATCTTGCATATGCAGCGAAAAGAAGTTGGGCGCTACCAGGCTATCGATTAACAGGATGACCACCAACGCCGCAATCTGTGGTAGCCCTTTACTGACGCCGAAGCGCACCCGACGCACGGGTTTAACATTGCTGTCCGTCATGCGCACCTCCTGGTTGTAATGCAATGGCTTGCATCACGGCAGCAACGGAAATCTCCTGATGCGCCAGATGTGCCACCTGCTTTCTATCGCGCAACACAATGATACGGTCGGCGTAACCGGTCAGCTCTTCCAGCTCAGAAGAGATAACCAGCAGCGCCATACCGCGCTCACACAGTTTTTCTATCAAACGAATGATTTCGGCATGGGCCCCAACATCAATGCCACGCGTCGGCTCATCAAGAATGAGAAAACGCGGTTCTGTCGCCAGCCAGCGCGACAGCAACACCTTTTGTTGGTTGCCGCCAGACAGATACTGAATTTCCTGTTCAGGACCCGGCGTGCGTATCCCCAATCTCTCAATGAACATTTCTGCAATGCGGGTTTGCTCTTTTAACGCCAGCAGACGCAACCACCCGCGCTGGGCCTGCAACGCCAGAATAATGTTTTCTCGAACGGTCGCTGAACCGACGATGCCCTCGATTTTGCGATCTTCAGGGCAATAACCAAAACCCAGCTTGCCCGCCTTGCGTGGGCTCCGAATGGAGACGGACTGACCATCAACTCTGGCTTCACCGCTATCTGGCGTTTTAATACCAAAGACGAGCTGAGCGGTTTCTGTGCGACCCGATCCCAATAATCCCGCTAGCCCGACAGTTTCGCCTGGCGCAACGGACAAATCAAAGGGATCAACCATATTACGACGACCATAGCCACGAAACTCGACCAAAGGATCGCCGGTTTCAGTCGCATGGGCTGAGCGCTTTAATAGCGATTCATCAAAACTGTGGCCCAGCATCATCTGTACCAGATCGATACGTGGCAACGCCGCCGTCATTTCACTGCCCACCAGTTTGCCGTTACGCAACACGGTGATACGATCGCTAAGGCGATAAACCTGATCGAGAAAATGGGTGACAAAAATCATGCCCACACCGTGCTCACGCAAATGGGACAGAATGCCGAACAGCATATCGACCTCATTCGCATCCAGGCTGGCAGTGGGTTCATCAAGGATCAGTACTTTGGCGGAAAGATCGACCGCACGAGCGATAGCAATAATCTGCTGAATGGCGATCGAGTAATTGCCTAAAGGATCGGTAACATCTATCCGTAGCCCGTAGTAGGCAACAATTTCTCTGGCAAGCCGCGCCATTTCTTTCTGATCAATCATGCCGAAGCGCAAGGGTTCCCGACCCAAAAACAAATTCGCCGCCACCGACAGATTGGGTAAAAGGTTGACCTCTTGGTAAACGGTACCGATGCCCAAGGATTGCGCGTGTGCAGTGTTTAACGGATCGATAGCGTTACCTTCGAGAAAAATCGCTCCTGCTGAACGCCGATAAACCCCGGTCAATGCTTTTATCAGCGTCGATTTTCCCGCACCGTTTTCACCCAGCAAAGCAACAATTTCCCCTTTGCGTAGCGTGAAATCGACGCTCATTCCCTGGATGTCCAACAGCAATTCAGTGTCCATCAGACTCACCTATGCCACTTGCGTTTGGGTGTTGGTCAAAACACAACCTTATTGATTACGCCTAAAACATCAGGTAACGATGGCGCATTGCACGCCATCGTTATCAGGCTTAATAACCGAGGTCTTTTTTGGATTGGTATTCCGCTGGCGCCGTATCCGGCAATAATAATCTTGATTCAGTCTGAATAAATTTCTGTGGCTGCTTTCCTTCTTTTTTCAAGGCAATTAACGCATCAAATGCCGGGCCAGCCATATTTGGCGTCAGCTCTACTGTGGCATTGGCTTCACCGTCGATCATTGCTTTAAAAATATCGGTAACAGCATCTATAGAAACCACTTTAATTTGCGAGCCCGGTTTTAATCCGGCCTCTTTAATGGCCTGAATGGCACAGATCGCCATATCATCGTTATGGGCATAAACCGCGCAGATATTCTTGCCGTTCTGCTCCGCTTTGATGAAGCTTTCCATCACCTCTTTACCCTTGCTGCGGGTAAAATCGCCTGATTGAGAGCGTATGATCTTCACATTCGGAGAAGCAGCGATGCCGTCAACAAACCCTTTTTTGCGGTTTATTGCAACGCTCGATCCCACCGTGCCTTGCAGCTCAACAACGTTACAGGGCTGACCAGCCACATCCTTCAGCAGCCATTCGGCAGCCACCTTACCTTCGTAGACGCTGCCAGAAGCAACCGCAGCGGTATACAAAGAGGGATCGTTAACATCGATCATACGGTCCAGCAGGAATACCGGTATTTTTGCTTCCTTGGCTTCCTGAAGTACTGGCGTCCAACTCGTTGCAACCACGGGCGCGATAAAAATGGCATCAACGCCTTGTGTGATAAACGATCTTACTGCTTTGATCTGGTTTTCTTGTTTCTGTTGCGCATCCGCGATTTTTAAGGTGATACCCCGTTTTTCTGCTTCCTGTTTAGAGACTTTGGTTTCAGCAGAGCGCCATCCCGACTCGGAACCGATTTGAGAAAATCCCACGGTGAGCGCCGAAGCCTGTGTTGCGCCACATAATGCTGTAGCGACAGCCATTGCGACCAGTAAACGCCTGTACATAATCTACTCCTTTATGAGCAGCCGACAGCTTTTTGGCTTGTTTGCAGGTTTTAACCCCACGTCAATGCGTGCAGGTTGTACAGAGACACGACATGCACCTGGCATTTTTTATCAGGGCTTATCTGTTTTAGTCGAAATAGTGACGAAGCGGGATGAGCAAGCTCACAACCTGGTATTAAGATAGGTTTGTACATAATTAAAGCTAATTCATTCAGCCATTTTCAGGCGTTTAAACACATGAGGAGGGGCAAATTAATGCATATAAACGGTATGGGATTATTTGCGCGTTACGGTTACGCTAAAAACCACGCACAGCAAAAAGGGCTGTCCTTTCGGACAGCCCCTTCGCTATATTAAAAGCCTGGCAGTTCCCTACTCTCACATGGGGAAGCCCCACACTACCATCGGCGCTACGGCGTTTCACTTCTGAGTTCGACATGGGGTCAGGTGGGACCACCGCGCTATCGCCGCCAGGCATATTCTGTTTTACATCCACCGCTTCTCAGCCATGAATGCCAATCTGTCAACAAGCTGAACTTCTCGAGCACGTGATTATTCGTATCATCCTGATACTCACCCCTTCGGGGCCAGCGCTCCGCGCTGTTCAAAATCGTTCCAGACGATTTTGTCTCTCAATCAACACCAAAACATCTTCGGCGTTGTAAGGTTAAGCCTCACAGGTCATTAGTACTGGTTAGCTCAATGCATCGCTGCACTTACACACCCAGCCTATTTACGTCGTCGTCTTTAACGGCCTTTCAGCGTCCTCTAGGGACAAGGGAGAACTCATCTCGGGGCAAGTTTCGTGCTTAGATGCTTTCAGCACTTATCTCTTCCGCACGTAGCTACCGGGCAATGCCATTGGCATGACAACCCGAACACCAGTGGTGCGTTCACTCCGGTCCTCTCGTACTAGGAGTAACCCCCCTCAATTCTCCAACGCCCACGGCAGATAGGGACCGAACTGTCTCACGACGTTCTAAACCCAGCTCGCGTACCACTTTAAATGGCGAACAGCCATACCCTTGGGACCTACTTCAGCCCCAGGATGTGATGAGCCGACATCGAGGTGCCAAACACCGCCGTCGATATGAACTCTTGGGCGGTATCAGCCTGTTATCCCCGGAGTACCTTTTATCCGTTGAGCGATGGCCCTTCCATTCAGAACCACCGGATCACTAAGACCTACTTTCGTACCTGCTCGAGCCGTCACTCTCGCAGTCAAGCTAGCTTATGCCTTTGCACTAACCTCCTGATGTCCGACCAGGATTAGCTAACCTTCGTGCTCCTCCGTTACTCTTTGGGAGGAGACCGCCCCAGTCAAACTACCCACCAGACACTGTCCCCAGTCCGGATTACGGACCCAGGTTAGAACATCAAACATTAAAGGGTGGTATTTCAAGGTTGGCTCCATGCAGACTGGCGTCCACGCTTCAAAGCCTCCCACCTATCCTACACATCAAGGCTCAAGGTTCAGTGTCAAGCTATAGTAAAGGTTCACGGGGTCTTTCCGTCTTGCCGCGGGTACACTGCATCTTCACAGCGAGTTCAATTTCACTGAGTCTCGGGTGGAGACAGCCTGGCCATCATTACGCCATTCGTGCAGGTCGGAACTTACCCGACAAGGAATTTCGCTACCTTAGGACCGTTATAGTTACGGCCGCCGTTTACTGGGGCTTCGATCAAGAGCTTCTCCTTACGGATAACCCCATCAATTAACCTTCCAGCACCGGGCAGGCGTCACACCGTATACGTCCACTTTCGTGTTTGCACAGTACTGTGTTTTTATTAAACAGTTGCAGCCAGCTGGTATCTGCGACTGCGCAAAGCTTCAGGAGTAAATCCCTACACCTCGCACAGCGTGCCTTCTCCCGAAGTTACGGCACCATTTTGCCTAGTTCCTTCACCCGAGTTCTCTCAAGCGCCTTGGTATTCTCTACCTGACCACCTGTGTCGGTTTGGGGTACGATTCAATGTTACCTGATGCTTAGAGGCTTTTCCTGGAAGCTTGGCATCTGTCACTTCAGTATCGTAGTACCTCGTCATCACGCCTCAGTGTTAACAGTGACCCGGATTTACCAAAGTCACACCTACACGCTTAAACCGGGACAACCGTCGCCCGGATGACATAGCCTTCTCCGTCCCCCCTTCGCAGTAACACCAAGTACAGGAATATTAACCTGTTTCCCATCGACTACGCCTTTCGGCCTCGCCTTAGGGGTCGACTCACCCTGCCCCGATTAACGTTGGACAGGAACCCTTGGTCTTCCGGCGAGCGGGCTTTTCACCCGCTTTATCGTTACTTATGTCAGCATTCGCACTTCTGATACCTCCAGCAAACCTCACAGTTCACCTTCAACGGCTTACAGAACGCTCCCCTACCCAACAACACCTAAGTGTCGCTGCCGCAGCTTCGGTGCATGGTTTAGCCCTGTTACATCTTCCGCGCAGGCCGACTCGACCAGTGAGCTATTACGCTTTCTTTAAATGATGGCTGCTTCTAAGCCAACATCCTGACTGTCTATGCCTTCCCACATCGTTTCCCACTTAACCGTGACTTTGGGACCTTAGCTGGCGGTCTGGGTTGTTTCCCTCTTCACGACGAACGTTAGCACCCGCCGTGTGTCTCCCGTGATAACATTCTTCGGTATTCGTAGTTTGCATCGGGTTGGTAAGTCGGGATGACCCCCTAGCCGAAACAGTGCTCTACCCCCGAAGATGAATTCACGAGGCGCTACCTAAATAGCTTTCGGGGAGAACCAGCTATCTCCCGGTTTGATTGGCCTTTCACCCCCAGCCACAAGTCATCCGCTAATTTTTCAACATTAGTCGGTTCGGTCCTCCAGTTAGTGTTACCCAACCTTCAACCTGCCCATGGCTAGATCACCGGGTTTCGGGTCTATACCCTGCAACTTAACGCCCAGTTAAGACTCGGTTTCCCTACGGCTCCCCTATGCGGTTAACCTTGCTACAGAATATAAGTCGCTGACCCATTATACAAAAGGTACGCAGTCACACCCCTAAGGATGCTCCCACTGCTTGTACGTACACGGTTTCAGGTTCTATTTCACTCCCCTCGCCGGGGTTCTTTTCGCCTTTCCCTCACGGTACTGGTTCACTATCGGTCAGTCAGGAGTATTTAGCCTTGGAGGATGGTCCCCCCATATTCAGACAGGATAACACGTGTCCCGCCCTACTCATCGAACTCACAACCTGTGCATCTTCGTGTACGGGACTATCACCCTTTACTGTGCGACTTTTCAGACGCTTCCACTGACACACAAGCTGATTCAGACTCTGGGCTCTTCCCCGTTCGCTCGCCGCTACTGGGGGAATCTCGGTTGATTTCTTTTCCTCGGGGTACTGAGATGTTTCAGTTCCCCCGGTTCGCCTCATGCCACTATGTATTCATGACATGATAGTGCAACGAATTGCACTGGGTTTCCCCATTCGGGTATCGTCGGTTGTAACGCTTCATATCAGCTTACCGACGCTTTTCGCAGATTAGCACGCCCTTCATCGCCTCTGACTGCCTAGGCATCCACCGTGTACGCTTATTCACTTAACCTCACAACCCGAAAATGTCTCGGGTGTGAAAGCTTGAGAGAATCACAATATTGGTAGTGAGCCACTATTGCTCGTTTCAATTTTCAGCTTGTTAAAGAGCAAAATACTTCGCAGCATACTGTCAAACAGTACACTCTGAAGTATTGGGTATCAAGACGGTAAATGGTGGAGCTATGCGGGATCGAACCGCAGACCTCCTGCGTGCAAAGCAGGCGCTCTCCCAGCTGAGCTATAGCCCCATCGAATAGTAAACCTTTGCCAAATCGCTCTCAGCAAGGCGCGAGTTCGCGAAGCATACATCAGTATGCGAGTGGGCGAGCAATGCAGCATTGAGAACGATTTTGGTAGGCCTGAGTGGACTTGAACCACCGACCTCACCCTTATCAGGGTGCGCTCTAACCACCTGAGCTACAAGCCTATAAGGTCTTCTAACCGCTCGATTTCTTTCATCAGACAATCTGTGTGAACACTTCACAGAATCAGTATCATTAGGTAAGGAGGTGATCCAACCGCAGGTTCCCCTACGGTTACCTTGTTACGACTTCACCCCAGTCATGAATCACAAAGTGGTAAGCGCCCTCCCGAAGGTTAAGCTACCTACTTCTTTTGCAACCCACTCCCATGGTGTGACGGGCGGTGTGTACAAGGCCCGGGAACGTATTCACCGTAGCATTCTGATCTACGATTACTAGCGATTCCGACTTCATGGAGTCGAGTTGCAGACTCCAATCCGGACTACGACGTACTTTATGAGGTCCGCTTGCTCTCGCGAGGTCGCTTCTCTTTGTATACGCCATTGTAGCACGTGTGTAGCCCTACTCGTAAGGGCCATGATGACTTGACGTCATCCCCACCTTCCTCCAGTTTATCACTGGCAGTCTCCTTTGAGTTCCCGACCGAATCGCTGGCAACAAAGGATAAGGGTTGCGCTCGTTGCGGGACTTAACCCAACATTTCACAACACGAGCTGACGACAGCCATGCAGCACCTGTCTCAGAGTTCCCGAAGGCACCAAGGCATCTCTACCAAGTTCTCTGGATGTCAAGAGTAGGTAAGGTTCTTCGCGTTGCATCGAATTAAACCACATGCTCCACCGCTTGTGCGGGCCCCCGTCAATTCATTTGAGTTTTAACCTTGCGGCCGTACTCCCCAGGCGGTCGATTTAACGCGTTAGCTCCGGAAGCCACGCCTCAAGGGCACAACCTCCAAATCGACATCGTTTACAGCGTGGACTACCAGGGTATCTAATCCTGTTTGCTCCCCACGCTTTCGCACCTGAGCGTCAGTCTTCGTCCAGGGGGCCGCCTTCGCCACCGGTATTCCTCCAGATCTCTACGCATTTCACCGCTACACCTGGAATTCTACCCCCCTCTACGAGACTCTAGCTTGCCAGTTTTGAATGCAGTTCCCAGGTTAAGCCCGGGGATTTCACATCCAACTTAACAAACCGCCTGCGTGCGCTTTACGCCCAGTCATTCCGATTAACGCTTGCACCCTCCGTATTACCGCGGCTGCTGGCACGGAGTTAGCCGGTGCTTCTTCTGCGAGTAACGTCAATCAGCAAGGTTATTAACCTTACTGCCTTCCTCCTCGCTGAAAGTGCTTTACAACCCGAAGGCCTTCTTCACACACGCGGCATGGCTGCATCAGGCTTGCGCCCATTGTGCAATATTCCCCACTGCTGCCTCCCGTAGGAGTCTGGACCGTGTCTCAGTTCCAGTGTGGCTGGTCATCCTCTCAGACCAGCTAGGGATCGTCGCCTAGGTGAGCCGTTACCCCACCTACTAGCTAATCCCATCTGGGCACATCTGATGACGTGAGGCCCGAAGGTCCCCCACTTTGGTCTTGCGACGTTATGCGGTATTAGCTACCGTTTCCAGTAGTTATCCCCCTCCATCAGGCAGTTTCCCAGACATTACTCACCCGTCCGCCGCTCGTCACCCGGAGAGCAAGCTCTCCTGTGCTACCGCTCGACTTGCATGTGTTAGGCCTGCCGCCAGCGTTCAATCTGAGCCATGATCAAACTCTTCAATTTAAAGTTTGATTTGCTTCTGCTCGAGAAGCGATGCTCAAAGAATTATTACTGTTAGTTCGTAATGAATTAACTGTTGTTCACTCTTCAAGACTTTTATTTTTTAAGCCCTAAGGCTTTACGATAAAGTCCTGTGAGTGCCCACACAGATTGTCTGATTAATTGTTAAAGAGCGTTGCCACATCTACCGTGGCGCGGGAGGCGTATATTACGCTGCACCGCTGAAAAGTCAACGTTAATTTTTCAATTTCGCGTTTAACTTTCCGACTGTTACCGCAACTGCGTGTCGCTGTTGCCGTGTCAGTGGAGGCGCAGTGTAGGGAGTTCCGCGCAGCCTGCAATAGGTATTTTGAATAAAATTGACTGTTTGCTGAATTCCACAGCAAAACCCCGCTTTATACCCACTTTTGCACAACGTTATCCACAAATGAGATTCTCCCTAAAATTAGACGAGCATCACGCAAACGTTTTCGCTACAATTCTCCCGCGCAAAATTACCGCACAAGAACAGAATAGGAATGCGGTTTTATCCAGATAAAGATAAAAACAGCAAAACTTCATTCATATACTGTTCTTTTATACCTATCCAAAGCCAAGGGATACATCACCATGTCACAACCTCGTCCTATCCGCCGCGCTTTACTCAGCGTTTCTGACAAAGCCGGTATTGTTGAATTTGCTCAGGCGCTTTCTCAACGTGGTGTGGAGCTGCTTTCCACTGGCGGTACTGCCCGCCTGTTGGCTGATGCGGGCTTACCCGTCACTGAAGTGTCCGACTATACGGGCTTCCCAGAGATGATGGATGGTCGCGTTAAAACCCTGCACCCAAAAGTACACGGCGGGATCCTGGGTCGTCGCGGCACGGATGACGCCATCATGGCAGAACATGACATCAGCCCCATCGATATGGTGGTGGTAAACCTGTATCCCTTCGCGCAAACGGTGGCCCGCCCCGATTGTTCACTGGCTGATGCCGTCGAAAATATCGATATTGGCGGCCCGACCATGGTGCGTTCCGCCGCCAAGAACCATAAAGATGTCGCTATCGTGGTAAAAAGCAGTGACTACACTGACATCATCAACGAAATGGATGCCAATGCGCGTTCCATGACGTTGGAAACCCGCTTCAATCTGGCGATTAAAGCCTTTGAACATACCGCGGCCTACGACAGCATGATTGCCAATTACTTTGGCACGATGGTTCCTCCTTACCACGGAGAGACAGATAAGCCGGCCGGCCACTTCCCGCGCACGCTGAACCTGAACTTCATCAAGAAGCAGGACATGCGTTACGGCGAGAACAGCCATCAGCAGGCCGCCTTCTATATTGAAGAGACGCTGAAAGATGCCTCTGTTGCGACAGCAGAACAGTTGCAGGGTAAAGCGCTGTCTTACAACAATATTGCCGACACCGATGCGGCACTGGAGTGCGTAAAAGAGTTCGCCGAACCAGCATGCGTCATCGTGAAACACGCCAACCCCTGTGGCGTTGCTATTGGCGAGTCGATTCTGGCGGCCTACGAGCGCGCCTACAAAACCGACCCCACCTCTGCATTTGGCGGCATCATCGCATTTAACCGCGAATTGGACGAAGCAACCGCGCAAGCGATCATCAGTCGTCAGTTTGTAGAAGTGATCATCGCGCCCTCAGCCAGTGCAGCAGCCTTGAAAGTAACAGCGGCAAAACAGAACGTGCGCGTCCTCATTTGCGGCCAATGGCAGCAACGCGTTTCCGGGCTGGATTTCAAACGCGTCAACGGTGGCCTGCTGGTACAGGATCGCGATCTGGGCATGGTTGATGCGGGTCAACTGCGCGTTGTCACAGAGCGTCAACCGACAGAAACCGAACTGCGCGATGCACTGTTCTGCTGGAAAGTCGCGAAGTTCGTCAAATCCAATGCCATCGTCTATGCCCGTGATAATATGACTGTCGGCATCGGTGCAGGACAGATGAGCCGCGTCTATTCCGCAAAAATCGCGGGAATTAAAGCCGGTGACGAAGGATTGCAGGTTGAAGGCTCCGTAATGGCCTCTGATGCGTTCTTCCCGTTCCGTGACGGTATCGATGCCGCCGCCGTTGGCATTACCTGTGTGATTCAGTCGGGGGGCTCCATTCGTGATGACGAGGTTATCACCGCCGCTAACGAACACGGCATTGCCATGATCTTCACCGACATGCGCCATTTCCGCCACTAATTCAGGATATGGCACAGATGAACATTTTAATCATTGGTAATGGCGGGCGCGAACACGCGCTGGCGTGGAAAGCCGCCCAGTCGCCGCTGGCAGATAATGTCTATGTCGCGCCAGGTAATGCGGGTACGGCACGCGAGCCTGCGCTGCAAAACGTGGCGATCTCCGCTACCGATATTCCAGCGCTGGTTACTTTTGCCCAGGAAAAACAGATTGGTTTGACGATCGTTGGTCCGGAAGCACCGCTGGTGATTGGTGTGGTTGATGCTTTCCGTGCTGCGGGTCTGACGATTTTTGGCCCGACTCAAGCTGCTGCACAATTGGAAGTCTCCAAGGCCTTTACCAAAGACTTCCTGGCGCGCCAGCAGATCCCCACCGCGTTCTACCAGAATTTCACCGAGGTTGAGCCTGCACTGGCCTATGTGCGTAAGCACGGTGCGCCTATCGTGATCAAGGCTGACGGCCTGGCGGCAGGCAAAGGCGTTATTGTTGCCATGACGCTGGAAGAAGCAGAAAATGCGGTTCAGGATATGCTGGCAGGCAATGCGTTTGGTGATGCCGGGCACCGCATCGTCATCGAAGAGTTTCTGGAAGGGGAAGAGGCCAGCTTTATCGTCATGGTCGACGGCGATAACGTATTGCCAATGGCCACCAGCCAGGACCACAAACGTGTGGGTGACAAGGACACCGGCCCGAACACGGGCGGTATGGGCGCATACTCTCCTGCACCGGTGGTGACCGATGGGATCCACCAACGCGTGATGGATCAGGTGATTTGGCCAACAGTACGCGGCATGAAGGCTGAGGGAAACACCTATACCGGTTTCCTTTATGCCGGGTTGATGATCGATGACGCGGGCCAGCCTAATGTGATCGAATTTAACTGCCGCTTTGGCGATCCGGAAACGCAACCGATCATGATGCGCCTGCGCTCGGATCTGGTGGAGATGTGTCTGGCAGCCTGTGAAGGCAAGCTGGATCAGACAACGTCCGTCTGGGATGGGCGCCCGGCGCTGGGCGTGGTGATTGCAGCAGACGGTTACCCAGGTGACTACGCTTCCGGCGATGTCATCAGCGGCTTACTAAAGGAAGAAGCGGAAGACAGCAAAGTGTTTCAGTCTGGCACCGCACTGCGTGGCGATGACGTAGTCACCAGCGGTGGGCGCGTGCTGTGCGTGACCGCCTTGGGTAGCACTGTCGCACTGGCGCAGCAGAAAGCGTATGAGGTTGCCAAAGATATCCGCTGGAACGGCAGTTTCTACCGCAATGATATCGGCTACCGCGCCATTGCTCGTGAGCAAAAGCAATAATGCGGGAGTGATAGGTGGTATGCCCCTTCGTCGTCCTCGGCGTAGGCCGGGGACCTCTGGCAGAAGAAACGCATTTAGCCTGTGAGAGATTCCCGCCTACGCGGTAATGACAAAGAGTATGCAGAACGACAAGAAGTAGGCGGGAATGACGGGTAGATTTAACCCTACTCGCTGGCAAACGGCTTCCACTGGCACAAGTCTTCCTCAGTCACCAGCAGCAGTTGCGTTCCCGCAGGGGCATCCAACCACGCCACGCGCAGCGTGACATCGGGGCGATGCTGCCGCTGTTCCGCTATCCATCTCAGCGAGAGCAGATCAAAATCAGGGCTGACATTCTGCCCATCACAGGTGAGCACGCGATTGCCCTGTAGCACCCCTTGACGCAGTTTCACACTGCCAGTGCGTAACACCTCGCTGAGTTCCAGCACCCGCTTGGCATCAAACTGAAACAGCGCTATCTCATCGTCAGACACGCTTTCACGCCGATCGTCGAGTTGCCGTTGCATAAAGCTCACCGTGCCATCGTCAGCAAAACGAAGATGGAGGCTTTCCGGATGGGCACCACGATAACTGCGCTTTATTTCACGCAGATGGTCTTGAACAAACAGGTAACGCGTTTCCACCCCGTGCAGATTGGGCCACAGGTTATCATCCTGCAACGCATTGGAGAGCGTCACTAACTGCGTGCTGTGTTGTTGGCTGTCATCCTTGCGCCACACGCGCACCACCGCACGATCGCCTACATAGCCAGTGGCGAAGGTCGTTGGCGGTGGTGAATGGCTGGAACAGGCGGTGATCAATCCGGCGATAGCCACCGAGCCCAACCTGCGCCACAAAAGCAAAGGGGCGCTAACGCCACTTTGCTTGAATCCTTCACTGGCATTCGCTTATTTAACAGCGTCTTTCAGTGCTTTGCCCGCAACAAATGCCGGGACATTCGCCGCAGCGATTTTGATTTCTTTACCCGTTTGCGGGTTGCGGCCAGTGCGCTCGTTACGATGGTTCACTTTAAACGTACCAAAACCCACTAATTGTACTGCATTGCCTGCTTTCAGAGACTCAGTTACCGTGGCCAGAGTGGCTTCTAACGCTGTTTTAGCCTGAGCCTTGGACAGGTCAGCTTTGTCTGCAATCACATCAATCAGTTGAGTCTTATTCATAAGTTATCCTTACAGTGTGTTTATCGCTTGCTTAGCATCGAGTGCGGCGGATATGCTCAAAAGCACTCTCCTGCATACACGCACCGACAGCCACTTTTTTACGCCCCCCAAATGTAGACCAGACAGTGGGCGGATGTGAAGCCCTTCAACTTGTCATTTAGGGCCTTAAATCACGTTTTATCGCCTTATTGGCCTAAATTTATGCCAATATTGCTGCTTCCCGCAGGTCGGCGCGCAGCCCTTTAATCAATTCCAAATCACGCTCTTCACATGCCGCCAGCAACCGAAAAATCTCCCACTGAATGTCCCATTCTTCTTAGATCGCGGACAACGTGTAGAGTTCTTCGTCCGTCATTTCACGGCCAGCTTGTGTCATTTCCAGCATCACTACCGTGCGAATGGAGGTTTCGCTAATAGCAATCGCATGCTCGAGCGTGGCACCACTCAGTTGCGAATGAATCAGTTCACCCAATCCAATGCATGCGTCAATGGCCGGATAGACACCGTATAAATCGTAATCATCCGCGGAGGGAATAGCGTCTTCCCATTTCTCCAACTGGCTGTCGAAATTGACCTTGGCCTCTTTCACCACCAGCACTTCCCACACCAGATCGAGGATGCGGCGATACAGTTGCGCATCACCAAACTCGGTCTGGCGGCAGAATTCATAATAGTTCGGATACATCCGCTCGCAAAGGCAAGCCATAAAAGTCACGTGCTGCCAGCTTTCCAGCTTCTCCAGCCGCAGGTGAATAGGATTACGTAACATCGTCGACGCTCATTATTTTTAATGGCAGGCAGTGTACCTGAAAATTTTGCCTTGCCCTATGCCTGAATTCTTAAACTTACCGCATCCCGCCTGCATTACTGCGGATTTTCACGCAGCCAGCGTTGAAAGGCTGGCCGTTGTGAGGCGACGGCGTCCGCCCAACGCGTGGGTTCGGGTAAACGATAGCCCTGCTGGCAGCGTTTCACCCACATCAGCGCGCTGTTCAGGCTCACTCGATGGCCGGTTGAGATAAACAGCGGATTAAAGCGTGCCTTGCTACGCCACACCCAGCCAATCTGTTCGTCATGGTCCATCAGCGCGCTTTGGCTGCCGGCTGCTTCAGAAAGCGGGGCACTCTGACCACACAGCCGTTTTTTAGCCACGCCAATGGTCGTGACATCCACCAATAACCCAAAATGGCTGGCAACGTCCAACCGCCTGGGATGTGAAATACCGTGACCGTCAACAAACAGCAAATCAGGCTTCTGTACCAACTGTTCCCACGCGGCCAACAAGCCAGGACACTCACTAAAAGAGAGCAACCCCGGCACATAGGGCATTACCGTCGGGATACGGGCAATCTGGTACTCAACCAGCTGAAGTGAAGGGTAGTGCAATATCGCAATCGCCGCCCGCGTCACCGTGCCCTCTTGCTCGAACCCGACATCAGCCCCGCCAATAAACCTGGGCTCTACAAAGGGCAGGCTGTCAACATGCACGATCTCCTGCGCCCGCCGTTTCTGCTCCGCTTTCAATGCTTGCGTATCCATCACCCTACTCCTTAAGGCGCGTCCAATCTTGATGATGGCGATTATTGATGGAACGGACGCGACAACCGGTGCACCGCATCCACAAAGGCACCGGCATGTTCCGGTGGCACATCCTGATGAACCCCGTGTCCCAAATTGAACACGTGGCCATTCCCCTGGCCGAACGCGGTCAAAATCGTCTCAACTTCTTGCTCGATACGCGCGGGTGGCGCATAGAGCATTGACGGGTCCATATTGCCTTGCAGCGCCACCTTGTCCCCAACCCGCATCCGCGCCTCACCGATATCCGTGGTCCAATCCAGACCCAGCGCATCGCACCCTGTCGCGGCCATCGCTTCCAGCCACTGACCGCCGCCTTTGGTAAACAGCGTCACCGGTACGCGCCGCCCCTCATGCTCACGCAGCAAACCGTCCACAATTTTGTGCATGTAGTGCAGTGAAAACTCACGGTAATAGCGCCCGCTCAACGCTCCGCCCCAGGTGTCGAAAATCATCACCGATCGCGCACCGGCCTTGATCTGCGCATTCAAATACAGAATCACACTGTCAGCCAGCTTATCCAGCAGCAAGTGGAGCGTCTGTGGCTCAGCAAACAGCATTTTCTTGATAACCGTAAACGCTTTACTGCTGCCGCCTTCCACCATATAGGTTGCCAGCGTCCAGGGGCTGCCGGAAAAACCGATCAATGGCACCGCACCGGCCAGTTCGCGGCGAATGGTGCGAACCGCATCCATCACGTAGCCCAGATCCTGTTCAGGATCGAGAACTGGCAACCGCGCCACATCCGCAGCGGTTCGAACCGGATGTGTAAAGCGCGGTCCTTCCCCAGTTTCGAAATAGAGTCCCAACCCCATGGCATCCGGCACGGTAAGAATATCGGAAAACAGGATGGCGGCATCCAGCGCATAGCGCCGAAGCGGTTGTAGCGTAACTTCACAAGCCAGCTCTGGATTTTTGCACAGCGACATAAAATCACCCGCTTGTGTGCGCGTTGCTTTGTACTCTGGCAGATAGCGGCCTGCCTGGCGCATCATCCATACCGGCGTAACATCAACGGGTTGGCGCAGTAACGCGCGCAGATAGCGATCATTTTTCAGGTCTGGCATGCGGTGTCCTTTTGTCATCCTGAGAGATGGTCAAAACGCGATAACGAAACGATTGGCGCGAAGTGTAGCACGCCAACGACGCTATTCCTGCCCAGCGCGACACAGTACCGCAGTGTCTTCAATCAAACGTCGCGCGACCGTACCCGGCGGCGGGAGAATCGGCAGTTGATCGTAGCGGAACCAACCGGCATATCTGAGCTCTTTGGGATCGTGGCGCAGGTCACCGTCGGCATACTCCGCCATGAATGCCATCATCAGCGAATGCGGGAACGGCCAAGGCTGTGAGCTGATGTAGCGCAGATTTTTAATACGAATATTGCTCTCTTCCATCACTTCACGGGCGACTGCCTGTTCGAGCGTTTCTCCCACTTCCACGAACCCTGCCAGCACGGTATACATATTGCCGCGGTGACGCTGGTGCTGCGCCAGCAAGATCTCTTCGCCACGCCGGATCGCCACGATCACACACGGGGCGATTTGTGGGTAATACCGCTCTTTACACTGCGGACACAAGCACGCCAGCTCCGTTTTGCTGTGCACCATTTTCTGCCCGCAATAGCCGCAAAACTGGTGCGAACGATAAAACTCGGCCAGTTGTACACCGCGTCCTGCCAGTTGAAACAGCGCCACGTCTTCATCCAGCAGTTGGCGTACAGAATCCATCTGCGACGTTTTCTGGTGACTGACCAGCCACACGCACTCCCCGTGCCACTCCCCTATCTGGCGTCCAACAATGCCTTCCAATCCGCACTGCGCCGCCGTGCCATGCGGGAGCTTCCCTTCGGGTAGCCACACTTGACTATCATGGCTGACCACCCACCATCCACCATCCATGCTCATCACCTTTTAATGTTTGTTCCATATCTTTTCTATTGCTCCACAGACACTTCACTGGCATTTTAACTGTCAGGGATATGGCAGAATTCCATCGTCACCGATTGTTCTTTCTTATCAATGCACGGAGTCAACAATGTTAAACCAATTACAAAGTCTGACTGAGTACGTTGGTGGCAATAATGCGTTAATCGACCAATGGCTACAAGCGCGCAAGCAACTTCTGATTGCCTATTACCATCTGGTCGGCATTAAGCCAAACAAAGATAAACACACCCCGCTCGATGAGCAGGCACTGGATGATTTTTGCCACAACCTTGTGGACTATCTTTCCGCCTGCCATTTCCATGTCTATGAGCGCATCTTGCAAGAGGCAGTCGCACTGAGCGATCAAAAGCTGGCGCAAACGCACAGTCTGGCTCTGGCGTTAAAGGCCAACACGCAATTCATTATGGATTTCTACGACAGCAGTCTGGCGACCGCCATCGATCACGACAACTGCATTGAGTTTCAGCAGGCGCTGTCAAGCGTCGGCGAAGCCATGGCGGAACGCTTTTCTCTGGAAGATCGGCTGATTCGTCTGGTCATTGATAAAGAATAACACCATCGCCCCACCTTATATTTTGACAGTATCTCTCAGACGTCCTAAAGTGTTAGCGTTTTATTAACCTCATGGTAATGGGGTTATTGCTTGGTAAACAGCCGCTGTGCTGAATATCGGGCGTATCTTGTCAGAGTGCCTAGCGTGTTTATGTCCTACATAAGCCGCAGGCTTAGGCCGTTTATTCGGGATCCGCGGAACCTGATCAGGTTAAAACCTGCGAAGGGAACAAGAGTAATCCATTCTGTTTTGTCACCGTTATCACCGCCATGTTGTTACCGGCATAGCGCGTAAAATCGTGGCCAAGGCAACCATAATTACTCCCTGCGAGCTCCAGATAAGCATTTTTCCTTAACCATAATCAGGAACATGCTATGTCTCAATCACCCGCTACAACGTCAAAAACCCCGTCTGGCCGTCGCGAAAAGCGCGAAGCCGCCGAGGCGTTTATTCATAACTTGCGCGGCACCGCCTTCCCTAACTCCACGCGTATCTATCTTACTGGGTCGCGCAGTGATATCCGTGTGCCGATGCGGGAAATCGCCCTTAGCCCAACGCTGTTAGGTGGCGACAAAGACAATCCTCGCTATGAACCTAACGAAGCCGTGCCGGTGTATGACACGGCGGGACCGTATGGCGATCCCGACGCACGGCCGGACGTGCGTACCGGGTTGGTCAAACTGCGTGCCGATTGGATTGCTGAACGTAACGACACCGAGCCACTTTCTGGCGTCAGTTCCCGTTTTACCCAGCAGCGATTGGCGGATGCAGGGTTAGATCACCTGCGCTTTGAACAGTTACCGCAGCCCAAACGCGCCCAGTCAGGCAAGTGCGTCACGCAGTTGCACTATGCGCGCCAAGGGATCATCACGCCGGAAATGGAGTTTATCGCCATCCGCGAGAACATGGGACGTGAGCGCATTCGCAGCGAAGTGTTGCGCCACCAGCACCCAGGACAAAGCTTTGGCGCGATCCTGCCGGACAACATCACCCCGGAATTTGTGCGCCAGGAAGTCGCCGCAGGCCGTGCCATCATCCCGTCCAACATCAATCACCCCGAATCTGAACCGATGATTATCGGGCGCAATTTTCTGGTCAAGGTGAACGCTAACATCGGCAACTCGGCGGTCACCTCGTCTATCGAGGAAGAGGTGGAAAAACTGGTCTGGTCCACGCTGTGGGGGGCCGATACGGTGATGGATCTCTCCACCGGACGCTATATTCACGAAACCCGCGAGTGGATACTGCGCAACAGCCCGGTACCAATTGGCACCGTTCCTATTTATCAGGCGCTGGAGAAGGTCAATGGTGTGGCGGAAAACCTCACGTGGGAAATGTTCCGCGATACGCTGCTTGAGCAAGCAGAGCAAGGGGTTGATTACTTCACCATTCACGCGGGGGTACTGCTGCGCTATGTGCCAATGACCGCACAGCGCCTGATCGGCATCGTGTCGCGCGGCGGCTCCATCATGGCGAAGTGGTGCCTGTCGCACCATCAGGAGAACTTCCTTTACGTCCACTTCCGTGAAATCTGCGAGATTTGTGCAACCTACGATGTTGCCCTGTCGCTGGGCGATGGCTTGCGTCCCGGCTCCATTCAGGATGCCAACGATCAGGCACAGTTTGCCGAGCTGCATACCTTGGGTGAGCTGACCAAAATCGCCTGGGAGTATGACGTGCAAGTGATGATTGAAGGGCCAGGGCATGTGCCGATGCAGATGATTCGCCGCAACATGACCGAAGAGTTGGAGCACTGCCACGAAGCGCCGTTCTATACATTGGGGCCGCTGACCACCGATATCGCCCCCGGCTATGACCACTTCACTTCCGGTATTGGGGCCGCGATGATTGGCTGGTTCGGTTGCGCCATGCTCTGCTACGTTACACCGAAAGAACACCTTGGGCTGCCCAACAAAGAGGATGTGAAGCAGGGGCTTATCACCTACAAGATCGCCGCACATGCAGCCGATTTGGCGAAAGGACATCCCGGTGCGCAGATCCGCGATAACGCCATGTCCAAAGCACGCTTTGAGTTTCGTTGGGAAGACCAGTTCAATCTGGCGCTCGACCCGACAACCGCACGCGCCTATCACGATGAAACCCTGCCGCAAGAATCCGGCAAAGTTGCACACTTCTGTTCCATGTGCGGCCCCAAATTCTGCTCGATGAAAATTTCGCAGGAAGTGCGTGAATACGCGGCGAAAAATCCCGCCCCTGCCGTGGAAGCGCAGCCGATAGAAGTCGGCATGGCAGAGATGTCGGCCCAGTTCCGAGCGCGCGGCAGCGAGCTCTACCACAGTGCCACGACGCTGCTCGGGGAAGGAAGCCAAATGAATCTGGCATTTCCCGCGACCGCACCCCTGCTCGGACTTTATCCGGTAGTGGACAGTGTAACCTGGATCGAGCGCCTGCTCAGTGCTGGCGTAAAAACCATCCAGTTACGCATTAAGGACAAAACCGCAGAACAAGCTGAGACCGCCATCATGCAGGCCATCGCGCTCGGGCAGGATTATAAGGCACGCTTGTTTATTAACGATTTTTGGCAACTGGCCGTCAAACATCGGGCATACGGCGTGCATTTGGGTCAGGAGGATCTGGATAGCGCCGATCTGGAGGCGATCCGCAATGCGGGGCTACGTTTGGGGATTTCAACCCACGACGACGTGGAACTGGCTCGCGCCGTAGCGCTCAAACCGTCTTATATCGCCCTCGGGCATATCTTCCCGACACAAACCAAAGAGATGCCCTCCGCTCCGCAGGGCGTGAGCGAATTGAAGCGTCACATTGACTCGCTACAAGGGCGTTTCCCTACCGTGGCCATCGGCGGCATCAGTATTGACCGCGTGCCGAGCGTGCTGGCTACCGGCGTCGGCAGTATTGCAGTGGTCAGCGCAATCACGCAGGCCGCCGACTGGCGCCAGGCCACTGCCACCCTGCTTAGCCTGATTGAAAATCAGGAGGGTCATGATGCTTAACGATCCGGCACTGAGCGATCAAGAGTTCTTACGCTACAGCCGTCAATTGCTGCTGGAAGATATCGGCCCGGAAGGACAAGAAAGGCTGAAAAAATCTCGCGTGCTGCTGGTCGGTATGGGTGGGCTAGGCGCGCCCGCCGCGCTCTATCTCGCTGCCGCAGGGGTCGGCAGCTTGACGATCGCCGATGACGACCAATTGCATATTTCCAATCTACAACGGCAAATCCTCTACCGCACGCAGGATATTTCTCGCCCCAAAGCCACGCTCGCCAAACAGCAGCTCTTGGCACTCAACCCGTTAACCGAAGTGGTAACGCTCACTGAGCGTCTGGCGGGAGAAACACTACTCAGCGCCGTTCAACAGGCCGATCTGGTGCTGGATTGCAGTGACAACATGACCACGCGCCACGCGGTGAACGCCGCTTGCGTTCAGCAGCAAACGCCTCTGGTCAGCGGCAGTGCGGTTGGTTTTAGCGGACAGTTGCTGGTGCTAACGCCCCCCTATCCGCACGGCTGTTACGCCTGTCTCTATCCAGAAGCGACAGAACCGCAACGCAACTGCCGCACCGCCGGGGTACTCGGCCCGGTGGTCGGGGTCATCGGCACACTTCAGGCGCTGGAAGCCATCAAGCTACTGGCGGAGTTGCCTTCCGCACTCAGCGGCAAGCTGCGCCTGTTTGATGGCAAGCAACAGAGCTGGCAAACCTTTCAGTTAAGTCGCTCGGCGTGCTGCCCGATCTGTAAGGGTATCGCGGCATGAACATAATGCTGAACGACACCGCCATGGCGTGCGATGAAGGCACCACGGTGGAAACCCTACTGGCGGGGTTGGGTCGCTTACAGCCCGGTACGGCGCTGGCGATAAACCAGACCATTGTGCCGCGTGACGAATGGGCGACACGACCCGTTTGCTCAGGCGACGATATTCTTCTTTTTCAGGCTATCGCAGGGGGTTGATATGTTGCAGATTGCCGATACTCGCTTTTCTTCCCGGTTATTAACCGGAACAGGTAAATTCGCTACCGCCGAACTGATGCATGCGGCGTTGCAGGCGTCGGGCTCTCAGTTAGTCACGCTGGCCATGAAACGTGTTGACCTGAAAACCGGTAATGACGCCATTTTCGCACCGCTCAAGCAGCTTAGTGTGAAACTGTTGCCCAACACTTCAGGGGCGAAAACCGCAGATGAAGCCGTGTTCGCTGCACGGCTGGCTCGCGAAGCGCTGGGCACGCACTGGCTCAAACTGGAAATTCACCCCGATGCCAAATACCTGTTGCCCGACCCGATTGAAACCCTGCGCGCCGCTGAGCGCCTGGTCAAAGAGGGTTTTGTGGTGCTGCCTTACTGCGGCTCGGACCCGGTGCTGTGCAAGCGACTGGAAGAGGCGGGTTGCGCCGCCGTGATGCCGTTGGGTGCGCCCATCGGCTCCAATCAGGGACTGCAAACTCGCGATTTCTTACGCATCATTATTGAACAGGCTACGGTACCCGTCGTGGTTGACGCAGGTATTGGTGCACCCAGTCACGCCACCGAGGCGCTGGAGATGGGGGCCGATGCGGTGCTGGTTAACACGGCTATTGCCGTGGCGCGCGACCCGGTGCAGATGGCCCACGCCTTTCGTTTAGCGGTAGAAGCGGGCGAACGGGCACGCCAGGCCGGGTTAGGCCAACGCCAGCACGTGGCGAGCGCCACCAGCCCGCTGACCGGCTTTCTTCATCAGATAACGTCGGAGGCGCAATCATGACGCGCGCTTTTCGTACCCGCTGGGAACAGCTCGATTGGGATTCCATCACTCTCGATATCAATAGCAAAACCGCCCACGATGTGGAACTGGCTCTCACCGCAACCACGCTCTCTCGTGACGATATGATGGCACTGCTTTCCCCGGTAGCGCGGCACTATCTGGAACCGCTGGCTGCACGGGCTCAGCAGCTTACCCGGCAACGCTTCGGTAATACCGTGGGCTTTTATGTTCCGCTCTACCTGTCAAACCTGTGCGCCAATGACTGCACCTACTGTGGTTTCTCCATGAGCAACCACATCAAGCGCAAAACCTTGAACCAAGAGGAAATCCTGCGCGAGATTGCCGCCATCAAAGCGCTGGGGTTTGACAACCTGCTGCTGATAACGGGGGAACATCAACGTAAAGTTGGCATGGATTATTTTCGCGACATGTTGCCACTGATTCGGCCACACTTCAGCGCGCTAATGATGGAAGTGCAACCGATGGCGCAAGAGGATTACGCCGAGCTGAAATGGCTGGGGCTGGACGGCGTGATGGTCTATCAGGAAACCTACCATCCGGTGACCTATCAGCAACATCACCTGCGCGGCAACAAGCAGGATTTTCATTGGCGCCTGGACACACCGGATCGCTTGGGCAGCGCCGGGATCGACAAGATCGGACTCGGCGCGTTGATTGGCTTATCGCACAGTTGGCGCACCGATTGCTATATGGTGGCGGAACACTTGCTGTATTTGCAGCAAACCTACTGGCAGAGCCGTTACTCCATCTCGTTTCCGCGCCTGCGGCCCTGTGCGGGCGGCATCACACCCGCGTCGATCATGGACGAAGCGCAATTACTGCAAGTGATTTGCGCGTTCCGTCTGCTGGCACCCGACGTGGAATTGTCGTTATCTACCCGAGAATCCCCCTATTTTCGCGATAACGTGGTGCCTATTGCCATCAACAGCGTCAGTGCATTTTCCAAAACGCAGCCGGGAGGCTATGCAGACGATCGTTCCGAATTGGAGCAATTTTCCCCCCATGATAATCGCCGCCCGGAAGCCGTCGCACAGGCTGTCGCACAGGCCGGCCTGCAACCGGTATGGAAAGACTGGGATGGGTATTTGGGAAGGCAGTCGCATCATCAACATAACGCTGGATAAAGGGGCGAATAATGCCACTATTCGGCGATAAAACGGCCAAACCATGCACCCTCTGTTTATCGTTCGCTACGTAAAGTGATGATGTTGACGACCTCGATGCGTCGACCAAAACCGAATTGTTCCATTCGGTTTTACCCCCGCTGCCGATACAGGGTGGCGCTGTCGCCCTGTATCGGCCCTTCTTCGACATACACCTAGTGGTCGCTCACCGTATCTTCATGCAGCAGGTGTTCTGCCTGCTCGCCAATCACGCGTAGCATCTGCTGCATCTCACCGGTTAACGGCAGACCGTAGTGCACGCGCATACAGTTGCGGTATTTGCCGGACGCAGAGAACAACGAGCCAGAGGCTATCTGAATACCGGACTGACGTAGCAAGCTATTCAGCCGCAACGTATCGAAGGTTTCAGGAAACTCAATCCACATCAGAAATCCGCCTTGCGGTCGGCTAACACAGATTCCGCAGGGGAAATAGCGCCGCACCCAGCAGGTGAACGCATCGAGATTGCTTTTATAATAGGTACGCATCCGACGCACGTGGGGCTGATAGTGGCCCTGACGGATAAACTCTGCCACGGCTAACTGGGTATGGGTAACGGCATAGCCCGTGCTGGTGTATTTGGTGTGTAGCACGCGCTCCAGATAGCGTCCGGGTGCAATCCATCCCACACGCAACCCAGGAGCCAAACTCTTGGAAAATGAGCTGCACAGCAGCACTCTGCCATCGTTATCAAAGGATTTGATGGTGCGCGGTCGCGGATATTCATACGCCAACTCGCCGTAAGCGTCATCTTCAATGATGGCAATATCAAACTGCTGTGCCAGCACGATCAGCGCCTTCTTGCGTGCATCCGGCATATAAAAACCGAGCGGGTTATTGCAACTTGGCACCAGCATAACCGCTTTTATCGGCCACTGCTCCAGCGCCAGCTGCAAGGCTTCCAGGCTGATGCCCGTCACAGCATCGGTGGGGATTTCCACCACTTTTATCCCCAAACCACGCAACGTTTGCAGCGTACTGGGAAAGGTGGGTGACTCCACCGCCACAATATCCCCTTCCCGACACAGGGAACGCAATGCGGTGAACAACGCCTCCTGGCAGCCAGTGGTGATCACGATATCTTCTGCCGTCAGTTGGCAATCACTGTCCAGCGCCAATCGCGCAATTTGCTCGCGCAGTTCCGGTGCGCCATACATATTACCGTAATTCAATACCCGCAGGTCTTGTCGCTGACAAAAGCGCGTCAGGGATTTCCATAAAGGTTTAATCGAAGACTGGCTGACATCCGGCCCACCACCGCCCAGGTTGTACAGGTTACGTTCCGGATTGGGGTTGAACAGCTCTCGCACTGAGTCCCATTAGCTGATTTCTACCGGACGCTGCGCAGGACGGGTTAAGCCAGGCACCGGCGGATGCGCCTTGCGCGGTGCAACGTAATAGCCAAAACGAGGCTGCGGCAAAATAAGCTGTTGGGATTCCAGCACATGGTAGGCCTGCTGTACGGTGCTGATGCTCACGCCATGTTCCTGACTAAGCGTGCGCACCGAGGGCAGACGCTCACCGGTTTGGTACAACCCCTGTTCAATGCGCTGCGCCAAAAGCGCTGCGAGATGCTGGTAACGCGTCATAAGTATCATTGTTGCACCATGTGTCAGCGAAAAAACCAGTACAGATAGAGGCAAAACAGGCCATTCAGTTGCAATATGGCGCGATCTGTATGCTTGAAAAAGAGATTTTCTGAGGCTGTATCCTCATCGTGTTCACCTTCATCATAAACAGTATCTTGAGGAGAAGGAGAGCGCAATGAGCCAGTGGAGAAGCGGTTGTAAAACAGCAATAGCACGGAGTATTGATATCACAATCCGTACCCCGTTTCGGTGGTGGTGTAACTGGCTAAAACGCCGCACCACACTGCGCGAACTGCGTCGACTCAATGATGCTCAGCTCAAAGACATCGGCCTCACTGCTCACGATGTCGATCGCTTTCGCTAAACAGAGGTTCCGACAGGACGGGTTGAGTGCGGTCGGGTTTACAACATCTATCCAGTATGGTTCTATGTCCCGGCGTTACTCTCTCAGCCATGCGCATGGCGTTAACTCAACCCGAATGACATCATCATGCGTAAGTTCGCCATTTGGTTACTCTTGACGGCCCTATCCGCTCTTGCTCTGAGCATTCATACGCTGCAACAGCAGTATGAAGAACACAGCGCCGAGTTCCGTATCCTTTAATCGTGATGTGGCACTCAAACTCTCTCAGCATGATGTCATCCTGACGCTGCTTTCCGCCGTCAGCGATCCCGAGAGGGTCAAAAAAGCGTTTCCCCAAATTATTATCTTAAAAACACGCTCACCGGAATACAGTGCTACCGAGCCGCAACTGGCGGGCAATGGCACCTATTGGCTAAACGGCCAACACGTCTCGTTGCTGATCGACCTCAAGCAGGTACTCAGTATACTGCCGCAGAGTAATGCATTCCGTACCCTGAGTTTGTACTTGCATGACCCCCCTCTGGTGGTGCTTGGTGATGCAACGACAACGCCTTACTGGCTGTGGCATAAAGCGCTGGTGGGCGATTCGCAGCCGTTTGAGCTTTCGGCAGGAAACGATCCCGACTGGCGTCATCTGCCTTGGATCAGCATACTGTTGTTTGCCCTGCTCTGGGTAATCGTCGTAGAGTTTGTCAGCCGCTATCTGATGTATAAACGTCAACGCGTGCTGGCGGATTTACGTGCGCAGTTTTCCGAACTCACCCGGCTCAACACCATGGGGGAGATTACCGCCGGTATGGTACATGAGCTGAATCAGCCGCTTACTGCGATTCTGAGTTATAACCAAACCGCCCTGAGTTTGATGAAACAAGAAAGGAGCGCGGAGATCGCCCCTCTGCTCGACGCCTACGTCGTGCAAACCAAGCGCATCAGCGCCCTGCTCACCGATTTACGCCAAAAAATGCACAGCGACCATGTTCCCTTACAACCGGTTGGTCTGAAGCAGGTCTGGTCACGGGTGCTGATGCTGCTGGAAAATGAGTGGCAGGCCGGGAAAGTGAAAATTATCAACCACATCCCCGACGATCTGCCGCCGTTTCTCGCCGCGCCGCAGTGGGTTGAGCAAATTCTGCATAACCTATTGCTCAATGCGATCCAGGCGCAGCAAAGTAACGCGCCAACATCGGCCTGGGTTGAGATCGCCGCGCAGCCAACGGAAAAGGGCATTACACTGACCCTCACGGACGGCGGGCCGGGGTTATCTGATCAGGCGCTACAAAATGTCTTTCTGCCCTTTTTCACCACCCGACAGGGGGGATTAGGGCTCGGGATGGCGCTGACCCAAACCTTGGTTCAGGGTCTGAACGGCGATATCAGCGTAGAAAATGTCGCTGGCAGTGGTGCCCGATTCACACTGTGGTTCCCTTTCAATGCAGAGGAGCAGGGCCGATGACAGGATGTGTTTATCTGATTGATGATGATGACGCTATCCGCGACTCACTCAGCGCGTTGCTGGCAACCGTCGGGGTGGCACACACAACCCTATGCCAGTATTGCCGATTTCGAACAGCAGCACAGCGACTAGCATTCGCTGCACGGGTGTCTGCTGCTCGATATTCGTATGCCAGGCAAAACAGGGCTCACCCTGTTGGATGAGTGGCAACAACGCGGCATAGATATCCCCGTCATCATCATGACAGGCCATGGCAATATCAATTTGTGCCGACGCGCCTTTAAAAGTGGTGCCTTCGAGTTTTTAACCAAGCCTATCGATGCGGATCTGCTGCTCGAAACGGTTTCTGGCGCGATGACACAGTTTCAAACGCAGGCCAACCAGTGCCAACAAGCCACACAGTTACGGGATAAGCTCAATACGCTTTCTGCGCGCGAGCATGAAGTGATGGCGTTGATGATGGAAGGGAAATCGAACAAAGAGATCGCCAAAGATCTGGAACTCTCCGCCCGCACCGTGGAAGCACACCGCGCCAACCTGTTTGCTAAACTGGAAATAAACTCGCTGGCAAAATTGATAAAACTGTATGGTGGGAAATCACTTATCGATAAAGCTCCGTAAAATTACGCAGTGGTTTGAGTAATCAAGCGAATGGTTCCTCCTACCGACTCTGGTTACGCTCTCCTTGTCGAATACCTTCCAAGGACCACAGGAGCCAGACATGATGAAACGTCTTCTTATCACCACTCTGCTTTTCAGCGGCATTACCGCCTTTCCCAGCTTTGCCAATGGCGTATTAAGCAAGAAAAATCTTTCTTTGGCACTGGCCGAACAGTTGGCACAGCATGCCATCCAATCCTGCGTCGCCAAGAATGTGAACGTGGCGGTAACCATCGTCGATCGTGCTGGCGTAGTGAAGCTGGCCAAACGCATGGACAACGCCGGCCCGCATACCCTCGAAGCCAGCCGGATGAAGGCGTTTACCGCACTCACCACGAAAGCGCCCACGGAAAACGTGATGAAAAACGCCTAGGCGAATGCTGAAGCGCAAAATCTGCGTGATATTCCAGGCTTTTTATTGCTGGCTGGTGGCGTGCCGGTAAAAGTGGAGGATCAAACCATTGGGGCGATTGGCATTGGTGGCACGCCCTCGGGCAGTATCGACCAACAGTGTGCGCTGGATGCGATCGAGGCGGTTAAAGCCCAACTTAGCGCAAAATAATGGAAGAGACCGTAACGTACAGCACTATCGCGTTACGGTCTTTATTCGCTCTTAATCCGTTGATTGCGGCTTCATACTCATACCTACCACGGCAGAGATCAGGCACCCTATCGCCAGATAACCTGCAACGCCGTACCAAGCACCGGAGAACCCGGTCACCAGCAACACGGCGATAAACGGCGTAAAGCCACCGCCCACCACGCTCGCGACCTGATAACCCACGCCTGCACCGCTATAGCGGTAGGCGGTACCAAACAGTTCGGTAAACATGCTGTACGCTAACGATCATATCATGCGCGACATTCGCCAGCAGAATAGCGAACAGCAGGATCAGCACCGTGTTGTGATGCTCCAACGCGATAAAGAACGGAACTGCACTGGCCGCACCGATCAGCGCTCCGGTAACATAGATACGACGACGGCCGAAGCTGTCAGCCAGGCGAAAGCGGGAATAGAGAAACAGCTGATTGCCCCCACCAGCAGACCTATATTCAGGAACATATAGCGCGACAGACCGAGATGTGCGGTTGAGTAGTTCAACGCAAAGGTCGTAACGATATACATCGTCAACAGTTCGCCAAGGCGCAAGGCAATGATCAGTAGAAATGCTTTTGGATGTTTGCGCAATGCTTCAAAAATAGGGAAAGGGCGCAGTTTGTTAGCGCGTTCTTGCAGCGTTTTATTGGCTTCAAACTCCTGGGATTCATCCATGCCGTTACGCATCCACCAGGCAATGGCAACCAGTATCAGGCTGAACACAGGAACGGTAGCCGCCAGCCCCAGGTCACAAACTCCTCGTTGGTCGTCCAATGACTGACGACAGAAATAGACCCTGTCGCCAGTAATAAGCCGACACCATAACCGACCTGCACGCCGCTACTGTAAAAGGCTTTCTTCTTCGGCGCGCTTTCTACCGCAAGCAACGCTGCACCGCCCCACTCGCCGCCGACAGCAAACCATTGAATGGCGCGCAGGGTGACCAGCAACACCGGAGCCCACCAGCCGATAGACGCAAATGAAGGCAACAGGCCGATGAACGCGGTGGCGATCCCCATCATCCACACGGTGATCATCAGCATGCGTTTACGAGCCAGACGATCGCCGAAGTGACCAAACACCATGCCGCCCAGCTGGCGGAACAAGAAGCCAACGCCAAAAGTCCCGAATGCCGCCAACGTGCCCATGGTCGGGCTTATCTGTGGGAAAAATTCGGTGTTAAACACCAAATCGGCAACTATTCCGTACAGTAGAAAGTCATACCAGTCGACAACGGCGCCGACAAAACTTCCCCATGCAGCACGACGAGCCCGGTTATGTGTATGGCTTTAGGCAGAGATTGTGAGCTGTTGTGGTTTGCTGCGCTATCGCTCTGCGGCGACATTGGTGTGCTTGTGCTGTTCATGTTCGTCTCGTTATTTTAAATTTACACAACTGTACATTATTTATTACTCAGAAGAAATTCATATCATGGTTACAAAAGTATGATTAAGAAGTATGCGTGACGAAGGGGAGCAAGTCTGCTTTTTTTCTGTGTGCTCGCAGGCTGAGAGATAAAAAAACCCCGGCCAACGGACCGGGGTTTAGACGTTTAAGCGTTATCGGTAGATAGCTTATTCGTCGTCGCTGCTACCAAAGCCTGTGTTCAGCAGCTCAGCCAGGTTTGCAGAAGCTTCATCAGCACTCACCGGAGCGACTGCTGGCACTTCGCCCGCATGACGGCGACGCATGCGATCCTGGTGGTTCGCATAACCGGTACCGGCTGGGATCAGACGACCCACGATGACGTTCTCTTTCAGACCGCGCAGTTCGTCGCGTTTACCCGCAACGGCCGCTTCCGTCAACACGCGCGTCGTTTCCTGGAACGATGCCGCAGAGATGAAGGATTCGGTTGCCAGAGATGCCTTGGTGATACCCAGCAGGTCACGGTGGTACGTAGCCGGGATCTTGCCATCCGCTTCCAACTGACGGTTGGCGATCTTGATGCGCGACACTTCTGCCTGCTCGCCTTCCAGGAACTCGGAGCTACCCGCGCTGGCAATGGTCCCTTTACGCAGCATCTGACGAACGACAACTTCGATGTGTTTATCGTTAATCTTAACGCCTTGCAGACGGTAAACTTCCTGCACTTCGTTGGTGATGTAACGGGTTACCGCATGCACACCACGCAAACGCAGAATATCGTGCGCCGATTCCGGACCGTCAGAAACCACATCGCCACGTTCTACGCGTTCACCTTCAAACACGTTGAGCTGACGCCATTTCGGAATCATCTCTTCGTAAGCATCGCTGCCATCCAACGGAGAGATCACCAGACGACGTTTGCCTTTGGTCTCTTTACCGAAGGAAATGATACCGGTGATTTCAGCCAGGATAGCCGGTTCTTTCGGACGACGCGCTTCGAACAGGTCGGCAACGCGCGGCAGACCACCGGTGATGTCCTTGGTACCGCCGGATTCCTGCGGAATACGAGCCAGGGTGTCACCGGCACCGATCTGAGAGCCATCTTCCAACTGAACGATCGCTTTGCCCGGCAGAAAGTACTGTGCCGGCATATCGGTGCCCGGGATCAATACATCGTTACCTTTGGCATCCACGATTTTCAGTGCCGGACGCAGATCTTTACCACCACCGGTACGTTCTGCACTGTCCAGAACCACGATGGAGGACAGACCGGTCAGTTCGTCAGTCTGACGAGTAATCGTCTGGCCATCGATCATGTCGGTGAAGCGAATGCTACCGCCCACTTCGGTGATAACTGGCATGGTATGCGGATCCCAGTTTGCGACGGTTTCACCGCCGGTCACTTCGTCACCGTTGCCTTTGCCCATTACCGCACCGTATGGCACTTTGTAGCTTTCTTTGGTACGACCGAATTCGTCGATCAGTTTCAGCTCGGTGTTACGCGAGGTGATAACCAGCTTGCCCGCTGCGTTCTTAACGAACTTGGCGTTGGACAGTTTCAGGTTACCTTTGTTTTTCACCTGAATGCTGGATTCAGCCGCCGCACGCGATGCCGCACCACCGATGTGGAACGTACGCATGGTCAGCTGAGTACCCGGTTCACCGATGGACTGTGCTGCGATAACCCCGATGGCCTCACCTTTGTTGATGATGTGACCACGTGCCAGGTCGCGACCGTAGCACTTGGCGCACACGCCGAAGTCGGTTTCACAACTCACCACAGAGCGAACTTTAACGGCGTCGACGGAATTTTCTTCCAGCAGGTCACACCATTGTTCGTCCAGCAGCGTGTTACGCGCTACCAGAATGTCAGCGGTGCCCGGCTTCAGAACGTCTTCAGCCGTTACACGACCCAGTACGCGCTCACGCAGCGGCTCTTTAACGTCGCCACCTTCGATAACCGGAGTCATCATGATGCCTTCGTGCGTGCCGCAATCGTCCTCGGTCACGACCAGATCCTGTGCCACGTCAACCAAACGACGGGTCAGGTAACCGGAGTTCGCTGTCTTCAACGCGGTATCCGCCAAACCTTTACGCGCACCGTGCGTGGAGATGAAGTACTGGAGTACGTTCAGACCTTCACGGAAGTTCGCGGTGATCGGCGTTTCGATGATGGAGCCATCCGGCTTCGCCATCAGACCACGCATACCGGCCAACTGACGAATCTGTGCCGCAGAACCACGCGCACCGGAGTCAGCCATCATAAAGATGCTGTTAAAGGAAACCTGACGCTCTTCTTCGCCATCACGGTTGATAACGGTTTCGGTCGAGAGGTTTTCCATCATCGCTTTGGCCACGCGCTCGTTAGCAGCGGCCCAAATGTCGATGACTTTGTTGTAGCGTTCGCCAGCGGTTACCAGACCAGACTGGAACTGTTCCTGGATTTCAGCAACTTCGGCTTCCGCTTCGTTGATGATTTCCACTTTCTTCGCCGGGATGACCATATCGTCGATACCAACAGAAGAACCGGAACGCGCTGCATAGGCGAAACCGGTGTACATGATCTGGTCAGCGAAGATAACGGTCGGCTTCAGTCCCAGCACGAGGTAACAGGTATTGAGCATCTTGGAGATGGCTTTTTTACCCAGCGCCTGGTTAACGATTGAGTACGGCAGACCTTTCGGCACGATCATCCACAGGATGGAGCGGCCCACAGTGGTGTCGATCAGGCTGGTTTTAGCCACCCACTCACCCTGCGCATTCTTCTCATGCTCGGTGATACGCACTTTAACGCGCGCATGCAGCGAGGCCAGACCCGCACGGTAGATACGTTCTGCTTCTTTCGGACCGGTCAGCACCATGCCTTCGCCTTTGGCGTTAACACAGTCACGGGTCATGTAGTACAGACCCAATACCACGTCCTGAGACGGAACGATGATAGGTTCGCCGTTCGCCGGAGACAGAATGTTGTTAGTCGACATCATCAGCGCACGCGCTTCCAACTGGGCTTCCAGCGTCAGCGGTACGTGAACAGCCATCTGGTCACCGTCGAAGTCGGCGTTATACGCCGCACACACCAGCGGGTGCAACTGAATGGCTTTACCTTCGATCAGAACCGGTTCGAACGCCTGAATACCCAAACGGTGCAGGGTCGGCGCACGGTTCAGCAGTACCGGGTGTTCGCGGATAACTTCATCCAGGATATCCCAAACCACGGCTTCTTCACGCTCAACCATTTTCTTGGCGGCTTTGATGGTGGTAGCAAGACCACGCAGTTCCAGTTTGCCGTAGATGAACGGTTTGAACAGTTCGAGTGCCATTTTCTTCGGCAGACCGCACTGGTGCAGACGCAGGTACGGACCTACGGTAATAACGGAACGACCGGAGTAGTCCACGCGCTTACCGAGCAGGTTCTGACGGAAACGACCCTGCTTACCTTTGATCATGTCGGCCAAAGATTTCAGCGGACGCTTGTTGGAACCGGTAATCGCACGACCGCGACGACCGTTATCCAGCAGGGCATCTACCGCTTCTTGCAGCATACGTTTTTCGTTACGTACGATGATATCCGGCGCAGCCAGATCCAACAGACGTTTCAAACGGTTGTTACGGTTGATCACGCGACGATATAGATCGTTCAGATCTGAGGTTGCGAAACGACCACCGTCCAGCGGAACCAGCGGACGCAGATCCGGCGGCAACACAGGCAGCACGGTCAGGATCATCCACTCCGGCTTATTGCCAGACTGTACGAACGCTTCCAGCAGCTTGATGCGCTTGGTCAGCTTTTTACGCTTGGTTTCAGAGTTGGTTTCGTTCAACTCTTCGCGCAGCTGTTCACATTCCTGTTCCAGATCCATGTTTTTCAACAGGGCCTGGATCGCTTCGGCACCCATCTTGGCGTCGAATTCGTCACCGAACTCTTCCAACGCGTCCAGATACTGCTCTTCAGTCAGGATCTGACGTTTTTCCAGGTTGGTCATGCCGCCTTCAATCACCACATAGGATTCGAAGTACAGCACGCGTTCGATATCGCGCAGCGGCATATCCAGCAGCAAGCCGATACGGGACGGCAGTGATTTCAGGAACCAGATGTGCGCAGTCGGAGACGCCAGCTCGATGTGGCCTATGCGCTCACGGCGCACTTTGGTTTGGGTCACTTCAACGCCGCATTTCTCACAGATAACGCCACGGTGTTTCAAGCGCTTGTACTTACCGCACAGGCACTCATAGTCTTTCACTGGCCCGAAGATACGGGCGCAGAACAGACCGTCACGTTCAGGTTTGAACGTACGGTAGTTAATGGTTTCCGGCTTTTTAACTTCACCGAAAGACCAGGAACGAATCATGTCTGGCGATGCCAGCGCAATTTTGATCGCATCAAACTCTTCGGTCTTGGTTTGCGCTTTCAGAAACTTTAATAAGTCTTTCACGGATTGGCTCCCGTCGGAGTTAGACCTGTTGGATGCCTGAGCCGAAGCTCAGGCACTCCTTTACACGAGCAAAGCGTACCAGCGAGCAGGATTAACCTTCTTCCAGCTCAATGTTGATACCCAGCGAGCGGATTTCTTTCAACAGTACGTTGAAGGACTCCGGCATGCCCGGTTCCATACGATGGTCACCATCCACGATGTTTTTATACATCTTGGTACGGCCGTTGACGTCATCGGATTTCACCGTCAGCATTTCCTGAAGGGTATAAGCTGCGCCATACGCTTCCAGCGCCCACACTTCCATCTCACCGAAGCGTTGACCACCGAACTGGGCTTTACCACCCAACGGCTGCTGGGTTACCAGGCTGTAAGAACCGGTAGAACGCGCGTGCATCTTGTCGTCAACCAAGTGGTTCAGTTTCAGCATGTACATGTAACCGACGGTTACTGAACGCTCAAACTGTTCACCGGTACGACCATCGAACAGCGTGATCTGACCGGAGGTCGGCAGACCACCCAGCGTCAGCAGTTCTTTGATCTCGGACTCTTTGGCACCGTCGAACACTGGCGTTGCCAGCGGCATCCCTTTCTTCAGGTTATCCGCCATACGCAACACTTCATCATCAGTGAAGGTGTTCAGGTCGACTTTTTGACGCACGTCGTTACCCAGATCGTAGGCTTTCTGGATGAATTCACGCAGTTTAGCCACTTCTTCCTGACGTTTCAGCATGGCGTTGATCTTCTCGCCGATACCTTTAGCCGCCATACCCAGGTGGGTTTCCAGAATCTGACCGATGTTCATACGCGATGGAACGCCCAGCGGGTTCAATACGATATCGACCGGCGTACCGTTCTCATCGTAAGGCATGTCCTCGATCGGGTTGATCTTAGAGATAACACCCTTGTTACCGTGACGGCCTGCCATCTTGTCACCCGGTTGAATATGACGTTTAACAGCCAGATACACCTTGACGATCTTCAGGACGCCCGGAGCCAGATCGTCGCCTTGCGTGATCTTGCGGTGCTTCGCTTCGAGTTTTTTCTCGAATTCGTGTTTCAGCTCATCGTACTGCTCGGCCAGCTGTTCCAACTGATTTTGTTTCTCTTCATCAGTCAGACCCAGTTCCAACCAACGCTCACGCGGCAGCTTGTCCAGCTTGTCTGCTTCCACGCCGCCGGAGACCAGCACGGCGTGAATACGGGCAAACAGACCGACTTCGAGGATCTGCAATTCTTCCGTCAGGTCTTTTTTGGCCTGCTTCAGTTGCATCTCTTCGATTTCCAGCGCACGTTTGTCTTTTTCCACGCCATCACGGGTAAAGACCTGAACGTCGATAACCGTACCGGATACGCCGTTCGGCACACGCAGGGAAGAGTCTTTAACGTCAGACGCTTTCTCACCGAAGATCGCGCGCAGCAGTTTCTCTTCCGGCGTCAGTTGAGTTTCGCCTTTCGGCGTCACTTTACCGACCAGAATGTCGCCGCCCGTTACTTCAGCACCGATATACACGATACCGGACTCATCCAGTTTGGAGAGCGCAGCTTCACCCACGTTCGGGATGTCGGCAGTGATCTCTTCTGGCCCCAGCTTGGTGTCACGAGACACACACGCCAGTTCCTGAATGTGGATAGAGGTGAAACGGTCTTCCTGCACTACACGCTCGGACACGAGGATGGAGTCTTCGAAGTTGTAGCCGTTCCAAGGCATGAACGCAACGCGCATGTTCTGACCCAGCGCCAGCTCACCCAGATCGGTAGACGGGCCGTCAGCCAGCACATCGCCACGTTCAACTGGCTCACCCAGAGACACACACGGCATCTGGTTGATACAGGTGTTCTGGTTAGAACGGGTGTATTTGGTCAGGTTGTAGATGTCGATGCCCGCTTCGCCCGGATACATCTCGTCTTCGTTAACTTTGATAACGATACGGGATGCGTCGACGTACTGTACGGTACCGCCGCGTTTGGCAACGGCAGTTACACCGGAGTCAACGGCCACAGCGCGTTCCATACCAGTACCTACCAGCGGCTTGTCAGCGCGCAGGGTCGGTACAGCCTGACGTTGCATGTTCGCACCCATCAGGGCGCGGTTGGCGTCATCGTGTTCCAGGAACGGGATCAGAGATGCACCGACGGAAACCACCTGCTGGGTGGAAACGTCCATGTAGTCAACCTGATCGCGGCTGAACAAGCTGGATTCGCCTTTACTACGGCAGGTCACCAGATCGTCAACAAAATGCCCTTCTTCGTCGAGGTTGGTGTTCGCCTGTGCAATAACGTAGTTACCTTCTTCAATCGCGGACAGGTAATGGATTTCATCCGTTACCACACCGTCACGCACCAGACTATACGGGGTTTCAAGGAAACCGTATTCGTTGGTCTGCGCGTACACGGACAGCGAGTTGATAAGACCGATGTTCGGACCTTCCGGCGTTTCGATAGGACATACGCGACCGTAGTGGGTCGGGTGTACGTCACGCACTTCAAAGCCAGCGCGTTCACGGGTCAGACCACCTGGGCCCAACGCGGAGATACGGCGTTTGTGCGTAATTTCGGACAGCGGGTTGTTCTGGTCCATAAACTGGGACAGCTGGCTGGAACCGAAGAACTCTTTCACCGCCGCCGAAATCGGCTTAGCGTTGATCATGTCCTGTGGCATCAGGGTATCCAGATCGCCCAGGGACAGACGCTCCTTCACCGCACGCTCTACGCGCACCAGGCCAACGCGGAATTGGTTTTCCGCCATTTCGCCCACGGAACGGATACGACGGTTGCCCAAGTGGTCGATATCATCGACTTCACCGGAACCGTTACGGATATCGATGAGCTTCTTCATCACCTGAATGATGTCGTCTTTGCTCAGGATACCGGAACCTTCGATCTCATCGCGCAGCAGGGAGCGGTTAAACTTCATGCGGCCCACAGCGGACAGATCGTAACGATCTTCAGAGAAGAACAGGTTCTCAAACAGCGTTTCTGCCGCTTCACGTGTCGGCGGCTCGCCCGGACGCATCATGCGATAGATTTCAACCAGCGCGCTCAGGCGATCGTTGGTCGGGTCTACACGCAGTGTTTCGGAGATGTACGGGCCGTGATCCAGATCGTTGGTGAAAAGGGTCTCAATGCGCTTATGGCCTGCCTGGCTCAGTTTAGCCAGCAGATCCGGCGACAGCTCCATGTTCGCCACACCGATCAGTTCGCCGGTGCCTGCGTCTACATAGTCTTTCGCCAGCACTTTCCCGGCGATGTATTCGACCGGTACTTCAATGCGCTCTACGCTGTCTTTTTCCAACTGGCGAATGTGGCGCGCGGTGATACGACAGCCTTTTTCAACGTACACTTTGCCATTGGCTTCGATGTCGAACGAGGCGGTTTCACCGCGCAGGCGCTCAGGCACCAGATCCATTTGCAGCTTTTTGCCGTTGATCTCGTAGACAATTTTGTCGAAGAACAGGTCCAGGATTTCTTCAGCCGAGAAGCCCAGCGCGCGCAAAATGATGGTCGCTGGCAGTTTACGGCGACGGTCGATACGCACAAACAGGTTATCTTTCGGATCGAACTCGAAATCCAGCCAGGAACCACGGTAAGGGATGATACGTGCGTTATACAGCACTTTACCGGAAGAGTGGGTTTTACCCTTGTCGCTGTCAAAGAACACGCCCGGACTACGGTGCAACTGAGAAACGATAACGCGCTCAGTACCGTTGATAACAAAGGTCCCGTTTTCGGTAATGAGCGGAATTTCACCCATGTACACTTCTTGTTCTTTGATGTCTTTTACGGTGCCTTCCGGCGCTTCGCGCTCGTAGATCACCAGACGCAGCTTGACGCGCAGCGGTGCTGAGAAGGTCACCCCGCGAATCTGACACTCTTTGACGTCAAATACGGGCTCACCCAAACGGTAGCTTACGTATTGCAGCTCAGAGCTACCGCTGTAGCTTGAAATTGGGAATACGGAACGGAATGCGGCTTCCAGACCGTACTGGCCTTCCGGATCTTGCTCGATGAACTTCTGAAACGAGTCAAGCTGGATAGAAAGGAGATAAGGTATGTCCAACACTTGCGGACGTTTACCAAAATCCTTACGAATGCGTTTTTTCTCGGTATAGGAGTAAACCATGGGGTTCCTCAGCTCGCTGAAAAGTAAGAACCACTTGCTCGTCCTGACAGGACGGTTCATTGCTACACGATTTTGTTGATCGAAAGGCAATCCGCCCTTCGTTAATACGTCTTTCTATCACTCTTAAATCATTTCATTGCTTTTGCACAGGCAGGGAACCCAGGCTGGAAAGCAGTATATTAAGGCGTCGATAGAAAAAAATATTGGGATAATCCGTGGCCAAACGGTGCGAAACACCACAGATGCCCTACAGCGCAAAAAGGCTGGTGACCAAAAAGTCACCAGCCATCAGCCTGAAAACTCAGGCTGCAACCGGAAGGGTTGGCTTATTTAACTTCAACTTCAGCGCCAGCTTCTTCCAGAGATTTCTTCAGAGCTTCAGCGTCATCTTTGCTCACGCCTTCTTTCAGCGCAGCAGGTGCAGACTCAACCAGGTCTTTCGCTTCTTTCAGACCCAGGCCAGTTGCGCCACGAACAGCTTTGATTACGGCAACTTTGTTAGCGCCGATAGCTTTCAGGATAACGTCGAATTCAGTTTTCTCTTCAGCAGCTTCAATCGGGCCAGCAGAAACAGCTACAGCAGCGGCAGCAGAAACGCCGAATTTTTCTCCCATAGCAGAGATCAGCTCAACAACGTCCATTACGGACATAGCGGCAACTGCTTCGATAATTTGATCTTTAGTGATAGACATGACAATTGTTCCTAACAATCAGAAATAGTTTATACGTAAGCAAATGCGAAAACAGGAAAAGGGCGATTACGCCGCTTATTTCTGATCGCGAACAGCTGCCAGAGTACGGACCAGTTTGCCTGCAGAGGCTTCTTTCATGGTCGCCATCAGGCGTGCAATTGCTTCTTCGTAAGTCGGCAGCGTTGCCAGACGGTCAATTTGAGCCGCCGGAATCAACTCACCTTCAAAGGCTGCAGCTTTAACCTCGAATTTTGCATTCGCTTTCGCGAACTCTTTGAACAGACGAGCAGCAGCGCCCGGGTGTTCCATAGAATATGCAATCAAGGTCGGACCAACAAACGTGTCTTTCAGGCATTCGAACTGAGTACCTTCAACGACGCGACGCAGCAGGGTGTTGCGAACAACACGCATGTATACGCCAGCTTCACGACCTGCTTTACGCAGCTCAGTCATTTTATCTACGGTTACGCCACGAGAATCCACAACAACCGCAGACAGCGCGCCTTTGGCCACTTCACTGACTTCAGCAACAATCGCTTGTTTGTCTTGAAGATTTAATGCCATTAGCTTGTGCTCCTGGATATAGCCGGAATACATTTCCGGAACTCACTTCACCTGCAACCACATGGAAAACAGGCGTCAAAACACGGTGAGCAGAATCCAGTAAAAGAAAATTTTCTTTAGGCTCTGTCACCGTCTACGCAGGAAAATTAAGCTTCGCGTTCTTCAGGAAAACCCTAAAACGTTGAAGCACCTGCGGTCTTGGACGGAGGCCTGGATCAGGCCATGCTCCAACCGAAAAAATCTGTTTCGTCCATTTAAGGACAATGGGCGTAAGATTATACGTACATCTTTCGCCCAGGTAAAGCTATCAGTTAGCGACCGCGTTCAGGCCACTCTGATCAGCGGCAACGCCAGCACCCATGGTGGTGGAGATGCTAACTTTCTTGATGTACACGCCTTTCGCTTGAGCTGGTTTGGCTTTTTTCAGCGCAATCAGCAAAGCTTCCAGGTTTTCTTTCAGTTTGTCAGCGTCGAAACCAACCTTACCGATGGTGGTGTGGATGATGCCGTTTTTGTCGTTACGGTAACGAACTTGACCGGCTTTCGCGTTTTTAACCGCTTCAGCAACGTTCGGCGTTACAGTACCAACTTTCGGGTTTGGCATCAGGCCACGCGGACCCAGAACCTGACCCAACTGGCCAACAACGCGCATTGCATCCGGAGAAGCAATAACCACGTCAAAGTTCATTTCGCCTTTCTTGATCTGGTCAGCCAGATCTTCCATACCTACCAACTCTGCGCCAGCTGCTTTAGCAGCTTCAGCGTTTGCGCCTTGGGTAAATACGGCAACGCGAACGGAACGGCCAGTACCGTGCGGCAGTACAGTTGCGCCACGAACGTTCTGGTCAGATTTACGTGCGTCGATGCCCAGGTTTACGGCAACGTCAACGCTTTCAACAAACTTAGCAGTGGCCAGCTCTTTGAGCAGGGCTACAGCTTCGTTGATGTCATATTGTTTGGTAGCATCAACTTTCTCACGGATCACGCGCATGCGCTTGGTCAGCTTAGCCATCTCTTAGTCCTCCACTACCAGGCCCATGGAACGAGCAGTACCCGCGATAGAACGCGCCATAGCGTCCACGTCGGCACCTGTCATGTCCGCCGCTTTGGTCTGGGTAATTTCCATAACCTGGGCGTGGGTCACTTTACCTACTTTGTCTTTGTTCGGCTTGCCAGAACCAGACTTGATACCAGCCGCTTTCTTCAGCAGAACTGCTGCCGGAGGCGTTTTGGTAACGAAGGTGAAGGAACGGTCGGAGTAAACGGTGATCACAACCGGAATCGGCAGACCTTTTTCCAGGCTTTCTGTTTTAGCATTGAATGCCTTACAGAATTCCATGATGTTCACACCTTGCTGACCCAGAGCAGGACCAACCGGCGGGCTCGGGTTAGCCATACCAGCTGCAACTTGCAGCTTGACGTAGGCTTGTACTTTCTTGGCCATTTAACTTTCCTCTAATGGGTAATAACGCCTTAAAAAGGCTCCCCGTGATTTTTGATTTTTTCAGATGCCATAGCACCTAAAAACAAAAGGCGCGAAGTAATAGATTAATTTCGCGCCAGATACAAGAATTTCTTTACGAACGACAGGCTATATCAGCCCTTTTCCACCTGGCCGAAATCCAGCTCAACAGGCGTAGCACGTCCGAAGATGGAGACCGACACTTTCAGGCGGCTTTTCTCGTAATCCACTTCTTCCACCACACCGTTGAAATCGGCAAACGGGCCGTCGTTGACGCGCACCATTTCGCCCGGTTCGAACAGCGTTTTCGGACGCGGCTTATCACCCACTTGTTGCAGGCGGTTCATGATAGCGTCAACTTCTTTGTCGCTGATTGGCGCAGAACGATCGAACGTACCGCCGATAAAGCCCATCACACGCGGAACGCTACGCACCAAATGCCAGCTGGCGTCTTCCATTACCATCTGTACCAACACGTAGCCAGGGAAGAATTTGCGTTCGCTTTTACGACGTTGCCCGCCACGAATCTCAACCACTTCCTCGGTCGGCACCATGACGTCGCCAAACAGCTCTTCCATGTTGTGCGATTTGATGTGCTCGCGCAGCGATTGTGCAACGCGGCCTTCAAAGCCGGAAAACGCCTGAACGACGTACCAACGTTTTTTTGGAACTTCAGACATCTTAGAACCTCAGGCCTGTGATAAATGATATCAAACGGACCAGAATACCATCCAGCCCCCACAGAATCAGTGACATCACGGCAGTTACCGCGGCAACGATCAACGTGGTATGCAGCGTTTCCTGGCGGGTTGGCCAAATCACTTTACGAACTTCAGTGCGCGCTTCACGGGCAAAGGTCACCGTTGCTTTGCCTTTGGCGGTTAACAGTGCAACACCGCCTGCGGCAGCAATCAGGATAACAACGGCCAACGCGCGAAGCGGCAGACTGTACTCGCGGTAGTAATAATTACCCACTATGGCAACAACGAGTAAAGCCGCCACAACCAGCCACTTGATCACTTCCAGGCCACGCCCACTACCCTGGGTCTCGGTATTTGCACTCATAAACCAACCTATCACTCATGAATCAGACAAATAACTTTGCCCCTCAACGCAGGGCAAACCAAACCGACATGATGTTTCGCTCGCAGCGAAACGCGGCATTTACGCTGTAATCTACAGAGCCTATCTCACCACAGATTAGCAGGATTATACGCTACAATCCGTGATGAGATAGGCTCTACTGAGGGCAGCGTAGTAAAAGGGCATCAAATGATGCCCTTTTACTACATGTTGAGTCAAATTTATTGGCGATTACGCCATAACTTTGGCAACAACACCTGCAC
>NZ_JAFJYB010000004.1 GCF_018777385.1 Candidatus Symbiopectobacterium endolongispinus | reverse complement strand
TCCGTTTGTTCAAATTCCGCCCGATAAGCCCGATTTTACTCATTTACGCTGTTCGATAACGTGCGGCAAATCGGCCAGACTATCAATCACAATATCAGCCAGCGCTTCGCCTTGCTCGTTAATCGGCTTGCCGGTACGCACCAGCACTTTTGTCCCGACACCCGCCGCAATGGCAGCCTGCATGTCTTCTTCTTTATCACCGACCATATAAGAAGCGGCCATATCAATATTGAGGAAGCTCTGCGCTGAGAGAAACATGCCCGGCTTGGGTTTACGGCAGTCACACTCCTGACGGTATTCCCCTTGCCCCTGTTCTGCGTGGTGGGGACAGAAATAGATGTCGTCCAAATCGACTCCGCGATCGGCCAGCGACCAATCCATCCACTCGGTCAGGTGCATGAAATCGTCTTCACTGAACATGCCGCGCGCAATACCGGATTGGTTAGTCACCAGCACCAGCGCAAATCCTTTCTTCTTTAGTTCACTCATCGCGTCGATAATGCCATCAATAAACTCAAACTGATCGATCTCATGAACGTAACCATGATCGACATTAATCGTGCCGTCGCGATCGAGAAAAACGGCTGGAATCGGTTGTGCCACTGCTATGTGCTCCTGATGGCGTTATTTGCGCGTTAGTATCGCATGTTTTTGTACTTTGCGAGAATGCGTCATAACGACAAAGTAAATTGACTTAGACGTCTAGATGCCCTAACATCCGTACAATATTCTGCATACGGCAGACGTTGATCTATCCAGCGATAGGCACTTACGATAAATAAAGATGATTAAACTTTCTAACATTACAAAAATTTTCCAGCAGAAAGGCCGGACCATCACAGCACTGGACAATGTCAGTCTGTACGTCCCTGCTGGGCAGATCTATGGGGTTATCGGCGCATCTGGCGCAGGTAAAAGTACGTTGATCCGCTGTGTAAATTTGCTGGAGCGCCCGACACACGGTGAGGTATTGGTTGGTGACCAGGATTTGATGGCGCTGTCCGAAGCGCAGTTAACCAAGGCACGCCGCCAGATTGGCATGATCTTCCAGCACTTTAATCTTTTGGCGTCTCGTACCGTGTTTGGTAACGTGGCTCTGCCTCTTGAGCTGGACACCACGCCAAAAAACGAAATTACCAGCCGTGTCAACGAACTGCTCGAACTGGTGGGGTTATCGGACAAGCACGATGCTTACCCGGCAAATCTGTCCGGCGGGCAAAAGCAGCGCGTTGCGATTGCTCGCGCGCTGGCCAGCAATCCTAAGGTACTGCTGTGTGACGAGGCCACCAGTGCGCTCGATCCGGCCACTACGCGTTCCATTCTCGAATTGCTCAAAGACATTAATCGCCGTTTAGGGATAACCATCCTGTTGATCACCCATGAAATGGATGTGGTAAAACGCATCTGCGATCAGGTAGCCGTGATCAGTGGCGGTCAATTGATTGAGCAGGACACGGTCAGCGAAGTGTTCTCTCACCCTAAAACGCCTCTGGCACAAACCTTTATTCAGTCTACGCTACATCTGGATATCCCCGAGGATTACCAATCCCGGCTCATCGCCGCACCGCACAACGACCAGAACACCCCGCTGCTACGGCTGGAATTTACCGGTCAATCCGTCGATGCGCCGTTACTTTCAACGATCGCGCGCTGCTTTAACGTCAATAACAATATCATCAGTGCGCAGATGGATTACGCAGGTGACGTCAAATTCGGCATCATGTTGGCCGAGATGCACGGCGAAGAACAGGACATGGTGGCCGCCATCGCGTTTTTACAGGAACACCATGTGAAAGTTGAGGTGCTGGGCTATGTCTGAAGCAATGATGTGGTTGATGGCGAAAGGCGTTTGGGAAACTGTTGTGATGACGTTTGTTTCCGGCTTCTTTGGCTTTGTGCTGGGATTGCCGGTTGGCGTGATGCTTTATATTACCCGTCCAGGTCAGATCGTTGCCAACCCGCCGCTGTATCGCACACTGTCAGCGTTGGTGAATATTTTCCGTTCTATTCCGTTCATTATTTTGCTGGTGTGGATGATTCCGTTCACACGCGCCATCGTCGGCACCTCTATCGGGTTGAAGGCAGCCATTGTGCCATTGACCGTAGGCGCAGCGCCGTTTATCGCGCGTATGGTAGAAAACGCCCTGCTGGAAATCTCCAGCGGATTGATCGAGGCCGTGCGCGCTATGGGGGCCACGCCGTTACAAATTATTCGTAAGATTCTGCTGCCAGAAGCACTTCCCGGTCTGATCAATGCCGCCACCATCACACTTATCACCCTGGTAGGCTATTCTGCAATGGGGGGTGCAGTCGGTGCCGGTGGGTTAGGTCAAATTGGTTATCAGTATGGATACATTGGTTATAACGCCACAGTCATGAATACGGTATTAATATTACTGGTTGTTCTGGTCTACCTAATCCAATTCGTAGGCGATCGCACGGTACGGGCAGTGACTCATAAATAAGTTTTACTACACGTCGGACTATGCCGCTGTCGGCAAGCCGCAAAACGTTAAATATGCAGAGGTTAAGGAAATGACAATCAAATTTAAAACCGTCGCCGCACTGGGTACGCTACTGGGTGCACTGGCGCTGGCAGGCTGCGGACAAGAAGAAAAAGACCCGAACCACATCAAAGTCGGTGTTATTGTGGGTGCTGAGCAACAAGTTGCTGAAGTTGCACAGAAAGTGGCTAAAGACAAATATGGCCTGACCGTGGAACTGGTGTCCTTTAACGATTACGTGCTGCCGAACGAAGCGCTGAGTAAAGGGGATATCGACCTGAATGCCTTCCAGCACAAACCTTATCTGGACCAACAGATCAAAGACCGTGGCTACAAACTGGTTGCTGTCGGCAATAGTTTTGTCTACCCGATCGCTGGCTACTCTAAAAAAATTAAATCATTAGACGAGCTGCAAAACGGGGCGCAAATTGCACTGCCTAACGATCCGACCAACCTGGGTCGACCTCTGCTGCTGCTGCAAAAACAGGGTCTGGTCAAACTGAAAGATAACGTTGGCCTGCTGCCGACCGTGCTGGACGTGGTTGAAAACCCGAAAAACCTGAAACTGGTCGAATTGGAAGCACCGCAACTGCCACGCTCTCTGGATGACGATCAAATCGCACTGGCTATCATCAACACCACCTATGCCAGCCAGATTAACCTGACGCCGACCAAAGACGGTCTGTTCGTGGAAGAGAAAGGCTCTCCGTACGTAAACCTGATTGTGTCACGTGAAGACAACAAAGACGCGGCCAATGTAAAGAAATTCGTTCAGGCTTACCAGTCAGACGAAGTTTATGAAGCGGCCAACAAGATTTTCAACGGCGGCGCGGTGAAAGGCTGGTAATATCACCCGATACGATACGCGAGTGACAATTATTTCAAGACGGGCCTCGGTGCCCGTCTTGTTATTTGTGTCATAGCTTGCTTCAATAAGCGCACTTCAAAAGAAGAATAGTAGAGAGGAAATGCTATGCGTGCTATACCGCTCGTGTTTTTAGCGCTGTCATTAACAGGATGTTCCTTGCTGCAACCCAAAACGGTATCCACACCGCAACCAGTTATCGAACCTGCTGTCGAAGCTCCGGCCAAAGCGAAACCGGCTCCGCGTCCGGCAACCGCCGTGTTGTATAACAATGCGGAAGAGTTGGTGAGTAAACCGTTCCGCGATATGGGCGAAGTATCTGGCTCTGTGTGCCAGGCTAGCGTGCAAGATACGCCCGCGACGGTTGCAAATGCCCGCCGCCGTCTGCAAACGCGTGCAACAGCGATGCGCGCCAATGCGGTTCTGGTGCACAACTGTCAGGTCGTTAGTGGCGTTGCAGGCTGCTATCGGCAGGCCATTTGTGAAGGCACTGCACTGAAAATTTCTTCTCAATAAAGCCGGGCAATGACCACCTATCATTTCGATCAGATTGGCGTTATCCGTTCGCCTTATAAAGAAAAATTCGCCGTGCCACGGCAACCCGGCCTGATTGAAGATGGCGACGGAGAACTGCATCTTCTGCCGCCCTACCACCAGCCAGAAGCGGTGCGTGGGCTGGACGCGTTCAGCCATATTTGGGTGTTATTTGTTTTTCACCACACCATGGAACAGGGCTGGCGACCAACGGTGCGCCCTCCCCGTTTGGGCGGCAATGCGCGTATGGGGGTTTTCGCCACACGTTCCACGTTTCGTCCGAATCCAATCGGTATGTCGTTGGTCCGACTGAAAGGGATAAAGACCACACGCGACAGCGTTATCTTACAGTTGGGTAGCCTCGATCTGGTCGATGGTACGCCAGTGGTTGATATCAAACCCTATTTGCCCTTTGCGGAGAGCGTGCCTGATGCCATCGGCGGTTTCGCGCAACAGGCACCCGACACCGCGATGCCCGTGTATTTTTCTGCACTGGCAGAGCAACAACTGGCGCAACATCAATCCACTTACCCACACCTGCGCCTTTTTATCACCCAGATGTTGAATCAGGATCCACGCCCGGCGTACCGCAAGGTGGAAGTCTCGCGTGATTACGCCGCCCTGTTGCTGGAATTCAGCGTGCGCTGGCGCGTAACGGACATGCGGACGGAAGTGCTCAGCCTTGAGCCAGCACCGCGCTAAGCGAAAATTGAATCGTTATCCATGACCTGCGCGCCATAAAATTCACGCCGCCCACTTTTGACGAAGGAAAGTCACTGTTACACTAAGCCACTTTATCGTGTTTAAGGGCCTACATGGCTCTTTGCATCTCGTTTTGGGGCACATCGGTGCCCATTACTTTGCGTTCTGACGGAACTAAAACACCATGCGTACTAGCCAATATCTGCTCTCCACCCTGAAGGAGACACCTGCCGACGCGGAAGTCATCAGCCATCAGTTGATGCTGCGCGCAGGGATGATCCGCAAGCTGGCCTCCGGGTTATACACCTGGTTGCCGACCGGCTACCGAGTTCTGAAGAAAGTCGAAAACATCGTGCGTGAAAAGATGAACAACGCCGGTGCTATCGAGATTTCCATGCCCGTGGTACAACCCGCCGATCTGTGGCAGGAGAGTGGCCGCTGGGAACAGTACGGCCCGGAATTGCTGCGCTTTGTCGATCGCGGTGACCGCCCGTTTGTTCTCGGTCCAACGCATGAAGAAGTGATTACCGATCTGGTGCGCAACGAGCTCAGCTCTTATAAGCAGTTGCCGCTGAATCTGTTCCAGATCCAGACCAAATTCCGCGATGAAGTGCGCCCGCGTTTCGGCGTGATGCGTTCTCGCGAATTCATCATGAAAGATGCCTACTCGTTCCATACCTCGCAGGAATCATTGCAGGTCACCTATGACGCGATGTACGACGCCTATAGCCGTGCATTTAGCCGCATGGGGTTGAACTTCCGCGCGGTTCAGGCGGATACCGGCTCCATCGGTGGCAGCGCATCACACGAATTCCAGGTGCTGGCGCAGAGCGGCGAAGACGACATCGTTTTCTCTACTGACTCCGAGTACGCCGCCAATATCGAATTTGCTGAAGCCGTTGCCCCCACGCTGGGACGTGCAGAAGCGAAAGAAGAGATGCGTCTGGTTGATACCCCCAACGCCAAAACCATCGCCGAGTTGGTTGAGCAGTTTAACCTGCCGATCGAAAAAACGGTCAAAACGCTGCTGGTGAAAGCGACACAAGAGAGCGGACACAAGCTGATTGCCCTACTGGTGCGCGGCGATCATGAGCTGAATGAAGTGAAAGCGGAAAAACTGGAGCAGGTTGCCAGCCCGCTGACCTTCGCAATCGAGGCTGAGATTCGCGACATCGTTGGTGCAGGCCCAGGCTCACTAGGCCCGGTTAATATGCCAATACCGGTGATTATCGATCGCACCGTCGCGGCAATGAGCGATTTCGGCGCTGGCGCAAACCAGGACGGCAAACACTTCTTTGACATTAACTGGGAGCGTGACGTTGCACTGCCGCAAGTGGCAGATATCCGCAACGTTGTTGAAGGCGATGCCAGCCCGGATGGAAAAGGCACCCTGTTAATCAAACGCGGCATCGAAGTGGGTCACATCTTCCAACTGGGCACCAAGTACTCCCAGGCGCTGCAAGCCAGCGTGCAAGGTGAAGATGGTCGTAACCAGATCCTGACCATGGGCTGTTACGGTATCGGGGTGACGCGCGTAGTGGCTGCCGCCATCGAACAGAACCATGACGATCGTGGCATTATCTGGCATGACGCCATCGCCCCCTTCCAGGTGGCGATCCTGCCGATGAACATGCACAAATCGTTCCGCGTGAAAGAACTGGCTGAAGACATTTATCAGCAACTGCGCACCAAAGGTATCGATGTGCTGCTCGACGATCGTAAAGAGCGCCCGGGTGTGATGTTTGCGGATATGGAATTAATCGGCGTGCCGCACACTATCGTCATTGGCGATCGCAATCTGGATAACGACGAGATCGAATATAAATATCGTCGCGACGGAGGGAAAAAGATGATCAAGGTCGGCGAGATCGTTGATTTTTTGTCCGCCAATACCGTTCGTTAATACGCAGCAATAAAGCATAAAAAAGAGGTGGGGTTTTCCCCACCTCTTTTATTTGACTTATAGTCGACTCAACGTGTAAATACGGCATTCACTTCTGCTCCGTTATTCACGAAACAGCTCTTCAATATCCAGCCCATGTACTTGCAAAATTTCACGCAAACGGCGCAGCCCTTCCACCTGAATTTGGCGCACGCGTTCACGGGTCAAGCCAATTTCACGACCAACGTCTCCAAGCGTTGCCGCTTCATACCCCAGCAGCCCAAAACGACGAGCCAGCACTTCACGCTGTTTAGCGTTCAGTTCGAACAACCATTTAACGATATTTTGTTTCATATCATTGTTTTGCGTGGTGTCTTCTGGTCCGTTGTTTTTTTCATCCGCCAGAATATCCAACAGCGCTTTATCAGAGTCCCCACCCAATGGCGTATCGACCGATGTGATACGCTCATTCAAGCGCAACATGCGATTTACGTCATCAACAGGTTTGTCGAGCTGCTCGGCGATCTCTTCCGCACTGGGCTCGTGATCCAGCTTATGTGAAAGCTCACGCGCGGTACGCAGATAAACGTTCAATTCTTTAACGATATGGATAGGCAGACGAATCGTACGGGTTTGGTTCATGATAGCCCGTTCAATCGTTTGGCGAATCCACCATGTGGCATAGGTTGAAAAGCGGAAACCCCTTTCGGGATCGAACTTCTCAACCGCACGGATCAAACCAAGATTACCTTCTTCGATGAGATCCAACAGCGCCAGACCGCGATTGTTGTAGCGACGGGCAATTTTCACCACCAGCCGCAGGTTACTTTCAATCATACGGCGTCGCGATGAAACATCACCGCGCAGCGCTCTACGGGCAAAAAAGACTTCTTCTTCAGCGGTCAGAAGCGGAGAGTAACCGATCTCCCCTAAATAGAGTTGGGTAGCATCCAGCACACGCTGGGCTGCACTTTGGGATAACAACTCATCGTCGGATGCCTCATTATCCCCCGCTTCTTCCTCCGCTAGCGCCTTTTCGTCAAAAACATCAAGTCCATTTTCCTCGAACTCAGCATCATCATGTAACTCGTTAACTTTCAACGTGCTTTGGCTCATAAGTGGCTCCTACCCGTGATCCCTTGGCAGAATACCGAAATACTCTGCCCGATTTATCGCTGCGGAAGGTAACACAGCGGGTTTACGGATTTCCCCTTGTAACGAATTTCAAAATGCAAGCGTACTGAACTGGTTCCGGTGCTACCCATGGTAGCGATCTGTTGACCCGCCTTGACCTCTTGTTGTTCCCGGACCAGTATAGTGTCATTATGGGCATAGGCGCTCAGGTAATCATCGTCGTGTTTGATGATGATCAGGTTACCGTACCCGCGTAAAGCGTTGCCCGCATAAACAACACGCCCTGAAGCGGTCGCCATGATCGGTTGCCCACGAGTGCCAGCGATATCAATCCCTTTGTTTCCCCCCTCCGACGCGGAGAAACTATCTATGACTTTCCCCTCAGTAGGCCAACGCCAGCTGTCGACAGCAGGAGCACTGCTTTCAACAACCGCGGTGGCAGTCACAGGAGCCGTCACGGCAGCTCCTGTGGAAGGCAACATCTTACCTACATTCTGTTTACCCGAATTTCCAGAATACGCATTAGTTGACTGAGAATCAACCTGAGTTGCTTGAATTTGCGTCATTGATGGCGGCTGAGGCACACCGCCACGCGTGGCATCGGAAGGTGCCAGCATACCGCCGCCGGCCGATCCGCTGCTTACCGGCGCGGAAGAACCGTCACTCACCTGAAGCACCTGCCCGACGTTCAGGCTATAAGGCTCAGGGACATTGTTACGCTGAGCCAACTCGCGATAATCACTGCCAGTAATCCAGGCGATGTAGAACAACGTATCGCCCCGTTTTACCGTATAGGTGCTGCCGCCATAGCTACCTTTAGGAATGGCGTTATAGCTACGGTTGTATACAATGCGGCCATCGCGCGTGGTGATCGGCGCATCACCGGAAGATGATATATTAGAAGGCGCAGTCGCGAGCATTCCACCGCGGCTGCTGCTATTGCCCTGACCGCCTACGCTGCTGATAGGGGCGGGTTTGCTGTCGTTATTGGAACATCCCGCCAACCCCAGAATAATTGCCGTGCACGCCGCCATCTGACGCAGTGTTCTCGTTTGGCTTCTCATGCGCCTTGCTCCCCTATAACCGTAATACTCAATCAATACCTTAATGAGACCACTCGGGACCCGCCCTGTCATCACCGCATTGGCACCCGCTCAATGCTAACAATATCAACACGTTCTCACTATGACAGGGTTGTATTGAAATAAGTTCTATTTAAATAAATCGTAAATGACTGATACCCATAAACGTGCTTGCAAAGGTATCAGGCTAGTTCGCCTTTGACCAGTGGAACAAATTTAACCGTTTCAATGGTATTAACCACAAATTCTCCACCGTGGCGTTGTATGCGCTGCAACGTTTGCGACTGTTCTCCCACCGGGAGCACTATAATGCCCCCTTCATCCAATTGCGCTATAAGCGCATTCGGAATTTCAGGTGCCGCCGCCGTCACAATAATGGCATCAAACGGGCCGCGTGACGGCCAGCCTTGCCAGCCATCGCCGTGTCGGGTGGAAACATTGTGCAGGTCCAGTTGCTTCAAACGCCGTTTAGCCTGCCATTGCAACCCTTTGATACGCTCAACGGAAAAAACCTGCTTTACCAAATGCGCCAAAACCGCCGTTTGATAGCCGGAACCGGTGCCAATTTCGAGTACGCGAGACGCGGGCGTCAATTGCAACAGGTCGGTCATGCGGGCAACCATATAAGGCTGAGAGATGGTTTGACCGGAGCCTATCGGCAACGCGGTATTTTCATAAGCCTTATGCTCAAAGGCTTCGTCGACAAAACGCTCACGCGGCACAGCCTCGATAGCCTTAAGCAATCGCTCGTCATGAATGCCCTGCTGACGCAACAGTGTCAGCATCGTTTGCATGCGCTTGTTCACCCTATCCCGTCAGCCTCAGTCGTGATTAACGTCTTCATGCCTTTACTCAATAATGGCAATGCCTTGCCGTGAGTTCGCACCCTTATAGCGTAGGTACTATATATAGGTACTGCATAGGTACTATATCGTTACTAGACCAGACACGGCATCTAAATCAGCGATATCCATCTGTTCAAGCGGTGTGATGAGCTCACGCACAACGCTGGTGGCAAAACTGCCTGCCGGTAGCCAGAAATCCAGCGTGACCGACACATCATCCAGCCAGGACCAGCACATCTGCTGCGGATAGAGCAGCGCGGCACGGCGCGCAACCTCCACCCGTTCACGACGCAGCAATCCAAGCAGCGTCTCATGCCCCACCAGGCAGCGTTGTTCAAACGCCAACGCGTCACCCTGAGTGCCAGGATCGCCGTCGCCGGGCAGCGGTGCTGTCACGCACAGCTCACGGTTATCAACGCGCGTTTGCAGTGCCGCTAACTCGTCCTCATTTGCGACAAACCAACTGCCGCGCCCGGCCAGTTGCAGCGCATCACCCACCAGCACTTGCGTTGCCAACCTCTGACTCAAACGTTGGCTTACGATGATATTGAACAGCGCGCTACGGCTGGCCTACAGATAAAAGCTGCGTTTACTGCGCTCGCTAACGCGAATCTCGTCTCTGGCCCAACGTGCCGCCTGAATCAGGTTGTTGCCACCGCGACCAAAACGCTGACTGCCAAAATAGTTCGGCACGCCTTGTTCGGCAATCGCCGCTAGCCGTGCTTCGACGGCAGCACGGTCGCTGATACTGCGCAGCGTCAGCGTGAACTGATTGCCGCGCAACGCACCGATACGCAGTTTGCGCCGATGACGGGCACTGTTAAGGATTTCACACCCTTCAAGCGCAAAAGCGGAGAAATCGGGTAACACTTTGCCCGGCAAATGCAGGCAAAACCACTGCTCCGTCACCGCATGCCGGTCTTTCAAGCCAGCATAACTCACGGCACGCGCGGGAATACGGGCAAATTTCGCCAACGCTTCAGCCACAAACGAAGTGTTGCAACCACGTTTACGTACCTGAACCAGCAGATGTTCACCATCGCCGTCCGGTGCAAAACCCAGATCTTCCACCACACGGAAATCATCGGCGCTTGCTTTGAGCGTTCCTGTCGCCTGCGGTTCACCATGCAGCCAGAACAGACTTTCCATGTTGAGCGTAGCGGGTTCTTGCTGCATTACCATGCGACCACTTCACTCCGTTCATCTTTCACCAACAGCGCAACCGCCTCGCAGGCGATCCCTTCTCCACGTCCGGTAAACCCGAGCTGTTCAGTGGTGGTGGCTTTTACGTTGACGTCATCCATATGGCAGTGAAGATCTTCTGCCAGATTCACCCGCATTTGCGGAATATGCGTGGCCATTTTCGGCGCTTGCGCAATGATAGTGACATCCAGATTGCCCAGTCGATAGCCTTTTTCTTGTATCCGCTGCCACGCCTGGCGCAGCAGTTCGCGGCTGTCCGCGCCTTTGTAGGCGGGATCGGTGTCGGGAAACAGTTTACCGATATCGCCTAGCGCCGCCGCGCCGAGCAGCGCATCGGTTACCGCATGCAGCAACACATCCCCATCAGAATGCGCCAACAATCCCTGAGGGTAAGGAATACGAACCCCGCCGATCACCAATGGGCCTCCGCCGTCCAGTTTGTGGACATCAAAACCGTGACCAATACGCATGGGGTTATTCTCCTTGATTAGCGAATGGTTATGAAACATGAAACCGGTGAAGGGTACATCACAAGCTTGGCGGTGCCAATCGAGCCAGGTAGAACTCGGCCAGCGCCAAATCCTCAGGACGCGTCACTTTAATATTATCAGCACGCCCTGCAACAATCTGTGGATGATAGCCGCAATACTCGAGTGCCGACGCTTCATCGGTCACGACAGCCCCTTGTTGTAACGCGCGCTCCAGGCAATCTTGTAATAATAACCGTGGAAACAGTTGCGGCGTCAAGGCGTGCCATAAATTGCGGCGATCAACCGTGTGCTCAATCGCCTCACCCTGGCTACGCTTCATGGTATCGCGCACAGGTGTAGCAAGAATGCCGCCCACGTCGCAGTGCCGAACAAGCTGTAACAAGCGATCCAGATCCTGAAGGTGCAAACACGGACGTGCGGCGTCATGCACCAACACCCAGGGCGCATCACTGACCGCGCGCAAGCCGGCCAGCACCGAATCAGCCCGCTGTTTGCCACCGAACACCACGCTGACGCGCGGGTCCTGTGCCAGAGGCAAGGCGGCAAAGCGCCAGTCGTCGGGGCTGATAACCACCACGGCACGCTGAATGTGCGGATGCTGAAACAGCGCAGCCAGCGTATGTTCCAGCAGCGTTTTTCCATGGAGGGTGAGATATTGTTTTGGACAGTCGCACTCCATTCTGCTGCCGTTTCCGGCGGCGGGCAGAACGGCGACAACCTCAGGTAAGGAGGCCAGCGGTTCAGACATGGGTTAACGTGACGTCATAGGGTTAGAAGGCGACAGAGAGCTGGATGCGCCAGAATTTGCAGATGAAGACGCCGTCGCCGCACGACGACCAGATTGATCCGGCACCAGACGATAGAAGCTCTCACCCGGTTTGATCATGCCAAGCTCATTGCGCGCACGCTCTTCAATGGCTTCTTGCCCACCGTTGAGATCGTCGATTTCTGCAAACAGCTGTTCGTTCCGGGCTTTGAGCTTGCCGTTGTTGCCCTGTTGGACAGCCACGTCATCTTTAACCAGAACATAGTCATGAATGCCATTTTTACCCAGCCACAGCGAATATTGCAGCCAACCGAGCAAAATCAATAATAACAGCGTTAGCTTTCCCATCCCGCCCCCTGAAAAACCGCCTAATCATCCCATAACTTTGCCTTCGACTCCATATTATCAGGGTGGATTAGCACAAAGAGGCACTTTCAACGCCGTAAAGATCCCAATAATCAGGATAGCTATTCATTTGCATTTTAGTGGAAATACGGCGTAAGGCGCCAATAATGGCAGAGAGTCTGCGGGATTTTTACCTGCGAATAAGTTGAACCTTTAGGTCGACCTGTGTATTTTTATGAAAATAAAATGCATAAAACAGATGATTCATCTGCCACACTTTGATCCAGGAGATAACATGTTCAAACCCTTTTTGTTCGCTGGCACGCTGTTCGCGGCGGCATTTTCCACGTCTATCGCTGCGGCAGAACAAACCTATGTGGTGGGTACAGGCGGTACCTATCGTCCTTTTGAATTTGAAAACGCGCAGAAGGAGTTGGAAGGATTTGATATCGACATCATTAAAGCGATCGCCAAGGCGGAAAATTTCTCCATCAAACTGGTCAACACGCCGTTGGAAGGGATCTTCGCTACGCTGAATTCCGGCGATCGCGATATCATTATTTCCGGAATCACCATTACCGACAAACGTAAACAGATGGTCGATTTCTTTTCTCCGTACTTTCCGGCAGAACAGTCAATCGTGACGCCAAAGGACTCCAGCATTGGCGCAATTGCTGATTTGAAAGACAATAAAGTCGGTGTGGTGAACTCCAGCACCGGTGACGTGGTGGTTTCTGACGTGCTGGGAAAAAACAACACGGCAATCAAGCGTTTTGACAACACGCCACTGATGTTGCAAGAGCTTTATGAAGACGGTATAGGTGCCGCCGTCGGTGATGTCGGTGTGATCAAATTCTATATAAAAACCCACCCGGAGAAGCAGTTTAAACTGGTGTCCGATGCCAAATTTCAGCGTCAATACTTTGGCATCGCCGTTGCTAAAGGCAACGATGCACTGATGGGTAAGATCAACGCTGGCCTGAAAAAGATTGTTGCCGATGGCACCTATGCGCAAATCTATCAGGAATGGTTTGATAACGACGTTCCTGCCCTGCCTGCTCAGTAAACCGCAGTTTGCACGCTGACTCGGCGTGTCTTGCATTCAAGGCCTCTGTCACGACGCGAATCAATGACGCGTAAGTGACAGAGGCGCTTTATCACCTCGCCTATGACACCAAAAAGGACCGCACGCGATGGGATTTCGTTGGGAAATCATTCAGGAATATGCCCCGTTGTTTATGGAAGGGGCCTGGATGACAATAAAATGTACGCTTATCTGCGTTATTTTGGGGACCTGCTGGGGGCTGACGCTCGGATTAGGCCGCCTGGCGCAAGCGCCGCACGGCCCCTGGAAGTGGATATTACACTATGGCGTACAGTGGCCTGTGCGTATTTATGTCAGTGCGTTGCGCGGTACGCCACTTTTCGTTCAGATTATGGTGGTGCATTTTGCACTGATTCCATTACTCATTAACCCGCGCGACGGTTTATTCGTCAGCGGCGGCCTGATGTCTGCGGATTTCGCACGCATGCTACGTGCCGACTACGGTGCCTTCCTATCGTGTATCGTGGCAATCACCCTGAATGCCGGTGCCTATGTGTCCGAAATTTTCCGCGCTGGCATTCAATCTATTGACCGCGGACAGATGGAAGCATCGCGTTCATTGGGCATGAACTACAGCCGCACCATGCGCAAAATCATTCTTCCTCAGGCATTTCGTCGCATGCTACCGCCGCTCGGCAACAATGCTATCGCCATCGTCAAAGATTCATCACTCGCTTCTGCGATTGGGCTGGCCGATCTCGCCTACGCGGCACGTACGGTGTCAGGTGCCTATGCCACCTATTGGGAACCCTATTTGACCATTTCTCTGGTTTATTGGGTCATCACTTTCCTGCTCTCGGTTCTGGTGCGGCAGATGGAAATAAGGTTAAGCAAAAGTGATTCACGTTAATAAGTTGCAAAAACATTTTGGTGATACCCATGTCCTGCGCGGTATCAGTTGCACTATCGCACCACAGGAAGTGATCTGCATGATCAGCCCTTCCGGTTCGGGAAAAAGCACGTTCCTGCGCTGTTTGAATGCGCTGGAAACGCCGACCGGTGGTGAAATCACCGTCAACGGATTTGCGTTGCACAATCCCAAAACCGATCTCAACCGGTTACGTGAAAGCGTAGGTATGGTATTTCAGCGCTTCAATCTGTTTCCACACATGACGGTGTTGGAAAACATGATCATGGCCCCTATGGACGTGAAAAAGCTTTCACGCACCCAGGCTGTTGAACGCGCCCGTCACCTGTTAGAAAAAGTTGGTCTGCTCGATAAAGTGGATGCTTGGCCCAATAGCCTTTCTGGCGGACAGCAACAGCGCGTCGCCATTGCCCGCGCATTGGCCATGGAACCGGCCATTATGCTGTTTGATGAGCCCACCTCGGCGCTTGCTGGTAGGCGAGGTGCTGTCGGTCATGAAAACGCTGGCAACAGAGGGAATGACCATGGTGATCGTGACTCACGAAATGGCATTTGCCCGTGAAGTCGCAGACCGTATCATCTTTATCGATCAGGGAATTATTCAAGAAGAGGGAGAGCCGGAAGCGCTATTTACGGCACCGACCAATCCGCGAACTCAAGCTTTTCTCAGTAAAGTCCTTTAACACCGCAGTGGCGTGCGCGATGCGCGCGCCGCTTCTCACCACCCGGTGATCAGCGAAAACACCAGCCAGAAAAGGCAGACAATAACCGCACCGCTGGACAGTACCGTCAGCGTCATATTGCCTTTGAAAATTACACTGAAAAAAACGCCAATCAGCACCGACGCAGGCATCAGTGCCAGAAAAAACGGCCAGGTGTATAGCATAAAGAATAACGTGGTATTGGTGCCATAAACCAAAATTGGCACCACAAAGGCCAGCCAGTAGAAAGAAAAACCGGCGATGGCTCCCATAAACGGGTAGGTGCGTTCATCTTCACGCCCCCTTGGCCGCTTACTTACCGATAACTGAGTTACGTTCTGCATAGTCTACCCTGTAACACTCCGCCCCAACGCGAAAGGCGGTGACACCTGACAGAGCCAATCAGACTTTGATAATAGCTCGACTGTGCAGTAGATCTAATAACTGATCGGTCAAATTTGTTACCAATTGTTCACCTTCCAAGCGCAGCTCAGGCGCGTGTGGCGGCTCATAGACGGCATCGATACCGGTAAAATTGGTCAGCGCGCCCGCTCGTGCTTTCTTATACAATCCTTTAGGATCACGCGCTTCGCATACGGCCAACGGTGTATCGACAAACACTTCGATAAACTTTCCTTCCGGCAGCGATTCGCGCACCATCTGGCGCTCTGCGCGATGGGGCGAAATAAACGCCGTCAGCACCACCAGCCCGGCATCCACCATCAGGCTGGCCACTTCGCCCACACGCCGAATGTTTTCGCGCCGATCGGCATCAGAAAAGCCCAAATCGCGGCACAACCCGTGGCGCACATTGTCGCCATCAAGCAAATAGGTGCTAACACCGAGTTGATGTAAAAGTTGTTCCAGTTGCCCTGCCAGCGTGGACTTTCCTGACCCTGACAGGCCTGTGAACCAGATAACTTCCCCTTGATGGCGGTGCAATCGCTCCCGATCGCGGCGTGCCACCTGGTGATCGTGCCAGACAATGTTGTCATCATGAATGTTGTCATCACGATTGCCATCAACAGCGTGATGCTTCTCTTCCGGAGGCAACGCCATGCTACTTACCTCCCAGCAGATCGCGCGCACCCCAATGTGGGAAGTGACGGCGCACCAGCGCATTCAACTCCAGCTCAAACGCACTATAGGCAGACGGTTCCTGCGTCACCTGAGCAATCGCCTCGCGTACCAGGCCGGCACCGACGGTTACGTTGCTCAGTCTGTCGATAAAAATCATACCGCCCGTGGTGGCGTTTTGCTGATAGGGCTCCAGCAGCAGCGGCTCATTAAAGGTCAAATCCACCAGACCGATACCGTTCAACGGCAAACTTTCAGTAACACGCTGCGTCAGTGAATTGATCTCAACCTGATACTGAATATTGTCTACCCGCGCGCGTGTTTTCTTGCCCGCCACCTTGATGTCATAGCTATGCCCCGGCACCAACGGTTGCTCCGCCATCCACACCGCATCGACCTGCGCATGCTGCACCGCACGCAGCTCATCTGCCTCCGGCACCAACAGATCGCCACGGCTGATATCCACTTCATCGGCCAGCACCAGCGTGATCGCTTCCCCCGCATGGGCCTGTTGCAGATCGCCATCAAAGGTCACGATGCGTGCCACGGAAGAGGTTACGCCAGATGGCAACACCCTCACGCGCTGTCCGACCTGCACCACGCCGGAGGCCCGTGTTCCGGCATAACCGCGAAAATCCAGGTTGGGCCGATTCACATACTGCACCGGGAAACGCATCGGCTGCGTATCGCTATCACGCGTAACGTCGACCGTTTCCAGCACGTCCAGCAGCGTAGGGCCGCTGTACCATGGCATGGTGGTGCTTGGCGTCGCCACATTATCCCCATCCAACGCGGAGATAGGCACAAAGGTCACCTATAACGTTGATGGTAGCTGCTGGGCAAAATCGAGGTAATCCTGCTTGAACTGCTCAAATACCGTTTGCTGATAGCCCACCAGATCCATTTTATTCACCGCCACGACTAGATGGCGAATACCCAGCAACGTGGCAATAAAGCTATGACGACGGGTTTGATCCAGTACGCCTTTGCGCGCATCGATCAACAGGATCGCCAGATCGCAGGTCGAGGCCCCGGTCGCCATGTTACGGGTGTACTGCTCATGACCGGGGGTATCGGCGATAATGAATTTGCGTCTTTCCATGGAGAAATAGCGGTAGGCGACATCAATGGTAATGCCCTGCTCACGCTCGGCCTGCAAACCGTCCACCAGCAACGCTAGATCCAGCTTCTCACCCTGCGTGCCTAACCGCTTGTTGTCGTTGTGTAACGTGGAAAGCTGATCTTCATAGATCTGACGCGTGTCATACAGCAAGCGGTCAATCAAGGTACTTTTGTCGTCATCGACGCTGCCGCAGGTCAGAAAGCGCAGTAAACTTTTGTGCTGCTGCGCGTGCAAACAGGCTTCGACCCCACCATGATCGGCAATCTGTTGTGCAATGCTTTGGTTCATTTGACGATTCCTTAGAAATACCCTTGACGCTTTTTCAGTTCCATCGAGCCGGCCTGATCCCGGTCAATGACGCGCCCTTGCCGTTCGCTGGTAGTAGAGATCAGCATCTCGGCAGCGTCTGCGCGTGCGATTCCACTGCGCCGGTCAACGGCCAACAGCCGAGGGTACGGAAGCGTACCATGCGCTGTTCGATAACCTCGCCAGGTTGCAGATCGATACGATCGTCATCCACCATCAGCAACATGCCGTCACGTTCCAGCACCGGACGCGGAGCGGCCAGATAGAGCGGCACAATGTCGATATTTTCCAGGTAGATGTATTGCCAGATATCCAGCTCCGTCCAGTTGGAGAGCGGGAACACGCGAATACTTTCCCCTTTGTTAATCTGGCCGTTGTAGTTATGCTACAGCTCTGGGCGCTGATTTTTCGGGTCCCAGCGATGAAAACGGTCGCGGAAGGAAAGATACGCTCTTTGGCGCGGGATTTCTCCTCATCGCGCCGTGCACCACCGAATGCAGCATCAAAGCCGTATTTATCCAGCGCTTGCTTCAACCCTTCAGTTTCCATGATATCGGTATGTTTGGCGCTGCCGTGTACAAACGGGTTAATGCCCAACGCTTCGCCCTGCGGGTTACGGTGCACCAGCAGTTCGCAACCATAGGCTTTGGCCGTGCGATCGCGGAAGGTGTACATCTCGCGAAACTTCCATCCGGTATCCACATGCAGCAGCGGAAACGGCAACGTACCGGGATAGAACGCATTGCGCGCCAGATGCAGCATCACGGAAGAATCTTTGCCGATGGAGTACATCATAACCGGATTGCTGAATTCTGCCGCCACTTCGCGAATGATATGTATGCTTTCCGCTTCAAGCTGTCGCAGGTGCGTCAGTCGTTTCTCGTCCATAACCCTTCCTCAAGCCAAATTCACGAGCGCAGAACGTCCGGTTTGCCCGGTCTCCTGCGCCTGTAGACCAAACCAGGCGAGTTTATGGTGCAGTGCAACCACCTCGCCAATCACCAATAATGCCGGCGTCGGAGCCTGATGTGCCAAGGTCTCCAACTGCGCCAGCGTGCCGATGTTCACGGACTGATCCGCTCGCGTACCACGGCTAATCACCGCTACCGGAGTATCCGGCGCACGCCCATGGGCGATCAGTTGCTGGCTGATTTCCGCCGCTTTCACCGTACCCATGTAGATAGCGAGCGTCTGGCGCCCACGCGCAAGCGTGGACCAATCGAGCACTTCACCGTCGGGACGGCAGTGCCCGGTAATAAACAGCACGCTTTGCGCGTAATCGCGGTGGGTAAGCGGGATACCGGCATAGGCGGTAACGCCCGCAGCCGCCGTGATCCCCGGTACGATTTGGAAAGGAATCCCGGCTTTTGCCAGGTATTGCACTTCCTCACCGCCACGCCCAAAGATGAACGGATCGCCGCCTTTCAGGCGCACCACACGTTTACCACTTGATGCCAGCGTAAACAGCAGACGGTTGATCTCCCCCTGCGGCAATGAGTGCGCGGAAGCGCGCTTGCCGACGCAGATTTTTTCCGCATCGTGGCGCACCAGCTCCAGCACTTCCGGGCTCACCAGATGGTCATAGAGCACCACATCCGCCAATTGGATCAGTTGTAAACCACGCAGGGTCAACAAACCGGCGTCTCCCGACCCGGCCCCCACCAGCGCCACATCCCCCTGCACCTGCTGCGGTTGATCCAACTGCTGGCGCAGGGTTTCTTCTGCCACCTTCTGTTGCCCGACGGCGATCTGGTCAGCAAAAGGGCTATTAAACAGCCGCTCCCAAAACTGACGACGCACACGCATCGAATGAAACCGCTCTTTGACCCGATCGCGCCATTCCCCCGCAACTCGGGCCATGTCGCCCAAACTGGCAGGGAGCAACGCCTCAAGTTTCTCGCGCAATAAGCGCGCCAAAACCGGCGCTTGTCCGCCCGACGAAATCGCCACCACTAACGGCGAGCGATCGACAATAGACGGAAAAATAAACGAGCATTTGGGCTGATCGTCCACCACGTTAACCAGGCGATAGCGCTGCTGCGCCGCTTGAGACACCGCCGCGTTCAACACCACATCATCGGTAGCGGCGATCACCAGAAAGACCTTATCCACCTGTTCTGGGGAGAATTCCTGCGCCAGCCAGTGCAACTGACCGGCGTTGTGCTTTGCCAATAGCGGCTCAGCCAGGGATTTAGCCACCACATGCACGTCGGCACCCGCACGCAACAGCAAATCAATCTTGCGCGTTGCTACCTCACCACCGCCGACCACCAACACTACACGCTGCTTCACGTCAGCGAACAAAGGGAGATAGTTCACAATCGCCTTAACAAAGTTAAAAATTGGATAAGTAGACTATACGGTGCTGTAGGAAGGGTTATGAAATGCCGAATTGGAATGATAAGTTCCGTAATGGAATAAAAACGGCGCAGGAAGCGCAGCGTAATGCTTATCGATTTATTTTTATTGGATTATAAAAACATCTTTAGGCTCATGCAGCGTGAATATCACCGCTGTGAGAAAAAATTTCAGGTTGAGGAATTATGCGCTAAGCACAGTCAGGTCGGCCATCTCTGACCGACCTGGGGGTTATTCACACTGGCGTTGATGTTTCCAAAACAACGTCGCTTTCAACCTCATTGGGCACCGTTTCAACCACCGCCTCCTGTACCTCAACCTCTGGCATTTGTACCCTTACCGAGATAAATGTGTCGCGCGGAATATCGATCGGATCGCCGTTAGCGTAGCCTTCAATCTCATTGCGCGCAAACGCAGGGGCATCCGGGTGTGGCCGATGATAGGTGCGAATAACGATAGAGCCATCCGGGTTTATCTTCGCACTGCCCTCATCACCGCCATAATCCACCCACAGGCGAGGTAACTTATTGCGGCACATCGGCACATCGATACCGCCGTCATCACCGCCCCAGGCGCGATCGGCATTCAGGCCCAAACAGCCGGAAATGCGGTAGACGCCTTCGCTCAGGAGTTCGGTGGTGATGCCCTCGGCTTAGCTGGTGAGTTCGCTGGTTCCATCGGCAAACAGTTTTATGACCGGGCTTGCTGTTTTCCAGAAGCCGTTGGCGTCGGCTATGGCGTTAAGGCCGATTGCCAAAATAGGTCGGTTGACGCCGGCGCGCCTAACATATGCAAGCCTGCTAGCTGCGATAGTTATTCTTGCACTATCATCTTCCGCTAGAACCAGGCCGCTTCCTGATGCTGAATGCTGATTTGCGAAAGTGGCGTCATAAGTAGAATCTCCCTTTCCGATAAACCAATGAATCGTATTAGACGCTTTTTGCCCTCTGATAAAACACGAGCCAGTTTCGGTTTAGGGCCTTATCTGAATAGGTTCATTGTCTTTTATAAAAATCTTTTTACCTGAAATTGTCTGTTCGCTGCTATCGTTCAGCAATGTCCCCGTCGCCATTGGGAACGTAACGATAAACTGACCATCTGCGATAGTAGCACCGCCGCTACCCGCTCTAATGAGCAACCATGGAACACCGCTATTGTTCATGAACTGCGCCCAGCGCCCCACCGTGGCTTCAGTAACAGCCGTGCTTTCCAACTGAGCGGCTGGATTGCCCAATTGAAATACCGGGTTTGCTGTAAACGTCTTACTCCCTGAGATTGTCTGCGCAGTATCAGAAGTTAGCACCATATCCAAGATAACTGAGCCAACTGTTTGTAAGTTACCAAAATACACAACTCCCGGTGTCCCTTGCTGTATTGCATAAATCATTGCAGCGTTTGTGGTTGTGTCGTTCTTCCCAATACATACAATAAACCAATATCCCGATGTGGAACCTCCCGGCATAAGCGATGCGGTTGATGTGCTGCCATTGACAAATAAAATCCCGCCATTTCGCAATGCATTAAGTTGCGCTGATGATGTCAGAGCCACTGGCGCTGGAGATGTTGTTCTGCCTAAATTAGTTGTTAAATCTTGAAATCCGCCAGTAAATATTTCTGCGCCAGATATTGTTTGAGCTGTATCAAGCGTTGCCGGGGTTGCAAGGTTTGCACTCGTCCACAGCGTAGACCATGCACTTGCAACACCGTTAGATACCTGCCGTAATCTGAAATCAATCCCGCCGCCATCGCGCCCGAGCAAATCCCAGCCGTAGCTTGCAGCTTCCTGCACATGTAGCCCGGATGCGCCGGTGCCATCAAAAGGATTATCTGCGTTACCTGCCGTGTAACTAAAGAAACCACACCCAGCAGCACCACCAGTGGCACCAGCAGCCCTGGGACGGGCATTTGCTCCAAGACCGTGCCCACCATTAAGGACTACGGAACCAGCGGTCGTGTCGTCCTGCGATGTTTGTTTCACGAGGTTTTTGTCTGTCCAAACATCATAAGTAACAGTTTGCCCGCCCGATGTTGTACCAGCAGACATTCGCACACCATTGGCAGAATTACCCGCGCTACCATGCGGGCCAACGCTAATCAGCGACCACATGTCATTAACGCGCGTATAAATACTTGCGGCGTTCTGCTTCGCGTAGGTGCTGTTGTATTGAAGTCTTAGAACGCTACTTGGTGTATTGGCTCCACGCAGATAGGTCAGCAAATCGGTGTCTGAGGTTATGCCGGACAACTGCCCGCTACCACCCCAGCCCCAAGCCCCATTTATCAATAACGAGCCTGCGGTGGCATCAAATGCGCCCGTCTGCTTAACTCCTGTAACCTTCCCATCCAGTGCAACATCCCAAGCCTGCTGTGAGCGAACAGTAACGGCCTGACCATCTGGCGTGGTGAGCGTAACGTTTCCCGTTCCTGTTAATATCTGCTGCCAGCCCGATAACTGCTGCTGGTAATAAGCCAGCGTTGATGCAAACTCATGGGCAAATTGTTCAATGGAGACAGCCGGTGAAGTGGGAATGGCATAGGCTTTTCCTGTTCCCGTTGTGCCAGTAAATGCAGATACCAGCGTTAATTGTGTATCGGATTGCACAGACTCAATTTCATAAATCTGAACAGTGCCAGCAGCAGGCAATAATAACATCCGCCCTGCTGATACACCGTTTAATGGATTAGTGAATTGTGTTCCTGTGCCCGTAATGGTTTTGCTGCCGTTGGTGGCAGTGAGTGCTCCAGATTTGTACCAGGACATATTTTCTCCATAGAAAAACTGCATTAAGCGGCTTATATTTATCTTATTCAAGACAAATAAATCGCTTCTTTGCTTGCTTGGCTATTAGATTCAGTCATACACGTCAGTGAATATATAAAATGCTTTATCAATATAGGGGTAACTTGTACCACTGCTAGAGCCTGCGGCAATCTGTCTTGGTCTGTTGATAACGAAATTTCCAGTCGCTCCAAGATAAAGATCCAAAACATCAGCCCCTCCAATGCTTGAGTTCGATATGAACAATCTACCGGATGCTGTCGGCATCACGGCTACCGGCTTTCCCATATCCTGTTTTACACAAGAAGCGCTAATGTCAACATGAATTGTGCGCATATCTAGTGGGAGCATATCTAATGAATAAACAAGCTCCCCCGACGTGCCATAGAAATACAACCCGTAATTGTTAGAGGGTGGCAAAACCATGTTAGCAAAGCAATACACCGTTACAGGGAGGGCGGTAGGATAAGCCGAATTAAGCCGTAAAGTATGATATCCATTTACCGTAACTTGCTGGCAAGCTGCATATGAATCAGAAGACTGCCGGATAAAAAACATAGCGGTCTTTTGCTGGGGGATTTGTGTGACAAAAGAGCTGCCTACTGCTGAAATAACCCCCTTTCCCATAAAATTCATAGGTGTGAACTCTGGACTTAGCCATATAGATCCATCTTGCCTTGTAATAGTTGCGCCCCAAGACATTATTTCCCCCAGTAAAAGACGATCAATCCGACGAGATTACTCCATGTAACACTCGATCCGCTTATTGTGACAGTTGGTCCTATGACTGCTCTGTTAACTGTTAATATTGTAGCCATATATTGAAGTGTTTTACCCACTGGTATTTCGCCGTAGTTTCTGCTTCCACTCTGCGGCGAGCTTGCCTCAAGATAAAATATAGGCGTTATAATGCTAGTGAGATCCTTACCTGACTTATCGAACAACTTGATACCGTACATTGTTAGCTCCACAGTTTATGTTTGAGTATTTTTGAGGGTTAAGCCAGCCCGAGCTAACGAAACGCACCATTTGCTGTCTGCTTACTCTCTCTCACGTCCATTCGCCTAAAGCGTTCGTATCTGATTTTCCAACTTTGAGCTTGACAAATCCTGCATTTGGAAATATATAGATTCTGTTATTTACCTCGCACGTTGCGTCCATTATTTATGCACATTCAGATTAGCAACCAAGTAGGCTAATACTTACCAATAAGAACCAGACGAACATTATTTTCGTCGAAAACCTCTATTTTATTGTTTGATTGCATCATTCTTCCTTCACCAGCAGTCTCCCCATTGTTCTCGATCTGTCCTGTGGAGAAATTGAGATAAAGTCCTCGCTGTCCGGAAATATAGTTATCTGACTGTAAACTGTCAGATAGTTTTGCTCGTGTTATCGCTGCAGAACCAATAACCGCAGAATCAATAATTACCTGATTCCCTTGCGTGGTGAATATTAATTGAGGCTTTCCCGCAGCAGCATTCATTATTGAAAATCGGTCTTGCAAAAAAATCGTATTCGATTGAATTCCCTGATCCGTATCCTCAATATTTTGCGTCATACCTGCCACATATTGACGCCCATTGGCATCAACCTTAATGCGCAGTGTGCGATAGGCCGACAGCTGCGCATCTGTAGCATTAACAACACCGCTGATATCACTAATTTCAGTCGAGACACCATTTACCGTTGCGGTTAACTGGCTGATTTGCGTTCCCTGGGCTGTAATGGCATTACCCTGCTGCGTAACCGTTGCGGTCACTGCATTCACACTCTGCACCGCACCATTAGCCGTTGATTGCGCAGTATCAGCGGTTTTCTGCGCTGCCCACACTGACGCGGTGATCTGCGTGATCGACTGACCTTGCGACGTGATGGTGTTTCCCTGCTGCGTCACAGAGGTGTTGAGTCCACCGATTGCCGTGGTATTGGCTGAAATGCCCGACTGTGCTTCAGTCATCTGGCTGTTGAGGGTAGAAATTTGCGCAGATGTGGTTTCGTTTTGCGTTGCCATCGTCTGCTGTAACTGCGTCAGATTGCTGTTAGTTGTGCCAATACTCGATTGCATTTCCAGCATCGCAATAGTTCTGGCCTCAACTTCATTTGCGATTGCAGCTCGCGTTTCAGTGATTTCTGCCGCCCTGTCGCCGTTCTGCGCACGCCAGCGTCGCGTTTCAGCATCATTAGCCAGGCTGTTACGGATAATCGCTTTCGCTTGTTCAATGCTGTTCAGCAGGCTGTCTGAGATTTGCTGGGTATTATTATCAATCCCACCGACCAGAGATTTCCAGGCATCGGTTTCAGTGATTTCACCCACAATCACATCGGTAATATCACTAACATCCGTACTTGATTCCCCATAAATCCACCTCGTCCACGGCCCCTGATTGCCAGACTTATCAACGATGCGGGCGCGGTAAAAGAACGCCTGCCCCACGCTGAGTCCCATTTGCTGATAAGCACGCGTGGGGTAGGCCACATCGGTCAGCAGCAACGCATTCTGGCCGTCGCTGTTCGGAGAATACTGAATCTCGGTTTTCAGGGTATCGTCGGTACCGGCGGGAAATTGCCAATCAAGCTGCACGCCAAACACCAGCGAGGTGGTGGTAAAACTAGCCAGTGCCGGCGGATTACCCGCTTTGCCTGCTAGCGTGGTTTCCTGCGCGTTAGCCCACAGGCTGGAGATCTCCGTGGCATTGATGGCGCGCACGCGCGCTTGGTAGCGTCCGGTATAAATACCCGGCACGTCAACGCCCTGTGCCGAGGTGCGCGCCGCACTGATCCAATTGCCGTTATCACGCCGCCATTGCACTTCATAGGTAATGGCACTGTCCGCCTTGTCCCAGGTAATGCGCAGAGTGGTGATATTGATACCTTGCTCAATTCGGTTATCGCTACTGATCACCACGTTATTCGTCGCAGGCTGTACCGAAGGCGGACCAGACTGATGGGGCGAGATTCAATGCGCGCGCCGGTATCGATTTTGGCGAATTTATCCGGGTCGAATTCGATAGCCGTGATGTAAAAGGGGGCGCTATCCTCACCTTCTTTCACACCAATAACGCGATACAATTAATTGCAGCGCCAAATCATTAGCATCGACGGCCCACACCGACTCAGGCACGGGCGTTTCGCTATACGTCGTGGTGACGGTAACCACCTTGTCATTCACCGCCTCAATGGTGCGACCTTCGGCTTTGCCACTCGGCAGGTTGAGAATCAGGCGTTCACCGATGGCTGCGGAAGAGACGCGGTCAAGCGTGATGTTACGTCCGTCAACCGCGCTAATACGCCCGCCTAGTGGACGCCAGGCCAGCAAGGCATCAGCGATACCGACAATAGCACCGGGGACTGGAATATCTCCGTCCAGACCCATGGTGTAGGAGACGGTGCGATCGGCATCGTTGGTGTGCAAAATCCATTTACCGCGCCGGACAGCCTCGGTCTGGCGCGTACAACCAATCGCGGTCACATCCGCCTGTTTAATGCCATAGCGCCGCACCAGTTTGTTATCCGCAACGGCTTCCACCGCGTCCTGATAGGCGTCATCGGGATCGGACCAGGCCACCATCGCCGTGCTGTAGTGCGTCTTGCTGCTGGCGTTACTGTAGGTAAAGCGCCCGTCGCGCACATTGGCACGGGTGACCACGTAATCCATCTCGCGCGGCATGTCGGCCAGTACGTTCATCTAGTTGTTGGCCCAGAATGAGGAGCCGCGAAATATCGCCGCCAGATCGTTGAGCACTGTCCACGCCTCTTCTTGCGATTGGATGTACACATCGCACAAGAAGCGTGGTTCTGTGCCGCTGCCGCCATGGCCGTCCGGCACAAGCTGATCGCAGTACTGGGCAATCTGGTACAGCGTCCATTTCGACAGCACTAAATGGGTGGCTTTAATGCGCTCGCCCAGACCAAAGCGTTCGGAAAGCTGAATGTCGTAGTACACCCAAGCCGGGTTGTTGGAGAATGCCCACTTGAAGGTGCCATCCCAACTGCCCGAGTAGCGCCGCGTTTGTGCATCATAGTTGGTGGGGACGCGAATAATTCGCCCGTCCGGCTCGCAAGAGATAACCGGAATATTTTGAAACTGCTGCGCGTCAAACTGCATCAGCAACAGCGCCGTTTCCGGATAACGCAGCTTGGCGTCGATCACCTCGGTAATGGCTCCAATCGCCATCTTATCGGCAATACGATTGCTGGTGGAATTGGGCGTGATGTGGCGCACACGGATCTGCCAACCGGTGGATGCCGTGGGCAGATCGATACGATGGCTACGTTCATCTTGTGTGGTGGTTTTACCGTCAATCGCCGTTTTCAGCACTTCACGGTAGCTGCCGCCGTCCGTTGCAATATCAATGGTATATTCGATGCGATAACCGCCTACGTCACCATTATCATGCTGCTATTGCAGCGCTGCCCAGGAGAAGCGTATGCGCACCGCTGAGAGGTGAATGTTGGTCAGCGACCGTACCCACGGTGTTTTACTGGTCAGCTCGGCGCTTACCGTAATCTCGTTTTCAACGCCGGGAAAACCGGGAATATAGCTTTGGTCGGGCGTACCAGGACGAAACGCCCACGACACACCGGAAAAATTGGCGTTGCCGTTGCTGTCATTGAGGGGTGTGCCGTCAAGAAAAATACGCGAACCATCCAGATTCCCGGCAAATTCCCCTTCCCCCAGCGCCAACAGTATTTTGGCGTAGGAGGTGGATTGAATGGAATCCGGCGACTCAACGGGAACACGCGCGTTCGCGCTGCCGCCTTTGCTGCCTTTGATCGCTGTCATGGGTACTCCATTAAAAAGAAAACCCGCTCAAGGCGGGTTTATCGGCATCAGGATTTGTGTCATTTCTTCCAGGTATCTATCATCTCTTGCGTCACTTCATTCTTATAACAGATCGGTGAATAGCCCCCGGCTCGACTCCACGCGCTGCGTTTTCCACAGCTGCTGCCGTTACGTGCTTAATTGTAGGTATACTCATCGATGATGGCTTGTTTTATTTGCTAGTTATTAACGGGCTGCGATTTGGCGATAGCACCTTCCGGTAATAACAATACGGCGAAAAACAGAATGGGCAGAAACCATAATTGCAATGGCAATAATAAGGATGCTTTCATTTTTTTACCTTGGCAGTGTGCATACTACGGTAAATAAAGCACGACAGCATCGGTAAAACGTTGATGAAGGCAATAATTATTGCTGGTCTTCCGCGTAAACTCCGGCAGAAATAATCGCGCCGCCAACACGACGGCGGCCATAAAGAATCGGGACCGGATTGCCCTGTGCAATGGAGTTAACCGGCCCGCCAAGTGCCATAGAAGCGCCGCCCATCATCATACCCACACCGATAGTGGATGTCGTACCAAAGGTAAAATAGCCCACCGCAACCAAAACTGCGCCGAGAATCGTTTGGAACAACCCCGCCTGTTTGCTGCCAATAATGACCGGAGCAATGCGAATATCATCCGCAACGATAAAGTCCAATTCTTCATGAGCAAGATTGCGTTTACCGTCAAATACGGCATACGCCAAACCGCGCGACTTGCTGCTCAGCAAAAACTTTTCAAAACCGGGAATAATCACCCTCAGCGCTTTAATGGCCTCTTGCCTGGTTTCCACCGCCAAGAGATGTACACGACCAAAGGTTGCGCCCAATACGCCGTAAAGCCGAATGGTTTTTAACGGCTGATACTCAATGGCTAACGTCATGATTCCCTCCGGTATAACGCAGTCGGATAATGGTTCTGTCCAGCCAGTAGCCGCCGTAGGGCACTTTCTGGCTGAGCTGACCGTACATATGGTGCAGCATTTCACCGTTGCCAACGTAGACGCCAGCATGATTCGGCTCGCTGGCGCGCACTTGCATTATGATCACGTCACCCGACGCAATATCATCCGTCACCGGCATAAACCCCGCGTCGCGGTAGTGCGTCATATACAGGTTTTTGCCACGGTTCCACCAATCGTCGGTGCGCGCAAAATTCGGCAGTTGAATATTGCGCTCAAGTTGATACCAGTCGCGCACAATGACGTAGCAATCCCAAATGCCGTGCACAAAAGGACGCGCCAACAGCGACTTAATACCCTGCTGTGGCATCAGGGTGCGAACATCGCCTTCCGGCCAACTGACGATCACCCAGGGCAGTTGCGATTGATCGCACTGGGCAAGATCGACGGCGCTGGGCGTGGTGGTATCATCGGGGTGGCTGTGCACGATCGCCACCAGCGTGCCGCTGTCTTCCGCCTGCGCATAGTCCTCGGGGCCCATGATAAAATGATCCTGCGGCGCCTGTGCCAGATTGCGACAAGGCACATAGCGTTGCCGCTGTTGATTGTGCACGATCACGCCGCACGCTTAGCGCGGATATTCTTGCTCAGCATGGGCGAGGATCGCGCTGACGATCAAATTCCCCAGTTTCACATTATTACCTCTTAATTAGTACCTAACCCGTAAAGCCGCCGAACGGCAATTCTGCCGCGTCGCCAAAACGCGGTTTACAGCCGGTGGAAAGCAGCCCGGAACATTCATCCTTTGACGGATCATCAACCGGGTTGCCGTCAATATCGAAATAGCGCGACCCGGTGTAGCCGCAGGATGCACCGCGATACTGCCCGCGTGAACACCAGGTACACAGGCTGTGAATCTGCCGGGTGGGGATCATGATCCCCTGCAAATCCGCAGGAGAAGAGAGATTGAACGTGACCGATTCGCTGTCCTCGTTGGCCTTGCTGTCGATGTACCAGACTTCCAGCCGCTCTTGCGTCGGGTCAGCGCTGTTGTTGCCATCAGGGAAATTGCGCGCATCAAGATAGTGGGCAAAGGTGGTGTGAATGCGCACCGTGGCCTGCGCCAGATTTTGGTAGACCAGACACAGCGCAGTGATAGTGCCGTCGATATTACCCACTGCCAACGTGGGCGTGTGGGCGCTGCCATCGCTGGTCATTTCCAGCCCCTCAATATGCGTCGGCCATGCCTTGTACTCTTTACCCTGCCACCCCAGAGGGATTTGGCTGGGAGCTTACCTTCATCCCCCGCAGCTGCGGCAAGCTCGTCGGCGCTATGCGAGATAGGATGGTTATGAAAATAGAGTTCCGGGCCATCGAATGCGGTGCAATCCACTTCATACAAGCGCACGCGATCGCCAGGCGCCAACTGTTGGGCGTCGAGATTGATAGACATCGGGTCTCCAGAGACAAAAAAACCAGCGCTCAGGCTGGGGAAGGGTGATGAAAGAAGCGCTAATTACACGCCATACCACTGGACGAAGGTCGCGGTGATCACCCCCTGAACGTTACCGGCCGGAGCAAACTTTATCGAGTCCTCTACCACCCGATAGAGCCCCGGCTTTTCATGCGGGGGGGGGGGGGGGGGGCCATTGGAATGATTTCTTACGATGACACCGCAAGAAATCGCGAATCTAGACAGCGGTGTCGAGCGTGCCGCGAAACGCGTAGGGAAAAGTGATGGTTTCCCCGTTTAACCCCGTGCCGGACAGTTGCGTATAGCCATCGCCAAACTGCACTTTGCGTACCGTTTCGCTGTATTGCACCTCTGGCTGATTGCCGATTTGCTGCGGCCAGTGAAATGTTTCAATTGCCATTAGCTTCTCCGCCCTTTCATTGCCGTGCTTAACATGCGTCCCTGCCCCATTTCCCGGGTCAGCAGCGATTTAAATCGTTGATCGACAAAGCTACCTATCTCACTGCCAAATTGTTCCAATCCGGCCGATGAGGTCTGAGAGATGCGACCATCTCTGGCGATATTGATACTGACCTGCGGTGCCGTATTGCCACTCACGCCGCCCACGGCTCGTACCCCAAGTACACCGTTGGCGTTACGTGTCAGCGGCATAATGGCTTCCGGTCCGGCCTCGCCCATCAGTCCGGCCCCTTTGGCGAAGGTAAACAGCGTGGGGCGATCGACCACCTGCCCCGAATAGGCCGACAGGCTTGATGAGGTATACACACCACCTTTGGCGTTGGCGGTGAGACCAAACTCCCCCATTAACGCATTTACCCCCTGCACCAGCGCCGACTTCACTGCGATTTCCGCCAGCATGCCCAACACCGATTCGGCGAAAGAGGAGAAATTGAGTTTTCCGGTCCGCACAAAATTCATCACGCTATTATCCAACTGTTGGAATGCCGCTTCTCCTCCAGCCTGAATAATTGAATAAGAGTCCAGCGCGCTCTCGGAATATTTCCCCCAGGACTCGCTCAGACCATCTACCCAGGTTTTGCCAATATTGTTATTCGACGCCCCGGCTTCCGGGCTATTATTGCTTTTCTGGTCATCATTGCGCTGCACCACCGTGGTTGCCGGATTTGAAGATGCGTTCTGCTTATTTTTACCCGGGTCTTTATCCTTATCTTTATCCTTGGTGGTTGTCGAAATATCGAAAAAACCAAGAATGGCGTTAACCCCTTCGACCATTGATGCCCTTAGCGCCACGTTCGCTAACATGCTCAACATGGATTCGGCAAAATTTGAGAGATTAAGTTTGCCGGTTTTTACAAAGCGCGTTAATCCCGCATCCAGCGTTTTGAACACCGCCTCACTGCCGGTTTTCACCTGGGTATAGGTATCTGAAGCCACTTTGGCGTATTCGCTCCATGACTCAATCAGGCCGTCCCGCCAGGTTTTCACCTCCGTTTTATCTTTCGATTGGTCGGTGCCAATACCATTCAGTCCTGCCAGCATAAAACCGCTGGTATCGTTAAAATCAGCGCTCCCTTGCACCATCACGCGTTGTGCCGACCAGGTGCCCGGCTGGGCTCGCACATCACTCGCTTTCAACGCGGCGCTCTGCTGGGCGACCAATTGAGAAAAACTCTTCGTCGCCAGGATAACGACACTTCCCAGCGACAGCAAATCCTGCTGCACGCGCAGCACGCTACTGTTTAACAACACAGCGTTAAAATTTAATGCCTGTTCATCGATTGTCTGGGCCATAACGAACCCCTCCAAATAATCCTTCGCCTATTGTCATCAGTTCATCGTCACTCATCGTTTCAGGCTCAACCGTTGGCTGTAACAGGCTGAGTTGCTGTAACGGGATGTCTCGATGACCCGTCAACGCCAGCATGGTGGCACGCAAGGCGCAACACTCCGCATCCAGTAGTACATCGGAAAAGTAGTGCTCCTGATAGAACGCAAACCATTCCGATAACTCACTGGAAGAGAGTTCAGACAGCATCGTGCGCCAGTCATGACGCCGGAACTCCCGAGCCAGACGCATCGCAAAACGCACCTGTGCGGCTAAGACTTTACCGGCGTGCTGGACGTGCTGCCACCAGCGGATTCCTCACCGGCACTTTCGGGTGCGATACCGCTGAGTTGCTGAACCAGCAGCGCAGCCTCATTGATCAAGCGCGGTGGCCAGTCGTTGAGCACCCGATTGAAAATGTCATCCAAGGCGCGTTCCCGATCCCGTTGCCACAGCGAGCGGGATACCAACCAGGCGTGCAGCTTGATGGTCAGGCTGCCAAAAGGCCATTTTCTTGGCCTCGGGAATAGCGTCAGGAATGTTCTCCACAGCGCTCATGTGTTCAACAATGGCTTCGAGATACTCGATGCGCTGCAACCATGACAGCTCAGACAGCACCACCTGATTGTGGCCAAAAGGCTCGGTTTTCAGGTACATGTGTTCTCCTTGATATGATGTTTACCGAATAAGCCACGCGTACGCGGGGCATAAAAAAAGCAGCGACGCACGCTGCCTTAAGGCGTTACCGCCGCCGGCGCATCTTCCGCTAGCACCGGTTTGCCGGTATTGGTGACCTTCGCGGTGCGGGTGATCACTTCCTTAACGGGAATCGATTTCCCTAACGCACTGACCCAGCCCTTAAACACATCAACCACGCCGTTGGCATACTTGATTTTGTAGCCGCGCACGGCGCCAGAGGTAAACCAATCCACCAGTTCCTGTTGCCCCAGATCGCCTGCTTTCCACGCCAGAGTGAAACTGGTGTCCCCCGCTGATTTGATGCCCTGTGCCGTATCGCTCCACCCGGCGTCAACTCTTTGACCTGCGCCAAACGGGTCCAACCGCTGTCGCCCGTTGGGTTTGCATAAGGGTCACCGGTGCCGGTAAAAACCCAAAGCGTTGTTCCTGCACCTTTAATGGCTTCTGTTGTAGACATAATTGCCTCACTGATAATAAGTTATTGAAAATTCGAGGTACGCAGACCTCCAAATGCTCCCTTCTTCATCGCGTCGATAGTCATACCGCTGCGTTGAGAAGGTTTGCGTACTCTCCTTAAGCACTGACACTGACATCAGCGTCGGGGAAATTTTCTGCACCATCTTTTCATCCAGCGTCGAATCCGGGCTCTCCGCCTTTTCGAAAAGCTCAACGTGTAGGCTGGCTTGCCACAGCGCCTCATCCAGTGCGTTTTCCACCGGTTGTGCATCACTTATGTAGACCGCGATGGCGGGCAAGCTGTCTGGCGTTAAGGCGACGGGGCTCCCGTCAATAAAAGTGGTGTGTTCGGCGATAGCGGCGCGCAGCGCAGCCAAAACCGCAGCACGTAGCTGCATATGCTTCATCATGATTGGCATGTCATCCGTAGTTGATTGTCGGTAGGGTTAACGAGCTGACGACTGGGGGACAGCGAGTTACTTTCTGTCGGCCTGTGCAGTACGTATTGCATCAAGCTGGCTGTTAGCCTGTTCCAGTGCCGCCAACAGTGGCTCAATCCAGTAAACGGCCTGGGCGTAGGTCAATCGGCAACCGGCGGTAGCGGCACCACGACGGGCTGCGTTAGCGTCTGGGGCAACGCTGTGCATGACGCGGGCACGTAGACGGTGCGCGTCGTCGAGCAACCGCCCAGACACAGCATCAGGCACGCACTGACGCCCCACCGGATCGCGCTTGACGATCGTGCGGTAAATAATCTGTTTTTCATCCGAGTCGGCCTTGATAGAGAGACTGCGCTGATAGGCATCGGCGGCTATCTGATTCAAGCGCTGAAAAGTAAACGACTGCTGCGCGATAATCGATTGTTGCTGCGCCCGGCGCAGCTCATTGGATTGCTTGTCACGAGCGGCAATATCAACCTCCCAACGAATCCCTTGCAGAGACCAACCGGCACCAAAGGCAGCCGCGAGTGCACACCCCGTCAGCAATAGGTTGATTTTCATCATCGGGCTACTTCTGCACAGCCAGGCACAGCGCCTGCTCTTTGGCGCGACGCGCCACCAGCCCCGGAAGCACCTCCTGCCCGACATAGACCCAACGGCTAAGTTGATGACAGGCGGCAAGATAAGAGCCTGCCGTCAGGTAGCGGTACAGCGTGGACGTCAGGGAATTCGCACAACCAACGTTGAACACAAAGCTACCAACACCGTCAAAAACGTTCTGTGGCAAGCGCGCGCCCAATTTGCGCTCAACATTCCGCTCAAGGCAGTTTTGCGCATCCAACTGATCTTCTGCGAACCAACGGGCAACCTGCTGTTCATCGGCCAGCGAGACAGCCCCTGTAACACGCCGCGTATGGCAAATGCCCTGAGTGCTGATGCGGGCCGGGCACAGGTAAAAATCCCGTCGGCACCCCTCAGCATTCCCCATCACTTCCATCGCGGCCTGGCTGAAGCGCAAAGCATTGCCCTGTTGGGAGTAATAGCTATCGCTATTATTCAGCACCATGGCAATGATCACGCTGACAGAACACAACACCGCAGCGACTATCTTGCGTCTACTCATTATGCATTCCCTTTTCTCTGCGCCGGTCTTCCCTGATTTTGAAAAACAAATTCACCAGAAAAGTCAGCAGACCAAACAGCAAACTCCCCATCACACCAATAGCTGTCCACTGGTTTGGAGAAACGGTATCAAGTAACTGAAGCATCCAGTAACTGCCGGTAGCGCCCGAAGCGCCATAGGAGATGCCCGTCGTCAATTTATACATACGCATAACCTCACCGCCGTCGTACGGGGTGCCTACAGTGATAAGAACAAAAAGCGGAAAGTCGTTATTAATAACGTGTCGGCATCTCAATAGCCGTGATGTCAAAGAACGATAGAGGCGTTACATCGGCATGCAAAATAAATTTTAAAAAAAGTAAAATAAGTCAGATCGCTATTAACATCATATATTCGTAACCCCAAAAAGGCCTCGCACAAGCGAAGCCTTTTTGGGGTTACTGTAAATTAACGATTTTTAACAGGCTACCTTGTCATTTGGAATTCCACAACATTTTTAATGTTTATTTTAATCAACAGATAGCCTTTATGACACCGAGCCAAATAAGCATTTTTTGTAGAGTAAATGTCTTTTTGGAATTCCACAACCGCTTTCTAAGAGAACACGATAAAAAATGATATCGCCATTCTGTTTACACGCGATAATACGTTCACGCCCGGTAATTATTTCGCCGGCCCGGTATATTGCAGCGTAATGGGTGTTCTATCCCATTCCCAATTTGATTTGGTCTGTTGCTGCCAGCCATTATCCAACATACAGTCGTGATAGGAACTGTTACGGCTGCCGTCGTTAACATCCGTGACATAGCTTTGTAATTTCTCAACGTCATAAGTTCTGTACTTTTGCCCACCGCACCACCGTTTATAATCACAAGGCTCAGTGACAGTGCGGTAGTTGGTGCGATTGATCACTTCATTGCGAACCGGAAATCGCTGTTCAGCGCTAACCCGGCACAGGGTCCTTGAAGTAACATGGTCAGTCGGATTATCACGAATTTTCACCCACCGCGTCGAACACCCAGAAAGCAACACAGGAACCAACATGAATAACAGCAGCGTCTTCATCATAGACCTCGTTAAAGGACGAAGTGGCGACATGACTTTCAATTTTTTACGATAAGACTAATCTGGAATATTCCTGATTTACTGTTTCGGTCGGTGATTACGAAGGCAATGCACTCCTCTGTCATGCGTTCTACTGTGAACGATACTACACGCACAAATACACCTTTCCTTGCGAAAAATCAAAATATATACGCACATCCTTCAGACTATCCGTTAATTAAGACAATTAACCATTCACAAAAAAACGCTTGTCATAGGAAATAAACTTCGCATTAGGAATAAGATGAAATAATCATTTTTTCAGACTATATCGCCTTTTGGAATTCCACCACCTTTTTATTTTCGGCGTATAAACCAGCTCTTTTTGGCATTCAAGATCGATATCCAGTTTGATATCCATCATGCTCAGGCAGCCATCGATAAATCCTTCTGCCATTTGTAGCTGCTTTAACACCAGCGTATGTGAAATGCCCAGTTTGGTACCAATCGCCCTCACCGGCAGGCCAAGCACATAATGCCACTCCAATAGCACATGCAGATACGGGTCGCGTTTTTTCAAACACGCCATCGCCCCATTAACAATCAACCCATCGTCATCGCAACACGACGGGCGCGAGCGCCGGCTGGATGGCAGCAGCCCACGGAAGCCCGCCGCCACCGATGAGTAATACAGCCCGTGTTCAGTATGAGAAGCCCATGCGCCATAGCGCTCGAGCACCTTTTGGATATCACGAATCATCTCGCCACCTTTGTTGTTTCTATGCCGTTATCTGACAAGACCATTGGGTTCTTGCCGCACCGTCCCCCGGAGTAACAAAAGAGCGGCAGCCATAGACTGCCACCGAAAAGCTATTGATTTAATTAAGAACTAACGTCCGTTACTCACGCGCAGCCGGTGTTGTTAGTGTGATAATACCTTTAACTATCGATAATAGCAAAAGGTATTGCCGTTTCACTTGAAAAGCAATAACTAATGCTATAAAGTTACTGGCATGAAAACGATGAACACTTTGGCAGAACGGCTCAACCATGCGATGTCGCTGACGGGAATGACTCAGGGGCAACTGGCACGTGCCGTTAACATGGCTCAGCCAACCATCTGGCGCTTAACCTCCGGTCAGGCGAAAGGAACCTCGCGTATCATTGATATCGCCGATGCGTTGGGAGTCCGTCCGGAATGGCTGGCAAATGGTGATGAACCGATGCGTTCGCCTGCGGCAGCACCTTACGACTCGCGCTCCAACGTTCCGCCGGAATCCCAGTGGGGAACGGTTGATGTGTGGGACAGCCACACCCCCTTGTGGGATGATGAAGTGGAAGTGCCGTTTCTGAAAGATATTGAATTCGCCCGCGGGACTGGGCGCATCATGGATAAAGATCATAACGGGTTTAAGCTGCGATTTTCCAAATCGACCCTACGCCGCGTCGGTGCCAATTCGGATGGTTCTGGCGTACTCTGTTTCCCGGCCAAGGGCGACAGCATGGAACCGTTTATTCCCGATGGAACAACCGTCGCCGTCAACACCAACGATAAGCGTATTATTGATGGCAAGATCTACGCCATCAGCCAAAACGGTTGGAACCGCATTAAGTTGCTGTACCAAGTTGGGCCAAACACGGTAAGCATCCGCAGTTACAACAGTGCTGAGCATCCCGTGGAAGAGAAATCCCTCAGCGAAGTCAATATTATCGGGCGCGTATTCTGGTGGGCGGTGCTGGACTACTGATTACTGTGCCAGCACTGTGCACAAAAAAGGCTGTTTACCAACGGTCGCAGACTGCTGAAAAGTCATTGTCCCCCTCGTCATCCTCGGCGAAAGCCGGGGATCTCTGTTAGACGAAACCTGTTTCGCCTGTAGGAGATTCCCGCCTTTGCGGGAATGACGGAGGTGTGCGTGAATGACGGAAGTGGGCTGGAAGGATGGAGGTGACACTCACCCCTCGTGCAACCCACACTCCCGTTTCAAACCAAAGAATCGCGTTTCTTCTTCGCTTATTCCCGGTTCCCATTTACGCGTGGTATGCGTATCCCCTACGGACAGGTATCCTTGATCCCACAGCGGATGGTAGGACAAACCGTTCTGCTTGAGGTATTGATACACCTGCTTGTTATCCCAATCGATAATCGGCAACACCTTGAATACGCCGCGTTGGATAGCCAGCACCAGCAGATGTCCACGGCTGCCAGACTGCTCGCGCCGCAACCCGGCAAACCAGGTTTGTGCTTGTAGCTCACTCAGCCCGCGATTCATCGGTTCTACTTTATTTAGCTGGTTGTACTGCTCAATGCCTTCAACGCCCTGTTCCCACAGCTTGCCATAGCGTGCTTCCTGCCAGGCCGGGGAGTGCTCGGCGCGATACACCTTCAGATTGAGTTTCAACTGCTCGGTCAGTGTATCGATAAACTGGTAGGTCTCCGGGAACAGGTAGTCGGTATCGGTGAGGATAACCGGAATATCAGGGCGCAGTTGCGTGACCAAATGCAGGCTTACCGCCGCCTGAATACCGAAACTGGAAGAGAGAACGTACTCTCCCGGCAAGTGCTCCAGAGCCCAGGCTACGCGCGCCTCGGCGGAGAGCGTTTCCAACTGGGCGTTGGTTTCTGCCAGCACTTGCGCCTGCTCCGGTTTGGGTAGCGCATTGAGCGCTTCAAGAGAGAATACCGACATCATGCCTCCCGGTTAATCGTAAAAATCGCGCGCCGGATCGAGCACCGGCTTGATAATGCCGCTACGAATCGCAAAGTCACCAAACCCTTCTCCCTGCTGGCGCTCCAGCGCCCAGCGGCCAATCAGACTATCCAGTTCGCCCAGGATCTCCGCCTGCGTGATATTTTCGCGATACATACGCGGAATGCGCGTGCCTTCGCGGTTACCGCCCAGATGCAGGTTGTAGCGCCCAACGGCTTTCCCCACCAGACCAATTTCCGCTAGCATGGCGCGGCCACAGACGTTCGGACAGCCGGTTACCCGCAGTACGATATGCTCGTCGCCAACGCCGCGGCGCTGCATAATGCCTTCCACCTCGGTGACAAATTCCGGCAGAAAACGCTCGGCCTCCGCCATCGCCAGCGGACAGGTTGGGAAGGATACGCAGGCCATCTAGTTTTTACGCTGCTCGCTGACGCTATCGTCAATCAACCCGTGCTCGCGCGCCAGCGCTTCAATCTTCGCTTTATTGCGCGTACTCACGCCCGCCACAATCAGGTTTTGGTTAGCCGTGAGGCGGAAATCCCCTTTATGGATTTTGGCAATTTCAGCCAACCCTGTTTTCAACGGGCGCCCTGGATAATCGAGAATACGGCCATTTTCGATAAACAGCGTCAGGTGCCATTTGCTATCGATGCCTTTCACCCAGCCAATGCGATCGCCACGGCCAGTAAATTTATACGGGCGCACCGATTCAAAGGTCACGCCCGCGCGCTTTTCCACTTCACGTTTGAAGGTGTCAACGCCGACACGCTCCAGCGTATATTTGGTTTTGGCATTTTTGCGGTTGGTGCGATTACCCCAGTCACGTTGCGTGGTCACTACCGCTTCGGCCACGGCCAGCGTATGCTCAATAGGAATATAACCCAGCTCACTGGCAGTGCGCGGATAGGTTGCCTTATAGCCGTGGGCGATAGAAAGGCCGCCACCTACCAACACGTTGAAACCGACCAGACGGCCATTATCGGCAATAGCGATAAAATTAAGATCGTTGGCGTGCAGATCGACATCGTTTTGCGGCGGGATCACTACCGTGGTTTTGAACTTGCGCGGCAAATAGGTCGCCCCGAGGATCGGTTCTTCATCGGTGGTAGCGACTTTCTCTTGATCCTGCCAGATCTCGGCGTAGGCACGGGTACGTGGCAACAGATGCTCGGAGATCTTCTTCGCCCAGTCATAGGCCTGCTGATGCAGCTCGGATTCCACCGGGTTAGAAGTAGTTACGGTTCACATCGTTGGCAGTCGCCAACGCATCCAGCCCAAGATGGTTCAGCAACTGGTGCGCCGGTTTCAAGTTCGGCTTCAGAATACCGTGAAACTGAAAGGTTTGGCGGTTGGTGATAAGAATGCTGCCATAGAGCGTGCTCTCGGCAGCAAATTTATCAATCCCCAACCACTGTTCCGGCGTCATCACGCCACCGGGCAAACGGCAGCGCAGCATCATGGCATGACGCGGTTCCAGCTTTTGCTCGGCACGCTCAGCGCGAATATCACGGTCATCCTGCTGACACATGCCGTGAAAACGGATCAGCAAAAAGTTATCGCCGTTAAAACCGCCCGTCAGCCCTTCCTGCAAATCTTCAGCAATGGTACCGCGCAGGTAGTTACTTTCCCGCTTCAGGCGCTCCGCATCAGCGAGTTTCCCTTCTACCACTAACGGGCCGGGATAACGTTCATCGATTGGTAATTTTTCGCTCATTGATAAAGATTTCGCTAGTACACATCGCGCTGATAACGGCGCTCAAGGCGCAGTTCACTTAAAAACTCATCGTCCTGTTCGACATCCAGACCGCCGTGGGTAACGATGATGTCCAGCAGCGCCTGCTCCACATCTTTCGCCATACGGTTGGCATCGCCACACACGTAGAGATGTGCGCCGTCCTGGATCCAGCGCCACACTTGTTCGCCCTTCTCGCGCAGTTTGTCCTGCACATAGATCTTGTGTGCTTGATCGCGCGACCAGTCCAGATCGATATGCGTCAGCAGCCCGTCTTTCACGTAGCGCTGCCATTCCACCTGATAGAGAAAATCTTCGGTAAAGTGCGGGTTGCCGAAAAACAGCCAGTTTTTGCCTTCAGCACCGTCCGCTTCGCGCTGTTGCATAAAGGCACGAAACGGAGCAATGCCGGTGCCAGGTCCGATCATGATGACGGACGTCGAGGGATCGGCAGGCAGGCGGAAGTGATCGTTATGTTCAATAAAGACCTGAATCTCATCGTCTTCATTCAAACGATCCGCCAGATAACCTGATGCACCGCCCGTTCGCGCACGTCCCTCATAGTCGTAGCGCACAACACCAACGGTGATATGCACTTCACTTTCGGCTTCAGCCTGGGAAGAGGCAATGGAATAGAGGCGAGGCGTCAACGGTCGCAGCCAGCCAATCAGTTGCTCCGGCGTCAATTCCGTCGGTGCCTGACGCACCATATCCACCAGCGGCGCCGTGTTTTGCGTCAGTTCGAAATGGCGTTGCAGCGCCTGTGACAAAGGCAATGTCTCTCCCGCCACGGTCACAAGCTCATCCCCTTTCAACCACAGCAATTCCAGTAACTCTTGTACCAGCGCCGGATCGTTTTGATACCACACGCCAAGCGCATCACCCGGCTGATAGCGCAGCCCGGAATCCCCCCAGATCGATCTCGATATGGCGCACATCCTTATCGGACGCACGCCCCGTGATTTTCTGATTCACGGCGAAACTCGCCGTGTAAGGCGCGGTTTTACTGTACGGACTGCTAGAAATTTCATCCCACGTTCCGCTGGCGCTCGCCTGAACCACCGCAGCACCTTGTGCCGGTATACGCGCCTGAATGATATCAACAATCTGCCGACGCCACTGCTCAGCGGCCGCCTGATAGTCAACATCGGCGTCCACGCGATCTAGCAGGCGCTCTGTACACAGCTCTGCCAATCGACCATCAACATCTTTGCCGGCTTTACAGAAGAATTCGTAAGAGGTATCCCCCAATCCGAACACCGCAAACGACGTGGTTTTTTAGCGCAGGAGCTTTTTTGGATAACAGGAATTTATGCAGCGCCACGGCCTCTTCCGGCGGTTCCCCCTCCCCTTGCGTGGAGGTCACCACCAGCAACAGCGTTTCCTGCGCAATTTGCTTAAATTTATAATCGCCTGCATTCACCAGCGTGACCGCAAGCTTGGCAGCCAGCAAATCGTCACGCAGTTGTTCCGCCACGCGGCTGGCATTGCCCGTTTGCGATGCGGAGATAAGGGTAATGCTTTAGGCAGGCGCAGCGACACTGGCCGGGAGCGATACGGCAGACACGGCACCGCTCTGAGCCCCATTGCCCTGCGCAACGCCCCAAAAATAGCCTGACAGCCAGGCCAGCTGCGCTGGAGAGAAATCCCCCGTGGCGCTCTGCAAACGCGCAAGCTGCCCAGCACTAAGCGGCAGCAACGAAACCGGAGTGGTCATCGTGATTTCAGTGTCCTTGTAAGTCGTCCCGCCATATAGCGATATTTATGCAATCTAAAGTTGTATGGAATATAAGGTTACCTATCCAGCGCGCAACAATTAAAGACGCGACGGCAATATTTAATAACCAAAATGCCTAAATGGTTTTTCTGATAATCCTTAACGCTTAAAGCGTTATAGGTCTCCTGATTAGATGAACACCCTATCAATCAGATTATTCTTCAACCAAACGTGCTTCAAGGACGACTTTCCGGTAGTATGCGACGGCTTTTGTTTACGCTCGGTTATCCCTTCAGGAACGTTGTTACGGTCACTACCCTATTTAAAGATTTTCAGTTTGAAGCCGCCCACCACCTACCGCACGTGCCGGAAGGGCACAAATGTGGCCGTTTGCACGGACATTCCTTTATGGTGAGACTGGAAATCACCGGTGAAGTCGACCCGCATACCGGCTGGGTGATGGATTTCGCAGACTTGAAAGCAGTATTCAATCCGGTTTGGCAGCAGTTGGATCACCACTACCTCAATGAAATCCCCGGCTTGGAAAACCCCACCAGCGAGGTGCTGGCGCACTGGATCTGGCAGCAGTTAAAACCCACACTGCCTCTGCTGAGCGCCGTGACGGTGAAAGAAACCTGCACGGCGGGCTGCGTTTATCGGGGGGAATAAAAGGTTCGGCCTGCCATCAGGCGATATTCAGATACTTGTGCGTCTGCATCGACAGACGCCAATTACGCGCGATACAGATTTCGATACAGAGCTTGGTCGCCGCGTCTTTCTGGCTGATTGGCTGTAGGGCGATAATCCGTGCTTTGTCATCGTGTAAACGCGCCAGCAGAGCATCCAGCGCCTCAATGTCTTTCTCTCTCGCCACAGGATGCTTGATTTCATCAGCGCGCACTAATGCCAGGTCGAGCACCACCATGCCGCCGCGCATATTCACTTTGGGTGAGACCGTGACCCAGGTTTGCGGCGAACAGCGCACATCATGGGTGCCGTTGGTTTCTATCTGGCAGCGATAGCCGTTTTGCTCGAGATAGTCGGTCAGCGGCGTCAAATCATGGACACAAGGCTCTCCCCCCGTGATAACGATATGCCGGGTGCTATACCCCTCTTGCTGGATGCGCGCCAGAATCGCTTCCGGGCTGGCCGGTGCCCAAGCATCGCTCTCCTGCGTCTTTACCAGAATATTCTCCAGTGTGGTTTCACGCTCAGCAAACTTATCCCAGGTGTGTTTGGTATCGCACCAACTGCAACCCACCGGACACCCTTGCAAACGTACAAAAATCGCCGGAACACCGGTAAAAAAACCTTCACCTTGCAGGGTTTGAAACATCTCATTTATTGGGTACAGCATAACATCCTATCACTTAACTATCGGGTGCCAGCACGGGCAGGCTGGTAAACCGTCATTATCACAGATTGCCTGTGTTGCGCCAAACCCCACATCGCGTGACCGCGCCAGATAGCCGTTGCATTATAACGTTACGATAGGGGGTGATAACATTTGAGGAATGTTGCAGTTCGGTTAATAATCAAGGGGATTGCCCATTTCTTTTTCACGGTGTTTACGACAAGGAACGATACGATGAAACCTTTGAAAGCGGCGCGCCTGATAGCGATGCCTCCCCGATGTCGCAGTGGCTGAAGCCACGACGCAAGTCAAAACCCAACCCGGCCACTATCGGCAGTTGTTGGGGCAATATGAAATTACCGCGCTTTCAGATGGCACCAACGCTATGCCGATGGACAAACTGCTCACGCACACCGATCCCAACACCATTCGCCAGTTGCTGGCAGAGAAATCCTTATCCCCCACGGTTGAAACTTCCATCAATGCGTTTCTGATCAACACAGGTAAAAATCTGGTGTTGATTGATACCGGTAACGGCACGCAGGCCAACAGCAACGTCGGAAAAGTACAGAAAAACCTATTGGCGTCGGGCTATCGTCCAGAACAGGTCGATACTATCCTGATGACCCACCTGCACGGCGACCATTTTGGCGGTCTGGTGCAAAACGGCAAGCTCTCCTACCCGAATGCGACCGTTTACGTTTCGCAAAAAGAGTATGATTTCTGGTTAGATCCGCAGCATCTGGCGCAAGCCGCCCCTGAACGCAAGCCCGCTTTCCAACGGGTTCAGGACGTCTTTAAGATCCTGGCGGCAGCAAATAAAGTGAAAACCTTCAGCGGGGATGCCCCACTGCTGCCTGGCATTACGCCAGTGTTTGCGCCAGGCCATACGCCGGGGCATACCGCCTATAGCATCGTCAGTGACGGCAATAAATTGCTGGCATGGGGCGATATCGTGCACGCCGAAGCAGTGCAAATGCCGATACCGGAAACCACCATCAGCTTCGATTCAGATATGGATCAGGCGACCAAAACCCGCTAAGCCCTGTTTGCTCAGGCAGACAGTGAAGGCTATCTGGTGGCGGGCGCGCACCTGCCGTTCCCGGGCATCGGCCATGTAAATACCCGCGTGGAACGCAACGGCACCACCAACGGTTATCGCTGGATCCCGGTGAATTACAGCCTGAACGGACTGAAATAACGCCAAACCCCGCGAAGCAACGTAGTGCTTTCGCGGGGCAATCTTCGGTTTATCGCTTACAGATAGACGCGCAGATACTCAGACAGGCACAGGATTGCCATCGCCTGACCGTAAGGCATGGAGGTCAGCGGGATCTGGCGGTAGTAGTCCAGATCGCGGCCCATCGCCGTACCAAACGACACATTGACCAGCTCGCCTTGCGGATTTATATTGGCAATCACGCCGCGAATCGCTTTTTCCGCCATCTCGGCATAGCGCTTATCCACATAGCGTTTGCGCACCGCTTTCAGAATACCATAGGCAAACCCTGCGGTAGCGGAGCTTTCCACGTAAGAGTTTGCGTCATCCAGCAGCGTATGCCACAGACCACTGTCATCCTGATACTGCGCCAGCGCTTCAATCTGGCTTTCCAGCACCTGCAACAGGAAGCGGCGCGTTGCATTTCCTTCAGGCAATTCCAGCAGTTCGATAAACTCAGGAATGGCTACCGTCAGCCAGCTATTGCCGCGCGCCCAACGCACTTCGGCAAAATTGTGCTTGCCATCAAACGTCCAAGCCGTGGAACCACAGGCCGCTGCGTCGATCCATCAGATACTGCACGTGCAGTAAGAACTGGTAGGTTGCCTCTTCGATAAACTCGGGGCGGTTGAGTAGTTTGCCAATTTTTGCCAGCGGCAGCACACTCATCATCATGGTGTCGTCCCACAGTTGATCGGTGTTTTCGCTGTTGTAGACGATATGCTGCAAACCGTTTTTCTGGGTGCGCGGCATGTCATACATCACCCACTCCGCCCAGCGCTCCAAATAAGGCACCCAACGGGCATCACGCGTCTCTTCATAGCGATAGGCCAGCGTCAGGAACTGGCAGACCGTGTTGACGTTTTTGGTAGGCGTACCTTCCGCCAGACGTGCCTCGAACCAATCATCAATGATGGCTCGCATCTGGTCATCACCCGTCTGTTGATAATATTGGTAAATGCCGTAAAGGCCAATACCGTGCGTCCATTCCCACCCGGCCCAGCCCTTGGTATCGATGACACGACCATCATCCAACCGCAGCAGAAACTCACCGGTTTCATCCTTGATATTGACCAGATTATCGGTAATGCGGCAGATCAGCGCCTTCAGATCGTCGCGAGAGATAAAGTGCTCAGGCTGACGCAGCAGCGGGCTATGTTTAACACTGAATACGGTCATAGATTATCATCCACTCTTATCGTTAATGCGTTCATGCGGTTAATGCTGAGTCACCTGGGTTGCTGAATGCGCCGGTTGTTTATGGCGATTCAGGTAACCGATATTGTTGTTGCCCCACAGCGATTCATAAGACATGCCAGAGAGCATTTCCACCACCTGACGTGCCTTTGGCGTGATGCGTTCCGGCACCGGACGTCCAGTTTCACGCATTTTTAGCGTCTCTTCACGCAGTGTCTGGTGTGTTTGCAGGTTCAGTTTAAACCGTAATGAGACCAAAAAACCTAACGCCGGCACGCAGACTGTGCCGACACTGAGCACCATCAGGATGGTATGACTTACGCCCGGTGCCTGTACGCTCTGCCATGAAACAAACCCAGACAGTTGCAACACCACGCCGACCAACATCACCGCGCCGGCCTGAGAAGCCTTGCGAGTCAGCGTCATGATCCCGGCAAAGATCCCTTCACGACGTTGTGCGGTGATCACTTCATCCACATCGGCAATGTAGATGTAAGTATTCCATGGTACGTAGTTGATACCACCACGCCCCAGCCCCGCCAACGCAGAGATCAGCAACAGCAAAGAGAACATATCGTGCAGGCCGCTGTAATAGAGCAAGCCGTAAGACATCGCCGCCAGACCGAACAGGCAAACCACTAAGCGGTAAGAGGGAGCCGGTCCGAAGCGAATGCACAGCGGGATCATGCCAATCACCGCCAGTAACTGCAGGATAGCCATGGTACCCATCAGATTGGAGGCCACCGTAGGGCTTTGCATCAGTACAAAGACGACGTAGTAGGTGAACACCGCGTTAAACACGTCCTGTGCAATGTAGCCGCCGAGGTACATCCCGAGATGTTGACGGAAAATACGAATGCGCAGCGTGGAAGAGAGTTCGACGCTCAGTAGCTTCAGGCTTTGTCCCAGCGTCAGTGACTGGCGTTCCTTTTCTGCCTGTAGTGACGCCGCTGACATCTCTTCGCGCGGCCGTTCCCAGGTAAAGAAATAGACCAGCGTCAGCACTGTGGCGCAAATCACCGAGAACACCAGGCTTGAGTAGAAGAAGGAAATGGCGTTGTCTTTGTCAAAGTGACTGAGCAGAATGCCTGGCAGGAACGCCGCCAGAATGGCAGAAAGCTGCGCCAGCGCGATACGTGCACCGGAGAATTTGGTTTTCTGTTTAAAATCATCGGTCATTTCCGGTACCAGCGTTTCATACGGTACCAGAATCATGGTGTAGACCACATCAAACACCAAATAGGTCAACAGATAGTACCAGTACCCCATGTCGCCCACTTACATAAAGCTGTAGCTAAACACATAGGGAATACCGAGCAAAATAAAGAACTTACGGCGGCCAAAGCGTTTACCCAATCGGGTTGAGCCAAAGTTGTCCGTCAAGAACCCCATCAGCGGGCTGACAACGGCATCCAGTGCTCTGGCCATCGCGAAAATAAACGTGGCTTCAATGGGCGTCAAGCCACAAAACGTGGTGTAAAAATAGAGCAACCATGCCGCCGTTAGCGCCGTGGTTCCCGCACCGGGAAAATCACCTGAGCCGTAAGCCAAATAGTTGGCCAGTCCAATTTTACGCGTTTTCATTTGCCATCCTTCCTGTGTCATTGTCTTTATGAAGGTAATGCGGCAGGGTACAAACCCTTTACTACCGTGATAGCTAAACTACTGCCGGGACGTTGGGAAAACCTTTGCACCGTTGCCACGCCCCGAGCGGGATTGGCATCCCAGGGAAGAACGTAACGATCGACCTCAAGGTTTTTTATAAAAAGTCATTTTAAACCAATAAAACCAGCGGTTCGTTTATGGCGATCACAGGGTGGTAAGCACAGGAGCAGATAGGGATACTGAAGTGAAGGGGATAATCACAGAGAACAAAAATAATAAAACCCGGAGACGCTTACGCGTTTCCGGGCTTAGATAGCCGGGCGATAAGTCCCGGCAGCAGACAGGCAATTACGCCTGGCCTTTCACTTCTTTCAGACCGTTGAATGCAGCACGGCCAGCCAGTGCTTCTTCGATACGGATCAGTTGGTTGTACTTGGCAACGCGATCAGAACGGCTCATGGAACCAGTTTTGATCTGACCAGCCGCAGTACCTACCGCCAGATCGGCGATGGTAGCGTCTTCGGTTTCGCCAGAACGGTGAGAGATAACGGCAGTGTAGCCCGCATCTTTAGCCATCTTGATAGCAGCCAGAGTTTCGGACAGAGAACCGATCTGGTTAAATTTGATCAGGATGGAGTTAGCGATGCCTTTTTCGATGCCTTCTTTCAGGATCTTGGTGTTGGTTACGAACAGGTCGTCACCAACCAGCTGGATTTTGTCGCCCAGTACTTTGGTCTGGTAAGCAAAACCGTCCCAATCAGATTCGTCCAGACCGTCTTCGATAGAAACGATCGGGTACTCTTTGGTCAGGCCTTCCAGATAGTGAGTGAACTCTTGAGAAGTGAAGGTTTTGCCTTCGCCTTTCAGTTCGTAGTTGCCGGTTTCTTTGTTGTAGAACTCAGAAGCGGCACAGTCCATAGCCAGCGTAACGTCTTTGCCCAGCACGTAACCGGCATTTTTTACCGCTTCAGCGATAACAGCCAGTGCTTCTGCGTTGGAGCCCAGGTTCGGCGCGTAGCCGCCTTCGTCGCCAACAGCGGTGTTCAGGCCTTTGCCTTTCAGCACTTTCGCCAGGTGATGGAACACTTCAGAACCGATACGGATCGTTTCTTTCACCGTTTTCGCGCCAACCGGCTGAATCATGAACTCTTGAATATCAACGTTGTTGTCAGCGTGTTCGCCACCGTTGATGATGTTCATCATAGGCAGAGGCATGGAGAATTTGCCTGGGGTGCCGTTCAGTTCAGCGATGTGTTCGTACAGCGGTTGACCTTTGGACGCTGCTGCTGCTTTGGAGTTAGCCAGAGACACCGCCAGAATGGCGTTAGCACCAAAGTTGGATTTGTTGTCAGTACCGTCCAGGTCGATCATTACCTGGTCGATGGCAGCCTGATCTTTGGCACCTTTGCCCAGAATGGCCTGCGCCAGCGGTCCGTTCACAGCGGCAACGGCTTTGGTTATGCCTTTGCCCAGGAAACGGGATTTGTCGCCATCACGCAGTTCCAGCGCTTCGCGAGAGCCTGTGGAAGCGCCTGACGGAGCAGCAGCCAGACCAACGAAACCACCTTCCAGGTGCACTTCCGCTTCAACGGTCGGGTTTCCGCGTGAGTCGATGATTTCACGGCCAATGACTTTAACGATTTTAGACATTAGATTTTCCTCAGTACAAGTTAAACTAAAACCGATTCTGTATATAAAACCGAGCCTTAAACTAAAACCTTAGACGAACAACGCGCGGTACTGGACCGCGCGTTGCTGAAAAACCCTTACTTCACCTGACGCTTTTGATACGCGCCAGCGGCTTTAACAAAACCGGCAAACAGGGGATGCCCATCTCGTGACGTCGACGTAAATTCCGGATGGAACTGACAGGCCACGAACCACGGATGCTCAGGGAGTTCAACAATCTCCACCAGCTTGCGGTCGGCGGAAAGACCAGCAACACGCAATCCCGCCGCTTCAATTTGTTTCAACAGCATGTTGTTCACTTCATAGCGGTGACGGTGACGTTCAATAATGGTTGCCTCACCGTACATCTCGCGCACCAGACCGCCTTCCGCCAGGTGGCACGGTTGACCGCCCATGCGCATGGTGCCACCCAGGTCGCTCTCTTCACTGCGCACCTCAAGGTTACCGTCTTCATCACGCCATTCGGTGATCAGCGCAACAACCGGGTACTTACAGTCTGGCACAAATTCCGTAGAGTTTGCCGCTTCCATACCCACAACGTTACGGGCAAATTCCATCAAAGCGACCTGCATTCCCAGGCAAATGCCCAGATAAGGGATACTATTCTCACGGGAGTAACGCGCCGCCATGATTTTACCCTCAACACCGCGGTAGCCGAACCCCCCTGGTATCAAGATAGCATCAAGATCTTTGAGAACTTCGACGCCGCGGGTTTCTACATCCTGCGAATCGATCAGCTTGATGTTGACGGTCAGGCGATTTTTCAGCCCGCCGTGCTTCAGGGCTTCGATCACCGACTTGTAGGCATCCGGCAGTGCGACATATTTGCCGACCATGCCAATGGTGACTTCACCACCCGGATTGGCTTCCTGATAGACAACCTGTTCCCATTCGGACAGGTCTGCTTCGGCGCAACTCAAGCTGAATCGTTTACAAATATAATCGTCCAATCCCTGCGATTTCAAGAGCGCCGGGATTTTATAAATCGAATCAATATCTTTTAAGGAGATTACTGCTTTTTCCGGCACATTACAGAATAAAGCAATCTTTGCACGCTCGTTGGCGGGCACGGTGCGATCGGAACGGCAAATCAGCACGTCCGGCTGAATACCGATAGAAAGCAGCTCTTTTACCGAGTGCTGAGTCGGCTTGGTTTTCACTTCGCCTGCTGCCGCCAGGTACGGTACCAGCGTCAGGTGCATGAACAGGGTATGCTCGCGGCCCACTTCCACCGCCATCTGCCGAATCGCTTCAAGGAACGGCAGAGATTCGATATCGCCGACGGTGCCGCCGATTTCCACCAGCACCACGTCATGGCCTTCACCGCCTTCAATGATGCGTTCTTTAATGGCATTGGTGATGTGCGGAATCACCTGAATGGTTGCACCCAGATAGTCGCCACGGCGCTCTTTGCGCAGCACATCAGAGTAGATACGGCCGGTGGTGAAGTTGTTGCGGCGCGTCATTTTGGTACGGATAAAGCGTTCGTAGTGGCCCAAGTCAAGATCGGTTTCCGCGCCGTCTTCGGTGACAAACACTTCACCGTGCTGCGTCGGGCTCATCGTGCCAGGATCCACGTTGATGTACGGGTCCAGTTTCATGATGGTAACGTTGAGGCCACGGGCTTCGAGAATAGCCGCCAGAGAGGCTGCGGCAATGCCTTTACCCAGAGAGGATACGACCCCGCCGGTCACAAAAATATAATTAGTTGTCATGCTGAACCTGAGAGTTTAGGTTTATATACCCAAAATAATTCGAGTTGCAGGAAGGCGGCAAGCAAACGAATCCCTAGGAGCCTACTCAAGTAAGTGACTAGGGTGAGCTAGCGCAGCCAACGTACCTGCAACTTGAAGTATGACGGGTATAACGAATGGAGTACCAAGACGGGAAAGTAGTATACCTGAACCTGATGAAGGCTACAAATGTTGCTTTTCATCATTGTGGCGATCATAACGTCGTGGCTAAACCGATGTATCACGCACAAATAGCATGAAACATCGGATTAAAAATCATAAAGATAAATAACAAAGCCATAAGAAAAATGCAGTAATACGATAAAAATATCTTAACTGGCCTTTTCTTGACGTTTTACCTGTTCCCAAGCCGCGTCCATTTCCTCAAGCGTCGCCTGTTCAACTGTTTTTCCCGAGGCGATAACAATTTGTTCTACCTGACGGAAACGGCGGCTGAATTTGCGGTTTGCCGCCTGAAGCGCATTTTCGGCTTTTTGACCAAGATGGCGTGAGAGATTGACCGTAGCAAACAATAAATCGCCCACTTCTTCGGCCAGCTTTTCTTCATCGACTACTGCCTGCCGGGCTTCATGCATCACTTCATCAATCTCTTCATACACTTTGTCGACCACTGGCCCCAGACTGCTCCAGTCGAAACCGACTGACGCGCAACGCTGCTGGATTTTGTGCGCTTTCATCAAGGCGGGCAACGCGTCAGGAATATCGTCCAACGCCGAGTATCGGGCTTTTTCAGCGCGCTCCTGGGCTTTGGTTTGCTCCCAGTTGGCAAGCACCGCGTCACTGTCGGTGAGCGTCGCATAGCCAAAAATATGCGGATGTCGCCGCTCCAGCTTGTCGCTTATCGCGTCGCATACCGCAGAAAAATCAAACAACCCCTGCTCTTGCGCCATCTGGGCGTAAAACACCACCTGAAACAACAGATCGCCCAATTCGCTGCGCAGATCGTCGAAATCCTGACGCGCAATAGCATCCAGCACTTCGTAGGTCTCTTCCAGCGTGTAGGGCGCGATCGTGTCAAAGGTTTGTTTGCGATCCCACGGGCAACCGTTTTCCGGATCGCGCAATGTATTCATAATGGAAAGAAGACGTTCAATAGCCGCTGCTGTCATGCCTGATTCCTGAATCAATAAAAATCGCGTGGCCCCCTTACTGGAGAAACGCGTTTATACCCGTCATACCTCACGTTGCAGGTGCGTTGACTGCTTTCGCTGACCAGAATCACTTACCTGAGGATTCCCTCACTGGCCGCCTTCCTGCAACGCGAATTATTTTGGGTATATTCCGTGATAGATCCCCGCCTGCGCGGGGATGACAAAGTGAGGACCTACGTAAAAAATTACGCTCCTTGCTGGCGACGCGCGTCAATGACATCCGGCAGTTGGTCGAGCTTCGCCAGCACCCGTCCCAATACCTGAAGGTTGTAGATCTCGATCTCCATGTCGATCACCGCGATCTGCTGTTTGGTATCACTGCGGCTGGACACGCCCAACACGTTCACCTTTTCGTTCGCCAGAATGGTGGTGATATCGCGCAGTAACCCACTACGATCGTTGGCGGTTACGCGCACCGTCAGCGAATAGCCGCTGGAGTAGCTTTCCCCCCAGACGGCATCGACAATCCGCTCAGGCGCATGGCTGCGCAGATCGTCCAACTGCTCACAGCCAGCACGGTGGATAGAGATACCGCGTCCGCGCGTAATGAAACCGATGATCTCATCGCCCAGGATCGGCTGGCAGCACCGCGCGATATGATGCATCAGATTGCCAACCCCTTCTACCACAATACGGCCGCTGTCTTTGCGGCTGTTCTGCGGTGGCGCTTTCTGCTGGGTAAGTTGACGCAGCGCTTCGCGATCCTGTTCCTCGGCGCTGGGCTGATTGAGCTGCGCCTGAAGGAAGTTCACCATCTGGTTAAGGCGAATATCCCCGCCGCCAATACCGGCCAGCAGCTCATCAAGCGAGTTGATGTTATAGCGCGGCAGCAGCAGCTTCTCTGCTGCTTTGAGGCTGATCCCCAAATGTTCCAGCTCGTTATCCAGAATCTGGCGCCCTGCCAGGATATTCTTGTCACGATCTTGCTTGCGGAACCAGTTATGGATCTCGGAACGGCCACGGCTAGTGGTGATATAACCCAGGTTCGGGTTCAACCAATCGCGGCTCGGGTTCGGCTGCTTCTGGGTGATGATTTCAATCTGATCGCCCATCTGCAACTGGTAGGTAAAGGGCACAATGCGCCCGCCGATTTTGGCCCCGATGCAGCGATGCCCAATATCGCTATGAATGTGGTAGGCAAAATCCAGCGGCGTAGAGCCGATTGGCAGATCGACCACGTCGCCTTTTGGCGTAAACACGTAGACACGATCGTCGAACACCTGGCTGCGTATTTCGGCCAGCATTTCGTCTGAATCGGCCATCTCTTCTTGCCAGGTGAGCAGCTTGCGCAGCCAGGCAATGCGCCCTTCGTAACCGGAGCGTCTCCTCGCAACCGCGCCCTCCTTGTATTTCCAGTGCGCAGCAACACCCAATTCTGCATCTTCATGCATCTGTTTGGTGCGAATCTGGATTTCAAGGGTTTTGCCCCTCGGCCCCAATACCACCGTATGGATGGACTGGTAGCCGTTAGGCTTCGGGTTTGCCACGTAATCGTCGAACTCGTCGGGCAGGAGACGGTAGTGGGTGTGAACGATACCGAGCGCCGCATAGCAATCCTGCAAGCGTTCAACCACAATACGCACGGCGCGCACATCAAACAGTTCATCAAACGACAGGGATTTTTTCTGCATCTTTCGCCAGATGCTGTAGATATGCTTGGGTCGGCCATAGACTTCAGCCTTGACGCCCTCGCCCGCCATCGCGGTGCGCAGGGTTTTGACAAAATCGTCAATGTACTGTTCACGGTCAATACGCCGTTCGTGCAACAGTTTGGCGATTTTTTTGTATTCATCCGGATGCAGATAACGGAAACAGAAATCTTCCAGCTCCCACTTGAGCTGGCCGATACCGAGGCGGTTCGCCAAAGGCGCGTAGATGTTGGTACATTCCTTGGCCGCCAGCACGCGCTCTTCTTCCGGAGCATCTTTCACTTCACGCAGGTGCGCAATGCGCTCCTCCAGTTTGATCACCACGCAGCGGAAATCTTCCACCATCGCCAGCAGCATACGGCGGATATTGTCTACCTGCTCGGAGGCAACGGAATCGTGTTGCGTCGCTTTCAGTTGACGAATCGCATCCATATCGCGCACGCCGTGCACCAAATCGACGATATTCTTTCCAAAAGCGTCACGCAGCGTGTCTTCATCCACCACGCCGGAGTCAGCCAACGGGAACAGCATCGCCGCGCGCATGCTGTCGTTGTCCATGCTGAGGGTGGAGAGGATCCCCACCATTTCAATACCGCGCCACAGCAGCAACATCGCATCGGGGTGCCCCTGCGTGTGCTGTTCACAATAGCGCCAGGTCTCGGCTAAGCGTTCACACGACTGCTGATTATTGATGCCCAACGATGCAATCCAGGCATCTGGCACAAACTCGCCGTCCGTATTCAAATGCGCACTTCTTACCGCAACCATAAACTCTCCCTACAATGCCGCTTTGCCAGAGCGTGCCGCCTTACCAGAACGCTGCAAAAACAGTGCCATCGATTCAAGGTGGCCGGTGTGAGGAAACATATCCAACATGGCGACCTGCGCCAACGTGTAACCTGCAGCCAACAACACTTTACTGTCCCGCGCCAACGTGGTGGGGTTACACGAAACATAGACCACACGCTGTGGTGCAAGTTTAACAATTTGCGGCATCACTTCCGCCGCCCCGGCGCGTGCCGGGTCTAGCAGTATCTTATCAAATCCCTGGGCGCTCCAGGACTGTTGCGCAACATCCTCGTCGAGATTTTGGTGAGAAAATGTGACGTTAGACAAGCCGTTACGGCGCGCATTCTCTCGTCCTTTCTCCACCATCTGCTGATTCACCGCGTCATTGACCTGAATAAAGTCGCGCGGGCTGAAGGCGAGCGTCATGTCGTTCACACGATAAACCGGCGTGTCGCCCGTCAGAGGGATGACGATATCGGCCTCCGGTGCCAGATAGATAGCCACCTGCTGGGCTGCGGAAAACGCGCGTAAAGCATCGGTATCCGCCGCGCTCATGGCATCAAGATGGCGCAATACCAGCAGCGGGCCGTTATCCGCCAGCACCAGTTCCACATGGCCGAGCCGTTTCACCCCTTGCAACTGGCTGAGGCAGTGACGCAGTGGGGCTAACAGTGCATCCAGTTCCGGTGCCAACACCGGGCAGGTCGCGATATCCACCACATCGTGCGATTGCCCCTGGCGGTATCCCATGCGCAAACCCGACGCGGGTTGAGGCACTGATTTGGCGCGGGCTGACGCTTTTCCGCCCGCTGACGCAGGTTTGTCTCCCGTCAAAAAGTATAACGCAAGACGCGCACGCCGACGGTAACCATAGGCCGGCCCCGCAATCAGTCTAATATCCGTCAGCGTTTGTCCGGTTTCTCGCGTTATCAGCTTTTGCAGCGCGGCCGATTTGCTGCGCTGTTGCAACGCGACATCGGCATGCTGCTGCTGGCAGCCACCGCACACGCCAAAGTGCGGACAGCGCGGTTCCACACGTTGCGCACTGCGCGTCAGCAGCCGTTTAAGTTCAGCACGCGCATACTGACGTTTATCTTCGGTCAGTCGGACTTCCGCCTGCTCTTCCGGCAGCACGCTGGGCACAAAAACGGTTTTGCCTTGATGACGCGCTACACCATGTCCGAAGGGATCGAGATCGGCCACGGTCACGTTAATGGTTTGCCGGGTCGTCACACGCCGGTTTGGAGAGTAGAATTGCGCCATAGTTTGCTATTGTGTCTTTAAGCTAAACGTCTGGGCCTAATTCTCCCACATTGGAACCTCATGACCAAATACAGTCTGCGTGCCCGCATGATGATACTGATTCTGGCTCCGACATTGATTATCGGGTTGCTGCTCAGTACCTTCTTCGTTATTTACCGCAGCAATCAGTTGCAGGACCAGCTTGCCAGCGCGGGGGCCAGTATTATTTAGCCGCTTTCCGCCGTTGCTGCCTATTCGCTGGTAGCCAACCAGCAGGAGATGATTCAGCCGCTAATCAATATGCTGCATCGGCGTCATTCCGACATTGTACGCGCCATTATCATCACTAACGCACAACATAAGGTGTTATTCAGCACCGATTCGCGCCATATCACCCAACTGATTGATGCGGTAAAACAGCAGTCGATGCCGTCAGGGCTACATTCTCACCAGGTTGATGACAAGCTGTTACTGCATATGCCTATCACCATCGGCCCGGAATTCACCCGTCATGCGGGCAAGGTCGAGCGCCCCGGCGCGACAGTGGGGTATGTGTTGCTGGAGCTGGATACCGACTCCATCATGCTGCAACAGTATCAGGAGACGTTTATCGCCACGCTGTTGATGCTGCTGTGCATGGCGATTGCCGGTCTGTTCGCCTACCGTCTGGTGCGCGATGTCACCATGCCGATACGCAATATGGTGGATACCGTCGATCGTATCCGTCGCAGTCAATTGGACAGCCGTGCAGAAGGGTGCATGCTGGGCGAGTTGGATATGCTGAAAAATGGCATCAACGCCATGGCGATGTCCCTGACGGCCTACCACGAGGAGATGCAGCAAAACATCGATCAGGCCACTTACGATCTGAGAGAGACGCTGGAACAGATGGAGATCCAGAACGTCGAGCTGGATTTGGCGAAAAAGCGGGCGCAAGAGGCCGCGCTTATCAAGTCCGAGTTTTTAGCCAACATGTCGCACGAGCTGCGTACCCCGCTTAACGGCGTGATCGGTTTCACCCGTCAAACGCTGAAAACTACGTTAACCGCCACCCAGACCGACTATTTGCGCACTATCGAGCGTTCCGCCAACAACCTGCTGACCATCATCAATGACGTGCTGGATTTCTCCAAGCTCGAAGCGGGCAAGCTGGTGTTGGAAAACATCCCATTATCACTGCATAACACGCTGGATGATGTAATCACGCTGTTGGCGCACACTGCCCATGAGAAGGGATTAGAGCTGACGCTCAACATTCAGCCCGGCGTACCCGAACGTTTTATCGGCGATCCGATGCGTCTGCAACAGGTGATCACCAATCTGCTGGGCAATGCCATCAAATTCACCGAAAATGGCAATATCGATATCCGCATTGAACGCCACCGTCAAAGCCATAAACAGCTGGAGTTGGAAATTCAGATCCGAGATACCGGTATTGGCATCGCCGAGGGACAGCAGGCACAGTTGTTTCAGGCATTTCGGCAGGCAGATACCAGCATTTCCCGCCGCCACGGCGGCACCGGTCTCGGGCTGGTTATCACCCAGCGACTGGTGAAAGAGATGGGCGGCGATATTCGCTTCCAAAGCGCGGTAAACCAAGGCTCCACCTTTTGGTTCCACATTACGCTAACCTGCGATCCGCACAGCAGCATGGCAGAGAACAATCTCTCCGTACTGCAAGGACACAGCATTGCCTATGTGGAAGCCAACGCCTTCGCCGCGCAAGCCGGGTTAGATATTCTGGGGCAAACGCCGTTGCAGGTGCACTTTAGCGCGACCCTTGAACAGTTACCGCCGCAACATTTCGATATTTTGCTGCTCGGCGTTCCCGTCCGGCATCGTAATAACTTGCTGGATTACACCTCACAGTTGCGCGACATGAGCCGCAAAGCAGCTTGTGTTATTTTGGCCTTGCCCAGTCTGGCACAAATGGATGCTGAACAGTTGAAATCCTTCGGTATCCACGCCTGTCTGAGTAAACCCCTTTCCTCGGTACGCCTGTTGATCCAGCAGCTATCGTTGCTGCCAGTAACGCAACCAGCAACGCTGCCCACACAGCGCTTGCCGCTGTGTGTGATGGCGGTGGATGACAATCCGGCTAACCTGAAACTGATCGGCACTCTGCTGGAAGAGCAGGTGGAAAACACCTTGTTGTGCGACAGCGGTGAAGAGGCTATCGCGCAGGCGGCAATGCAGAATATCTACGTCATCCTTATGGATATCCAAATGCCAGGCATGGATGGCATTCGCGCCAGCGAGCACATCCGCCAGCTTTCCCGCCACGCTACTACGCCGATTATTGCGGTCAGCGCCCATTCGCTGAGTGACGAGCGCAAATCATTGCTGCAAGCGGGGATGGATGGTTATCTGGCTAAACAGATTGATGAGCAGATGCTGGCGTCGGTATTGGCGCGTTATACCCAACAACCGGGTATACCGATTGAGAGCGAGAACGGCAGCATGGCGCAATTGCTGGCTGAACATTATGACAGCCAGCTCTCGCTCGACTGGTCGCTGGCAACGCGTCAGGCAGCGAATAAACCCGATCTGGCGCGTGATCTGCTGCAAATGCTGCTGGATTCCCTGCCCGACGTACAGCAACACATCGAAACGCTGTTGGCGGGCCACCCGGTGGCAGACACACTGCCGCTGATTCATAAACTGCACGGCAGTTGCGGCTACAGCGGCGTGCCACGCTTGAAGCAACTGTGTTACACGCTGGAAACCGCACTGCATAAGGGAACGGACGTGCTTGAACTGGAGCCGGAGTGGTTGAAATTGCTCGACGAAATCGCCAATGTACGGCGGGCTGCGCAGGCGCATTTGTCGTAGCCCACAGGCATTGTGCCGAGCGTATCCTGATTCTGCTGCTCGGCTGACGCCAGCGGCTCACCGCCCTGATGCGGCTATGGCCTTCTGTAGCTCAGCCAGCACCAGAGGGAATTCGGTAAATCCATCACTTGCCAGAAAGTGGTTACCCTGCTCAACCGTAATGAACCGGGCATCGAGGGATTTCGCCAACGCCTGACTGAATCGGTAAGGAACCACGCTATCATCAGGCGCAGCGATGACAACGCGGCTGCTTGCCCTCTGCACCAGTTTGCGATAATCAATATCCGGTTTTATGAAGCGGTCGAGCTGCGGAAGCGTCGGCAGACGCTCATTGAAACCGGAAACCAGAATATAGCCGCCGATAGGCGCGTTGCCCGGGTGTTTTTCAAGGAACCTCAACAGCGTAATGCTGCCAAGGCTGTGCGCGACAAAATAGGTGTTGCTATCTAGCGATGTCACCTGTGTCTCGAGGGCCCGTTGCCACGCCTGCGGTTGGGGATCGTCAGGGGTGGGTAAATCAATGATCGACACCCTGGCTCCCGTTTTCTCCATCTCGCTTTTCAGCCACGCGAACCAATGCTCTGACGGTGAAGCGTCGTATCCGTGAACAATGTAGATATTCCTGTTTGACTGCTGTGTGTTTACGAGAGAGGTACAGCCCGACAAAGCGGCTGCCATCGAAAGGAGTAGCGCGACGAATTTGTTCATATACCCTCACTGAATGGGCTGAAAAGTCAGATATTGGCGATAGACTTGAATCTTAGTGCTTCGAGTCCAATAACACAGAAGGGGTTAGCGTCAGTGATAGCAAAATGAATGGATTTTGGATCTTTGATGACGCGTCGCCCCAGGCACCAGCACGGGGACGACGAAGAAAGGAGCCGCCAGAAAAAATCGGCAAAGAGAGCATTATTGGAGCGTTTGCGCCAGCTTGATGGTTGCCGCGACGTTACGTGCCGTCATGCGCACGTTGGCTGCCGCGTTGTCCAACGCTTCCTCCAGAGAACAGATGTTGTAAAGCACGCTGAATACCGCATCCAAGCCGTGTTCGTGCACCACGCCCACATCCGCTGTCAGGCTGCCCGCAATCCCGACCACCGGTTTGTTGTAACGCTTCGCCACGCGCGCCACGCCAATCGGCACTTTACCGTGCACCGTCTGGCTATCGATGCGTCCTTCACCAGTGATCACCAGCGACGCGTCCCGCACCAGTTCATCCAGTCCCAGCGCTTCGGTGACAATCTCAATACCCTGACGCAGTTCCGCACCACAGAAGGCCAATAACGCAGCGCCCATGCCACCGGCCGCCCCAGAGCCCGGCACCTGATCCACATCGATATCCAAGCTGTGACGGATCACCTCGGCGTACTGCTTGAGCGCATTGTCTAACTGTACAATCATCGCCGGCGTCGCTCCTTTTTGCGGTCCGAACACCGCAGAAGCCCCCAGCTTACCGGTCAGCGGGTTCGTCACATCGCACGCCACTTCAAAACGGCAGCTTTTAATGCGTTGATCCAGTTCGCTGACGTCAACACGTTTAAGCGTATCCAGCGCGCCACCGCCAAAACCGATCGACTCACCCTGCGCATCCAGCAGTTTTGCCCCTAACGCCTGCGCCATGCCCGCGCCGCCGTCATTGGTGGCGCTGCCGCCAATACCGATAATGCAGTGTTTTACCCCATAATCCAGCGCGCTGCGAATCAACTCGCCCGTACCATAACTGGTGGTCAGCAGCGGATTACGCTGCGCGGAAGGCACCCGCTCCAAGCCGCTGGCCGCCACGGGCAGCTTGACGTAGCTGGCGTCAGGAAAAACTCCCCGAAAACCGGCTTCAATCTGTGTAGCAACTTCCTGTGCTGACAGGCTTTCTTTATAAGAATCCGGTGCGATAACTATTTTCATAAACGATCCGATTTCATAAACGATCCACCAGTATCAACAGGCCGCGGAGTCGTTACGGGTCAGTATGTCAGGTCGGTATCGAATAGTCGTCGTACCGACCTGTTGCCTTAGCGCGTCACTTCAACTTTGGCCAGCTTTTCGTAGTACCGTGCTAATGCACAGTGATCTGCCGTTCCCGGTTCGTCCGCTTTCAGCGCCTGCATCATTTCCATCACCGCCGCCGTTAACGGCAACTGCGCGCTAACGCCGTGTGAGGTATCCAGCGCATTCGCCAGATCCTTGATGTGCAGATCGATACGGAAGCCCGACTTGAAGTTGCGATCCATCACCATCGGGACTTTGGCATCCTGCACCGTGCTGCCCGCCAACCCACCGCGGATTGCCTGATACACCAGATCCGGGTTTACGCCTGCTTTAGTCGCCAGTACCAGCGCTTCAGACATGGCGGCGATATTCAACGCCACGATCACTTGGTTAGCCAGTTTGGTCACGTTGCCCGCACCGATGTCACCGGTGTGCACCACCGAACCAGCCATCGCTTTCATTACGTCGTAGCAGCGATCGAATACCGCCTTGTCACCGCCCACCATCAAGGAAAGGGTGCCGTCGATGACTTTCGGCTCACCGCCGCTCACCGGCGCATCCAGCATCGCGATGCCTTTTTCTGCCAGTGCGGCAGCAATTTCACGGCTGGCCAGCGGCGCAATGGAGCTCATATCAATCACGATGCTGCCTTCGCGAGCACCGTCGATAACGCCGTTTTCACCCAGCACCACCTCTTTCACGTGTGGTTAATGGGCAGCATGGTGATGATGATCGGCAACCGCTTTGGCGGTGTCGGCGGCGGTAGCACCCGCGGCGACCACTTCTGCCACCACAGCGCTGTTTCTGTCGGAAACCACCAATGAGTAACCTGCTTTGATCAGGTTTTTACTCATCGGTTTACCCATAATACCCAGTCCAATAAAACCAATTTTCATTACTTTAACCACGTAGTCCGATCGTTAAATGCGGTAATGGCCTGACTGGCCCGGATTTATTCAAATGACTTTTTGAATTTGTCACACAGCGCCGCTGTGGCACCGCGGAACACGCCCAGATCGCTGCCAACAGCAACAAAGCTGGCACCCCACTCCAGGTAACGACGCGCATCTGCTTCAACTGGTGCCAAAATGCCACTCGGTTTGCCGTGCGCTGCCGCACGCTCAAAAATATGGCGGATGACTTTCTGCACTTCCGGGTGATTCGGTTGCCCCAGATAGCCCAATGCCGCAGAGAGATCGCCCGGTCCGACGAAAATACCGCCCACACCGTTAACCGCTGCAATGGCATCCAGGTTGTCGACACCTTCCTGAGTTTCGATCTGCACCAACACTGTGATGTTGTCGTTGATGGTGGCGAAATAGTTGGGGTCGGTACCGAACGCATTTCTGCGATGATCAACAGAAACACCACGAATACCAGCAGGGGGATAACGTGTAGACGCCACCGCACGCACCGCTTCTTCTTCAGTTTCTACAAACGGGAATCAGGAAGTTATAGAAACCGATATCCAGCAGACGTTTGATGATGACGGGTTCATTGCAGGGCGGGCACACCACCGGCGCGCTGTGACTGCCTTTGAGCGCCATCAGCTGAGGAATAAAGGTACTGATGTCATTCGGCGCATGCTCTCCGTCCAGCACCAACCAGTCAAACCCGGCCAGTCCCAACAATTCGGTAGAAATGGGGTTAGCCAACGCACACCAGCAACTGATCAAAGTTTTTCCCTCAGTCAACTCCTGGCGAAACCGATTTGGCAACAATGGCGTCTTCATGTTTTATCCTTACTCTTTATCGCGCCGCCCCGGATGAGGCGGCGTACAGCGTGAATTAACGAACCAGGCAAGGGCGTTTGTTATCGAACGTCCAGCCAGGAATGAGATACTGCATGCCAACCGCATCATCACGTGCGCCCAGCCCCATGTTTTTGTACAGCTCGTGCGCTTTCATCACCTGATCCATATCAAGCTCAATGCCCAGACCCGGTTTCTTCGGCACTTCAACCATACCACCGACGATTTTCAGCGGCTCTTTGGTGATGCGCTGGTTGCCTTCCTGCCAAATCCAGTGCGTATCGAGCGCGGCAATTTTGCCCGGCGCAGCAGCACCGACGTGGGTGAACATGGCGAGCGACACGTCGAAATGGTTGTTAGAATGCGAGCCCCAGGTCAAGCCCCACTCATGGCACATCTGCGCCACGCGTACCGAGCCCTGCATGGTCCAGAAGTGCGGATCCGCCAGCGGGATATCGACCGATTGCAGAGAGATGGTGTGACTCATTTGACGCCAGTCAGTGGCAATCATGTTGGTGGCCGTCGGCAAGCCGGTCGCACGGCGGAACTCAGCCATCACTTCGCGGCCAGAGAAGCCCTGCTCTGCACCGCACGGATCTTCCGCATACGCCAGCACACCGCGCAGTTGCTTACCAAGGCGAATGGCCTCTTCCAGTGACCAGGCACCGTTGGGATCGAGGGTGATGCGCGCCTGCGGGAAACGTTTGGACAACGCGGTGACCGCTTCCGCCTCTTCACTACCGGCCAGCACGCCGCCTTTCAGTTTGAAATCGTTGAAACCGTATTTTTCATAGGCGGCTTCGGCCAAACGTACTATCGACTCAGGCGTCAGCGCTTCTTCATGACGCAGGCGATACCAGTCGCATTTCTCATCCGGCTGGCTCTGATACGGCAGGTCTGTTTTGGTACGATCGCCGATGTAGAACAGATAACCGAGCATTTCCACGGCATCACGCTGTTGACCATCACCCAGCAGGGCAGCAACCGGCACGTTAAGGAACTGGCCCAGCAGGTCCAGCATGGCGGCTTCGAACCCTGTTACTACGTGGATGGTGGTACGCAGATCGAAGGTTTGCAGCCCGCGTCCGGAAGCATCGCGATCGGCAAACTGGTTACGCACGGCATTCATGACATTCTTATATTCGCCCAGCGTTTTACCGATCACCAAAACCGATGCATCTTCCAGCGTTTGACGAATTTTTTCGCCACCGGGAATTTCGCCCACACCGGTATTACCTGAGTTATCTTTCATAATCAATATATTAAGCGTGAAGTAAGGCGCATGCGCCCCGCTCAGGTTCAGCAGCATGCTGTCGTGTCCCGCAACGGGAATGACTTGCATGTGGGTAATAACCGGTGTGGATTGTTGTAGGGTCATGTTGTTATCCTTTTAGTCTGTCTTTCGGTAGCTGTCGTTATGAAGCTTGCTTTACTAAAGCGTTTACCTGCCCGTTGCGCAGGCCCGTTTATTAACGACCGAAAACTGGACGCTTGCGATCGAATGTCCAGCCGGGGATCAGGTACTGCATGGCCGCGGCGTCATTACGCGCGCCGCTGGGCAGTTTTTTGTGTAACTCATGGGCCTTCATCACTTGCGCCATGTCTAGCTCAACGCCCAGCCCAGGACGATCGGGTACAGCAATCTTGCCGTTGACGATCTGTAGCGGCTCTTTGGTCAGATGCTGCCCTTCCTGCCAAATCCAGTGGGTATCAATCGCGGCAGGATTGCCCGGAGCCGCTGCGCCAACGTGAGTAAACATAGCCAGTGACACATCAAAATGGTTATTGGAGTGGCAACCACAGGTCAGGCCCCAGTCGTTACACAGTTGCGCGACGCGCACAGCGCCGTGCATGGTCCAGAAATGCGGGTCCGCCAGCGGAATATCCACGGCTTGCAACATCACGGCATGGCTCATTTCACGCCAGTTGGTGGCTATCATATTGGTTGCCACTGGCAGGCCAGTAGCGCGGCGGAACTCGGCCATTACCTCACGACCAGAGAAGCCTTGTTCCGCCCCACAAGGATCTTAGGCATAGGTCAGAATGCCGTTCATGCCTTTGCACAAACAGATAGCCTCATCCAGCAGCCAGGCACCGTTGGGATCGACAGTGATACTGGCATCCGGGAAACGTTTTTTCAACGCTTTCACCGACTCAATCTCTTGTTCGCCCGGCAGCACCCCACCTTTCAGTTTAAAATCTTTGAAACCGTAACGATCGGCGGAGGCTTCAGCCAAGCGCACAATGGCGTCGCTGTTCATTGCAGCCTGATGGCGCAGGTGATACCACTCGTGCTTGCCGGTTTCCCCCCGGCAGATAAGGCAGATCCGTTTTGGTGCGATCGCCGATGTAGAACAGATAGCCTAACACCGTGACTTCATAACGCTGTTTGCCTGGCCCAAGCAGCTCGGCAACGGGCACGCCCAGGAACTGGCCTTGTAAATCCAACAGCGCGGCTTCCAGCGCCGTCACGGCGTTGACCCGCAGTTCAAACGTCCAGGCCCCTTTGCCGAAGGCGTCAAAATCGGAGGATTGGTTACCGGTGTGCACGTCATGCACAAGACGATTCATACGCGCAATCTGTTCACCTTTCACACGGGGGATCGCATCGACCAGCGTGCGATAAATCACCTCACCGCCGGGCGCTTCACCGACGCCGGTATGGCCAGCGCTGTCGGTCAAAACCACCAGGTTACGCGTGAAGTAGGCACCGTGTGCGCCGCCAATGTTCAACAGCATGCTGTCATAACCGGCAACCGGGATAACCTTCATGTCGGTAATGACCGGGGTACTCTGGGTATTATTTATCATCGTGTGTTCCAGCCGAGGTCAGTGTCAGCGCGGAAGAGACAGATTCTCACTACAGGGCAACGTATCTCCACGCATCATCGTTGCTCTACTGCATCAAATTATAATGACTGACATGCATTGGCTCATTGGGCGAGTGCACAACATTTTGTCTCAGGATAATGATTAAATGGTAACTCGGCACAACGCATTGCGAAGTTATTCACGAGATTAGCGTTTATGTGAAGCGGAAGTGAAAAATGGCACGCGGCCAATGTTTAATGTACTCCAAAAATAATACTTGAAAATATTTTTATGACCGCCATGGTTATTATTTCATTTTTTCTAAAACAAAAAACAGTGAAACCAAAGGAAACAAATAAGCAGGTAAAAATAAGGTGGATGACAAGAGAAAAATGGAAAGGAACGTGACTCTGCCGGGCATACGGGGCGTTATAATGATACTGGGAGCGGGCATGGTGCCTGAACAGACACAGGTCAGGCGTTATCCGCCTGACCTGTTGATGCAATTAGCCTTTGAAAGGTTTCAATTCGATACGTTTGATATCCTGCACAATAAACAGGTAGCTGATAATAGCCACTGCCGCGTGGATACCCACATAAATCAGGCCGCCGTTAAAGGAACCCGTCATACCAATAATATAACCAATGGCAATTTGGGTAACGATACCGGAAATATTACCAAACATATTAAACAAACCGCCGCTCAAACCGCTGATCTCTTTCGGTGCCGTATCCGGCATCACCGCCCAACCCAGCGCGCCGATGCCTTTACCAAAGAACGCCAGCGCCATCACTGCGATAACCACCCACTCCGTCGACACGTAGTTACAGATAACCATCGACATAAAGAGCAACATCCCCAGTACGATAGGCGTTTTGCGCGCCAGCGTCAGATTTTGAGTACGACGCATCAGGTAGTCGGAGATCACACCGCCCAACACCCCGCCGACGAAACCACAAATGGCCGGTACCGAGGCAACAAAACCGGCTTTGAGAATGGACATGCCCCTGGCCTGTACCAGATACACCGGGAACCGGGTGATGAAGAAGTAGGTCAATGCGTTGATGCAGTATTGGCCGAGATAGACCCCCATCATCATACGCGATGTTAGTAATTGTTTGATCTGGAACCACTTATCTTTACCAGGCACTTTGGCTTTATTCGCCACTGCATCCATATTGATCAGTGCACCACCGGCTTCGATGTAATCCAGTTCGGCCTGATTCATGCTGGGGTGATCTTTCGGATCGTGGATCACTTTTAGCCACAGGAAGCTTATCAGAATACCGAAACCACCCATGAACCAGAACACGTGCGCCCAGCCCACCGCATGCACCAGCCAGCCCATAATGGGGGCGAAGATCACGGTCGCAAAGTACTGCGCAGAGTTAAAGATCGCCACGGCAGTGCCACGCTCTTGCGCCGGGAACCAGGCAGCAACAATACGACTGTTACCGGGGAAAGAGGGCGATTCGCACAGACCAACCATAAAGCACAGTGCAAATAAGGACACTACGATGGCCGAGACCTGGAACAAGTCAACAAAGCCTTGCAGCAAGGTGAACAGTGACCAGGTGAAGATACTCCAGAAGTAAACGCGTTTGGAACCAAAACGGTCAAGCAGCCAACCGCCCGGGATCTGGCCGATCACATAGGCCCAAGAGAATGCAGAGAAAATATACCCCATCCCCACGGCGTCCAGGCCAATTTCCTTTGACATGGCGGAGCCAGCAATCAAGATGGTGGCACGGTCGCCATAGTTAAATGACGTGACTATAAATAACATCACGACAATTCAGTAGCGGGCGTTTGTTCTCTTTTGTATAGCGCCAGCTGCTGAGCTTACTGTATTCATGATGAACTCCTGCTGTCGATCACGGTTAGTTCATTCATTCTCAATAACACATTCCTGGAAACAGAATGCCGTAGGGTTATCAGAATGAAAGTGTGGTAAATCACTAATTGTTTAGCCTTTAAGCTTTATATTGCGAACGCTTCAGTGTTGTCACTTTGAAATAGTTAACCGAATCATTCACTCGCCAGAAGATTATAAATTCCGTCAATTGCCGGCTCACTAGCGAAAGGCACAACATTGAAAATCGATTTTTAAATATGTTGGTGCAGTTGCCCTATCGACTGGGAGGTATTTCACGAAAATAGGCGATTCGCGCGATGCGTCACATCGCTGATAACCCCCTCACGCACCCGCAATACCCCACGCCGGGCGATGTGTGATAGCACTCACCTCTTCTTGTCTTAACGCCACAGAAAAAATGGGATTAACGGCAAAAAATAGGTCACTTGCATAATGCACCCACAGAGTCTGGGCTTTATACTCGTCCACGAGCAATGAAGAATTAGCCGACAGCGATAGTAACGAACGTTATTTTACAGACCGAGAATAAAGGCTTACATCATGTCAGAAAAAAAGTGACAGATTCCGTACTGGAAAAACCGCTTTATATTAAAGTCCACGAATCCGATAATGTTGCTATTGTCGTCAATAATAATGGATTACGTGCTGGCACCCGTTTTTCAGACGGACTTGAATTAATTGAACATGTACCTCAAGGGCATAAAGTTGCGCTGAGTGACATTAATACCGCAGAGGCCATTATTCGTTACGGCGAAATTATTGGTTATGCAGTAAGACCGATTGCCCGTGGCAGTTGGATTGATGAATCCCTGGTTGAATTACCGGACGCACCACCGCTAGAAACCCTGCCGCTGGCGACCAAAGTGCCCGCGCCGCTACCGCCGCTGGAAGGCTATACCTTCGAGGGCTATCGCAATCCAGACGGCAGCGTGGGCAGTAAAAACCTGCTCGGTATCACCACCAGCGTGCACTGTGTCGCAGGCGTGGTTGACTACGTGGTGAAACTGATCGAACGCGACCTGCTGCCCCGTTATCCGAATGTCGATGGCGTAGTGGCGTTGAACCATCTCTACGGCTGTGGCGTTGCCATTAACGCGCCTGCTGCCGTGGTTCCCATTCGCACCATTCACAATCTGGCGCTGAACCCCAATTTTGGCGGAGAAGTGCTGGTTGTCGGTCTGGGTTGTGAAAAATTGCAACCGGAACGTCTGCTGGAAGGCACTCCCGATGTGCACGCTATCTCGCTGGACGACACCAGCATTGTGCGTTTGCAAGATGAGCACCATGTGGGGTTCCAGTCGATGGTCGATGACATTCTCACGATGGCAGATCGCCACCCGCAACGCCTTAACCTGCGGCATCGCGAAACCTGCCCGGCTTCTGAGTTAGTGGTAGGGATGCAGTGCGGGGCAGCGATGCCTTCTCCGGCGTGACGGCCAACCCGGCAGTGGGTTATGCCTCAGATTTACTAGTGCGCTGCGGCGCTACCGTGATGTTCTCGGAAGTCACCGAAGTACGCGATGCCATTCACCTTTTCACACCGCGCGCCGCGACCGAAGAAGTGGGTCGCCGTCTGCTTGAAGAGATGGCCTGGTATGACAACTACCTGGATACCGGAAAAACCGATCGCAGCGCCAATCCGTCTCCGGGCAATAAAAATGGTGGGCTGGCGAACGTGGTAGAAAAGGCGCTCGGCTCGATTGCCAAATCAGGTCAAAGCGCCATTTCCGAAGTGCTCTCTCCAGGGCAGCGTCCGACCAAACGCGGGTTGATTTATGCGGCAACGCCTGCCAGCGATTTTGTGTGTGGCGCCCAGCAGTTAGCCTCAGGCATTACCGTGCAGGTCTTCACCACCGGTCGCGGCACACCTTATGGCCTGTTAGCCGTGCCCGTGATCAAAATGGCGACCCGCACCGCATTAGTGGAACGATGGCATGATTTGATGGACATCAATGCAGGCACAATTGCTACCGGCGATGCCACCATCGAACAAGTAGGCTGGGAGCTGTTCCATTTTATCCTTGATATTGCCAGCGGAAGGAAGAAAACCTGGTCGGATCAATGGGGCCTACATAACGCACTGGAGGTATTCAACCCTGCGCCTGTAACTTGATAAATAAACCTTTTTTATATTTCGCCAGGCAACTTATCGTTGCCTGGCGTTTATTTTTTATTCTATTATTGATTAATATTTTCTGTTTATCCCGTAACCCTTTGTAGGGATTATAAGATTTTTCCCACGAATAACGCCCTTCATTTTATTTACAAATTTGAACAAATTTGCAAACCACAGTAACAATTGAGCGTTTCATTCCATCCTGTAGTTTCACATGAAATTATTATAACTGGATGTTTTAACTCATTATATTCACTAGGTTTTATATTTTAAAAGTGCTATTTAAAAACGAAGGAATTGACGGCATCCTCAGCAACATCATAAATTTACACGCTCTGATGTCTGCGTGTTCAAATTCGAATCAGGGGGTTAAAATGAGGGTCAATACCCCTGTTACGCAACAGGGGTATCTGTTGGACGTGGACACAACTTTAATGTCCACCACCGATACTCAAAGTTACATTACCTACGCCAACTCCGCTTTCATTCGCGTCAGCGGCTATACAGAAGATGAACTTATCACACAGCCCCACAATGTGGTGCGCCACCCAGATATGCCCGTCGAAGCGTTTGCAGACATGTGGTACACCCTGCAACAAGGCGATAGCTGGACAGGGCTGGTAAAAAACCGATGTAAAAACGGCGACCACTACTGGGTTCGCGCCAACGTCACGCCGGTTTATCATAACAATCAATTGAGTGGCTATATTTCCGTGCGCAACACGCCGAGCGCGGAAGAGATCAAATTTGTCGAACCCCTATACGAAGCCGTACAACAAAAGCAAGCAGGCAGCCGCGCTTTCTACAAAGGATTGGTGATCCACACCGGGTTATTTGCACTGCTTTCTGTGCTGCAAAAAATCTCCGTACGCTGGCGTATCCGTTGCCCGCTGTTTATCGCGGCGCTGGCTCCCATTCTGCTCACCTATTTCGGCCTCGATCCGGTCTGGTCCGCGCTGGCTGCGGTCATCCTGTTTCTGTTGTTGGATGCTTTTCTGCAAAGCCAAATCAGTCGCCCACTGAAAACCATGCAGAAACACGCACAGAGCGTGGTGTCCGGACGTAAAACGTCACACGTTCACTTTAACCGCGTGGATGAGATAGGCCTGTTAATGCGCTCCATTAATCAGTTTGGCCTCAACCTTCACTCGCTGGTAGATGACGTTGGCACTCAGGTGCAAGGCATGACCGACGTGAGTCAACGTCTGACGGAAAACAATACGTCACTCAATGCCCATACCGAGGAGACCTCAGCCAACCTGCAACAAACCGCCGCCGCAATCGAAGAAATTACCGTTGCGGTACAGCAAAGTGCTGAAACGGCAATCCAAGCCACCAGTATGGCGGAAGCTGCCAGCCAGACGGCGCAAAAAGGCGGGGATATCATGGGGGAAACCATCGGTATGATGGAATCCATCTCCAAGGCGAGCGATAAAATCGTCGATATTATCGGCGTGATCGACAGCATTGCGTTTCAAACCAATATTCTGGCACTCAACGCCGCAGTAGAAGCTGCCAGAGCGGGTGTGCAAGGCCGCGGTTTTGCCGTAGTCGCTGCCGAAGTACGCAACCTGGCCCAACACTCTGCCTCAGCCGCCAAAGAGATCAAAACGCTGATCGATGCGAACGTCGCAAGCGTGGAGTCAGGCGGTAAAATGGTGGGAAACGCGGGCAAACACATTGCGGATATTGTCAGCGAAGTGCTGCAAATCTCTACCATGATCAAAGAGATCAACAACGCCACGCAAGAGCAGACGCGGGCGTTGGGGTTGATTAACCAATCCATTGCCCAAATAGAAATCATGACCCAAAGCAATACCGAAATGGTAGTGCAATCAACCGATACGGCAAAAAGTTTGAACCGCCAGGCTCAACGACTCACCAGCGCCATCAATGTGTATGGCAGTTGATTAATCCTCCTTTCAACGCACGATACGGCTGGGAATAAGGATAATTCCCTCGCCGTGCGTCCCGCGCAATGCCGATAGCCCCTCCCTGTGTTTCTCTCGGCACTAGCAAATAACACATATTGTTACATTTACTGTAAAAAACCTGATCCTATCATTCTGTATTCCTACAAAATCCCTGTCAAGCTAGAGGGAATAAGCGTCGATACTCTACAAGCACAACCAGTGCCGTAATGACAAGGAGAAAAAATGACCAGCATCAGCGCAGTGACGTCTGCCTCTGGCAGCAGCGCGAGCTCAGGGACCAGCAATGAGCAGCAAATTGCTCGTCTTAATCAGCAGATTAAAACGCTAACGCAGCAGGCCAAATCGCTCGCTTACTCTCTCGAGAAAGCCAGCACGGATGAAGAAAAGGCCAGTATTCAGGAGCAGCAGCAGTTGATTCAGGCGCAGATTCAAGCGCTTCAGGCCCAAATCGCCCGGTTGCAGAATGAGTCATCGGAGAGTAAACAGCAGCTGGCGGCATCCACGTCTACGGCTCAAGAGAAAGGCGTTAACAAGCCGACCGAACAGAATAAAATCAACATCTACGTGTAGCCGTTCAGCCACACGCGCAGCACCGCAAACGCGGTGCTGCTTTTAACGCTGCTTGAGCGGCGTCACCAACCCTTGCAGCCCTTCAATCTTGATGGTCAGCGTCAGCTGCATCAAATCGCCCAGTCGCCCTTTGGGAAACGCATCCTTGCGGGCAAACCACAGCAAATACTCCTCAGGCAAATCGATCAGTACACGGCCCTGATACTTGCCAAATGGCATCTGCTGAGTGGCGATAGCGATCAAATCCTCTTTTTCCATCGGTTAGGCTCCTAGCAGGCGGATCATCTCAGCTTCATCAATCACCGGGATATTCAACTCTTGTACTTTGGCCAGCTTGGAGCCCGCGGCTTCCCCGGCAATCACCATATCGGTTTTCTTGGACACGCTGCCGCTCACTTTCGCGCCCAGCGCCGTCAGGCGATCCTTGGCTTCATCACGGGATAGCTGGCTCAACGACCCCGTCAGCACAATGGTCTTGCCGGCAAACTGGTTATCGAGCGTCTCAACATCCACCCTTTCGATGTCAGGCCAATGGATATTGATGCCCTCAGGATTGATAAGCTCGCGAATCACTTGCTGATTGTGCGCTTCTTGCAGGAAATGGCGCACATGCTTCGCCACAATAGGCCCCACATCCGCCACTTCCAGCAGCGCTTCTTCATCCGCCGCTAGCAGGTTATCCAGGGTGGCAAAATGCTGTGCCAGGTTGCTTGCGGTCGCTTCCCCTACGTCACGGATACCCAACGCAAACAGGAAACGGGCAAAGGTGGTGGATTTAGCTTTTTCCAGCGCATTGACCAGATTCTGTGCCGATTTCGGCCCCATACGATCCAGTCCAGTCAGGATGCCAGCGGTAAGCTTGAACAGGTCGGCGGGAGTTTTGACGTACTCTTTTTCCACCAATTGATCGATAACCTTGTCCCCCATACCTTCCACATCCAGCGCACGACGGGAGACAAAGTGCTTTAACGCTTCCTTACGCTGTGCACCGCAGATCAACCCGCCAGTGCAGCGCGTCACCGCCTCACCGTCAACGCGCTCCACCTCGGAGCCGCACACCGGACATTGCTCAGGAAAGTCGATAGCACGCGCATCCGCAGGGCGTTCTGCTTCCGCTACCCCAACGATCTGCGGAATAACATCGCCTGCACGACGCACGATAACGCGATCGCCGATCTGTATGCCGAGACGTTCAATCTCATCGCGGTTATGCAAGGTGGCATTACTCACCATAACCCCGGCAACGGCAACCGGTTCAAGGCGTGCCACCGGCGTAATGGCACCAGTGCGCCCTACCTGAAAATCAACGCCGTGTAGCCAAGTCAGTTGCTCCTGCGCCGGGAATTTAAAGGCCACCGCCCAGCGCGGCGCGCGCGCTACAAACCAGAGCCGCTCTTGCAATGCCAGGTCGTCAACTTTGACCACCACGCCGTCAATATCGAAGCCGAGCGTGGCGCGCTCTTGCTCCACCTGACGATAAAATGCCAGCACGTCTGCGCTACCAGTGCACAAACGAATACGATCGCTAACCGGCAGTCCCCAGGCTTTAAATTGATTCAGGCGTGCCAGATGGCTGGCAGGCAAGGTTCCGCCTTCCAACAGGCCAACGCCATAGCAGAAGAACGTTAGGGGACGTTTAGCCGTAATGCGCGGATCGAGCTGACGCAACGACCCAGCCGCCGCATTGCGCGGATTGGCAAAAATCTTGGCACCGGTACGCCGCGCTTCATCATTCATCTTTTCAAAGCCACGGTGTTTCATAAACACTTCGCCACGCACTTCCACGCGCGCAGGGATGTTATCACCGTGCAACCGCAGCGGAATGGCACCGATGGTACGGATATTGGCGGTAATGTTTTCCCCTGTCGTGCCATCGCCGCGCGTGGCGGCCTGCACCAGCAGGCCGTTTTCATACAACAGGCTTACCGCCAAACCATCGAGCTTCAGCTCACAACAGAAGGTCAGTTCCTCGCCGCTTTTCAAGCGATCCTGCACGCGTTTGTAAAACGCCAGATAGCTTTCATCATCGAATACGTTATCCAACGACAGCATCGGCACCTCATGACGCACGGATTCGAACGCCGACAGGGGGGCCGCGCCAACGCGCTGCGTTGGCGAATCTGGCGTAATCAGTTCAGGATGTTCCGCTTCGATCGCCTTGAGCTCATTCATCAGGCGGTCATATTCCACGTCAGGAATTTCCGGCGCATCTTCAACGTGATATTTATATTCGTGGTGGCGCAATTGCGCGTGCAGCTCGGCCACACGCGATGTCAGATGTTCAACTGTCACTAGAGGTTACCCGTACTATTTTGGTTTATCGCGACGTATTGGCTTTGATGGCATTAATAATGTTAGTGGTAGAACAGCCATCTTCAAAGTTCAGCACCTGGACGTCACCGCCGTTGGCCCACACCTCTTTACTGCCTGCGATATCTTCCGGCTTGTAGTCACCGCCTTTGACCAGAATATCCGGCAAAATGCCAGCAATCAGGCGCTGCGGGGTATCTTCTTCAAACGGCACCACCCAGTCCACCGCGCCGAGGGCACTTAACACTGCCATACGTTGCGCCAAGGCATTGACCGGACGCGTGGGGCCTTTCAAGCGGCTGGTGGAGTCATCGCTGTTCACCGCCACAATCAAGCGATCGCCCAGCTTGCGTGCGTTCGCCAGATAAGAGACGTGACCAGCATGCAGAATATCGAATACGCCGTTGGCCATGACAATTTTTTCACCGCGCAGGCGCGCCTGCGCGACAGCCGCTTTCAGTTGCGCTTCATCCATCGCACCAAAACCGCTGTCAGCGCGACCACGAATGGCATTTTCCAGCTCGATAGGCGTGACGGTAGAGGTTCCCAGCTTACCCACTACCACACCCGCTGCGGCGTTCGCCAGGAAACAGGCATCTTCCAGTGAATTTCCCGCCGCCAGCGCCGCTGCCAATACGCCAATCACGGTATCGCCCGCACCGGTCACATCGTAGACTTCCTTCGCCTGTGTCGGCAGATTCAGCGGCGCTTTGCCCGGCTGAAGCAGCGTCATACCCTGTTCAGAACGGGTGATCAGCAGTGCGGAAAGGTCAAAATCGGCAATCATTTTCTCGCCGCGCGCTACCAGTTCTTCTTCGGTTTTGCTGCGTCCGGCAACCGCTTCGAACTCGGAGAGGTTCGGGGTCAGCAAGGTGGCACCGCGATAGCGAGCGAAATCGGTCCCTTTCGGGTCAATCAGGACTGGCACGCCCGCCGCATTGGCGGTTTGGATCATCGCCCGCACATGAGCCAGAGCGCCCTTCGCGTAGTCTGACAGTACCAGCGCGCCGATTTTTGGCAGCGCCTGCGCAATGCGTTCCAACATCGGCTGCGGATCAACACCGTCAAAGTCTTCTTCGAAATCCAGGCGAATCAACTGCTGGTTGCGCGACAGCACGCGCAGTTTGGTAATAGTAGGGTGCGTCGGGACGTAAACAAAATCGCACTTGACGTTCACATCGCTCAGTTTGGCGCTCAGCGCGCGTGCGGCATCATCGATGCCCGTCAGCCCGACCAGACGGGAGCTGGCACCCAGCGCCGCAATGTTCATGGCCACGTTGGCCGCACCGCCGGGACGTTCTTCAATGGTATCGACTTTGACTACCGGTACAGGCGCTTCTGGCGAAATACGGCTGGTAAGACCGTACCAGTAGCGATCCAGCATCACATCCCCTACCACCAGCACGCCAGCCTGACGAAAATCAGGTAATGAAACTTTCATGCACCTACTCCAAGATGTTTTTTGTCATACAGTTGGCCGCGATAATAGCACAGCCCCCGCAGTCCTTCGAAACAACATTCGTTGCCTACTGCACCCAGGCACCCAGCCATTTCTCCCAGCTGGTTTTCACCTGTTGACGCTCGCTCAAAAAGCTTTCAGCGCTTACACGCGCCGACTGTTCCTGCAACGCCAGATGATGCAACGCATCGCGCAGGGTAATGTACGCCAACTTCAAATCCCGCGCTTCTTCCTCGTCCATCACGCCGCACTGGGCCATCAGTTCCAGAATGCGCACGTTATCAGACCAGCGAGTCAGGCGTGGCTCCTGTGCCGCATAACGCAGTACCAGATACTGCACGATAAATTCAATATCGGTGATACCACCCTCATCGGTTTTCAGATCAAACAGCGCGGGGTCTTTATTGGCCAAATGCTGACGCATCTTCTCACTCATTTCGCGCACTTCCGCACGCAGCGTCTCCGGCTCGCGTTCCTGACATAAAATCTGACGCCGTATCGCCTCAAACTGCGCCTGTACGCCACGCTCACCATAGACCATACGCGCGCGCACCAGCGCCTGATGCTCCCAGGTCCAGGCTTCATGCTGTTGATAATCGCCGAAAGCCCCGACGGTGCTGACCAGCATTCCCGCCGCCCCAGACGGGCGCAGGCGAGCATCGACGTCGTACAGAATGCCCGAGGAGGTACGCGTGCTGAACAGGTGCATCACACGCTGCGCTAGACGGAGATAGAACTGGCGGCCATCAATACTGCGCTCACCGTCGGTTACCACCTCATCCGGGCAGTCCAGCAGGAACACCAGATCGAGATCGGAGCTGTAGCCCAATTCCCAACCGCCCAACTTGCCATAACCAATAACCGCAAAACCGCGCCCTTCGCGCTGGTGCAGGTGTGTCGGTTGCCCATAACGCGCCACCATCTGCGTCCAGGCTTGCTGCACCACGGCAGCAATGATGGCTTCTGCCAGATAGGTTAAGTGATCGCTCACTTTCATCACTGGCAGCACGCCCGCGATGTCGCCAGCGGCAATGCGCAAATGCTGAGCCTGTTTGAACTGCCGTACGGCTTCCAGTTGCTGCTCTTCGTCTTCCTCAGGCACGCGCATCAGGTATTGGCGCAATTCATCGTGATAGGCTTCCGGCGCCAGCGGGTGATAGAGCGTCGCCGGATCGAGCAGTTCATCCAGCAGCAGCGGATAACGCGCCAGCTGGCTTGCCACCATCGGTGAGGTAGCACACAGACGGACCAATTGAATCAACGCAGGGCGCGACTCCAGCAGCAGTTCCAGATAGGTGGTGCGCGTCACGATACCGAGCAACAACGGTGTCAGGCGCGGCAAAATAAGCTCAGCCTGCTGGTGAGCACACACTTCGGCCAGCAGCAGCGGCATAAGATGATCGAGCACGTCACGCCCGCGTGGGCCAATGGTACGTTTAACCAAATCATGACGAAAATCGGTAATGGCGCGCAGTAGTTCGTTACGTGCCCCTTCGCTGATGTGAGGCATTAACGCCCCCATATCCACCTCATCGGGCGCCTCCAGCCATACGCTATTGTAACCGCTGCACTCCGGCGCATCCTGCCCGTCCTGTGCATCATCGCCAATCAGGTCATTAAACACCCGGCGCACCGCCAGCATATGGTTTTGTAAGGCATCATTTAACGTTTCCCAGCCATCAAATCCCATGCCCCACGCCAGACGCTGCTGATTCAGCGCTTCTTGCGGCAAAGTTTGCGTCTGCTCATCAGCAATCGCTTGCAACAGGTTTTCCAGCCGCCGTAAAAACAGATAGGCATTGCTCAGTTCGTCCACCTGCTGCGGCGAGAGCAGGCCCAGACTACCGGTGTGCTGCAACGTCGGCAGCAGTTCCCGGCCTTGCAACCCCGGTTCACGTCCACCGCGAATCAGTTGGAAAACCTGGGCGATAAACTCAATTTCGCGAATACCACCCGCGCCCAGCTTGATGTTGTTACGCAGATCGCGCCGCCGTACTTCGCGGGCAATCATGCTCTTCATGTTACGCAGCGATTGGATCACACTGAAATCGATATAGCGGCGGAACACAAACGGACGCAGCAGCGCGCGCAGTTCCTGACTGTAGGCATCTTCCATGCCGCCCATCAAACGCGCTTTCACCATCGCGTAGCGTTCCCAATCGCGCCCCTGCTCCTGATAATACTCCTCCATCGCAGCAAAGCTGAGCACCAACGGACCGCTGTCGCCAAACGGGCGTAAACGCATATCGACACGGTAGACAAAACCGTCCATTGTCATCTGATCCAGCGCTTTGATCAGGCGCTGCCCCAGCCGGGTAAAGAATTGCGCATTATCCAATTCGCGCCGTTCCCCGCGCGTTTGACCGTTTTCCGGATAGACAAATATCAGGTCGATATCAGAGGAGAAGTTTAGTTCACCTCCCCCCAGCTTGCCCATGCCCAATATCAGCAGCGGCTGCGGCTCCCCTTGCGCATTACAGGGCGTGCCCCACTCGCGGCAGCAGGCGTCATAGAGCCAGCCGCGCGCCGCCACAATCAATGTTTCAGCCAATTCGCTCAGTTGGCGCAGCGTTTGCGGCGTGGTACTGGTGGCGAGTGATTGCGACCAGGCAATACGTACCAGCATCCGGCGACGAAACTCACGCAGCACGCGCATCAGCGTCACCTCATCGCTCACCGCCTCCAGCGCTTGTGCCAACCATTGCCCGTAATGCTGCCACTCCTCCGGCTACGGCGGTTGCTGATACAATGCCTCCCACCAATCGGGATAGCGTGCCAGCGCCTCGCTGACAAAGTCACTGGATGCCAGCACCGCCAGATCCTCTGGCGCGATGGACCCATGGAGCGTCATGCTCTCTTGCAGGCGGGATAACACACGCTGCGCCTGCTCCGCCAGCAGCGGCGGCAACGCAGAGGAGAATGGCGAATTAGACATGGCAACTCCCTGATAATCCGGGCACTCCGGGAAATAATAATACGTTACACGCTGGCGCTGCTTAACCAGTACGGCGTTTGTTCCACCGCCTGACGGCGGGTATTTTCCAGCACGCTGTCCACGCCCGAAGCGGGAAGATGCTTGATACCGTGCTCTACCGCACGCCACTGCGCGATAAAGGATTCTACGGTGGTTTCCGTATAGGCGCTGGAGAGCAGCAGGAACGCATTGATGTTGCGTTGCAAACGCGCCAACTGCTGCTGGTAGTGCTCCGCATCCAGCGGGTGACTAAATACGGAGCGCAATTCCGCCATGGCGCGATCCAGCATCACGTCACAAAAGCGTTTATACGAGCCCATTAGGCGCATACGGCTTTTGTTATCCATATGTTCACGCCAGCTGTTGTTAACTAACCATGAGGTGAGCACTAACTTACTGTTCAGATAGTTGGCGTCATAACACACCTTCTCGGCATCCGTTTCACGTGCGACCAGCTCTTCCAGATGGGTGAGCGCCGCGCGGAACAGCGTGGTCACTTTGCGCGGTACCGCGCCCCCCACCAGCACCAGCATTTCACGCATCAACGCACTGGCTTCCAGCAATTGCACGCGCGCCTTGCGTTCACCGCGAGCCCACAGCTCTTCATGATATTGCCAGTGGGCCAGCGCATGCTCTAGCGCAGCACCAATCGCCTGATCGATGGTGCTCTTTGCAGGCAGCGTCAGCATACGTAGCGCCCGACATTCGCGCGGCACAGCACCTTGAGCCAGATGATAACCGCGGGCCGCTTTGCTCAGGCTGCCCTGGCGCATTCCACCCCACTCCGCCAGCTCTTGCGACAGCGCCAGCAAATCATCGGTTTGCCCGGCTTTCAATTCCATCTCCAATTCCAAAATAGGCTCACTCAATTCACCAGCGGCACATTGTATTCAGGATGCTGATGCAGCCCGCCGATCACCGTACCCGCGGTTTTCAGCGTCATTTCGTGCTGGCCGTTTTCACCGCGCACACGCAGCCCCATACCGAACTGACGCAGCGTGTTATCCGCCGTTTCATAATAGGTGTTGCTAAGCAGTCGCCCTTCCAGATGCTCGCTGTAGCTGTAGTCAGTTTGCCAGGCCGTCAGTTTGCGCGGCGGCGTAGCCGCCATGTCCGGATACACAATAAACTTCAGTTCGATCTCTTCACTCATCATCATTTCAATCTAAAAAACATGACCCTGCGGGTCGGATGCTGACAACCATTCATCAGCGACGGAAAATACGGATACTTGCTATATTATACCACCTTACCCCTAACATCTGCGGCAGAAAAAACCTACCGGGCAGCAATGACAGGTAATGCAGCGTGGGTAATAGGAGTGTTCTCATTTTCGGTTTACCCATTGCCTCGTCAGACTTATGCCTCTACTATCACCCAACCATTCGCACAACGTGATGAAATTATGAAGAAATTAGGCCTAGTTTGTTTCACCTTTGTCAGCCTCACACTGAGTTGGGCGAGTCACGCAGAAGATAAACGCTACATCTCCGATGAGCTGTCGACCTACATTCATACCGGCCCTGGCACCCAGTACCGCATCATTGGCACGCTCAATGCCGGTGAGGAAGTCACCGTGCTCAGCGTGAATGAAAATGCCGGCTATGCCCAAATTCGCGATAGCAAAGATCGCACCAGTTGGCTGCCACTCAATCAACTGAGTCAAACGCCCAGCCTGCACCTGCGCGTGCCGGAACTGGAAAAGCAGGTTTCCGACATCACCGCGCGGTTAGGCAATATAGATCAGGAATGGAACCAGCGTACTGCCGATATGCAGCAAAAAGTGTCTGCCAGCGACAATATCATCACCGCTCTGCGTAACGAAAATCAGGATTTAAAAAATCAGCTGATTGTCGCGCAAAAGAAGGTCGATGCAGCCAATGTGCAACTGGATGACAAGCAACGGGAAATCATTTCCAACGGTTCCTGTACGGCGGTGGCGTAGCGGGCATCGGTTTGCTGCTACCGCACCTGATCCCCAGCAGAAAGAAAAACGATCGCTGGATGCGCTGAGACGTAAGCCACATCACAAATCACATTGGCTTGCGGCATAGATTGCGGCAGGCCGATGGGTATGTAACTATTAACCTTATGTTAACGTAGTGCTCCCATCATCCTCGGCGCAGACCGGGAACCTCTTGCAGAAGGAATGCGTTTGGCCTGTAAGAGATTCCCGCTTACACGGGAATGATCGGATGAGTAAAGCCAGGAGTTTGTATTGAAGAGTTATCTGGTTGGCGGCGCAGTGCGGGACGCCTTACTCGATCTCCCAGTGTCAGAACGTGACTGGGTGGTGGTGGGTGCCACACCGGGACAGATGTTGGCGCTTGGCTACCAGCAGGTCGGGCGGGATTTTCCCGTCTTTTTGCACCAGGAAAGCAAAGAAGAGTATGCGCTGGCGCGTACTGAACGCAAATCGGGTAACGGCTATACCGGCTTTATTTGCCATGCCGCACCCGATGTTACGCTGGAAGCGGATCTGCTGCGGCGCGATCTGACCATCAACGCCATCGCCCAAACCGCAGAGGGTGAGTTGGTTGATCCCTATCACGGCCGTTACGATCTGCAGCAGCGTCTGCTGCGCCATGTCTCTCCGGCTTTTCAGGAAGATCCGCTACGCGTACTACGCGTGGCGCGCTTTGCCGCGCGTTTTGCCCATCTCGGTTTTCACATCGCGGAGGAAACGCTGGCGATGATGCAATTTATGACGCGCGAGGGCGAGTTGGCTTTTCTTACGCCCGAACGGGTGTGGAAAGAGACAGAAAAGGCGCTGGCAACCCGCTCGCCTCAGGTCTATTTTCAGGTGCTGCGCGACTGCGCTGCGCTGGCAGTGTTGTTTCCCGAAATCGACAATCTGTATGGCGTACCGGCCCCGGCACAATGGCACCCGGAAATCGACAGTGGCGTTCATACCCTGATGACCCTGATGATTGCCGCTCGCCTCACCCCCGAGATCGATGTACGCTTTGCCACGCTGTGCCACGATGTGGGAAAAGCGCTGACGCCGCCCGCGCTCTGGCCACGTCACCACGGACACGGCCCGGCGGGCGTGAAACTGGTGGAGCAACTGTGCCAGCGCTTACGTGTACCTAATGCGCTGCGCGACCTGGCTAAGCTGGTAGCGGAATATCATGACCTGGCGCACACCGTAACGGTATTGCAGCCCAAAATGCTGATGAAGCTGTTTGATGCGCTGGACGTATGGCGCAAGCCGGAACGGCTGGAGAAGTTGGTGCTCACCAGTGAAGCGGATGCCCGTGGCCGCACCGGTTTTGAAGAATCCCCCTATCCGCAAAGCGACTACCTGCGCGAGGCCTTCACCGTTGCCTGCGCCGTTACCAGTGGCTCAGTCGTGGCCGACGGTTTTCAGGGTATCGGCGTGCGTGATGAGCTGCACCGGCGACGTATTGCAGCGCTTACCGCGTGGAAAGTGCAGAAAATTCCCGCTTCGACCCCGTAAGTGGCTTATTTCGTGCTACAGACCGCAATATAGTTAAGCTGGTGCCGTTAGCGGCGGAAGGTGCGAAACAGCCGAAGGAAGGTTGCGCGGTTTTCCGCCTTCAACGCGTCGCGCACAATCTTTGCCGCGCCACCCCAACCTTCATCGTAAATCATGCCAGACGGCGTCATCAACGTCATCGCCCCCTGCGCGTTCTCCACCCGGCTGAAACCACTTTCAAGAAACAGGTTGCGCCACCCCGCCAGCGTTAACGGCTGGACGTTGACATTGATTGCCGCGCGCATCTGCGCCGTGACATCACCCGAGGCCTGCGGCAGCAGCATGATGTCATGGGTCAGCAACCGCCCTCCGGGTTTTAGCACGCGTAAATATTCCTGAATCAGCGGGCGCTTGGCTTTGTCGGCGTACATGGTGAGCATCGCTTCGTTAATCACCACGTCAAAGTGGTTATCAGGGAACGGTAATGCCAAGGCATTCGCTTACATCACCGTCACACGCCCTTCGACGCCAGCAGCCAGAATGTTGTGCCGTGCTTGCTGTAATGCCGCTTTGTCCATATCCACCCCGACGATAGCGCACCCGTAACGCTGCGCCATCTCAATGGCGGTGGTGCCCATATTACACGCCACTTCCAGAATACGCGTCGATGGCGTTAGCGCGCCCTGCTGCATCAACCACTCGGTGGCCGCACGTCCGCCGGGGCGCAGGCGCTTTTTACCTAACCTCGCCAGAAATTTATGTCCCGCCAGTTTCTCTGACATGCTTACGTCCTACTAGCGATTACCGTGCTCAGGTGCTTGCTGAAAACAAGCAAATGATTATTATTTCCATTTGATGTCAGATACTGTAGAACCCCGTGAGTGAGGCACCAATGACGTTTGTCAAAATACCCCTACCGACAGAGGAACATTGCGAGGTGCTGTTTTCCCATCAGTGGCTACGCAACGAGCCTGAAGCGGTGGTGCTCGTCTTACAGCGCGCATGCTGTCGTATCCGCTTTCAGGCAGGGGAAATGCTGTTTCGCGAAGGGGATAAGATGCGCTACTGTCCGCTGGTGGAACAGGGTGAACTACAGGCGTTTCGCCATACCTATCAGGGGGATGACAAGGTCTTCGGGCAGTTTGTACGCGGCGAATGGGTGGCGCTCGCCGCCGTTTTTATGGAGCACGGTCGCTTCCCGATGAACATTCGGGCACTCAGCGCAGGACAGGCAATATTGATTCCGCGAGAGACGCTGCATCAGTTTTGTCTGCAACGGCCGACGCTGGCGCTACAACTGCTGGGCAACCTCAGCCAGAAGCTTTACGCCACCATCAACCAGATCGACTGGCTGACCTCCAGTTCGGCGGGCGAACGGTTGGCGGATTACCTGCTGCGTCTACATCGCTCCCGGCAAGATACCCAGCCAAACGCGCAGGTTCGACTACCGCTCAATCGCGGACAGTTGGCAACACAGTTGGGTATTCGCGCAGAAACCTTGAGCCGCCTGATGGCGGAGTGGCAGCGGCAGGGTTACATCACCTGCCGCGCCAGTTACATCACGTTATGCAATCTGGACTACCTGCGCGCGTTGGCCGCACAGGCACAGCGCCAGTTCTGAGTCAGAAGAACACCAGATAGACAACGCCCGCCACGAAGAAGCGGTAAATCGCGAACGGGACAAACGAAATGCGTTTGATCAGTTTCAGGAAGGTTTTGATAGCGACCAGCGCAACCAGAAACGCGGTGATAAGGCCCACGGCGAACATCGACACATCGGCCAGCGACAGGAAATGCCAGCTTTTATACATATCCAGCACCGTCGCGCCCATCATCATTGGCACCGCCAAAATAAAGGAGAACTCAGAGGCGGCGCAACGGCTGACACCCACCAGCATCCCGCCGGAAATGGTCGCGCCCGAACGGGAGAATCCCAGCCACAGCGCCAGACATTGAAAACAGCCAATCATAAATGCCTGGCGATAGGTGATATCATCCAATCCGCTGGCACGCGGCGTCTTCGGCTTCAGCCACTCCGCCGCCAGCAGCAGGAAACCGCCAACAATCAAGGCATACATCACATTCTGCGGATTAAACAGTGACTTGATAGTGCTGTGAAACACCAATCCCAACACCACCGCCGGGATCATCGCCAGCAGAATATGCCCCAGTTTCAGACGATCGTTACTGCGTCCTTCATGGGGCACGGCACCAAAGTGGATCCCGATCAGCCCAAACAGACGACGCCAAAACATCACGACGACCGCCAGGATAGAGCCCAATTGTATAATGACTTCGAAGGTTTTCGCCTTCTCATCATCAAACCCCAACCAACTGCCAACAATAATCATGTGCCCCGTCGATGACACGGGCAAAAACTCCGTTAACCCTTCAACAACCCCAAGAATAAATGCCACCACCAGCGTGTGAAGATCTGTCATGCTCGCGCCCTGCCTTCCCGAACCGAAATAAAAGAAGCACCCATAAAAAAAGTGGCTACGCTGTCCGCGTGCGCCACTTTAAACACCACCACAATAGACTAAAAAACGCGATGTTAGTTTCACTGACAAAAAAGATTCATAAAAAAAACCACATGTGCAAACCCGTACGCATTTACCGTGTGCCGCGCTCGATCACTACGCCCACCTGGCGTGCCTGCGCGACTGCACCCGGTTTGCTCACTTTGATACGCAGCCAAGGAATAGCAAAGCGCTGCATCAGCAATTGCGCCACTTCTTCTGCCACGCGCTCGACCAGCGCAAACGGCTGACTGGATACATGGGCAATCACCGCGTCACTGACATCGGCATAGCTGAGGCAGTCATTTACATCGTCGCTTGCGGCGGCCTTGCGGTTATCCCAGCCCATTTCGATATCGAGCACCAGCTTTTGCGAAATGGTTTGTTCCCAGTCGTAAACGCCGATAGTGGCAATCACGGTAAGTTCTTCTATAAATACAATATCCATCACGTCATTCTCTGTTTTTGGCGCTGTTTGGTATCACTTCCGCCGGAATATGCGTATTATCCACGGATGGCAACTGTAAAACGACCTTTATTCAACGGAACCGCGTTATGAGTGCTACCGCGCTTGGCATGATAATTTTCGCGTATCTGTGCGGCTCCATCTCCAGTGCGATTCTGGTGTGCCGCATCGCGGGTCTGCCCGATCCACGCCAGCATGGTTCAGGAAATCCCGGCGCGACGAATGTATTACGTATCGGAGGCAAAGCCGCCGCCGCTACCGTATTGGTGTTTGACGTGCTGAAAGACATGTTACCGGTCTGGGGCGCTTATGCGCTTGACGTCACACCGCTTTATCTTGGTATTACCGCGATTGCCGCCTGTTTGGGCCATATCTATCCGGTATTTTTCCGTTTTCGCGGCGGGAAAGGCGTGGCAACTGCGTTTGGTGCCATCGCGCCTGTCGGCTGGGATCTGACCGGTGTGATGACCGTCACCTGGCTGCTTACCGTACTGCTTAGCGGCTATTCCTCCCTCGGTGCCATCGTGAGTGCGCTGATCGCGCCCTTTTATGTGTGGTGGTTTAAACCCCAGTTCACCTTTCCGGTAGCCATGCTCTCTTGCCTGATCCTGATGCGGCATCACGACAATATTCAACGTCTGTGGCGCGGGCAGGAAAGCAAGATTTGGAAGCGCCGTAGCAAAGAAGAGACCCCGCCAAACGATGACGCTGACTAAACGCCACTGAGATTGAAAAACCGCAGCACTTTACCAATGGGTTGGCTATAATGGCCGCCACTCCATTTCTGACGTTAGAAAAAAGGAAACAGACATGAGTTTGATCAACGTCCCGGCGGGTAAATCACTGCCGGATGATATCTATGTAGTCATTGAGATCCCGGCCAACGCTGACCCCATCAAGTACGAAGTCGATAAAGAAACCGGTGCCCTGTTTGTAGACCGTTTCATGGCAACGGCCATGTTCTACCCGTGCAACTACGGCTACATCAACAACACCCTGTCTCTGGACGGTGACCCGGTTGACGTACTGGTACCGACCCTTTATCCGCTGCAACCCGGTTCAGTGATCCGCTGCCGTCCGGTTGGCGTACTGAAAATGACCGACGAATCCGGTGAAGATGCTAAAGTGGTTGCCGTGCCGCACACCAAGCTGAGCAAAGAATACGATAACATCAAGGATGTGAACGACCTGCCGGAACTGCTGCGTGGCCAAATCGCCCACTTCTTCAAGCAATACAAAGCGCTGGAAAAAGGCAAATGGGTGAAAGTAGAAGGTTGGGGAAACGTGGGCGCGGCCAAAGCCGAGATCGTTGCCTCCTTCGAACGCGCAAAAAAATAAGCGTGTAGCGCACTGCGCAACGTATCTAACAGCGGGGATCTCCTCACCATTTTCTTTTCAGCGCACAGTCAAAGATCCCGCTGCCGTTCGCGGCTCCAGTAAGCCATAAACGTGATGATATCGCGTGGCACCTGACGTTCACCGGACAAGTAACGCCGCAGGTTTTTCACCACCGAGGATTCCGCCGCCACCCAGCCAAAAAATTGGCCGTGCGTCTGACTGGCCGACTCCCATAGCAATTCACCTTCTGCCAACTCGTGCAATTCGGTAGTCTCTGCTTCCGGGCGAATATCCGGCAAACGTACATGTGCTCGCACGCTGTGCAACAGTCGTTCACCGTAAGAAGCTCCCTGCGGCTTACGCGGCAGCCAGTGCACCTCGGCAAAGGCAAACGCGCTCATATCCACAAAGTCGGCCTCCAGCGGCACTTCGATAAATACCTGCACCTGCACGGGATTCGACCGCTGCGCCAGTTGTTCCAGAATGCCCTTGATAGCAGGCAATGCAGTTTCATCGCCAATTAACAAGGCATGGGTCATTTCCGCTGGTGGAAGCCACTCATAGCCGCCGCTATCACCTTCATCATCTCCCACGCACGGCGCAACAATGCGCAATGCATCCCCCGGTTGCGCCTGTATTGCCCAGGCAAACGCTGGTCCTTCGGTGCCATGAACAACAAACTCTACCGCCATTTCACCGTTAGCCGCATCCACGTCGCGTAGGGTATAGGTGCGCATCACCGGCCGCAGCGCCTTGGGCAGCGCCAGCCACTGACGGTACCACTCATCACTGTCAGGCAATTCGGGGAAAACGCCATCGGCGGGAGGAAGTAACAGCTTGATGCGTTGATCCGGTGCATCCATTTTCATCTGACGCACTGACTCACCGGAGAACACACAGCGCATCAGGGAAGGCGTCAGGTAAGCCTTATGCGCCAGCACGACTTAAAAATGCGGTATTTCTGTTTTTCTGCCATGACCTTTCTCATCTTATCCGCAGGGGCGACCATAATGGCCCCATATCGGGCCAAAAGGGGCGTTTACCTTAGCACTCGAGATTGATAATGAGAAACATTATTGTTAATAAAAGGATAACAGAATGGCGTGAGAAAGGATGGTGCAAGGAAAGTGAATCGTAACCTACACCGCGCCGGTTACGCTTTTATTTACAAACTACCCAGTACCATTACTGCTCGCGCGTCAGCCAATCGCCATTGTCGATACGCGGCAACCCTGTTACCGAGTGTTGATACAGATATATCCACGCACTCCCGAGCGGGGTGTTGATTAACTCGCGCTTGTATTCGTGACCATCACGCTTTAGCGCATCGAGTTCTGTCAGGATAGATGAGCTTATGCGATAAACTTCGCAAAAAATTTCCCCCTCCCCGACTACCACCGCAGGATAATGGCCAAGGTCATACATCTCGTAACCACCGAGTTGACAATCCCCTAGCCACTGTGCGTTCGTCATCCAGTGACTGTTTCCCTGTTTGCGTCGTAAACTGCCATAAACAATAATTCGCATCGCTAAAACTCGAACTGATAGAGCACATTCAGTGCCTGATCGAGACCAGACACCGCTTCCAAATAGAGTCTTGGCATTAACCGATAACGCAACGTCAACGTTGCTAAAGAGTCAAATATGCCAATGCCGTATCTGACCTGAAGGCCTGGGAGGACGTAACCGCTGACCACAACTTGAGATTCGTCGCCAGCGCCCTGTGTATCCAGAGCTAAATCACTTACGCCAAAGGCCTCGCCGATTTTACCCACAACTTGACCACTTTGCGCAACCCCTAACCCTACTAAGGCCGAGGTCATCATATTACTGTCTGAACCGGTGCTGTCCAGCCCTTGACCCCGTAACAGGTAAGATAATGCTTCTTGCTGCGATAATGTCGGTGTGGAAAACACCTCGATGTGCGGTGCGCTCGCCGCACCGGTGATACGCACACCCGCAGTCACACCATCCGCCGTATTATCAGGGTTGCGCACCGCTTCGATGTTCAAATTCGGTTCGGCTGGTGGCCCGGAGAACACCAGAATCCCTTTTTGCACGATTAAATCCTGTCCGTAGGCCTTGAAACGCTCGGTAGGGATGTTGATCTGGCCGTTCAACTCCAAACCGCGCTCGTCCTGCACCATTTTCAGGTCACCTTGCAAACTGGCCCGCAGGCCAAAGGCATCAAGGCGCACATCGTCACCTACGCGAATGGTCAGGTTACTGTTGATAGGAATCGCAGCGTTTTTACGCGCTAGCGGCTGATGTTGTTCGTCCAACAGCACTTCATCTGAGGAGACATCCACCGCATTTTCCGGCATCTCTTGTACGGTAATACGCGCCCATGGCACCCTGACCGAACCATTGAGCGTGAAAAGTTGCGGCATGGCTTCAAACTCAATATCCGGGGAAACATCAAGCCGCACCGTCGGCGGCAACGTCACCCGCACCCGATCGCCCTTCGCCGCAATACGTGCCCGCCACACTTCCGGCTGATGCCAATCCGCATCACCGTTAAGATTAAGCTGCCCTTGTGTGGTTTTCAGGAAGCCCTGTAGCGTAGAACTCATACCATTGAAGTTCACCGCCAAACGGCCATCGGTCAGATCGACCGGCATCCAGTGACCGTCGATATCCAGCTCTTCCAGCGCCAGCTGTCCGTTCAGCTGCGACTGACGCACATTACCACCCACACGTAACGCACCGTTCAGCATGCCCGCCGCTTTTTCCCCCCGACTTAACACCGGATTCAGCAGCGCAAGGGAGATTTTGTCGATGGCGATATCACCGCCCAGTTGGCGTCGCCCCTGCGGGTCCGTCACCTGAATATCACCCCGGAACTGGCCGTTATTGTGAATAGCGATGAGCCATCCCAGCGTCGCGCGGCCGCGATCGACGCCCGCGTTCAACGTGAAAGTGTCAAAATCGACTGGCAGCGTGTTGTCGTTCATCTGCTGACGCAGTGCAATCTTGTTCCCGGTGAGTGCGATTTTTGCGTGTGGCAACCCACCGTTCGGTTGCCAGGCCACATCAGCACGGCCGGTAAATACGCCGCTCAGCGCAGTGTCTGCGCCCAAAAACGGTTCCAGCATCTTCAAATCAAAACGGTTTAACACCACGCTGGCTTGTCCGCTCGGGCCAATGTCGACGGCACGCGGCACGCACAGCTCCGCATTCGTGTTTTGCCAACAGTGTGCACCGAGCGTAATGCGCGCCAGCGCTTGCTGATAATCCAGCGACATTGAGGGCGACAAACGCCATTCCCCCACCGGCGTAGTGAACTGAGTTTGATCCAGCGTACCGCGCCAACGCCGCTGTGCTCTGTAAAAGTGCCCGGTCACGGTCAGATGTCCGGCGACAGGTTCCCCTTCCACGTTCAAGCGCAACTGATGCTGCTGCTCATTACCTTGCGCATTCAGTGTCAGCAAAGAAACCTTCACGCCTTCCTGTTGCAATTGCTCAACGCGCAACGCCATTCGGCCATTGACCTGTGCATCCGAGCGCACATCGCTTTCCAGCGTCAGGCGATTGATCGATAACCCCTGCCAGCGCAGCCCTGTGGCGTTGAGATCCGCCAATAGCTGCGGTGCGGTCTGATTGCCGCGCAGCCTTACCGTGCCAGCGACGCGACCCGCAAGCCCCGGCAAGGCGCCGTTTAACTCTGGGGCGTCAATGACGCCGTCCAGTTTCCATTGCTGACCTAAATCGCCTTTAACATCAAGCTGGTTACGCCCTAATGCCAGGTTGATGCCGGGAATGTGCCACTGGCCTGCGGCATTGCCGTTCAACGAGCCTTGCGCCGTCAATTTGTTTTGCTTGATATTGCCGTTCAGGCGCAGTTCAGTCACCGCCACCTGCCAGTTACCACCGTACAGGCTGCCGCGCGTACTGATCTTGCCGTCAATGCGCGCAGGCCATTCCGGCCATTGCTTCGCCGTATTAATGCCATCAAGTACCAGTTCGCTGCGCCAACTGATGGCCTTGCTCCAGTCCACCAGTGTGCGCAATTCAGTGGTGCCTTGCAACGCAGAGAGTCGTAGCGGGCTTATATCAAACTGCTGCAAATTGCCTTTGCCTTCCAACGCCAGCGTGGCGGGAGGCACAGCGCTACCGCGAATATCACCGTTGATCTTCAAGGCATAATCCGTAGCCTTACCGGTCAGACTTAACGCCAGATTATTAACCTGATACTCCGCCTCTCCTGTTAACGGCCAGGCGAGACGCTCAGACTGCACGGTCAGCGCCAACGGCAGTTCAGGCTGGGCCAACTGGGCTTTCAGGGTAAGCAGCGCACGCTGCGGCCCGGACAGGTTAAGCGTGGTGTTCAGCCAGTCATGCAGGCTGCCCTCCACCGTCAGTTTGATCTTCTCGCCTTTCAACGGCGCGGTATTCACCACCCCGTTCAGAACGAAAGACAGCGGCCAGTTATCGCTAAGCGTGGCCTCGCCCGCCGCATGCAGGGCACCTTGCGGTGACTGGATTGCCAGTTTTTCCAACTGAATATGTTGTTGTTGGGTAGCGGCTTTGAGTTGCAGCGTGGTGAGGGTGATATCTTGATCGCCAGTCAGTCGCAGGTGTTCACCACGCAAATCGCTGATGTCTATATCAAGCGGTAGCATGAACACGGGTAACGCCGGCAACAGCGGCTTGGCAAAAAGCGCCTGTAGCTGCTCGCCCAATGCGGGCGGCATCGCCACTTTTTCCGGTGCGGGTGGCGTTGCTTCAGGTTGCGATGCGGCAGCAGCCTGCGCCGTCGCGGAGGCGATATCACCCACTTCAGAAGCGGTGACTTTGCCATCTTCGGTGGCCACCAACGTACTTTCTGCAACGGTAGATGCTGGTTTGGTTTTCGTCAGTGCCACCAGCAGCGCATTGATTTGCGTCGGCAGCAAGGTCAACGCGCGCCCTTCCCAGTGCATACCGGTGTGCAGTTCACCCAGCGAAACCGCCGTATCGTCCAGCGTAACGCGGATATTGTTGAGTGTTAGTTGGCTAAGACGTATCGGGAACGGTGCCGTCAGTTCGCCCACCGGCGCACTGGGGGCAGGCGTCTCCGCAGGCGGCGGCATGACGCTGCTGTCGATGACGACATCAAGATCGCGTAGCCCAATATCATTGATACAAATTTGACTGCGCGTCAGGCAGCCCAGTTCCAACGCGAGGTGCAGCTCACCAGCGTTGAGCGTGATACCCGGTGTTTGATAACTGACACCGCGCAGTGTCAGATCGCGCCAACCGCCTTGCACCTCGGCGATCCCCAACCCCGGTACCCAACGCGCCGCGCCATTAAGCAGCAAATGCAACCCCGGCGTGGTAAACAGTAACCCCGCCAGCGCGATGAGCAACAACAACAAAAATGCGATGGCCCCAATGGCTATTTTCTTTATCAGGCTCATAGCTCAGGCCCCAAACCAATATAGAACTGGAGATCGTTACGTTTCTCGGAATCATTTACCGGAACGGCAAAATCGAATTTGACCGGCCCCACCGGCGAGGCCCAACGAATCCCGACCCCGGCACCGGTTTTCAGGTCGTTGATCTTGAGATCGTTTACCGCATCACCGGCATCGACAAACACCGCCCCCCACCAGCGCCAGGTAAAGTTGTACTGGTATTCCAGAGAACCAGTTAGCAATTTTGACGCACCGGTCAGTTTGCCTTCGTCATCACGCGGTGAGATAGAGCGGAACTTATAGCCGCGAATGCTGCGATCGCCCCCGGCAAAGAAGCGTAGCGACGGCGGCACGCGGGAGAAGCTATTGGTTTCAATCCAACCGACGTTGCCACGCGCGACAAAACGGTGCTTATCCTCCAACGTACGGATCCAGACGTTCTGCGCCTGTATCACCGCGAAATCGATATCCGAGCCCCAGGTGGTATCTGAGATATCCAGCGAATAGCGCTGTGAATCACCCCAGGTGGGCATAGTCCCGCCGCGCTGTCGCGTGCGATTCAGCGTCAGGCCGGAATAGAGCAGCATGGTGGTATTGGTGACACTGCCCTGAGTAAAGTGATCGAGACTCCAGCGCAGGTTGATTGAGCGCTGCCAACCTCGATTAAGCGTCCAAAAGCGCGCCACGTTGAGCATGGTGCCATCTGATTTGGTGTCATTCAGGTCTTCGCGTTTAAAACCGGCTTGCAGCAAGTAGAACTGCTCCAGCGGGCTTCTCAGCAAGGGGATTTTGTAACTAAAATCCAGCGACTGTTCCGGTGCAGAGACGCTCAGGCTGCTTTCCAGACTGTGTCCACGCTCGTTGATCCACGGCCTGCGCCACGTGGTCTGAAAGCGTGGCCCCACGTCAGTAGAGTACCCCACCCCGGTTTCCAGTAAATTGCGAGCACGCGGTGTAACGACCGCATCCAGCGGCAGCATTTTATCGGTTTTTCCCGCCGCGAAATTGGGGGAGACGACTGCCGAGGTGAACCATCCAGTTGCAGACAAACGCCGGTTAAATTCGCCCAGATCTTCGCTGGTATACTCATCGCCACGCTTAAACGGGATCAGATTGCGCAGATAGGCTTCATCGATCTGACTCCCCTGAAAGTGCACGTCACCGAAACGGTAACGGGTGCCGCCGTCATAATCGATATCCCAGAACGCTTCCCGCGTTTCGCGGATCACGCCTAACTGGCTTTTGTCGTAGTGCGCATCGAAATACCCTTTACGCAGTGCCAGGTTATTTAATGAACGTTTAAAATCATCATAGTCGCCGTGGTTCAGCACACTGCCCATCGCAGGCAGGCTACGGCGGCGCAGTTGGAGGAAATCGCTGTCGCTGCCCACATCGCCGCGCAGCAGAACATCGGTGCCAGCGATTTTGACCGGCTCACCCGGCGTCACCGTCACCAACAGCAGCGGTCGTCCGCCGTTTTCTGCCGGGTGGTACTCAAAATTGATTAGCGGATCGTAATACCCCAACGCCTGTAACCCGCGCCGGATCGCATCATCAACCCGAGCACGAAAGCGCCCGTCGGCGCTGACCTCATCAGGGCCGATGGTAGAGAGCCGCGCACGCACATTGCGCTGTAATTCCCCTTCTAATCCCACCACTTGCAAACGCACGTTCGCTGCATAGGACGATGCAGTTGCCAGTAGGCACACAAAAAACAAAGTACGGTATCGTGACACGCCAACTCCCCACGTTCGTTTATATTGTTCTATACAGGCGTGTGTTGAAAATCATGTCAAAAACAATCCCACTCAACATCCTCATCTACACCCACTCTAAAGTGTAATTAGTAATTTCAAAAATGCAGGTTGCGTAACACCTTAACCTTAAACGGGCTTGAACCATAAAGACAGCGTGAATTTTCTTAGTTATTCTGTTACCTATGAATAACATGGATTATCGTGGGAGTAACAACGTGGTACAGCACAGTGATAAAAACAAACGTATCCGTCAATCAGAAGCGCTGCCAGGGCGAAGCACACCAATGCCACTGGCACGCCTGAACGTTGTCAGCCAACATTCAATGACTCACGTTCCTGACAACATGGACGTTGCGCTGTTCGCCATAGGCTGTTTTTGGGGCGTGGAACGCCTGTTCTGGCAGCAGGAGGGCGTATACAGTACCGCAGCAGGCTACACTGGAGGCTTTACGCCCAATCCCACCTACCGTGAAGTCTGTAGCGGGCTGACCGATCACGCCGAAGCGGTGCGCATCGTCTACGATCCGGCTGTCATCAGCTACGATCGCCCGCTACAACTGTTTTGGGAAAATCACTATCCGGCGCAGGGCATGCGTCAGGGTAACGATCTCGGCACGCAGTATCGCTCAGCCATCTACACGCTCACCGCAGAACAGATGACGTTGGCGAAGGCCAGTCTGGCGCGTTTCCAGCAAGCCATGCGCGCCAGCGGTGATGCGTGCACCATCAGCACAGAAATCGTCCAGGCGGGCCCCTTTTATTACGCGGAAGATGAACACCAGCAATACCTGCACAAGAATCCCGGCGGCTATTGCGGATTGGCGGGCATCGGCCTGTGTTTGCCGCCCAACGCCTGATAAAATTGCCCATATTCTACGCCATGTTTGCCAAATGGTCCATCAACACCGTTATAATGCTTGCGCCGCCTGACATCCGTTACGGCGGCGTTATTCATTCTGTCATCTAATGCGATTATTACTATTCATGCATTCATGACCTTCCTGAGGATCTGGCCACGACGGCCGGAAAACATATGTTAAACAGTTTATTACTGATAGTTCTTCTGATCGAGCTCAGTGCGTTTTTCTCATTGTCCGAGATATCACTGGCCGCTTCACGCAAAATAAAACTTAAACAGATGGCCGATGAGGGTAATCTCAACGCCGCCATGGTATTAAAGCTCCAGGAAACGCCCGGTATCTTTTTTACCGTTATTCAAATCGGTATTAACGCCGTGGCCATTCTGGCCGGTATCATCGGCGATCAAGCGTTCTCTCCCTATTTCACTGTGTTTTTCCAACGCTTTATGACGCCAGAAATGGCCGATTCCGTCAGTTTTGCCTGTTCCTTTGTGCTGGTAACCAGTCTGTTTATTCTGTTAGGCGACTTAACGCCGAAGCGCATTGGCATGACGACACCGGAAGCCGTTGCTATCCGGATTATCAATCCCATGCGCTTCTGCCTGTTCTTTTTCCGTCCGTTGGTGTGGTTTTTTAACGGCCTGTCGAATGTGATCTTATGGTACGCAACGACGACATCACCTCCGATGACATTTACGCAGTGGTGGAAGCTGGGGCGCTGGCGGGCGTGCTGCGTAAGCAAGAGCATGAATTGATTGAAAACGTCTTTGAGCTGGAATCTCGCACGGTGCCCTCGTCGATGACACCGCGGGAAAGCGTGGTCTTTTTCGATCTGCACGAAGACGAAGCGCAAATAAAAGAGAAGATTGCCCAACAACAACACTCCAAATTTCTGGTGTGCAACGGCAATATCGACCAGGTCGTCGGTTATGTTGACTCCAAGGATCTGCTCAACCATGTTTTGGGCAACCAGAGCCTGGCGCTCAACGGCGGTATTCAAATCCGCACCGCGCTGATCGTGCCAGATACGCTGACACTGTCGGAAGCGCTGGAAAGCTTTAAAGCGGCGGGCGAAGATTTCGCGGTGATCCTGAACGAGTATGCACTGGTGGTCGGCATTATCACCCTGAACGATGTGATGACCACGCTGATGGGCGATCTGGTTGGTCAGGGCATGGAAGAACAGATTGTGGCGCGTGATGAAAACTCGTGGCTCATCGATGGCGGCACGCCGATTGAAGACGTGATGCGTGCGCTGGATATCGACGATTTTCCCCATTCGGACAATTACGAAACCATCGGCGGCTTTATGATGTATACGCTGCGCAAGATTACGAAACGTACCGATTCTGTCCGTTTTGCAGGCTACAAATTTGAAGTGGTGGATATCGACAGCTACAAGATTGACCAGTTGCTGGCCACTCGTCTTGAAGAGAAGAACGCAGCGTCTGCGGCAATTGCCGCAGACGCTGCGGCAGAACCTAAAAGCTAGTCTTCAACCTGCGCCAGCCTGAACCGCTGGCCCGTTGCTGCTGCCCATCACTGGCGGCAGCAGCATTCCTCTCAAACCGTTAGCCCATGTCGGCTTGCAGCCGCATCACCTGACGGTTCACCTCAGACATCACCAGCAAATGCTGTTTTTCTTGGGTTTTCGGCAGTAATATTTTGCCGTAATCAAACTCGAAAGCACCGATGCCTCTGATATACAACCGGTCACGAAACAGCGTTTTCACGTACTTCGCAACTTTTAACGGGTTGTAACGTTCGAAGATCCGCATTGTATGTATCCTCCCGTTTTCATTTTTCTCTTCGGCCCCAAGCTGGGGTATAAAATCATGCGTTAAAAGAATCCCTAACTATTAGGGTCGCCAGATGGCATTTAGTTACACACAAAAAACAGCATAATTCACGGGGTTTTCAGACTGTTATAAGATAGTTCCGTTATCGATCAGCATAGTTTTATTTTTACCTTTACGTAACAAAAATTGTGAAGCTCGATCACATTTCAGACAGGACAGACCAGATATCTTCCTCTACGCTTAAGCAACGGTTTCGCGTAACCTTCGCCGCTTTCTACCAGAGGACACGTTATGACTGCCTGCCACACCTCGACGCTGCGCCTGCGAATAGCCCTACTTAGCTTGCGTACCCTGTTGGCGCTGCCCTGCATGGCGCACAACCTTACGCTCAACAGTACCTTGCCCCCACTGGCATTGCCGATAAAGGGGAACTGATGTATCAAAACCAACAGTTTAGCTACCAGAACTGGGACAGCGCACAGCTCGTGGGAAAGGTGCGCGTCATCCAGCACATTGCAGGTAGGACATCGGCCAAAGAAATGAACGATCCGCTGATAAGTGCCATCAAGGCCGCTAATCTAGCGCGTGAATATTACCAAACGACGACAATCGTCAATACCGACGACGCCATCATCGACACTGGCCCGTTTGTTCGCAGCAGTCTTGAAGAGAGTAAAAAAGCGCCAACTGGCAAATTTGTTCCAACATAATGAACCTCGTCTTTCTGGTGCCCGCTGTGTACACAATACAACGCAGTAACGGACCTATTCTTTGTCAAAAGAGTGATATGCGCCACTGACCTGTCATGATTCTATGCCAATTTACTTCCTTTGGTAGGATACTTTATGAGTATCAAATCCAAGTGCAACGCCAACATGAAGGAGTCAGGCTATATGAAGCACGCGCTCGCGCCAGGTTTAGTGGCCCTGTTTGTTACCACCACACTGCACGCTGCCACCGTCGATCTGCGCATTTTGGAAACCATCGATCTGCACAGCAATATGATGGATTTTGATTATTACAAAGATACCACCACCGATAAATTCGGTCTGGTACGCACCGCCAGCTTGATTCACGGCGCACGTCAGGAGGCCACTAACAGTGTTCTGGTGGATAACGGCGACTTGATCCAGGGCAGCCAGCTGGGCGATTACATGGCGGCCAATGGGCTGCAACAGGGGGAGGTGCATACGGTTTATCTCGCCATGAACCGGCTCGACTATGCGGTCGGCAACATCGGCAACCATGAATTCAACTACGGTTTGGATTATCTGCACAAAGCGCTGTCCGGTGCTGCTTTCCCTTACGTAAACGCTAACGTGCTCGATGCGAAAACCGGCAAACCGCTGTTCACGCCTTATCTGATCAAGGACACACCGGTAAAGGATCGCGATGGTAAGACTCATACTTTACGCATCGGTTATATCGGTTTTGTGCCGCCGCAAATCATGGTGTGGTATAAGGCCAACCTGAGCGGCAAAGTTACCGTGGCCGACATAACCGAAACCGCGAAGAAGTGGGTGCCAGAAATGCGGCAGAAAGGTGCGGATATTGTGGTTGCCATCCCCCACTTCAGCCTTTCTGGCGAGCCGTACAAGGCCATGGCAGAGAACTCAGTGTACTACCTGAGCCAGATACCGGGCATCAATGCCATTCTGTTCGGCCATGCTCACGCCGTGTTCCCCAGCAAAGTTTTGCCGCTATTCCCGGCAGTGATATTGCGCAGGGCACCTTGAACGGTATTCCCGCCGTGATGCCCGGCCAATGGGGCGATCATCTGGGTATTGTTGATTTAGTGGTCAACAATGACAGCGGCCAATGGCAGGTGACGCAGGGGAAAGCTCAAGCGCGCCCTATTTTCGACAAGGTGCAAAAACAATCGCGTGCCGAAGCGGATAAAGATCTGGTGAATGTGTTGTCCGACGCGCATCAACAAACGCGCACCTTTGTCGGCAAGCCTATCGGTAAGGCCGCTGACAACATGTACAGCTATTTGTCACTGGTGCAGGATGACCACACCGTGCAGATCGTCAATAACGCGCAGCGCGCTTATGTGCAGCACTTTATTCAGGGCGACCACGATCTGGCAGATATTCCGGTGCTTTCCACCGCCGCACCGTTTAAAGCGGGCGGCAGAAAGAACGATCCGAATAGCTATGTGGAAGTGGAAAAGGGTGAGCTGACGTTCCGTAACGCCGCCGATCTCTATCTCTACCCCAATACGCTGGTGGTAGTGAAAGTGAACGGGCAGCAGGTGAAAGAGTGGCTGGAGTGCTCAGCGGACCAGTTCAATCAAATCGATGTTCACAGCAAGGCGCCACAATCCCTGATTAACTGGAACGGTTTCCGCACCTATAACTTTGATGTGATTGACGGTGTCAATTACCAGATCGATGTGACACAACCTGCCCGTTACGACGGGGAGTGCGCGCCACGTAATCCCAACGCCGAGCGCATCGTTAATTTGACCTACCAGGGTAAACCCATCGATCCCAAGATGACGTTCCTGATCGCCACCAACAACTACCGCGCCTACGGCGAAAAATTTGCCGGAACCGGAGAAAAGTACGTTGCCTTTGCTTCGCCTGATGAAAACCGTTCTGTGCTGGCCGCCTATATCAGTGCAGAAACGCAAAAACAGGGCGAAGTGAAACCTCAAGCGGACAACAATTGGCGTTTGGCGCCGATCAAGAGCGACACACCACTGGATATCCGCGTGGAAACGGCACCTTCAGCGAAGGCTGCGGCTTTTATCAAAGAAAAAGCGCAATACCCGATGACATCCCTCGGCCATGATGACGTGGGCTTTGCGTTATACCGCCTCGATCTGCAAAAACAGTAATCGGTTACAGAACGCCGCATCAAGCGGCGTTCTCAAACGGCTGACAACATCACTCTACCCATTGTTCATCCTCCGTACAGGCGGAGGATCTGCTACAGAAAGAAAACCTCAACTCTCCTCCTTGCTTAACCGGAGCGGCTTTCGCAGCGACAACGCTGATATGATTGACGGTGTCAGCGATCAGATTGAAGTAATCCAGTCCGCCCGTCACGACAGGGAGTACAGCGCAGTAGCCCAGCAATCTGTTTATGAATGATTAACTAACGGCCTTGCTGTCAAAATGTACACAGGTTTACATCAGGTGATTACCATTGATTAACGATGCCGATTACGCCATTGACACCCACCCAACCAATGAGCGAGCCATCCGGCACGCGATCATCGGTTCCCAAAGAACAACTCACGCCGTCTTTTTTGCAAAAGTTAACCTCCATTGTTCATGATGCGGACACTCATCTGCTTAGCCCTGATAAGTCGGACGATCACTATGTCCGCTGGGGCCATGATTTTCGTGACTTAAAAACTAACCCAGATGAACTTCATATTTACTGGTTCGACGATACGTATAAAGGCACCAAACGATTAAAAATCCTTGGCCATGGCTGCATTAGCGCCAGCGGCAAGGGAGAAATGAGTCTGTTGCTAGAGGGAAAACTGGATAGGGTTGATGGTGCAGATCTAAAGTACATGTATGACTATCATTACCGAGCAGAAACACTGGCGCTTTATCAGTACATCCGCGTCATTTCCTGTTACTCAGCAGATGGATCAAACCCTTTGGGTCAACAAATTGCCAACGCTTTCAAACGAGAGACGAAAGCGTTTTCTGGTTATGTCGATTCGTTAAGTCCAGAATCGATTGAAGAAAAAAGTTTAACCACGTGTTCAAAAGCGAAGGCAATACCCAGATTGATCTGAACCGCTTACTCACCAATACGGGCAGGAGTTTTGTGCGGAAAACGCTACCGAAGGAACCAGAAAAGCAACAGCTCTGGTCTGGGTATCACCCGGTTAAATTTAACCCTAAATGCCCCCTCTGCGTACCTCTTTTTAGTTATATCCATCACAATAAGATGCGTTTAAAATACATCTTATTATTTTTGCCGCTGGGGGCCTTATCATGCATTACCGCGATCGTACACTGGGGGAACTGGCCATCGCCATTCCTCGCGCTACTGTACTTTTCCGTGAATTTAATCTCGATTTTTGCTGCGGCGGCAAACAAACGCTGCTGCGTGCTGCCAACAAACTGGAGCTGGATATCGAGGCACTTGAAGCGCGCCTGAGCGCTCTGGCAGAGCAGCCTTCGACGGAAACCCACTGGCCTTCAGCACCGCTGGGCGACATCATTCCCCACATCATCCAGCGTTATCACGATCGTCACCGCGAGCAGTTGCCGGAATTGATCCTGATGGCTGAAAAAGTGGAACGTGTTCACCATGAAAAATCGGCGTGCCCACGCTGGCTGGCCTCGCAGTTAGCGCTGATCCTTGACGATTTATCCCAGCACATGATGAAAGAAGAACGCATCCTGTTCCCCATGATCGAGGCGGGTATGGGCGCACAAGCTTCAGGACCGATCTCGGTGATGGAACATGAGCATGATGACGCAGGGCAACAACTGGAAGTGGTGAAAAATCTGACCAACAACGTGACGCCACCGGAAAACGCCTGCAACACCTGGCGCGCGTTGTACGCTGGCATCAATGTTTTTATCAGCGACCTGATGGAGCATATCCATCTGGAGAACAAAATCCTGTTCCCTCGCGCGCTACGCGGCGAGTAGTTCCGAAACCCGCAGTACTCTGGTTGCAGGATGAAATAGGCTATCCTGCAACCGCCTTGTCTAATGACTATTTTTATTAACCCTATTTTCGTTACCAACGAATAGATTGACCTCTTCCCTTTATTCAGCACCAGCGTAAAGTAACGTTTTCGGACCTTCTTCTCCTTCAAAAAGAGATCAAATGTCGCCAAAAAACAGGATACATATCTTAGGTGCCTCGGGCTCCGGCACAACGTCCATTGCCAAATGCCTCGCCGAGCGGGTAGGTTATCAACACCTTGATACCGATAATTTTTATTAGTGCGACACATCCCCTCCCTATACGGTGGCAAACGAACCGCAAGAAAGGCAGTTACAACTCGCTGGCGCACTGAAAACACACGAACAATGGATTCTCAGCGGCTCGCTGTGTGGCTGGGGAGATATCTTTATCCCGAGCTTTGAACTCGTTATCTACTTCTATGTTAAGAATGAAAAACGCCTTGAACGGCTCAAGCAAAGAGAACAAATGCGATTTGGGGACGACATTTTGCCCGGAGGCAAGCAGCATGGACGATATCAGGCGTTTATTGAATGGGCGGCAGGTTATGAAACCACGGTGGATGTTAGCCAAAACGCACTTCGGCACAAATAGTGGTTGGAGAAGATCCCCTGCCCTGTCATCCACATCATGAATGAAAGCACCGTTGACGAAACCGTAAGCGATATAGTGTCACAGTGGGCGTTGAACCCGCCCGTTTGAACCGTCTTTATCAGCGTTTGCAGGGAGCATCACTCAACGCCCCCGCTCCTGCATTAGAGGATTTCCAGCAGTTCGACTTCAAAAATCAGTGCGCTGAACGGCGGAATGGATGCGCCTGCGCCACGTTCGCCATACGCCAGGTTATGCGGAATATAGAGTTCCCATTTGGAACCGACCGGCATCAGTGTCAGCGCTTCAATCCAGCCAGGAATAACACCGCTCACCGGAAACTCTGCCGGCTGCCCGCGCTGCACGGAGCTGTCAAACACGCTGCCATCGATCAGGCGGCCCGTATAGTGCACACGCACGCGATCTTGACGTGCGGGGATCGCCCCTTCCCCCTGAGTCAACACGCGGAATTGCAAACCGGACTCAGTCTGGTTGACGCCGTCTTTACCGGCATTGTCTGCCAAGAAATTTTGACCTTCAACGGCCAACGCTTGCTGGCGCTCACGGCGCACCGCATCAGCACGTTCATGAATTTCACGCAGCGCGCGATGTACAACATCCACAGGCACGGCGGGCGCGTTGCCTGCCAGTGCATCACGCAGACCTGCCACCAGGGCTTCAGGGATCAACCCTTCCAGGCCAGATTCTTGCAACTGTTGACCAACCTGCAAACCAATACCGTAACTGGCCTGCGCCTCAATGCTCTCGTAAGAAGGGGTGCTCACGGATGTTCCTCATTGTGTAAAAAAAATGAAAACGCAGCATAACAGCGCTGGACGGCAGGGTAAAATCTTCTGTGTGATCGTTATACTCGTCATACTTCACGTTGCAGAGACGTTGGCAGCGCGCAGATACCGCGAAAGTCGGCGCACAGTCGAGAAAATCGACTCTACCAGTATGAAAGGCGAGCGAATACCATGCCCTATTCTATACTAAGGGTTCCACTTTCTCTCAAATTTTTACCTTAAGCATCAACGCGTTAGTGATTATGACTCTTGTATTACTTTCGTTGGCGCGTTACCTATATACTGGGCAGCTTTACAGGTTGCTATCGTTGCAAGAGAGGTCACCGTGGGCAGAATCGCGCCCAGGAAACGATTAGCCCCCGCAAGGGATTATCAAGCGCTGATTCGCAGCGTTCTACGCGTTCTTCCGCGTTTGCCTTTGGCTCGGGCCGAAAAACAGCGTAATGCGCCCTCTCTCCTTCTGCCAGCACTGCTTGAGCGTGTGCGTGATCTATTGAGAGGACTGTGGCATCACCCTGACAGCTACCACTTGATGGATCCGTTGCCAGCCTTCCACCGCCGTGCGATTCTGATTGCCTTCGCACTGCTGCTGATCGCACTACTGTGGCCCTATTCGCCGCCAACGTCGCGGACTCCGTCATCTGCCACACCCATCACACTCAATGAATCAGCGCCAATGCACGCTAACCTCGCAGACAACAGCGGATGGCCAGCGGGTGCACTTCACGCGCCAATCCGATGGCGTACTTCTTCGCACGCGTTAAGGTCTGTTCAGACGTTACACTGCGCGAGCAGAAAATCCCGTAGTACCAGCGCATGATTGCGCTGTGGATCTTTACTGCCATAGAGCAATGTGACTTCACCCGAGCGCGCAAGTGCCAACGTAATGATCTGCCAATGGCGTTGTTGTGCCAGTTCGGCGCGATACTGCGCAACAAAAGCGTCCCACGCGTCTGGCGCTGCGTGGAATGCCTGACGCAGTGCTGTGCTGGGCGCAACCTCTTTAAGCCACTGTGCGCCTTCCAGCCGCTCTTTTCGAACACCGCGTGGCCAGAGCCGGTCCACCAGAAACGTGGGGTGCGCAAAAGGCCATTGCACATCATAAACCCGCTGTAAATGAATGTGCGGTACATCAGTGGCTGCGGACATAGCGATAACCTCCAGTCATAAACCAGGTTAGCATACGCCCAATTACCTTTGCAGTGCTTACTGATAGCCCATAAAACGCAAAACGCCGACCCTAAGTCGGCGTTTCACGCATAACGCTCAGCGCCCGAAGGCACCTTGGCATTGCTTATTCAGCAACAACCAGCACGTTCAGCGTAGCGAACACATCGCTGTGAACCTGGAAGCTCACTTCGTGGTCGCCCAGTGTACGCAGTACACCGTTCGGCAGGCGAACTTCGCTTTTAGCGATAGCAACGCCAGCAGCGGTGACAGCATCAGCGATGTCACGCGTACCGATAGAACCGAACAGTTTGCCTTCGTCGCCCGCTTTGGACGCGAGGGTAACAGCACCCAGTTCAGTCAGTTGCGCAACACGCGCTTGAGCAGCAGTCAGAACGTCAGCCAGTTTGGCTTCCAGTTCTGCACGACGCGTTTCGAAGAACTCAACGTTTTTCTTGGTTGCTGGCACAGCCTTGCCCTGCGGAACCAGGAAGTTACGAGCATAGCCCGCTTTAACGTTTACCTGATCACCCAGGCTGCCCAGGTTTGCTACTTTATCAAGCAGAATAACTTGCATTACCTTATCCTCTCAAAGTCTCGTTAGTGGACTATGGCCGATTACTGATGACGATCAGTGTACGGCAACAAAGACAGGTAGCGCGCGCGCTTGATAGCACGGGCCAGTTGACGCTGATACTTGGCACGAGTACCGGTGATACGGCTCGGGACAATTTTACCACTTTCAGTGATGTAGTTTTTCAGCGTTGCGATATCTTTATAGTCGATCTCTTGAACGCCTTCCGCGGTGAAACGACAGAACTTGCGACGACGGAAATAACGTGCCATTTGGCTAGTCTCCAGAATCTATCAATTCAATCTGCTCGGCATGTAACACCAGTTTGTTCAGCCCATTGCGCCCTTGATGGCTGCAAATAAAGCCCTGAACCCAGATGTGCATACCGACCGTTATACTGTGGGTAATTGCTTGCGACTCACGTCCGCTGACAATCACGGGCATACGACACCATGCTTGCCGACGAAGTCCGGCTTCCTCCTGTACCGAGCGGTGCTCAAGCACAAACTGGCAGTGAGGAATGCCCGACGGGCTGACCTTTCGTACCGGTGCCTTGCATATCATGCCAGACAGTTCCAGACGATTAGCGGTCGCCACGGCAATTACTCTTCAGAATCCCCAGCTTCAGCATCATCACCGGCTTCAGCGTATTCATCACGACGCTCACGGCGTTCGTCTTTCGCTTTCACCATCGGAGACGCTTCAGTTACAGCGTGTTTGGTACGCATAACCATGCTGCGGATAACGGCATCGTTGAAGCGGAAGTTAGTTTCCAGCTCATCGATCACTTCCTGCGGAGCTTCAACGTTCAGCAGAACGTAGTGTGCCTTGTGCAATTTGTTGATCGGGTAAGCCAGCTGACGGCGCCCCCAGTCTTTCAGACGGTGGATTTTGCCTTCTGCACCAGTGATAGCACCAGTGTAGCGCTCGATCATGCCCGGAACCTGTTCGCTTTGGTCAGGATGGACCATAAATACGATTTCGTAATGACGCATCGAATAGCTCCTTACGGATTTTTCAGCCTCCTGTCAGGGTCAGCCGCGGCCCATGGAAGCAAGGAACGTGTGTGTATGCGGCTGAAAAAATGACGCGTCAGTATACTTACCCCCGTTAATAAGCGCAAGGCGTTCTCTCACCGTTTTGTCATGAGCTTCTGTGCCGCTTTTGGGAAACCAAACTTACAAAAACCAATACAAATAACGTATTATTAACTAGTTAGCGCCAATAATCGTGATATATCTCTCAGTTACCCGACACGACTGTTTGCCAGTATCAGTGTCAACGTCGACAATTTTTATCATCCAATCCGGGCGGCCCTCTCCAGCGGAACCGTTGTTCAGCAACGATGACAGGTGCATGCCATGATAAAAAACCAAACGCTTCACGATGCTAGTCAGGCCCAGCGCCTGCTGGAAAAGCAGCGAAAAGCGCGTTTTTACCCGGCTTTCCATCTCGCTCCCCCCACGGGCTGGATGAACGATCCGAACGGGTTGGCGTACTGTGATGGCCGCTATCATGTGTTTTATCAACACCATCCTTATGATGAACACTGGGGCCCCATGCATTGGGGGCACATGACAAGCCACGATCTGGTGCACTGGCAGCATCAACCCATTGCGTTGGCACCCGGGGACGCTTTCGACAGGGACGGTTGTTTTTCCGGTTGCGCCGTGAATGACAATGGTGTGCTTACGCTTATCTATACCGGCCACGTGTGGTTACAGGGTGTCGGTAATGATGGCGCGATCCGCCAGGTACAATGTATTGCCACCAGCGAAGATGGCCTCCATTTCACCAAACACGGGGTGATAGTCACCCCTCCCGACGGCATCATGCATTTCCGCGACCCCAAGGTCTGGAAGCAGAATGGCCGCTGGTTTATGGTGGTTGGCGCGCGTGATACCCATGATAGGGGGCAGGTATTGCTTTACAGCGGCACCTCTCTATTCCAATGGCGTCTGGAAGGGGTGCTGGCTAAAGCCGATCGCTGGTTGGGCTATATGTGGGAGTGCCCGGATTTCTTCCAGCTTGGGGATAAATACCTGCTGATGTTTTCACCACAGGGCATGACGCCCGAAGGCTATCGCTACCGTAATCGCTTTCAGAGCGGCTATATTTTGGGACGCTAGCAGCCGGGCCATCCTTTTACGCTTGAGCAGCATTTTCAGGAATTGGATTCCGGTCACGATTTCTATGCACCACAATCTTTCGTCACTACCGATGGGCGCCACTTGCTGTTCGGCTGGATGGATATGTGGGAGTCCGAAAGACCCACTCAGGCCGACGGCTGGGCCGGATGCCTCACGCTGCCGCGCGAACTGTCGCTGGATGCGCAAGGGCGCGTCAGAATGATGCCAGTGCGTGAACTGCAAGCACTGCGCCGAGAAGCGCATACCCTACCCGCTTTTTCGCTGAAAAACCAACGACGCAGGCTGGGGATCAGCGCACTTCAGGCAGAAATTCACATGACGTGGGATATTCAAAAAAGCCAAGCGGAACGCTTCGGCATCGAGATTGCCGTCAGCGACGATCGGCGCTACGTCACCCGGTTTTATGTCGATACGCAGTCTCGTCGTTTGGTGTTGGATCGCAGTCAATCCGGACTGGGCGTCGGCGGCTATCGCAGTGTGGCACTGCCCGATGGCGACACGCTTGATCTGCGGATTTTTATCGATCGTTCCTCAGTGGAAGTCTTTGTCAATCAAGGGTAAACTTGTCTCACCAGCCGTATTTATCCACCAACAGAAGGACGCGGCATCGCGCTTTATGCCGAAAATGGGGTGGCGTACTGCCAGACCTTTACCCACTGGCAGATGGCATCCATCTATCCTGAGCAGTAATCACGCCGCGTCAACGGGATACATCAGGCAGTATCGTCTATCGTCGCATCAGGCTATCGGCGTCTCGGTCAATGGCACAGAGGCAAAATGCCGGGCAAAGAAGCGACTGCCCGCCGTTAGCGCTAACGGGGTGATGCGGTGGCCCCACGTCACGTTCCGTCAGGTAGGTGTAGGTGACATTATGGTGCTGATTATCCGCTTTCAGTGCCGCATACAAGCGCGCTATCGGCAGCGGGCAACGTCATCAGCATCGCCATGCCACAGCAATAGCGGGCGATCTGCTAACGCAGACAGCCGGTCGGTGACATCATAATTGACCAGCGTTTGCGCCAACTGGCGCAGCAGATCGTCAGACCCCGGGCTTCCTGCAGGGACCGGAGGGAAAAGCGAGCGCGACAGCGCAGAAAAATATCCAGACCACATAAACGCCGCGACGGCTGAAATCCACGGATAGCGCGCCATGCTGGCCAACGCGGTCATGCCCCCGCAACGCCAATTTTCTCATCCGCAATCCACCCGCGCTGGCGCGCGGCATCCACCAGCCCCGGCAGTTCTTGCACGTTAAATTGCAGAATGTCCCAGAAATGGCGTAAACGGCGGGCCTCATCACCGTCATAACGCGCGCCGTGCATCGCCGCGTCAGGCAAAATAACACGAAACCCCACTTGTGCTAACGCATAGCCAAAATAGGCGTATACTTCCTTGGACGAGGTATAGCCATGAAAAAAGAATATCGTCGGTAACGGATATGCCTGCTGACCGCTGGGGGTCGCATGCAGGACATCAATCCCGTTCAGGGTATCTGGCGAAATTTCTACCATGTGGGTTCTCTCTTTTTTCTTTCCGCACATCGTTAAGCATAAACTCGGGTTGCCTAACACCCTATCACCAAAAATAAATTTTTTTAAATACAAATTCGCAATGATTTATAACAAAGATTGCAATGTAAAGTTACACAAATCAGATGAATTATTTACTTACTCTGCCGTTACTGGCGTTAACTGCTGGCGCTTAGCTGTACGGACAACATCATGGGTTATTTTCCAGCACGGATTGCACTAATAAAAGAGACATAGCATGCTGCAATTTTCTTCTTTTCGACACTAGGGTTTAGACATCAAGCTCTCGGCGATCGCCTCGCTGAGTGTGGCCGTGCTGTTTTTGGTTTTCACATTGTCACTGACGCGTTCTGCGGGCGATCAGTTAAAAGCGCTGACGCTGCACGATATGCAGAGCCAGGTGACCGATGTGACGGACATGATCACTATGTACGATGCCAGGTTACAAGCGGAAGTGGGCAACTACAGCACGCTGTTCGCCAGTTTCCTCCCTACCCAATACAGCATTGATACCACCCAGCGAGTACCTTACGGCGATGGTTCACAGCCTACGCTGAAAGCGGGCGATACGCAGTTGAATGTGAACACTGCCATCGTAGATGATTTTCTCAGCCGCACTGGCGCGATTTCAACACTGTTTGTGCGCGACGGCGATGACTTTGTGCGCATCACGACCTCATTGAAAAAAGAGGATGGCACCCGCGCCATCGGCACCCGGCTCGACAGGGAAAGCACAGCCTACACCAGCATTATGAAGGGTGGCACCTATAGCGGATTGGCTCCGCTGTTCGGCAAGCAGTACATCACCCAATACACGCCCATCAAGGATACATTAGGCCAGATTATCGGCATCCAGTTTGTCGGCATCGATATCACGCGTGAATTCACCCTGACGCAGCAACGCATTTTGGAAAAGCGCATTGGCGAAGATGGGCATTTCTTCGTGATTAATGCGAAAAAAGGCAACGAACTCGGCAATTACCCTACCACCGAACGCGCGCTAACCAGCGCCCTGACTGGTCCGAAGGCGCGCTGAGCCAGATTCTGGGTGCCAATGACGGCACGCTGGAGTACCGTGACAACAGCCTGTCGCCGAACGAACAGCAACAGGTGATGGTTTTTCAGGCAGTGCCGCAGTGGGGATGGGTGATCGTTGGTACGCTGAGCAAAAGCAGTCTGCTGGCTAACATCACTCACACACGCAATCTGTTCCTGGCTGGGGGTGCCTTATTGACGCTGATTTTTGCCGTGTTCTTTATGTTACTGACGCGCCAGTGGCTAAGCCGACCGCTGGAAGACGTGGTGAAAGTGGCAGAACAGTTCTCTGCCGGGAACCTGCAAGCCACGTTGACCACGCAACGCAATGATGAAGTGGGCCGCCTGATCGGTGCCATCAATGGCATCGGGCAAGGGTTGGCGCGATCGACGCCCAGGTGCGCGCCTCCGCAGAAGAGATCAGCGCCAGTACCGATGCGCTGGCGCAAGATAGCGAAAACATCAGCGAGCAAATCAGCCGTCAAGCCAGCAGCGTGGAAGAAACCTCTGCCAGCATGGAGCAGATTTCAGCGACGGTGAGGCAAAACGCGGACAACGTTTCCAGCATGCGCCAGTTGGCGGAAGAGAGCGCCAACGCCGCCCAGCACGGCAACGAGCGCGTGAGCGACAGCGTCTCTACCATGAGCGACATCAAGGATTCATCGCAGCGTATTTCCGATATCACCTCAATGATCGAATCCATCGCGTTCCAGACCAACATTCTGGCACTGAACGCGGCAGTTGAAGCGGCTCGCGCCGGAGAGCACGGTAAAGGTTTCGCCGTAGTCGCCGCCGAAGTGCGTGCGCTGGCACAACGCAGTGCAACCGCGGTGAAGGAGATTGAAACGCTGATTAACGAATCGCTGGAAAAAATTGAAGCGGGTTATCGCATTTCCGCCAAAACTCAGTCGGCAATGGACGATTTACTGCAACGTATTCATCAGCTCAGCACCATCATCAATGAAATTGACACCGCCTCACGTGAGCAATCGACAGGCATCGAACAGGTCAATGTCGCCGTGGTGCAAATTGGTCAGGCAACGCAGAAAAGCACTGAACTGGTGAGTAATTAGGAGTACACGGCACAAGGACTGCGCCAGAGGATAACGCAGCGTCGCCCAGATCTTCATCGTAACGCTGAAAGGGCAAGCCATCGTGTTCGCGCGTCAATGTGGTGCGCATTACTCTGACCAGACTCTGCCCCTCAGACAGGTTATCCGGTGCGAGATACACCAATCGGTAAGTTTATATCTGATCATCCGGCAGTGCAAAATTAGAGCGGCAATGGGGGAACACCAGCGTGTTATAGCGCTCACCGTTGACGTTCAGCAGTTTCCTTTCCTTGTCGAGATCAATCACGCGCTGAACGCTCGCCAACAGCGGATCGGGATCAATCTCATATTTAAGCTGAGTGTTAACGATCAACACATCGCTTAACGCAGCTTTGTGTTCCACAGCCAATCGCCGATTTTTCACCAGTGCCTGGCCAATCTTCCATTTTGTGTCACCTTCATAATGGAAATGGCGATAATTCTGCAACCCATCAGCGCGTCCCATACTGTTTTTTAGTGTGTGCGGCTGATAATCATCTTTATATCGCCACTCATAGTGGTGCTGGGGAATAAAATGCGTCTCCTGCTTTTCCCTTTTACCGTTAAAAATGCCCGAAAACCCACGTCATCGTTCATCACAGTATCCAGCCCCGGATCCTCAAGAAGAGTACCATGTGGAGAGAGTATTTTTAACGTGATATCCGCAGGGATAATGACGCTGGGTTGAGCCAGATCGCTATCAAAATAGCCGCCATGGGCAGAAATCACCAGGGTTTTGCTGCCATGCTGTTGGACGCCCTTGGGGCTTTTGGTAAAAAACTGCACATAATGGTCATCTGCCAGGGTACGATAGCCGACGGTGCCAACCTCACGCGCATTACGTAGTTTGATGGGCGTAAAATCCGGGCTGCTTTTATAGAGTCGATCGCCGCGATAGCGCCGCTCACCTCTGATTTTTTTTCCTTTTAATCGAACCAGCTTTGGCACAAATGATTGACGCTTGCCCGCAGATACCATCATTTGTCGTGCCTGTATCTGTTGGACACTCAAGCGACCGGCACCAATGACATCGCCCAGGGTACCGAATGCAAGAAACCACGCCCCCGATTTGTGCTTCGGAGAATGCCTGCTCATACACCACACCATTATCAGTGCTGGCAGCCTGTTTCAAATTGACCGCTATTTCGCCCAAACCAGAGGCAAGCCCGATCGTTGCCAGTACCGCAGCGCCTGTGGGGCCAGTCACTATCAGCAACAGCATGCCAGCAATGGTGCCAGTGGCGGCCAGAGCCCTTTTATAAAACATCAAATTCCTGTCGCGGGTAAACTCATCGCGGGTATACACCACTGCATAGATGTTCTTCTTCATCAGCTCCAGCAGAGCCTGATACAGCCGATGTTGATAATGCTGTCGATATTCGAGCCGCAGCTCTGGCCGTAGGCAAAATGCGGGCAGATCCACTCCACGATAAATATTCGGATTACACATCAGCATAGGTTTCAATCCCCCCTCAGCCAAGCGCTGCTCATCAAACATAGAGAGATGCTTACGAATAAAATCTTCAAACGCAGGATCAAATGCATAATGATCGGCAATTTTCATCTCTGAATGGGCCAGAGAAATATACACCACGCGCGAATCAAGCACGGTGGACAGAGCAAGAAGATGCGGAACAACGCGATCCTTCACGGTTACCAACTGCGGATTGAGTTTACCTTCAAGAAAATGGCGAATGGCATGGGGAATATTAGATGAATGGAGCATTTCAAGCGCATGAATCACAATACCAATGGCACGGAAGTCGGGCGTCGCTTCAAACAGGCGCTGAAACGTGGTGTTGGCCTTCAGTGCACTGAGCAACGTACCAAGTTCCGTAGCGATATGGTCCGCAATGTTCGGCGTTCTCGTACACGCCAGACGCAAAAAGGGATTGGTATCGGCAGGGAAGTAGAAGGAAGTGTCCCCTTGTGCGAGAGCCTCTCGCGTGTGAACCCCCAAATAAAGCGCCTTAGTGGTGAAATGCTCAGGCAGGTAGATCCGATCCCCATTGAGCATCCTATGGGCAAACATGATTCGATGAGATTGATCGAGCGCAGGAGGCGGAAAATGTTCCGCCAGTTGCGCATAATATTTCTTGTACACGTCTGTTATTACACGGTTCAGACCTGCCGCATTTCCCTGCCAGTATGCGGAGTGTTGAATAGCATGTTGACGTGATTCCTGCGCATATTTTTTCATCAATGATTGCGCTGCGGCCGTCTTGCGCCTGGGCGCAAAATGCGGAGGCGTTTCATTCAGATACTGTTTGACGTAGCTGATGTGGCTGAATTTCGCCAGCCGTCGGCGGGCTGCGCGTCCCAGCTTTTGATAGCTAAGGCGAAACGGCGTCTCTTTTTCCCCAGCCCCAGCAATAGCATATCGATAACCATCCAGGTGTAGGCGGGTCCTCGTGTTTTAATGTCTGGCAAGGGAAAACGCAAAAATTCATCACTCAATATGGCAATGACATGAGACTTATCCGCCGCTGGTAATTTAGCGCGGTCATACATCAGGTTAAAACGAGAGATCGGTGAGGAAGAATGCTTGGTATTGCGCCGCGCTCTTATGGCGCGATCCGCATGCCTTTCCTTTGAGGTCTGAAACTGACGCAAATAATCCGCCAGCGCCGTATGCTCAGCGTCTGAAAGCACCTCAACCTGCGAATACACCTCCGGGTTCACGTCAGCAAGCGCGCTGGCGTGTTCCACCGACTCGGACGCTAGCGGCAAAAGCGTCAATGCGCTATCGCGATATCCGGCGGGAGGTAAATAGGGTGAAAATGTTCCAACGTGGGCAGTTCCAGGATACAAATCGATAGGCAGCCTCTCAGGTTCATCCTGGTATCGCGAGCGAAAAGTGGCGATCCCGGTAGCCCCTGCCCGACACGCCATTTCGCCCAATAGCAGAAGCCCCCCCAGTAGCAACGTTTTTTTAACACATGATGCTCCTGTATTTGCCTGCGTGTTACTAGGCTTGAATGCCTTGTTAGCGGTCTCTACACCGGATTCCAACGTCAGAGGGGAAACGGATACCGCACGCAACGTATCTCGTAGCGGTTTACGTTCATCGTGACCCAGGTTTGATGGCGTTTTACATCGGGACGGTGGCATCACAGAATATCTCGAGCCGCCAGATGCGCCCGAAACCGGAGGTAACAACGTCATGGAAAGAGACCTTTCTAAAAGGGTTAAAAAAGACGAGTGAAAAAAGGCGGGATGATAAATCAAATAATAAACAGCATGTTACAGAAAACACCCTTGTTATAAGACACAATAAAACCGCTAAAAGACAGAATAAAGCGTTTCATTTCTTGAGAATAAGAGCACAACCATCCACACTTATCTCAGGCCATAACCTCAAGGACATCATGATGAAGAGAACGTTTATCGCCCTTTTATTAGGTGCTGTTTCTGTTGGTGCGGTTGCGCAACAAGGGGGATTTGTCGCACCGAACAGCGCAGGCACTACGTCTGGCTGATTTAAAGGCCCGGTGCCCGGTTTGACCACCGTAGAACAGGCTAAAACGCTCAGGGACGATGTCTGGGTGGTATTGGAAGGTCATCTGGTGCGGCAGTTAGGACATGAACTGTACGAGTTTCGCGACAGCTCTGGCACCGTGAATGTTGATATCGATGACAAACGCTGGGTAGGGCAAACCGTCACGCCCAATGACAAAATACGTATCGAAGGCGAAGTAGATAAAGACTGGAATAGCGTAGAGATCGACGTTAAATCAGTACATCTGGTGAAATAGCGCGTCACCACCGAGGGGCTTGACGCCCCTGTTCACTCAGGGCAAGCTGCGAAACACTCCCCGCCCTTTTTTACAGTTGCAAGGAACTTATGACTGCGCTTACACGGTTCATCACCTTTTCCCTCATGACGCTGCTGTGCGCCTGTAGTGCTTTTCAAAGTAAGCCAATGCCGCTGCCGCCGCCAACACAGCAGGCGCAGCTTATCGTCTATGCCCAAACCAGCACCTTAGAGAAAATGGGATCGATATCGGTCAACGTGCGAGGCAGTAGCGACGACGCCGATCGTGCCATTCAACAAAAAGCTGACGCTTACGGCGCACGCTATTACACCATCACGTTGAAGCAAGAGCACTAATTGACCAACATGTGGACATCACGCGCCGTGCTGTATCGCTAAGCAGACGCGTTGATGCACAAAACAGAGGATGGTTACGCCAGACGCTGTCTCACCGCTTCAAACAGACAAACACCGGTCGCAACCGAAACGTTAAGCGACGAAACGCTACCGGCCATCGGGATGCTGATCAACTCATCGCAGTGTTCACGCGTCAAACGACGCATCCCTTCCCCTTCCGCGCCCATAACCAGCGCCAGCGGTCCAGTCAGCTTGCTTTGATAGAGCGTGTGGTCGGCTTCACCCGCGGTCCCAACGATCCACACTTGATTTTCCTGCAACAGGCGCAGCGTGCGCGCCAGATTGGTCACGCGGATCAAAGGCACATTTTCCGCCGCCCCGCAGGCCACTTTTTTCGCGGTGGCATTGAGTTGCGCAGAACGATCGCGCGGCACAATGATCGAATGCACCCCGGCGGCATCCGCGTTACGCAAGCACGCACCGAGGTTGTGAGGATTAGTAACGCCATCCAGTACCAACAAAAACGGCTGTGCTACGCTTGCCAGCAGATCCGGCAGATCGTTTTCCTGATACTGACGCCCCTCTTTGACGCGCGCCACGATCCCCTGATGCACGGCCCCTTCAACCTTGCTATCCAACCATTGACGATTCGCTACCTGAATCACAATGCCATTAGCTTCCAAGGCCGCGATCACCGGTTGCAAGCGGCGATCTTCACGCCCTTTAAGGATGAAGACTTCCAGAAAACGCTGTGGATCGCGTTCTAACAGGGCGTTGACTGCGTGGATACCGTAAATAATTTCGCTCATTGATACTCTTCAAACGTGGTGTGTTAACGAACGGCGTAAGCTCCGCCGTTCGCTGCGGGCATTACTGTGCCGCGTTCTTTTTACTGGCGCGTTTCGCCTTGGTGGCGGCGGCGATTTTACGCGTTTTTTCGGCGTTTTTCTGCGCCTTGTCGGTCTTTTTCTTCGCCTTGGCCTTTGCTTTCACCTTATCGGGCGCAGCCTTTTTCCCTGCTCTATCGTCCTTGCGAAACGCACTGTCAGGCTCAAAATTAGCCGGTTTCTTACCACCGCGCCGTGCTGGCCGCGCCTCACGGCGCTCCGGTTTTTTCGCCTTGTCGCGTGCAGTATTGCCTTCACCGCGCACTTTGCGTGTGCTGGAGAACAGAGAGAAATCGATATTGCGTTCGTCCATATTAACCGCTTCCACGCGAATTTCGACTTCATCATCACCAAGACGATAGACCTGCCCGCTTGATTCACCGATCAAGCGTTGGCCCACATTGTCATAACGGTAGTAGTCGTTATCCAGCGTCGAGACATGCACCAGACCATCGATAAACAGATCGTTGAGACGCACAAAGAAGCCAAAGCCGGTCACGCTGGAAATAATCCCGGTAAAAGATTCACCGACGTGATCCTGCATAAAGTCACATTTCAACCAGTCGGCGACATCGCGCGTGGCTTCATACGCCCGCCGCTCAGTCAGCGAACAGTGCATGCCCAGTTGCAGCATCTCATTAAGATCGCTGTGCCAACCGCCAGTCGGCGTCCAACGTTCACGACGATCGCTCAGCAAATACTTGATGCCACGGTGCAGTGACAGATCGGGGTAGCGGCGAATCGGCGACGTAAAGTGACCGTATGATGTCAGCGCCAGACCAAAGTGACCGCGATTTTCCGGATCGTAAATTGCCTGTTTCATGGAGCGCAGCATCATGGTTTGCAGCATTTCATGGTCGGGGCGATCCGCCACCAGCGTCATCAGTTCTGAATAATCTTTGGGTTCCGGCTTCATACCGCCTTTCAGCGTCAAACCAAGCTCACCCAGCACGCTGCGCAGTGCCAGCACATGGTCTTCACTCGGGCGATCGTGCACCCGGAACAGTGCAGGCTCCTGATTTTTCTCAACGAATCTGGCCGCCGAGATATTGGCCAGAATCATGCACTCTTCAATCAGTTTGTGCGCATCGTTACGCACCATCGATTCCACGCGTTCGATACGGCGTTCCGCGTTGAAGATAAACTTCGCTTCTTCGGTTTTAAAGGCAATGCCGCCGCGTTCTTCACGCGCTTTTTCCAACACCTGATACATCTTGTGCAGCTCTTCCAATCCGCCTACCAGCGGCTGGTAATGCGCACGCAGTTCCGCATCGCCTTGCAACATATGCCACACCTTGGTGTAAGTCAGGCGCGCATGGGAACGCATCACGGCTTCGTAGAATTTGTATGTCGTCAGCTTGCCAGTCGCAGAAATGGTCATCTCGCACACCATACACAGCCGATCCACGTCCGGGTTCAACGAACACAGGCCGTTCGACTGTACTTCCGGCAGCATAGGCACCACTTGCGAAGGAAAATAGACCGAGGTGCCGCGCGCCCGCGCTTCATGATCCAGCGGCGTATTGGGACGCACGTAATAGCTGACATCAGCGATGGCAACCCACAAACGCCAGCCGCCACCGCGTTTTTTCTCACAGTAGACCGCATCGTCAAAATCGCGCGCGTCTTCACCGTCAATCGTCACCAGCGGCAGCGAACGCAGATCGACGCGCCCTTTTTTCGCACTTTCCGGCACCTGTTCGTTGAAATCTTTGATCTGTTCTTCGACCTGTTTCGACCAGGTGTGCGGGATATCGTGAGTGCGCAATGCGATATCCACCGCCATGCCGGTACCCATTTTATCGCCCAGGATCTCAACAATCTTCCCGATGGCTTTGGTACGGCGCGTGGGACGTTGCGTTAACTCAACCACCACCATGTAGCCCATACGGGCGCCGTTGATGTTCTCTTGCGGGATAAGAATATCGAAGCTCAGGCGGCTGTCATCCGGCACCACAAACCCCATACCGGCATCGAGGAAGTAGCGACCGACAACCTGCCCGGTACGCGGTTCCAGAACCCGCACGATACGGCCCTCACGCCGCCCTTTGCGATCGGCACCCAGCGGTTGCGCCAGCACCACATCGCCATGCATAGTGCGTTTCATCTCTTCAGCCGACAGGTACAAGTCGTCCTTGCGCCCTTCTACACGCAGGAAACCAAAACCATCGCGGTGGCCGATCACCGTGCCACGCAGCAAATCCAGTTTTTCCGGCAACGCATAGCATTGGCGGCGGGTAAACACCAGTTGACCGTCACGCTCCATCGCGCGCAAACGACGACGCAGCGCTTCTTGCTGCTCTTCCGTAGTGAGTTCCAAATCGGCAGCCAGTTCATCGCGGCTAATGGGCGTATTGCGTTTTTCGATGTGAGCCAGAATGTATTCGCGGCTGGGGATGGGTGATTCGTATTTTTCTGCTTCTCGTTCCAGGAATGGATCTTGGGACATTGCGGTTCCTCCGTTGTCTTCAGCAGAAGGCTGAACGGGCTTCATTCAACCAACAATAATTTATAAAGCGGCGGGTTCTCTTTCACCATATCGGCCAACGTATGTTGGTCCAGTTCGGAGAGAAAGCGCTGAAGGCTCTCTTGCAGTACCCCTTTTAAGCGGCATGCCGGCGTGATGTGGCAAAAATCATGGTTGCAGTTGACCAGAGACAGCGGTTCCAGCGCGCGTACCACATCGCCAATGCGAATGGTTTGCGCTGGCTTGCCCAAACGGATGCCGCCATTTTTACCGCGCACTGCCATCACAAAGCCAGCCCGACTAAGTTGATTGATAATTTTGACCATATGATTACGAGAGACGCCATACACTTGCGTCACTTCAGTAATGTTCGTCATCTTCCCTTCAGACAGTGATGCCATGTATATCAGCGCGCGTAATCCGTAATCCGTAAAACTGGTTAACTGCACAGAAACCTCGGATACCCTCGGGTATCGGTAGGAACGTCGTATCAATGTTCATCGCAACAATGCTCATCACAACAGCGTTCGTCAAATCATCAAAGCTCATGCCAACAGCACACTACTGCGTTTCTACAGCCTGAGCCGCAACGCCGCAGAAAGAAAATACGCCACTAACATGAACGGAAAATAACATAAGAGCCAGATTTACTAGCAATAATAAACCAGTCGCAAATGATCCGGCGAATTATTTAGCATATTCCCTGGATTTGAACGTCGGTTCTGCCTTTTTCCCTGCTAAAAGACATCCCCCATTTTTGTGCAATGCACACCACCCTGCACAAAGACGGGGCGGATAAACAGTGAAAAACAGCTATAAGTGTGCGCCACGCACTGATAACGTTATTCTGTTTACCCATCTTTTTCTGCCGTAAAACGGGCACGGATATTGCTGTATTTCCCGCGTTTTTATCAGCCCTCGCGAGGGCATATTCAGAGAAACGCAACGATGTCGGCTCAAAACGAATTTCCCCTTAGCGAAGCCCCCAAAGAGGGGCGCAAGGGATTACTCTCCATCTCCATGGTGTTGTTCAGCTTTACCTTTTTTACCGGCACCATGTTTGCTGGCGGAAAAATCGGCGTCGCATTCAATATCGTCGATATGCTGTGGGTGGCAATTATCGGTAATGTCTTGCTGGCCACTTATGCTGCCGCACTGGCACTGATCGCAGCGCGCAGCGGCCTGAACTCGGTGCTGATGGGCCGTTTTTGTTTCGGAGAACATGGCAGCAAACTCTCTGATTTTCTGCTCGGTTTTGCCGAACTGGGTTGGTATGCCTGGGGAACCGCCACCGTGGCGATTGCGATGGTCAAGCTGCTGGCGCTGCCAGAGAGCGTATCACTATTGATGGTGCTGTTTGGCCTCGGCTTCTGCCTTACCGCCATCGTCGGCTACAAAGGGCTGGATGCGCTGTCACGCATCTCGGTACCACTGATGTTTGTGATGCTGATTGTCTCCATGTGGATTGCCACGCATGACGTCGGCGGCTGGCAAGGACTGGCGAAAATTGTACCAGACCAAACCATGAGCTTTTACGCCGCTATCACCATGGTGTTCGGCACCTTAGCCAGTGGTGCAACGCAGACCACCAACTGGACACGCCTGGCACGCAGCGGCCGCATCGCCGTCAGCGCCAGCTTTATCAGTTTTCTCGGCGGTAACGGGCTGATGATCATTTCCGGCGCTTACTGCGCCATCGTCTACAAACAGGCCGATATTGTTGCCGTAATGATGTTGCAGGGGCTCTCAATCGCTGCGGTGATCATGCTGTGTTTGAACCTGTGGACCATTCAAGGGCCGACCATCTACAACGTTTCCGCCGCTGCCTGCCACCTGCTGCGCAGCGAGCGACGTCGTACCTTGACGCTGATAGGTGCCGCCATTGGCATTGTGCTCGCGATTGGTGGCATGTATGAAATGCTGATTCCGTTTCTGATCCTGCTGGGGTCGATCATCCCTCCGATTGGCGGGGTTATCATGGCGGACTATGTTTTCCGCTATCGCTGCCAGTATCCGTCCATTCAATCCGCTACTTTGCCCCGTTTCAACTACATCGGCCTCAGTGCCTATGCTATCGGAGCAGTTATGGCTTATTTGTCACCGTGGATTGCACCACTGGTGGGGATTGCCGCTTCGGCAGGCAGCTATGTTCTGCTGAGCGTGCTGGCAAAACGTTTTGCGCCCACGATGGCGCTGTCAGGAGAATAAGCCATGAACCTCACGGTGGGCGACATTCTGGCGTTACCAGGGCTTGAAGCCCTGCGGCTACGCGCAGGCCAACGCCACTGCCATCGACCGGTACGCTGGTACTACGTGGCAGAAAACGAAGGGATCGCGGATTGGATCATGGGCGGTGAACTGGTGTTCGTTACCGGCATCAACCACGCCCGTGATGAAGCGAACCTGCTGCGTTTGTTGCAGGAAGGCCATCAGAGCGACATAGCCGGGATGGTTATTCTCACCGGCGAGGCGTTTATTCATGCAATCCATGATTCTGTCGTTGCACTGGCAGATCTGCTGGGTATACCCCTGATTGAACAGCCCTACATGCTGAAGATGGTCATCGTCACTCAGCTTGTGGGCACAGTGCTGGTACAACGCGACAGCCTGCTACGTTCACAGCGGGAAATTTTGACCCAACTGCTTACCGGCGATTACCCCAGCATCGAACTGACGCGTCAACGTGCTTCGCATTTACAGTTGACGCTGAACCGCCCGCACCGGGTGATTACTCTGCGCCTGTCAGGTATCCCCGCATTGTTTGATAACCATCCGCCGGACAGTGCAGAATCGCAGCTACAAGCCGCGCGTCAGACGCTGCAACAGGCGTTGGAAGAGCGGCTTGCCACCCAGCCCGCTTCACTGCCGCTGGTCACGCTGAGTGAACTGTTTATTCTGTTCTGGCCAGAAGAGGATGCTGCGTTTCTTGATGGCAAAGCCTGACTGGCAGAAATGCGCCAGTCATTAAGCCCGTCGCTCCAACCGCTGTCGCTATTTTGTGGCCTCTCTTGCACAGTCACCCAGGCACACCATTATCGACGCGGATTAGGTGAGGCGCGGCGCGCGTTGGAAGTGGCTGAAAGCATGCGTCCCGACAAAGGGATCTGTGACTTTAGCGCCTTGGGCGTGCTGCAATTACTGACAGCTATCCCCGACCAAGAGCTGGTCAACCGTTTTATGAAAGAAACACTGGGACCGCTGTTTGCCGCCAACCGTAAACATCCGGCGCTGTTGATCGACACGCTGGAAGCAATACTGCAAGAAAACGGCAACGTTATCAAAGCCGCCGAGCGTCTCGGTATTCACCGCAACACCCTCAATCAACGTTTGCAACGGATCGAACGTCAATCCGACCACCGCGTGAATGACCAGCAGTGGCGACTAAACGTCTCCGTTGCCCTCTTAATCTGGCGCATGTCTCATGCGAAACAGCAGGAGTTTCTATGAAAATCATCAATGCTGAACTGCGTCATCAATCCGGCCTGTTCACCCTCACTCTGGAGGATGGCGCTATCGCCACTATCGATGCGCAACCGACCTTAATCGCGCCAGTTACTGCCTCCGATGTGCTTGATGCCGCAGGCAATCTGGTGATCCCGCCGCTGGTGGAGCCCCATATCCATCTGGATGCTACCCTGACGGCAGGAGAGCCAGAATGGAACATGAGCGGCACATTGTTTGAAGGCATTGAGCGCTGGGGCCAACGCAAAGCCATCATCGACCACGAAGACACCAAGCGTCGCGCCCACACCACCATCGGTATGTTGCGCGATCACGGCATTCAGCATGTGCGCACCCACATCGACGTAACCGACCCGACGCTGGCCGCGCTGCAAGCGATGCTGGAAGTGAAAGAAGAAGCGCGCGATCTGATCGATCTTCAGATTGTCGCATTCCCCATTTCGAATACACCCGTGAACAAGGCGTCAGCTCCATCAAATTCTTGATGGATTTGGCTGAACGCACCGGTTGTCTGGTGGATGTGCACTGCGATGAAACCGACGACGCACAGTCGCGTTTTCTCGAAGTGCTGGCGGAAGAGGCGCGTGCGCGTCAAGTGGGTGAATTAGTGACCGTCAGCCACACCGTGGCGATGGGCTCTTATGATAATGCCTACTGCTCCAAACTGTTCCGTCTGCTGAAGCGCCCAGGGATCAGTTTTGTCTCTTGCCCCACCGAGAGTATTCACCTGCAAGGGCGCTTTGACACCTTCCCGAAACGCCGTGGCGTTACCCGCGTGGCGGAACTGGATCGTGCGGGTATGAACGTCTGCTTCGGATAAGACTCCATCAAAGATCCGTGGTACCCGCTGGGCAATGGCAATATCTTGCGCGTACTCGATGCCGGATTGCACATTTGCCACATGATGGGGTATGACGACCTGCAACGCTGTCTGGATTTCGTCACCGATAACAGCGCCAAGGCGCTCAACCTCGGCAATCGTTACGGGATTGCTGTGGGTCGCCCGGCAAATCTGGTGATTCTGGATGCAGAAAACGACTACGAAGCCGTGCGCAAGCAGGCCAAAGCGCGCGTTTCCATTCGTCATGGCAAGATCATCATGCAGCGCGTGCCGGAACAACTGATCTACCAGGCATAACCCGCCCCTCCCGTCAACGCGGCACTCAGGACGCCGCATTGGCGGGCATTTGTCGTTCCATCGAATCGATCATCGACTGCTTCGCGGTATCCAAATGGCGGCGCAGTTCACGCATTGCGAGCAGATCGTTACGACACAGCATCGCGCTCAACAATGCCAGATGCTCCTCCACCGCCAGCGTATTGCGTTGCTTGAGCGAGCGCTCGTCCCACTGGTAGTGAAAGTGGAACACCACCGAGATTATCTCGCTCATCTGATCAAAAAACGGATTATCCGCAGCAGAAACAATCAGTTGTTGCAGTTGCTGATCCAACGGCGAAAACAGGCGATAGTATTCCTGAATGCGATTACGCAGTTCACGATGGCTCTCCAGCAGTTCTTTCACCGTGATCCAACGCGGGTCAATGTCAGGCAAGTTCATAAAGGCGTTTAGCGCGTGCGTTTCCAACATCTCCCGCAGTTCAAACAGTTTTTCGGCATAGGCCTGATCGAACTGCTTCATACGCCAATAGCCCCGGCGCAGACTCTCTATCAGATCGTAACGTGAGAAACGCAGCAGAAACTCGCGCACGACTACCGGTCGGACGTGGCACCAACGCGCTAATTGCAGTTCGGTAAAAGCATCGCCCGGCACGATCTGGCGCTGGTTGATCATGTGATAAAAGCGCTTTTCGAACAGTGCCGTCTGTTCCTCCAGCGTTTCCGCAATCACATCAAAACCGTCATTGTTCTCCAGCACGCGCGCGATGTGATATTTGCCGCCCTCGCGCACCACGATGCCGCTCTCCGTCAGGTAATCCAGCGTGTGCATCACGGTAGTCCGACTGATGTTGAACATCTCGGCCAGCACCGCCTGCGAAGGCAACGGAGAAACCAGCGAAGCCTGATTTATCGCATCGAGAAACTGATTAATTACATGCTGGCGTAAGGTCGGTGTGCGGCTCATAAAGTACCCGTTATGGTTTTTTATTCATTAAAAACCTATTAAGAGCCGAAGTCAGTGTGATTTATCACATTACTGAAAACACTCTGCAACATGGTCCTTAGTTTTAGGAAAAGATAAATGCACCAGGGGAAATTGATGTAGAGAATAAAAAATGAAAAGTCTTATATGCCGACAGCCCACACAATTCAAATATAAAGAACGACCCGTGCCAACACCAGCGGAAAACGAAGTATTATTAAAAGTCAAAACGGTCGGCATATGCGGCACCGACATTCATGCCTGGGCGGGGAAACAGCCTTTCTTTAATTTTCCTCGCGTGCTCGGTCATGAAATTTGTGGTGACGTTGTTGCCATCGGGAATAATGTCACCCGTTTTCATATTGGGCAACAGGCGGCCGTTATTCCTTATCTTTTTTGTAACGCGTGCAGCGCCTGTTTAAATCATCGTCCGAATTGCTGTGAAAATATCTCGGTTATCGGCGTACATCAGGATGGCGGAATGGTGGAATATATCGCCGTGCCGGAAAGTAACGTACTGCTGGCAGAAGGCATTGACCAAGCTGCGGCGGCGCTGATTGAACCCTTTGCCATCAGCGCTCACGCAATCCGTCGCGCTGAATGTGTGCCGGGCGACAGCGTGCTGGTCGTCGGCGGCGGCCAGATTGGGCTGGGCGTCGCGGCCATTGGCCTGGCGGACGGTCTGAATATCGCACTGGCCGATACCCAAGCAGAACGGCGGGCGCATACCCATAACCTGCTGGGCATACCGGTACTGGACCCGGCATCCCCCCAGTTTGAGCAACAACTTCGTGCCAACTTCCAGGGAGAACTGCCAAATAAAGTGATTGATGCCACCGGAAATGAAATTGCGATGAATAACAGCGTTAATCTTATTCGCCACGGAGGACAAATTATTTTTGTTGGTTTATTTAAAGGAAACCTCTCCTTTTCCGATCCTGATTTTCATAAAAAAGAGACAACCATGAGGATTTTGCTAAAGTGGCAAGATTGATGAGTGAAGGAAAAATCAGTGCGGGAATGATGTTAAGCCATCGATATGACTTTTCATCCCTCGCGGCGATTTATGAAACTGAAATAGTTAATAATAAAAATCTGTTGAAGGCTGTCGTGGAGTTTTAATCTCACTTCGCGAAATCATTGGACGAATGCCTTACCCTACAAAAAATAATGAGGTTGCTATGAAAATAAAATTACTGCCCTTATGTTTTGCTGTGAGTTTTGCCGTAACAAGAATCGCTGGTGCACAGGCTCAAACCAAAGAACTGCGTTTTTCCTGGTGGGGAGGCAACCAGCGCCACCAGGCAACGCTCGCCGCCATTGCCGCGTTTGAAAAAGCGCACCCGGACATCAAGGTGAAAGCAGAACCCGCGGGGTGGGATGGCTACCTCTCCAAATTAACCACCCAGTTGGCGGGCAACACCGAGCCGGACGTGATGCAAACCAACTGGAACTAGCTGGTGCTGTTTTCCAAGGACGGCAACGGTTTCTATAACCTCAACAATGCCAAAGGGATAGACCTGACACAGTTCTCACCGCAAGCGCTCAAAATGACCAGCGTGGACAACAAGCTTAACGCTATTCCTGTCGCTATGACGGGGCGTTCCATGTATTACAACCCGGAGTTGTGGAAAAAAGTGGGATTGAGCTATCCGCAGACCTGGGATGACATGCTGGCGGCTGGTCCGGTTTTTAAACAGAAACTGGGCGACGATCACTACCCGTTAGTGCTGGCTAATAACGACACCACCATCATGACGTTTCTGAACTCGTACATGATTCAGAAATACAACAAAACCATGATCGATGATAAAACCCAGTCCTTCACCTTTACCCCGCAGGAGTGGCTGGACTACTTCGGGATGTATAAAAAACTGGTCGACGGGCACGTCATCCCTAATATGAAGTTTTTCGCCGCCTACGGCAAAACCAACGCTTGGGAAATTCCCAATTGGCTGGAAGGCAAGATTGGCGGAGTTCACACCAGGAGTACCGACAACACCTTCTCCGGCAGCCTGAAAGCGCCGGCCACGCTGGAAATGGGGCCCTATCCGACGCTGCCGGGCGCCAAAGACAGCGGCATGTTCTACAAGCCTGCCATGATGTTATCCATCGGCAAAAACACTCGATATCCCCAGGAGTCTGCCCAGTTGATCAACTTCTTGCTGAATGCGCCAGAAGGGGTCAGCGCCATGGGGCTGCAACGCGGTGTGCCGTTGAGTCAGGTTGCCAGCAAACAGTTAATGGATGCGGGTACGCTCAATGCCACGCAGTTGCCCGTGCAGGGACTGAAACAGGTGGAATCGCTGTATGGCAATATTGCGCCGTCTCCCTATATGGAGAACCCACAGCTGTTGGCCTCGTTCCTGGAACACCTGCAAAAATACGACTATGGCCAGATGACGCTGGAAGAGATGGCGCAGTCGTTCCCAAAATCGGGGCAGCGCATTCTGAAAAAAATCATGGAATACCTGCACCTGCGCTACACAGCCGTGTGGCGTAGGCGCTATTAGCAATGGGTAAACCGTTTTATTCTGTCACTACGTTATTTGTAAACATGCGAGAAAACTATGAACGCCTTTGACACTGCGCACATGGACACCGCGGCATACGCACGCCGCTACGACGCGATTTATCAAAAACTTGAGCTGTTGTTCAATAAGATCATTACCGTTCGCGCGGACGATGCCGCATTGAAGAAGCAAAAGGTGATCGCCTCCAATCTCTCGATCGAAAACTAGGACTGGTCGCAAGGCGTGGGGATCTACGGTATCTGGCGTCTTTATCAGGTCACGGGCGAACAGCGTTATCTGGACTATGTGCTGGCATGGTACCAACGCCGCCTGGCGGAAGGATTACCGGAGAAAAACATCAATCGCATGGCACCAATGCTGACGCTCACCACCATGGGGATCGTCCAGGAGACACGCGAGCATCAGGCGCTGATCGAGGAATACGCACACTGGATTGAGCACGAACTGTTGCGCACCCAGGAGAATGGGTTCCCACTGCACCAGCGATCACCTTAATGAAGAGCAGCTCTGGGTCGATACGCTGTTTATGAGCGGCTTGTTCTACGCTCGCGCCAGCACCTACCTCAATCGCCCAAGCTATCTGGATGAAGTCAGCTATCAGTTCCTGTTGCATATCAAATACCTGATCGACAGAGATACCGGACTGTGGATGCACGGCTGGAACTTCACCGGCAATGGCAACTACGGTAAGGCACTGTGGGGACGTGGTAATGGTTGGGCAGCCATCAGCACCGTCGATTTCCTTGAGATGCTGGACCACCAAGATGCCAGCTATCAGATGATCCTCAACACGTTCCGCCGTCAAGCCGATGCAGCCGTGCGCTATCAGGATGCCAGCGGTATGTGGCGTACCCTGCTTAACCAGCAGGACAGCTATCTGGAGACTTCCGGCACCGCCGGTTTCACCTACGCGCTGTTAAAAGGCATACGCCTTGGTCTGCTCGACGAACGCTATCACGATGCCGCCTGGAAAGGTGTCAATGCCCTGTTGAGCCGTATCAGTCCGCAGGGAGAAGTCGCGGATGTCTCCGCAGGGACGTCAGTCGGGCACGATCTCGATTACTATCGTAAGATTGCCATCAAACAGCGCGCGTATGGTCAGTCGCTTACCATGCTGGCGTTGACAGAGGCATTAGCCGGGCTGAAGTAACTCTGGCAGCCCCGTGGCGTATCGGGCCGTCGCGGGGCTTTTTTCACTGCTGCTTACCGCGCCGTTTATGGGGTAAAAACCTGCTCCGCATCCGGTGGCAACAATCCGGCTTTCCAGCGTTGCTGCCAGCTGTGCGCAAAAGTTTGCATCCCGCTTTGACCGCCCATCTGCAAAAGCCCCGGCAACTGATGGCTTTTGCCCTCACGAATCAGGCTGGCCACAGCTGTATTGGTCAGCAACACTTCATACAGAGCGACGCGCCCTCCTCCGCGTCGTGGCACCAGTTGCTGCGCCACCACACCTTGCAGGCACAGCGCCAGTTGGCTGCGCACAAAATCTTTCTCCTGTGCGGGAAAAACATCCAGCAGACGTTCTACCGCCTGAGCGGCACCGCGTGTATGCAGCGTCGCCAGCACCAAGTGCCCGGTTTCTGCCGCCGTTAACGCCAACCGAATGGTTTCACCGTCGCGTAATTCCCCCAGCAAGATGACATCTGGGTCTTCACGCAGAGCACCGCGCAAGCCGTGGGCAAACGACGGGCAGTGTACGGATCTCACGCTGTTGGATCAGGCCGCGATCTGCGCAAGGCGCAGATGAGTAGACAAATTCAATAGGGTCTTCCAACGTAATAACATGGCAAGCCTGCTGCTGTCTGAGCGCATTCACCATCGCCACCAATGTGGTGGATTTCCCACTGCCGGTTGCGCCGGTCACCAGAATCAACCAGGCGTGTCGCGTGATTAACGAAGCAAGGATCGGTGGCGCATGCAGTGTTTCCAACGCATGTGCCGTCGTAGCAATGGTACGTAACGCAACGGAAAGCCAGGCATGCTGACGAAACAGATGTGCGCGCAGCCGAATGCCGTCGGGTGTGGTCAACGCGCCATCGGCCTGCCCCTCAGTGTGTAATTGCTGGCGCTGATGGGCCGTCATCCAACTGTCTCCCCAACGCTCCAACTGCGCAGCGTTGCAGCAGGCGCTGGTCTGTATCGGTTGTAACTCGCCATCAATATGCCACATCGGTGGATATCCGCTACACAGGTGCAGATCGGAGGCATTCTGTTTTACACTACAGGTTATCCACTCATTGATATCCATAGACCCTATCCTTAGCATGACCATGAACCCGATTGAGCAGAATCTACAGAACGTCAGAGAGAAGATCGCCTCCGCTGCCGCATGTGGGCGCTACCCGCACGCGGTGACCTTGCTTGCCGTCAGTAAAACCAAACCTGTGGCAGCGATCGAAGAAGCGATTGCCAGCGGGCAGCGAGGTTTTGGGGAAAATTATGTACAGGAAGGCGTGGACAAGGTGCTTTATTTCCGTGAGGTCATGCCTCAGGTGGCATTACAATGGCACTTTATCGGACCGCTGCAATCCAACAAGAGCCGTCTGGTTGCCGAACATTTTGACTGGTGTCACACCGTCGATCGCCATAAAATCACCCAACGTCTGAGCGAACAACGCCCAGCGGCATTATCGCCATTGAACGTGTTGCTGCAAGTGAACATTAGCGGTGAAGCCAGCAAATCGGGGATCAAACCAGCAGATCTTCCCGCCCTGGCCGCTACCGTCGCTGCCCTGCCGCACCTGACGCTGCGGGGCCTGATGGCAATTCCGGCACCGGAAAGTGACTACGCACGGCAATTAGCCGTGTTTCAATCGATGAATGACCTGTTTGCGCAGTTAAAATTGCATTATCCTCAGGTGGATACCCTCTCCATGGGGATGACGGATGATATGAGCGCCGCGATTGCGGCAGGCAGTACGCTGGTACGCATCGGCACCGCCATTTTCGGCACACGGGACTATCCTCAGCATGTATAGGCCTCAACATGGATAATTCTCACCATGGATAATCCCATTCGGGACTGAACGCTGCCACTGGCCGGTTGACGAACACGAGAGAACATAAATATGCAACACCGCAAGCTTACTTTATTGGTGCCGGAAACATGGCTCAGGCCATCATTGCAGGGCTGATTAACGGCGGTTATCCTGCCGATCGTATCCGTGTCTGCGCACCGAGCGCCGCACGACGGGATGCGCTGGCACAGCGCTATGGCGTTATCAGCAGTGACGACAACCTCGCGGGCGCGCAGGATGCTGACGTCGTGGTGCTGGCGGTGAAACCGCAGTTGATGGCAAGCGTATGCGAGCCGCTGCGCGGCGTGCTGAACGCGCCGGGTAAGTTGGTGCTGTCTATCGCGGCTGGAGTGAGTGTGGCGCGCTTTCAAGCGCTGTTAGGGGAGCCGCTAACGCTGGTGCGCATTATGCCAAACACACCGTCATTGGTGTGGGCAAAGGCATGAGCGGCCTTTATGCGCCCGCTAACGTATCGGCGGAAGATCGTGCCTTTAGCGCTGAACTGATGCAAAGCGTGGGTAAAGTATGCTGGGTTGAGCAAGAGCGCGGCATCAACGGCGTTATTGCCGCCGCAGGCAGCGCACCGGCCTATTTTTTTCCTGTTTATGGAAGCGATGCAGAAAGAGGCCATACGCCAAGGATTCACACCGGAAAGTGCACGTCAGTTGGTGCAGCAAGCCGCACTGGGTGCAGCTGCACTGGTAGAAGCCAGTCCGGATACGCCGCTTGCGACGCTGCGTGAGAATGTGACGTCCAAAGGCGGCACCACCGCAGAGGCGCTGCGGGTGTTTAACGAACGCCAACTGACACAAAACCGTCGCCGATGCCATGCAGGCTACCGTGCATCGCGCGCAGGAAATGGAAAAACTGTTTTAACGCACCGTTATTCTCTATATAGCTGATAAGGAATCGATGTTTCTATGCTAACCCTGACGTTTCTGGTCAAGACACTGATCGACCTGTATGTAATGGTGCTGCTGTTACGCATTTGGATGCAATGGTCACGCAGTGATTTTTATAACCCGTTGTCACAATTCGTGGTGAAAATCACGCAGCCTATCGTCAGGCCGCTGCGCCGTATTCTGCCTGCACTCGGCCCCATCGATAGCACATCGCTGCTGTTGGCGTTTCTGCTGACCACGTTGAAATACCCCCTGCTGATGCTGATTCAGGTTGGAGCCTTCGCGATAAGCCCGGTCAACTTGCTGGTGGGTTTGTTGGCACTGTTAAAATCCGCGGGCTATCTGGTGTTCTGGGTAGTGATTATCCGTGCGCTGATGAGTTGGGTGAGTCAGGGACGCAGCCCGGTGGACTACCTGCTGTTCCAACTTACCGAACCGTTTATGGCCCCGATTCGCCGTATTATTCCAGCCATGGGCGGCATCGATTTATCCGCCATGGCGGTGATTTTGATCCTGTATCTTCTGAACTACCTCGGCATGGATCTGTTTCCTGAATTTTGGTTCCTGCTGTGAGTGCAATAGCACTGATGCCCGACGGGTTGGTCATTCGGCTCTATATTCAGCCGAAGGCCAGCCGAGACCAGATAGTCGGCCTGCACGGTGATGAGCTTAAAGTCGCCATCACCGCGCCGCAGGTTGATGGTCAGGCCAACGCGCATTTGGTCAAATACCTTGCCAAGCAGTTCCGGGTGGCAAAAGGCGCAGTGAGCATTGAAAAAGGTGAGCTGGGCCGTCATAAACAGATTAGAATTGTTAATCCGCAGCACATTCCTACGGAAATCGCCGCATTGATCTAGTAGTAACCCTCCACAGGGGACTGCGCATCGCAACAGATAACTCCCCGCCATTCCCGACGATGGCATTAATAGAATGCAGGACACACGCATGGATACCACGAGGCAAAACGTCGTTTTAGCCACCGGCAACCCCGGAAAAGTTCGCGAACTCGCCGATCTGCTGGCGGATTTTGGCATTAATATCGTCGCACAAACCGAGCTGGGCGTTGATTCTGCCGAAGAGACCGGGTTGACCTTTATCGAGAATGCACTGCTCAAAGCGCGCCACGCGGCGCACATCACCGGATTGCCTGCAGTGGCCGATGACTCGGGTCTGGCGGTTGATGCATTGGGCGGTGCGCCGGGTATCTACTCCGCGCGCTACGCCGGAGTATATGCCAGCGATCAAGCCAATCTGGACAAACTGCTCGATGCCATCAAGGATGTCCCTGACGAACAACGCGGAGCCAGCTTCCATTGCGTGCTGGTCTATCTGCGCCACGCCGATGACCCGACGCCGCTGGTCTGCCACGGCCGCTGGCATGGTGTGCTGACGCGTAAAGCTGTGGGCGAAGGCGGCTTCGGCTATGACCCTATCTTTTACGTGCCGAGCGCAGGCAAAACGGCCGCAGAAATGACGCACGATGAGAAAAACGCGCTGTCGCACCGTGGTCAGGCGCTGCGTTTACTGCTGGATGCGCTGCGTCATGCATAAACTGCCGCCGCTCAGCCTGTACATTCACATTCCCTGGTGTGTGCAAAAATGCCCGTATTGCGATTTTAACTCCCACGCCCTCAAAGGTGAGGTGTCGCATCAGGAATATGTAGAGCACTTATTGGCGGATCTGGATGCGGATCTTCCGCTGAGCGGCGACCGAGCTCTCAGTTCAATCTTTATCGGCGGCGGCACGCCCAGCCTGCTGAGCGCAGAAGACATGCAGGCACTGCTTGATGGCGTGCGTGCCCGCTTTCCCCTTAGCGCGGATGCCGAAATCACCATGGAAGCCAACCCCGGCACGGTAGAAGCCGATCGCTTTAGCGGCTACCAGCGTGCGGGAATTAATCGAATCTCCATTGGCGTGCAAAGTTTCAGCCCGGAAAAACTGACGCGTCTCGGACGTATTCACGGCCCGGAAGAAGCCAAGCGGGTCGCACGTCTGGCGGCCGGGCTTGGGCTGCGCAGTTTCAATCTGGACCTGATGCACGGCTTGCCGGATCAGACGCTGGAAGAAGCGTTGGATGATTTGCGTCAAGCGATTGCGCTCAATCCACCGCATCTGTCGTGGTATCAATTGACGATTGAGCCGAATACCATGTTCGGTTCGCGTCCGCCGGTGCTGCCCGATGACGATGCGCTATGGTATATCTTCGCGCAGGGCCATGCGCTGCTCACTGCCGCAGGCTATCAGCAGTATGAAACGTCTGCCTACGCCAAACCGGGCTATCAGTGTCAGCACAACCTCAACTATTGGCGTTTTGGCGATTATCTGGGGATTGGGTGTGGTGCACATGGCAAGATCACGCGCGCTGACGGGAGTATCCTGAGAACTGTAAAAACCCGCCATCCGCGCGGTTATATGCGCGGCACTTACCTGGACCAGCGCAATGAAGTGCAAGTGGAAGATCTGCCGTTCGAATTCTTCATGAACCGTTTTCGGTTGCTGGAACCCGCGCCGCGTAGCGAATTCAGCGCCTACACCGGTTTGTCCGAGAGCGTGGTGCGCCCACAAATAGACTGGGCGTTGGCGCAAGGTTATCTGACGGAAACCGCTACCCACTGGCAGGTTACCGAACACGGCAAGCTGTTTCTGAATTTTTTGCTGGAAGGATTTCTGGCGGAATAATCGCAGCCAGAGAAAGAAAAAAACAGGTGAACGGTTAGACAGTGCTGACCGTCACTTGCTCTCTAAAAATGGATAACGCCTGTTTTTTGATTGTTGGCAAATCTACAAGGTGATAATTTCATGCCCCTGCACGGAGCTGAAGGGCATTATCAATGATAATAAAAATCTATTCCTCACCAACAATCAACGCAAGTATTACCGATCGAGCGGCAGGGAAAACCGCACAAAAAAATAGCCTTTCCCGATCTATTAGCTTTACCGAAAACTCAAGCAATGACATTAAAACAAAAGCAAAAGAAATATCATTAAAATATGATCTTCTTGTTGACGATATTTTATGTGACACCCCCGGCATCCTGAAAAATCAACGGGAACGCCTCCGTACTATCGGGCTTGCCGTCACAGCATTAGAACAGCGTGCAAAAACAGACTCACCAAATTCGGAAAAAAACCAACGCTGAATATCGCTATTACCGAAAGGATAAAAAACATATGTAATGCACTCCCTGTCAATAAAAAAGAAAACTTCACACACGATAACGCCTATCTGTTGCGTGGGAATAATTTTATTTCTGAATTTCTTTCATCAAAAGGAACCGCTGTCGATAAGATAAGTTATGCGCAGCTGTTGAGTATCGGGGACAAAATGAGAAAAAATAGTGCCAATCCTGCTTCTGTTGATCAAATGGCAATAAATAAATTCTCAACCGTTTGGGATCTTCGTACCAAGTTAGCTCAACAGTAGTATCTCTATTATTTTCTTTGCCTCAACGTACCAGCGTCATGAAAAATGCAGATAGATGTTTAAAAACAATTTTTTATTTATCTTAAAAAATGATAACAGTACCGTGCAGAAAGCGGTTGTCGTTTACTAACCTTCGCAGTACGTCAAAAATTTACTGCATTATTCAACCAATACTAAATCAAATTTAAAAAAATCAACGGTGGGCTATTCTTTATAGATTCAATATTTCGATGATGTTAGCTTTAAGAAAACTAAAATTAACACGGAGATAAAGCTTATGTTCGGTTCAATACAGCCATCGTCTTCAGCAAAAGAAAGTCAGGTTATTCATACAGAAAAAGTGCTCATCCACATAATCTACTTTCTAATTCTTTCCACACCATAAAAAATGAACCGTTGGAACTTAAAATCAGAGAAAAAGAAACGCTTTTATATCAGGCGGCAATAAAAAACCCTAACTTGAAAGAAATGCCTTCGGTCAATAGAGAGTATCCTACAAGATGATCAGTTACACTCACTCGGCATGGCAGTGACCACCGTAGCCAATATTGACATGATTAACAATGCATATCCTCATCATATTAAGGTAGATGCGCAAACAGAAAAAACCGTTAACGAGATATGCGACAATGCGCCAAGGGGAAAATCCGTTGGAATAGGCGAAGACAATGCTATCAACAATCGGGGAAAAGCGTTTATTTCTGGTTTTTTAACTTACCAATCGCCTATTGATGTGACGCATTATGCACTAGCTCTCAATATTGGTCATAGCAGCAAGTCTAATGAGATTGATCCTATCATGATTAATCAATTTACGGACTTATGGAAAATTCGCTCAGAAACATCAAAGCCCGTAGACACTCATTGATATTTTGCATGCTGAAACAAGCTTCGATGCGGTGATCGCATATCAATGTGTGGGATGCCGTCCTCATCGTACACCTCACTGCAAGGCATAAAGCCGAAGCTGCCGTAGAAGTGCTGTAAGTGGGCCTGCGCTGAGAGGAAGAGCGGCTTTTCAGCCCAGTGGCGAGTGCAAACCACCAGCACATGCTGATGGAGCATGTGCTGGGCGCAACGATAACGCGCCCAATTTTCACACTGTCTTTTATTGTTTTAGGCGCGAGCAAGCGGACGTAAGCCACCATTTTTCCTTGATGATACGCGGCCACATGGCGATGACTATCCACCAAATCCTGTCCGTCAATATCCTGATACGGGCAGTTCTGCTCCACCACAAAGACCTGATTGCGTAACGCCAGATGTCATACAGCGCATACAGGTTCAGATCCTTGGCACTCCAGTCGTGCCAAATCAGGTTCATTTTCATTTCCTGAGCCATTACCGCCATTTCGTCTATCCCTTCGCCCCACCGGTTGAACGTCGCGCACGCGCCGTCGTCACCCATAGCACCACAATACTTAAGGCAAATAATACGCCAAACCCAACGCCAATGCTGAGAACCGGAACCCCCAGTTTCACCACCAACGAGTAGAGGCCAAGCATCAGCAGCATCGCAGTGTTCTCACCCAGGTTTTGTACTGCAATCGCGTTACCCGCCCCCTCGCTGATACGTCCTCGCTCTTGCAGCAGCGCATTAAGCGGCACGATAAAAAAGCCTCCCAGCGCACCGGTAACCACCAACAGGCCATAGGCGCCTACCAGGTTGGTCTGCAAGGTGAAAAAGACCACCGCGACACCAATCAGCACCCCGGCAGGCAGGCAACGGCGCGCGGTTTTCAGCGTAATCAATTTGGCCGCCAGCGCCGCACCTAGCATAATCCCAACCGCCACCATGGCATTGAGCAGCGTCGGCGTTGCGTTATCCGTGATACCGAGCGCTAACGGCACCCACAACACCAGCAGAAAGCGCAGCGTTACGCACGCACCCCAAAACAGGCTGGTGCCGATCAAAGAGAGTCTGGCATCACCGTCACGCCACAGTGTGATAGCCGCAGAGAAGAAGCCTTGCGCCATGCGTTTCGGGTGACAGGAGGTGCCCGGTCACGCCGCTTTCAGGCGTGGGATCATCAGGTTCGCCACCAACGCAATGCCATAGGCCAACGCACAGGCACCCAACGCCAGATACAGGTTCCAGTCAGCCAGCACGCCGCCAGCGACCGAACCAATCGGAATAGCCGCAATGGTCGACGCTTCCATTAATCCGTTGGCTTTCACCAACTGATCGCCGTGGGTGATTTCGCCAAGAATGCCGTATTTGGCCGGCGAGTATGCCGCCGCCCCGACGCCGACCAACGCATAGCCAAGGAATGGATTGCCCCCCACGCAGATAGACAGGGCACCCAACAGCTTCAAGGCGTTGGCGAACATCATCACCCGCCCTTTGGCAAAACTGTCAGCCACTTGCCCAACAAAAGGGGCCAGTACGATATAGGCCGCCACAAATCCCATTTGCAGCACCGGCTGGCTCCACTCGGGATAGAGCAACGATTTGATCAGCGCCAGTGTGGCAAACAGCAGCGCATTATCGCCAAAGGCAGAGAAAAACTGCGCAACGATGACCGCATTCATACTGCGCGACAGCAACGGCGGCACGGCACCTTCCTGCGAACTCATTCTGCGCCCTCCGGCTGCTCTGCCATCTGGCGCAGCGTTACGAAATCCGGTTTGCCGCTGCCCAACAGAGGCAGCGCTTTAAGCACGCGAATATCACGCGGCACCGCCAATTCCGGCACCCCGCTGCTGCGCGCCTGCGCCAACAAACGCTCGCGGGTCAGCGTACTGTCAGTGGTAAACAGCACCAGCGCTTCCCCTTTACTGCTGTCGCTTTTCGCGCTGGCAGCATGCTGTTTATCCGCAGAAACGAGCAGCGCCAACTGCTCCACGCTCTCCAACGACACCATTTCTCCGGCCAACTTGGCAAAGCGCTTCACTCAGCCCACGATGGTACAAAAGCCCTGCGCATCCAAATCGACAATATCGCCGGTGTCATACCACCCCTCCTGCAGTTCACCCTCGACATTTTCCGCCGCCGGGCGCTCCAGCACGCCAGGATTTTCTACCCGCAGGTAGCCCTTCATCACATTGGGACCACGCAATTGCAACCGGCCACCGCGTTCGATGCCCGGCACTGGAATCAGCCGGGATTCAATCTCTGGCAGCAAGCGCCCTACGGTATGCACCTTTGCGGCCATCGGAACGTTGATCGCCACCACCGGCGCACATTCGGTAACGCCATAGCCTTCAAGGATGCGGATACCGAATTTATCCTGCCAGACGTTACGCACGTTCTCAGACAGCTTCTCAGCCCTGGCAACCACGTAGCACAAGCGAGCAAAATCATAAGGGTGCGCCACGCGCGCGTAGTGTCCAAGGAAGGTGGAGATGCCAAACAGTACGGTACAATTCTGATCGTAAACCAGCTCAGGAACGATGCGGTAATGCAGCGGACTGGGGTAAAGGAAAACCCGCGCGCCGGTCAGCAACGGGGTAAATAAACCCACGGTCAAGCCAAAGGCGTGGAACAGCGGCAGAGCCGACATAAAGCGATCGCGCGGGGTAAGCGAATCTGCTCGACGTTTGCCAGCAGACTGGCGTGAGAATGCAGCACGCCTTTCTGGTTGCCTTCAGAACCGGAAGTAAAAAGGATCATCGCGGCATCATCAGGTTGATGTGGCACCATAGCTCGCACCGGAAACAACAGGTGGAATAAAATCCACGCTTTGTCGGCCAGGGTTACCGTGCCCTTTAAATCTTCCAGATAAACCCAGTTGGCCTCTTTCACCTGCTCCGGCAGGTGGGTCAGCTTCCCTTTTTCCAGAAACTGGCGTGAGGTGACAATGGTTTTGATTTCCACCGCCAGCATCGCGCTCTTGATGCCCTTTGCCCCCGCCGTGTAGTTCAGCATGGCAGGCACGCGGGCGCGCAACGAGGCGCCGAGAATGGCCGCCGCCGTCACCGTGGCATTGGGCAGCAGCAGGCCGACGTGCTCTTTTTCTCGGGTAAAACGTTGCAGGATGCGGCCAACGCCGAGGGACTTTTTCAGCAACCCCTGATAACTGTCTTCACTGAAGGCGATATCCGCAACGGACGGCGAGCTGTAGCCATAGCGTTGGCGGGCAAAGAGAAATGCCTGATACAGCGTCTGACGCGGGCGCGTTTCCATACGCGCGGCCATCATGATGCGGTGCAAGTGTTCACCGGCCAGTTCGCGCCGTTCACGCGCGCTGCCCGCTACCGGCATCGGTAATGTGGTAGGCGGCAAATAAGAGAGGGTGACCTGAGGGAAAAGGCGTTGCTTAAACGTACCTTTAAGGCGACCAAACGGGCTGAACGCAATACCTTCGATGCGCACCGGCACCAGCGTAGCGCCCGATTTTGCTGCGACGAAAGCTGCACCGCTGTAGATCTTCATCAGGGAGCCGGTAACGGTGATACGCCCTTCGGGGAACACCACCACCGGGCGGCCCTGCTCAATCACTTTGATAAGCCCCTTGATTGCCAACGGTTTGGTCGGGTCGAGCGGCACAAAATCGATATAGGGTTTCAGGAAACGCATAAACCAGCGATCGCTGATACTGGAATAGACGGCAAACACTGGCTTAATCGGCAAAAACAGCGCCAACAGCACACCGTCTAAAAAGGATTGATTTGGCGTAATCAGCAGTTTTGATTGTTTAAATACCGCACTATCGCCTTCAATCCGTATGCGATACAGGCGCTAGAACAGCCAGCGCAGCAGGGTGTATATCATTCCTTCTCCCATAGTCAGGCCATCAGCGTGCGGGAAGCAAACTGGCCCTTCACAGTTAAACGACCACATAAAAACGGCGGGACATATAAACTACTATAGCTAGCCCAAGAGTGTCAGGGCAACTGCGCCACACGCATGATGCAGAAATAACGAGAGAAAATGGAAAAAGTGGGGAGCAAACGACAGGCAAAAAAAACCTACGCATCCGCGTAGGTTGGTGCAATTTCATGGTTCAATGTACTTCTGCGATTTACTCGACAGAGTCCATCGATTTACCACCAATCAATACCTCTGGGATGGTCTACTCTAGAGACTCCCCCCTAATGAGGCCAGTGGACAATCGCAAGAGATCTGCTCTAAGTGCAACCAACTGTAAATTTCTGCCGAGTCATGTAAAGTCGGCATCCCATATTGTGATAAAAATCCCCTTCCGGTCTAAAACGTGATCTACATCTCACGCTGATCGGCCCTGTTTGCCGATAGCTATCTGGCGTTGCTCGGTGGATTTCTGGATGCGGTTGTCCTCGTAAGGGAAAACAGCACTGCATTTTACAGGAACAAATAACCACACAAATAACGTGCATTTAGGCGCTTTTTTCAACGGAATTGTTTCCCACTCACGCGCTACTATCAATCACGCTTGCATCGGGCAAGTTCATAAAATCGTATAAAGGTTATGGAAAATAATGAAGAATTATAAGATTGGCACCAGGCTCGCTGGGGGATTCGGCTTGCTGATCCTTTTTTCTCTGGTCATGTTGGTCTCCGGGGTATACCAACTGAAACAAATCTCAAGCAGTACCGCATGGATGATGCAGGCGCCGTTGCAGAAAGAGCGTCTGGCCGCAGACTGGCACGGCGCGCTGGTGGCTGGCGTACAGCGTAGTATGGCCGTTGCGATGAGTGATGATCCGGCGTTGGCAAAACTGTTCGAGGCGGAGAATGTCGCCGCGAGCAAAGAGAGCACTAAACGTCAGGACGCCTTTGCCAGCCTGATTTCGACGCCCGAAGAGAAAGCCCTGTTTGATAAACTCGGTGAATTCCGTCAGCTCTATCTGGACAAGCGCAACGCCATCACCGCTGCTAAAAAAGCGGGCAATATGGAACAGGCCAAGCAACTGTTCGAAAACGAATTCATGTCCGCATCGTGCGGCTATCTGGCCAGCGTAGAAGCGTTGAGTGAACACCAGCGCAGCGCCATCGATGAAATGGGGAAAGCCATCGACAACAGCACACACAATGGTTATCTGTTTCTCTGGGTTATCGGCCTGCTGATTGCCGTGGTCGGCGTGCTGATTGCCTGGGTATTAACACGTAGTATTGTGCATCCTTTAGAGCGTGCCGTGCAGGCGACACAGGCGGTAGCCGATGGCGATTTGACCCATGACGTCCGGCCGGAAGGGCGCGATGAAGCCGCGCAACTGCTGCACGCCCTGCACAACATGACCCAGCGCCTGCGTAATATTGTGGGTGAAGTACGTGAAGGGTCTGAATCCATTGCCGGGGCGTCAGGGCAATTGGCAGCAGGTAATATCGATCTCTCTAGCCGCACCGAAGAACAAGCCAGCGCGCTGCAAGAAACCGCGGCGTCCATTGAACAACTGGCTTCCACCGTGCGTCAAAACGCCAACAACGCCAAACAGGCAAATCATCTGGCACAATCCACCGCGGTCAGGCGCAAGCAGGCGGACAGTTGGTGACGGACGTGGTGAAAACCATGGGCTCTATCTATGCGTCATCGAAAAAAATCGTTGATATCATTGGCGTGATTGACAGCATCGCCTTCCAGACCAACATTCTGGCACTGAATGCCGCCGTAGAAGCCGCCCGTGCCGGTGAACAAGGTCGCGGTTTTGCCGTGGTCGCCAGCGAAGTACGTAATCTGGCGCAGCGCAGTGCAGGTGCCGCCAAAGAGATCAAGGAACTGATCGACCATTTCGTACAAACGGTGGAAGCCGGTAATCGTCTGGTTGAACAGGCGGGTGAATCGATTGTCGGGATCGTCAACGGTGTGCGCCAAGTGAGCGATCTGGTCGGTGAAATCAGCTCCGCCAGCCAGGAACAAACGCTGGGGATTGAGCAGGTAAACGTGGCCGTCAACCAGATGGAAACCACTACCCATCAGAACGCCGCACTGGTGAACGAGGCGTCGGCGGCAACGCAATCGCTGCAACAGCAGGCGGCACAGTTGGCGCGTACCGTCAGCATTTTCCGCCTGAGCAACCGGGAAAACAGCGCCGCGTTAGCAGCTAAACCGCTGCCTGCGACGGCTACGGCGGCACCGAATGCGCTTCTGCTCAAGCCAGCGCTCGGCGTCAACAAGCCTGGTGCAGATAAAGAAGGTGATTGGACATCGTTCTGATGTAATACCCGTCTCATTTCGCCTTAAGGGGCGAACTGAGATTAATGACAAAGCCTATCACACCCTTGTCGTCCTCGGCGTAGGCCGGGGACCTCTGACAGAAGAAACGCGTTTAGCCTGTAGAAGATTCCCGCGTGCGCGGGAACGGCAGTGGGTTTATACCAACGCCTGATGGTAGAGCCGTACCGGTTTGGCCGGGTATTCCAAACCATCACCGATATAGTGCCAGCCCATTTTTTCGTAGTAACCGCTAAAGGTGGCATACAGGTAAAGGGATGAAAAACCAGCGTGACGACTATAGGTCAACACGTGCTGTTGCAGTGCTTTACCTAATCCTCTATCCCGATAATTTTCATCAATATAGAGCGCTGCCAGCCAGGGAGAGAGATCCTGGCGACTTTGCAGATCGCACAGCCACAGCCCTACGGTGCCCACCAGTTGCCCTTCATCCAGTGCGATAAAGGTCAGGGGCAACCCCTATTGCCTATTGCCGCATACTGCTTTGTACAATACTGGCGAAAAATTCACGACCATTGTGGCGATCGAACGCCTGCCACAACCAGTCCGTCACCTGAGCCTGATGGTGCGGATGGGAGGCTAAAGGAACAATCTCAACCATAACCCAGTAATCCTGATACGGGCACAACGCGAGCACCCAACATGTCTATTCAGACCAGTTTTCCCTGAAAAATCGGTACCGAATCGAAAAGATAACCATCAAATTCTGGCGCATCCGCATCGGAAATCGCCATCAGCGTGCTTTTGACATTTTCCAAATGTTCCCACATCGCCTGATAGGAACCTGGTACGTCACGTCGGCGCAGTGCCGCCAGGATGGTCTGGTGATCCACCAGCCATTTCAGACGATAATCGTGTTTGCCAACGTGAGCATAAAGCTGCTGCCACAGGGGGTTATCGTCACGGCAGGTCCAGATATGACTGACCGATTCCAGCAGCATATGGTTTTGCGTCGCGCCGGCAATTTGCAGGTGAAAAAGCTTGTCATAATCGCTGCGGTAGTCGTTTGCCGCGATCGCCGCCTGCTCTTTTTCCAGCGTAACGCGCAGATTTTCGATATCAGCGCGGGTCGCCATGCGTGCGGCAAACGCCGCAATATTACTCTCCAACAGTTGGCGCGCCTGCAACATTTCAAAAGCGCCAATGCGGTGATGAGACTGACTCTCTTGCGTTTCCTCATCAGGGATGCAGAGCACATAGACACCCGATCCCTGACGAATATCAACGGTGCCTTCAAATTCCAGCATCAGCAACGCTTCGCGCACAATGGTGCGGCTAACGCCGTAGGTTTCAGCAATGTTTCTTTCTTGCGGCAGGCGGGACCCAACAGGGTATTTTCCCTGCTGAATTTTCACGCGCAGATCGCTGCCGATCACCTGATACTGTTTCTTTTCTTGCAGAACCACATCTTTCGCCACACATTCACCCTAGATACCGCAGCCCAACAGATAACGCGCACGTTGACCAGATGCCACCGTGCCAGAGCACGACGACACACCGGTTAACAACAACGCGCGGCATGCCGCGCGTCAGGATATTGCGGCTAGTTTACCAAACTCAACGCCTGATCGAGCACTTTGGCACCATTTAATGTGCCATAGGCGACGGAGTCGATCACGGCAATCGGCACCTGATATCTGTCAGTCAGCTTTTGATTTTCTGCCAGTTTGAAGCGAACCTGCGGCCCCAGCAATACCGCGATGATGTCCTGACCGTAATCTTGCAGTTCCTCACGCAGATTTTGTTCAGGAATGGCGTAAATTTTCAGTTCCAAGCCGCGCGTCGTGGCTTCTTTCTCCATTTTTGTCACCACCAACGAGGTGGACATGCCCGCCGAGCAGGCCAATACGATACGTTTCATGGCGAATCTCCTTGGGTGCTATTTGTCTTCATCATCCAGCGCGTGTGCGTGTCGCGCAACTGCCGAGAACCAGCCTGCCGACGCCTTTGGTCGACGCGCCCGTTCCTGCTCAAGATCGATCTCAATCAGGCCATAGCGATTTTTAAACGCATTCATCGGGGAGACGTTATCGGTAAAGGCCCACAGCATATAGCCCTGACAGTTCGCCCCCTCTTCGCGCGCTTTCAGCGTCCAGTAAAGGTGTTCGGCAATAAAATCGATGCGGTAGTGATCCTGAATCACGCCGCCGCTGTTTTTAAAGCGCACTTCGTTTTCCACCCCCATGCCGTTTTCTGCCACAAACCAGGGAATATTGCCGTATTCCTGCGTCATGCGTTGCGCCATGTCATAAATGATTTTGGGTTGGATTTCCCAACCTCTGGAGGGATTCATACGGCGTCCCGGCAAGGCAAAATGTTCATAGTAGTAGGCGGGATGAAACGGCGTATCGGGATGCCATGCCCGCTCTGGCGCTTTCACCCGGTGTGGGAAGTAAAGATTGATGCCCAGTTCATCCACTCGATTATCACGGATGACCGCCAGTTCATCATCGGTATAGGTCCATTTCACCTGATGCTTTTCCAGCAACGCCAACAACTCTGCCGGATATTCGCCCTTCACCGCCGGATCGAGAAACACGCGGTTGAAGAACAGATCGTAAAGGCGCGCCGCCTCAACGTCGTGCGCGGCGTGGGAACGCGGGTAGGTCACTTCCGGATTGAGGATGGTGCCGATACGCCCACCGTCGCGCTCGTGACCGTTGGCACGAAAGCAGGCAATGACTTTCGCTGTCGCCAGATTTTTGTGATGATTCCACCGCACCCAAGTGCCAGTGTTTTGCTCATAAGGATAACGCTCAGCATCCAGATAGACACGGGTTTGCACCACAATCGGCTCATTAAACACAAACCAGCGCTTCACCTTATGAGCATACCGGTCAAACACCGCTTGTGCGTAGGTGACAAACCACTCCACCACTTGCTTCGATGCCCAGCCCTGATATTTCTCCATCAGAGTAGCGGGCAGTTCATAATGTTCCAGACACAACATCGGGGTAATCCCCTGCCGCAACAGTTCATCGATGACGCTATCCACATAGTCAGCATAGGTTTCATCGACGATGCCATGTTCATAATCGATCATAAAGCGCGACCAGTTGATCGAGGTACGGTAGTGCGTCAATCCGCACTGTTTCATCAACGCAATGTCTTCGCGATAGCGGTGATAAAACTCGGTAGCGCGCGCCGGGCCATAGCCGTTATGCCACACCTGACGATCCTACTTGTACCACAGGTCCAGATAGGAATCCTGCCATGCCCGCTTTCCGCTCCACCCTTCGGTTTGCCAAGCGGATGCCGCAGCACCCAGGATAAAATCCTCGGGGATGGTGACAGTAACCTTACTCATCGTTCAGCTCCTTACCCTGGTTATTTGCTCGCCGCGTTAGCCTGCTGTGCCGCCTGCTCCGCTTCCCGCTGCGCCAGATCGGCACGACGTGATGCCACCTGCAAGAAGGGCAGATAGATCAGGGTAGCGGTCAGAATGCACACCATTTGCGTCACTACAGCGCCCATGGAGCCAGCGGTAGAGAGCCAGGCGTTGATAATAGGTGGCGTGGTCCAAGGTACCATCACAACCGCTTTACCGGCAAAGCCCATGCTGGTGGCAAAGTACCCGGTGGTGCCGGTAACCAACGGCGTGATGATAAAGGGAATCGCCAGGATCGGATTCAGCATGATAGGCATACCAAAAATCACCGGCTCATTGATATTGAACACGCAGGGGCCAAAGGAGATCTTGGCGATCTCTTTCATTTCCCGCCGTTTAGAGGCAATCATCACCGCCAGCAAAAGTCCGATGGTCAGCCCGGAACCCCCTATACTCATATAGACGTCCCAAAATGGCATGGTGATGATATTGGGGATCTCTTGTTCCTGCTCAAAAGCGGTCATATTGACGGCGATCGCCCCCAGCAGCAGCGGTTCGCGGATCGGTTTGATCATCTGGTTGCCGTGAATACCGATAACCCAGAACAGTTGTGCGACAAACATCAGTACCAGCAACCCCGGCAGGCTCTGCACCACCGACTCCAGCGGCTGCTGCACCACTTTATAAATGGCGTCATACAGGCGCATACCGGTCATAGCGTGGAAAGTGAAACCAAGGGTAGCAATGAACGTCACGGTGATGATGCCAGGGATCAACGCCGAAAACGATGCGGCAACGTTAGGCGGTACGCTGTCTGGCATTTTGATGCGCAAACGGTCTATTTTTTCCAGCTTGCTGTAGATCTCCACCGAGAGGATGGCAATAAACATGCCGGGAAACAGGCTGCGTGAGCCGTTAATGTGCCCCTGTTCGATCCCGATCAGAAACACCGCGCCAATGGTCAGAAAATTGAGCGTTGCATAGTTGATACAGCTCATGATGGGTTTGAGAGGTGCCAAAAAAGAAAACATCGCGAAACTGGCCAGACCGTTTTTCGGATCGAGCACCATGTTGGAGATCAGCACGGAAAAGGCACCGACGATAATCACCGGCATCAGGGTAATAAACGAGGCCTTGATGGCCATAATATAACGCAGACTATTGAACTTATTGGTAAAAGAACCCAATGCGTCAATCACTTGGTCCTTGAATGACATAACAGCACCTCATCACAATGGTTGTGTCGTGCGGGACAGCGCCCCAGATAGCCGTTACGCGCAGAATGCATACCGCTCATCGCGCATGTGCTTTTGGCATACCAAAATTCGACCAATATGCGTTATTTTTCTGTGACAACACTCCCATAAACCAATATTGGAATTCTAATATGATGATCCACGCAACATTTGGCATACCATAAGAGGCTAAAAATGACGATTGAGATGGAAACCACCGTAATGGAGTTGATCATCAATGCCGGAGAAGCGCGTTCTCAGGCGATGATGGCCATTCAGGCAGCGCGCCAGAAGAAGTGGGAACTGGCCGCAGCATCATTAGCCGCCGCCCAGGACGCGGTGCGCGCCGCGCATCTGATCCAGACGCAACTGATTGGGGAAGATGAAGGGCAAGGAAAGATACCGGTCAATCTGATCCTGGTACACGCCCAGGATCATTTGATGACGGAGATGCTGTGTCGCGATCTGGCTGAAGAGATTGTGATGCTGCGCCAAGAGTTCGCCGGTGCTGCCTGAGCAGCATAACACCAGGTTGCGCTAGTCTTGATCCAACTGTGCAGCCACGTAGAGCAGAAAGCGATCCTCAAAATTCGCCAGGTTTAGTCCCGTCAGTTCAGCAATGCGCCGTAAGCGGTATTCAAGCGTATTTTTGTGAATAAACAGCGCCTTGGCTGTCTCACCGGCCTGCTGATTATGGCGAAACCAGGTATGCAATGTTTTTCGAAACACCCCGTTGCCGTCATTGGTTTTTAGCCGATGCAACGGGCTTACCAGCTCTGCCGCTTGCCAGCCATCGCGCAGGCTATCGAGCAGCACTGGCAGTTTGATGTCCTGATAGCAGAAACAATGCACGTCAGGCATCCGCTGTTTGCCTACACTGATGGTGGTTTTTGCTGTGTGATAAGAGCGCACCACGCCTCCTTCCTGTGGAAAAAAGTTTCCCAGCGCCAGGCGTACTTTTAGCGGGCTGCCCTGCTGTAAACGCTGATAGAGCTGTGTCATGCGACGCTTATGCTCTTCGGGTTCCCAGCGCTCCGCATGCAGATAAGCTGGTTTCAACACCACCATTTCGGTGAGTTACACAATCGCCATCAGATCGTCTTTACCGGTCTCCATCAGCAAAGACTGCAACTGCTGCAATTCGCTCATTGCCGTGCTGACACCGAGCTGGCCGCTGTCCAGTTCCACCACCATGGCGACACGTGGCAATGTCAGATCGACGCCCAAACGTTGCGCCCACTCCTGCATGGTGGCTGAGTAACTGTCGTTACGCACCATGCTTAACACCAGCTCTTCTCGCAGACGGCTGTTTTGCGCCAACAGTTGAAGCAAATGAGCCTGTTCCAGCATCATTTCCGCCGTCATACACACCAGCTCGCCAAATTGCAGCAGACCATCGGGATCGCCGGTTAGGCCAATGACGCCGACGATTTGGTTATTTAACCACAGTGGCAGGTTCAGGCCGGGCCTGACACTGTGCAGCGTATGCATTGACGCATCATCAATCGAAACGACTCGTTGCTGACTGAGCGCTAATAGCGCCCCTTCGTGAATTTCACCAATACGTTCGCGATCGCCGCTGCCAATAATACGACCTCTGGCATCCATGACATTGATATTACAGTCAATAATTTTCATGATGCGTTCAACGATCGAATAAGCTAATTTCGCGTCGAAATCATAATCTGTCATTTACTATTCCCCTGGTGCAGCGCAAAAATATTTCGCCAGCAGGAAATACCCCGCATGCAAATACGCCACATCAACAACCACTGCCTTTTGTAATTTAATAAAGTTATTTACACCAACCCAATTATTATAAAGGGAAAGACGAATAACTTTATTTCATAACGTGCTTTGTATTTTATTTCTGTTTAAAAATAAAGACTTCAACAGCGATAAAAAATAAATCATGAATATCGATACAGGAAATTAACGCGATACATCGCCGCCATAGCCAACAGACGGCGATGGGCAGCACGCGCTTATTCCACGATGCAAATACGACAGGTGTTGGTGCTGCCAATTTGTCCGGCGCTGTCACCCTGTGTCAAAATGACGCTGTCGCCGGTCGCAATCGCGCCGCATGCTTTCAGCAGCGCGATGGCATCCTGCGCCGCGCCCAGCCCTTCGGCACGGCCATTGAACGGCAGGGGCGTAACGCCACGATACAGCGCAACCTGATTCAACGTTTCGGCATGACGTGATAGCGCATAAATCGGCAAACGAGAGCTAATGCGAGACATCATGCGGGCAGTACGGCCCGACTCCGTCATCGCTATCACGGCTTTAACGCCCTGCAAATGGTTAGCCGCATACATCGCAGACATCGCCGCCATCTCTTCGACATTGGTAAACTGCACATCAAGGCGGTGTTTCGAGGTGGTGATGCTGGGGCTGCGCTCAGCCCCAAGGCACACGTTCGCCATCGCCGATACCGCTTGCTCCGGATAGCTGCCTGCGGCGGTTTCAGCCGATAGCATTACAGCATCGGTGCCGTCCAGCACCGCATTGGCGACGTCCATCACTTCAGCAAGCGTCGGCATCGGGCTGGAAATCATCGATTCCATCATTTGCGTCGCGGTGATCACCAAGCGGTTCAACTGACGCGAGCGCTGAATCAGACGCTTCTGGACGCCCACCAGAGCGGCATCACCAATTTCTACGCCTAAATCGCCACGCGCTACCATGATGGCATCCGCAGCCAGAATCATGTCATCCATGTTTTCTGGCGTGGCAACAGTTTCCGCGCGCTCCACTTTGGCAACAATGGCCGCCTGACAGCCCGCTTCGCGCGCCAAACGACGCGCATAGCGTAAATCGTCTCCGGTGCGTGGAAATGAGACCGCCAGAAAATCCACCTTCATTCTGGCTGCCAGCAGAATATCTGCCTTGTCTTTTTCCGTCAGCGCTTCGGCGGAAAGCCCGCCACCGAACTTATTGACGCCTTTGTTATTGGAGAGGGTTCCGCCTACGGTGACAGTTGTAATGATTTTTTCGCCGTCAATGCGCACGACACGCAGTTGAATACGGCCATCATCCAGCAGCAGAATATCACCCGGCACCACATCGCGCGGCAGCGCCTTATAATCGATGCCAACCTGAGTATTATCGCCCAAGCCTTTTTCCAATAGGGCATCTAGAATAAAGGTATCTCCGACGTGCAGAAATACTTTACCTTCTTTAAAGGTTGATACCCGAATTTTAGGCCCTTGCAAATCTCCCAGAATAGCCACTGACTTACCCAAGCGTTGGGCAATTGCGCGCACCTGTTCCGCACGAGCAATATGATCGTCTGCCACACCGTGCGAGAAATTAAAGCGGACTACGTTAGCGCCTGCACTAATTATTTTTTCCAGGTTATTATCACGATCGGTTGCCGGGCCGAGGGTAGCAACAATCTTGGTGCGCCGAATAGTTTCAGTCATATTCTTTCCCTTTTTATTACTGGCGCTTAATTATGCTGCTGCTTTTTTCAATAGACGGCCAATATTCTCGCACGCACGTTCCATATTAATCGGACCATCTTTCAGTAGCGCTTCAATATTGTCTGCACGTGGAATAATGCCGAAAATGGTGTCGATACCTTCGCCATACAGTGCTTCAATACCTTCGCCAACGCAGCCGGATACTGCAATAACCGGTACACCCTGCGCTTTGGCGGTTCTGGCAACGCCGTAAGGGGTTTTACCGAACTTGGTTTGGTAATCGATACGCCCTTCACCAGTAAAGCAAAAATCCGCACCAACCAGATTGTCACTCAGCCCACTGAATTCGACAACAATATCAATACCCCGACGCAGTGTGCACTGGGTGAAAGCCATCAGCCCCGCGCACAAACCGCCCGCCGCACCGGCACCCGGCACAGTGGCAATCTCTTTGCCTAACTAATTGCGGATCACCGCCGCGTAATGCGCCAGATTGTTATCCAACTGTGCAACCATCTCTGGCGTTGCCCCTTTCTGCGGGCCGAAAATCGCTGATGCCCCTGCTCGCCGCACAGTGGGTTGGTAACATCACAGGCAACCTGAATATCCACCTGTGCCAAACGGCTATCCAACCAGGAAAGATCGATGTGGTGCAAACGATCCAGCGCGCCGCCGCCGCGCGGCAGCGTATTGCCCGCTTCATCATAAAAACGCACGCCCAGCGCTTCTGCCATGCCCGCGCCGCCATCATTGGTTGCGCTGCCACCGATACCCAGAATGATTTTCTTGATGCCTTTATCCAGGCAGGCGCGGATCAGTTCACCGGTGCCGTAGGTGGTGGTCACCAACGGGTTTTTGGTGTCGCGGTTAACAAATTGAATACCGCTGGCAGACGCCATTTCAATCACGGCAATCTCGCCGTTACCCATGATGCCGTAGCTGGCCTCAACCGTTTCTCCCAACGGTCCGGTCGCGTTCAACGCATACAGTGTGCCTCCGGTGGCATCAATCAGCGACTGGGTGGTGCCTTCACCGCCGTCTGCCATCGGAACGTGCACGAAATTCGCTTCGGGGAATACCTTACGCAACCCTTTTCCATCGCGTTACACACTTCTTTCGCCGTCATGCTCTCTTTAAATGAATCGGGCGCTAATACAAACGTTTCTTTTTTTCATTGTGGGTTGCCTCAAACTAAAGAATAAAGCCGTACAGCACGGTAGCGACGATGGTCACGGTACCACCGACAATCGCTTCGTAAGGCAGCAAGCCCATACGCTGTCTAATGGTCATGTTCATGTTCATGTTCATGTTCATGTTCATGTTCATGTTCATGTTCATGTTCATGCTCATGCTCTGCGCTGTAACGTGGAAATAGTTGCCCTGCGGCAAGGAGTCGATAACGGTGGCCCCGGTGTGTACCATGACCGCAGAGGCTATCGGCGCGCAATGACGATAGTGGCGATGGCGTTACCGAAGGTACCGGTCGCCAGAATGGTCCCGGTGGAGGTGGAAGCCGTGGCTGCCGCCATCAAAATACCGGAGATAGGTGCCAGGAAGGTGCCGGAAATGCCCATGACGTTAATCAGTTGCACCACCTGAGCCGACAGATTGGATGCGGCAATCAGGCCCGCAATCGCACCAGCACCAATCAGGATCAGTACGGTAGCGGTCATTTTTTCCAGACCTGAAGCGGTATAGGCAATCACCTTGTGCTTTTGCCCCATGGCAATCAGCCCAACGATACCGGCGATCGGCAGTACATACATCGCATCCAGCTTGAACGCGGTCAGCGCGCTGATGTGGAAAATGGAACCAATCGGGTTAATCATCAATAAGATAACGGCAACCGCTGGCGCGACGATAGCCTTACCCAGCGTTGGGTAGGTTTTGTCATTTTTCGCGCTCTGGGTGCCATAAGCAGCGGCAGCTTCTTCACCACTTACCATGATCCCTTTATTTTTCAACATCGAAGCGACAACGACAGTAATAATCAAACCGAATACGGCTGGAATAAAACCGGCGATCATTACATCGCTTAAATTCAGGTGAAAACCGTTTGCTGCGGCAATGGTATTGGGGTTCGGCGATATAATATTACCGGCTTTACCGCCGCCGGAAAGCGCCAGTAATAATGCCAATTTGGAAATCCCCATTTTATTACCCACCGATAACGCAATGGGTGCAACAATTAATACTGCGACGGGGATAAATACGCCCACTGCGGTAATGATCATGGTGGCCAGCGCCAGCGCTAAAATCGCTTTGCTCTCCCACATCTTCCTCACAATGGCCTGGGCGATAGTTTCTGCCGCGCCCGACTCCATCATCACGCCAGCCAGTACACCGGCTGCCAGCACGCGGATCACCGCACCGAGAATGGCACCGAGGAACAAGGAGTACACCGGATTAATTTTTTTCAGGATGAGCGCAATGGCAATAAAAAGACCAATCAACGCCCCGTACCATGCCAAGGGTTCTATGGTATGCATAATGAGACCTCTTATATTTTATATGTCTTCGACAATAGGGTGCTAATGCAAATTCATTCCTGGTGGAATCTGCATTATTTAATGTGGTAATAAATCATGCCGTTCTAAATAGTTTTCTTTTGGAAAAGATTAGAATCGATAAATAATTCCTTATCACATGCTCTTATGGATTGAGAATTATTCTATGACTTGGCAATAAAATAACCTATGTGTTGCAACACGAAAAAATTGGGCATTTATATAAATATTTTTGTGTCGCGGAACAAGAAAGCGAGAGGTTTATCACATTGCTGGGGAGGGGAGGACCGTATTCCTGCGGCTTATCGTGGCGTCATCCTTTCCCCAGCATCCGCAGACGCTGAGGAGGATACACAACATGGCGTGGTTACAGCGCCTCGAGCGCCAGTAACTCTTCAATGGTTTGGCGGCGACGAATCAAGCGTGCTTCACCATTTTCGAACAGCACTTCCGGCAGAAGTGGGCGGCTGTTGTAGTTGGAGGACATGGAGGCACCGTAAGCCCCGGTGTCGTGAAACACCGGATAATCGCCAACCTGTACCGCAGGTAACGCCACCGTTTCCACGCCACCGCCAGCCTGTTGCGTAAACACATCACCGGATTCACACAATGGCCCTGCTACTACGGTATCGCGCAACGGTGCGCCAGCAAGAGAACGCTCATCTGCCGGCAACAACGAAATATGGTGATAGCTGCCGTACATGGCTGGGCGCATCAGATCGTTAAATCCGGCATCCACCAACACGAAGTGGCGGCTGCCCATGTTTTTGACCGCACGCACCTGCGCCACCAACACGCCAGACTCCGCCACCAGAAAACGTCCCGGTTCGATTTCCAGTGTCACCGGGTGGCCAAGGTGTGCCTCAATACGCTGACGCGCTGCGTGCCACAGGCCAAAGTAGTGCTCGGTATCGATCACCGGCTCACCCACGCGATAAGGAATGGAAAGTCCGCCGCCAGCGGAAATGGCTTCAACATCCTGACCAAACTCAACCACCTGACGCACCATGGCATCACACACCTGCTCCAGATGGCCGTAGTCCACGCCGGAACCGATATGCATATGAATGCCGACCAACTTCAGGGAGTAGCGTTGGATTTGCGCCAGCGCCAGCGGTAAATCGGCATACCAGATACCGTGTTTGCTGTTCTCACCGCCGGTGTTGGTTTTCTGGCTATGGCCGTGACCAAATCCCGGATTGACGCGCAGCCACACCGGTTGACCCGGCTGAGCCGCCCCCAGTTGAGCCAGCATATCCACTGAACCGGCATTAACCGGAATATTCAGTTCCACCACACGCGCCAGCGTCGGCATATCCAGCATGTCGGCGGTGAACACAATCTCGTGATCTGCCGTACCCGGCACAAACCCGGCCACCAGGGCGCGCTCAATTTCCCCCAGCGATACCGAATCCACTTTTACACCTTGTGCGCGCATCAGGCGCAGAATATGCGTGTTGGAGCAGGCTTTTTGCGCGAAGCGGATGGTGTCAAACTGACGGAGTTGTGCAATACGCGCCACGATGGTGTGCGCATCATAGGCCCACACCGGGCATCCAAAACGAGCGGGTAATTCACGCAGACTATGCGCGTTAAGCGCGTGGGTAAGGTCATTCAGATCGTGCGGCATAGGGTTTCCGTGCAACAAAAGGGGAGCAATGGCCACACGGTAACGGGCTGCAACGATTTAAACAAATATCGATTTTCGCATATTCTATTCATCCATGATATGGCTTAACTAAGCCACTTCGCGCAACGCATCGGCAGTAATATGCACCCCTACCGTGCTGCCTGCTCGGTGCAGATCGCCCGGTGCACGATTCAGTACATCGACAGCCAGCTCTACGCCGTTAACCACGATACGGTACCGCAGGCTGTGGTTGAGGATCTTCCCGGCGATGCCCTGTTCAGGCGTACCCAGCGTGATGGATTCAGGACGAAGTGCCACCTGACCGGTGAAATGTTCTCCCGTCAACTGTTGCGCCTGCGCGGCACTCAACAGGTTATAGCTGCCGATAAAGCTGGCGGCAAACAGATTAGCAGGCTGTGTATACAGCGACACCGCATCGCCATCTTGTACGATTTCCCCGTTGTTCATCAGCACGATACGATCGGAGAGCGTCAACGCCTCTTCCTGATCGTGGGTAACAAAGATAGCCGTCAGGTTTAGTTCACGTTGAATGCGACGGATTTGTTCACGCAGATGGCGGCGAATATGCGCATCCAGTGCGGAAAGAGGCTCATCCAGTAACAGTAAACGCGGGCGCGTGACCAACGAGCGCGCCAGCGCCACGCGCTGACACTGGCCGCCGGAAAGCTGATGTGGGTAACGGTGGGCAAATTCATTCAATTCAACCAGCGCCAGCACCTCGGCCACCAGCTGGCGAATCTCCCGCGCCAAGCTTCTGCATTTTTAACCAGAAAGCCACGTTCCCTTCCGCCGTCATGTTGGGAAACAGCGCGTAGTTCTGGAACACCATACCAATGCCGCGCTTTTGCGGAGACACTGGCACAATATCCTGCCACTGTAACAGTATCTGTCCACGGGCGTCAGGCCCGCCAGACAACGCAACAGCGTCGATTTGCCGCAGCCGCTCGGCCCCAAAAGAGTAACAAACTCCCCTTCGGCCGCTGAGAAATCGATATTGTGAAACACCTTGGTTGGCCCGTAGTGTTTATTGAGCTGTTTTACATCGAGATAGGGCATATCATGATTTCTCCCGGTTAAGAATATTGGCCAGCCAGGTCACCAGCAGCACGACGAGGAAATAGGAGATCACCAGCGCACCGGTAAAGTGCCCACTGTCATTACGTTTGTTGTAGAGATACACCCGCAACGTTTCAAAACGGGTCCCTACCAGCAAGTTGGCAAACACAAACTCGCCAATCAGGAAAGAGAACGAAAACAACACCGCGATCATCACACCTTTACGCAGATTAGGCAGCACCACCCACAGCGCCGCCTGCCAAGTGCTGGCCCCCAATAAATGCGCCGCATCAAGCAGCTCTTTGAGGTTAATCGCCTGAATATTGTTGGAAATGGCGCGATAGATAAAGGGTAGCGCGATAGCAAAGTAGCAGCCGATCAGAATCCAGGGCGTGCCGGTAATGGCGAGCGGGCCTGAGGAATAGAGCTGCAATAATCCTACCGAAGAGACCACCGACGGCACAGAGAACGGCAGCAAAATCAGCACGTTCATCACCCCATCTAAACGCGGAAACCGCCAGGCGATGACAAACATCGCGGGTAACACCAGCAGCAGCGAAAACAGCAGTGCGCCAAAACAGATCAGCAACGAATGGCCCAACGCCACCAAAAAACGGCTATCGCCCCACAGGGCAATAAACCACTTCAGTGTCACGCCGTTGGGCAGAATGGTGGCACCCCACTCTGTCGCCAGCGCATAGCCCAAGGTCGCGAGCAGCGGCAACAGCAAAATCAGCAACACCAATAATACCACCGTCTGATGGTAGCGCCGTTCAAAGGATGACATGGCAACCTCCGGTCAGGTCACGGCGCGGCATGGAGATAGCTCCGCCGCAGCAACCACTGGTGGACAACGGTAATCAACGCCATCAGCAGTACCAGCAGCACGGAAAGCGAGCTGCCAAGATTAGGATCCAGGGTGATATCCCCGGCGACCAACGCAGCAATGCGTATCGGCACCACGTTGAAGTTACCCGTTGTAAGCGCGTAAATGGTGGCGTAAGCCCCGAGCGCATTAGCAAGCAGGATAACAAAGGTGCCGAGCAGCGCGGAGGTCAACACCGGAATGCCGATATGCAGCCAGAAGCGCCAGCGCGGTGCAGCCAGCAAAGCCGCCGACTCTTGCCACTCCGTGCGCAGTCCGTCAAACGCGGGATAGAGCAGCAATATCCCCAGAGGGATCTGAAAATAGGTGTATATCAGGATCAAACCATCGCTGGAGTAGATGTTGAACCCGTCGATCACGCCATATTTTTTCAGTAATAAAACCGTTCAGCCCTACCATAATTACGAAGGCAAAGGCCAGCGGAACACCCGCAAAGTTGCTGGTCATATTGGCAAACGACAACACGAAGCGTTGCAAACGCCCCGTCCCCAGCTGGCGCAACGAGTAGCCACCAATCAGGGCGATAATGACGCCGTACAAGCTGGACCAAAACGAGATATCCAATGAAAAGCGGATCGCCTGAAGGTAAAACGGCGAAGAAAGGATATCGGTATAGTTCGCCAACCCCCACGCCTCTTCCGTTTGGCTGTAAAAGCTGTTCACCAGGATCCAGATAAGCGGCGCTATCTGAAACGCAAAAAAGACGGCAAAAAACGGCAACAGGATCCCTGCGACCAGCCAGTTTTTTCTCACGCGTTATCCTCCCTCTGCGGCGTGGACCAATACACCCTGTGCGCCACCTCTTCGTATCCGGACAGGGTGCGCACAGGAACAGGCCTTACTGTTTCATATTGATAATAACGTGCTCTTGCCACTGACGCGGCAACGTTTTCACCGTTTTATCCCAGGCCTCGCCGTCAGCAATCGGGCGTACGCTTTTGTACTGTTCTTCCGGCAACAGTTTAGCCTTCACATCATCTGGCAGCGTGATGTGCTGCGCGCGGATCGGGCGCGCATAGCCACGCGCCAGATTGATCTGTCCGGCATCAGAGAAGATGTACTCACGCGCCAGCTTGGCCGCTTTGGGGTTTTTGGCGTATTTATTGATGATGGTAGTATAACCGGAGATCACGGAACCATCGGAAGGGATCAGCACTTCAAAACGATCTTTGTTGATTTTGTCGCGGTAGTTCAGACCGTTGAAATCCCACACCACACCAACCTGCACTTCCCTTTTTTCGATATTTGAGATCACCGGATCGGTAACGCCAAGACGCCCGGCTCTCGCCAGCTTGCCGAAGAACTCCAACGCCGGTTTCAGGTTTTTTTCGTCACCACCCAGCGCAAAGTTGGCTGCCAGTACGCCGCTTACCGCCTGAGAGGCGGAGTTAACGTCACCAATGGTCACAACGTAATTGCCTTTAAGCAAGTCGACCCAGCTGTGTGGGATCTCTTTCACCTGCTGTTTATCAATAATAAAGGCGATAGATCCGGTATAAGCCAGCGCCCAGTGTCCATCTTTATCTTTAGCCCAGTCAGGCACCTGTTCCCAGGTGGTCGGTTTATAGGGCTGGGTTACACCTTTTTGCGCCGCAATCGGTCCAAACGCAGCGCCTACGTCACCGATGTCGGCACTGGCATTCTCTTTTTCAGCCGCAAATTTGGCGATTTCCTGCACGGAAGACATATCGGTATCACTGTGCTTCAAACCGTATTTTTTTGAGAGATCCTGCCAGGTGTCTTTCCAGTTGGCCCAGCTGTCCGGCATCCCTACGCTGTTTACCGCGCCTTCAGCCCGTGCAGCTTTTTCCAACGCAGCCAGATCCTGTGCCAACACCGGGGCGGAAACAAAAGCGATTGAGGAGAACAGTGCGCTACTGATTAACACGGAAGACAACAATTTCTTCATCATGATGCTCCTGATTTCATAGGTTCGCGACGCTGGTCTTAGCCAGCAATAACTACGCCAATTCAGCACAGCGGGATGAAAGTTATATGTCGGGTGTATGACAACCGCATGTCAGCGCAAGGTGGGACGAGAACATACCCATCGGGCCAAGCTCGACATTCCCCGTCATGGTGCACATTGCGCGATATCGGTGTTTAATTCTGGTGAAATGCGCCTGCATGAAGCGCAGTAACCCGATGATAGTTCAGCCTCATGTCTTCATCCATTCAGAGGCTGTGAACCACAGTGATAACATTACCGTCATGTGACATTAACCGCAGAAAATGTGCTTTGCGATTGATTGAACAACCACCAAGCGCGACTCCATCCGCATTTGGTGAAAAAATAAATAAATTCCGGCCAAGCTATTCATTTATGATATTGGTTAGCGAGGCAACCACGACCGAGGCCACGATGCCGACCATTTCACTGCGCCACATTGAAATTTTTCATGCCGTCATGACCACCGGTAACCTCACCGAGGCAGCCGCGTTGCTCAATACCTCGCAACCCACCGTAAGCAGTGAGCTGGCACGCTTCGAGCATCTGGTGCAGATGCCGTTGTTCGAGCGGGTACGCGGACGCCTTCACCCGACGGCGCAGTGGTTGCAACTGTTCGAAGAGGTGCAACGCTCCTACTACGGGTTGGATCGCATCATCAATGCCGCGCGCGACATTCGACGTTTTGAACAGGCACAGCTTTCTATCGCCTGCCTGCCGGTATTTTCTCAGTCCCTGCTTCCTAACGTATGCAAACCGTTGCTGGACAGCTATCCCTCACTCAGCCTACACGTCATACCTCAGGAATCGCCGCTGCTGGAAGAGTGGCTGTCAGCACAGCGCCACGATCTGGGGTTGACGGAGAACAGCGTGACGCCCGCAGGCACCGAGCGCCACACCCTGCTGACGTTGAACGAAGTGTGCGTGCTGCCCACACAGCACCGTTTAGCCGCGCGTCAGATACTGACGCCAGAAGATTTTCGCCATGAGCGATTTATCAGCCTTTCAAGCAGCGATAGCTATCGCCAACTGCTGGACAAACTCTTTGATAGCGTCGGGATAGCGCGTGGTGCGATGCAGCAAACGAGCCTGCGCCCAGGTTTCCATTTCATTCAGGTAGCGGCTCACCATAGCGCGCGACATATCCAATAGCTCGGCGGCAACGCTCATGCTCCCTCGTTCAACAATAGCGACAAACACTTCAGCAGCAGTGATGCGATCCATGATTAGCTAGATTTATGCAACAGAGAAGCCACCATTTAGCCATTTTTATTACGATAATTGCAACTTAAGATAACCCCCGTTGCGAACTTTTAACGAATAATGAATGGAATTTCTGCTATGAAAAAATCTACCTTAACGCTTGTTGCTGCCGCCATCCTGAGCATGACTACCGTGGCTCACGCCGCCTCTCCGTTGAAGCTTGAAGTCTTTAACCACGGTGAAGCCAGTATTTTCCCGGTATCATCCGCGCTGATTGTTGGTGAACATGAAGTGGCACTGATTGACGCCCAGTTCCAACGTAACGATGCACAAACGTTGGTGGGTCGCATTAAAGCCACAGGCAAGCCGCTGAAAACTATTTATATCAGCCATTCCGATCCGGACTATTATTTCGGTCTGGATGTGATCAAGGTCGCCTTTCCAGACGCAAAAGTGATTGCCATCGCGGCGATCGAAGCCAGCCAGGTGGGTAAAGTCGCCTACTGGGGCCCGATCATGAAAGAGAATGCGCCGCAAAAGATTATCGTGCCAACGCCATTGAAGGGTGACAGCTTCACCGTTGACGGTCAGAAGTTGGAAGTGAAAGGTCTGACAGGACCTACGCCGGATCGCACTTTCGTGTGGATCCCGTCGATGAGCACCGTGGTGGGATGGATTCCGGTTTCCGCTAATATCCACCTGTGGATTGCCGATACCCAAACGCCACAATCTCGCGCTGACTGGCGTCAGACGTTACAACAGATTGAGCAGTTAAAACCGAAACAAGTGGTACCGGGTCACTTCCTGCCGCCGATGGATTACAGCCTGAGCAGCGTCACGTTCAGCCTGCAATACCTGAACACGCTGGAAAAAGCGCTGGCTACCAGTAAAGATTCAGCTGCGCTGATCGATACCATGAAAAAGCAGTACCCAGACCTGCACGAAGAGTCCAGCCTGGAACTGAGTGCCAAAGTGCTTAAAGGTGAAATGAAATGGCCGCAGTAACCCTACACTATATTTATGACCCGCTGTGTGGCTGGTGCTACGGTGCCGCGCCACTGGCGCAGGCAGCGCATGCAATGCCAGGCGTCAATGTGGTGCTGCACGGTGGCGGAATGATGACGGGCAGCAACCGCCGTCAGGTCACCCCGCAGTGGCATGACTACGTGTTGCCTTATGACCAGCGTATCGCAGAACTGACCGGCCAGCCTTACTTCGATAAGCTGCTGCGCGATACCAGCGTCGTACTGGACTCTGCGCCGCCGACAGCAGCCGTCATCGCGGCAGAACGTATAGCTAACAAAGGCTATGAGATGCTGCACCATGTGCAACGTGCGCATTACGAACAGGGCAGAAAAATCGCTGATGTCGATGTATTGACACAGTGCGCCAGTGAAATTGGGCTGGACTCCGTTGCCTTTGCTAATGAGTATGCCTTCGTTAACGCCGATGGACTGGAGCAACATTTCAAGGAAAGCCGCGCATTGTTGGCGAAAGTGGGCGGACACGGCTTCCCCACCTTTGTGCTGGAAACCGCCGACGGTAACAGAGAAATTGTCCAGACGGTCGAATTTCTGGGCAATATCGATGCGTGGCGCGCCTTCTTGCAGGTTAAAATCGGCAGGTTTGCTGCGTAGGTGGTATCCACAGCCCGTAAGCCGGTGTCGATGACACCGGCTTTCAATGATACACTGTGCTCAGGTTTCCCTGCATTGGGATCACGATTGACCAGACACAGTAAGACGTATGCGCCCATCTTCTGATACTCAGCACCGCTTCCCAGCACAACGCTTCTCCATCGCGCCGATGCTCGATTGGACCGATCGCCATTGCCGTTATTTCCACCGCCAACTGACCCGTCAAACTCTGCTGTACACTGAGATGGTCACGACCGGCGCCATTATTCACGGCAAGGGAGATTATCTGGCTTACAGTGATACCGAGCATCCGGTGTCGTTGCAGTTGGGCGGCAGCAATCCTGCCGCGCTGGCGCAGTGCGCGCAGTTGGCAGAGCAGCGCGGCTACGATGAGATCAATCTCAACGTTGGCTGCCCTTCGGACCGCGTGCAGAATGGACGCTTCGGTGCCTGCCTGATGGCAGAAGCCGAGTTGGTGGCGGATTGCATCAAAGCGATGCGCGATCGAGTATCGATCCCCGTTACGGTGAAAACCCGTACCGGCATCGACGATCAGGATAGCTACGCTTTTCTGTGCGATTTTGTTCACACCGTGGCCGAGCGCGGCCAGTGCGATACCTTTATTATCCATGCACGCAAAGCCTGGCTTTCAGGCCTGATTCCAAAAGAGAATCGCGAGATCCCGCCGCTGGATTATCCACGCGTCTATCAGCTCAAGCGCGATTTTCCGGCGTTGACCATCGCCATTAATGGCGGTGTAAAAACGCTGGAAGAGGCAAAAACCCATTTGACGCAGCTCGATGGGGTGATGATGGGACGCGAAGCCTATCAAAATCCCGGCCTGCTACTGGATGTCGATTCGCAACTGTTCGGTATTGATGCACCCGCCGTCAGCCCGTTTAGCGTGGTGGAAGCGATGTACCCATACATTGAGCATGAACTGACCAACGGAACCTATTTGGGCCATATCACCCGCCATATGCTGGGCTTGTTCCAAAGTATTCCCGGCGCGCGTCAATGGCGCCGTCATTTAAGCGAAAATGCCCACAAACCCGGCGCAGGCATCCCGGTGGTGGAAGCGGCACTGGCGCTGGTACGCGATCGCGCGGCATAAAAAACACAAACTGTTAGTCAAAATAGCCACAAACTATTGCCCACACCGACATTCCATTCTGATAAATCAATACGTTATCAGAAGGGGAAGGTTGTAATACTTCTTGTAATACCTCCCGCAGAACGCGCCGTTAGTACGGCACATCTGATTGAGGAGAGAAATCATGCTGGAGTTTTTGTGCGTTGCGGGCTTTTTCGTGATGCTAATGGTCACCGGGATTTCACTGATTGGCGTACTGGGCGCACTGGTCATTGCTGCGGTGGTCATGCTGGTGGGGGGGGCTGATTGTTACCGCCATTGAAGTGCTGCCCTGGCTGCTGCTGGCGGTGGCTATCGTCTGGCTGTGGCGTTACTGGCAGCAAAAACCACTGCGTGATTACCGCTGATGTCACACGTTGTGACGGCAGCAGCAAATACCGCTTCTGAGCACCACGATCCCCGGTAATTTACGCCAATTTTGTGCGCCAGCAGATATTTTTTCCCCTAAGCCGCTGTTAGGATGGCGACTCTTGGTCACTATGACTGCCTCCATAGTAGCAAGGCGGTTTGCGTAACCGGTAACACGCACAGGACACGCGGCCTGCGCGAATCAATAAAAAATGATTTCATCCGCATCAGAGCATCATCATCCAAAAAAATTACGCCTCGATGCGCTGACGTTCGCCACGCTGTACCCTACATACAGCATGATGAAATATCAAAAATAATGCAGCAACAAGGGCCCCGTTTGGGGCCCTTACTCTTTACGCTGACCACCTACTATTGCCATTACGACAGACTACAGCGGCTCACTTATCGTCCAGGGATCAGAAGGCAGGAACCATGCGTCTGACGGCTCTCCAGTGCGCGATGCGCCTTTTGCGCTTCCGACAGCCCGAAGATCTGATTGGCAGAAACATCTACCTTGATAGCGCCGCTGGCAATCAGCGAAAACAGCTCGCTGCTCGCTTTATCCAGTTCTGCGCGATTAGTCACATAGCCAAACAGCGACGGACGCGTCACGTAAAGCGACCCTTTCTGATTCAGAATGCCCAGGTTCACGCCGGTCACCGGGCGGGAAGCGTTACCGAAGCTCACCATCACACCGCGACGTTGCAGGCTGTCGAGCGAGGCTTCCCAGGTGTCCTTACCCACCGAGTCGTACACCACGGGCACCTTCTTCCCATCGGTTAATTCCAGTACCCGCTGCGCAATGTTCTCACTGCGATAGTTGATGGTCGCCCAGGCACCTGCCTGGCGCGCTAGCGCCGCCTTATCATCTGACCCTACCGTACCAATAAGTTTCGCGCCCAGCGCCTTGGCCCACTGGCAGGCGATCAGGCCAACACCACCAGCGGCCGCGTGGAACAGGAATGTCTCACCGGATTTGATCTCATAGGTTTCACACAGCAGGTAGTATACCGTCAGCCCTTTCAGGAACGACGCCGCACGCTGCTCAAAGCTGATTGCATCCGGCAGATGCGCAACGCGATCCGCCACTACATTGTGCACCGCACTGTAAGCCCCCAGCCCCGCTTGCGCATACACCACGCGATCGCCGATCTGAAACCCGCTTACGCCCGCGCCGACTTTCGCCACCACACCCGCCGCCTCGGTGCCCAGCCCAGATGGGAAGGCCTGTACCGGATAAAGCCCACTGCGCACGTAGGTATCGATAAAATTGATCCCGACAGCACGGTTTTCAATTTGTATTTCACCTGCAGCCGGTTCACGCGGGGTAAAATCAACGTACTCCAGCACCTCAGGGCCACAGTGTGCGCTGAATTGAATGCGTTTCGCCATGTTTTCTCCTGATGCAGTCCGGTGCGATAAACACACGGGCGCGTTTTTATCACGTCAGTTTCGTATACAATGCCCCATTATGGAATGACAAATCAACTAATAAAGAACGTAATCCCATGGCAGAAAAGCGCACCGCCCCCCCATCGAAACAGCCCCGCGACCGACAGGTAGAAGGGTTAAAGCTTCCGCCCCACTCACTGGAAGCGGAACAGTCGGTTCTGGGCGGCTTGATGCTCGACAACGAGCGCTGGGATAACGTCGCAGAACGCGTCGTCGCCAACGATTTCTACAACCATGCCCACCGTCTGATTTTCAGCGAAATGCAGCGGCTGTTGGAATTGAAAAAACCCATCGATCTCATCACCCTGTCCGAGTCGCTGGAGCAAAAAGGCGAACTGGACACGGTCGGTGGTTTTGCTTATCTGGCAGAACTGGCGAAGAACACCCCCAGCGCCGCTAATATCAGTGCCTACGCCGATATCGTGCGCGAACGGGCTGTGGTGCGTGAGATGATCGCCGTTGCCCATGAAATCGCCGATGCGGGTTACGATCCACAAGGTCGCAGTAGTGAAGATCTGCTGGATTTGGCGGAATCGCGCGTGTTTCAGATCGCTGAAAACCGCGCCAGCAAGGATGAAGGCCCAAAAAGTATCGATCGCATTCTGGAAGATACCGTCTCACGCATCGAGCAGTTGTATCAACGTCCGCACGACGGGGTAACCGGCGTTTCCAGCGGCTATCAGGATCTGGATAAAAAAACCGCCGGACTGCAAAAATCGGATTTGATCATCGTCGCGGCGCGCCCCTCAATGGGGAAAACCACGTTCGCCATGAACTTGTGCGAAAACGCCGCCATGATGCAAGAAAAACCAGTGCTGATCTTCAGTCTGGAAATGCCCGGCGAACAGATCATGATGCGTATGCTGGCCTCGCTGTCACGTGTGGATCAAACCCGTATCCGTACCGGGCAGTTGGATGATGAGGACTGGGCGCGCATCTCCAGTACCATAGGCATTCTGCTTGAGAAGAAGAACATGTATATCGATGACTCTTCCGGCCTGACGCCCACGGAAGTACGTTCCCGTGCACGCCGCGTTTTCCGCGAGCATGATGGCCTCAGCCTGATCATGATCGACTACCTGCAACTGATGCGGGTGCCCGCCCTTTCGGATAACCGAACCCTTGAAATCGCCGAAATTTCCCGTTCTCTCAAAGCATTGGCAAAAGAATTGCAAGTGCCTGTGGTCGCACTCTCTCAGCTTAACCGTAGTCTGGAGCAACGAGCGGACAAACGCCCGGTCAACTCCGACCTGCGTGAATCTGGCTCTATCGAGCAGGATGCTGACGTGATTATGTTTATCTATCGTGATGAGGTTTATCATGAAAACAGCGATTTGAAAGGCATAGCTGAGATTATCTTAGGGAAACAGCGTAACGGCCCTATCGGTACCGTTCGGTTGACCTTCAACGGGCAGTGGTCGCGTTTTGATAATTACGCCGGTCCACAATACGATGATGAATAAATAGCGCACCTGAGCGGGCAGCGCTAAGGACAGTAGAAATGAAAACGGCAACCGCCGTCATCAGTCGCCGCGCATTGCGTCACAATATGCAGCGCGTGCGCCAGTTAGCGCCTAACAGTCGGCTGGTCGTCATCGTCAAGGCCAATGCATACGGCCAAGGCGCAGTGGAATGCGCCACCACCCTTCAGGATGCCGACTGCTTCGGCGTCGCCCGACTCTCGGAGGCGTTGGCACTGCGCCAAGCGGGCATCAGCAAACCCATCCTGCTGCTGGAAGGGTTTTTCTCTGCCGACGATCTTCCCTTACTGGCGCAGCATCAATTGGAAACTGCGGTGCACAGCGTCGAACAGTTGGAAGCATTGGAGCAGGCTGATTTACCGCATCCACTTACCGTGTGGATGAAGCTGGATACTGGCATGCACCGTTTGGGTGTACGTCCTGATAAAGCAGAAGCGTTTTATCAACGGCTGACTCAGTGCCGCAATGTGGTGCAACCGGTGAATATCATGAGCCATTTTTGCCGCGCAGATGAGTCTGAGTTCAATACCACGCTGAAACAGATCGCCTGCTTTGATGTCTTCACTGAGGGAAAACCGGGCGCGCAATCTATCGCGGCTTCTGGCGGTATTCTGCTGTGGCCACAGGCGCATCGCAATCAGGTACGACCGGGGATTATTCTCTACGGTGTATCACCACTGGCCACCGAAACTGCCGCACATTTTGGACTGCAACCGGCTATGACGCTCACCTCACACCTGATCGCGGTGCGCGAGCACAAAGCTGGTGAAGTCGAGGGATACGGCTGTATCTGGACCAGCGATCGCGATACCCTGCTCGGCGTGGTCGCGATGGGGTATGGCGATGGCTATCCGCGCTCAGCGCCGTTTGGTACACCAGTGCTGGTCAATGGCAGTGAGGTGCCGTTGGTGGGACGCGTATCGATGGATATGTTGACGGTCGATCTGGGACCCAATGCACAGGAGCAGGTGGGCGATGAAGTGATATTGTGGGGAGATGTGCTGCCCGTCGAGCGGATCGTCGCACACACCAAGATCAGCGCTTACGAACTGATTACCCGTGTGACGCAGCGCCTGGCGCTGGAGTACCTCGACGATTAATGCTTAAGAAAGGCGTACCGAAAGGTACGCCTGAAATCGATGACAAATCCACGTTCCTCTCTCGTCATCCACAGCGAAATGACGGGGGTGGGCAGAATGACTGTTTTGAGCAGGTTTATCAGCGTACCTTTTTCATCAATTACACGTCACTGACCGCGATATCTGCCGGCGCGCGGTTACGGTTCTTCACCCGATAAGCCACAGACATTGCCACCAGCCACACAGGGATCAGCCATACCGAGATCTGGATGCCGGGCGTAATCGCCATGATCACCAGAATACCCGCCAGAAACAGCAGGCAAATCACGTTGGTCACCGGATAGCCCCAACTTTTGAAACGCGTTTCCTTTGCGGCCACTTGCATCGCATGGCGGAACTTGAGGTGTGTAATGCAAATCATCGCCCAGTTGATCACTAACGCGGACACCACCAGCGCCATCAGCAGCTCAAACGCTTTGCCCGGCATCAGGTAGTTCAACACCACGCACAGCCCGGTTGCCAGCGCTGATACGCCCAACGCGTTCAGCGGAATACCGCGTTTGTTGATGCTCAACAGTGCGCGAGGTGCGTTGCCATGTTTAGCTAGGCCAAACAGCATACGGCTGTTGCAATAGACGCAGCTGTTGTACACCGAGAGCGCCGCGGACAGCACCACCAGATTCAGCACAGTTGCCACCACGTTGCTATCCAGCGCGTGGAAAATAAGCACAAACGGGCTGCCGCCTTCCACCACTTTCTGCCAGGGGTACAGCGACAGCAGCACCGCCAACGCGCCCACATAAAACAGCAGAATGCTATAAATAACCTGATTGGTGGCGCGCGGAATACTTTTTTCTGGCCTATCGGCCTCAGCGGCAGTGATTCCGACCAGTTCAAGACCGCCAAGGAGAACATGATGACCGCCATCGCCATCACCATGCCACCAAAACCATTGGGGAAAAACCCGCCGTGTTGCCACAGGTTAGCCACGCTGGCCTCCGGCCCGCCACTTCCGCTTATCAGTAGATAGCAGCCGAACACAATCATGCCGATAATCGCCGCCACTTTAATGATGGCAAACCATAATTCCATTTCGCCGTAAACCTTCACGTTAGTGAGGTTGATGGCGTTAATCAGCAGGAAGAAAACGGCCGCCGAAACCCAAGTCGGCACATCGGGAAACCAGTATTTAATGTAAATCCCGGCCGCAGAAAGCTCTGCCATGCTGACCAATACATAGAGCACCCAGTAGTTCCAACCAGACATAAAACCGGCAAAGCTGCCCCAATATTTATGGCGAAATGGCTAAATGAACCGGCTACGGGCTCCCCCACCACCATTTCCCCTAACTGACGCATAATGAAAAAAGCAATAATCCCGGCAATCGCATAGCCCAGCAATACCGATGGCCCGGCCATTTTGATGGTTTGCGCAATCCCTAAAAACAGCCCGGTGCCTACCGCGCCCCCTAATGCAATCAACTGGATATGGCGGTTTTTTAACCCTCTTTTAAGCTGATCCGTTGTCTGCGAAGTATCCATGACATTCCCCGAACATGATGTTGTGTTGGCAATCTCATAGCAACAATCAGGCCAGCCTCAGCAAGGCCACGGCGAATTCCAGTTATAACTGAAACTAATATCATGAATATACTCATTATTTTTTTATTATCACTTAACATGATATTGCATGGAGGCAAAAAACAGATTGATGCATAAACAGGCACCTTTATGCACAGAACGCCCTTAATTGCATCACCATACGCACGATATTGCGCCAGCACGGTGCACGCCCTTTTATTGTGCAATCCCCTGTAGGGCCGGTATATAAAAAGAAGCGGCACGCGGTGATAAAAAGCTGTTAGTCTGTTTTATCTCCCGATACATCATGCAGATAAAGCGCCATGTACCAGATAGACGATTATGATTTGAAAATGCTGACCTTACTGCAAACCAACGGTCGCTTGACCAATCAGGAGTTAAGCGAACTGATCGGGTTATCCGCATCGCAGTGTTCGCGCCGTCGCATTGCGCTTGAGCAGACTGGGCAGATCCTGGGCTACCACGCCCGCCTGGCACCCAATGCCATCGGTCTGGAATGTCTCGGTTTGATCGAAGTGCGCCTGATCAACCATACCGCCGACTACGTAGAGCGCTTTCACCAGATGTTAGGAGAGGTAGATGCGATCATTGATGCCTACAAAACCACCGGCGATGCCGACTATTTACTGAAAGTTGCGGTAGCCGATCTGCAAGGACTGAGCGATTTGATCAGTCGCATCTTGTCGCAGAATAAAAGCGTCTCTCACCTGAAGACCTCAGTTGTGCTGAATCGGCTGAAAGAAAATGGACTGATGCTGCCTAACTGAAGGCTTGCACCCTATTATGGCAAGATGCTTCTTTTTAGTGCACACCAACCGTCACATCACGCACAAAACCATTAAATAATGCGTGAATCACGCAAAAAATTAAGTTTAATGCACCTTTCATGCGGATGGTAATTAATTTATTTCAATAACTTATACTTATTATTCGTGTTAATGCGCCAACCTCTCCACTTTCAGCGCCATTTTTGGTGCACTTTTTGCTTTGCTTTGCTTTGCTTTGCTTTGCTTTGCTTTGCTTTGCTTTGCTTTGCTTTGCTTTGCTTGCGCCACATTTTGATTTTTTTCTGCCATTGAGCACATCATGGATAACGTTGTCGCAACTGAAAATCTAAAACACACGCTGCTGGAAGATGTTCTGGCACTGTTGATTGGCTCATTGATGGTGTCTTTTGGGATCATCCTGTTACGTCAATCCGGCGCGCTCACCGGCGGCACGGCAGGGGTGGCATTCCTGCCGCACTACATCACGCATATTTCATTTGGCACTATTTTCTTTCTGATCAATATGCCGTTTTATTATCTGGCCGTTCGCCGCATGGGCTGGCATTTCACCATCAAGACCTTCTGTGCCGTCGGGTTGGTTTTCCTACTGTCAGACGTGCATCCGCTGTTTATTTACTTCGATAGACTTCAGCCTTTCTATGCCACGCTGTTTGGCAACATCATCATTGGGCTAGGCTTTATTGTGCTGTTTCGTCACAAGGCCAGTCTGGGTGGCGTGAATATTTTGGCGCTCTACCTTCAGGATCACTACGGCATACGCGCTGGCAAGTTACAAATGGCGGTTGGTGTGGTGATTGCGCTGGCTTCACTGTTTGTGGTAAGCGTACCTATGCTGGTGGTTTCCGTATTAGGTGCCGTGATTCTTAACTTAATCATTGCGATGAATCACCGCCCGGGGCGTTATACGGTCTAAATGACCGCCCAGTGGTTGCGCGCTGCGCGTTAAGCGTGGCAGATAATTATTTCAGGAGAAAAACCGTGTTCCAACATGTCGACGCCTATGCCGGAGATCCTATCCTGTCTCTGATGGAAAAATACAAGCAAGATCCGCGCGCAGATAAGATCAATCTCAGTATCGGGCTCTATTACAACAAACAGAATATCATCCCGCAATTGCGCGCCGTGAGCAGTGCCGTTGATGTACTTGAAGCGCAGCCCAAAGCGGCTTCCTCCTATTTGCCCATGGAAGGTTTCCAACCCTACCGTTCCGCTATTCAGACGCTGCTGTTTGGCAAAGAACACACGGCGCTGGCTACAAACCGCATCGCCACTATCCAGACGCTGGGCGGTTCCGGCGCACTGAAAGTGGGTGCTGACTTCCTGAAACACTATTTCCCTGAATCTGAGGTATGGGTCAGCGATCCTACCTGGGAAAACCACATCGCTATTTTTGCCGGTGCCGGATTTAAGGTACACACTTACCCCTATTTTGATGCACAAACGCTGGGCGTAAATTTCGATGGCATGGTTGCCACGCTAGAAAGCCTGCCAGCGTGCAGCATCGTACTGTTGCACCCGTGCTGCCATAACCCAACCGGTTCCGATCTGACTAATGCGCAATGGGATCGCATTATTGAAACGGTGATCAAACACGAACTTATTCCGTTTATGGATATCGCCTATCAAGGCTTTGGCGGCGGCATCGATGCAGATGCTTACGCGCTGCGCGTCATTGCCAGCGCGGGCGTTCCTGCCCTGATAGCCAACTCCTTCTCCAAGATTTTTTCTCTTTATAGTGAACGCGTGGGTGGGCTCTCCGTGGTGTGTGAAGATGCCGAAAGCGCACAGCGCGTTTTGGGGCAGTTGAAGGCCACAGTACGTCGTAACTACTCAACACCGCCGAATTACGGTGCTCAGGTGGTTTCTAACGTGCTGAATGATGTAGCACGCAATGCAGAGTGGAAAGCGGAAGTCGAAGAAATGCGTTCACGTATTCTCGCCATGCGTAAAGCGCTGGTGGATGCTCTGAAAGCAGAATTGCCAACGCGCAATTTTGACTACCTGTTGACACAGCGCGGCATGTTTAGCTACACCGGTTTCAGCCCGCTACAGGTAGATCGCCTGCGCGACGAATTTGGTGTTTATCTGATCGCCAGCGGTAGAATGTGCGTTGCGGGTCTGAATTCGGGCAACGTCGTACACGTCGCCAAAGCGTTCGCTGCGGTTCAATAACCCATCAAAGGCTTAACGCCAACGTTAAGCCTTTTTTTGCCATTCCACTTATCTAACCATTCCTCTTTCACCGTGATTCATAATAAATTTTTATATAGCACGACATTGACACTCCGCTTGCTCTGAACTACTATTTAAGACATATCCCATAATTTATTACCCAACAGATTTCGATGGATAGGGCGCAGTCCTCAGCTGAGTCTGAGGTGTACGGGAGCCAGTCTCCCCCTACTGTGAAAGAGAAAGGGTATTTTCAACATTCACTGTCTTAATCATTAACTTACATCATGATGTTGAACAGCCGATCGCTCGCTGATTTGCGATAACAATAATAAGCAGAAAGACAATAAATGAAACCATTTCAGAAGCATTTTATTCTTCAGGTCAATTTACGACGTCTCATTCTTTTCATCGCACTTTCGGGTATGTCAGTTATTTTTGTAAATAGCTATTTCGCCTTCTACGACACACACAAAAAGTTATTGACCGATCAGTTTTTTAAAATAAACCTCAACTATTCATTAAAACTCGCAAATACCGTCGATACTTTTTTTCCTCTTCCCAATCACAGCTCAGTTTTAGTGCTCAACTGCTCGCCGATAACATGAAAAACGCTGACACGCTGCAAAAAGAGGTCGAGCGAATTCGGCAGATTGGTCATCGCTTCAATTCCGTCTCGGTCATTGACAAACAGGGCTACATTCGCGCGTTTTCCCCATTGCAACCAGGAGTCATTGATGCGCGTCTGACCTCCTCTTCCCATGCAGCGACGGTTCAGGCCAACACCTTTTTTATCAGTCAGCCCTATGTTTCTCTGATTGGTAAACTGATTGTCTATATTTCTGTTCCTATCCACAATGCCGAGGGCGAACAGCTAGGGTACGTCGGCGGTTCTATTTATCTCAACAACCGCAATGCGACAAATGAATTTATGAATTCGCAGTTTGATGACGATAATTAAGATACTTATGTCCTCAATAAAGATGGCACAATTATTTATCATCATGATAAAAGCCGAATCGGGCAAAAAATAGACGACAACTCTTTAAAACAGATGGCGCTATTGGGGAATAAAGGTAATTTTCGTCTGACTGATTCGCAAGGAGCAACATTTTTAGCCGGGTTCGCCAAAGTTAAACGCGCGGATTGGGTTATTCTTACACTACAAACAGAACAAATTGTCACTCAGGCATTAAATAACGTAATGATTGATGTGACAAAGAAAAGTGCTCCCGTACTGCTCATCACCTTGTTCATGATTACCTTGTTGACGATCTACATCGCCAAACCGTTGCGCATGCTGGGATTGGCAGCCAGCCGTATGGACGATCCTGATGTCATCAGCAAAATTCGTGCGGTATCCTCCTGGTATTTCGAGGTCGAGCACCTTAAGCGCGTCATCCTGTGGGGTACAATTCTGCTACATAAACGTATCGGAAAACTCAGCTCACAGGCTCACACTGACCCGCTCACCGGCCTACTTAACCGGCGTGGATTGCACGAAAACATTGAAATGTCGCTGCTCAACAACAGCGTCGTTTCAGTGATTGTTATCGACATTGATCACTTTAAAAATGTGAATGACACCTACGGGCATGATGTGGGTGATGAAGTGATAAAAATGCTGGGACGACATTTAAAAACCAACTCGCGCAAAACGGATCTGATCTGCCGAACCGGCGGTGAAGAGTTTTTAATGCTGCTGCCCGGCATTGATATCCACCTGGCCGTGGTCATTGCCGAGCGGCTACGCAAAAATGTCGCGGAAATGAGTTTTCCCATCTGCCAACACATCACCATTTCGATTGGCGTAACCTCCTTCCTGCCGAAAGAAGTGCCTATCGATGCCGCACTTAAAACCGCTGATAACGCGCTGTATCGCGCTAAAAAGGCTGGGCGCAACAAAGTGATTGTGCAGGATATCCCAGAGGACTTGGCGCTAATGCTGCACAAGGATTAGCGGTGTTGTGGCAAAGAAAAACTGGGCGCTGGCGATGCTGCGCCCAGAAGATGGATCAAAACGAGGTCCAGTCATGATTATTCTGTGCGTATGTGCCTGTGGCCAAGGCCAGCGTGGGCTTGGCTGGCTGGGCAACCGTTGATTCCCGTGTGGGCAACGGCGTGGCAGTCGCCTCTCCGGCATTAAGTTTGAATGCACTCACTGTATGGGTTAATGCTGACGCTTGGGATTGCAGCGACATCGCCGCGGCCGCTGACTCTTCCACCAGCGCGGCATTCTGCTGGGTCGTGGTATCAATCTGCCCAACCGCGACGTTAATCTGGCTAACGCCATCGCTCTGCTCTTGGCTGGCTTGAGAAATCTCCGCAATGATGGCGTTAACGTCCTGCACATGGTTGGTCAAACGACCCAGAGTTTCATCGGCACTGTCTACCAGATTCATCCCGTCCTGAATGTTGCTGACGGAATCATCGATCTGCGTCTTAATCTCCTTGGCTGCCGTCGCACTGCGCTGCGCCAGTGAACGCACTTCGCTGGCGACCACGGCAAAACCGCGCCCTTGCTCACCCGCGCGCGCCGCTTCTACGGCTGCATTGAGTGCCAGAATATTGGTTTGGAATGCAATGCTGTCGATAACGCCAATAATCTCAGCCATGCGCTGCGATGATGATTGAATACCACGCATTTTTTGCGTCACCGAGAGCATCACTTCACTGCTGTTTTTGGCTGCATCTGATGCCTGATGCGAAACCGACGTTGCTTGGCGGGTATTATCTGCGGTGTTCTTGATGGTTGAGGTCAGCTCTTCCATGGAGGAGGCAGTTTGTTCCAGCGAACTGGCTTGCTCTTCGGTACGCGCAGAGAGATCCTGATTCCCCGCGGCAATCTGTGAAGCCGCCGTGGAAATCGCCTCGGCACCGTCGCGTACTTGGCCCACAATATGACGCAGGCTGCTGTTCATGTTATCCAATGCCTTGAGCAGTAGACCGGTTTCATTCTGATGAACAGCCTGTACGCGATAAGTAAGATCGCCCTGCGCTACACGATCGGCCAGCGCCAGCGCCTGATGAATCGGACGTGTCACGCTACGCGTAATCAGCCAGGCGATCATACCGCCCGCCGCCGCTGCCGCCAGGCAGATCAACACCAACAGCAGCCGCGTTTGGTTGTAGGTGGTGGTCATGGTGTCGAGGGTTTTGGTCATGGTGCCGTTTTAAAAAGCGACCAGTTTGCGCACTTGCTCGCGGTAGTTGCGCTGTATGTCATTCATGGCGGTGGAAAATTCCCGTACACCGGCCTCACGATCTCCGGCGTTCAGCGCTGCAATAATCTTATCGCCTTATGCCAGAAACTGTGGACGAATCTGTTGGATATCCCGAATGACCTGTTGCGATGCCTCAGGGCTGTTGCTGGCAACCAATTTATCCAGCAACTGGCCGCCGCGTTTGCGCAGATCGCCCAGCATGTCCAGCGTGCTTTTGACTTGGGCCGGATCGGTGACCAGCAACAGTCGTTGATAGGCAACCAACGTGCTGTTTACCACATCGATAAGGCCGGTGGTTGTCACCGTATCAGGGTAAACCCACGTGACAATCAGCTTCGCATCTTCATGAAACAACGACAGTTTCGAGATTGAGAACGCATTGACAACAAACAGCATCAGCACCAGAAAAGCAAATCCACTGCCGAGGCGATAACCGATGCGCCAGTTAGCGATATTCATTCTTCACTCCTTTCCATATTGCGTATCACAGCCAGGTTATTCTTCCATTGTTTAATCCCATCAGAATGAGTGATGACCTGTTGCTGACGAAGCCTGTCTCGCGTTAACACTAAGCAATATAAATGGCTGTTTCGCCTATGTTAGGGAAATAGCATCCCCTCACCCATGATTCAGTGCTATCATCAAAAAAATAAAATCTGACGCTAAGAATTGCTGCTTAATGTTCCCCAGCAGTCACCGTCAAAATACGTTGCTGATGGTTATTGTCTGCTTCGTTTAGCCCCAGACTACCCCTGATGTCTCTAGGTTTATCGGCATTAAGCATATCATCTTTACCATATTGATCGTTTTAATCACTTAAAAATTAACAAATAAAATCTAACACCTATCAATTTAAGTGGATCGATCGACAGAATCATGCAATAAGTAAAAGATACCTCTGTTGATATTATTTAATAGGGTAAGCGCCGCGTCAGATGCAGAGAAAATAGAAAATATTTCTCGTGTGATTCTTGTAGAAAGGATATTTATCGCTAAGAAAAATAGCGTGAAATAACATGACGACAACGAAAGCGGTGTTTATCGAAATAAAAAGTAAACGTGAATAGCCTTATAATCACGACGCCCGGCGCAATACCGGGCGTCGTGAACAGCACTACTTGCGTGCCAATATCGGTTTGAGGAAACGGGCAGTGTGCGATGCTTCGCAATTGGCAACTGTCTCCGGGGTGCCGGACACCAGTATTTGACCGCCACCGCTGCCCCCTTCCGGACCAAGGTCCACAATCCAGTCTGCGGTTTTAATCACATCCAGATTGTGCTCAATCACCACAATGGTGTTCCCCTGATCGCGCAACTGGTGCAACACGTCCAACAATTGCTGAATATCGGCAAAATGTAGCCCGGTGGTTGGCTCGTCAAGAATATACAGGGTTTGCCCCGTTCCTCGCTTGGACAACTCGCGGGACAGTTTCACACGCTGTGCTTCACCGCCGGAGAGCGTGGTCGCCGACTGGCCAAGACGAATATAAGAAAGCCCCACATCGATAAGGGTTTGCAGCTTACGCGCCAAGGCAGGAATAGCATCAAAGAAGTCACGCGCCTCTTCAATGGTCATTTCCAGCACTTCGTGAATGCTTTTACCCTTGTATTTGATTTCCAGCGTTTCACGGTTATAGCGTTTGCCTTTGCACTGATCGCACGGCACATAGATATCCGGCAGGAAGTGCATCTCCACTTTGATGACGCCATCGCCCTGACAGGCCTCACAGCGCCCGCCGCGCACGTTGAAACTAAAGCGCCCAGGGTTGTACCCGCGGCTTCTCGCTTCTGGCACACCGGCAAAAAGTTCACGGATGGGGGTAAATACGCCTGTGTAGGTCGCCGGGTTGGAACGCGGTGTGCGCCCAATCGGACTTTGATCGATATCGATCACCTTATCAAAATGCTCAAGGCCGTGAATCTCACGGTACGGTGCCGGTTCCGCCAGCGTTGCGCCATTGAGCTGACGTTGCGCCAGCGGAAACAGCGTATCGTTAATCAGCGTCGATTTGCCGGAACCAGAAACACCGGTGATACAGGTGAACAGCCCGACGGGTAGCGTCAGCGTGACATCTTTCAGGTTGTTGCCTTTGGCCCCCACCAGCTTCAGCACTTTGGTAGGATCGGCAGGCACGCGTTGTGACGGCACTGAGATTTTTCGCTCACCGCTCAGGTACTGGCCGGTCAACGATTCTGGCACCGCCATGATCTGTTCTACCGAGCCTTCCGCTACCACCTGGCCGCCGCGCACCCCCGCACCCGGTCCGATATCAATCACATGATCCGCCGCGCGAATGGCGTCTTCATCATGCTCCACCACAATCACTGTGTTGCCCAGATTGCGTAGGTGGATCAATGTCTCCAACAGGCGTTCGTTGTCCCGCTGGTGCAAGCCAATGGAAGGTTCATCCAGTACATACATCACCCCCACCAGCCCGGCACCAATTTGGCTCGCCAGTCGGATACGCTGTGCTTCACCGCCTGAAAGCGTTTCGGCAGAACGCGACAGCGACAGGTAGTTCAATCCCACGTTCACCAGGAATTTCAGGCGATCGCCGATCTCCTTCAACACTTTTTCAGCAATCTGCGCGCGCTGACCACTTAGCTTCATGTTTTGGAAGAACGTCATCGCATGGCCGATGCTCATGTCGGAAATCTGCGGCAGCGTGGTCTGTTCGACAAACACATGGCGCGCTTCCTTACGCAGACGCGTACCGCTGCAACTGGCACAAGGACGGTTACTAATAAACTTGGCCAGTTCTTCGCGCACCGCGCTTGATTCGGTTTCCTTGTAACGCCGTTCCATGTTGTTCAACACGCCTTCGAAAGGATGGCGTCGCACGGACGTATCACCACGATCGTTGATGTATTTGAACTCGATAGTGTCTTTACCGGAACCGTACAGAATGACGCGACGAATTTTTTCACTCAGGCTGTCGTAGGGTGCCTCGACATCAAAACGATAATGCTCCGCCAATGAACGCAGCATCTGAAAATAGTAAAAGTTACGTCGATCCCAGCCGCGAATCGCACCGCCTGCCAACGACAGCTCACCGTTTTGCACCACACGTGCCGGATCGAAGAACTGCTGCACGCCCAACCCATCACAGCTCGGACAAGCGCCAGCCGGATTGTTGAAGGAGAACATGCGCGGCTCCAGCTCATGCATGCTATAGCCACACTGCGGACAAGCGAAATTGGCGGAAAACAGCAGTTCTGGCTGCTTGCTATCATCCATATCCGCCACAATAGCGCTACCGCCGGAAAGCTCCAGCGCGGTTTCAAACGATTCCGCCAGACGCTGTGCCAAATCCTCACGCACTTTGAAACGATCGACGACTACCTCAATGGTGTGTTTCTTCTGTAATTCCAGCTTGTGCGGATCGGAAAGATCGCACACCTCGCCGTCGATACGGGCGCGGATATAGCCTTGTGTCGCCAGGTTTTCCAGCGTTTTGGTGTGCTCCCCTTTGCGATCTTTAACAATGGGGGCGAGCAGCATCAGGCGAGTACCTTCCGGCTGTGCCAGCACGTTATCCACCATCTGGCTGACGGTCTGCGCCGCCAGCGGCACATCGTGATCCGGACAGCGCGGCTCACCCACGCGGGCAAAGAGCAGACGCAAATAGTCGTGAATCTCGGTGATAGTGCCCACGGTTGAGCGCGGGTTATGGGACGTGGATTTTTGCTCAATGGAAATCGCCGGTGACAACCCTTCGATATGATCGACGTCCGGCTTCTCCATTAAAGAGAGAAACTGGCGCGCATAGGCAGACAACGATTCAACGTAGCGCCGCTGCCCTTCCGCATACAGGGTATCAAACGCCAGCGACGATTTACCTGACCCGGACAGCCCGGTGACCACAATCAGTTTATCGCGCGGAATTACCAGATTGATATTTTTGAGGTTATGAGTACGGGCACCACGAACTTCGATCTTATCCATTCACATACATCCCGGAGTTAACGCTATTTTTCATCATCCAGCAGGCGGAGATAACCGATACGAAACGTGCAATTATGACACAAAAAAAACACCCGCTGCGTTTTTTAGCACCGCAAATGGCGGCTCAGTGGGGGGACAAGCAGAAGAAACACGCTAACAAAAAACTGAATAAATACGGGTCTTCCCTTGTTGTGGTGGCTGAAGGCATGATAATGGCGTATTAAATCGCCAGAGGTCACCACCATGGACGAAAAGTCTCTCTACGCTCATATCCTCAACCTGTCTATTCCGTGGCAGGTAAAGTCTCTTTCTCTCGATGAAAATGCCGGTTCTGTTACCGTTACAGTTGAGATTGCGAAAAACACTCAGTTAACCTGTCCAACCTGCGGGAAATCTTGTCCTATTCACGATCACCGACATCGTAAATGGCGCCATCTCGATACCTGTCAGTTCGCGACAATAGTCGAAGCTGATGTACCCCGTATTATGTGCCCGGAGCATGGCTACCAGACGCTGTCTGTTCCATGGGCCGGCCCCGGTAGCCGGTATACGCTGTTGTTCGAGTCGTTCGTTATCTCATGGCTGAAAATCAGCACCGTGGATGCCGTCAGGAAACAGCTGAGGCTGAGCTGGAATGCTGTCGATAATATTATGCAACGGGCGGTTAAGCGTGGACTGGCCCGTCGAAAAACACCTCAGGCCGCACGTCATCTCTGTGTTGATGAGGTCGCTTTCAAAAAGGGGCATCAGTACGTCACCGTTATCTCTGATACCCAAGGACAGGCATTGGAACTCAAAGATGATCGCGGAGTTGAAAGTCTTGCTGGCTATCTCCGGAGTCTGGGTGACCGCCAGATTGAATCCATTAAAACCCTGTCGATGGACATGAATCTATCCTATATAAGCGCAGCGCGGCTCCATCTGCCTAACGCGGTGGAGAAGATCGCGTTCGACCACTTCCATGTAGCGAAAATGCTCTGTGCCGTCGTAGATAAAACACGACAGTTGGAGATGAAAACCATCCCGTTACCGGCACGAAAAAGTGCACATCGTTCCCGTTATCTGTGGTTGTACGGTCGCCATAAACGTCATGGTCGAATAGCAGAAAGACTGGAAGCAGCGCAGATGATTCTGCCTGATACCAGCCGTTGCTGGGCAATGAAGGCGCTGGCCCGGGAACTCTGGAACCGCCGGTATGACGAACACAGCAGGCGTCTGTGGCTGGAATGGATAGGGATGGCAAAAGACGTTGGTGTCCCGCTACTAAGCAGCGCCGCCCGGACGTTACGTAAACGACTGTACGGGATCCTGAATGCCATGAAACACAGGGTATCAAACGGTAATGCAGAGTCACTAAACAGCAAGATAAGGCTGCTGCGGATCAAGTCCAGAGGATACCGGAACAAAGAACGCTTTAAGGTGGCAGTGATGTTCCATTACGGCAGGTTAAACATGGGGTTATGAGTCTCCCACCATGATAGGGGAAGACCCATGTAATTACAGTAATGGTGAGTATTCCAGTGAATCCGTATCAAGCCCCTATGGATAAGCCGTTTGATGCCATGGAGGCTTATCGCTACCCCGAACACCTGCGCCCATTTCTCGAAGGGTTGCCTGCTGCGCCCGGAGTCTATGTTTTTCATCGTGACAGCGATGTTATGCCGCTCTACATCGGTAAGAGCATCAATATTCGCAGTCGAGTCATGTCGCATTTCAGGACCGTTTCCGAGGCGCGCATGCTGCACCAGTCTCGCCGTATCAGCTATCATTTGACGGCGGGCGAGATTGGCGCGCTGCTGCTGGAAGCGCAAATGATCAAGCAGCTACAGCCGTTGCACAATAAACGGCTGCGGCGTAGCCGCCAGCTCTGCCCGTTGCATTTGCGTAACGGCGTCCCCCATATTGTGTCGGCAAAAGAGATCGACTTTTCCCATACGCCCGATTTATATGGCCTATTCTCCAACCGGCGTGCTGCGCAGCAAGCGCTGTTGGATATCGCCGACAGTGAGTTGCTGTGTTACGGGCTGTTAGGTTTGGAAAAAAATCAGCACGGCTGCGCTTGTTTCAGGCATCAACTGGGGAAATGTGCGGGTGCCTGTTGTGGCAAAGAGCCGATGGTGGAACATCAACTGCGTCTGCTCGATGGGCTGCAACAGATGCGCTTGTTCAACTGGCCCTACGCCGGTGCTGTCGGGCTGGTAGAGCAACACGGCGATGTGCGGCAGATTCATGTTATCAACAACTGGTATTACCTTGGATCGGTAGAGAATATCGCCGACGCAGCACAACTGACCAAGGTAGTGCACGGGTTTGACCGCGATGGATACAAGATCTTAAGCTGGCCGCTGTTCAATGAGCAGCATGAGATCGTGTTATTGGCGTGAGTGCTGTCGTTGAACGGTATAGTTCCGGATCGATACCGACCACCAACATTATGATTACGAGCCGCGGGTAATAAAGTATATCAATATTTTTGAATGATAATGGCAATTTTATCTGATATTCACTTCTGAATGATGGCGCTATGATTTATCACATCGAAGGCAAACAGCCTTTTAATCAAACATCAAACAGAAGGATTACCCTCATGAACGTTATCAAAAAATTTGCCGCAGTTGTTGCTCTTGGCCTGGTTTCTTTCGGTAGCTTTGCTGCCCAAGAAGTTGGAACTGTTCAAGTCAGCGGTGCAGAAACCCTGAGCGCATTTGAAGCACAAGTGGCTGCAAAGGCTGAAGCCGCGGGCGCAACGTCTTACAAGATTGTCTCTGCTAGCGGTGGCGATCAACTGCGTGGCACTGCGATCCTGTACAAATGATTTCATCATCGTTGATGCAACACACAAAAGGGGAGCGGAAGCTCCCTTTTTGTTTTAAGATCATTGACCTGTCACTTGCCGAGGCAGGAACGGTATTACAATTGGTTTAACCAGTTGCTGTCCCAATTCCGTGATGGATCTCCTATGGGGGACCATCATGAGGGACGGATTGGGCGAGATGCCTGAGACGGTGAAAAGCGGGCGATGGATGTGTTGAAACATAGCGAGCTCTATCATTGGAATGCGGATGACCCCGACAAGCCCAAATATTTTGTCCCCGTAAAATGGCTGGAAACCCGCAGTGAGTAAGAAGCCGTTAACGAAGTGGGGTTCTTCGGCAAGCAAAATACGGTCTGCAAGCCTGCAACCCAGAAATGGCGACACATGGTAGAGAAATTAAAGCGTTATTTCGGAAATTGGAACGCCGAATTGTAATGTCCAGATGAGGATTTTTTCCGATATAAAAGAAATGCGTATGTCAGAAGCGCGCTAAACGTGAAGGGCTCGTTCTATCAGGAGACTGACACTTCACTATCGGTAAGTTTATAAGCCTTGTCTTCTGGTTTGGCACTTCTGGCTTTTACATCGGTGAGTGGCGTAGCAGATCTCCATATTGTGGTGTCGGCATACGCTGGCTGTTGGTATAAGAATTCATTGAATGGGCTTGTACCATCACTTATACCAATAAATCCTACTTGATGTACGGAGATGTCGGTAGAGTCTGGTTGACTTAAAACAGCGGATTTATAGTTAATTCACTGAATTTTAGAGATAGAAAAAGACGTCGGTTCCACGTTATCGACCAATACTGAAGCGAATTGATGAAGCTCGCTTGGTTGTTGATCCAGATATATCTGACAAAGAGTTAGATCTTCTTCTTCATAAGCAACTGGCCGAACTGGAAAGTACTTTACTTTCTGAAGGCCAAGAAATGATGAAATTTGGCATCAATGAAAACACGGAGCAGTATAGAATCCGTCTGACAAAGTATCTTGAGAAGGTAGATGATCTAAAAAGTCTGATCTTGCCGATTATGTTTTCCATCGTAAAGTGGTGTTGGATATTCTTGCAAAGGCAATTCAGCGAGGGTCGGACGGAAAATACGTCAAAGAGGAGGTTATTCATCAGTTAATTATGCCTCTGCGTAAAACATCAGATGAAATTCACCTTGATAGTTGTAATCTTTGGTTGATTGATGAACGTCTTGCTTTTCATGATTTCTTGGCCTCTGATAAAGGGCTTTCTTCTATGCCAATAACAGGTTGCAACGAGAATAAAAAGCCGGATATTTGTGCTCTCAATGTATACGACGAGCCAATTTTATTTTCAGAGGGCCAGCAGGTTCCCCTGGCATCAATTGTTATTGTGGAAATTAAGCGTCCTATGCGAAATGATGCTGGCCCTGGCGAGGATAAAGATCCAGTTGAGCAGGCGTTAGGTTATCTGGAGCGGATACGGGAAGGTGGCGTGAAAACGGCAAATGGACGACAAATTCCACGTTCTGAAGATATTCCTGGATTCTGTTACGCGATTTGTGATCTTACGCCCTCTGTAGTCAAAAGATGTAAAATGTTGGGGCTCACGGCAACAAATGATAACCTCGGTTATTTTGGTTACAATCCAAACTTCAAAGCCTATATAGAAGTGATCTCTTTTGATCGGTTGCTGAATTCTGCTAACGAGCGTAATCGTGCGTTTTTTGACCGACTTGGTCTGCCATCAATATAAATATCTTTTATATTAGGTATCGGTGGAACACGGTGTTGTCTCTAAAAATGACTTTATTAGCCGCGGACAAGATAGCAATGGATTTTCAGGTCAACGACCTGAAAAACTATTTTGGTCATTACCTGACGTACTAATCTGTGTAAAATCAGAGCTAACCCTATTTCATTGAGAGTTCTGCTATGGCTGGCATAAATAAAACTCATCTGACTGAAACGGACATCATCAGCAAATTTATCCTTCCTGCGGTTAAGGATGCTGGTTGGGATGATTTGGTTCAGATTCGTCAGGAAGTGAAACTGCGTGATGGCAAGATTGTGGTTCGTGGAAAACTGGCCTCACGTATCAAAGTTAAATCTGCCGATATCGTGTTGTATTACAAGCCTAACTTGCCGCTGGCAGTCATCGAAGCCAAAGCCAACAAGCACGCCATCAGCAAAGGGATGCAGCAGGGACTGGACTACGCTAGCCTGCTTGATGTTCCCTTTGTATTTGCCTCCAACGGTGATGGGTTCATCTTCCACGATAAAACCAATCCGCAGCAGCTCGAATCCGAAATTGCCCTCAGCGACTTCCCAACGCCTGAACAGCTCTGGCAAAAATACTGTGTCTGGAAAGGGTTCACTCAGGAGCAGTTGCCAGTTATCAGTCAGAATTATTACGATGACGGCAGTGGGAAATCTCCCCGTTACTATCAGATGCAGGCGATCAACCGGACGGTGGATGCCGTGTCGGCAGGTAAGAACCGTATTCTGTTGGTCATGGCGACGTGGACGGGCAAAACCTATACCGCGTCCCAGATAATCTGGCGACTGTGGAAAGCCAAAAACAAAAAACGCATTCTGTTCCTTGCAGACCGCAATATTCTGGTCGATCAGGCTAAGCGTAATGATTTTCAGCCGTTCGGCACTGCGATGACCAAAGTCACTGGGCGCACCATCGATCCGGCTTATGAGGTACATTTGGCGTTGTACCAAGCGATAACTGGCCCGGAAGAGTGCCAGAAAGCCTATAAACAAGTTTCACCGGATTTCTTTGACCTGATAGTGATTGACGAATGCCACCGTGGCAGCGCATCTGAAGATTCTGCTTGGCGTGAGATACTGGAGTATTTTGGCAGCGCTACTCAGGTGGGCCTAACTGCAACACCGAAAGAAACCGAAGAGGTCTCTAATATCGATTACTTCGGGGAACCGGTTTACAACTATTCGCTGAAAGAGGGCATTGAAGACGGTTTTCTTGCCCCTTACAAAGTGGTGCGTGTCGATATTGACGTCGATGTGCAAGGCTGGCGGCCCGTCAAAGGTCAGTTGGATAAATACGGGAAAGAAATTGAAGACCGTATCTACAACCTGAAAGATTTTGACCGCACGCTGGTGATTGATGAGCGCACCATGCTGGTGGCGCAGACTATCACCGATTACCTGAAACGTACCAACCCAATGGATAAAACCATTGTTTTCTGCAACGACATCGATCATGCCGACCGCATGCGCCATGCGCTCGTGATACTCAATGCGGAACACGTGTTGAAGAACGAAAAATATGTGATGAAAATCACCGGTGATGACGACATCGGCAAGGCGCAGTTGGGAAATTTTATCGATCCCAAAAAAGCCTATCCGGTTATTGCAACAACCTCCGAGTTGATGACCACTGGCGTCAATGCGCAGACCTGCAAGCTAGTGGTACTGGATCAAAACATCCAATCGATGACTAAATTTAAACAGATCATCGGGCGCGGCACGCGAATCAACGAAAAGCACGGGAAGCTGTGGTTTACCATTCTCGACTTCAAAAAAGCCACCGAGTTATTTGCCGATCCACGCTTTGACGGCTTGCCAGAAAAAGTGCTGGTGGTAAAACCCAACGACATTTCCGACCAAGATTCCGATTTCAATGAAAGGATGGATGCGGAAGATAACGTGGATAACGGCGATAATGTTTCCCGTGAAGCGCAAGAAAACGCCGCTGATTATCAGTTCAACCGCGACAAAGGCGTCGGAAGTGGTGAGTTTCATGACGATGACGACAACAAAGTCCGCAAATTCTATGTGAATGGTGTGGATGTGAAAGTGCTGGCTAAGCGCGTTCAGTATTACGATTCTGATGGCAAACTGGTGACTGAATCCTTCCAGGATTACACCCGTAAAACGATGCTCAAAGATAGCGAATATGCCTCATTGGATGGCTTTGTGTGCAAATGGCAGGATGCCTCCCGCAAACAGGTCATCATTGAAGAGCTGGAGCAACTGGGGATTCTGTGGGACGTGCTGGCCGAAGAGGTGGGTAAAGATCTCGACCCGTTTGATTTGCTCTGTCATGTGGTGTACGGTCAGCCGCCGTTAACGCGTCAGTAGCGCGCGGCCAATGTGCGTAAGCGTAACTATTTTACGAAATACGCTGAACCGGCACAGCAGGTGCTTAATACCCTGCTGGACAAATACGCCGATGAAGGAGTGTAGGAAATCGAAGACGTGCAGGTGCTGAAACTGAAACCGTTCGATGCGCTGGGGTGTCCTATAGAGATCATCAAAACCCGTTTTGGTGACAAGAAGGCGTATGAGCAAGCCGTTAACGAACTGGAGAACGAAATCTACCAGCTACCGCCACGCTCAGCCTGATAACGTATAAACACATTGCCACGGGTCGCGCCTGCGATCGGTGGCATCCTTTTTTAAGTATGGAAATAAAACATGTCGATTAGCTCAGTCATTAAATCCCTTCAGGACATTATGAGTAAAGACGCCGGGGTGGACGGTGATGCCCAGCGTCTGGGGCAACTTTCATGGCTGCTGTTTCTGAAAATTTTTGATACCCAGGAAGAAGAACTGGAACTGGAGCAGGATGACTACCAGTTCCCGATCCCGCAGCGCTATTTATGGCGTAGCTAGGCGGCAAACAGCGATGGCATCACCGGTGATGCGTTGCTGGAATTTGTGAATGACGATCTGTTCCCGGCTCTGAAAAACCTCACCGCGCCGATCGATAAGAACCCGCGTGGCTTTGTGGTCAAACAGGCGTTCAGCGATGCCTACAACTACATGAAAAACGGTACGCTGCTGCGCCAGGTGATCAACAAGCTTAATGAAATCGACTTCGGCAGCAGCCAGGAGCGCCACCTGTTTGGTGATATCTACGAGCAGATCCTGCGCGACCTGCAAAGCGCCGGTAATGCGGGTGAGTTCTATACGCCGCGTGCGGTGACGCGCTTTATGGTCAACCGCATCGATCCGAAGCTCGGCGAGTCGATTATGGACCCAGCCTGCGGTACTGGTGGCTTCCTCGCCTGTGCGTTCGACCATGTGAAAGAACATTAAGTCAACACCACCGAAGACCACAAAACGCTGCAAAAGCAGATCTATGGCGTGGAGAAAAAGCAGCTTCCGCACCTGCTGTGTACCACCAATATGCTGTTGCACGGCATTGAAGTGCCGGTGCAAATTCGCCATGACAATACCCTCAACAAGCCGCTTTCCTCGTGGGATGAGCAGGTTGATGTGATTGTGACCAACCCACCGTTTGGCGGCACCGAAGAAGACGGCATTGAGAAAAACTTCCCGGCAGAGATGCAGGCCCGTGAAACGGCGGACCTGTTCCTGCAACTGATTATCGAAGTGCTGGCAGACAAAGGCCGCGCGGCGGTGGTATTGCCAGACGGCACACTGTTTGGCGAAGGCGTGAAAACCAAAATTAAAAAGCTGCTCACCGAAGAGTGCAACCTGCATACCATCGTGCGGTTACCGAACGGCGTGTTTAACCCGTATACCGGTATCAAAACCAATATTCTGTTCTTCACCAAAGGTCAGCCGACTAAACAGGTGTGGTTCTACGAACACCCGTACCCGGACGGCGTGAAGAACTACAGCAAAACCAAACCGATGAAGTTTAAGGAGTTCCAGACCGAGATCGACTGGTGGGGCAGTGAAGCGGATGGTTTTGCCAGTCGCGAAGAGAACCATCAGGCGTGAAAAGTCAGTATCGACGACATCATTGCCCGCAACTTCAATCTTGATATCAAGAACCCTTATCAGGGTGAAACTATCAGCCACGACCCTGATGAATTGCTGGCGCAGTACCAGATGCAGCAGGCGGAAATCAGCGAACTGCGTAACCAATTGCGCGACATCCTCGGCGCTGCGCTAGCTGGCAACAAGGGGGCGAACTGATGACCGTTGAGAAGCTGATCACCGACCATATAGCTATCTGGTCTTCTGCGCTACAAACTCGCTCGACAGCGGGACGTGGCAGTAACGGCAAAATTGACCTCTATGGCATTAAGAAACTGCGTGAGCTGATTCTGGAACTGGCGGTGCGCGGCAAACTGGTGCCACAGGATCCGAATGATGAACCCGCGTCTGAGCTACTCAAACGCATTGCCGCTGAGAAAGCGGAACTGGTCAAAGCAGGAAAAATTAAAAAACAGAAGCCGCTGCTGGAGATTCGCGAGGATGAGAAACCGTTTGAGCTGCCGTGGGGGTGGGAGTGGGTGAGGTTGGGAACCTTAGGATACACCCAAACCGGAGGCACACCTTCAAAATCTAATGCTGAATATTATGGGAATGATATTCCCTTTATAAAACCCGCTGATATTACTGCGCAAGGAGTCATATACGATAATGAGGGACTCTCAATTAAAGGGGCAGAAAACTTAGGTCGTGTCGCCCCAAGTGGCTCTATTTTAATGGTTTGTATTGGTACCATTGGGAAATGCCAGGTTATAAATTGTATATGTTCATTTAACCAGCAAATAAATTCCATTACTCCTTTTGCTGATATATCTGATTTTATCTATCTTGATGTTTCACCCTCTTATTTTCAATCACTAGCGTGGGATTATTCATCAAGCACAACTATAGCCATTCTAAATAAAGGGAAATGGGAGTCGTTGTTAGTTCCTATAGCACCGCTTTCAGAACAGGCACAGATAGTGACCAATGTTAAAAAACTTATGTCCCTCTGTGATCAACTGGAACAGCAATCTCTAACCAATTTGGACGTCCATCAGCAACTGGTGGAAACCCTGCTAGCAACCCTGACCGACAGCCAAAATGCCGAAGAATTTTCTGAGAACTGGGCGCGAATCAGTCAGAATTTCGACACGCTCTTTACCACCGAAGCGAGTATCGACGCACTTAAGCAAACCATTTTGCAACTGGCGGTGATGGGTAAACTGGTGCCGCAAGACCCTAACGATGAACCCGCGCCTGAACTGCTTAAACGTATTGAGCAGGAAAAAGTGCAACTGGTGAAAGAAGGCAAAATTAAAAAACAAAAACTGTTGCCGTCGGTGAGTGATGAGGAAAAACCGTTTGAATTACCGCTGGGATGGGAGTGGTGTCGTTTAGCTGATATTGCTTATGTATTTTCTGGGATCACTTTCAAAAGCGAAGATTTTAATAACGAAAGTGGTGCGAAGTGTATTAAAATAACAAATGTAGGTGTTAATAATTTCGCCCATACTAATGACTACTTACCTATTGATTTTTTAAATATTTATAGCGATGCGTTGATTCAATGCGGTGATTTATTATTGGCCATGACCAGACCTTATATTAGTTATGGCCTTAAAGTATGTGTGTGCCCTAGTTTATATGATAGATCTTTGTTAAATCAACGAGTTTGTGCTATCAGGCCATATCGTAAATCAAGTTTTTATTATAAATATATGAGTTGTGAAACTGTATTAAATATTTATCAATCGAGGTTTAATAACTCTGGTTTACAACCCAACTTAAAAATGAATGATATAACGGAGCTTCTAATTTCCAGTGCCACCAACTGCAGAGCAGGACAGAATAATCACAACTATTGGAATGATGTCAGAAATATGTGATCAACTCAAATCCCGCCTGCAATCCGCCCGGCAAACCCAGCTCCACCTGGCGGATGCGCTTGCCGAAGCTGCTTTAAACTAAGGAACAGACGATGCCGGTTCATCATGCTATCTGGCTAGCAGGGGAGAACCCTCAACCCCTAACTATCAGCAAACTCGCCAGCGAACAACTGCTGGAGAAGATGATCTTAAATGATCCCACCATCCTCTCTGACCAGTGGATGATTATCGGGCATCAGGAGCCTACGCTCGATAAAGGGCGTATCGATCTGTTGGCTATCGCGCCGGATGCTTCGCTGATTCTGATTGAGCTTAAACGCGACCGTACGCCGCGTGAAGTGGTGGCGCAGGCGCTGGATTACGCCTCCTGGGTGGATGATTTGACTGCCGATCGTCTGTCGCAGATTTATGAAAAATTCTCCGGCGGCGGCAATCTGGGCGAGGCGTTTAAGCAGCGCTTCAATACTGAACTGGAAGAAGAGTCACTCAACCCGTCGCACCAAATCATCATTGTGGCGGCAGAGCTGGATCCGCCCACCGAGCGCATTGTCGACTATCTGAGCAAAAACAGCATCTCGATTAACGTACTGTTCTTTAAGGTATTCCAGCGCGGAGACGAGCAATTCTTAAGCCGCACCTGGCTTATTGACCCAAGCGAGACACAAACCAATGCTGCACAGGCCATCTCCGTAGCAAGCGCCAATGCGAAGGAGCCTTGGAACGGGGAGTTTTACGTCTCGTTTGGCGACCCGCACAGTCGCAATTGGGAAGAGGCACGCCGTTACGGATTTATCAGTGCCGGTGGTGGCAGTTGGTATAGCCAAACCTTAAAACAGCTTCAGCCCGGTAATCTAGTCTGGGTGAACATACCGAAAACTGGTTATGTTGGCGTTGGTATAGTGCAGAGCGCCGTTGAGCCTGCCAGCAGCTTCACCATCAACACCGAAGACGGTGAAAAGCTGGCGATGGATGTTCTGAAGCACAGCGATCTCTATCGCCAGCATGCGGATGAATCTGAGAAGTCTGAGTATTTTGTTCCCGTAAAATGGCTTGAAACCCGCACTGAACAAGAAGCTGTTAACGAAGTGGGGTTCTTCGGAAACCAAAATACGGTCTGCAAGCCTACAACTCAGAAATGGCGACACACTGTCGAGAAATTAAAGTGTTATTTCGAAAATTGGAACGCCGAATTGTAATTTCCAAAGAAGTATCGCTTTCCAAGTATACAAGAAATCAGTACTTCTGAAGACATCTAAAAGTGGATGATTCGTTTTATTGGAACAGTTGCATTCTCGCCAATTAAAGCGGTTGATCCCGATCGGCTGACGGTAATTCAGAAGCTTAGAATGTAGTTATTTTTTAAAGAGGAATTGGCATGATTATTAGCCTTGAAGACCTTGACCTTGCCTACCGCAAAGCGAAAGTCGATCTGTACTATTCATCCCATGTTTCACTGGAAGCAATTGCGGAATACGAAGAATCCCTACACACGAATCTGACGGATCTGCAGGAAAAAATACAAGGAGACGACGAATCATGGGTGGAAGAGAATGAGTTTACCGGCAACTGGTTGCTGGCTACCAAATCTGTAGACATGACTTGCTGGGAGCAGCGGCGCGAGCCGCAAGCTAACGGTCTCATATTTTCTTCACCTGCTGAAAAGTGGACGTATGCTTGCAACTCAATGGCTGAGAAAAACGAGCAAAAAAAATCAAAGCCGAGTTTAGAGTAATGGCTCAATGCAGCCTGGATTTTCATGTTCTCTCGACTTTATGGATGTTGAAAGTCGGACATCTTTTTGATGCCAAATTATCTGCCTGTGCTTACGGTAACCGCCTGCGCCGTACTCTGGATGGAAAGGACATCAATGAACTTTCAATTGGTTCTTTTCAACCTTATCTCAGACCTTTTCGTGATTGGCGTGATAATGGCATTAACCTCATGCGGAGCGCGCTAAGTGATAGCAAAAGAATCGTGGCACTCACTGCTGATGTTAGTTCTTTCTATCACGAACTGAATCCCGGGTTTATGCTTGATCCAACCTACGTCAAAGATATTTTGGAGTTGGAACTCACTACTGAACAAAGCAAGCTTAATCGATTATTTATTAATGCGTTAAAAACATGGGCAATTGAGACCCCGTTGAAGAAAGGATTACCAGTAGGTCTCCCTGCTTCAGCTGTTGTTGCCAACGTAGCTCTGATCGAGCTGGATCGTGTTATTGAGCAGCAAGTCGCACCTATCTATTACGGACGGTATGTAGATGACATCATGCTGGTCATGGAAAATGGTGCAAATTTCCGTTCCATGGCAGAGCTGTGGCAATGGTTGTTCGCCCGTTCTTCCGGCAAACTGGACTGGGTGAAGGGCGAGGAAAACAAACAGATCAGTTTTCAACCAAACTATCTGCATGACAGCCAGATTCGTTTTGCAAATGCGAAGAATAAAGTGTTTATCTTGGCGGGTGACCCCGGCAAAACCTTAGTGGAAGCTATTGCTCATCAGATTTATGAACGAGCCAGCGAGTGGCGTGCCATGCCTCGGTTACCGCACTCCTCCAGCAATGTCGGTACTGATTTGCTTGCAGCAACTCAAAGTAATGGCGAAGTCGCTGATAATTTGCGTAAAGCAGATGCACTGACTATGCGTAGGGCGGGTTTTGCCATCAAACTACGCGACTTTGAAGCCTATGAGCGTGACCTGCAACCGGGCACATGGAAAGGCTATCGCCAAGCTTTTTTCCGGGCATTTATTGATTATGTGATGGTTCTGCCACAATTTTTTGATTTATCGGTCTACCTACCCCGAGTGATCCGACTGGCCACGGCCTGTGAGGACTTTGCCGAACTGCGCAAACTTATCTTCGCGCTCGAGAATATTTGTAATGAAGTACGAGAAAAATGCCTACTTGCGATCAAGGCGTGTCCTGATGATAACCTCCCTTCTGAAGAAGAGATTATTGGCAAATGGAGGGTTCAGCTTTTTAGTAGTGTACTTGAAGCTATCGTTGCAGCATTTCCTCCGCGTATTTCCAAGGTTGGTAAGCAAATCTGGAATGACCATTTGAAAAATTGGCACACCCGGTGTGGGCTAGACATAGAATATTTGGGTCGTGATTTTTCATTAAATGGCTACCAAAAACAGCAGGCGAGATTATTCTCTTTCGACTTAGCACACATGCCATTCCGCTTTATCGGTCTACCAAAAGAGATGATTGCTCAGCTGGGCATACCCGCTCCGAAAACAGTAGCCCACTGTGCGGAAGCATCAGAATTACTGCCTGATAATGTCGTTTTAGGTAATCAGGTAGTAGCGAAATGGTGCAAATTTAAAATCCTGCCACATGGACTGTTATTTGCTACACGGCCTTTCAGCCTGCCGGAACTCTTTATCCTAAACAATGAGGCTTATACAGCCTCAGCTCGGCAAGAAATGCGAGCTGTTGTTCTCGCTGTTCGTGGTTTTGTCCTCGGTAATAAAACACCTTGTGTCGATAAACAAGGCGTATTGCAAATCCCTGACGGCCAATCTGCTGGAAGATATGGGGTTGCCGTCTCTAGCTGGAAAACGTCCATGGCAAGCTGGACTGCGGCGGTCATGCGTTCAGCCGATCCGGATGCCAGCCGTTACACTCGATTATGTCGCTTGCTTGACGGTGTGATAGCCCAACCACATAACAGTCGTTACTTAATTCTGCCGGAGCTCTCACTCCCTGCGCACTGGTTTATTAGGATTGCCCGTAAGTTACAAGGTCGGGGGATTTCACTTGTCACGGGTATTGAATATTTACATGCCAGTAAAGCGCGGGTTCGCAATCAGGTATGGACTTCCTTGTCTCATGATGGGTTGGGTTTTCCGTCACTAATGATTTACCGTCAGGACAAACAACGTCCAGCACTGCATGAAGAGTAGGAATTACAACGACTAGCGGGGTTGGAAATGAAGCCAGAAAAGAGGTGGATAACGCCTCCAATCATTCAACACGGTGATTTTCGTTTTTCCTTGCTGATTTGTAGTGAGTTGACCAATATTAGTCATCGCGTAGCGCTGCGTGGCGACGTTGACGCGCTATTTGTGCCGGAGTGGAATCAGGATATTGAAACTTTCAATGCATTGGTTGAATCTGCTGCGCTGGATATCCATGCTTACATCATCCAATGCAATGACCGCCAATATGGTGATAGCCGCATCCGAGGCTCATTCAAAGATAGCTGGAAGCGTGATGTACTGCGAGTCAAAGGCGGTATTACAGATTATTGTGTAGTTGGTGAGATTGATGTACATGCTTTGCGACAATTTCAAAGTATCTACCGTTCACCAGACAAACCCTTTAAACCTGTACCAGATGGATTTGAAATAGAGCATTCCCGCAAAATGTTGCCAGAAGGATAAGGGAAACTGCCATAAAATATCGATTCAGATTATTGAATATGAGGCATCATGACATTACGAACGCATAATCAATAGATGTAAGTTGAAATTGAATGTTGATCGCTACCGTTGATTTAAGTGTCTAATCTTTAGAAAAAATAAGAGGTGCTCTCATGTGTGTCCCTGAAAAATTACGCAGAACTAAAACGGGTATACTTACAATTTGAAGATACAAATAGCCATCTAATTGTGAGGATGGCTATTTATATTCTTATGCTAAAAAATATACTTGGACATTATTACGGCTAAATGTCTTCCTGCCTACTTCCGCTTACCCATCACCACAACCTTCCTCGCATCCTTATGCTCCAGCCCATCAATAAAATCCCCATACCACTGCAACATTCCTCTACGCTGCTCCAAATACTGCGCATGGTTATACGTCCCACGAATGGTGCTCATTGTGTGGCGAAAGCCGTGTCCTGTCGCTTTGCCATGATAACCAATCCGTTTCAGTACCTGATTAATACTGGCTTCACTCATCGGTTTGGTTATGTCGTTACGTCCAGGGAAAACCAGATTGTAGCGTCCGGTAACGGTGTAAAGCTGTTGTAGTGCATCAATCATTTGAGCGGAGAGGGGAACGAGGTGAGGGCGGCGCATTTTCATGCGTTCTTTCGGTACTTCCCAGAGCCCTTTTTCAAAATCAAACTCCTTCCATTCTGCTTGTCGTAATTCGATAGTACGAACGCCGGTAAGCATCAGGATGCGTGTTGCCAGTTGTGTGACCTTACTACCTGAATAAGTTGATAAAGTGCGTAGAAAATCCGGCAGTTCATCTGGCAGCAGGTGAGGTAGTGCGTTGCTTTGGGTGGGGGAAGGGCGCTTGCCAATTCTGATGCTGGATTATTCTCTGCGCGGCCTGTGACAATCGCATAGCGAAATACCTGATTGCAGGCTTGGCGGATTTTACGCAACTTGTCGAGTACGCCGCGTTTTTCCAGTTTGCGCAGCGAGGTTAGCATTTCCAGCGGCTTGATCTCAGCAATAGGGCGTTTGCCGATATCAGGGAAGATGTCATTCTCGAACGCTTCCATCAGATCTTCAGCGTAGCCCTTCGACCAGTTAGGGCGCTTATATTCATGCCATTCGAGAGCAATGGCTTTGAAGGTGTTATCAACGAGCGTTTGGCGTAGTTGTTTATCCACCTTCTTCTGTTCGCTGGGGTCAGTCCCGGTAGTAATCTGGCGTTTGGCTTCATCACGGCGTTGCCGGGCTTCAGACAGGGTAATTTCAGGATATACCCCAAGCGCCAGCGTTTTCTGTTTGCCGTCGAAGCAGTATTGCAGACGCCAGTATTTTGAGCCATTAGGATGGACCATCAGATGCATCCCTTCACCATCGGTAAGTTTATAAGCCTTGTCTTTTGGTTTGGCACTTCTGACTTTTACATCGGTGAGTGGCATAGCAGATCTCCATATTGCGGTGTCGGCATACGCTGGCTGTTGGTATAAGAATTCATTGAATGGGCTTGTACCATCACTTATACCAATAAATCCTACTTGATGTACGGAGATGTCGGTAGAGTCTGGTTGACTTAAAACAGCGGGTTTATAGCTAATTCACTTAATTTTAGGCATAAAAAACGTCGGTTGACGTCTGTTTACTTCGAAATGGTACGCTCCCTATAGGATTCGAACCTATGACCTACGGCTTAGAAGTTCGAAGATCCAAACGTAATACACTGTAAATAAACAAATTATCCACGCCCGCGCTTGGTTTTGCGTCGTTTGAGGTTCTTTAGTGTAGTTTCGTGTATTCTATGCACATTTTGTGGCGACACAAATACGACACAAAAATCCTACCTGATTAACGCATATTGCTCAGCTAGCCTCAACAGCCCGTATGGTATTGGGGGTGCTTTCAATGCCGCTACCAAGAAGCGCGGTATCAGTGTTCCCAAGTCATAACGCCGGTTAAATCGATACTCAAATTCTGCCAGGTATGAGAGGTGTGTTGGCCACGAATTGCTTGGTAAGTGCCCATTATGGCATTTTTGACATTCCCCAGCAGAGTACTCACCCACTTGAGAAGTGTCTATTTCCAGTGTGGCTCAAGCTTGGCTGGGTAAGATACGTAATCAGGAATCATTTTGAGGCGTTGTTGAATAAATCGAACTTTCAGGTGATCAGAGGATCTGAACGATATATTCATTTCAACATCAGGCTCCTATGGCAATGCAAAAGTTTAAAATCACCAACTGGCCCGCATACAACAAAGCACTCAGGCAGCGCGGTTCCCTGACGGTATGGCTTGATGAGTCAGCCATTGCGGCATGGACTGAGAATACGCCACCCGAACATCGTGGCCGGCCACCCCACTACACCGATATGGCTATCACCACGGTTCTGATGATGAAGCGCGTGTTTAACCTTTCGTTACGGGTGTTGCAGAGATTCGTTGACTCTATTTTTCAGTTGATGGGAGCGGCACTTGTTTGCCCCGATTATTCACTGGTTAGCAAACGTGCAAAGACCGTTAATATCAGCATTAAAACACCAACACGCGGTGAGATTGAACATCTGGTGCTCGACGCTACCGGACTGAAGGTATTCGGTGAAGGGAAATGGGAGGTCCGGAAACATGGGGCAGATAAGCGCAGAGTATGGAGAAAGCTCCATCTGGCAGCAGACAGCGTCACGCATGAGATTATCTGTGCCGATTTATCTCTCGGTGGAACTACTGACGCGCAGGCACTCCCTGCGTTAATAAAGCAGACTCACCGCAAAATCAAACAAGCCTCAGCAGATGGAGCTTACGATGTCTGCTATTGCCATGATGCCATGATGAAGAAAAAAATCAGGCCACCTATCCCACCGCGAAACGGAGTGCAATACTGGCCCGACAAGTACCATGAGCGTAACCATGCGGTAGCGAATCAGCACCAGAGCGGGAGTAATAGCGTCTGGAAAAAGAAAGTTGGTTACCATCGTCGCTCAGTGGCAGCAACGGGTATGTTCCGTATCAAAAGCCTGCTGGGCGGTCATCTGAACCTGCGGGACTATGATGCACAGGTAGGTGAAGCGCTGGCGATGGTCAAAGCGCTAAACCGGATGACGTTGTTGGGTATGCCGGACAGCGTCCGGATCGCATAACAAGGGTTCCAGCGGGAGCTCCTGTCGGCTGACTCTGATTTATTCAACAAAGCCGGTACCCATACGTTATTGCCGCTAGAAAATTAAAATGTCCCTGACTATTGCCCCCTGATTAGGGGGCGTGGTATTCAAGTACGCGTTATGACTAATTTTGAACACAACGTGTTATTTAAGATTTAAACGTACTTTTTTAACATGCTGATATACCAATGGATAGTTTTCACTATTCTCTAAAATAAAATTATCTATTTTTTTGAGTAATTCTGATTTATCAATATTTGTTTTATCTACTTTTGCATAAATATCATCATTTATTGGTCCTTTATAATATTTATTAGATGGGGTTTCTGATGAATAAAATTGAATATATTCATAAATAGGTTGATTGCTTTGATTATATGGTACTGAATATATTGGTTCATCGTTTTGGTCATATGGTTTTGAATATATAAGCTCGTTATTCAATTCATAGGGATTGGCATAGATATTTAAATCATTGAATTACTTTATCTCATTATTAAATTCTTTGGCAAGATTTCCTCGTGTATTTCTTTTTATTTCGTTAATTGATTGAGCAAAATGATGAATCCATTCATTTTCTGTTCCTATTACACTGGTAATATCCAAGCCATCAATAGAGTCTAGCGAGGAACGTTGTGCAGCATAATAATCAAAACATTTCATTTGTAATGAAACCCATTTTTGGGCTAAATGCTGATTAATACCCATTTCTTGCTTTGTTTCTTCATGCAATAAATGCAGGTTCACTCTTCCCTGATTAGCTAAACAAACGCCCTCTAATTTATTTTTCTCATCATCATATTTTACTTGATTTAAAGCTACATCGAGACCTTCACGGATAACAGTATTGTAGTCTAATAACTCACTATTATTAGTTAATTCTCTTTCTTTTAAAGAATAAATATCTTTTTCAGTGTTCCCATAAACCAATGCGCGTTCATCCATGACATCTTTAATGGAAAAAGAAAAAGTATATGCTCCATCTTCGTTTGGAGTAATAGATGTCTGAAATCTGTCCTGATAAACAGGATATGCCATTTCCTTAAGTTGGTAAAACGCAGCCACTTTTTTTAAGATGGATTCAGTATCAGGTTCATCATTGTTATGCTTTAGCTCATAAATTTTTTCCAGCGCTTCACTTGTGTTGGTTCCACAAAACCAATCTTTAACTTTTTCCCATATGTCAACATGTGCAGCTTCTTCTTTTGATGAACTATTAATAGCGCGTTGGACATCTTCATGGCTAAGCGTTCTATTTAATAGAAATGAAGAATTACCTTGAATAGAAAGTGACATAATATTGCTACTTTTCTGATTGTGACTCAAATCTTTTGATAATAGACATTATAAAATAGTTACTCTAAACAGATTATCCATCTGCGCAAATCGGTCAAACAGCGGATAATTGCAGAGATCTGGAATTAGAGAAAGGCTTTGTTGAATAATAGGGAATGATGCTGTTCTGACATGCCTGTTTTGGACGAAAATGCTGCTAACCCCGGGATGCATCAGCTAACTCTGTGTGTAACATGCTGATTTTACGTTAAGGGTGTTTGCAGTCTTTATGGCTGCGCAGCATAATATCTATTTATTCAACAACGCCGAGTGCGCTTTTATTTGTTTATCAGCTTTAAGCTGTAATTCCTTTTCCATACCGGCCTCAAACAGTTAGGATGAATTCTCAGCGCCTTCCCCTTGTGATAGCAATCTCTGACAACATCCGTAACCAGCAGCCATCAAGTAGTGTATTGCTCAAAAGACAAGGGGGAGTTACAAGGTAAACATGCTGTCAGCATACCCTTGCATTGATCCACGAACAATCTTACTGTACCTGCCACAATTTTGCCACACCTGCAACGCGCAAAACTGCACATTAATGTTGAATAAAGCAAAACACTGCAACGGTAACTTAGTGATTTTATGAGAAAAAAATGGTGCCAATAATAGGAGTCGAACTTACGACCTTCGCATTACGAATTAGTAGAGTTACATTTAACTAACTGTTTTACATGCATATTTCCGAATTCACACTGAACAACTTAACGGCACATAATGTAAGGAAGAGGATGGTGATTTACCGTGTATGACACAAATCTGGCACACCTCCATAATGAGTATCTCGCCATGAAAGTTGAAGTCACGATCGCCAAAGAGAATAAGTTACCGAACGGTGCCCGTAAGGTTCTGATGCCGTGATCGAGGACTCCGGCTTTTATGCGGTTCTGCTGGCTATGGGTAGCAACGCCTGGGTCATCCATCCAACTCCAGTTTTCACGCTTGAGGATGTGCTCGACCTTATAGCCAAGCGCCGTGGGATTATAGCTTAAACGGTTACATTACCGGACGTAATCCCTCAATCAACTTTGTAACACATCGTTGTAACACATCGTTTTCGGCCCCGTCGTTGTCTGTTCCAGTATCTGCATGTACATCATTAGGGGCACAATAATCAGTCGCATAGTACCAGCTTATTTTGCCACCCAATCACTAAACACCGGCGATGCCGCTGTCACATCAACACAATAGCGGTGATATGCATCAGTATTGTTGTACGGGTAGTAAATCTGACGAATCCCTGTATCGGTGGTTTTAAGCACATCAACCGCGCCAGCCAGTGCTACGGGGTAATTTCGCGCTAATGTCGCATTGCTCGTCAGTGACTGGAACTTACGCCCCAATGCAATCATGGTATTTAGGTTTTCAGTACCCAGCGAGGTATCAGCCTGAGGAACGGCACCAACATCGGATGCAGTAAGGGTATCCTTTGTCGCCAACGCCTTTAGCCCCAGATTAGTACGCGCTCCCGCTTGCGCAGCAGCGCCTTTCTCCGCTATTTCAGAGAGGTTTTCGTTAATCTGAAGATATTTTTCAACAATAACTTTCGGCGTGATCGTGACCTGCCGTGATGCGGTAATGCCAGAGTAACGGCCAGTCACACTGGCCGTAGCCGTCCCTGCCCCTCCGCCCGTTACAACGCCGCCAATGATACTAGCAATCTGCGCATCACTGCTGGCATAGTCAGCCGGTTCTGTGTGGTTCGACGGGTTAAATGTCACAACGAGATTATATGTGCTGTCCACCTGGATGTTTGGTATTGCTGCAATAGAAATGCTCGTCAAATAGATGTGCTGATCAAACGTTACTAGCGTCGTTAACCCGGTACTGATCGATGCAATAACAGTCTGATTACCTGTTTGTCCTGTCGTTGCTGTGTAGCGACCTGTTGCGTCAATAGAACCCAGCGCAGCATCGCTGACAGACCATGAAACAGGGTATTCTGCGCCGAAATTAGACGGCAAAACCTGCCCTGAAAACTGTACGAATGTGCCAGCGTTAACAGTAGCTGGTCGCGGCGTAACGACAACAGCAGAGGGTACCGGCACGCCAGGTGTTGAATCCGCCTTGTCCGTTTTAATGATGAACATCGTAGCGATATTGCTTGGACGGGTTTCGGTGGATGTACGTGCTGCGTTACCCGCTTTAAATTCGACAGCTTTCCCCCCGCCCTGAGAATCCCAACCGCTGCTACGTCCACCTATTTCACGGAATAATTTACCATCAACCCACCCCCAGTCATCAACAACAAACTCTCCCTGAATTTCCTGAAGCGCATCATCCTGCAAACTATTAATTTCACGGTTTGAATCAGGATCAACGAGAGAACCATTTGCCCAGCCACGCGGGAATCGCCCTCTATAATCCGGTAACTGTCCTGATGGAAACATTATAGCCAGTTTAGGGTTTTCAGTTACATTAAACTGCTGCCCATTCAATTCCAACCATCCTTCAGGGGCGGTGACAGACGGCCACATGATGATTTCACCAATCGGCAACAAGTATGGCGTCAACGCGGTTTTTAGTTGCTCATCGAGATAACTGGCTCCATCGTGCAAGCGCCGCGGGGTGATTAGAGTGTGGCTATCTGTTCCATCAATTGCCTCCTCCTCAGAGGATTCCCGATAAATGAACTCCCGCCATTTGTCGCTATACAGTCCAGCGCCTCACGGTCACAACAGTCAAGCGCGAACGTGACACGCAGCTTATCGCCATTATCGCAGTTGAACTCGAAGCCATCCGAGCACCACCTGAGGTTACTTTCAGCAACCGCAACCCTGCCGTTGTGACTTCGCTGCTCTTTAGTAACGCCCTTTCTATCCAGCAACAGATGATTGTCGCGCATTACTCTGTAGACCCTTTTGGCATTAACTATCGCAAGCCTATCCTGCTGGCTTTCATCACGCAGTAATGCCCAGACTCGTCTGTAGCCATAGGTCGGCAATTCAGCAGTATGATGCCGTATTCTGCTGATAAGCTCAGCATCGTTGTGGTTAGGCTTCTGTCGGCGATCCTGCCACTCGGCAGAGCTTAGAAGATAAACCGATAACTGCGCACGCGACACATTAAGAGCGCGGCTGACCTGTGTCAGTCCGAATCCCCGGGCAGCAAGGGCGCGTGCGCTATCCATTTTTTTGCCCGGCCGTACTCCACGGCTTCTTTGAGGAGCTCAACCTCCATCGTTTTTTCCCCAGCAGCCGTTGCAGCTCTTTAATCTGCTTCATGGCAGCAGTGAGTGCAGAGGCCGGAACCACTTCTTCTGAGGCACTGACAGCAGTGAAGCTGCCATTCTGATACTGCCGGCGCCAAGTAACTACCTGATTAGGATTGATGCCGTGCAGGCGAGCCACGTGAGATACTGTCATCTTGGGCTCCATAGTCTGCTGAACAATAGCGATTTTTTCCTGAGCGGTACGCCGATGGCGGCGTTCAGGCCCTGACAGAACTGAGATCATTTTTTCGTTGTGACCGGTATTAAACATAGTTTTTAGACTACCTCTTATTTTAAGAGTGTCTATCTGTCTGGAGATCTAAGGGGCCAATCTATCAAGATACCCAGCAGCGGTATCCATGATGAATACCCGCGCTTTGAGATTATCTTTCCTTGCCCCTTGTGCCCTTACCGAGTTAGCGGTGAATGGCGTTGGATTATCAAACGTCCGCTTTATTGCCGTTGTTTGTGCCTCTTTTATTTGCTTTGCAACGCGAGTTAATGCCTGAGCAACAGCAAATGGGATTTGTTTTCTCACTCTCTGCAACTGATTAAGCGGATCGTTTAATCCGGGCATCTGCCACCTCAATCATCTTAATCACGTTGACATCCTCCGCGCCCTAAAGGACGGGGCTTTACGGCGCACTGGGTAAAAGTTATTTCTTCTTTGGCTGGTATTTCATCGCCCATGCCTTTGCTATGCGAAAGCAATCGTCAAACATCTTCTTGATTTTCCCGAGGTCACTGTAACAATGACCTCGGTCATGCTTGTAGAAAACTCGTCACTGTTTGCGTGATCCTTCGATTTCCCTGATACTTGGCTATTAGCCTGGTTAATCACAGTCAGCAGCAGCTATGAGCGTGTCAATTTTCCTTTCCCTGTATCAACAAGAATAAGCTCCAGTGACAACTCAGCTTAACTGATCAGCTACTGGATTTTTTTGACGTGAGCCGCCTTAACGCTTTTCCATTCATTCAGACCGGTACCAAATAAACTGGCTATCCCTTTATCACGCTTTATATCAGCACATGCCTGGTTGAGCTCTTCCATAACACTTACTTTGCGCGGGTTGACAACTAGTCCTTTTTTCCAGTAGTCATGCAGAACAGCAAAGCATTCTTCCTGATATGCAATCAGCTTACCCCGAATGGATGCTTTCACCTTTTCAGGGTTAATGCTGAATAACCAGCCGTTGAGTTTTTTCAATGGGAGGCAAAGCATGGATTGAATTCCACCCTTGGAAGGTGTTGCGATATCACAACACTCGTATTTTTCACGGTTCTTATTCAGCTTGACCGTTTGTGATGCCCAATCAAGGCCAATTGCCTCAACAATGGGTCTGAGAGCAACATACTCAATACCCCCCTCACGGACAGTGGTTAACTTATCACCGTAAAACTCTACTTCGTTGCTTACTGGATATTGCATAGCGTTTACCTTTTAGAAAGTGAGTCTGTCCCACAGAAATGCCGCCCGAGAGAGTCAGCCGACTATAACGGCATTTCTCAGGCTCACTTTCTGTAAGGCTATCGTTGAATGTGCGCGTGGGGGCGCTTTGGTATTGCAGGACACAAAAAAGCCCGGATTAACGGGGTGGTTATTTCAAGCACTGCTCACGGACGTATTGCTGCAATCCGCGCACCTAATTTTCTGTAGTGATTAGTTGCTCTCTGAGAAGGAAATAAATTCGTCGAGAGTCTGGGTTGAGTTCGCTGGCTCCTGCATTAACCACGCTGGAGGTGGTGGGGTTAGTGCTACAGGTCGCGGAGATGAGCAGCCGCTTACGACCAGCAGCGACATCGCGATGTAAATCGCCAATGGCTTTCTTCGCATCAGATAATTCCTTTGTGTATTTGGCATCAAGCGCGGCAACATCACGCTGTCTCGTCTGCAAGTCGGCGATGGTGTCTTTCGCCAGCGCCAAATCGTTTGCTGCGTCACTGTATGCGTCGTGGTAGTAGTAGACGCCGAATGACAGCGCAGCAATTATGGCGGCAAGAGCAGCATGGAAATATGGCCTCATGCCCCCAGCCCCCAACATGACAGCTCAGACTCCTGGTCACGCCGCTCTATCTGACCGTAACAGTTGTTTGAGCGGATACGGCAATCTTTGCCCCCGTCCCAAATCCAGCGCTTAATCTCTTTACAGGCACCCATCAGATCGCCTGCATTCAATTTGCGGTAGAACGTTGAGGGGAAGCTGTTACCGGGACCGATATTCCACGGACAAAATGAGGCAATGCCGACTTTCTGAGTCTCAGTGAGCGGCACTTTAACGTTACGGTCCACCCAATCGAGCGCCTTTTGCTGCTCTATGGCATCGATTTTCGAGCACTGTTCAGTGGTCAGCTTCATGCCCTTCACTACCGGCTTGCCATCTACCCACGTCACGCCACCGCAAATCGTCCAGATACCGCCGCCATCAGGGTAGGCATTCATACGGACAGACTCTTTTTCAGTCTGGAATTGCGCCATCATCACGTGAGCAGTCGCGCCAGCAGCGATTAGCGCCAGCATTGCAGCACTGAGTTTGCTTGCTTTTGACATTATTCACCCCGCGCTTCTTTGCGGCGATCTTCCTTGACCTTGAAATACAGGTTGGTCAGAAACGTGAGTAAGCCAAATAGCAGGCTACCGAGAACCCCGATAGCAGCCCACTGCGTCGGAGAAACCGTGTCGAGCAGTTGCAACATCCAGTAGCCGCCGCTAACGCCCGACGCGCCGTATGAGACGCCCGTTGTAATATTTGACATACGCATGACCCCACCTCCGCGGTAACGGGGCGCTGTGTAATTTGAAGTAAATAAAAAAGGCCGCGCTGGAGCGTAGCCTTAAAAGTTGTGCCAGAGTAAGCGTCTGGCTGCGCATTCCCGCATCTGGTATTGTTAAATCGCCAGAAGTAACCACAACACGCAATGGTATCGATTTTATCCGTGATGATGGCGGTCTCGGCGCGATCCTGAATGTTCAGACAATAAAATTCCACGACAGTACAATCATTGCGCTGGAAGACATCATTCGAGTGGCTAATCTTCCTGAAGAGAAGAATGCTGGAATGATTTCAAAACTTCGAGAGCTTCCGGCAGACGCCATAAAACATTTGACCCTTCAATTACTGACTCCGGCTGTTCTGAATCCGCTGGCCGTAATTCAGTCAATTGAAAAAGCCCTCCAGTAGCACTGAATTCATCATCAGGGCGGATCATGGTGAAACGCCCCCACCCAACCGCATGACTCAACAATACCCAGAAACTTTCCTGTGCTTCGCCGCTGATGAAAAAACCATTCGGGTGAAAGTGACATGCATAAATTTTCATTACGCCCTCGTAGAAAAGCAAAAGACCCACCGAAGTGAGCCTTAAAAATTGGTGGAAACCCATGGGATCGAACCATCACTGATTAGCCTTGACCGTGACTAACCCCGCCAGTGTTGCCGCCAAATAAATTATGAATCAGACAAGCGCAGCAGCAGGTATCGCTTTGTCGATAGAAATATTGATGAGCTGTTTAATTGCCGCGCACACTTCGAAGAATCCACCCGACTTTGGTGAAACCTGTAACTGCACAGTGTCATCACCCGAACCAATGAATGCATAAAGGACCACATGCTAATATCGAAGGGAAATGCTAACACCATGCCTGTAACCACCGGTCATCGGTGAATCATCCAGCGTTGTCGCAATCACAAAATTCAGGCTGTAATTGGCGTCCATCTGCAAACGAGGGAGAGGCGTTGCCTCAAATTTGCCAGGCGAGGACCACACCCCTGTTTCAACATAAGGATGCCTTTCCCCTGAGAGTCAGTCCACGAGGTGGCAGGAAGAGATAGCGATTCGGCATATTCTCGCAATAAATCATCCGTTTTATCCTGCAAGCGCTCCCGTAGACGCCACTGAGTCTCAATTAATTTCAGGTGCTTTTCTTTCAGATCATTGAATGTCGTCTCCATGCCACCCTCCAGACAATTTTTAAACGGAATTAGCATGATAACGTACCTCACTTTTAACCACGAATCACGCATGGAGGGTGATTTCAGGAAACGAAAAACCCGCACTGATGGCGGGTTTCTGAAATTCTATCGCTTGGGATACAGCTTTGCAAAGCATACAATGATTTAAGCAGTTTTCTGCTCACATTTCAAGTAAAATCTTTCACTATTTGTATCGAACGCATCACACATTGGTTCGTGTAACATCGATTCCGCCAAACTTAGCCAAGTATCAATCCGGCGGCGGCATGTCATAATACTCATTTCTTGATGGTGCCTCTGAAGGTTTGCCGCCATTACTATTTTGTTCTTCCCTTTGCCGTCATATCGCTCATGAAGCAGCGCGATTAGCCCACTGTGTCGGCTCAATACACTCCCAACCACTTGGTCTATCAATATTCCCTCGCCGTCAGTACAGAACGCCAGGTTATTTTTATGCTTATCGTTAATAATATCCGCCAAATAGATCGCCAACTCGGATTTGCTGAGCCCTGGTTTCTCCTCAGGTGCTGGCATACGCAGACTGATGCGAATGGCATGCTCTGGCAGCAGGTCTGATATCTGTTTCACCACAGCCCACCAGCTAAGCTCATGGGTCGTCACCTGATGCCCTTCCGGTAATGCCAGCCAGATACGGGCTTGATTAATTACCCACTCGGCAGCATTCCGATCCGCCAGTTCATCATGTGCCGGTGAATTATGCCCATGTACCTGGTTGTCACAGTGCCAGCACAACCGTATGGCGCTATGCCCGTACCTCATGGTGATGAAGTTCTTGTCATGGTAGTCGCTTTCGCGCTGGCACACGGCGATGGAATAACGGCAGCAGGTTTTTACCGGGGCGCAATATGACTTGCCCCAGCTCTGGCACGATGACGGGTTTAAACAGCGCTCTCATCAATCGTCCCTACACTGTTTTTGCTGTCAGCATTAATGTCAGCAGATCGTCTATGCGGGACTCGTAAAAGTGTGGTTGCGTTTCTCGTGGGTTGTTTGGCGATGTGATGTTTTTCCCATAACGTAGCTCTTTGGAACTGACTACCCAAAACTCTTTACGGCCATTTTTGGCGCGTGATGATGTACTCGGACGGGAACGACGCTCAACGATCCCTAATCCCTCAAGGCGTCGATACGCCTCTGTCACAGGAACGTTGATACCGCGATTACTGAGGATTGTTTTAAGCGCCATCGTTGGACGGCTAGATCCGTCTACAGCATCAGAAGGGGCATCAATAGCATATGATGGCGCAATGCTGGGTAAGCCTACGGCATCCTGTAACTTCTGGCAGGCTCCAAGCACTGATGAATTGGAAAGATTTAGTGATTGCTGCATGAAACCAAGAAGGGTTATCCCTGCTTGCATCAGATCGGCTGCACCAGTGGTTTTCGACGCTAACAAGGCATCAAATGTTCTGATGACCTTCAGGTTAAATTCGGCACTGATCCACATAGCATAGGAATATACCAATTCCTTGCATACGTACGTCCCGCCGTTGCGCCCCTGGATGGCCTCTACAGACAAACTCCGGGGATTACCGGAGTTTAATAATTGAACAAGTTCCTGCGTTTGATTGACAGACAGCCAGTCGCTTGGTTGATGACGTTTCGCGCCGCCAGCGGCACGATGCAAATCATTCAGACAGTAACGACTAGACTGATCACGGCGTACAGATACGCCGTCAATTACGATTAATTGACTCATAGATTCCCCTACACCTGTTTTTAATCCGCTTCCCGACATCTGCACACGCGGGAAACGATGCACACTTTTTACACTACATACGCTGGGTGGAAATGGCAGCGATAGTTTCAGAACGGCAGGCATTGTTGACCACCTCCCTGCTCTATTTTCAAACCATGCTGGTATTTGTTCTGGTAACTGGCCCAATGCACACGACGGATGATCGACGCCTGTTCATCAGTCATGCAAGGTTCGCGGGATATTCCTTGGAGTCGGTGATTGCGGATGTTCTGCCCCTTATTGCATAGAGCCATACAGATCGGGCAATAATCCGTTGAATCCATGCCGCTACTCTTCCCATGCCAGAAGATGTTCCCCTGCCAGGTAGCACAGGCGCGGCACATAGGCGCATCACAGGTATGCATCTTAAGGGGCATGCTCACCATCATGCCGTTTTCGTCCTCGTCAGTGTCATAGCCGATTACCCCATCGCATAACAGGGTTGCAGGTGCACCACAGAACATGCAGTTTTGCTTTTTCATGCTGCGGCCCTCACTGCCAGTCGAGCCGCTTCTCTGCGGATCTGCGCCATGAATGCTTCACCCTGCGCATACAGACGATCACGTTCGATATAAGCAATCGCAGGACCGTGCCATTGCTTGTCAAACACGGCAATAGCGCCGGCAAAGAATGCACTGGTTGCTACCTGTTTTTCGTCTTTCGGTTTGAACCAGGTCGGCAGATCGAAACCAATACGGCCACGGATGAACGCAATGTGATCCGCCTGTTCAGGCCACCAGACCTCGGATGTAGCTGATTTGATGAGGAACACGTAGCGACCACCAAGTTCACGCATCGCAATAACGTGCTCGACGATGTGACGCATGCCGGTGATGTATTGGCCTTCGTGCTGTTTGGCGCGGGAATACGGAGGATTGCCGAACGCTGCACCATTCAGTTCAGACAAGCGCGCGGACCAGTCCTGCGCCAGCGCGTTATCTTCGGCGGTGTAGTAGGCTTCACACTTCGAGTTTTCGCCATCGCTGAACAGGTCCAGCACCAGCGGGCCAAACATGGCATTGATTCCCCAGAACAGCGGATCTGGAGTGCGCCACTGATCGCCAACATCCTTAAGCTCGTGGGTTGCTTCCGCTTTGTAGGCATTCAGCGCCTAAACGTACTCGGTTTGGGAAAAGTCAGTCATTGAGCACACCTCCCGCTGCCGTTATCACCCTGATGCCGCTGTATTGGCTTCTCAGTCCGTTTGCGCTGATCTGGCATTTCTTACGGCAGTGTACCGCCTCGGCACGTGCTCGCACTCCTTGGGTCTGGTCAAGTACCGTCAGCCATACATGGGCTGCTCTGCGCCACAGGTGCTTGCGTTCCAGCTGTTCAGCTAATGCGATATCGTCGGTGATCATGCGGCTTTCCCTCCCTGCTGGCGCTGGGTGACGTCTTTCCCGATTGAATTCCAGCGACTCATTACAAACTCTGGTTTCGCTGATTTCAGCCCAGCTTTGCTGGCTTCTGTGCGTACCTGAATTTCAATCTGGCTGGGGTTCTTGGCGGGTAATGCACTGCCAATGAAACGGCGGTAGGCGGCGTCACGTTCGGAGGAATCAACCGAAACCGCTGGCAAAATCTCCCGGCCTAACCCATTTTCCATCGACGCATGCAGGGCGACCGCCGGCATCCCATTTACAGGCTTTGTCGTAATACTCGGGGAAGTTTTCAGGAGCAAAAATTGTCTTGGGACGCAGGAAATCGCACATCTTCCGATCGTTAAGCCATTTCGCCGTCAGGTAATCCACTACCTGAATCAAGTCCTCTGCGACATAATCAGGCTCAGCAAGTCGCCCACGGATATATCCCATCGTGGTTTTGCCATCCCGATAGCGGGAGTTAGTTACCTGATTGAAGTGATCAAGAACTCGTTGTGCAGGGTCGTCATGCGGTCCAGCCTGACAAGAGGTTTTTTTAATCTCTGTGTAATCTTCTGTAAGAAAGTTTGCGGGATCCCCACATGCTTGTTCGGGGGATCCCCCATACTTGTTTGCGGCATCACCACAATCTAGTTTGCGGGGTTCCCACATTCTTGAAGTTCCCCGATCTGGTTTTACTCCGACTGGTCTTCTTTGCGGGTTCTGTGGTTTCCAGCAACAGCGCTTCAAGTCGCTCCACAATAATGCGGTAGTGCATGGTTGCAGGAACACCACGGAGATCATCTTCCAGAACACCAAGCGCGATCAGGCGCTTACGGGCGGTTTCTTGCTCATCCCTGGTTAAGGCTGTTTCAGATGCTATATCTGCCTGAGTTTTGTACATCCATACGCCACCCATGCGATTATGCCAGTAGACCATTTGCGATAGGAACACCGCAGCGACTGGCCCTGCTTTAACTGACCCTGCCCTCAGCTTTGCAAAAGCTGGGTTATAGGCAATTGGGCGGTCAAGTAATTGAATCAGAGCACCCATGTTTTCCCCCTCAGCCTGTCGGGAACGGTACCTTGCATCACACGTTCAATGCCCTCGGCCACCACGCCGGATCGGTAGAGCGAATCCAGGAATGTCCCGCTAACCATGATCGGTGGGTTAAGCGGTAGAATGTGCTCTTGCCACAGTTCCATAACAATTTTTAGGTTGTGGTGCAGGCGTTGTGCATGAGTCAGGGCATCCTCAAGACGAGGGTCATCCAGAAGCAGCCGCGCCATCAGCGCTTGCTCCATCTGGTTGAAGGCGTTGATATACGCCCCTTTTAACACAGCGGCGCGTTTGCCTGTGAAGCTCATAGCAAGAAAAGCGAAACCGTCACGGGTGATTTGGTAGGCTGGGCGGCGTTCACCTTTGGCGTCGATGTATTCAACGGGCTGAAAATTCAGCTCGCTAAATTTCTGTGAGCACTCTAAGGATTCGATTTTCTGGATGACGTTTTTATGCAGCTTGCGGAAATATTCAGCGATAGCGATTGAGGTGGTGACGGCGTGACCGTCTACGGCAGTGATTTCGGGTGCAATTTGGGTAGGGGTAGTAGCCATAATGGCAGCCTCTGAGTTGGGTTTTAATAACTCACCACCAGAGTTGCAAATCTCAATGGTGGTGAGACGTACAGGGTTTGCAATACCGGTCAACTCAGAACCCGGCCAGCCTTTCGCTGCCCTGCACGCCCCACCATTGAGAGGTGTAGCCGTGCACCGCACACAAAAAAACGCAATGAGCGCGGTTGTGCGCTAAGTTGAATCCCTGGTTGCAAATCCCGGCAGCGGATTTTGCCGCTGCAAGTGGACTATAGCGCCCGAAATTCACCAGATCAAGATTATTCATCTCGCCTCTTAAACTTTGCTTTGAAATGCCACAGGGGGTTGAACGCATTCATGCTCATAGCCCTCTCGCATGAAAATAACGCGCTCGTTCTGGCGGTCGTATCCGATGACGTGGACAACTCTTCCATACGGATCAAGGTAACGCCTGTCGAGTTCTGTGGCTTGTTCGTCCACACCAACCCCCTGCGGTTTATCACACCCACAATTCCCCTCACCCGCCTGTGGTTGCAGGAGATCCAGCGGCCCTTTATCATCCGCTCATACCGAAACGAAGACGGGCTACGACCGCCAACGACCGGCAGACAACGAAATTGCGGTAAACCTGTTTTTTGCTGTAACATGTTCATGCGTTTAATTTCTCTACACCGATTTATTACGCGCACCCGACGCCAGCGGCTGCACACTGCTGGCGTCACCCTTTTCTGGCTCACAATAAACACGGGATATCAGGTTAAGGAATGTCATAAGGGTCACGCGGAACCGATAGGCAATGTCATTCAGGCTTTTCCACTCTGCGCGCGTCACCACGTCATCCTCGATGTACTTGCGGTAGGCATTGACCAAATCTCCAAGTTGCCCCTCCAGCTCTGCCAACTTGCTACCAATTTCTTCGTTAGCATCCTCAGCAGTAGCCCCTGGAATATGTATGCCGTTGTCCGTCTCGAGTGAAATCGCATCAGCAATGAAGGAAACCCCACCGGCTTTTCGCAGTACCATTGCCCATCCCATAGGGAATATCTGATCGCCGCCAGTACGCAGACGGTTAAATATTGCGTCTTCTGTGGTATCTAAAATTTCTGCCGCTTCCGCATACCCACCGGGCAATGCAGCGATTGTTTTTCTGATTGCGGCCACCAGCCATGCTGGTTGCTTTTCGACTTTCCAGTGCAGCTTATTCATAGGTTTTTACCTCAGTTAGTGCCGAACCTTCCTCCGGTGATATTCTTGGTTTTCCACAACTAAGAACCGAAGGAGGTTCGGCATGTCTTTGCATCTGAACCTTCATCACAGCACCCAGGTGGAAATTGACCGATTCAGGCGTGAACATGGAAAACCAGCGCCATTCGAGGATCGATGAGCACTCATACATATCCATTGTCCTCGTTAGTGATAGTAATTGCCGCTATGAATTTAGGCATTACGAAATCTATCCATGGGGAGTTATAGCGCACATGAACACTCAAGGATGCTTCCGTGCCCGATTTTTTGGTATCCGCAGCGATAATAGTCAATCCGCCGCAAGACGATATTTCCTTAGCGAACCATTTGGCGACTCTCATCGTTAACGGCGACTCGGTTAATGTTTCCCCGTCATAATTAATGGTCGCTCGTTGCATTATTTTGTTACCCACGGTTAACCCCCGTAATTCTGTGGTTTCGCCCTACTCCGCTTTGTCGTAAAACATGAGAAAACGCGATACATCGATGAATCAGGAACCATAAATGTCGTTGAAAGTGATCGTCCCCCCTCGATCGGCACTGCGCAGGTATGCCCAGTCAACATCAGGGCGAAGCTCTTCGCAGGTAACAGCTCTGTTCGTTGCTTTCTCGATCTCAGGGCATCGTTCAGCGGGAATTGGTCGGGTTCCGTTAGCCCACTGGGAAATCAGTACAGATGGAACGTTTAATTCACGCCCCAACCTTGCTGCTCGCCCACGAAGCATGTTTGTGTATGTTTTAAGGTTCATTCGATTGTCGATCCTCTATGCTATTCACATGCGAATAATAGCGCCACGCTAACACAAGTCAATAGCGTTTCACATCTTCCTATACTTAGCAAAGTGCTATTCAATAACGCTATCCGGGCCAAAGAGCTTATGAAAACATGCAGACGATTGAAGAAATAAGGCGAGAGTGGCTACTTGAACTAATCAACCAGCATCAAACTATTGCCGGACTCAATGTCGTTCTTGGTAGAGCAAGGACAGATGCAACTCTGTCACAGATAAAAAATCAGGCTGTGGACAGCAAAAGCGGCAATCCAAGAAATATGGGATCGCCACTTGCGAGAGAAATCGAAGAAAAGCTAGGACTGGAAATAGGTACGCTAGACCATCCAATTAGTGATGTCGATTCACACCCATGGAATGACTACCAAGTAGCAGATGAGGCGATCAAACTTATAGTTGATTTCATTCTATCTAAAGACACTTCAACACCGCCTGATTGGGCAGACAGAGATACTCGCGCTTACTTAGATGCAATAGAGCTAAGGGTAAGGAAGTGGATCGATAAAGGAAAGAGTTCATACAATCCCCAAAAAGCAAGGGCTTAGGCTTGTATGGTCTGATGGGGAATTTTGCGATACATAACAGCGAGAAATCAAAATGTCTAATGAAATGAAGCACGCAAAAATAGCTTATATAATCCCCTTCCAACACGTAGTTGCCGAAAAAGGACGTGAACCAGTACTACTGATAAACGCACAGAAAGAAAAGGGTGTTAGTTTCGAATTATCCATGTTTTTTGTTGGATTGGTTCCCGATGTCACCTACACAGTTTATTATTCAATTGGACTTGATGATGACTCGCAAAAATATCCTCAGTATGTCGCTAAAAAGAAATTCAAGGTTTCCAATGTAGCAGGCATTGAAGGATTAAGCCCTGCGACCTTTGAAGTACCTATTGATTTGCAATCACCATTTTTCGGAGGGCAATATCGCCTGGAAGCTACGCTTTTCGGAGGTGATGAAACATCATCTGAGACCAGGAGAGCTGTGGCCTTCGTGGATATCAGGATTAAGGAATAGTCCATGCTTTCTGATTCGACAATTTCACTTCCCCCTTATCAGCAAGGTAGTATAAGCTTTTACATGACAGCGAAAAGCGGTCGGATTTACGAACCAGAGCAATCCCAGAGTGGTGATGGCGGGAGGTTAGACTTGGAAGCTCGCATAGCTAGACTTGAATCAGATGTGGAATACATCAAGCGCGATATTGGTGAGATCAAAACCGATGTGAAGTCTGTTGATAGTCGACTTTCGCGGATTGAAACTGGAATTACTTCCATGAAAACAACACTTAAAGCAACAGCTGCCGTTGTAAGTGCTGTTTTTGTGTTTTGCGCTTACGTATTCGGTTCCTATGTCAGTAAAATTATTGAGGCCATCAACAATCTCGTACTCCAGTAACTATTTAATTCCGCTACCCGCCCACACTCATCCCGCAACAGCGGGATTTTTTTCGCCTCAAGAAAAAATAATAGCACCACGCTATTGACTAGTAATTAGCGTGACGCTATCTTTAATCCATCAACAGCGAACAACCTACACGGAACAAAGCAGGAGCAGCAGATGAGTGAAGCTACATGTGTTATTTGCAAAGTAGAAATCAGTGATGTGAAATTGGCGCTTCGTTCCGATCTGAATCCGAACTGTATATGTTCAGGGTGCTTGATTCGTGGGATTGGAGTTGTGGTAGACGTTGCTGAGAACGTAAAGCGCGACATTGGCAACTCATCGCGTGAAGACGAAGCACCTTACCGCATCTCAGAAAAGTCGGTTTTGGAAATGTGGCGGGGCGTAAAGAGGCAGGCTGAGAACCAAATTGATTTTCTTTTTGCCAATGCCGAGGCCAGCAACAAAAAAGACGCTATATCGAAATGGATTGTCGTTGTAGGTGAAGACTAGGTTTATTTTGAAAGGTTTGAAAACGGTGCATTACTCGAAGGTTATGCACCTGTAAGTCGCGATAAGGCATCTGTTTATGCGGCGGCTATCGTGAATGGTCTTGAACCACCAAAATATCTTCGTCCGTGCGATAAACCGACTGACTGAATTCGATTTGAAGCATGTTTGGGCCTCGGGGCTTTACACGGCTGAAATCCAGGCCGCCCGTGGCGTAGAAGTACGGGATGATTCGCTGGTAACAAAAAAGCGCCCTAATGGACGCTTCGCTCTTTAACAATCTGGATATCCCAAAAGAAGGGGCTGGAGAGAACTTTTTAAAATGATCTGCAATATGGTTAAACGACATGGTGGCTTATGTTTCTCGATTTACTTGGAGGCACCCTGTTCATCCTAAACTTATTTTTACACTCGGGGCAGAAATGAACATAAAACCCGCCAAAGCCAGTCACACTATCTGGCTGAAGTATCGATATTTTATTTTGATGAAAACAATGTGGGCAGGCATTCACTGCGGTCTCACCATCACTCAAAACAATATTCTTCGAATAAACAAGCGTACCCGAATCAACTTTATTCAGAGAATAATCTACCGCCTGAACTTTAAAGTTTTCGAACTCTGCAATTTTTGCTTTGAGAGATGTATTCATTTCTTGGTAAGTGCCCACGAGCTCAACGAGAGATACGCATTCACACTGAATAGACGAAAGTTTCGAATTTAACTCATTAACCGCAGCGTTTACTTCGGCCTCGGTTTTGGCGTCATTGATCAGTTTGGCAAGTTGCGCAGTTTCACGAATTGCAGCCATGGCCGCAGATAATTCAGCGATCACTTTGAATTCTCTTCTGACTGTTGGGGATATCCAGATTAACGCATTCCTGTATGTTGGGGAATGGCAGGGACCACTGCCGCCTGAGGTGGTGAAGTAAGCCAGGCACCGATCAATCAGAATGTGATGAGGTTCCGATGAGTAAAGCAGAGGTAAAACGTGAGCAAAGAAAATGGGCAGCGTTCTATGTCTTTGTCCTGCTGCTTATCGGCTGCATCACTTCATTATTGGCCTTGCGGCATTTGTAAGCGTCCACACCAGGGTACGACCGCTAATGCGGCGTAACCAGCATTGTGAGTTGTGGACATTCAGAGGTGTAGCTCTTAGCTGCTTGCGGGCCCATCTCCCAATAGCTGCACTTTTTTCTGCACAGACAGAAGGGTATCGGATCCATTCAATTATTGGTGGGTCAATGCTGAGGTCTGTATCCCGACGCCCTTCACCTTTCTGTGTGTGCAGCAACAAATATAACGGTGTGGAGAAAATCATGAGTCTTTTTAACTTCAAAAATGCGCAGGTGTACCGGCTAACGCGAGATGTGAGTTTCGCTGAATTGTCCGAGCAGTTGCCAGCATTTGCATTTACTACCTGCGGTAGCCAGGACATGGCGAAAACTGGCTGGGTATCCCCCTTCTCTGTTTCGTGCGACCAGCTTAGCTACCAGCCCAATGGGCAAATCATTCTCGTTGTGCAGCGGGAAGAGAAGATCCTGCACACGCCGGTTGTCGCTCGTGAAACTGCCGCCAAGGTCGCGAAACTGGAAGTTGAACAAGGCCGCAAGCTGAAAAAGATCGAGAAGGACGCCATCAAAGATGAGGTTCTCCATTCTCTGCTGCCTCGGGCATTCACAAAGTTCAGCCGGACTACACTCTGGATCGACACTCCGTCCTCACTGGTTATCGTATATGCCGCCAGTGCGCGGAAAGCAGAAGACGCCCTCGCCTTGTTGCGTAAAACCATTGGCTCACTGCCGATTGTGCCTGTCGTTACGGAAACACCCATTGAGTTAACAATGACAAGTTGGGTGCGTGATGGTGCCGTTCCTGCTGGTTTTGCTTTGCGCGATGAAGCTGAACTGAAAGCGATTCTGGAAGATGGCGGTATTCTGCGCAGCAAACAGCAAGACCTTATCAGTGATGAAATTGCTGGTCATATCGCTGCTGGCAAATTGGTAACAAAATTGGCGCTGGACTGGCAAGAGCGGATCACCTTTGTTCTTGACGATGCTGGCACCTATTAAGAAGATTAAGTTTAGTGATCAGATTCTGGAGCAGAACGACGATATCGACCGGGAAGATATTAACCAACGGTTTGATGCCGATGCGGTGCTTATTACTGGTGAACTGTCAGCATTAATTAAAAGCCTGATTGAAGTGCTGGGCGGCGAAGCCTCCCGTTAATTAATCATTTATCTGTGCAATTTAATCGCCTCACGGTGAGGGATTTACTCAACCTAAAATCGGTGTGGAGAAATATAAATGTCTAATATTTTGGATGTTTTGAAAAAGAAAAATATTAACCATTTGGTTAATGATGATGGCTCTATCGTAATTGAAGGTGATTTGTCTCTGCTGGGACGTACTGATATCACCAGTCTGCCTGAGGGCTTGTCCTGCGACTCGCTTTATCTCGATCCGCAACGCTTTGACAACGTCACCCACCGCGATAACTGCGGCAACTCAAGCCGTACCATTTTCGCCGCATGGGTACAGGGTAATTTCCGGATCGCCGCAGGTTGTTTCTGGGACACGCTTGATGCGTTCGAATCTGCCGTTGATGGAAGCTATTCCAGTGATGCGGCTGAAACATACAAACAGGCTGCGCGGGATTGTGTTGCTGAGTTGACAGTGAAACTCAATAAGGCGGGTGAATAATGACGTGGATTTCTACTTTTACCGGGCGGCATTTCAATTACACCGCCCCGAGTGTGGATGATGTTGATATCCGTGATATCGCCCACCATCTTTCTGTGATCAATCGTTTCTGCGGGGCCACGCATTGGCCCTACTCCGTCGCTCAGCACAGCATTGGTGCAAGCTACCTGGTGCCTCCTGAATTCGCTTTTGAAGCGCTGATGCATGATGCGCACGAAGCGTATGTCAACGACATGGTGTCGCCGCTGAAACACCTGCTGCCGGACTATCAGCGCGTTGAAACCGATGTAGAGGTGATCGTCCGTCTGCGCTATGGGTTGCCATTGAAAACAAGCCCCGAAGTGAAGCGTGCAGACCTCATCATGCTGGCGACTGAAAAGGATGCATTGCTGCACCCTGATTCCGGTCACTGGCCCATTCTGGATGGTGTTGAGCGCTCAGAGCGGAGCATTATTCATATGACGGCGTTTGAAGCAGAACGCGAGTTTATGGCCCGTTTCTCTGAGTTGGCTGGTCCCTATGTGGACATGAGTTATGAGTGGATACGGCATGACTAAGAACTCGAAGGACGTTTACGGGGCCAGCGGCAAAACCAACGTGCTCACGTTTAAGCCAGAATCGCTGCACATGATCGATGATCCTGCGCACCCACTGTATGACGAGCGCATTTACCTGCCGATTGATGAAGCCATGGTGCTGAACATCATGGACCAAGGTGTGCTGGAACCCATCATCGTCTGGAAAGACCCGGAATCGGGAAAGGTTTGCGTTGTTGATGGTCGCCAACGTGTACGCCATACCATCGAAGCTAACCGGCGCTTGCTGGGAAAAGGCGGAAAACCGCTACTGGTGCCGGGTGTAGTCAGACGCGGATCAGCAAGCCGTGTGTCTAAAGCAATGGTGAGCGCCAACGAAATCCGCCGTCCAGATACCCCGCTGGGACGTGCAAAAAAGATGGCCGCTGCATTGGAGCGTGGAGACGACGAGGAAGATCTGGCGCTGACCTTTGGCTGTAGTGTACAGACCGTTCGCACAACGCTAGCGTTGCTTGATTGTACCCAGGCAGTACAAGCCGCTGTTGAAGCTGGTCACGTGAATGTAACCCAAGCGCGTCAACTAGCAGCGATGGAGCCAGAGCAGCGGGAAAAGGTGAGAGAACTGGTTCAGGCCACCAGCGGTGTATCCGGGCATGAGCGTGTTCGCCGTCAACGTGAAGTGTTGGGCAATGCGAAACCGAAACTCAGGAGCCGGAAAGAAATCACCAAAGCTCTCGATGCTGCGACCGGTTATTATGCTGCCGCCTTGCGTTGGGTACTTGGCGATAACGGCCACCAGCAGGAAGATGCAGCATGACCAACAAACCTATTAGTGAAGTGATCCGAGATATGCGTGAGCATGCGGTTCACATCATAGAAATAATTGAGGAGTTTCCAGAAGGCAATGATGATCTCCTTCATGCCTATGACCGGGCAGATACGTTGTTTGGTGCTGAGAACGTCAAGCGCCTCATCGACCACATCGCAGACCTTGAGCAACAGAACGCCGAATTAACCCGCTGGCGTGAGGAGTATCAGGCAAAGCTGAATGCAGAGCATATGCGCGTTGGTAATCAATATCAGATCCGCATTGCCGACCTTAAGCAGCAGAGCGGGCGCGGGTGGTGAAGTTGCCGAGCAAAAATATCGGATGGGGCAGAGATGGCGAGGCGGATTGCTGGAATAACGCAATCGAACGCGCCGCAATGCTCCAGTCTGGTAATTTTCGGGAAAACGAGAATTCGTCAACCAAATTATTTCGGGAAAATGCGGAAACGTCAACCAACTCCCCGGCATATCCGGAAACCCTGCCGTGCGATGTGAAGTTAGTTCCGGGAGTAAAGATCGGCAAAGGGTGTCCAACAACAACGCTTTTCCTCGCTCTTAATTCTCGGGCCGCTAACGTGGCCGCATTGGAGGCAATAACACCAGAAGAGCGAAAAGAGCACGACGCAGCGATCGATGAGTTTAGAGAAATGCTGGGAATTAGCACTACCAACTCTCCGGTATAGCCGGATAGTTCAGAGGACACCAAACGCCTCGATTGGCTTGATGCACAGAACAACAGACTTAATGAGCATTACGGTACATATTACGGGTGGAGGTTTGACGCGAATTACCAGCGTAACACCATGATGCTAAATGACTGCAATTTTCCGGTTATGACGGTCAGGCAGGCCATAGATAAGGCCATGCTTACTGCTGCTCCACAGCATAAGGAAAGCAAATGAACCACTTAATGATCGACCTTGAAACCATGGGTAATAACACGCAGGCACCAATCGTTTCCATTGGCGCTGTTTTCTTTGACCCGGCCACCAGCCAACTCGGTGAAAAATTTTATAGCCCAGTCAGCCTCAAAAGTGCCATGCACGGCGGCGGCATTCCTGACGCCGAGACCATCCTTTGGTGGATGGAGCAAAGCGAAGAAGCCAGAAAGGCAATCTGCGTTAAAGGGTTTCCTCTGATTGTTGTACTGCACGACCTCAAACGGTTTGTTGTCAGCAATTGCGATCCTAAATATGTGCGCGTCTGGGGTAATGGCGCGGGGTTCGATAACGTGATTTTGCGGGAGTCATGTAAGCGGGAATATTTCGAGGATATCTGGCAATGGTTCAATGACCGTGACGTCAGAACGATTGTGGAATTAGGGCGTGAAATCGGTTTTGACCCTAAGAAGGAAATGCCGTTTGAAGGCGAACGCCATAATGCACTGGCTGACGCTGAGCACCAGGCTAAATATGTATCTGCTATCTGGCAGCGATTGTTTGCGCCCCACCAGCATCAATAGAATAAGGGGTTATGATGAACACAATGTTTTTGCTGATGGCTGAATTCAATACAGCCACCATCCCACTGTCAGATATAGCCGAACGTTATTTGGGGATGAAACCAGTGACTGCTGATGGTAAAGCAGGGGCTGGGAAACTCCCTATTCCCACATTTCGCATAGGGGACTCACAGAAAGCCCCGAGAATGGTACACGTTAAAGATCTGGCTGATTTCATTGATAAGCGGCGAAAGGAGGCGGCAGAAGAACTGCGGCACTGTTCGTCATGAACGCTGCTTTTTCAACTCATCAAAGCGCTGATGCAGGCTATGCGGGTAAAGCTCCCGGTAGACCTGCCACAGCACATTCAAAGAACGGTGCCCGGTTACCTGGGCAACCTCTTCTATACTAAACTAAATCCAGCCTCAAAAAGCCGACTGGCACCCTCGCACCTCAAATCGTGGTAGCGTAGGTCTTCAATGCCCAATGCGGTGCGTACACGCTGAAAACCTGCGGTGACAGATTTTGCCATGTAGGGGAAAATTAACTCTGACTTTTTAGGCTGGCGCTGAACGATCACCCACGCATCCCCCAGCAACGGCACCATCATGTGGTTGCCATCCTTCTTTCGCGGGTCCTTTCTATCCCGGACTAGCACCGCTTTTTGCTTCTCGTCTATATCATCCCACCGGATACGACATACCTCTCCAATACGCATACACGATAAAATTGAAAAATTGAGAATATCTACGAAAGGGATAGCTGCTGAGTGATGTTCCTGTCGCTCCCGCAACCCTTCCTCAAGACGGATTAACTCATCCCCAGCAGGACGACGGCTGCGACGCTGTGATTTGCCCACCATCCCCATGTTAACCAGAATGGTCCGTGCATCGGAGACTGGGTTTGCGGTGTAGTCAATCCCGAAAATAGGCTTGGCAGCGGCTAAAACGGAAGACAAGTAGCTCAAATCGTGAGAAACCGTTGCAGGCCCAGCACCAGAACCGGCACGCAAGCGCCCATGCTCAACCACATCATTTACGGACAGATCGGCCAGTTTTATCTCTGCAATATCGCAGTCCACCAGCATGTTGAGAACATAACGCTTTGTTCGTCCAGATTTACCGCCCAAGTCCGGATCATTGATGTACTTCATCAATAGTTGTCACACGCTTATTTGGCTTGCATCTGAATCGGATGGGACACCATGCTCTTCAAGTTCGGATGCACGGCGTGTACCCCATGTTTTTGCCAGGGCTAATTTCCCAAACGTTTTACTTTCTCGATAAAGATGTTTACCCTGATCTTTCACCCCCCACTGTGCAGCGGTATCTGACCGTCCCATCTGCCAGAACAACCAGTTGAGGGCTTCGGTGCGTGCGGCAGCGTCGCGTGGCAGCGGGGCACCAAATTTCTCAGCCAGATAGAGTAAAATCGAACCCGATTCAAACACCCGCACCGGCGTTTCCCCGCTGCGATCGAACAACGCCGGGATCTTGGAATTGGGGTTGACCTCAACGAAACCGCTGGAGAACTGGTCGCCTTCACCGATACGAATCAGCCAGGCATCGTATTCAGCACCGGTATGTCTAAGCGCCAGCAACTCCTCCAGCATCACCGTGACTTTTACGCCGTTCGGGGTGCCCTGCGAGTAGAGTTGTAACGGGTGCTTGCCGACGGGCAATACTTTTTCGTGGGTTGGTCCGGAAACCGGCCGGTTGATATTGGCGAAAGCTCCGCCAGAGGGGGCTGGCTGCCATACGTCGGGCGGCACATAGGTCGAAGAACTGGCTATGAAAAACCTCCATGATGGGGGACGTAGCGCGCAACAGACAATAATCGCTGCCACGCGCACAAAAATTCACGGTCCAGTTATAGCGCTAATCTGTGGCAAAGTCAGCAATGAGACGCCGAAGCCACAGCATTCTCCTTTTTATCAATATGCCTATTTCCCTTGGCGACCGATCCGCTATTTGTTTGGTAAAATAGGCACGACGCTATATCGGGAGTGATCACTCAGATTGAGTGCAGACACCATATTCTATGTAGGAACCCGAGGGGGTTTTTTCTGTTTTGCTACCATCCCTAAGAATGACCAGATAATGTTTACCTGGGGCTGAATTGGTTCTTGTCCAATATGCTGTGTTTATATCACCTCCTGGCCAACCAGTTGGAAGTACCCATTCAGACCATGAAGAACCAGTTCCCCGGATATTCTGCCCCTGGGTTAAGTGTTGGGCATCGGCAACATGCATCCCTAATTCCATGCATGCATCTTGCGTATCATTAAATGTTTTCAAATTACCCGATAACCGACTAAACAAACGAGTTACTTTAAAGGTATACCTGTAAGCATAGGTATTGTCTTTTGCGGTAATACTCACCATTTTATTGAGACTGCTGGCTGCTAATGTAATATTTCCTTCATTATCAACGGCCGCAGAGGCGTCGTCGGTTGAGTTCCAGGTATAGTTGATATTTGATGCTGCGTTACCATTAGCATTTATTTGGAATTTGGCACCGGGATATCCAGTTGTCGGGAACCCAGCCGCTTGCGGGAATGTATGACCATAGGGTGCCCCGATACTACTCACGGTACGCAATGTTAAAAAGTTAACCGTAGACGTATCATTATGCGTTTGTTCCGAAACGTTTGCTATAACAGCAAATGCCACACCTGTAGATTGGCTTCGCGATACAGAAGACGATATTTCGCCATTTGAATCGGTTGTACCTGACGATGGCGATAGCGTAACCCCCGATTCAACGGATGAAAAATCAACTTTCACATTGGCGACGGGGTTACCAAGCGCATTCACCACTCTGGCCTTGACAGTATTAGATTCTTCCCCAGCAATATCATTATTGGCTGTGGTTTCTAAAACGATACTCAGATCTTGCGCAAAGGTAATCTTTACACTCTGACTGGCATTGTTATCCAGTCTGGCTGTCACGATTGTTTGCTCTGCATTTGTATTGGTGAGTGTGGTTGACGCGATACCTTCAGCCGTGGTGGTACCGATAACGGTAATCACCGTTGCGCCGTTGTCTGCGGTAAAGGTTACCGTCTGATCGGCCAGCGGGTTGTTATTGGCATCCGTCACGACAGCCTGCACGTGGTTAGACGCATTACCGTCAGCGACCGCATTGTCCTGGGTGACGGTCAGTTTGGTTGCAGTAATTTGCGCCGTGCTGTCATCAGCAATAAAGCGGGTTTCTACGCGCTGGCTGGCATTATTGGTCAGTCTGGCTGTTACGGTAGTCACTCCCACTTGGGTATTGGTGAGTGTATTGTGGTGGAGTCAATGCCTTCCGCGTTGGTGGTGACCGCGACGTTGCTAACGGTCGCACCGTTGTCAGTGAGAAATCTCACGACTTGACCAGACAGTGGATTGCTACCGGCATCGGTTACCACTGCCTGTACGGCGTTGGTATCGAGACCGTTCGCTACCGCATTATCTTTGGTGACTGCCAAGTTGGTGGCCAACAGGGTGGGCTCCCCTGGCATTACCGTTATCCTCAGCGTTGCTCTGGGTGACATATTGCCCTGGGTGTCGTAGGCTACTGCGCTGAGGGTATAGGTATTAACCAGCCCACCACGCGTAAGTTGATAAGGGGGTAGCCTGATATCAGCCGTCTGCACCGAGACCGGCGACAGTGGGCCGCCCGCTGACGTTAACGCGCTGCTGTCCCACTCGATACGATCAATCGCGTATTTAGAGGTAACGTTAGCTGTGACTGATGTGGCAGATCCCCCCCGACCGGTGATCTGCTCTGGAAGCGTCAGATGCAACAACTCCTGTTTTTGATAATCCAACACAATATTGTTATTACGCTCAACCAAATCATAACGACTACCTGCCAAGGTACGTGAAGCGGCAACGGCAGAAGGGTTAATGTGTGAGCGCCAGGATTCACCCAGCCGATAGTTCAACTGAGCGCTAATGTTGCTGCTACTTTGGCTACCTTTGCCCATCCGGTGATCTGCCCCCACGGTCAGTAATGGGAATGGGGTATAATTGATGCCAGCGGTCAAGGCATGCGGATTTTTCTGACGTTGGTCTTTACCAAATAAAGCAACGTCATTCCTGCGATATTTTTCATACATCATCTTGCCTCCCACTTGCGGATAAAAGGGGGGCTGTGCGGGGAATATCTATCTCATCGCCTTTTGTTAATTGCTCAGACGGTTTGGAGAATAGGCTATAACGATTTATTTTTTTGAGGTCGTCAACCGTTAACTCGAGTTTTTTTCAACAGTATCAATGGCTTCATTAACACCAAGCGTGTAACGCTCCGTAGGGGTACTGAATACGGAATCCTGTGCTCTCTGTGCAGATGCAATAGTGGGGGTAAAAGAAAGGCTTAATGGTAACAACAATTGGACGGTAATGTTAATCCAAACAATCATTGTCTTGTTTTTAGGTAATACTGGTGCGGTTACTGGCGTATCGCAGTAGTCTTTAGAGGGTTTTCCATCCAAATAATTTCGCATCAGCGTCATCCTGAAAATTATAATTGCATGATATGTATGGGAGTAATGCTACCCAAACGAAGTTTTTATAATAAACAGTCCTAATGAGAGCAGGAGTCTCAAAGGAATTACATGAGAGATTTTAAACTGGTTTTTGTATTTATAATGAAGGTGTTTAATATGTTCTTATAGGTTTTTTAAAAAAGATTAAAGCATTTCATTTAATTAAAAGATAAATATAAATATGTGTTTATATTAATGCTGCATGTAAATCCGTTGTTGATAGAATGTTTATAGAGAATGGCGCAGTGGCATATAATACCCCGAGGATTGTAGGTGGAGTGAAGGTGCTTGTCCAGTGTATTCAGGTGATGAGATGAATGTTATCCTTTTATAAAATTATATGTATTACATAAAAGAAGTTTAATGCCAATAAAGAATAAAGTATATGTAGGCGTGATTTATTTTAATTTAACTCAACATGCTATTCCATACTTTATGTTTACAGAAGGTATTAATGGTTTTTTATCCATAAGAGTACGGTATTTTTAAAGTTGTATTTTACATGAATCTTTTGTGTTGTCAGTATTGCATGAGGTCGTTTGAAAGGGTTCAAACGCACGCTGTACCCATAAAGGGGGATAAACATGCTACCTATTCCACAGCAATGTATTCATACGCGGTCAACGCCTTTCTGGAATAAGGACACCGCGCCAGCCGGCATTTTTAAACGACATCTGGATGCGGGTACCCAACCCGGCGTGTACCCGCGCTTATCCGTGATGCGTGGTGCCGTGAAGTATTTGGGTTTTGCCGATGCAACCACGCCCGAACCTGAGCGTGAGTTGCTGATTACTGCCGGGCACTTTGGCGTATTTCCGCCAGAGAAATGGCACTGCATCGAAGTCATGACGGAAGATAGCTATTTTATGATTGATTTCTTCGCCGAGCCTGAGGTGAAGCTGCAAGGGTTTGGGTTGAACAAAGTGTTGAACGTAGCGCGAGGTGTAGAATGAGCAAGATAACGTATACGGTGACGGTCACCAATAACAGTAACGGCGTGTCGGCCGACTATGAGACTGAAACCCCAATGACCTTATTAGCGGCGGAGGTGGTCAGGGAGTTGATCAATACCGTGCGTGCATATTACACGGAAGAGGAACACAACGTCTGCGGCTGGTAGGGCAAAAGAAATAGCAGACGCCCTCTGACGTCTGCTTGTTATCGCGATCCCGTCAGGGCAATGGCCTTAAACCAAACATCTGTCGGGCATCCTCCGGTGTGGCAACCTCGAAACCGATATTTTTGATGATGGTGCTCATGCGCTCAATCAATATCGCATTGCGCTCCACTCTTTGCGTGGGGGACAGGTAGGCACTGTCTTCAAAACCGACTCTGACCATACAGGCACCTAACCCTAACGCCGCCGTTAATATCGAAAAATCATCACGCCTCCCGTAGTGGGTAATGCTCCACAGTGCATCACGTGGGATATATTGGCTAAACAGCGCCAGCGTGGCAGGCGTTGCCGGGCAGCCACCTTTATGGCCTAACACCATGGCATAGATAACCGGCGTTGGCAGCGGCATTTCCTGCGCGATAAGCTGCATGTTATGGATCATGCCCAACTCGAACACTTCGATTTCCGGTACAATGCCGGTCTGCACACAGCGCTCGGTGACGTACTTGATCTCCGGCATCGTGTTTATCCAGTTCACCGGCCAGAAACGCGGTGAACGCGTCGGACATCAACTGTGAGTGAATGACTGTCTGTTTACCGTGTTCGGCCGCTTTGCGTTGAATCAGCTCAAGAGTGGGTGCCAGGGTAGTGCCAACTGTCGCCAGTACGGCAATGGTGTGATAGCGTTCAACTGCCTCTAGCGCCATGGCCTCATCAATACGCATCACCGGGATTGGGCTGATAAACTGACAGCGCTCTACGCTTGCGCCAATCGAGGAGCAGGCGGTAAAGAAAAGGTCGCAGCCAGCCAGATTGGCGCTGGTGACATAGGCGGCGGTGCGTGCGTTGATGGCGGGTGTGACCCCGCCTTGTGCCATGACATCGGCAATCATGGAATCTTCCACGATGTGCATGAGTGTGACGTCCGGCATGATACGTTTTGCCAGCTCGTCCACCATAGCGAACGTCCCTTTACTGGTGTGAAATATGGCCGCTTTTTTCATTGTTAACCCCTTATTATTCTGAGAGCGCGGAAACGATCAGTTCAGCCGCTTCAACATCTTCAGCAACGCTGATTCCGCCCACGGCGACGGCACCCACCACCGCCTGACCGCGCAGTACTGGGATGCCGCCCGGCAGCGGTGAAAAGTTGTCGTCAGCAAAATAGGAGAGTGCGAGATTCTCCCTTTGCAGCCGTTCCAGCAGTTTCGCCGTGGGAATACCAAACTGCGCGGCGGTGTAGGCTTTGCGCTGTGTCAGCGTAGCCGTGAAGGCCTTGGTGCCATCCATACGCGCGTAGGCCAGCAGCAGGATCGAATGGTGTCAGCGTCAGTCGTTATAAGAACCCAATGGAAATCCACGGGAACATGGCAACAATAATCAGCCCTATGGTCGCAGCCCCCAGATAAGCCCAGATATAGGGCAGTGGCTCATTCGGGTCGGTTTTACTGACCGCGCAGCAGCCGTAATAGCCAACGCCAAACGGCGGCGCGAACAGCCCAATGCCCATTGCCAGCACTACAACCATGGCGTAATGCACTTCGTGTACGCCCAAATCGCGTGCAATCGGGAACAGCAGAGGCCCGAACAGCACAATAGAAGGGGATGTCTTCCAGCACGCTGCCCAGGATGATGAACGCCACCACTGAGATAGCCACGAAAGTCATCCCTCCGCCCAGTGAAGCCATCAGCGTGGCCAGATCTTTGGAGAATCCCGATTGGGTTAAGCCCCAGGCCATGGCCGTTGCCGCACCGATGATGAAAATGATGGCACCAGACAGTGATGCAGTATCGATCAGCATCGACCAGGCGCGTTTTATATCAAAATGGCGGTAATACACGGCCCCGACCAACACGGTATAGGCTACTCTGATGGTGGAGACTTCGGTTGCGGTAGCGACGCCTTCGATGACTGCGGCGCGGATGATGAACGGCAGGATCAATACTGGCAGCGCAATCACAAACAGCTTGGCGATCTCTTTTTTATGATAGCGTTTAACCTGGCTCAAATCTTCGCGGCGGTTACGCCACCAGATAACCAGAGGCACAGCATGGCACCGAGCACGGCGGATGGCAGTAGCCCACCGACAAACAGCGCAGCGATGGAAACACCGGTGACGGAGCCAATGGTAATCAGCACGATGCTGGGTGGAACCGTTTCCGTTCGTGCACCGGTGACGGAGAGCAGGGCGACCAAATCCCCGCGTTTGGCACCGCGTGAGGTCATTTCAGGTAGCAGCACTGGCGCGATCGCCGCCTGATCGGCGGTTTTAGAACCCGAAATGCCGGAGACCAGATACATGGCACCTACCAGTACATAGGAGAGCCCCCCGCGCACGTGGCCGAGCAGACTGGAAAGGCACTGCACCATGGCTTTCGCCATGCCGGTCATCTCGATTAATCCACGGAGGAACACGAACAGCGGCACCGCCAGTAGCATCATGTGCGACATGCCTTCTTCCAACCGACCGACCATTGTCGGCATCGGGGTACGCGTGGTTAGCGCCAGATAACCGAAGGTAGCCAGCGCGAATGAAAACGCGATAGGCACACCGGATAGCACGCCGATAGCGACAATCACCACAAAGAACAGGATCAGGTTCAGTTTACCGAGTGGCATCAGAATCGAGCCGGAGAAGGAGAACGCCACCATCGCGATCGCCACGACCAGCAGGCGAGATAGGTAGCCTGTGAGCGCGGTGCGGATAATACCAGACGCAGCAGCATGGTGATCAGCATCAGCGTGATGCCAACCGGGATCGACGCTGCGCGCCAGAATACGCTGATCTCCAGAGCCGGCGTCACCACAATCAACTCTTCCAGCGCGTATTCCCAGGCCGGTTCAAAAATCAGAATCAAGAAGGCTAACGACACGCCCATTGCCAGGGCTTCAACAAAGGCGCGTTTATCTTCTGACAAATGTGACACCAGTGCCGTAATGCGCATGTGCTGTCCGCGTCGCAGCGCAATGACCGCGCCCAGCATGGTCAGCCAGACGAAGCCAATGGTTGCTACTTCGTCGGACCAGACCAGCGGTGCGTGAAACACATAGCGGGAGATGACGCCGGAGAGCAGGACGATGATTTCCGCCAGCACCAGAAGCCCCGCCAGTGCCTCGATGCCGCGGCCCATATAGTCATAAAAAATTTCCAGACCATTGGCGAGTCTCCCTGGTGGCAGGAGCGGCTTGATTTGATGTTAAACTTCCATTCGCTTTACTCTTGTGAATTTTTGATAAAACGGTTCGTTCAGAACAGACCTTGGCCTCAACGGTTCGCCACGGTGCCAGGGGCGTTTACCTTGGCACGTGGCAATCGTTCTGAACGCCTTTAGGAGAGTTTGCCCACCGCCCCTTCCAGCAGGGCCAAGGCCTCATCACCAAATTTCTTGTGCCAGGTGGCGTAGTAGCCGCTTTCTTTGAGTTTTTGACGGAAACTGGTGGGGTCAGTGGTGTTGAAGATCAGACTGGTGGCCTTCAGATCGTCCAGCAGGCTAGCGTTCAGGCGGCTGATTTCGGCACGCTGATTCATCGCGCCTTCTTTGAACGCCGTGGCGACAATCTGCTGTAAATCAGGCGGCAAACTCTGCCAGGACTTTTTGTTCATGATGCACCAGTAGCCGTCCCAAATATGGTTGGTCAACGAGCAATATTTCTGCACTTCGAACAGCTTGCCGGTTTTCAGCACCACCAGCGGGTTTTCCTGCGCGTCAATCACGCGGGTCTGCAACTAGGAATAAACTTCGGAATACTGCATGCCGACCGGCGCTGCCCCCATGCCTTTAAACATATCCACGATGATCGGGCTGACCGGTACGCGAATTTTCAGCCCCTGCATATCGGCCCACTGTGTTTACCGGTCCGGCATTACTGGTTATCTGGCGGGAGCCGTTGTCCCACATGTTTTCCATTGCATGCAGTCCCAAGCGGGCCATCCATGGTTTTCCACACTTGATCGTAATCGGCGAAGGCAAAGCCAACGGCATTGATCGCCGCCACCGGGGCCAGCGTGGCAATCACCAGCGAAGAGGGGTTGAACATATCGATACCACCGCGCCTTACCTGGGCCAGCATGTCGGTATCGCCTCCTAACTGGTTGTTAGGGAAGACATCAATCACCACGCGCCCTTGAGTACGTTCTTTGATCAGATCGGCCGTTTTCTGTGTCCAGATGCTAAACGGGTGCTCTTGCTGCAAATTGGTGCCGTATTTGAAATGGAATTCAGGCTGCGCGGCTTTAGCAATAAAAGGGAACCCCATAACCGCAGTGGCCGGCGCGCCAACGGCGGCGGCTTTTAAAAATGTGCGTCGTGTGATGTTCGACATGATGTCCTCTCTCAATCATTCTGGTTAGGTACAGAGAATATTGACCGGGTAGAACCGCTGGATCGGCCGGTTGGCTTATCTCTCGTTCAGTTCTGAAGTGTTTTGTTGTTTTTTGTTAAGTCCTGCGTCGGGCGGGTTTACGAGCATCGACCGCTGGCGCGTTCTCGTTTTTATTTCTATAACGTGCTTATTTATCAAGTTTTTATTATGATTTATAAATGTCGTCACCTGAGTGCTAGCGCGTTTTGTGTCCGGCATCAGTATGCGTTAATCGAAATAAACCACAATGACTTAACGCCCAATTTGTGGCTTTTATAATTTATCGACCTTTTTTAAAAATAAATCACAAAAAAGTGCGCGAATCAGCGATAGTGTGACCCGTATTTAATATTTTTTCACAAGTAGCGATTATAATGAGACACTTTCCTCGACGACGGAACAGGGTTATCTCTATGCCAACCAACACTCAGCGGCCCCGCGCCGTGCCGCCCAGAATAGGTGTGATCGCCGATGATTTTACCGGTGGCACCGATATCGCCAGCTTTTTGGTTAACGGCGGGTTATCTGCCACTCAGGTCACACAACTGGATGCACAAAAAATCACAACCGATGTGGATGCCATCGTTGTCAGACTGAAGAGCCGTTCCTGTCCGGCAGAAGAGGCCGTCGCCCTGAGCCTGGAGGTATGCGCTGGTTGCAACAGCAGGGGTGTGAGCAGATCTACTTTAAATATTGCTCGACTTTCGACAGCACCGCGCAAGGCAACATTGGCCCGGTAACGGATAGCCTGTTGGCAGCACTGGCTCAGGACATCACGCTGTTATGTCCTGCATTGCCGGTGAACGGGCGCACCGTTTACCACGGTTACCTGTTTGTGAACGGCGTACCGCTGAATGGGTCTGGTATGCGTAACCACCCCGTGACGCCGATGCGCTATGCCAACGTGATGCGCTTAATGGAAGCGCAGGCCGCTGGGCGTGCAGCAAACATTCCCTTTTGCGTGATTGATGCGGGCGTGGAGGCGGTGCAGCAGGTGATTGCTGATTTGCGTCAGGCGGGCTATCGCTATCTGGTGCCCGATGCGCTGACCTCTACACACCTGGAAACCATTGCCGAGGCGAGTCAAACACTGCCGCTGCTTACCGGTGGCTCGGGTCTGGCGGGTGGACTGGCCGCGGTGCTGACGCGAGGTTCATCGTCGCGCAACGTTGATGCCAGTGAGGCGGGCAAACCCGCTGACGGCGGCAAGACGGTTATATTGTCAGGTTCCTGCTATGTGATGACCAATGCGCAGGTCGCCGCCTATGCGGCTGAGGCGCCCGCGCTGCCGCTTGATGTGGCCTGTTGTATCGAAGGTCTTGCAGATTATGTTGCAAAGGTGACTGAGTGGGTCTGCCAACACCGCTGGCGATGATGTGGCGCGCATTCAGGCGCGTTACGGTGCCAAACAGGCCAGTGCTGCGGTGGAGGCTTTTTTTTTGCCGCATTGGCGTTGGCGCTGACCCAGCGCGGATTCGATCATTTTATCGTGGCAGGCGGAGAAACCTCTGGTGCGGTGATGCAGCGCTTGCAGGTAGGGGCGCTGTACATCGGTCCACAAATTGCGCCCGGTGTTCCCTGGGTGCGAGCTGCGAATGCTGCGCGCTTTTTCGCCCTTTCACCCCTTACTATGTAATGAAAGTAGGCAAGATGCCGCTGCTGCCTTATTTTAAGCCGGGCAGTATCAGGATTGTGGAAACATTGGCGCAGCGAGCGTACGAGGCTAATGCCTTTTTATTGGCAAATCATGGGCCGGTGGTGTTGGGAGCGTCGCTGACGGAGGCTGCCAACGCCATGGATGAACTGGAAGAGACCGCAAAGCTGATGTTTTTGCTCAAAGATAGCAACGTGCGTTATCTCACTGAGGCCGAAGTCAGTGAACTGCGTCCCTGAGGATGAAAAGGAGACATGATGCCCAGATTTGCCGCTAATCTCTCGATGCTGTTTACCGAAGTGCCGTTTCTGGCGCGGTTTGAGGCCGCAGCCAGAGCCGGGTTCAGTGCGGTAGAGTTTTTGTTTCCTTACGCCTATCAGGCGGAGGACATTGGTCAGGAATTGCGTCGTAATGGATTGCAGCTTGCCCTGTTTAACGTCAACCCCGGTGATTATGCGGGCGGCGAACGCGGTTTGGCGGTGCTGCCCGGCCGCGAGCGTGAATTTAAAGAAACGCTGGAGCAGGCTTTAGACTATGCAGGGCACCTGGGATGCGGGAAGCTACACGTGATGTCTGGCAATACCCCAGCCTCGCTGCCAATCGACGAGACCACGGCGTTATGGCTTGCCAACATGCGGCTGGCGGCAGATCGGTTGGCGCAGCAACAGATAACACTGCTGTGCGAGGCGCTCAATCCGCGCGATGCGCCGGGATATTTCCTGCACGACCAGCGCCTTACCGATCGACTGGTGAGCATGATTGACCGACCTAATGCACGCGTACAGTTAGATCTCTATCATGCACAGATTACCCACGGCGATCTCAGCATGCTGATCCGTTCGCTCGCGGGACGTATCGGCCACGTACAGATTGCGTCGGTGCCGGACCGGCATGAACCGGTATCGAGGGAAATCAATTATGCCCATATCTTCCGGGAATTGGAAAAGGCGGGATACCGTGACTGGATAGGCTGTGAGTATCATCCCGAATCCGGCACGCATGTAGGGCTCATCTGGCGGAAAGCGTTTGACGAACCATAAACAGAATTGAACAATACGCCTTGGCAATAAGCGTATCCCATCAGGTGGTTACCGGCACACGGCCGGTGAAAACAGCATAAAAAGGCGATAGATGATCCCAGCTAAAAGACAGCAATTGATACTCACAGCACTGGTTGAACGCGAGCTGATCTCGATTACCGAATTGACCGAGCTGTTGGGCGTGTCACACGTGACCGTGCGCCGGGATATTCAAAAGCTGGAACAGGAAGGTTGCGTGCTTTCTGTATCGGGAGGTGTGCAACTGTCGTAGAAAATCACCTCGGAGCCGTCACACCTGACTAAACGTGCGCTGCAATTTGCCGAAAAAACGCTGATCGCCCATGCGGCAGCGCAGTACGTTCAGCCGGGTATGTCACTCTATCTGGATGCGGGCACTACCTCACTGGCGTTGGAGCAGGCGTTGGAATCTCTGGACGATCTGCTGATCGTCAGTAACGATCTGATGGTGATCAACTACCTCATCGAACATTCCGAATGTAAGCTCTACCACACCGGTGGGTTGGTACTGCGGGAGAACCGTTCCTGCGTCGGCGACAGTTCCACCCATTTTCTGCGTAACCTTAACGTAGATATCAGCTTTATTTCCTCCTCATCGTGGAATGCGCGTTGGATCTCCACGCCGACTGAGGCCAAAGTAGCCATCAAGAAAGCAGCGGTGGCGGCAGCGAATAAACGCATCCTGATTTGTGACTCCAGCAAATACGGCAAGGTGGGCACGTTTAATGCGGTATCACTGGAAGAGATGGATATCGTTATCACCGATAGCAATTTGCCGGAAAGCGCAAAAAGTGCATTGCTGCAAACCGGCGTACACCTGGTGGTGGCGGAGTAGGGAACGCGGGGCGTTACGCGCGGACCTGCGGGATGGTGTCCAGCGCATAATACACGTTCAGTCCTGCACGCAGTGCTACTTCGATATCTTTATCCGCGCCGTTGGACTCACCGGGAATGCGGTACATTACATGATCAGCCGGTGGGCCACGGGGTAAAGAAACGTCTCGCTGATGGCATCGCCGAACTGTTGCGAGCCCGCTGCGTTAGCTAACGGTAAGGCCAGCCACTCGCCAATCACCGGAACATGCCCTTTCTGATAGACGGCCAGCGCAGCGGCTTCCAGACGTGCCAGGTTGCTGGCGATACGCGCGGGGTCTCCCTCGGTGCCGCTACGATATGGCCCGGCGATTAAAATCAGTTGTGCTGCTATAGGCTGTGTTGCTGTAGATGGTGTCGACATAGTGACCTCAAAGAATGCCTTTCAGTGCGATGTACTGTAACAACATGATGGTTTTACCATCGGCGATCAGGCCATCATCAATTGCCCTAAGGGCCTGTTCCAAAGGCATTTCCAGCACTTTGATATCTTCCCATTCCGCTTTAATCCCCACTCCGGAGCTTGCGCGATCGTGCGCGTGATATTCCGCAATGAAGAAAAACAGCTTCTCGGTGACCGAGCCAGGGCTCATAAAAGCCTCGAACACTTTTTGCACGTTAGTGATGCGGTATCCTGTCTCTTCTTCTGCTTCCGCCTTGATGCGGCTTTCCGGATCCAGGTTATCAAGCATGCAGGCTGCGGTTTCGATCAGAAAACCGTGATAACCATTCACATAGGTTGGAAAACGAAACTGGCGCGTGAGCACTACCGTGCGACGTTGCCGGTTATAGAGCAGGATGGTGGCACCGTTGCCACCATCGTAAACTTCACGGTTCTGTCGCTGCCATTCACCGTCGCGGCGCTGAAAATAAAAGGTGTATTTTTTTAGCGTGTACCAATCATCAGAGAGGATTTGGCAGTTTTGTATGCGTATTTCCGCATGTTTAAATGGCATTTTGTGGCCTTATGGTGTATTTTTGGCATCATAAACAGCAAAAACATGTAAGGTCAATTAATTTAACGCATTGGATGGGCGATGCTTACGCCACAACGTAAAAAAGCTATTCTCGAAAAGCTGACCAGTGAAGGACAGGTGTTATCTAAAGCACTCAGTGAGTGGCTTGACGTTTCGGAAGATACGGTGCGCCGAGATTTACGGGAACTGTCTGCACAAGGGCTGCTGCAACGGGTACACGGCGGTGCCGTGCCTGCCGCCGATGCCAAGGTGACCTTTTCCGAACGTCAGTCGCTACGTATGGATTCAAAGATGAAGGTGGCGAAAAAAGGCGCTGAACTGATCGCACCAGGCCAGGTAGTGATTATTGATGGCGGTACCACTACGGCTGAATTGATCAAATTTCTGCCCATTGATTTACGCATTACCGTGGTGACGCATAGCCCAAGCATTGCGCTGGGTTTGGTTGAGCACCCGCTGATTGAAGTGATTTTGATTGGTGGCAAGCTTTATAAACACTCTATCGTGACCGTGGGGGCCGCCGCTTTGGAAGGGATTGCGCAGTATCACGCGGATATTTTCTTTATGGGGGTCACCGGTGTGCATCCGGAAGCGGGGCTGAACACCGGCGACTATGAAGAAGCCTGCATCAAGCGTGCGCTATCAAAACGTGCGGCCGAGACCATTGTGCTGGCCTCGGCAGAAAAAATAAACGCTGCTTCACCGTTCATTATTGGTGATTTGTCATTGATGAATACGCTGGTGGTGGAAGATGACACCGATGCGACATTGCGAGCAGCACTGGTGACCGCAGGCGTTAGCGTTGTTAACGCCTGAGCCCACGCTATAACTTCTGCACCTTGAGTCCATATTCTTGCTGGTTGGCGATGTTAACCAGTTTGCCAACCTGCGCTAAATCCCCTTTGGATACCACGCTGCTGATATTGGTATCGGGAAAGCGCAGATTTTTTACCAAATGCACCACCGTAGGCCGGCCTTTGTTGTCAATATCAAGGATCCAGCCCAGGAAACCGGCCGAGAATTTCGCCAGACTACCGATAGGATAAGGGCCATAAATCTGGATATATTTTACCAACAGCGACTTATCGTAGACGTCGTGCGCTTCATGAATTTTGCGGTAAGCCTCAAGTGGCGTACGAGGTGAGATGCTGTTGCGTGCGTGTCGCAATGTGTTGACTGCTTTAATCACCGATACCAGCCTGACGAGCGGCGACAGCTGTGTGCCCGATTTGCCCGCCGGATAGCCACTGCCATCAAGACGTTCATTGGCGTTTTCGATCACTTCACGGCACACCGGGCTCATTTCCCAGCCAAGTTTGCTCAATGTCTGGCACAGCACGGTAACGTGGCTGCGCAGTATGGCTTTCTGCGCCGGGTTCATATTGACCTTCAGTGAGGGAAGGTTGGCATTGACTAACAGCGGTTTACCCATGGTGTGCAGCAGCGTACCGAGAACGGTTTCGCGTATTTGCGCATCGTGAGGATCGTGAAGCAGCAACATGTCAGCTAATGTTCCAGAGACCTGAACTGCATGCCGTACCCAGTCGGCTTCGTCGTGCAGGAATAGAGAGCGCATACAAGAAGGCTTTGCGATCGTTTTTGATCAGATACAGCAAGGTGTCGACGCAGTCATAAAAAATTTCCAGCGGCAGCTGGTTGCGGGTTTTTACGTACATCAGCCCAATTTGGAGGCGATGAGCGACTTCCAGTACGCCGCGTTCCATTGGGGTTTGGCGAGTACGCTTCTCGCGTTCCTGATTTTCCCGTAACAGAATGCTTTTCTCCTTGGCACTCGGAATGAACAGTGGAGATTGATAGATCATGCTGCCGGTGATACTGGTGCGAAATGTCGCCTCTCTTTCCACTTCATTCGTGCAATGAAACAGTGCTTCAGATTGTGATGAAGATAAATTAATGAATTGAACACCCACCGCGGCATAACCGTTATTACCAAAGGGACGTATATGCCTAATTTTGCCCTCGGCAAACAGTGTGGTTCCATTCGGAAATTCTATCGTTATACCAGGAATCTCCTGACCCACTTCCACGGCAATACTTTCAACCAGATCGATTTCGACCAAGCATCCACCGGTTGAAAGATTGCGCAATTTTCAGGTTACAGTAAGCACATGGCGATAGATTTCTACGCGCACGCGTACCTGCATTCCGAGAATAAAAGGAATACGAATGGCGCCACGATTTTCATTGATAAACACCGACTCTGGCAGTTGGCATTCAAGTCGGTACAGCATGCTATCTACCTTAAACAACTTGGTCGGGATATTACACAGGCTGTAGGTCTCTCGCTCACTATTATCGACGCCTTTGAGGGCCTCCAGATCAAAATTGAGCCCCCCTTCATCGAGGTAATGCTAAATATCCGATCCAGAGTATTCGACTTCCAATATCATACTGCTGGTATCGAGACTGAGCTCCCTGACATCGGCCTTTAGGGGGTACGGCATATTTTTGGCATAAATTGACATCGCGTGCGGGTGTTGAATCAGTGAACGAATAACATTATTTGGCGGGGGGCGTAATGCTCCATCATACGATATCCCTATTGGTATAGATAAGCCCTGGTGTTTGGCGACGTTTCCGTTTTCTTAGCCGAATTGCAAGCAAATTATTTGATGGATTAGAGATGGTAATAATCAAAAAAATCTAATGATTTATTTGTTAAAAGCAAACGCCAATACTGTCAATAAGCCAATAAAATCAGCGTTTTTTCATCCTAACAAGGTTTATACGCGGTTACAATGACTCTATTATTGGACTAAATTGAGGTATTTTGGGATAAAACGATATAATTTTCTTTTTGTGTAAAAATATTGAAATTTATAATTATTAAATTCTTTTTAAATGGTTTTTAATGCTAGTCTATGATATAGATTTTAGCGATTATTAAATTGCGAGAAATAGACAAAATCTATCAAATGGAGATTATTGATCATTCTAAACAATTTTCAAACGCTTTGAATAAATGTTTAGAACTTATAAGGGCGAAATTAAAAAGCCCAATTCCTATGGAGAGGGAGCAAAACGGTAAGATGAACACGACTCTGTTATACGTAAATGGGAAACGTATTTGGCTAAAAGCCGAGTACCAACCTATCATTCATCTTCCTGAAAATAGAATATTCAGGTATGAAACCCTCGACCGGTTTTACACTTCAAACGGCGAGTTAATCCCAACGCAATCAATGATAGAAGAGCTCGAAGCGTGCGGATTGATTAACCAGGTCACCGATTTTATCTTTGATCTGGTCTGCCGATTAATCAATTGTAAGAAAACGTTATCAATCTCTTTCAACCTCTCTCCGCTTATTTTCAACAATATTGAGTATCTGAATAAGTTGCATCAAATATGCTTATTATATGATGTTAACCCGAGCAATATCGAAATAGAGTTGAGTGAAAAAATTACGCAAAAACAATTGATGGAGGGCGTCACGTTTTTAAACAAAGCGAAAGCGTATGACTTTATGATCTCACTCGGATGATTTTGGTGCCGGGTGTTTGAAGACCGACAGCCTTTCTTTGTTTAATTTCGATACGATAAAAATCGATCGCTCGATTGTTAATGGTATTGGAACGGATCCGAGTAAGTTGGAAAGGATGCAAAAATTATTGCATGTATTAATTCCTCTCGGTGTCAATATCATCTGTGAAGGTGTCGAGAAAGCGGCAGACTTAAACAAGTTGAAACGTTATTTACCCATTTTTATTCAGGGGTATATTTTTTACCGTCCTTTGACGCTTAATCAGCTCAATCTACTGGAAAACTTTTAACTTTTCCCCCTGTCGTTGCCCACCATCCATCAGGTGTCTGTAGGCACCTGAACCCCACCGTTGGCTAGCCATATCCCATAGCGGTTTCGCACTCCACTTGCAAGGCGAACAGAACGCTGCCGATCCTAAAGCCACAAAAAAAATGTGGATATGCGGCGGCCTTCATAAATACGCTGACACATTTCATCACTTCTTCTTATTTTTGATTAAAAGCAATATTTTGAATGCATCTTTTTGCTACTTATAGTCGCGGGTAATGTCATGACAGTTTTTGGGGTTATGTCGTATTGCTGTCATCAAGATAGTTAAAATGGCCGCCAGCGGGTGGCTCAATTCGGACATATACGCATGGTCAGGATCAGCATGTTAATCCCCTCTCTATGGGGCATGGTAGCCAGCCTTTTTCTTCTTTTTCCCGTGCACGAGGAGGAGGCAGCGCCTGCTAAAGCGCCTGCCGCGGTTGAAGCGCGTAACGATACATTCACGCAAAAACACCCCGATCAGTACAATTCGTGGAAAGCGACCAGTGAACAATCTGAGCGCCACAATGCCCTGGCCGAAGACCCGAATATGGTAATTCTTTGGGCGGGTTATCCGTTTTCACGGGATTACAACAAACCGCGCGGCCACGCTTTTGCTCTTACTGATGTGCGCGAAACCTTGCGTACCGGGGCGCCCAAAAATGCTGAGGACGGTCCGCTACCCATGGCGTGTTGGAGCTATAAAAGTCCGGATGTTGCCCGCCTGATTCAGCAGGAAGGGGAGGACGGCTATTTCAAAGGAAAATGGGCACGCGGCGGGCTAGAGATTGTCAACGATCTTGACTGTGCTGACTGCCACAACACCGCTTCGCCAGAGTTCGCACAGGGGAAATCTGTCCTGACGCTTTCCCGCCCCTACGCCGCCAGAGGGATGGCGTCGATCGGTAAGTCATTTGAAAAAGCCGGTCGTTTCGACCAGCAAGCGATGGTCTGTGGGCAGTGCCACGTGGAGTACTATTTTTCCGGCAAAGACAAAGCGGTCAAACTGCCTTGGGACAATGGCACCAAAGTGGAGGACATGGAAAAATATTATGATGCCATTGCCTTCTCTGACTGGACAAACTCGCTCTCTCGTGCGCCGATGATCAAGGCGCAGCACCCGGAATATGAAACCTGGAGCGCGGGCATTCACGGCAAAAACAACGTGACCTGTATCGATTGCCACATGCCGAAAGTGAAGAACGCGAAAGGTAAATTGTATACCGATCACAAAATTGGCAACCCCTTCGACAGTTACGAACAAACCTGTACCAACTGTCACACGCAAGACAAAGCGTCCATGCAGGGTATCATGGCGGAGCGCAAAGCCGCTATCCGGTCGCTGAAACTCAAAGCGGAAGAGCAACTGGTTCACGCACATTTTGAAGCCAAAGCCGCCTGGGATGCCGGCGCGACCGAAGCGGAAATGCAGCCGATTCTGACCGACATACGCCACGCGCAGCGGCGCTGGGATCTGGCGATCGCCTCCCACGGCATTCATATGCATGCGCCGGACGAAGGGTTGAGAATGCTCGGTACCTCTCTGGATAAAGCGGCCGATGCTCGAACCAAACTGGTGCGCCTGCTGGCGACCAAAGGGATCACGCAAGAGGTCAAACTGCCGGATATCTCCACCAAAGAAAAAGCGCAGCAGGCGATAGGGCTCAACATGCAGCAAATCAGCGCGGAGAAACAGGATTTCCTCAACACAGTGGTGCCGCAGTGGGATGAGCAGGCGCGCACAGCCGGGCGACTGAGCCAATAACCCCTCACCGCCCGAGTGCGGGCGGTCATTACGTGGGGTGGATATGAGCGTATTACGTTCGTTATTAACTGCCGGGGTGTTGGTGCTGGGCATGTTTTGGACAGTGCCGGGGCAGACCGAACCCGCATCTCAGACAGCGACTGGAAAACGGTGGACGGTAATGCCGCAACGCAACCCTGATGAGGCGTGTTTGCAGTGCCATAAGCCGGAAGAAGAGGGCATGAAGGGGAAACACGCAAAGGCGATGAACCCGCAGAACCGGCAACCGATAACCTGCACCAGTTGTCACGGTAAACCGTCTGCATCACCGTGAAGGGATTAAAGACGTGATGCGCTTTAACGATCCGATGTATACGGTAGAGCAGCAAAACGGCGTCTGTATGTCATGCCATACCCCGAAACAGTTGCAGAAATCGTTCTGGCCGCACGATGTTCACATGGCGAAAGTCGCCTGCGCCAGCTGCCATCAGTTACACCCGACACAGGATAAAATGCAGGCGCTGGATGACAAAGGCCGCATAAAGCTGTGCGTCGATTGCCATAGCGATCAACGCAACAACCCGGCTTTCAATCCTTCCTCCGTGCATTTGGGTCAGAGGCAGCCATGAGTTGTTCTCGTCGTCAATTTATCGCTCGCACGGGCGGGCTGATTGCCATCACCAGCGTCACCGGGCAGGTGGTTGCGCAGACGCTGAACATCAACGGTGTGCGCTACGGTATGGTCCATGATGAATCCCTGTACATTGGCTGCAACGCCTACATGGCAGCCTGCCGGGACGTCAATCAGGTGCCAGAGTGGGTATCGCGCCTGACGATTAGGCGCAGCGAGCCGATCGGTGTGTTTCCGGATGTGAAGTACCGGTTTTTCCGTCACTCTTGCCAGCATTGTGACAACCCACCGTGCGTGGATGTCTGCCCTACGGGGCGTCATACCGCGATGCGGCAAGCGGTATCATCGATGTCGATCCTTCACTGTGCGTCGGTTGTCAGTACTGTATTGCCGCTTGTCCTTATCAGGTGCGCTTTATTCATCCTGAGAACAAGACCGCGGACAAGTGCGATTTTTGCCGCAAGACCAATCTGAAACAGGGAAAACCGCCGGCCTGCGTGGCAGTGTGCCCGACGAAGGCGTTGACGTTTGGCAACCTTGACGATCCGGACAGCGACATCTCCCGACTGCTGAATCAAAGGGCGACCTATCGCTACAAAATCGCTCTGGGCACGCGGCCCAAGATGTATCGCGTACCGTTTAAATTTGGGGAGGTTCATCAATGACGCCCGTCTCTTCAAGCCCGTTCCACTTTGATTCCTTAGTGTGGGACTGGCCTATCGCGATTTATCTGTTTCTGATCGCGGGATTGGTCACGCTGTCGGTGTTGCTACGTCGTTATCGCCCGGCATTGGCAACCTCGGACAGCACCCTGATGCGCACTACGCTGTTGCTGGCCCCGAGCGTGATTATATTGGGATTACTGATTTTGGTGTTCCACCTGACGCGCCCCTTGACGTTTTGGAAACTGATGTTCCATTACAGCTTTACCTCCGTGATGTCGGTGGGGGTGATGCTGTTCCAGGTCTACATGGCGGTGCTGATAGTCTGGCTGGCAAAGATTTTTGATCAGCAACTGATTGGGCTGCAACAGCGCTGGTTGCCGAAACTTCACGTTCTTCCCACGGTGCTGGCACGGTTGACACCGCTGATGAAAACGCTGGATATCGTGATGCTGGTGCTGGCAGTGATGCTCGGGGCCTACACCGGCTCCCTGCTTTCGGCGCTGAAGACCTATCCGCCGCTCAATAACCCCATTCTGCCGATCCTGTTTTTGTTATCGGGTATCTCCTCTGGCGCTGCGTGCGCGTCGCAATCCGCACAGTGAAGAGGCACACTTTATTCATCGGCTGGAAACGCCCATCGTTTGGCTGGAAATCTTTGTGCTGTTTGCCTTCTTTATCGGTCTGGCATTGGGCGATGAGGGGAAACACCGTGCACTGGTCAATGCGCTGACGGGAGGATTTTGGGCCATATGGTTCTGGTGTGGCGTGGTGGGGATTGGGTTAGTCGCCCCGTTGCTGCTAAAACCCTGGGCCAATCGGTGGCGCTCACCTTATGGCGTGTTGGCCGTCAGTGGCATGAGCCTGACCGGTGTGTTGCTGCTGCGTTTCTTTATTTTGTATGCGGGACAGTTGACCGTTGTGTAGCCCCCGACAAGAGGCATGTTGATGTTGCTATTGCCAGAGTTTGGCTATGTTGCGTTGTTGCTTGCAAGCGCCATCGGCGTGGCGACGACGCTGCTGACCGCATCCGGCTGCTATCGCCATTGGCACTATGTGTGTCGACTGGCGCGCGTATGGACGTGGGCGCTGCCGGCTTGGTGTGCGTTAACGCTGGGCATCATGCTGGGGTCGTGGTGGGCTTATAACGAGCTGGGGCGGCTGGTGGTTTTGGGACCCGGTAGAAAACGCCTCTTTGCTTCCCTGGATCACCGCCAGGCGCTGTTGCACAGTTTATACGTGACCAGAATGCGTGGGATCTTCCGCCATTGGTCGATGATACTGGCGATGTTGACATTTATCCTCAGCCTACTCGGTACCTTGATCGTGCGTTCTGGCATTCTGGTGTCCGTTCACGCTTTTGCGCTTGAACATGACAGAGCCGTGCCGCTGTTTATCCTGTTTGCCGCGCTAAGCATGGCCGCGCTGCTGATTTATGGGTGGCGCTCCACAACGCACCGTCCAGCGGCACGCTTTTGTGGCTGGTCGCGGAAAAATCGCTATTTTGCTGGCGCTGTTGTTATTTGCGGCTGTCGCACTGGTGGTGTTATTGGGCACGCTCTATCCGATGGTCTATGGGCTGGCAGGGTGGGGCAAAATGTCCGTGGGAGCGCCCTATTTCAACAGCGTGTTACTGCCTTTCGCGGGTGTGATGCTGCTGATGGGACTGTCGGTGGGGGGATATTGGAAACGTAGTGCGCGTTGGTCAAGGCGACGTGTTGGTGGCACGTTGGCATTGGCTGTTCTGACGATGTTGATGCTGTGGCCGCAGGGCGTTAACGTTGCACTCGGTGCTGGGCTAGTGGTGTGGATGTTGGCGGCACAGTGGCTACAACCGATAACGGCGCTACGCCAGCAACTTCCTGCCCTGTTGGCACATAGCGGCGTTGCGCTGCTGGCGCTGGGGATTATCTTCTCTACGGGCAGCAAACAGGAGATCAGCGCCAATGTCGCGCAGGGTGAACAGATTGCGCTGGGGGATTACCGTTTCCATTTTCGCCAGCTTAATTTGTTGGTCGGGCAAAATTATACCGCTGAACAAGCGGTGATTGCTATCTCTCGCGGTGACGAGCCCATCGCCACCGTCACACCGGAACGCCGCCACTACAACGTACGGCAGCAGCAGATGATGGAGCCGGGCATCGCCTGGGGACCAATCCGCGAGTGGTACGCCGTGATGGGCGAAAAAACCGGTGAGAACCGCTACGCCATGCGTTTTTATGTGCAAACCGGTATTCGTTGGATTTGGGGTGGCGGCCTGCTGATGATCGGCGGCGCGCTGCTCGGGTGGCTGCGCGGGAGGCGGGCGTATGTGTAAACGTGCGATGCTGCTTTTGCTGTTACTGAGTGTGGTTGCACCGGCGCAAGTGGTCGATACCTGGGCATTTTCCAGTCCGGAACATCGCCGGAGAATTGCGCTGTCCGCAGTGCCAAAACCAAAGCCTACTGGAGTCTACTTCGCCCGTGGCGGTCAGTATGCGTCATGAAGTTTTCTTTATGGTCGAACAAGGGAAAACTAAATCAGACATCATGGCGTTCATGAGCGAGCGCTATGGCGATTTTGTGCAGTATAACCCGCCGTTAAAAATGCATACCGGCCTGCTGTGGTTCACGCCGCTACTCCTGCTGCTGGCTGTTGTTGCCATCCTGTGGCGCGTGATACGCCAACAAGCCAGGGGGCGGTCATGATAGTCGCTGCTGCCGCTGTGCTGGTGGTTATCGTCAGTGGCCTGTTATGGCCGCTGCTTCCCGTTAAAAAAACAAAGCAGACAACCGGTTATCCGGTTTACCCGTGCGTATTTTGCAATGGCAGTGCCGACAGGCGCAAACGCAACTCCCGGCCCATGACGCGCAGGCGTTGAGCGAAGAACTGGAGAGTGACATGCCCGTTGCCGAGCGCGCAGCGACGGTGCAGAAGACGATGCCGATGTTACCGCTGGTTATCGCCGTTGCCGTTATCGTGGTGAGCGCTTTTACCGGCTATTCCCTGAGTCACCGCACTGAAGCGCTACGGGTCGAACGCCAGCGGCTTGCCGATCCGCTGCGTGATTTCACTGACACGCAGCAGCAGGAAAAACAGCTTGCGACCATGCAACGCGCGATTCGTGCCACACCTGATAACAGCGTGCTGTGGGCCGAACTGGGGGAGTATTACCTCTATCGTAACGCCTATGACAACGCACAGCGCGCCTACCGGCGAGCGATGGCGTTGAAAGGCGAGAATGCCGAGCTCTATTCGGCATTAGCCACCGTGCTGTATTACCAGTCCGGTCAGATAATGACGCCAGCGACGCGGCAGATGATCGATAACGCGCTGGCGCTGGATGCCAATGAAGTGACCGCGTTGATGTTGTTGGCATCGGACGCTTTCTTGCGCGCGGATTACGCGGCTGCCGTGGCCCTTTGGCAGCGGCTGCTCGATAGTTACAGCTAGCGCATTAACCGGGTTCAACTGATAGAAGCCATTAACACGGCAAAGCTGTTGCAGCAGAGCCAACAATAAACACGCTACTGCCCCCAATCGTCGGTTTTATTGATCTCGATAAAACAGATTAACTCTTTATGAGTAGGCCGCTGACGGGGGGAAACAAGGGCGTCATGGTATGCTAAAACCCTCAATAAGGTAAGGAGTTAACGCCTGATGCTCGAAGCGCGCGATGTGGTCTGCATTCGTGATGAACATGTGCTGTTTAGTGCCTTATCGTTCACGGCCAGCACGGGCGACATGGTGCAGATCGCCGGTGCGAATGGCGTTGGGAAAACCTCGTTGTTGCGCATATTGAGCGGCTTGGCAACGCCCGCTGCGGGTGAGGAGTACTGGCAAGGACAACGTACGGATCGGGTGCGGGCGCATTTCAACCAGCAGCTTCTGTGGTTGGGGCACCAGCCGGGCATCAAGGGCGTGTTGACCGGGGAAGAAAAACTGCGTTTTTTTATCCGCAGCACAGCCAGCCCTCACTGTGGCAAGCGTTGGCCGCTGTTGGATTAGCAGGTTATGAGGATGTGCCCGTCGCGCGCTTGTCGGCAGGACAACAGCGCCGCGTGGCGCTGGCGCGTTTGTGGTTGACGGATGTCCCACTGTGGATTTTGGATGAGCCTTTGACCGCGCTCGATGTTGCCGGTGTCGATATGTTGACGCAACGCATGGAGCACCATGTAACGCAGGGCGGCATCATTATTCTTACCACGCATCAGCCGCTGCGTCCGCGCACTCAGAAAATTCGCTGTATCAATTAGTGCCGGAAGAGGGAGACCGATAATGCGGCGGCTTATGGTGCGCGAATTGCGCGTCGCGATACGCAACAACGCTGAAATCCTTAACCCGATGTGGTTTTTTCTGATTGTGATCATTCTGTTCCCGCTGGCGATTGGGCCTGAGCCGCAGTTGTTACTGCGTATCGCTTCTGGTGTGGTGTGGGTCGCCGCCTTGCTGGCATCACTGCTGGCGATGGATCGCCTGTTTCGCGACGACTATCAGGATGGGTCGTTGGAACAGTTAACGTTGCTGCCTCTGCCCTTGCCGTTAGTGGTCCTGGCGAAAGTGGCGGTGCATTGGATGGTCAGCGGGTTGCCGCTGTCACTGCTTTCTCCTCTGGCGGCTCTGCTGTTTGGTCTGAGCTTTCGTGAGTGGTCAGTGATGGCGCTGACGTTGTTATTGAGCACGCCAACACTCAGCTTTTTGGGCGCCATCGGGGCTGGGTTAACGGTCTGGTTACGGCGCAGCGGTGTGCTGCTCAGTCTGCTGATGCTGCTGCTCACCATCCCGTTATTGATTTTTACCACGGCAGCCATTGAGGCCGCCATGACGCAACTGCCCGTCGGTGGCTATCTGGCGATCCTCGGGGCCTTTCTGGCGGGTAGCGCAACGCTGTGTCCGTTCGCTACTGCCGCGGCGTTACGGGTAGGCCTGAATTGATTATCGATTTTCAGATTTTATCGTCCCGCAGAGATGCGTTTTACGCAAAGTGAGCACACGATTATGTTGAAAAAAACCATCAGCATACCCAGCCGGAGCGGCTTTATCACCGCTGTGGCACGCTTGTTCCCCTCTTTGCGCTGATAAGCGCAGTGATACTGATCGGCGGTCTGGTGTGGGGATTTGGATTTGCACCCGCAGATTATCAGCAGGGCAAGGCTACCGCATCATGTATCTGCATGTGCCTGCCGCCGTCTGGTCTATGGGCGTCTATGCCACCATGGCCATTTTTGCCGTGTGGGCATTGAGTAAATGCTCACAAACGGCAGAGTTGGCGATCGCAGCGATGGCACCCGTCGGCGCGGCATTCACTTTTATTGCGCTGACCACCGGCTCCACCTGGGGGAAACCGATGTGGGGCACCTGGTGGGTCTGGGATGCTCGCCTGACGTCTGAGCTGGTGTTGCTGTTTATCTATATTGGCGTGATTGCGCTCTATAACGCGTTTGACGATCGCCGGTTGGCTGGGCGAGCCATAGCCATTATGGTGCTGGTTGGCGTGGTGAACCTGCCAATCATCTATTTTTCCGTGGAGTGGTGGAACACCCTGCATCATTGGTCGACGAAAATGCAAAAAACCATCGATCCGGCGATGCGTCTTCCTCTGCGACTGATGATGTTAGGGTTTATGAGCCTGTTTGTGACTGTGTCACTGATGCGTTTGTGCAACCTGATCCTTATACAACAGCGCCGTTCTTCCTGGGTAGCTGCGCTGGTTAATCCAAAAGGAGCCGCACGATGAATATCGCCTTTACCAGTTGGCAGGCATTCTTTGCAATGGGCGGCTACGCCTTTTATGTCTGGCTGGCGGCCGCGTTAACGCTGCTGCCGCTCTGCGCGCTGCTGGGTCATACCCTGTGGTATCGTCGCCTGCTGCTGCGAGATATTGGGCGCCAGCAGGCGCGTGAACAGCGTAAGCACCAGGCGCGCCAGAATACCGAGGAGGTGATGCCGTGAGTGTAGTGCGCAAAACCCGACTTTATGCCATGGTGGCCGTTGTTTGCGGGCTGGCGCTGACGATTGGTCTGACGCTCTATGCGTTACGCTCGAATATCGATCTCTTCTATACGCCCAGCGAAATTCTGTACGGAAAAAATGAGACGCAGGAAATTCCGGTTATCGGGCAACGTTTACGCGTTGGCGGTATGGTGATGCCGGGCAGCGTAAGGCGTGATAGATAAAGTTTGCACGTGCACTTCACCGTGTATGACGCTCAGGGATCGGTGTAAGTGACCTATCATGGCATCCTGCCGGATCTGTTTCGCGAAGGGCAAGGGGTGGTGGCGCAGGGGGTGTTGGAGTCTGAAAATCGCATTGCGGCAAAAGAAGTGATGGCGCGCCATGATGAAAAATACACGCCGCCGGAAGTGAAAGCCGCCATGGACGGGCAATATCAACATCAGCCATCGCCCACGGCCAAAGAGGGTGCCCGCTTATGATGCCGGAAGTCGGGAATTATCTGCTGTGTCTGGCACTGGGCGTCGCGTTATTGCTCGGTATTTATCCGCTGTGGGGGGCAACGCGGCAGGATGCACGCTTAATGGCGCTGCCACGTCCGCTTGCCTGTGTACTATTTACCTTGGTATTGGCATCGTTCCTGCTGCTAGCCATCGGCGCGTTCTCGCTCTGCCTGCTCGGCACTTTCCTGGTGCGCTTGGGCGTGCTGGTCTCGGTGCACGCGTTTGCGTCTGACCCCTCGCGCTGGATGTTTATCCTGGCATTTTTAGTGATGGCGATCGGTGGTTCGTTGCTGCTGTTTGCCATCAAAGGTAACCGGGTGCGCTCGCGGGTCACCAACTCGCTGTGGTCACGTGAAACCTTCCTGCTCGGTAATAACCTGATTCTGGTGGCGGCGACGCTGGTGGTATTACTGGGTACGTTGCTACCGCTGGTGCACAAGCAGCTCGGACTTGGCAGTATTTCTATTGGTGCGCCGTTCTTCAACATCATGTTTACCGTTCTGATGGCCCCTTTTGCACTGCTGCTGGGGGTGTGGCCGCTGGTGCGCTGGCGGCGCGATGAGCCGCAAACACTGCGTAAACTGCTGCTGCCGTGGCTGTTGCAAGACACCATTATTGCCATGACAGTGGTTGGGCTGTCGATGGCGCTCTGGGTGTTCTTTCTGACGTTTTACGAACTGCACAGCAATGCAACCCGGCGTCACGGTCTGCTGCGTGGATTGGCGTCGTTGTCCCGCAGTCAGTGGGGCATGACTTGCGCTCACCTTGGTGTTGCGGTCACCGTCGTGGGCATCGCGTTCAGCCAAAATTACAGCGTTGAGCGGGATGTACATATGAAGGCGGGTGACAGTGCGCTTATCCATGATTACCGCTTTACCTTTGAAGGCGTGCGCGATGTGGCTGGCCCCAACTGACACAGCGCCAAAGGAACCATTGTGATCACCCGCAATGACAAGCATGAAGCAACCTTGAAAGCGGAAAAGCGCTTCTACACCACCAGTGGCATGATTATGACGGAAGCGGCAATTGATGCGGGCATCACCCGCAATCTTTACGCTGCACTGGGGGAAGAGCTGGATGATGGCAGTTGGGCTGTATCCTGTGCATGTTCGATCCGCGTTATCGCTTGCGCCGCGCCGTTCGGGAGAGTCAACCATGAGCCATAGAGTGTTATTTATTCCTCTGGCATTGTTTTCAGTGTTGGCCGTGGCGCTGCTGTGGCAACTGGTACGCAACAGCGACGGTGATGATCCTATGCGACTTGAATCCGCGTTGATCGGCAAACCGCTACTGCTCAACGTCTGGGCGACATGGTGTCCAACCTGTCGTGCGGAACACCGTTTCCTGAATATGCTGGCGGCGCAGGGCGTTCGTATTGTGGGGATGAATTACAAGGACGATCGCGTCAAAGCAGTTGACTGGCTCAAAGAGTTGGGCAACCCGTATGCCATGAGCCTGTTTGATGGCAACGGCATGTTAGGGCTGGATCTTGGGGTGTACGGTGCGCCGGAAACCTTTCTGATCGATGGCCGTGGCATTATTCGCTACCGCCATGCTGGCGACCTTAACATGCAGGTGTGGCAGGAGACGCTGAAGCCGCTGTGGGAGCAATACAGTCGTTAGGGGGGCGCATGAAACTGATGGCTTTGTTTGAGGCTTTGTTGCTGTCGTTTGGCGTACTGGCCTCCTCGACGGACGCGTGGCGTTTTGACAATGAGGCGCAAGAGCAACAGTTTCGTGAATTAACCACGCAACTGCGCTGCCCGAAATGCCAAAACAACAGCATTGCCGACTCGAATTCGATGATTGCTTCGGATATGCGGCAAAAAGTGTATGATCTGATGCAGCAATGGCAGAGCAAGCGGCAGGTTGTCGACTACATGGTAAACCGTTATGGCTATTTTGTGACGTACGAACCGCCGTTAACACCATTTACGGTGTTGCTCTGGCTATTGCCTGCGCTCTTTCTGGTTGCGGGACTCTGGATGATTGTGCGACGCGCGCATCGCATCACGCACACTAAGCCACCGATGAGCGAACAAGAGAAAAAACGGTTGCAAGCGTTGTTGGGACGCACGGAGAAACGACCATGATGTTACTGACAACCGTGATTATTGTATCTTATTGTATCGTTGGTAGGGATGACTGCATTGCTGTTTGCGCCGTGGTCTTCGAAAAGCGACTATTCGCGCGACGCGATAAATCAGGCGTTGTATCACGATCGGTTGCGTGAAATTCACTCGGATATCGCCAACGAAAGCGAGCGCTCGCAACTGGTGGAAGACCTGCAACACACGCTGTTGCAGGACATTCCAGGCAGTACGGGCGTGCCGCAGCGTCTGCTTAGCCGCTGGGTGTTATTGCCGGGCATCGTGCTGTTGGCGGCAGTAAGCCTGAGTGTGTTTTGGCACACCGCCTAGATCAATCGGGTGCAGGAGTGGCAGCAGGTTGTGGCATTGACGCCCGATCTGTTGAAACGTGCGCTTGGCCCACAAGCGGAGCCGCTGACCGTTGAAGAGGTCGCCCGTCTTGGTTTCGGGCTGCGTAGCCAGTTGGAAAAGCAGCCGGAGAATGCGCAGTACTGGTGGTTGCTGGGGCGGATTGCCAGCCTGCTCAACAACTATAATACGGCAGTGCAGGCCTATGCTAATGCCTATCGACGCGATCCGCACAATAGCGAGTTGGCGTTGGATTATGCGGATATCCTGTCTCGCTCGACCAACCAGCGTGACAGCGAGCGTGGCGGTGAAATGCTCCGTGAACTGCTGCAAGCGGGTTCCACCAATGTGCGCGCCTTGAGCCTGTTGGCGTTCAATGCCTACGAAGGGCAACGTTATCAGGAAGCCATCGACGCCTGGAAGGGAATGTTGCGCGTCTTGCCGCAAAACTATACGCGCCGTGGGGTGATTGAGCGCAGCATTCAGCAGGCGGAAGCCGCATTGGCGGCAACCCAGCAGCGTCCGTAACTTCGGTTGTTGTTCGTATCGTATATTTTTGTCTCTACCGTTAGGGTTTCGTGCGCGTTAACCCCTGTTCTTATTTGCAACGCGTGTCGCACGCGCCCGACACGGGGCGGCTTAATCGCCGTCGCCCCGTGGCCCCTGGCTGTTCGCAGACTTTCGCGGCATCCATGCCTCTCATCCGGCGAGTACGCTCACCTCAGCGCTATTCTTTATGCGATATAAAAAATCAAAACATTAAGACCAAATAATTCTGATGTGTTGTTGGGGGGATTCTCTGGCATTGCGATGGGAATCGGGGCTTGGGACGGCTCTAGCCGTCCCACCAGGCTTAGAAGGGATCAGAATTCGCTTTTGACACCATGCATATCCGGTAACTGATGCGCGATGCCTTTGTGGTAATCAATGCAGGTTTGGCCGGTTTTAATCTCCTCGGTGTGTTTCTACATCGCCACCGTTTTTTTTGCCCTTAGTAGTCCATATAGTCAAAGTTGTAGCAGTTACGGCACTCCTGTGAGTTGTTATTTTTCATCCGTCGCCATTCGTTTTGCGCCATCGTCAATCGGTGTGCTTCAAATTTTTGCGGCGTATCAATGGTGCCCATGATCTTGCCGTAAAGCTCTTTGCTGGCCTGAATTTTACGTACCATCTTGGGCACAAACTCATGGGGAACATGGCAGTCCGGGCAGGTAGCACGCACCCCGCTACGGTTGTTGTAGTGGGCAGTTGTCATGTATTCCTGATAAATGGTATTGTTCATATCATGGCAACTGATACAAAACGCTTCGCTGTTGCTGTTCTCCATGGTTTTTTGAAACGTAGCCAGAAAGAAAATACCGCCAGCAAAACCGGCAATTAACAGCGTCCCTAATGCCAGACGACTCGGTCGACGCCACCACTGCCTACCCTGTGTAGCCATCCCGCTTTTTCAGGTTGTTTCATTGAAAACCTCACTGTCCAAAACCTTTAGAAGGGGCGAAGGTGTTGCCGGTAATCGGTGTGGCATCCGTCTGCGGCACGTGGCATTGCAGACAGAAGTAACGAGCATGTGCGACATTGCCTAGCGTCTTGCTGTCACGATCTACAAAGTGGGTCGGGCTGACGCGCGGTGCGTTGGTGGAGCGGTAGTTTTCTACGCTATGGCATTGTGGGCAACTGTTAAATGTCGGCGTCACTTGATAGCCATCGACGCTGTGCGGGATCATTGGCGGCTGGTTGACGTAGTTGAGCGCCATTTTCTCTTGTTGCTTGGGCATGCGCGTATTGCCCGGTTGGGCGGTGGAGACTTCCGGTGACTGACTTAACAGATCGGCCTGCGCCGTTGCGAAGGTACTGACAATCATCGCCAGGTCGGGTATCCAGCGACACCATCCCGTTCTTAAGCTCTGGCTTTTCATTATTTTGTTCCCGATTTCCATCTAAGGGTTATTTTAAAAACGTCTTCTGCGCAGACATCAATACAGCGTCCGCAGGTTATGCAGTCACGGTCGGTGACCTGCACTGGACTGTGTTTATCGAGTAAGGGCGCGCGCAGCACCTGCGGTTCCGGACAGACATGAAAGCAGTCCATGCAGCGGGTACAGCGCGTGCGTTCGGCGGCTTCCACCACCAGTGTGCTTTTACAGCCCAGCACGCCATACAGCGCACCCGTTGGGCAGAGGTGACCGCTGGCGAGGCTTTGCAGCACCATTAGCGGATCGCTGAACGGCACGGTATCAAGCAACCGGCTGGCGCTGTAGTTGCCGTGCAGGATCCAGACACCGAACAGCGGACCACTGAGAAACATCAGCAGTACCAGCGATTGTGTCAGCCGCCGCAGCACCAGCCAGCGGTGACTGCGCTACCAACCTTTCCTGGTTTGTGCCTCGCGTCCGGCATCTTGCTTACGATTTGCCATCGCGCGCCTCCAGCCAGCTAAAGCGGTAGTGATGTCCAAGTTCCCCTTTTGCCAGCGAACGCGGCAACACCTTGATAGCCGGTCGCTCCAGTACTCAGGCTTTCTCGCATTTTCCGCAGCCGGTACAGTTATTGCTGTGTACCGTCGGCAGGAAGCGGGCGTGCTTGCCGGTACGCGGGTTGCGTTCCGGCTCCAGCGTGATCGCACTGTCAATCAGGGGGCAGACATGATAACAGACATCGCAACGTAACCCTTGATAATTCAGGCAGTTTTCCTGGTCCAACAGCACCACTAACCCCATGCTGGCATCATCAATGGCTTCCAGTGGTTGCAAAGCGCTACTGGGGCAGGCCGCAACGCAGGGGATGTCTTCACACATTTCGCAGGGAATATCGCGCGCGGTAAAATATGGGGTACCCGCCGCCGGGCCAGAAACCAGCGTCGCCAGTTTCAACGTCTGGTACGGGCACGCCTGCACGCACTGACCGCAGCGGATGCAAGCACCGGAGAATGCCGCTTCAGGCACGGCACCCGGCGGGCGCAGCCGCAGCACATCGGCCTGGCTGCGCCGCTGCTGAATACCGAGCACCGCCACCGCAGCCGATAATCCGGCAACGGTACGTGCCGCGTCGCGTAGAAAGCGACGGCGGGCAGGCGATGAATTTTCCGGGCGAGCCATCTGCGTTACACCTTAGCCAGCTTGACGGCGCACTTCTTGAAATCCGCCTCTTTTGACAACGGGTCGGTGGCGTCCAGCGTTAGGATGTTAACCAACTGGGCGGCGTCGAAGAACGGCATATACACCAGACCGCGCGGCGGCTTGTTACGGCCTCGCGTCTCGACGACGGAGACGATTTCTCCCCGGCGCGAGATGATCTTCACTTTTTCACCGCGGCGCAGATTGCGCTCTTTGGCATCCAGCGGATGGATAAACAGCACCGCCTCGGGAAACGCGCGGTGCAACTCCGGTACGCGGCGCGTCATGCTGCCGGTGTGCCAGTGTTCCAAAACGCGACCGGTGGAGAGCCAGAGATCGCACTCACTGTCAGGCGCTTCCGCCGCTGGTTCATAGGGCAAAGCGAAGATCACCGCTTTGCCATCCGGCTTGCCGTGGAAGCGATATGCCTCGCCCGCTTTGACGTAAGGATCGTGCCCTTCGCTGTAACGCCACTGGGTTTCTTTGCCGTCAACCACCGGCCGGCGCATGCCGCGCACCTGATGGTAGGTGTCAAACGGCGCTAAATCGTGGCCGTGGCCCCGACCAAAGGCGGCGCATTCTTCAAACAAGCCTTTCTGCAAGTAGAAACCAAGCTCGCGCGATTCATCGTTGAGCTGGTTTTCCGCCAGTTCACTGAGCGGGAAGCGTTTAACCGCATTGTTGGCGAACAGTACGTCATAGAGCGTTTTGCCGCGATAGTCAGGTTTTTGCGCCAGCAGCGTTTCCGGCCACACCTCTTCTACCTTGAAACGCTTGGCAAAGCTGACGACCTGCCACAGATCGGATTTGGCTTCACCGGGGGCTTTAACCTGCTGGCGCCAAAACTGTGTGCGGCGCTCGGCGTTGCCGTAGGCACCCTCTTTTTCTACCCACATGGCGGTGGGCAAAATCAGGTCGGCGGCCAGTGCGCTGATGGTGGGGTAGGGATCGGACACCACGATGAAGTTGCGCGGATCGCGCCAGCCGGGCATACGTTCCTCGTTAATATTGGGGCCGCCCTGCATGTTGTTGCACATCACCCAATAGGCATTGAGCGTACCGTCTTTCAGAGCACGGTCTTGGGCTACGGCGTGCAAACCAATTTTGTCAGGGATGGTGCCAGCGGGCAGTTGCCACTGTTTCTCCGTGATGTCGCGGTGTTTTTCGTTGGTGACCACCATGTCAGCTGGCAGGCGATTGGCGAAGATGCCGACTTCACGCGCGGTGCCGCAGGCGGAAGGCTGGCCAGTTAACGAGAACGGACCACAGCCCGGTTGGGAGATCTTGCCGGTCAACAGGTGAATGTTATAGACCAGATTGTTGGCCCATACGCCGCGCGCGTGCTGGTTAAAGCCCATGGTCCAGTAAGAGATCACTTTCTTGTTTGGATCGGCGTAGAGTTTTGCCAGCGCTTCCAACTGATCGGCGGGAATACCACTGAGTGCAGCGGTTTTCTCCAATGTGTATTCCGCGACAAAGGCTTTATAAGCCTCGAACGTCATCGGCTCCGAGGCATCAGAACCGGGGTTTTTCGCCGCTTTTTCCAACGGATGGGTCGGGCGCAGGCCATAGCCAATATCCGTCGCGCCTTTGCGAATATTCACATGCTGGGTAAGGAATTTCTCGTTAACCACATTGTTCTGAATGATGTAGTTGGCGATGTAGTTGAGAATGGCGAGATCGGTTTGCAGCGTAAACACCATGCCGTTATCCGCCAGTTCGAAGCTGCGGTGTTGGTAGGTGGAGAGCACCGCTACGTTGACGCTGGGGTTGGACAGGCGGCGATCGGTGATGCGTGACCAAAGGATCGGGTGCATTTCGGCCATGTTTGATCCCCACAGTACGAACGCATCGGTTTGCTCGATGTCATCGTAACAGCCAATGGGTTCATCCATACCGAAGGTGCGCATGAAGCCGACAACGGCAGAGGCCATGCAGTGACGCGTATTCGGGTCGATATTGTTGGAGCGGAATCCGGCTTTGAACAATTTGGCGGCGGCGTAACCTTCCCAGATAGTCCACTGGCCGGAGCCAAACATGCCGATACCGTTCGGACCTTTCTCTTTCAGTGCGGTTTTAAACTTCTCCGCCATGATGTCAAACGCCTGATCCCAGGAGATGGGGGGTAAATTCCCCATCTTTGTCGAACGCACCATCACGCATACGCAGCAGCGGTTGGGTCACGCGGTCCTGCCCGTACATGATTTTCGGCAGGAAATAGCCTTTGATGCAGTTGAGGGCGCGGTTGACCGGTGCATCAGGATCGCCCTGACTGGCAACGATATGGCCATTTTGCGTTCCGACCAGTACGCCACATCCCACGCCGCAGAAGCGACAGGGCGCTTTATCCCAGTGGATACTGTCCTACTGCTCGGTCACGGCGCGGACAGCCGTCGGTATACTTATGCCTGCTACCGTTGCCGCCGCTGCGACAGCGTTAGCCTTCATAAAGTGTCGTCGACTGAGTTTCATGGTGTTTCCTCACCCTGAGGTTGTTCATCAAGCTGGTGGTAAACCAGCGAAACCGCCAGTACGCCTGCAACTTCACGTATTGACGCTATGTGTGTTAACAGCGTGTCTTCTGAATCTGACCCCAGCACCACGGCCATTTTTCCGCTCTTGTTGTCGCAGGCGGCAACCTCCACGTTAGGGAGTGCGCCTACTGTCGCTGCCACGCTCGCGGTGTTTTGCGTGTGGGCGTGAACCACCAAACTGCAAACGTACCAGACTGTGTTCATCGGTTTTCCTGTTGCGCCGTGAGACGCTCTGCGGGGATGTTTATTATTGATATCGCGTGGGCGGGGCACCCAGCGATACAGGCACCACAGGTGGTGCAATTCGCCTCATCAAGCCGTGGTGTGGCAACGCGGCCAAGCGTTGGGCGAAACAGGATGGCTTCCGTTTCGCAACTGTCCTGACAACTGCGGCACTCCACCTGCTGCTGTGCCAGACAGCGTTCGCCGATTGACAGGCTGTATTCCCAGGGCTTTGTGTGACGCTCGGCAAACAGTGCTTGTGGGCAGGCGCTGGCACACACATAGCAAAACGTGCATTCACCGCGCAGGAAGTCGATTACCGGGAATCCCCCCGACCCGCGTTGCACAATGCCCGTGTGGCAGGCAGCAACGCAGGCGTTGCAACGCGTGCAGGCATCGATAAAACCCGCTTCTTCCCCGATCCACGGGGGACGCAACGTGCTGTATGCACGCTGTCGGCCACCGCTAAACAGGAAACGACGGGAGAGATCGGTCATGGCAATACGTTGCTCCGGCAGGGGAAAATGCCCCCAGAAAAAACACTGTTTTTGTAGGGGTTACACTATTCCTCTTACCGTTTAGTGGATAATCACCCTTTAGAGGTAAATATGGATGCAGGATCAAGCTTATGCTGGATTACCATGCGGCCTGCTCGCTTGATTGATGGCAGAAAGGGATAATGGTGCCAGCAGCATTTTTGATGCTCTCTGGGTGATTTATGTGATGTGAAAGGGGATTAATCGTCGTGATGGTCAAACGTCCTGTCTCTACCAGCCTTGCTCGCGCTTTCTTTTACATCGCCTTGCTGTCATTCCTGACAACCGGTATCGCGTTGTTGACCTTGGCGATCGGCCTGCGCGATGCCGAAGCGATCAACATCGCAGGCTATATGCGTATGCAGAGCTATCGCATGGGCTATGACTTGCAGGGCGATCGCACCGAATTAACCCAGCATCGCCAGTTTTATGCGCAAACGCTGGATTCGCCGGTGTTTCATCTGCTGGCACGCTGGTACGTGCCGCGAGAGGTGCACGAGCAATATACCACGCTGTTGGTGAACTGGACGATGATGGACGCGGGAGATCTTGATTGGTATCAACAGAATATTGTCCGCTATGTCACCCAGATTGACCATTTTGTACTCGCATTGCAGCACTATTCCGAGCGCAAAATGAAGATAGTGGTGGCGACATCAATGATTGGGGCTGCTGGCGCAAACGTTCACCCGCATGACGGATGAATTGCACAAGCTCTATCGCTCGCTCGAGGAGAAAGTTCGGCAGAAAACGCTGCGCCTGCAAGAAGCGAACCGCATGTTGAAGGTGCTGTATAACTGCTCGCAGGCGCTGAATGTCAGCACTATCGACCGGCACTGTTTCCAGAGCATATTGCAGATCGCCCACCGCTATGAAACGGTTGGCTGTCTGGAAATGTGTGTCGGTGAGAACTGGCGGCTGAGCGAAGGGAAGGAGAATGCGGGGGCGACGTGGCAGGCATTGCCTATCCGTTTGCAAGACGTCGAGTTTGGGCAACTGCGCTGGCAGGCCTCCACGCAGCAGCCATCGACGCAACTTATGGAGAGCGTCGCCAACATGCTGGGGCGCGGCCTCTATTTTAATCAGGCACAGAAGCACTACCAACAGCTGTTGCTGATGGAAGTGCGCGCCACGATTGCCCGAGAGCTGCATGACTCGTTGGCGCAGGTGCTTTCCTATTTGAATATCCAACTGACGCTGCTCAAGCGTGCGGTATCGGAAGAAAATGTGCAGGCCCGGCACATCATCACAGATTTTGAGCAGGCGTTGAGAGATGCTTATCGTCAACTGCGTGAGCTGTTGGTGACGTTTCGTTTGACGTTGCAGCAGGCGGATTTACCGGCTGCATTACAAGAGATGATTGAACCGTTGCGTGCACAAACCAGCGCTAATATCCAGATCGATTGCCGCATTCCGACTCAGGCGCTGGATGCTGCGCAGCAGGTGCATTTGTTGCAGATCATCCGTGAAGCGGTGTTGAATGCCATCAAGCATGCTCAGGCAACGGCCATCGTGGTCAGTTGTCGCACTCAGCCCGATGGTGGTCACTGTGTTGACATTCGTGATGATGGACGCGGTATTGGCAGTCACGAAGAGCCCGCGGGGCACTACGGCCTGAACATTATGCATGAATGCGCCGGGCGTTTGGGCGGCACGCTCTCTATTGGTTCCCATCCTGAGGGGGGAACGCGGGTCAGCGTATGTTTTTCAGCACCAGCGACCGCACACAGCAGTACCAACGATATCAATGATAAAGAAGAATAAGATCTCTGCCCTAAATAATTCGCGTTGCAGGAAGGAGGCAAGTGAATGACAACAAATTTGCACAGCGTTTGCGTTGACCCGAAAGGTGAACTTCAGGGATGAGGTTCATCCATCCCGATGCGCTTACTTAGGTAAGTGATTTGGGTGAGTGAGCGCAGCCAACGCATCTGCAACGTGAAGTATGACGGGTATGTCCTTTGGGAGTGAGTAATGTCAGAAACATTGAGCTACCGCGTGATGATTGTCGACGATCATCCGCTTATGCGCCTGGGTATCCGTCAGTTACTGGAAACCGATGCTATTTTTGAGGTGATTGGGGAAGCCAGCAATGGTGTGGAGGCGCTCAGCCTCGCCAATCGTGATTCACCCGATATTATTTTGCTCGACCTCAATATGAAAGGGTTGAGCGGATTGGATACGCTGCACGCGCTGCGGCATGATGGCATCTGTGCGCGCATTATCGTGCTGACCGTGTCGGATTCACCGGGCGATATTTACGCGCTGGTGGATGCGGGGGCTGATGGGTATCTGCTTAAAGACAGCGCGCCGGAGAGCCTGTTGGCGGCGATCCGTAACGGCGACGCCTTCAGCGAACAGGTGGAAGCGGTTTTACAAAACCGCATGGCGATGCAAGAGATCCCTTCGCCGTTTACCGTACTCACCGAGCGTGAGCTGGACGTGCTTCAGGAGGTGGCATCGGGGTTGTCCAACAAGCAGATTGCCTCTGCGCTGTTTATTTCGGAAGAGACCGTGAAGGTGCATATCCGCAATATCTTGCGTAAGTTGAACGTGAGTTCGCGCGTGGCAGCTACCGCGCTGTATCTGCAAACGCGCGGTTTATGACGTCAGGGGTCAGATCTTTGGTTTTTGATCAGCACCCACTGGATCGACAATACGCTCAGCATCACGATAATCAGCCCAGGCAATGCCATTCCCTGAATGCGTTGCCCGAGAAATACCCACCCCAGCACCACGGCCGTGACCGGGCTCAGCAGGCTCATTGCCGACACCGCGACCGGCGAAAGATGGCGAATGCCGCGAAACCACAGCGCATAGGCTAGCATAGCGCCTACCACACACAGCCATACGTAACCGGCAATCTGCGTGGCTGTTAGCACAGGTAGCGGCGGATCGACCAGCAGTGCTACCGGCAATAAAAACATTCCGCCGAGCAGTAACTGCCATCCGGTCAGTGCCATCACTGGCATTGAGAGCGACCAACGCCGCGATAGCCAGGTGCCTAATGCCATGCTGACCGCCCCCAGAAACGCCGCGCCGATCCCGATGGTGTCAACGATTGTTTGCGGTGAAAGCAGCGGCATCGCCATGCCGATAATTCCGGTAAAGGCAGCCAGAACGGCGGTTAGCGGGGATCGCTGCCGATCAATTCCCCAGGCCAGCAGCATTACCAGCAGCGGTTGTATCGCACCGATAACGGCGGCCAAACCGCCGGGTAAACGGTAGGCGGCAACAAACAACAGCGCCTGAAACGCGCCGATATTGAGGATGCCGGTAACGATCAGCTTCCACCATTCGTTGCGCAACGGGAAATGACGACACCATAACAGCAGAGCACATCCCGCAGGCAGGACACGCAGCAGAGCCGCGATAAAGGGTCTGTCAGGCGGCAGAAACTGCGTGGTAACGATATAGGTTGTGCCCCAAATTGTGGGTGCCAGCGCGGTGAGCAGCAGATCGAAAAGGGGATAACGTGACAAAAAGGCCATGATTTTATCTTTGCTTCAAGCTAAATTAGTGAGCAAAGTATGCAGTGATAATTATCTTGATATCAAGATAAATGAGCGGGTGATGACAAAAAAACTCAGACGGATGCCGTCGATCGAATTTTAGAACAGTGGAAGCGTGAACGTCCGGATCTGGATTGCAGCTCGATGGGGCCGATCGGCCGCCTGAAGCGCTGTGCGTTGCTGCTGGAGCCGCGTGTTGACGAGGCCTTCGTAGAGCACGGGCTGGTACGCTGGGGATTTGATATTCTCGCCACGCTGCGGCGCGCTGGCGCGCCGTTTGTGCTGTCACCCACACAGCTGTTTTCCACCCTGATGATCACCTCTGGTACCATCACACACCGGCTGAAAGCGTTGGAAAAACGTGCGTTTATTTCACGTTTGCCCAATACGGAAGATGCACGCAGCATGCTGGTGGCATTAACGCCGCAAGGCCGCGCGGTGATCGACCGCGCCGTCGAAACCTATATCTAAAACGAGCGGCAACTGCTGTCCGGGCTATCTGCGGCAGAGCGCCAGCAGTTGAACGAGGCGCTATCCACCCTGATGCAACTGCTGGAGAACGAGTAACCCTGCCTGTCCTCTCAGCCGGGAAAATCTAGCCTAAGGTGCTGCGCCGCACGGGAAGGGCGTTGAACACGCGTCGGGACGGTGTTCCCGTTGCCGGAGCGATCACCAACTGGCACGCGGCTTCAGCCATCTCAGCCAAAGGCTGAGCGAAGGTGGTCAAATCATAGCCCAGCCAACTGGCCTGTTCGATATCATCGAAGCCAATGATACTGATATCTTCCGGAATCTGCAGGTCGAACTCGTGTCGAGCGGCGTCGATAAAACCGCAGGCAATCAGATCGGTGACGCAAAATACCCCTTCCGGAGGCGTTTCTGTGCTTAACAATTCGCGCGTGGCGGTAACGCCAGTAAGGTAACTGGCGCTGCCCGGTTGGGTCAGCGTGATGTTAATCCCTCGTTCGGCCGCCGCATCAAGAAAGCGCGTTTCGCGCATTACCATGCTGGGGGAACGTGCCGATGACGATACCAACGCGATCTGCTGACAGCCAGCAGTGAGCAACAAGTTTAATGCATCGGCCATCGTTGAGCGGTAGTCAATATCGATATTGTCCGCCCCCTCAAACTGTCCCATACGGTTAATAAAAATTACCCGCTGTCCGCTTTGCAGGCAGGTTTAGATCAGCGCGCCCGGCGGTTTTCCTGACAACACAATCGTTGCCGTTGAACGATAATTCATGGTTTGTTGCAGGGCATCCCTGACAGACTCTTCACCGTCGTCAGTGTTGATCACCATCACCGCGCGTCCAGCGTGGTTCAGACGGCGGGTGAGGTGCTCCAGCAGGCTTGCCTGATAAGGTGCGGCCAGATTACCGCCAAGAATACATACCGGACGACAGGCCTCTTTGGAGAGGCTACGCGCCAGGTGATTGACGTAGTAGTTAAGCGTTTGTGCGGCGGCAAGGACTTTGCGCCGCGTCTCTGCTGAGACGCTGCTGCCGGGTGTAAAGGTGCGCGATACCGCTGAACGCGATACGCTCGCCAACTGCGCGACTTAGGCGGCGCTGGCAAACCCGCTGCTTTTGCTGTAACTGCTCTCACTCATCGTGCCATTCCGTTGCAATCAATGCCTTTTCACGCAGGATGGCATGTTCAGCCAGACGCGTCAGCGACGGCTTCGGCGTTTCAAACCATTCATCTGGGTGTAGCTGACGTTTCTCTCGAATCAGTGCGATGACATCGCCAAGCGTCGGATAACGTTCAGGGCATTCGAGATGCATAAACAGGGCGACCAGTGCCACAGAGCGACTGCGCCCGCCACGACAGTTGACCAGAATATTGCCCCGCCTGCGGTTGCGATAAGACGGCTTATCGGGAATTTGCTGTAACAGCGCGGAGCGCATCAAATGATAGCCTGCGTGCAGCATCGCCGGCGCATTGCCTTCGCCGTCAATCAGCCCGAGTTTGTAATAGCGAACCGGCCCGGCACCGTGGGAAAGCAGATGGGTATCGGGTGTCGCTTCCTGGATCGTCACCCAATCGATATCGAGATTCACCGCGCAATTGATCACGATGCCGAAATCGTGTTCGGCCAGCAGCGCGGCATCACAGACACCGCTGGCACCGCCGATATAGATATCCATGCCCCATCCAGGGAAATTTTCGCTGATCAGGCTGATGGGGGGACGCGGGTATACTGGTGTAGATGGCGGCGTTGGCGCGGGCGTAACTGCCTCGTTTGCCAACGGAATGCTGGCGGCGCGTGCTAACGCTGCGGCAACGCCCGGTGCTGCTGCCAGTACCGGCAAGCCGTTATACAGGCCGGCGGCATCCTGCGGGATGATACCGGTTTGTCCTCCCGCTTCACGCATCAGCAGTAATCCTGCCAGGCAGTCCCAGGCGTTCGTATGGATTTCCACATAGCCATCAGTGCGGCCTTCCGCGACCCAGGCCAGCGCCAGTGCACCGGAACCACCACGGCGGATACTGGCCCCCAGATTGAGCAGGGCGGACATCACATCCAGATAGCGGCGCTGGCTGTGACGCGCAGACCACCCCAGTTCAAAAGAGGCCAACTGTGTGTCCGCAATGGCGGTGCAGCGCAGCGGTTGGTCGTTTTTTTAAGGCGTAGTGTCCGCGGCGTGCCAGATAGAGTTCCTGACTGACTGGGTTATAGATGGCCCCCAGTTCTGTAATGCCACGATACACCCAGGCGATGCACACGCAGAAATGGGCGATTCCGCGCGCAAAGTTGGCGGTGCCATCAATCGGGTCGACAACCCATAAACTCGCTGTGTTGTCTGGTTGGCGTGCGGACTCTTCACCCAGAATCAGATCGCCGGGAAAGGTTGCGCCAAGCTCACGTAAAATCAGGGCTTCTACCAGAGTGTCTGCTTCGATCAGGATATCCTGATGGCCCTTGAGTTCATATTCCCCCGCTTTGCGCGAACGAAAATAACGCAGGGCGGTATCACCAGCGCCCAGAATGATGCGTTTTAATGCCGCTTCGCGCTGCTCAATGTCGATGTTCGTCAACGTAATCTGCCTGTTTAAAAGTGAAAAGGGGCGATGCTACGGTTTGAGTCAAACCTTATTTCTTGTAGTTAAGGCTCCAGATATCCTGCCAGTCCTGACGGCTTTTCCAGTCCTCTTTAGCCGTATCTGTCAGGTATTCCATCAATTCTGAACGGTATTTTTCAATCCCGTACGCTTCGTTTGCGGGCAGTGAGACTGTCTGGTTGGTGGACATTTTGCCATCGACGCTCTGCGGCCCAATCCCTTCTGCGGTCAACAAATAGTGGATAAACAGTTTAGCGGCGTTAGGGCTGTGGCTGCCGGTGGAGATCACCCCCAGACTGGGATAATTCCAGCCGATAAACGGTTTAAGTCCGTTACACAACCCCAACTTCATCCCTTGTTGGTTATCACGGAATTTCGCGGTTGAAACCAGACCGACAAAATCGGCGTTTCCATCCGGTGCGCTAATGGCTGAGGCCGCATCATTATCGGAGTGGGTGAGCTGCCAGATATTGGTGACGGGGCAGGTGGTGTGACGCGCGGTATTGTAAGCAAACACGTTGGGTGCCAGCACCACGGTTAACGGGTTTTGATAACGGGCAGCGACGTTGCCTTTCAGGTCATCCGGAACCCAGCTTTGCACATAGCCTTTACTGAGCAACTGTGTGATTGCCGCCGGCGTATCTTCCACGATAGCGACATCGGCCCGGACGTTTTTTGCTTGCGCTTCGCGGCTGATAATTTCGATGATCTGCGGCGCATCGGCTTTTACGCCAGTGGCCTTAAGCCCGTACTTTTCGCTAAAGGCTTTGGCCTGCTGCACGATTTTACCGGTTGAAGCATAAACGGTTAACGGGTGCTCTTGCTGTGCGGCGGCGATCAAGGCTTGCAGTTAGGCGGTTTCAGCATGGGTTAACGGGCTGATTAGCAAAGTGCTGGTGACCAACAGTGCAGTGAATGTGCGCTTCATCGTGACTCCTGATAATAAGTAAGGGGGTTACTGGGTGGCTATCTCGTGGCGAAACCCATGGCGATTGAAGAAATGCAGTGAGTGGGACGGCAACTGGCAGAACACTTGCTGCTGAGGCTGCCAGCGTGGACGCAGTTGCGTCGAATGGAACAGACGATCGTTGCCGGTGACCAGCTCAATGATCCAACTGCCACCGGTGGGCATAATGTTATCGATGGTCATGGCAACGCCGTTATTGCCTGCGTCAGCGCTGAGAACAATCTCTTCGGGTCGGATACCGCACAGCTCGGTATGCTCGCCGTCGTGTAGGGAAAAACGCTGGTGCAGATGCTGCGCTAAATGGCTCAATGGCGGGTGCAACGGGATCATATTGAGCTTGGGCGTGCCAATAAACTCGGCGACAAAGCGGCTGGCGGGGGCTGCATAGATTTGATCCGGCGTGCCGACCTGCTGCATCTGCCCGGCACTCATCACTGCGATGGTTGTCGCCATGGTCATCGCCTACCATTGATCGTGACTGACAAACACAATGGTGGTACCGAAGGTTTCGTGTAAACGTTGCAATTCGGCTCGCATTTCCAGACGCAACGTGGCGTCCAGGTTTGAGAGGGGTTCGTCAAGCAACAGCACGCCAGGGTTAACTGCCAGCATACGCGCCAGAGCGACGCGTTGCTGCTGTCCACCGGAGAGTTGCGCCGGATAGCGTTTGGCATAATCTGCGATGCGTAATTTTTCCATCACATCCTGCACATCCTGAGTGCGTGCGATATGCGCCTGCGCCGAGACTTTTTGTAAACGCAGTCCAAAATCGACATTCTGTTCGACCGTCATATGGGGCCAGAGCGCATAGCTCTGAAACACCAGACCGATGCCGCGTTTCTCGGGCGGGACATAAATGCCCTGTGTAACGGAATCGACCACCTTGTCGCCGATGACAATCTCTCCGCCGCTGGCGTGCTCAATTCCAGCTATCATGCGCAAAATGGTGGTTTTGCCGCAGCCTAACGGTCCGAGCAAGCACATGAACTCACCGTCGTTGACGGTCAGACTGAGGTTGTTTACTGCCGGACTATTGCTGCTGGCGTAGGTTTTGGTGAGATGAGACAACTGGATGGAAGGCATGTTAGTTCTCCAGCGCGTCAGCCAGGCCAGTGCCGGTGATCTTTTGGATCATCACCGTGCCTGCCCATGAAATCAGCGCAATCATCAGTACCACGGCGTTGGCCGCCTGTTGGTAGTTGTAGGCAATCAAACGCAGGGAATAGGTTGTCAGCACGTCGGTTGCGGGTGTAGCGAGAATGACAAACAGGCTGACGCCCTTGATGCCGGAGATAAACGGCAGCAGGATGCCGGTCGCCAGCGGGCCCGCTTGAATCGGAATCACGATGCGGCGCAGGCGCGCCAACCAACCGGCGCCGGCAATCTGCGCGGCTTCTTCGGCTTCTTTACCGAGTTGGGTCATGGCCTTATGCCAGAACGGCTGGCATAAGGCATTTTTTCTGCAATCAGCGCCAGAATTAAGATCAGCGGCGTGCCATACAGCGCCGGAACGGGGCCTCTTGCTACCGCAAAGAGAGAGAAACGCCGTGGCAAAGGCAATGCCAGGCACCAGATAGGGCAGAAACGTCAACTGACGCAAGCAGGCGGCAATCCAGCGGAAGTGGCAGCGCATCACGGCATAGCCCACCAGCAGACCGAGTACGCCACAGGTGACAGGAGCTGAGCCGACGATAAGCAAGGTATTTCCCACCGTGCGCCAAAACTCGGGCGTCAGCAGTATGCCGTTATGCAGCGCTACCGTGTCTAGGTTATGACCAATCCAGTAGGCCAGCGTAAAATTATCCGCCGTGAAGCGACCGGGCAGCAGCATCACCGTAGAAAGAAACAGCGTCAGCAGAGGGATGGCAACCCCTAACAAAATGAAAGTAAGAGGCACGGCGGCGGCCAAAATACGCCAACGCCCGAGTGAGCGGCGACGCTCCATGAACGCTTTGCCGCCTACCGTGGCAAAGCGTTTCGCCTCGCGCAGCATTTTCATGTCCAGCAGCAAGGTGATCATGCCCATCAGCATAATAACCGTGGCGATAACCGCTGCCACACCGGACTGCCGGGTGCTGATGGCCCGATACAGGCTGGTTGATAACGTATCAAAATGGACCGGCAGACCGAGAATATAGGGCAGGGCAAACTCGCCGATGCAGTCGGCAAAAATCAGCAACGACGCCGATAGCAGCTCAGGACGCACCAGCGGGATAATGATTTTGAATGCAATCACATTGCGTGAGGCACCCAGAACACGGGCGTACTCTTCCATCTGGCTGTCGATACGCCTCAGGGCATTCCCGACGATCAGGATAACCAGTGGCGTGTAGTGCAAGGTCATGATGACCACTATGGGAAAATAACCATAGGCCATCCAGTTAGGCGTCTGGATCCCCATGACTTCTAGCCAGCCGGGTTGGCCGCCAATCGCATGGTTCTTAAACAAGGTGGTCCAGGCTAGCGCGAAGGTCCAGGAAGGGAGCATAAACGGCACAATGAGCAGGGTGGCAAAACCTTTGCGGCCGGCAATATCGGTGCGGTGAATAAGCCAGGCGAGCGCGATGCCCACCACCAATGCACCTACGACGGTACTCGCTGCCACAGCCAAGGTGTTCAGTAACGGTGTCCACAGCAGCAAGTCGGACATTCTTGAGGCTACAGTGCGCAGCAGGTAGTAAGCGGTGAATGCCCCCTCGGCAGCATCGGTGCGGCCTCCATAACCACTTTGCACCCGTGCCGCATTCAGCAAAACGGAAAGCACCGGTGCCAGAATGATCCCGCTAAACAGCATCAGCAGCAGTGCGCCAAGCCAATTGGCAGGTTCGTGGCTGGCGATAGACAGCGTGTGGCGTATCTTTGGCCACGCGGTTTTTCGGTGGCGGATTTCGGCTTGGTAAAACACTGATTTACCCCTGACTGTTGACGACAGGCAGGAATATAGCGTGGCAATGTTACAGTTTTTCGAGTTGTTTGCACCTATGTGCAAAACATATGTTGTTGCTTATTGTTGTTAAGATCTGGAGGGTAAGTGGGCCCCACCTCGGGCGTATTCTCTTTCTTCAGTCTTGGTGTTAACACTGATAAATTTGATTGGGGTAGTACGATTAACGTGAGGTAAAAAGTCGGATTAATGGATTAAACGGAGCGACTTTTTCCAGTTTGCCCGATGGTTAGTTATCAGAATCTTCTCATTCCCTTTCCTTGGAAAATATTTTTTCTGTACGTGGGCCAGCAGGTAGCGTATTGCGGGACTGCTTCATTTTTATCTGGCAATTCCACTTAAAGCGTGTGGGTTTAAGGCTTTGTTACATTGCTCTTTTATCGTTTCCTGATTCATTGGATTTTGCTGGTTTGTCGTTGGTATAGATGCGCAGGTTTTATGGTTTATGATGTTGTTATCCTCTGCCTTAACGTAAAAAATAGAGATAAGAATAATCTTAAATCAAACTCGTGATATTAAGGATTTATTCTTGAATAATGGTGTTTAATTAACCGAAAGAAAAACGTAAAAATCAGAATAATATCTAAGTTAATTACTTAACGCGCTAACTATTTTATTTTTATCAAAATAAAAAGCGTATAAATATACCTGTATCATTCCTAATGAAAATCAGACGTTTTTTGTTCGATTTTTTCGGTTTTCTTAAAGGGATTCATCAATGTATTGTGTTTATTCGTTTTTATTTGTTGTTTCAATGTGTAAAGTGTCTTATTTAAGATCCGTTGACCGTTGGTTTATGTTATGTGTATGATTGCCTAACGGATGACAACATTTGTTTTTTTATTGGTTGTGAGTAAATTTCTTTACTCCGATTTGCCGTGCGTGAACGTTTTTAAATATTTTTTCATTTTTTTAACACTGTTTTTAAATTTTATGTCGCTGGTCGAATGACAAATCTTATTTGCTCTCTCATTTTTAATGACAGCATCCGGTAGGATTCGGCTTTACTTTTTTTGGGTGATGGCGCCCCTATACGAGTATTGACTTATGGCAAAAGGAACTGACGGTGCATCTGTCGCACCAAAAGAGCGTATTAATATCAAATATGTCCCCGCCACCGGAGGCCGGCAGGCAGAAATAGAGTTGCCGCTGATGCTGATGGTCGTGGGAAATATGAAAGGCCGTACCGAGGATACGCCGATTGAGGAGCGTGACACGGTATCGATCGAAAAAAATAATTTCGCCTCGGTAATGAAAGAAGCAAAGTTGGAATTGAATTTCAAAGTTCCGAATCGCCTGGAAGATGATGCTCAAGATGATATGTCGGTGAAGTTGAATATTACTTCATTGAATGACTTTTCTCTCGACCGTATTGCTCAGCAGGTGCCTGAATTGCGCAAGCTGCTTGAACTGCGTGAAGCACTCGTTGCCCTCAATGGACCGCTTGGCAATATTCCCGCTTTCCGTAACCGGTTACAGGATCTGTTAGCCAGCGATGAAGCCAGAGAACAACTGCTGAAAGAGTTGGATCTGGTGAAACCTGCCGAATAATCAGTGCCTACTAACGAGATAGGGAAATAAGGATGTCAATCATTGAAGAACAAACACAGGCCAGCGCCGTCGGTGCCTCCGGTTCGTTGCTGGATGAAATCATGACTCAGGCACGCATTACGCCGGTCGATGAAGGCTACAACGTCGCCAAACAGGGAATTGCGGCGCTGGTGGCCAATATTCTTGACAACGGCAATGCCGCAGAACCGGTAAACAAAGCGCTGGTCGATAGCATGATCGTCGAACTGGACAAAACATTGAGCAAGCAGGTCGATGTTATTCTGCTATGCCAAACCGCTACAGGAGCTAGAATCCTCCTGGCGCTCGCTGAAACTGCTCGTCGATCGCACTGACTTTCGTGAAAACATCAAGCTGCTGGTGCTCCATGCCACCAAAGAAGAGCTGCTGGATGATTTTGAGTTTGCGCCGGAAATTACCCAATCTGGTTTTTACAAACACGTATATTCCAGTGGTTATGGGCAATTCGGTGGGCAGTCAATCGGTGGGGTGATCGGTGACTATGCCATGACGCAAAGCGCACACGATATCAAACTTCTGCAATATGTCAGTGCCGTGGGGGCAATGGCGCATGCACCGTTCGTGTCTTCCGGCGCGCCGACCTTTTTCGGCGTCGACAGCTTCACCGAGCTGCCGACTATCAAGGATCTGAAATCCGTATTCGAAGGCCCTGCCTATACCAAGTGGCGCTCACTGCGTGAGTCCGATGATGCCCGCTACCTGGGATTGACAGCGCCGCGTTTTCTGGCGCGCCTGCCTTACCATCCGGTAGAAAACCCCATCAATGGCTTCAATTACAAAGAAGAGATCAGTGCCGATCACGATCACTATCTGTGGGGCAATACTGCCTATCTGATGGGGACGGCAATTACCGACAGCTTCGCCAAATACCGCTGGTGCCCGAACATTATCGGCCCGCAAAGCGGTGGTGCCATTACGGACCTGCCCGTACACGTGTATGAAGCCATGGGGCAATTGCAGGCAAAAATTCCGACGGAAGTGCTGATCACTGACCGTCGCGAATATGAGATGGCCGAAGAGGGTTTCATCACGCTGACCATGCGCAAGGACAGCGATAACGCCGCATTCTTCTCCGCCAACTCGGTGCAGAAACCCAAAGTATTCCCCGATACCAAAGAAGGTAAAGAGGCGGAAACCAACTACAAGTTGGGTACCCAACTGCCGTACATGTTCATCATCAACCGTCTGGCGCACTACATCCAGGTGTTGCAGCGCGAACAGATTGGCGCGTGGAAAGAACGCCAGGATCTGGAGCGCGAGTTGAATACCTGGATCAAACAGTACATAGCGGATCAGGAAAACCCGCCAGCAGACGTACGTAGCCGTCGTCCGCTGCGTGCCGCGCAGATCAAAGTGCTGGATGTGGAAGGGGAACCGGGCTGGTATCAGGTCTCGCTGTCAGTGCGCCCCCATTTTAAATACATGGGCGCTAACTTTGAGCTGTCACTGGTTGGGCGTTTGGATAAGGAATAAGACCGATGCCGTCACTTTCTGCCTGGGAACGGGGAAGTACGGCAAGTCTGTTCGATCGCATTCGGGGGGAGACGCGGCGCGCGTCCCCTGAAACGGAACTTGAGACACTGATTTTGTCCATCAAACGCCAGTTGGACAACGTGCTCAATACCCGTCCGGGCAATTGCCGCAGTGCACCTGAGTTGGGCGTGATTGATTTCAATGACGCAACGCAGGGGGGCGCTGATATTTACGGCAAAATTTGCGAAGCGATCCGGCAGTGCATTTGCCACTTTGAGCCGCGTATTGTGCATGTGGATGTCATGGATTCGGGGTCGTTGTCGAATCCCTTGGAGATGTCATTTCTGGTGACCGCTCACGTCAAGCTGGACGATCTGGAGCAGGTCACGTCGTTCAACATTCAGATGGATAACCACCGCCATTACCGAATGGTCTGACTCTGTCATTGAGGCGCTATGTCATTGGAACAGTTTTTCAGGGATGAGTTAACCTTCTTGCGCTTGCAAGGGCGTGAATTCGCCAAGGCACATCCTGAGCTTACGTGCTTTTTGTCCGAGCAGACCACGGACCCGGATGTTGAGCGGTTGCTGGAAGGGTTTGCCTTTCTGACCGGAAGCCTGCGCGCCAAGCTTGAGGATGAGTTTCCGGAATTGACTCACGGTTTGCTGGGTATGCTGTGGCCGAACTATCTGCGTCCGGCGCCAAGCATGTCCATCATGCAGTTTTCGGTGCTGCCAGGGGCGCTGGCGCAACCGGCTTTCGTGGCTGGAGGGTGTGAGCTGGATAGCTTGCCTATGGACGACGTGGTGTGCCATTTTCGAACCTGCCATGACACCTGGATCTACCCGGCAGACATTCGCCACATCCACGTACAAAGCGGCAACGACCTCTCCACCATCACTGTAGATATCGCGCTGCACGGCCCGCAATCGTTACAACAGCTGCAATTGGATAAGCTGCGCTTCTACCTTGGTGGCGATACCTATACCGCCTCTGAACTCTATTTCTGGCTTGCCAGTAAACTCTCGCACATTGAGCTGAAGGTAGAGGGACAGCGTTTTCGCCAGGAGGCGAGCGCGTTGAAAATGGTCGGCTTTGAACGCGAAGATGCGCTGCTGCCATACCCCGGTAATGTCTACTCCGGTTATCGCATTTTGCAGGAATATTTCTGCTTTCCGGAAAGCTTCCAGTTCTTTGAACTGTCAGGTGCTCTTTGGCCCGATTTGCCGATGATGCTTACGTCGTTCCGGCTGCATTTCTGTTTCGATCGTCCGTTGCCTGCCGAGCTGAAAATCCGGTCGTACGCTTTTCTGCTCAACTGTGTGCCCGCCATTAACCTGTTTCAACACGACAGTGAGCCGATTAATCTCAACGGCCGTCAGACGGAGTATCCACTCAAAGCCAGCTTCCGTCATGCTGACAGCTTTGAGATTTTTTCGGTGGACAGCGTCGAAGGGTGGGTGGAAGGTCGTGCCGGACGATCGCGCGGCGTGCCACGGCGTTATCAACCCTTTGAAAGTTTCCAGCATCAGATCGAACGTGCCAAAGGGCGGCTGACGCTTTACTACCGTATTCGGGTGAAAGAGTCAGTAGAGGGAAACGGTTTCGAACACCAACTGTCATTTGTGCGCGGGGATGAACGCTAAGCGACCAATCTCGACGAATCGATCTCGGTGGCGTTGACCTGCACGAACCGCGCTCGCGCCGCGCAACTGCCTGTGGGCAGCATCTGTGTGCCAACCGGCACATCGCCAACGTTCGCCACCTTTCGCAACCTGATTCGACCCACCCGTCCGCTGCGTCCGGCGATGGACGGTAGCCTGCACTGGACGCTGATCTCTAATCTGTCGCTCAACTATGTGTCGTTACTGCGCCGCGATGCGCTGGTGCAGATTTTGCGCACTTACGATTTTCCCGCGCTGCACGATAAGCAGGCGTAACAAGCATCGCGTAAGCGATTGGCAGGGATAGAAACTATTGAAACCACACCGATTGATCGGTTGGTACAGGGGATGCCTGTGCTAGGTCTGAAATCGGTGCTGTCGGTGCGGCAATCGGCCTTTGGTAACGAAGGTGAACTGTATCTGTTCAGTACCGTGCTGGCACACTTTTTCTCACTGTACGCTAGCGTCAACGCCTTCCACCTGCTGGAGGTGGTTAATGTCGATAACAAGGAGCGCGACCGATGGCCGGTGCAGATAGGTCAGCACTCGATGATGTGACGTTCTATCAGGACGTATCGCGCTTTAATTTCTACCAGTTGGTTGAACTGCTCAATCAGTTGGAAGGTTTGGATCTGGAACGGGCATTAGATTTTCGCCAGGAGCGGGAGCGGTTGTGTTTTCGCTCCACGGCATCCATCGGCTTTCATCCTGGCGATATCGTGCAGGTGGAACGCGATGAGAACGGACGTCAGGCGCTTGAAGTCGCGTTTTTGGGCCTGCACGGCAGTCAGTCGCCAATGCCGGGCTACTACCTGGACGATCTCGCCTGGGAGTACGCGCAGGGGGAACAGAAACTGGGGCTATTTCTCGATTTTTTCCATCACCGTTTGCTCACGTTGCTGCACCGTGCCTGGCGTAAATACCGCTACCACGTGCGTTTTCAGAACGATGGTGAGGATGGCTTTTCACGACTGATGTTTGCGCTGGTTGGGCTGGGGAATGACGCAGTACGCGAGAGCCTGCCGGTGAACCGCGCCAAGATGCTCTCGTATGCCGGGGTGCTCGCCAGTCCCAGCCGTTCGACGGAAGTGGTGGCGGGGTTGGTGAGTCACTGTTTTGACCTCGAGGACGTGGAGGTGCTGGCCTGGCAAAAACGTCGGGTGGCGATCCATAAAAGCCAGCAGAACCGGCTTGGCAAATCCAACATTGCGCTGGGGGGGCGATTTTGTCATTGGCGACAACGTCAATGACTGCGTGGGTAAGTTCCTGCTGAAGATTGGCAGTCTGAGTTTTGGCCGATTCTTCAGCTTCTTGCCCAACGGCGAGCACTTCCAGCCGCTGGTGCGCTTCGTCTCTTTTATTCTGCGCGATCAGTTGGCGTGGGATTTACGCCTTGGCTTTGCCGAGGATGAAGCTCAAGGGTTGAGGTTGGGCAGTGAGCAGAGCGGTATTTTAGGCTGGAGCAGTTTCCTTGGGCAGCCTCCGTTAGAGCCTTACGTAACGATCTGCGTTCAAGAGTAAATCGTGTGTTCACGTGTACATCGCGTTCAGGAGTCAATGTGACCGTTAGTCATTCACTCACTCTGGTTGTTCTCAATAGCGAACAGCTGGATATCAATTCTCAGGTGCAGCACCAGTTTGACTACAACGGCGGCACGCTGGGGGCGTCAGAAAAGGACCATTGGCAACTGCGCGACAGGCTGGGTGCCGTGCTGCCGGAACATGCTCGAATTGAGATGTGCGATGGCCATTTCAGCCTGTGCGATCTGAGCGGGCAGTCCTTTATCAATGCCTCGCTGTCGCCGATTGGTCGTGGGCGCAACGTGCTGTCGTCACATGGCGATGAACTGGTTATTGGCCCATTTAGTCTTGGTGTGTACCTGAACGACCTGATGCAGGAACAAAATATCGACCAACTGCTGGGGCAGGATACCGCGAGTGGGCTTGATGGCTGGCTCGGGGACGTGACCAAACGTCAAACAAAGACGGACGCGCTACGCGATGACGTCACTAACGATCCACTGTGGGTATTGCAGCAAGAGCAGCATCAGAGCCTGCTGAATGCCCACGGTGACCATGTGGAGGCAGTGTTATCGACTGCGCTTACCGCTTTTTCAGCTGCTGAGGACACCATGGACCAAAAATTTATGGAATTACCCGATATCAACAATCCACTTGTGACCCACGATGCATCGGGTTCACTGGATAGCCACCTGTTGGCGCCGTTGATGCGTGGTCTGGGTCAAACGTTGACGCTGGAGGATGCAAAACAACAGCGAGAGATGCTGGAAGAGATGGGAAAAAGTCTGCGAGCCATGGTGGAAGGCCTGCTGGTCTTGTAGTGTGGGCAAGGCGCATTGGCGGATACCCATCTGCGCCCGATTGAAGATAACCCGCTGCGTTTGGGGCTGGACTATGCCGACACCTTGCCGTTGTTGTTTGCTGACGGAAAAAGCTCAGTCCACCTTTCTGCACCGGCACCGGTGGCTGAAGTGCTGAATAACGTCCGGGTGCATCAGGCGGCAAACCAGCAGGCAATTAGCGTCGCGCTGGAAACCATCCTGCAGGCGTTCTCTCCAGCCGCCTTGCTCGACCGTTTTGCCCATTATCGCCGTAGCTGCGAGCTGGATATGGTGGATGACGGTTGGGCATGGGGAATATACCAGCACTACTACCGTGAACTGATCTCTGTGCGCCAGCAGGGTTTTCAGAAGCTGTTTCAGCAGGTCTACGCCTGGGCGTAGACCGCGCGGTGCGTCAACAGCAGGCGCAGCAATGATGTGGAGAGTGTTCTGTTTTATCAGCCTGTTGGCGTTGCTACCAGGCTGTGCCACCCTCGGCAAGATGGCGAAAGTTGCTGCCAATCCAGATATTCAGGTGGGCAGTAACGATCATCAGCCCTTCCACGGTGGGGTTTAGCCTGCTGGCAGAGCCAGACGTAAACCCCAACGAGAGCGGTGATGCCGCGCCTATCAAATTCCAACTGGTGTTACTGGCTGAGGATTCTCGCTTGCTGGCCGCCGACTACGACCAGATAACGGAGGATATCGAAAAGGCACTGACCAAAAACTATGTCAGTCATCAGGACTACACCCTGCTGCCGGGGCAGTTTAAGTATCTGCCGCCCGAAGCGTTGGATGCCAAGGTGCATTACATCGGTGTCATCGCGCGCTATGCTGATCCGGAGAGTGCGGAGTGGCGCAAGGTGATCAAACTGAAAAACACCGGCCGCAGTTATCAGGTTCTGGTGCACCTGCGCCGGGATGAAGTCGACATCAAAAAAGACCAGGAAGAAGAATAACCATGTCGAGTCGAAATCGCGTTATTTGGCGGGAAGGGCTGTTCATCAAACCGCAGCATTTTCAACAGCAGCTACGGCATAGCAACTACACCTTGCACGCGCGTCTTAGCGCGCTCAGCGACTATTTTTATGGCCTGCAAACGCTGGCGATTAACAAAGAGTATCTCAACTTTGGCCGTATTGTGCTGGTTAACGCCAGCGGTGTGATGCCAAATGGCACCGTGTTCAATATTCCCGGTGACGATGTGCTGCCACCGCCGCTGGAGATCACCGACGTAGCACTGGCCAATCAGAAGGTCTATCTCGCCTTGCCGCTGGCGGTAAGCGGTGTCAGCGAAGTCGGACAGCCGGGGCAGGGGGTTGCCAGCCTCTTGCAGGCGCATCGCCACGACGTGCACGATCTGCACAGCGAGGGTGGCGATGTGGTATCGCTCGAAGTGGGCAAGGTCAGCCTGCGTCTTATGCTGGAGCGCGACGATCGCAGCGCCTACGCCTAGTTGGCCATCGCCACTATTCTCGATAAACGCCACGATGGCGGGCTGGTGCTCGATCCAAACTTTATGCCGTGCAGCGTGAGCATCACGGCTATCCCTGCCCTAAAACGCTTTTTGGGGGAATCCGCTGGGTTGGTTGCCGAGCGTGCGCGCAGTCTGGCACAACGCATCGCCGCGCCGGGGCAACAAGGCGTCGCCGATGTGGCGGAATTCATGATGCTGCAACTGCTTAACCGTGCGCAGCCCCGGTTGTCCCATCTGGCGCGCCTCGGCACGTTGCATCCTGAACGGTTGCATGAAGTGCTGGTAGCGCTGTGTGGCGAATTGATGACCTTTACCGACGAGTCTCGACTGCCGCCGGAGTTTCCTGCCTATCGCCACGAACACCCACAGAGCAGATTCGAACCGATAATGTTGGCGCTGCGTCAGGCGCTGAGCACTGTGTTGTCGCCGCGTGCTGTATCTGTCCAGCTCATCAAGCAGCCCTATGGGGTCATGGTAGCGGTGGTGGGTGATGCTGAGCCGTTGTCCAGCGCCGAGTTTGTGCTGTCGGTCAAGGCACGGATGCCGCAGGAGCACCTGCGCAAGCAACTGTTGCAACAGACCAAGATTGCCTCCAGCGAGAAGATCCGCGAACTGATCAGTCTGCAATTACCGGGCGTGCCGCTGCTGCCGTTACCGGTTGCACCACGCCAACTGCCGTATCACGCCGGCTGCAGCTATTTCCAATTGGACAGACAAAGCCCTTCCTGGCAGGTGCTGGTGTCCGGCAACACCCTGGCGTTCCATGTTGCGGGCGAATTCCCGGAGCTGGATATGCAGCTGTGGGTCATCCGTGGTCAGGGTTAACTGAGGGAAACGATGAGCATCGACGTGATTAAAAACGATCAACTGGGCGACCTGCTGTATGACCATGCCCGGCAACTGGATAGCGACTCTGATTACTGGTTCAGTCTGCCCGGCCAGGGTATCAACCCGATGATCGATGCGATGACGCCGCTGTTGGGGATGGTGGAGAGTGTGCGTCAACTTGTGGCTTACGAAGACGTGCCAGACCTCTATAAGCGGGTGGTGTCCGAAATTCAGGCCATTGAGCAAGAGTTGCATGCCCATGGCTATGAAAACGGTGTGATCCTGTCGTTTCGCTACATTCTGTGCACTGTTATCGATGAGGCCGTGATGGCGCGAGAATGGGGGGCACAGAGTATCTGGTCCGCCCATTCGCTGCTGACGCGTTTTCACAATGAAACCTGGGGTGGCGAAAAAGTGTTCGTGCTGCTGGATCGCCTTCAGGAGGACCCGGCGCGCTATCGCGACATTCTTGAATTTATCTATCTGTGCCTGTGTCTGGGGTTTGAAGGGCGCTACCGGGTGATGGTGCAAGGTCGTGAGGAACTGGATCGTGTGGTGCAAAAACTGTACGACGCGTTACATCCGGAACCTGCCGCCGTTCCTACGGTATTTCACCAGAATCTCGGACAGCAGGCATCGCGCTATCGCCTACGCAAACAGGTGTCTCTCAGCGTCCTGTTTCTCGGCCTGTGTGTCGTGCTGGCGGCGTTTGTGGCTTACTACTACCCGCTGATTCATCAAACCCAGGACGTGCTACGTCAACTGGGTGAATTATTACAGTAACAGGAGCTGGATCGTGATTCGAATCGAACTGACTACGCTGGTTGAACGTCTCAACCCTGTGTGTCGCCATATGCTGGAACAAGCGGCGGCGCTCTGCATACGGCATCAGGGCGCGGAAATCCGCATCGAGCACCTGTTGATGAACATGCTGGATACCCCGCTGTGCGATGTGCGCCAGATTTGCAAACGCGCCGACGTGGATGTGCGGGCCCTTAGCGCTCAGCTTCGGCCAACCGTTGCAGACAGCGATTTTGTGGCAGCGGGTTATCCCTCGTTCTCACCGCTGTTGGTAGAGTGGTTGCAAGATAGCTGGCTGCTGGCATCGGCCGAGTTCCAGCACAGCCATCTGCGCAGCGGCGTGCTGCTATTGGTGCTGCTGATGATGCCAAACCGCTATCTGTCGACAGCCGCAGCGCGTCCGCTGGCACACATCAACCGTGAACTGCTGCGCCAGCAGTTTGACGAATGGGTGAAAGCGTCATCTGAAACCCCGGTAGCGGTAAATGCGAGTACCACGACAGAGCAAGCAGCCGCGGTGAGCACTCAACTTGGCCGCTATACCCAGAATGTGACAGAGGCTGTGCGTCAAGGGCAGTTCGATCCGGTGTTGTGTCGCGATCGTGAAATCGATGTGATGATCGATATCCTGTCTCGCCGCCGTAAAAACAACCCGATGGTGGTTGGGGAGGCGGGGATGGGTAAAAGTGCGTTGATTGAGGGATTGGCCTTGCGCATCGTTGCCGGGTTTGTACCGGAACGGTTGCGCGACGTGGAACTGCTGACGCTGGATCTCGGGGCAATGCAGGCTGGCGCATCGGTAAAAGGTGAATTTGAGAAGCGTTTCAAAGGGGTGATGCAGGAGGTCAAAGACTCGCCTCGGCCCATCATTCTGTTTATTGATGAAGCGCATACCCTGATTGGTGTTGGCAATCAGGCTGGCGGGTTGGATGTTTCCAACTTTGCTGAAACCGGCGCTGGCTCGGGGGGAGTTGCGTACCATTGCCGCGACCACCTGGAGCGAATACAAAAAATACGTTGAGAAAGATGCCGCGCTGTCGCGCCGTTTCCAACGGGTCAACGTGGGGGAACCGAGTGCGGACGAAAGTGCCGTTATCCTGCGTGGGTTGCGTGCCATTTATGAAAAAGCACATGGCGTACTCATTGATGAGAATGCGCTGCATGCGGCGGCACATCTCTCCGCGCTATATCTCTGGTCGTCAACTGCCGGATAAAGCTATTGATATGCTGGACACCGCCTGCGCGCGTGTTGCCATCAACCTCACCACGCCACCACGCCACCACGCCACCACGCCACCACGCCACCACGCCACCACGCCACCACGCCACCACGCGCTGTCAGCCAGTTACAGATGCGCCTGCATCAGCAGGAGATGGAAATTGCACAACAGGAACGCCAACGTCGCATTGGGCTGGGTGATACCGTTGAACGACTGGCGACATTGCGTGCCGAGTGCGAAACCTGTGTCGCAGATCTAGCGCAACGGGAGGCTGACTGGCAGCAGCAAAAGCATTACGTACAGCGCATTATCGCATTGCGCAGTGCACTGCTGGCCGATGAGCGTCCTGAGGCGACACAACTCGATGTTGAGCAATCCGACGTTGAATCACCGGATGATATCGAGGCGATGGCCGATGAACTGGCGGCCTGCGAGCGTGAATTAGAAGCACTCCAGCAGGCGTCTGTATTGGTGTCACCCCACGTGGATAAAACCCAGATTGCCGCCGTGATCGCCGAGTGGACCGGGGTGCCGCTCAACCGGATTTCACAAGGGGAAATGGAGGTGGTAACTCGCCTTCCTGAGTTCTTGGGCGAAACCATCAAAGGTCAGAGCTTAGCCATCGCGCACCTGCACAAACATCTGTTGACGGCGCGAGCCGATCTGCGTCGTCCCGGCCGGCCGTTGGGCGCTTTCCTGCTGGTTGGGCCGAGTGGCGTCGGGAAAACGGAAACGGTGTTACAGATTGCCGATCTGCTGTTCGGCGGACGCAATTATCTGACCACCATCAACATGTAGGAATATCAGGAAAAACACACGGTGTCGCGTCTGATTGGCTCACCGCCTGGCTATGTGGGGTTTGGTGAAGGCGGTGTGTTGACGGAGGCCATTCGTCAGAAACCTTACTCCGTGGTACTGCTGGACGAAGTGGAAAAGGCCCATCCGGATGTGCTTAACCTGTTCTATCAGGCGTTTGATAAAGGTGAATTGGCCGATGGTGAAGGGCGGGTTATCGACTGCCGTAACGTGGTGTTTTTCCTTACCTCTAACCTCGGTTACCAAACCATTGTTAACTATGCTGCCCATGCATCGCTGGATGTGCAGGATGCACGCTCGAATGATCTGCTGGATGCGCCCTATCCCGAACTGGCGGCATTTTTCAAGCCAGCGCTGTTAGCGCGCATGGAGGCCATTCCCTACCTGCCGTTGGATCACGCCACGATGGTCGACATCGTTCACGGCAAGCTGGCGCGCTTGGTGTCGCTGCTGCAACAGCGTTTTGGTGCTGAAACCGTGATTGACGAGGCGGTGCCAGAAGCGATCCTGCGGCTGACAAACCGCAGTGAAAACGGTGCGCGGATGCTGGAATCGGTGATCGATGGTGCGTTGCTACCCCCGGTTTCATTGTAACTGCTACAACGCCTTTCAGCGGGTGAGTCGGTTCGTCGGGTGCATTTTCACGTGAAAGATGACCAGTTCCAGTCTGAGGTGTAGGGATGAGTATGCAGCGGGCCCTCGATCTGGTGCTGGCACTCACGCAACCCCGAGACGAAGTGGCGTTGCGTGATTGGCTGCTGGAGACCATTCAGCGCGTCTGGCAACCACATGGCGTGCTGCTAGGCATGTTGAATGTCAGCGGTCGTCAACTGACGTGCTACGGACGCGTCCTCGATGTACCTGTATCGTTGCAACTGGCGGTGGATGATTTCAGCCGCCCATTGGCCTATGTATTGCACAAAAATCAGGTGCGCACCTGGGATTCACTGTACGGTGGCGCACGCATCGATCATCACGATTTTCGTCAGATGCTGTGCCGTGTTGGTCCGGCCTGCGGGCTGCATGCGCTGCCGCTGTTGGCTGAAAATGGCAAGCCGCTGGCGGTGTTAGCACTGCTGGATTCCTCCAAACGCCTGCTCGGGCTGCATCACAGTGGCGAGGGGGTGCGCCTTGGGCACGTGTTCTGCCGTCAACTGATGCTGCTGCTACGTCAGTTAGCCATTACCCAGCGTGAACAGACGGCGCTGCGCGATTCGCTACGCCAAATAAAAAACGAAGACGTGCATCGTCGCGATCGCGAAAAACAGGTTGAAGCGACACTGATCGGCCAGTCTGCTGCCACCAAGACACTGCATACGCAGATCTATCAGGCGGCGCATCATCGCCTCTCGGTATTGATACTGGGCGAAACCGGTGTTGGCAAGGATGTGGTGGCGCGCTTGTTGCACCAGTGCTCTGACCGAGCGGATAAGCCCTACATCGCGATCAACTGTGCGGCGATCCCAGAGAATCTGGTGGAAATAACGCGGAGACTTAGCGATAAAAGGGCTTGTTAGCCCTGTTTTTTCTTACAATAGCGATAAGATTTGTAACTCAGGGATAAAGCGCCAATATGATATGTACAACACAGGCCCACGAGGGTCACAATGACATTACTGATAAAAGATGCTGCGCTTATTGGGTGTTTAAAATAAATGTTTAGAATACACACAGCTATTATCAGCGAAACTATCGAAAATACGTTATAAAAGCGATGCTTTAAAATAGGTACTAACGAAAGTAATGTTGTCTCAGTATCCCCTTCTTTTACCCTACGTCTGATGAGCTTTTGCATATGAGCAATGTCTTTAGGCGTGAAGCCATTTTCCAGCAGTGTTGCTTCCATTTCATCGTTGCTCATGTTTGATCCTTCAACTTTTTACTGTAATACAAGTATACTTCATTATATCTGATTGAATATATGGATGTTTATTGCGTACTGTATCTTTTAGGTAAAGGATGAAGATTATTTAGCGTATGTTAAAACGATAAAGAGTTCTGCCGGATACAGTACGGTCGGCCCCACTCAGCAAGTCACACTGGGAATCATGGGGCGCCGCTCGTCCTGGTTCGCAGGCTTGCTATCGTTCTCAATGCCCATTGATCCGTTCAAATACCTGATCAAAGCGTCCTTCCCGTTCGGCCAGTCGCTGCAACCGGGCGCGTTCGACAATGATTTCTTCAGGCGTTGGCTTTTCGCAAAAGAGCGTCATCACCTCATCGATAAACGCCTTGAGCGGCAGATATCCCTCCCGGTTGGCCTGACCTGGCGTAAGTTCAGTCTGGACTGCGGGTGGAACCAGTTCGATGACTTCTATCTGCCCGGTGAGTCGATGGCGTAAAGATTGGGTCATGGAATGGATAGCCGCTTTGGTTGCGCTATAGATTGCTGCGTCAGTGCGCGGTACAAACGCCAGACCGGACGAAACATTGACAATGACAGCGTCCGAGCGGCTTTTAAGATGGTCAAGCAGAGCGTTAGTGAGACGGACAGGTCCGAGTAAATTGGTAGTAATATGCGCCTCAGCATCAAGCAAATCGCCCTTTGAACTGAGATCGTCGTAACGCATAATACCTGCATTGTTTATCAGGATGTTAAGGGCTGGATACTCATCCACGACTCGCAGTGCAAACGCGCTAATGTCTGCTGGATCATCGATATCAAGCTCAATCGCATGCATATTTGCTCTTCCTGCAATCGTCTCCCTGAGGGACTGCAAGCGCCTGCCGCTAACAATGACGGTATTGCCCAGTTCGTGGAAGCGCAAGGCAAGTTCCCGGCCAATGCACGAGCCACCCCCGGTGATAAGTATGGTGTTATCTGCTGTTTTCATGTTGAAGTGTGCCTTTTGGGTTGGAGTAAGAGTAGGTACGCTTCAGACAGTAAGAGCATTTATGTCTTTTAGGAAGTAGGCACTGAAAAGTACCCTACTTACCTTTCGGTTAAATTTAGGCGTAGCGAGGCGGTGAGCGATTTCATTCTGGAAAGAAAATTCGATTTACCGCATACTTCCTGAAACAAACCGTCCAAAAGGGCTATAACCCCCTAAAAGAGAGTAAGAGTATGAGCGATAACGTACTCCGTCATGAAGATGTCCGGAAAAAGCTCTCGCAGGCAGATAAACCAGACCCTCTCGTTGAAGCGCTGGTTAATGATGTCATCGCAAGGGTTGCTGACAAGTGGACAATGCTGATCCTCGAAGTACTGGCAGAACATGGCAAACTGCGCTTTACGCAACTGACAAAACACGTGGCTGGTATCAGCCAGAAAATGCTTACGCAAACGCTGAGAGATATGGAACGAGAAGGACTGGTTATTCGTACGGTTTATCCTGTCGTACCACCAAAAGTGGAATACCAGTTGACGGATCTTGGTCTCAGTCTGGGGGCTGCATTTTGTGGTGTGTGGGTGTGGGCTGAAGAAAACCTTGCAACGATCAAGTATGCTCGTGCCGCTTTTGTTCAAAGAAAAAAGGGCGAATAAAATGCACTGTCCTTGTCAGGAATGAGCTAAAAGCAGATATTTGAATAGTCCGAGTATCTGAATCAGATTTATTTAAAACTCTGTAAGTTCATAAAATAATCACCCCTGTATTTTATTATAACTTCCCCATCGAGGGGAGAAAGTGTAAAATAGAGAGGCCTGTATATTGCATTCTTGGTTGTATTTGTTGTTTTCAGCATTAGGGGGTTCTTATGGATATGGATAAATATTTTATCGGTTTAGCAAGCATATTGATAATTGGGTTCACTTATGTCATTTCAATTTATAATAAGGCCATTAGACTAAAAAATATAATCCCTGAAAACAGATCTAATATCGAAATCCTTCGCAAAAAGAAAGGGTATTTGATCACAAAAATGGTCGCAATTGTAGACTCATATGGCTTACACGAAAAAGGAACAACTGAAAACGTTAGTTTTTATTTTGGCCGTGGAGAACCATCAAAAGGCCAACCTATAGTTGATCGACTTGCTTATTTGAGAATGGCATTTCCAGAGCTGAAAGCTGACGGATTGTATAATCAATTGCTAACTGAACTGGCAGATGTAGAAACAGACATTACCAACAGACGCGAAAAATTCAATACTAGTGTACGTGCTTATAATACTGTGCTGACATTATTCCCAGACAACGTTTTCCTCAGGTTATTAGGTTTTAAGCCTAAAGATTTCCTGTCCATTGTCTATATAAACTCGTGAATTTACATCTCTTAAAATATGGACTCAAAAATGAGAGTTTTTTTAAAAAAAAATCACACTAACGCTGTTTGTTTTTTTATGGGTTTTACAATTGATTACTCAGCCAGCTTTAATTGCGACAAAGCCACGCTTGCTGTCGAGTTTGCAATCTGTGGAAATGAACAACTTTCGTCAATGGATGAAAGCTTATCGTTCGAGTATCGACAGGCTGTTTTACACAATCCCAATATAAAAAAATTCAACAAACTTGGCTTCATGGGCCACGTGAAAACTGTGATTCACAGGTAGAATGCCTCATCAGTGTGTATCAAAAACAATTGGAAATTTTGCGAAATATAAATAGTCAACATGGGGTGAAGGATCTAAGTTCGGTAGCTTTGCCGATATCTACAGCTTTGCCAATGAGTACCTCGTATCGTGAAAATAAAATTCAAGAACCAAAACTTTCCGCTGACAACCCTATTCAAATACTATTTGATATAACATTAATTCATAACTCTTCAACTTTGTTATCCGAAGCGTATTGGAGCAATCCTCATAATAAGCTATTTGGCAAACCAATTATTCAGTGGACAGATAGTGATTTTTCTTACGTGGAATTTAGATTAAATAAAGAGATCGATGCTGATTTGGAGTCAACCGGATCCTTTTATGTTAAAAGAAATTTAAAAAACCGAACCAGAAGATGATTCAGTTTTTCAAGCTCGAGATATAAATATTTTTATTGAAAACATTCCACGATTTAAGTATTGGATCCAACAATCCAACGCGAAAATAAAGGAACAGGAAAAGCTGCAACAGCAAACATTATTAATTGAAAATCAGAAAAAAGCCGAGAAAGAGAAAGAAATTGCCAATTCAGAAATCAAGAGAAAACACATCGCTCAATCAGAATTGAATAGAGCAAATACTATAAAAATGATTTCTTTTCTGATCGTTGTGGCCATCTTTGCAATTTTCATCTGGAATAAATTTATCCGTAAACGCTGTTCTCGCTGCAAGGCTCTTAATTTCGCTGTTTATAATATTACTGAGTTAGAGCGTTTTAAAGGATATGTAAAAGTTCAGGAGAAGAATTCGAGAGGAGTTAATACTCGAGCCGTCAGCGCAACGCTTACTATCAATAAATATGACTATCGTTGTAAAGACTGCGGTCATCAGTGGTCTGAAAAGAAAAAAGAGGGGCTTGGTGCCAACTTATAATTGGGCAGCAGAAAGAAGATGGGTGGGGCATAAGAATATACTCACCCTTTGTAGTCAGGGTTTAGGGGCCGTTAGTATTCTTTTAACTCATTAGTCATCCATGCGGAGCTAACTAAAAGTACCGCCTCTCGCTCATAACTGACCTTATGACCTTACTTTCTGCCCGCCCCGAGCCAAGAGCGGACGTTAATAGTGTCCGCTCTGTTTTGATTATTGGGGGGAGCACTCTGCATTTTCAATAATCGGTAATGGGAAGTCAGTAATGCGGCTTCCTATCGGATAAATGTTCTTTTTACACGAACTGATGTAATAAAATATGGAATCCAAATAAGAGCCGATATTACATTTCTAAAAATTGGGGCAAGTTCATGGTGTCCAATTTTAACGCCGGGGATTAGAATGTAAAGCATGTAGACATTTAATGACATTATTGCCACGACTGATATCATAAAGAAAATAAAAAGCTTTGGCAGAAACTTTTTCTTTTTTAAGAAAAATGAAAGGACTGTGGCTGCAAATAAAAACTCTCCAATATAAATAGCAAGAGAGGATATGAAGAAGATTTTTGCATTTGCGCTCAGGTGCGAATAGTTTTCTGTCATAACGTTAAACGTATCTGCCATTACAAACAGATAAGAAGCAGCAGTAACTACGAGTCCTATTAGGGGTAAAAACAGAAACCCTCCAATTTTTCTGAAATGTTTTTCTTCACATTTATCGCAAAACTCTCTGTCCTGGGGTATTCCCACCCCACACTTTGTGCATCCCCATTCCATATACGGACCTTAAAAATATTTTTATAGTTATCATTAGATTATGTGATCAGTACCGCGGATGCAACTGTACCGAGAGTAATTTATATGATGCTGATAATTTCGATATTAACTTGTGTTTAGAGTGAATATTTACAGTATCAGTATTCATTGTTTAGAAGGCGGTTACTAAGGTCCGCGCCTCGCTCATAGCTGGCCCATCTAGCTTTTAGGCTGGCAGTTTCGTGCCAGAAGCGGATTATGTGTCCTTCACAGTCAGTAAGTGACACATAATCTTGTAGGTATATTATTCAGCTGAAGATTACCAACCCCGCCATCCACCAGCAACTCTGTACCAACGACAAATGATGATTCATCAGAAGCAAGAAAAACTGCCGCTTTAGCTAGTTCATACGGTGTTACTAAACGACCAATAGGTACCAGAGCTCGAATATCTTCTCTGAGCTTATCTTCATGTTGCCCACCACTCAGTTTGTTCAATGCTGGTGTTTCAGTAGGTCCAGGGCTTAAGCCATTTACCCGGATCCCACGGGGGTGAAGCTCCGCAGAAAGTGTTCGTGCCAGAGACAGTAGCGCGGCTTTACTTGCTGCGTAAGCACTACTTTGTGGAAGACCAATCCGAGCGCTCACTGAGCCACAAATAATGACGGAAGAGGGATTAGAAAGCATAGGGAGCAGTGCCCTGATCAAGAAAAAGGGACCTTTAAGATTAGTGTTCATTAGACGATCGAATGCTTGCTCATCCCATTCTCCCAGGGATTTGTGCGTCACATCACCTGCATTTATATGGGTCTTCCCTTGTTGTGGTGGCTGAAGGCATGATAATGGCGTATTAAATCGCCAGAGGTCACCACCATGGACGAAAAGTCTCTCTACGCTCATATCCTCAACCTGTCTATTCCGTGGCAGGTAAAGTCTCTTTCTCTCGATGAAAATGCCGGTTCTGTTACCGTTACAGTTGAGATTGCGAAAAACACTCAGTTAACCTGTCCAACCTGCGGGAAATCTTGTCCTATTCACGATCACCGACATCGTAAATGGCGCCATCTCGATACCTGTCAGTTCGCGACAATAGTCGAAGCTGATGTACCCCGTATTATGTGCCCGGAGCATGGCTACCAGACGCTGTCTGTTCCATGGGCCGGCCCCGGTAGCCGGTATACGCTGTTGTTCGAGTCGTTCGTTATCTCATGGCTGAAAATCAGCACCGTGGATGCCGTCAGGAAACAGCTGAGGCTGAGCTGGAATGCTGTCGATAATATTATGCAACGGGCGGTTAAGCGTGGACTGGCCCGTCGAAAAACACCTCAGGCCGCACGTCATCTCTGTGTTGATGAGGTCGCTTTCAAAAAGGGGCATCAGTACGTCACCGTTATCTCTGATACCCAAGGACAGGCATTGGAACTCAAAGATGATCGCGGAGTTGAAAGTCTTGCTGGCTATCTCCGGAGTCTGGGTGACCGCCAGATTGAATCCATTAAAACCCTGTCGATGGACATGAATCTATCCTATATAAGCGCAGCGCGGCTCCATCTGCCTAACGCGGTGGAGAAGATCGCGTTCGACCACTTCCATGTAGCGAAAATGCTCTGTGCCGTCGTAGATAAAACACGACAGTTGGAGATGAAAACCATCCCGTTACCGGCACGAAAAAGTGCACATCGTTCCCGTTATCTGTGGTTGTACGGTCGCCATAAACGTCATGGTCGAATAGCAGAAAGACTGGAAGCAGCGCAGATGGTTCTGCCTGATACCAGCCGTTGCTGGGCAATGAAGGCGCTGGCCCGGGAACTCTGGAACCGCCGGTATGACGAACACAGCAGGCGTCTGTGGCTGGAATGGATAGGGATGGCAAAAGACGTTGGTGTCCCGCTACTAAGCAGCGCCGCCCGGACGTTACGTAAACGACTGTACGGGATCCTGAATGCCATGAAACACAGGGTATCAAACGGTAATGCAGAGTCACTAAACAGCAAGATAAGGCTGCTGCGGATCAAGTCCAGAGGATACCGGAACAAAGAACGCTTTAAGGTGGCAGTGATGTTCCATTACGGCAGGTTAAACATGTTGTTATGAGTCTCCCACCATGATAGGGGAAGACCCGTCTATATGGCAGAGGGGCGGCTGTTCATTGCCGGGTGCCGTGAAAGTATTGATGCCGGGCCAGGGCTATGAAGGCGTTAACCAGTTCGTGTTTGATGTGATCACTTCTTACGGCGTGAATGCTTGCCCGCCGCTGTTGGTTGGCGTCGGGGTCTCCACGTCGGTGGAAACGGCGGCGCGGTTGTCGAAAAAAGCGATTCTGCGTCCGGTAGATTCGTCCCACCCAAATGCCGATGCAGCGAAGATGGAGAAGCTGCTGGAAGAGGGGCTGAACAGCGTGGGCCTGGGTCCGCATGGGCTGGGCGGTGCCTCATCGGTGATGGGCGTCAATATCGAGTCCTCTGCGCACCACCCTTCCACCATTGGTGTGGCGGTGTCGACCGGATGCTGGGCGCACCGTCGTGGAACCATCCGTTTCTCCGCTGATTTGGCCTATGAAATTCTTTCCCATAAAGGCGCCGTACTATGAAAAAAGTGCTTACTACTCCGATTAGCGATGAAGCGTTGACCGAACTGAACATTGGCGACGTGGTGTACCTGACCGGTACGCTGGTGACTTGCCGCGACGTTGCTCACCGTCGTCTGATTGAGTTGGGCCGCGAATTACCAGTCGATCTGCGCGGAGGCGCTATTTTCCACGCCGGGCCGATTGTGGTGGAAAAGGATGATGGCGGCTTTGAAATGATCTCCATCGGGCCAACCACCAGCATGCGCATGGAAAAATTTGAGAAAGAGTTTATCGAACAAACCGGCGTGAAGCTGATTGTTGGTAAAGGCGGTATGGGGCCGAACACTGAAGAGGGCTGCAAAACCTTCAAGGCGGTGCACGCCATGTTCCCCGGCGGCTGTGCGGTGCTTGCCGCGACCTGCGTTGAAGAGATTGAGGATGCCCAGTGGCGCGATCTTGGTATGCCCGAAACGCTGTGGGTAAACCGGGTGAAAGCCTTTGGTCCGTTGATTATCTCTATCGATACTCACGGCAATAACCTGTTCGAGCAAAACAAGAAGGTCTACAACGCCCTCAAAGCGCCGGTGATTGCAGCCATCAACGAGAAGATTCGCTTTATCAAATGAGTTCTGGCGCACAGCGCCACCCTGAAACACTGAAGGTAACCTATGAAACTGGCAAGTTTTATTAACCCGGAAAACCGGCAAAAGACCTATGGGCGTATCGATGCTGACGGCATCATCGATCTGGGACGGCGCTTTTCCGACAGCTATGCGGATATCCCCGCTGCACTGCGCGCCGGTGCGTTGAAACAGTTTGAGGCGGTGCAGGGCACGCCGGACTTTCGTTTTGAACAAGTCACTTTTTTTGCCGGTGATTGAACAGCCGGGAAAAATCCTGTGTGTTGGCATGAACTACATGGAAAAACGCATTGAGTTCCAACAAACCGTTGATGCGCCAACCCTGTTTATCCGTTTTGCCGATACGTTGTCTGCCCACCGTCAGCCGCTGATGAAACCGGAATTGAGCAACGAGTTTGACTATGAAGGTGAACTGGCCGTGGTTATCGTTCAGCACGCGGATAATGTCAGTTGTGAAGCCGCGCTGGACGTGGTGGCAGGCTACAGTTGCTTTATGGATGGCTCGGTGCGCGATATGCAATACACCTGGTTCACCTCAGGCAAAAACTGGCGCCATACCGGCGGATTTGGTCCCTGGATGGTCACTACTGATGAGATTGGCGATCCGCAACAGTTGGATATCAGCACCTTCCTGAGTGGCGTTCGCGTGCAGCATGATACCACCAACAATATGGTGCGCCCCGTGGCGGAGCTGATTGCCTACATTTCGCGCTTTACGCCGCTGGCACCGGGGGGCGTGGGGAAAAAGCGCACGCCGCCGCTGTTTATGAAAGCCGGTGATGTGGTTGAAGTGGAAATCAGCCAGATTGGGCGGCTGGTGAATACGGTTGCCGCAGAGCGTGACGTGTTGGCCTACGCCTGAGGCGGCTCCCAGCGCGGTCTGGGAGCTTGTGCGCTAAAACTGTGTCCAGTTCTCCCGGCTGCCCTGTGGTAGCGGGAGTTCGCGTGCTGACGGGGGGCTTTGGGGCGTGGTGTGGGGCGGTAATGCTTTGCTGTTTGAGGCAATGCGGAACATTTGCATCAGTGACACCAGGTTGGCCGCCTGATCGTTCAGGCTTCCGGCCGCGCTGGCCGACTGTTCGACCAACGCGGCGTTTTGCTGAGTCACGCGATCGAGCTGATTGATTGCACTGTGAACCTGCTCGATGCCCGACCCTTGTTCCCGCGTGGTTCCCCCGATGGTGGCGATCAGGTGGGCGACTTCAATGGCCTGAGTCACCAACGCTGCAATGGTGCTGCCCGTCTCTTCAACCAGCGTAGATCCGGCATTCACGGTTTCGACGCTGTTATGGATCAGCGTTTTGATTTCCTTGGCGGCGGAGGCTGAGCGCTGCGCCAGCGAACGAACCTCACCGGCCACCACGGCAAAACCGCGCCCTTGCTCGCCTGCGCGGGCGGCTTCGATGGCGGCGTTTAGTGCAAGAATGTTGGTTTGAAACGCAATGCCGTCAATCACGCCGATAATATCGCTGATTTGGCCGGAACTGGTGGTAATGGCTTTCATGGTTGCTACGATCTGGTTAACGGCCTCTCCGCCTTTCGCTGCCGTGGCGCTGGCCTGATTAGCGAGCTGTGTGGCACTGTGCACCGCATCGGCATTTTGACGTACCGCCTGGCTTATCTGTTCCATCGCGGCGGCGGTTTGCTGCAAATTCGCCGCCTGCTCTTCTGTGCGTTGACTCAGGTCGGTACTGCCGATGGCAATCTCACTGGAGCCGGTGGCGATGGATTCGCTACTGTGGCGAACCTGTTCCACCATGGCGCTCAAACTGTTACGCATGGTGTTCATGGCGGCAAACATGCTGCTGCTGTCGTTCTCGCGCAGGGTAATCTCTGCGGCCAAATCACCTTGAGCGACTTGCTGGGTGATGATGGTTGCATAGGCCGGTTCGCCACCCAGCTGCTTTCTCAAGGTATAGGCTATCAGGAATGCGATCAGCGCACCCAATCCCGTTGCCAGTAGCGCCAGAAGCAACATCAGGTTTCCGCCATTGCTGGCCTGCGTCATGGCTTGTTGGGCCAGCTTTATCGCCTGATTTTTTTGCAGTGTAATCATATCATCCAGCGTTTCGAACACGGGTAACTGCGCGCGCCGCATCTCGTCCAGCTTCATTTTTTCTTCCGGGTTATCGCTGAGTTCCCGGGCAACGACTTCGCTGACTGCTTTCATATAGGCTGGGTGTACCTGAGCGAACTGTGCCAACAGTGCTTTACCGGCGGGGATACTGGCATTGTGGTTCAATGTTTCCAGAAGTTCAGTATTGCGGGCAATCGTAAGGTCAATCACCTGCTTCTCTTCCTGTTTCCGTGCACGATCCTGATACAACGCCATATTGCGCACGGAGCTGGCGACGGCATCAAATCCGGTTTTTAATTCCTGAGTGATTAACAGATTATTAAGCGAACGGTTGGCGAGCAGTTCAATGTCATTCCCCAGTGAAATCAACTGGGAGCGACCAAGAATGGTCACGCACAGGCTGATGATAATCACTGACGCAAAGCCCGAGCCCAACATGGTGCTGACTTTCATCTTTTTAATAAATCGCATAGGCGTCCTTATTCCTTATATAGTCCTGATGTGTGGCGGCGTCCTTAATGCGCGTCTTGTGCGTGATTATTAATGGATATCTGCTGAAAAGATAAGCGCGAGAAAAATCGGTAAATAATAGAATGGAGCGTCAGCTTGGTTTAATGCGGAAAGATATTGTGCTGTATTAAGGGAAATCGTTTCTGGTGTACGGGCCTGTGCTTCATTTAATTTTGCTTAGTGAGCGATAATATAAACTATCAAAAAAACGTACTTTTCACTGGAATGACGCTCCCGTTATTAAATGCCGTGCCGAGAGTTATGGTGATAAGGTTAGAAGCGTTCCCACTGTGCCCCTGCGTTAGCTTGAGCGTTGGCGTGACGATGGCTTTTATAGGTGCCGGTGGCGGTAACGATTGACGTTGTACATGACTGCCCGAGCGCATGCGAAATACGCGCATCAAATCAACCAGATTGTCCAGCTGTTCGTTGAGGCTGTCAGCGGCGCTGGCAGATGCTTCCACCAACGCGGCATTTTGTTGTGTGACCTGATCGAGCTGGGCGATCGCATCATGGATTTGTGCAATGCCCGATTCCTGTTCCTGCGTGGTAACGCCGATTTTGGCAATCGGGTCTGCGACGTTGTGTGCCTGACGCAGCGTACCGGTGGCCAGAAAGGAGACTAATGCCTCTGGCAACGCCGCCGCTAAAGCCGGCGTCTAATCGGGTGCCTATCTTCATGGTGTTTATAATGTGCATAACATCCCTTAATTAAACAATGTCCTGTGGGACGCGAATTTCTGTAATGCCGTATTTGCGCCATAGGGGAGGGATGTTTTATGTAAATAGCGGCTGTGGGGCACGTTTTTTTGTTGTTGGGCGAAATAACGCACCATTATCAGGAATGTTCCAGGGAAAATAAACGGCTAAAAAGAGGTGGTTTTACAGGTGGGAGAAATAATAGTGACTGATGGTTAACGATTTATTTTATTTTTTATGATGTTGCTAATAATGTAATCAAATACTCCTTTAATTTGGCTTAATAAAAAAGAATAACGCTTTCGCGCAAGGCGTATTCAGTATCACGTTGGCGGTATCTTTCTCTGTATACCGTTATAAACGATGCCACCGATGATGGTGACATCGCCGATATTGTGTGTGATGCGGTTATTTATGTCCCAGGGCCATAGGTGCCGCAGTGGGACGTGTTGAGGCGCGGTACTGGAATGCGCCACCTTCTACCTGAAAGGCGCTCATCAGCTCCACCAGCGCCGCGTTTTGCTGTGTGACCTGATCCAGTTGGGTGATGGCATCATTGATCTGGTGAATGCCAGAACCCTGCTCCCGAGTGGTGACACTAATCTCATCAATCATATCTGCCACATGACGCGACTGGCGCACCAATCATCGATGGTTTCTCCAGCATCGGTGACCAGCTTCGAGCCCGTTTCTACGCGGCTAACGCTATCCTGAATCAGCGTTTTGATCTCTTTGGCCGCCGATGCCGAGCGCTGTGCCAGCGAACGGACCTCACCTGCCACCACGGCGAAACCACGGCCTTGCTCCCCGGCACGAGCCGCTTCTACCGCCGCGTTCAGGGCCAGAATGTTGGTCTGGAAGGCAATCCAGTCGATCAAGGTGATAATGTCGCTGATTTTATGGGAACTGTCGCGAATCTCGGTCATGGTACGCACGATATTGCCCACCGCTTCTCCGCCTTTGGCGGCGGTGTTGCTAGCGGTGTTGGCAAGGTCGGTAGCGGAGCGTACCGTATCAGTGTTTTGCTGCAACGTCTGGCTGATCTGTTCCATCGAAGCCGCCGTTTGTTGCAGGCCGGCAGCCTGCTCTTCGGTACACTGACTGAGATCGGTGCTGCCTGCGGCGATTTCACTGGCACCGGTCGAGATAGACTCGCTGCTTTCCCGCACCTGAATCACCAGCTTGCTCAGACTGTCACGCATGTGGTTCATGGCGGCCAGCAGGCTGCTGTTGTCCGCGTCGGCGAGCGTTACCGGAACGGCCAGATTACCCTGCGCAATTTCTTGCACCACCTGCATGGCGTAGAGCGGTTCGCCGCCCAGCAACTTTTTGATGTGGCGGGTGATGAACCAGGCTATAACGGCGGCTAACAGGGCGGAAAGGGCTGCCAGCATCAGCAGGCTGTTACCATTCTCTTCTGCTTCAGCCACGGCGTTGGTCGCTATCTGGGTAGTGAGATCTTTTTGTAGTTGGATCATTGTATTGAGGTTGCCAAACATGGCAGTTTGCACCGGTTCCAACTGACTTTTAACCAGTACAGCTGCTTCTGCCTGACGATCTGTCAGCGTCATGCCGATCGCTTCACATCCCAGTTTGGCAAAGGCGACGCGATTTTGCTGAAGTTCACCCAAGATGGCGCGCACTTCTTTCGCATGCAGATTAGCTTCCAGTTTTTCCACTAACTTACCGTTTTGTGCGCTGGTTTTTCCAATCAATGCCTGGCTGTCGCTCAGCTCTTTTTTGTCCGTCATCAGCAGCATACGCAGCGTGGCTTTAATGGTGACGTTCAGGTTGTCTTTCAGTTCCTGTAATACAAACAGGTTATTCAGATGCTGTTTGGTGAGGCTGTCGGTGGTTTGGCCCAAACCGGCAAGATGCATGCGGCCAAAACCCGCGACCAGCACGCCGATAATAATCACGGCAGCGAACCAACTGCCGAGTAATGTTCCCAATTTGATGTTGCGTATGCTATGCATATGTTCCCCATTTTTTTCGAGTTTGTCGGTAAAGCAGGTTAGCCTCTGCACGGCATAAGAAGAGGTGAGTCACCCTGGCATTGCTCATTGCGTCCATTCACGAGAACGGTGTTGCGAACGCACAGTTATCTTTATGCTTGCATCATCAATGGTTTATTTACTTTATTATTCGTTTGCTGTGTGATTTCACGCGGTAAATGAGTAAAAAAACAGATGATGTATTTGGTATCGGCACCCCGTTGGTAAACATTTATCCCGAACCGCGATATGGGCCACAAATATTGTCGGTAATTCTGCTACGCGAGCGTGACAGGCAGGGTGTCATGCGGGTGTCATCGTTTGGTTATCTTGCTGTCATGCGTCCGTGCCATGTTACCCCTCGACCAAGAAACGCCCCCTTTGCACAGGTGCTCACCTTTATGGTAGGAGACAGGCATGTTTAACGCGCTTAAGACACGGACGCTGCGTAATGCAGCAGTTCTAGTGGCGCTGACGTTGGCGTATCAGGCTAACGCCAACGCGGTGACCGAGATCCCTTTCTGGCATTCGATGGAAGGCGAACTGGGAAAAACGGTGGATTCACTGGCAACGCGTTTTAACCAATCGCACCCCGATGTCAAAATTGTGCCGGTTTACAAAGGCAACTATGAGCAGAGCCTGGCGGCAGGGATTGCGGTTTACCGCACCGGTAACGCGCCCGCCATCCTTCAGGTGTATGAAGTGGGTACCGCCACGATGATGGCGAGCAAGGCGATAAAACCGGTGTATCAGGTATTTAAAGATGCTGGGATCGACTTTGATGAGAGTGTGTTTGTGCCGACCGTCTCCGGTTACTACGCCGACGCAAAAACGGGACACCTGCTATCACAGCCGTTCAACAGCTCAACCCCGGTGCTTTACTACAACAAAGATGCCTTCAAAAAAACCGGGCTGGCCCCAGAACAGCCACCGAAAACCTGGCAGCAAATGGCAGAGTATACGGCCAAGCTGCGCGCGGCAGGCATGAAGTGCGGCTACGCCAGCGGCTGGCAGGGTTGGATCCAGATTGAAAACTTCAGCGCCTGGCATGCTTTGTCGATTGCCAGCAAAAATAACGGCTTCGACGGCACGGATGCGGTACTGGAATTCAACAAGCCGACGCAAATCAAGCATATCCAACTGTTGCAGGACATGAACAAGAAAGGGGACTTCACTTACTATGGCCGCAAGGATGAGTCGACCGAGAAGTTCTACAACGGTGATTGCGCCATTACCACCGCGTCTTCCGGTTCGTTGGCTAACATCCGCGCTCACGCCAAATTCAACTATGGCGTAGGAATGATGCCGTATGACGCTGGGGTGCCGAATGCGCCGCAGAACGCCATTATCGGTGGTACCAGCCTGTGGGTGATGGGCGGTAAAGACGATGCCACTTACAAAGGCGTTGCTCAGTTTATGCAGTTCCTGGCACAGCCGGAAATGGCCGCCGAATGGCACCAGAAGACCGGCTATCTGCCGATCACCACCGCCGCGTATGAGTTGACCAAGCAGCAGGGTTTCTATGAGAAGAACCCCGGTGCGGACATTGCGACGCGTCAGATGCTGAACAAGCCACCATTGGCTTTCACCAAAGGGCTGCGTTTAGGCAATATGCCGCAGATCCGTACCATCGTGGATGAGAAGAGCTGGAAAGCGTCTGGACCGGTAAGAAAACGCCGCAGCAAGCGTTGGATACGGCGGTTGAGCGCGGCAACGTGTTGTTGCGTCGCTTCGAGCAGTCCACTAAGTAAGGTCACAGGCACTTTCTCGTCATTCCCGCCTGTACGGGAATGACGGAGGGCGACAGATGTCGCTTTGTTTTCCCCTTCTTTGATTGAGTATGTGGCATGACCTCATCCCGCCCTGTCTTTGGCCGTAGCTGGTTACCTTATGCGTTAGTGTTTCCCCAACTGGCTATCACGGTGATTTTCTTTATCTGGCCCGCTGGTCAGGCATTGTTGTATTCCACGCAGCGTATTGATCCCTTTGGTCTCTCCAGCGAGTTTGTCGGTCTGGAAAACTTCCGCCATCTGATGAGCGACAGTTACTATCTGGACGCGTTCTATACCACCATGGTGTTCAGTTCGCTGGTAACCGTGTGCGGCATGGGCGTGTCGTTACTGCTGGCGGCGTTGGTGGATTATGTGTTGCGCTGTCGCCGCCTTTACCAAACCCTGTTTATTCTGCCTTACGCGGTGGCGCCGGTGGTGGTGGCCGCGCTGTGGATGTTTTTATTCAGCCCCGGCGGATTAATCACGTATGGCTTAAGCCTGTGGGGTTATGACTGGAATCACGCCACCCACAGTGGCCAGGCGATGTTTCTGGTGGTGCTGGCGTCCATCTGGAAGCAGATAAGCTATAACTTTCTGTTTTTCTTGGCCGCGTTGCAGTCCATTCCGCGCTCTCTGGTGGAGGCCGCGGCCATTGACGGTGCAGGTCTGGTGCGCCGTTTCTTCAATTTGGTGCTGCCGCTGATTTCTCCGTTTAGCTTCTTTCTGCTGGTAGTCAATCTGGTTTATGCCTTTTTCGACACCTTTCCTATTATCGATGCTGCCACGGCGGGCGGGCCGATGCAGGCTACGACCACCCTGATCTTCAAAATTTACCGTGAAGGGTTTGCCGGTCTGGATCTTTCCAGCTCTGCGGCGCAGTCGGTGGTGTTGATGCTGCTGCTGGTCGGCTTGACAGTCCTTCAGTTCCGCTTTGTGGAACGCAAGGCCAATTACTAAGGGGCGCACCGATGATCGAAAACCGTCGCGGGCTGGATATCTTCAGCCATTTGATGCTGATAGTCGGCGTACTCGCCATTCTGTTTCCGCTCTATGTCGCCGTGGTGGCTGCAACGCTGGACAATCAGGCGGTGTTTCAAACGCCGATGACGCTGCTCCCAGGTACCCAACTGTGGGATAACCTGGTTTATGTCTGGCACCACGGTGCCGGTTCGAACAACGCGCCGTTCGGTAAGATGCTGTTCAATAGCGCCGTGATGGCGTTAGCCATTACCTTCGGCAAAATTACCGTCTCCATTCTCTCTGCTTACGCCATTGTCTACTTTCGTTTCCCGTGCCGCTCGCTGTTCTTTTGGATGATTTTTTTGACGCTGATGCTGCCCGTGGAAGTGCGTATCTTCCCGACGGTGGAAGTGATTGCCCATTTGAACATGACGGACAGCATGACCGGTTTGACGCTGCCGCTGATGGCCTCGGCTACCGCCACCTTTCTCTTTCGGCAGTTTTTTATGACGCTGCCGGATGAACTGATGGAGGCGGCGCGCATTGATGGTGCCAGCCCGATGCGTTTCTTTTTCGATATGATGTTGCCGCTCTCGCGTACCAATCTGGCGGCGCTGTTTGTGATTACCTTTATTTACGACTGGAACCAGTATCTCTGGCCACTGCTGATCGTCAACGACGTCAACCTTGGCACCGCGGTGGCTGGGTTGAAAAGCATGATCGCCTCTGGCGATGTCGCCACCCAGTGGAACCACGTGATGGCGGCGATGTTGATGACGTTGTTGCCGCCGCTGTTGGTGGTGCTGTTGATGCAGCGCTGGTTTGTGCGTGGTCTGGTGGATAGTGAGAAATAAGACGATATGGCAGGTTTAAAACTTCAGGTCGTCACCAAATCCTATGACGGTAAAACACAGGTAATTCAGCCCATCGATCTGGATGTGGCGGACGGTGAGTTTGTGGTGATGGTGGGACCTTCTAGCTGTGGTAAATCTACCCTGCTGCGCATGGTGGCCGGATTGGAACGCACTACCAGCGGGGATATTTATATCGATGGCGAACGGGTGACCGAGCGGGAACCGAAAGATCATGGTATCGCCATGGTGTTCCAGAACTATTCGCTGTACCCGCACATGAGCGTCTATGACAACATGGCGTATGGACTGAAAATCCGCTGCTTTGGTAAAGCGCAAATCCGCCAGCGTGTTGAAGATGCTGCGCGTATTCTCGAACTTCTGCCGCTGTTGCAGCGTAAACCGCGCGAGCTTTCCGGCGGGCAGCGTCAGCGTGTCGCCATGGGCCGTGCTATCGTGCGCGAGCCCGCGGTATTTTTGTTCGATGAACCGCTCCCCAACCTGGATGCTAAACTGCGTGTGCAGATGCGTCTTGAGCTCCAGCAACTGCATCAGCGGTTACGTACCACCAGCCTGTATGTCACGCACGATCAGGTGGAAGCCATGACGCTGGCAGAGCGCGTGATTGTTATGAACAAAGGGATTGCCGAACAGATTGGGCCGCCGACGGAAATTTATCGCCGTCCTGCCTCGCTGTTCGTCGTCAGTTTCATCGGCTCCCATGCCATGAATCTGTGGGCCGGGCGCATCAGCGATGACGGCACACAGTTTATGTTCAGCGCGGAGTTTGTCTTGCCGTTACCGGTGGCAAAACCAGCGTGGGGCGGACGGGCATTGACGTTGGGCGTCAGACCGGAACATATTCAGTTGACCACGTGTGAGGCGGGTGGCATACCGCTATTGCTGACCACCCTTGAGCTGCTGGGCGCGGATAACCTGGCGCACGGTGCATGGGGGGAACAGCTGGTAGTGGTGCGCCTTTCCCACGAACAGAGCCCGGCGCGCGGCGACACCTTGTGGCTGGCTCTGCCAGCGCAGGCGTGGCATTTCTTTGTTGATACTGAAAGCGGATTGCGGGTGGAATAATGGAAAACAGTGGCCTTATCCGGCAATTGTCGCCCATCGCGGCGGCGCATTGGCACCGGAGAACACGCTGGCCGCCATCGATATGGGGGCGTATCACGGGCATAAAATGATCGAGTTTGATGCCAAGCTCTCTCAGGATGGCGAAATCTTTTTGCTGCATGATGATACGTTGGAGCGAACCACGAACGGCTGGGGCGTGGCGGGCGATTTGCCCTGGGATAAACTGGTGGGTTTGGATGCAGGTGGGTGGTACAACAAACAATTTGTTGGTGAGCGCTCACCTCTGTTATCTGACGTGGCGGCGCGCTGCAAGCAGTATGACTTAGCGGCCAACATCGAGATCAAACCGAGTACCGGACAAGAAACCCTCACCGGTCGCATCGTCGCACAGCAGGCGGTGCCAGCGCTGCCGCGCGGGCTGTTGCTGGATGAGTGGGAAGAGGACTGGCTGCGTCTGACGCGCGATCTCGGCTGCGTCTCCATCCACCTCAACCATGAACTGCTGGATGCGCAACGGGTGGCGCTGCTGAAAGCGTCTGGGCTACGCATTTTGGTTTATACCGTGAACGCACCGGCGCGTGCGCGTGATTTGCTAGCCTGGGGCGTTGACTGCATCTGTACAGACCGGATAGATTTAATCGGCGCAGAGTTTTTCGCCGGCTAAATCCGCCCATATCCCCAGAGCGATGCTCATGGGAAATAATAATTCGTCTAACAAGCCGGTGATTGCGCGCCTTTTCGTATGTGCGAGGTTGCCTGATGTGTCCGGACTTGTTAGTGGGCGCTTACATTACTCAGGCTATCTGGCGCTGCTGAGTGAGGCATTGAAGGATTACCCTATGTCCCCCTTTGTACTCTCCTTTTGGCACCAGGTGGTGATTTCACTACCGCTGTTTGTATTGATTATTCTTGGCTACAGCCTGATCCGGTTTGCCAAATGGCCTACCGCGTTCACCGATGGCGTCAGCCGCTTTGTCTTCTCTATTGCCCTGCCTGCCATGCTGTTCCGCATGATGAGTGATTTCTCCAAACGACCCCCGGTGGATGCCCGATTGCTGATCGCGTTTTTCGGCAGTTGCCTGATCGTGTTCGTGATTGGCCGTATCGTTGCCCGCAAGGTGTTTGATTTGGATGGCGTCTCCGGCTCGGTATTCGCGCTGAGCGGTATCTTTTCCAACAACGTCATGCTGGGGTTGCCGCTGGCGACCACAATTCTTGGCAAAGAGGCGGTGCCTTCTGTGGCGCTGGTGTTGGTGTTTAATGGCCTGATTTTGTGGACGCTGGTCACCGTGTCGGTAGAGTGGGCGCGCAACGGCGCGCTGTCGCTGCAAGGATTTGGCAAAACGGCGGTCGGAGTGCTGAAAAACCCGCTGATTATCGGGACCTTATCCGGCACGCTGTTCAGTCTGACCGGATTCTCCCTGCCGGATTTTGTCGATCAACCGGTAGGGATGCTGTCACAGGCGGCAGTGCCGCTTTCGCTGATTTCACTCGGTATGGGGCTGGCAGAATACCGGGTGCGTGATGGCTGGCAAATCAGCGCGGTGGTGTGCGTGCTTAAACTGCTGGTGCAGCCTTTGGTGATCTGGGGGCTGGCGGTGATGCTTGGGCTGCCGGAAATGGAAACCCGCGTGGTGGTTCTGCTGGGCTCAATGGCGGTAGGGGTTAACCTCTACCTGATGTCGCGGCAGTTTAACGTACTGGGCGGCCCCATTGCCGCCAGCCTGCTGTTATCGACAGCGCTGGCGGCACTGACCACGCCGTTGATTCTGGCGCTGATGGGGGTGAGTCTGTAGCGGATCAGTAGCGGGGCTGGTTTTGCTGCTGCGTCCGCTGCTGATTTTGCTGGAGCTGACGCCGCAACTCTTGTTGTTGCTCGCTACGGCGCTGAATGTCCTGATTCAACCGCTGTTGCTGCAACTGCTAGTTCTGCTGCATTTGTTGTTGCAGGCGCTGCTGGCTGGGAATACCGTTTTCAAGTTGTTGTTGCTGGGTGGTGAGCCTTTGCGTATTTGCCTGCGTGCCCAGCGACACCAAGGCCAGACAAAATATCGGAATCAGATAACGGGTCATGATACGTACCTCCTGTATACAGTGTACGTGTCTGGCCGAAAAACGTCGCGGCATGTTGTCTGAATTCCTGCTTCGGGGGCAGGGGCGGCGTGTTATATACTGGCGGCCTGAAAACGCTTGACCTATTCTCATGTTTCATATTGCGCTCTATGAGCCACAAATTGCCCCGAACACCGGTAATATCATCCGTCTGGTTGCCAATAATGGCTGCAAATTGCATCTGATTGAACCGATGGGCTTCGATCCGGATGAGAAAAAGGTGCGCCGCGCCGCGCCGGGCTGGATTATCACGATCTGGCGAATGTTAGCCGCCATAAAAATTATCAGGATTTTCTGGCTGCCGTAGCCGGTCAGCGCATTTTTGCCTGTACCACCAAAGGCAGCCGTCCTTACGATCAACCGGACTATCAGCCGGTGGATGTACTGCTGTTCGGTTCGGAAACTGCCGGATTACCGGATGCGATTCGTAACGGTTTTACGCCGGAACAGCGTATTCGCATTCCCATGCAGTCGAATAATCGTAGTCTCAACCTCTCGAATGCGGTTGCCATCATCAGCTACGAAGCGTGGCGGCAAAACGGATTTGGCGGCGGATTGACGAGAAACACTACGTTGCCACGGTAATACGCTGAGGCGGCCAATCGACGCTGCCAGCGTTCGTCCCATTGCCCGTGCTGTACCAGGCCGAGACGGAATGGAATTTGCAGTTTCATTAGGGCGGGCAGGTACTCCGCATAGCGTGTTACCGTCGAGCGGCCCTGATAAGTCTGTACCACCAACTCATCGATAACGCCGCCCAGCCGATTAAGCGTGCCGACATCCCCGGTTTTAGCCCAGTCCAACAGCCCGGTGACGCTGAGCTGTGTATCGGCGGGCAAACGCTGGCGTAGGGTTTGTAGAAATTTCACGTAGCGAGCCAACTGATAGCTGCGGGCATCAAAATCGATCTGGATACCCTTCACCTGGTTACCTAATGCGCGCCAGCGTGCCTGTTCTTTCAGTATACGGTTCAGGTGTTTATCCGAAAGATCCAACATGGTAATGCGGTAGGAGAGCCACAGGTTGTCTACCCGCATCGCGCTAGCCGGTAACCCTTGACGTAAAAACACGGTTTTCCCCTGACGGCGGGCGATTTCACCCTGATGCAGGTAGAGCGTGTGTGCCTGATGTAGCACCGGCTGCGGTTTGACGGCCGCCCATAACCAAAATCCTGGTAATGGGCGGCGTTGACGCGTTCAGCATGGGCGACGTTCGTGAACAGAACGTAGGTGACTACCAATAATATTTGAGCTGCGTGGCCCATTGGCTGCCTTTGAATTCGGTTTTCAACTGGGTAAACCAGGCTTTGCGCGTTGCCTTGCTGATCTCTTGTGTGCCGCAATCGTTCATGCCGCTGGGCGCATAGCAGTAGATAGCGCGATAAAGTGCGTAGCTTTTGTCTTCCGGTGGCGCCTGCGGATCGGCAATCACTTTCAGATAAGCATCCAACCGGGAATAGACTTTCCCGTTGAATTGACTGGGTGTGTTGGTTAATGCTTCCAGCTGATTGCTCTCACCACAATCGAATCCGACCTCATTGCCGGTACGGAAAAAGAACTCCCCCAGACAATTGGTGGGTGAGCGTCATTCGGCCGTTTATTTAACGTGGATACCACCGTGGTCAGCGCCGGGCATTGATACCCATCTTCGGTATCGCTGCCATCCCAGGTGAAGGCGGTGAGGTCTTCCATATTCCAACTGGCGTTTTCTGCGCTTTTTAATGGCGCGATGGTGCGCAACAGCTCGCTGTCTTTGAGATAGGCCGCATAGTCACGGTGTACCAGCGATTGGGTCAGCAGCGTGTGCAGTGCCACGGCGTGTTCTTCATGGGTTTGTTGTTCGCCGGTTTGTTGGCGCAGCAGGTCGGCATTGGCAACACTTTTCAGCACCGCAGAGCGGAAACGCAAATTTTTGACCGGGCTGTCAGGCGCAAAAATAGCCTCATGGTGGCCTGCTTTGACCAGCGTTTCTGCCAGCGACAGTTGCAGATACTGTTGCTGCGTTTCGTTGGTTTTCAACGTCAGCAGATGTCGCCAGTGCGTTTCTGCCGCCTGCCAGCCGTGTTCGACCTCTAGCGCCAAACCGCGCAGTACCTGGAGGTTGAAGTCGGTGGTGTCCGTCAGATCCTTGCCCGTTTCTTCCGGAATTAACGCCAGCGTGGCCACCGCATCCCGCTGCTGATAATAGTGGAAGGCGGCGTGCAGATAGCGATACTGCTGCATACCGGCATCGTCAAACATCGCCTGCTGGGCGATCAGTTCAGCTTCTGATAACGCGGGCCGCTGCATCCAGCCTTTGTCACTGCGCAGCCATTTCAGATCTTGCACCAGCATCAGCAACGGCGCGTCTGGTGTCTGAATAAAACTGCTGCTTTCCAGCAGCTTATTGTCGATTTCGTTATTGATGGTCTGCAACGCATCCAGATCTTTTTGCGCGGCAATCACACGCTGATAGCGTGCCGACAAGGCATATATCGACGCCTTTTAACGGAAAGTCTAAGGATAACAACGAAATGACTAATGCAAGCGATCCTCTCTCATTGCACCTTCCAATCAGCGGCATGTCCTGCGCGGCCTGTGCTGTGCGTCTTGAGCGCGTGTTAAACCGCTTGCCGGGGGTGGAAGCCAATGTCAATTTCGCCAGCGAGCGTGCGCGTGTTCGGCTGCAAGGGGAAAGCAGCACGGTGCAGGATGTGGTCGCGGCGATACATAAAGTCGGCTCTGACGTTGGAACTTTCCGGCATGAGCAGCGAACGCTGTGCCGAACGTATTCAGGCGGCACTTGAAGCCCTACCGGATGTACATGCGACGGTACTGTTTGCCAGCAGCCGAGCCAGTGTTCGCTATCGCCCCGGCGTGGTTAGCCCGGAACAGATGGTGCGTGCGGTTGAGCTGGGTGGCTTTCAAGCCCATGCCGTCGAGGGCGGTCAGCGTGGCGAAGAACGTGCACGACGCGAACGCGCGTGGCAGCGTGAACGCCGGGAATTTCTGATTGCTGCCGTGCTCACGGTGCCGCTGATGGCGGAAATGGTCGGGATGTTTTTCGGCAGCGGGCATCTGTTGCCCGGTTGGCTGCAAGCACTGCTGGCAACGCCAGTGCAGTTCTGGAGCGGACGCCATTTCTACCGCTGTGCCTGGAGTTGCATTACGCAGCGGCACCTCCAACATGGACGTGCTGGTCACGCTAGGGACCAGCGTGGCCTATTTGTTCAGTCTGTTCACGTTGCTGACCACGCCGCACGGTCATCTCTATTTTGAAGCCGGTGCCGCCATTGAAGGTTTGCTAAACCTGCAACCGCCCATCGCACATGTGGAAGTGGTGGAAGTGGACGGTGAAATTGAAGATCGTGATGTAACCAGCCTGCACAGCGGCGATATCTTTGTGGTGCGTCCCGGCGAGAGTATTCCTGTTGACGGCGTCATTCTCGATGGCCTCTCGGAGGTCAATGAATCAATGCTTACTGGTGAGAGTGTACCGGTGGTGAAAGCGGTGGGTGCCGAGGTGTTTGGCGCGACGCTTAACCAAAGCGGCATGCTGCGTGTCAAAGCCACCGGTGTGGGAAGAAATACGGCGCTGGCGCGTATCATTCGTATGGTCGAAGACGCACAGGGCTCAAAAGCCGCAGTGCAGCGGTTGGCAGATAAAATCTCGTCGGTGTTTGTGCCGGTGGTGGTGGCGATCGCACTGCTCACCTGGCTGACACACTGGTTTATCAGCGGGGATTTGGCCTCCATCCTGGTGAGTGCGGTAGCTGTGCTGGCGATTGCCTGCCCCTGTGCGCTGGGGTTAGCGACGCCGACGGCGATCATGGTGGGTACTGGGCAAGGGGCGCGTGCCGGTATCTTGTTCCGCAATGCCAATGCGTTAGAGCAAGTGCAGCGCTTGCAGGTACTGGTACTGGATAGGACAGGCACCATCACTGAAGGTAAGCCTTCGGTCAGTGATGTACTGCCAGAAGCTGCGGTGGCCGACGCTGAACTGCTGCGCGTCGCACTTTCTCTCGAACAGCATTCTGAGCATCCCCTCTGGCAAGCGCTGGTGCAGCATGCGCGGGAAGCCGTCGAGGTGAGTGCGTTTCAGGCGGTGATTGGCCGGGGGGGGTAAAAGGCGAGGTTGCAGGTGAAAACTGGTTGTTGGGGTCACCGCGTTTTCTGGCTGAAAATGATATCGTGCTCGATCAGGCGCAGATTGCCAAACTGGAAGCCCAGGGAAAAACGGTGATTGCCGTGGCCCGCGCTGACCTTCTATTGGGGTACATTGCGCTGGCAGATAAGGTGCGCGACGATGCACGTACCGCAATCGCCGACCTGCAACATCATGGGATCGAGGTCATGATGCTGACGGGGGATAATCCTCGTGCGGCGGCGGTGATTGCCAAACAGGTGGGGATCACCAACGTGGTGGCTCAGGTGTTGCCGGAGCACAAAGCGGCGGAGATACAGCGCCCTCAGGCCAATGGACGCTGTGTGGGTATGGTGGGCGACGGTATCAATGATGCGCCTGCATTGGCAGCGGCGGATGTAGGCTTCGCCATTGGCGCGGGCTCGGACATTGCGCTGGATACGGCGGACGTGGTGCTGATGCGTAACCGCCTTGATAGCCTGCTGGATGCCATCAGCCTGTTGCGCGCGACGCTCGGTAAGGTGAAACAGAATCTGTTTTTTGCGTTTTTCTACAACGTGCTGGGCATTCCGCTGGCGACGTTGTCGTTACTGAATCCGGTTATTGCCGGGAGTGCCATGGCGCTCAGTTCGATTTCCGTGCTGAGCAATTCACTGCTGTTACGTCATTGGAAACCGACCCGGCGCGACTGATATTCTGAGCCTTCCGGCTCCGCCCGGTGTCACACAATGTGAAATTGAGAGTATTTTATGTCCTATGTTACAATCAACGTCCAAGGTATGTCCTGCGGCTGCTGCGCCAGTAAGGTCAAGAACGCGCTGGAAGCGCTTAATGGGATTCAGGGTGTGCAGGTCACGCTGGAAACCGGTCTGGTAAACGTGGAGTACAATGAGACAGAAAAAGCCAACCCAGACGTCTTCCGCGACACTGTCGAAGGACTAGGATTTGACGTCGCCGCGTCGTAAGTGCGAGTTTTGTGCCGCTGCCACTGAAGCGGCCAGTTCAGCCGATGAATCGGATGTTCGCCGTGTGGTTCAGCCGCGTAAAAAAGCGCTGCTGAACCGGCTCAACCGAATTAACGGTCAGGTTAACGGCATCGGTCATATGATCGAACAAGACCGTTATTGCGTTGATATCCTCAATCAGATTTCTGCAGCGCGTTCTGCGCTTAATGCTTTTGCCAATCAATTGCTGGCCGATCACACCAACGGCTGCGTGCGTAAGACGGTATTGGACGATGATGGGGAAGCAGCGATCGCGGAACTGCTGCAAGTGATTCAGCGTATGCGCTAGCGGGGCGGCGCAACGCGCCGTACCCCACATGTATAGCTGCGCTTAGCGTTCGTTCAGCGGTAGCCAGATGGTCAGACGTAACCCCCCTAACGAACTGTCTCCTGCTTTAACCCAGCCTTTATGTTGCGTAATCGCATTCTCCACAATCGCCAACCCTAACCCCGTACCGCCCGACGCCCGATCGCGCGCCTCATCGGTGCGATAGAACGGGCGGAAGATTTGCTCGCGATCTTCCGGGTTAATGCCGGGGCCATCATCGTCAACGTTAATGGTGAGTCCTTGATTATCAACGGCAAAGGCGACGCTGATATGGGTGTTTGAGTAACGCAGGGCGTTGCGCACCACATTTTCGAAAGCGCTTTCCAGTGCGGAACGGTTACCGAACAGCGGCCAAGGGCCGGGTGGATAGGGCACGTCCAGCGTTTTACCCATTTGCTCGGCTTCAAAGCGGGCGTCATCCAGCACGTCTCCCCACAGTTCGTCGGCGCGGATATATTCACGCCCCAACTCGTTCTTGTGCTGGTTGCGCGATAACACCAGCAGGTCGTTGATCATGCTGTCCAGCCGCTGCGTTTCGGTTTCAATGCGGTTCAGCTCGTTGTTTTCACCCTGACGACGGCGCAGCAGCGCGGTAGCCAATTGCAAGCGTGTCAACGGTGTGCGCAGTTCATGGGAAATATCAGAAAGCAGACGTTGTTGCGCGGTAACTATGCGTTCCAGCGCGCTGACCATTTGGTTAAAGCTGACGCCAGTGGCGAGGAACTCTTGCGGCCCGGCTTCCAGCTCGGGGTGTTGACGTAGGTTGCCTTGCGCCACTTCATCGGCCGCAATTTTCAGCTTACGCGCAGGTTTTGCCAGGCTCCAGGCCAGCCAAAGCAACAGCGGTGTGCTGATAAGCATAGTGATAATGAGTAACAGCAGCGGGCGGTCCAGTAGTAGATTGATGAAATCGGACTGCGGGCTGTTTGCCATGCGGATCAGATAAACCTGGTAATTATCCTCACCGTCGCGCACGGAAAACGGTCCGAGCAGTTCGAGCCGACCATAATTTTTCTTCTGCGGATGGTCGGCATTATCAGACTGGCCGATAAAGTTACGCACAATCTGCATTTCGGTTTTTTGCAGCGTACCGAAAATTCGCCCTTCACTCGTGACGAAAACCAGACGTTGCCCCGGCGGTGACCATTTTTCGATCACGCGAAACAAGCGTCGCCACCAAAACAGGTCGTTAGGCGGATCGACGGCAAGATCGGCTTCGATATGCTGTTCCAGCATCACGCCCTGACGATACTCGTTTTCCAATAGCGCCGTCATCTGGCGTGAGTCCAGCTTGGGCAACATCAGCACCAGCATTAGCACCAACGCCAGCGTCAGCCAGAAAATGGCGAAAATGCGCGAAGTCAAACTGTCGATCATGCCGCAGATACCTATTTTAACTTATTGATACCATTAAATAACCGCGTCCGCGCAGCGTCTTGAACCAGGGTTGTCCGTCTTTACGCTCCGGCAGTTTACGTCGCAGATTGGAAATGTGCATGTCTATCGCACGATCGAACGGCGTCAGACGTTTACCCAGCACTTCCTGACTAAGATGCTCGCGCGACACCACTTGTCCCAACCGCTGTGCCAACAGGTAGAGCAGCGTGAACTCGGTGCCGGTGAGATCCAGCACTTCGGTGTCGAAGCTCGCTTCCTGGCGCCCCGGATTGAGGCGCAAGCCGTCCACTTCAACGGTCGGTGAACCGTTATCCGTGGTTTGCTGCTGCTCGGCCCACGATGAGCGGCGTAAAATGGCGCGAATACGGGCCACCAGTTCACGATCGTTAAACGGTTTAGGCAGATAATCATCCGCCCCCAGTTCCAGCCCCAGAACGCGATCCAGTTCGCTACCGCGCGCGGTTAGCATGATGACGGGCGTCCGATGCTGCTGCCGTACCTCTTTCAAGGTGTCGATGCCGTTTTTCTTCGGCATCATGACGTCCAACAACAGCAAATCTACCGTACTGTCCAATACGTTTAATGCCTGTTCGCCATCGTGGGCAACGACAACGTTAAAGCCTTCCATTTCGAGCAACTCTTTCAACAAAGCGGTGAGTTCTTTGTCGTCATCCACCAACAGAATCTTGTTCATGATTAGGCTACCTCCAGGGGCAAAATACGTCATAGATCGACGCCATTCCATGACTTTACGTAGTTTTACATCCTCTGACGCATGTTTGCAGCAAGGTGTTTAGACTTGTGTTCATTGATTCACAGATTGGCGCATTGTACCGGGGGGTGATGATGCTACGGCGCATAAAAATCTCTCTCATTTCATTGCTGATGTTCGGTGTCGTTAACGCATCAGTAGCCGATAGCGATAGTGCGTCACTGCCTGGTTGGCACCCTGGCGATGCAGCCTTGCGAAACGCCATCAGTCAGCGCGGTCTGTTTGACTGTGTGAAACTGACGGAACAACAGCGTCAACACTTGCGTGACCTGATGCAACAGGCAAGGCAAGATGCGCCCGTGCTGCACTTAAATGATATAGAAAAAATGCACACTTTGGTGACCGCAGAGAAATTTGATGAAGCGGCCGTCAGAAAACAGATTTCGCAGATGATCCAAGCACAGGTTGAACGCCAGATAGAAATGACACGTGTGCGCAATCAAATGTATAACTTGCTGAATTATGAGCAAAAAATAGTTCTGGAACAGCGTTATCAACAGCGAATGAACGAGATGCGGCAGCAGTTATCCCAAGTTGAAGCCTCCATGTCCCCCCCCTGTGGGGCGCTGAACAGTGAACCAAATCCCTGAGTAACCCTGTAGTGTGTAGTGAGAGTAGTAAGAAGTTGATTTCCTTGCCATAGACACCATCCCTGTCTTTTGCCCGTCATGATGACGGGCTTTTTCTTTGCTGTTTTTTAGGAAAAGGCTTTCAAAAACAGTGGGGTGTTAGGGAACGAAACGCCATACAAAACCATTAAATTCATCACTCTAAACAGTGATTACGCCTGCGTTGGCACCTAAAATCCGCGCTGTTCTTCGATTAACTGCTTAAAAAAAGTACCACAGCTCGCCTCGATTCAGCGTAAAATGTGATCTGCTTTACAGATTTTGGTCGATGTAGGCGCTGCCTTTGGCGTAGCCCGGCCATTTTTCTGTTCACGTGCAGCGTTCGATGCCGCTTCCTGCGGCGCGACGCGCTGCCGATTTTCTTTCTACTTTGTTGATATCTGGTAGTGTGCATCCCATGACCCTTTCATCCCGTTCGATAGCATGGTTTCGTGTTATCAGCCTCGCTATGGCGGCCTTTATTTTTAATACCGCTGAATTTACGCCCGTTGCCTTGTTGTCCGATATTGCCGTCAGTTTTTCGATGAGCGCTGCACAGGTCGGGTTGATTATCACGATTTATGCCTGGGTGGTGGGCACCATGTCGTTGCCCTTTATGCTGGTATGCAGTGATATGGAACGGCGTGGGCTGCTGATCAAAGTGTTTATCCTGTTCGCCGTGTGCAACATCATTTCCGGTTTGGCCTGGAATTTCTGGGTGCTGGTGGCGGCGCGTATCGGTGTGGCGCTGGCACATGCCATTTTCTGGTCAATTACGGCCTCGTTGGCGGTGCGTTTGGCACCGCCGGGCAAGAAAGCGCAGGCGCTGAGCCTGTTGGCAACTGGCACCGCGCTGGCAATGGCCGCTCGGTCGTATAATCGGGCAGTACATGGGGTGGCGTGTCACCTTCAGCGGTATTGGCGTGGTGGCTTTTGTGATTCTGCTAGTGTTGATGAAACTGTTGCCTCCGTTGCCCGGCAGCCATTCTGGTTCGCTGAAAAGCCTGCCATTGCTGCTTAAGCGCCCGGCGCTGCTGTGTATTATGCACTGACGGTGCTGGTGGTGACGGCCCATTTTACCGCTTACAGCTATATCGAACCTTTCGTGCAGCGGGTTGCCGGATTAAGTGAAAATTTCACCACCGTATTGCTGCTGATTTTTGGCGGTGCCGGTATCATCGGCAGCATGCTTTTCAGCCGCTACAGCAATCGCTATCCAGCGGGCTTTCTGGTGGCGAGCATCGCGGCATTGCCGTTGTACATGGCACTTTTGTTGCCAATGGCCAATAATCCATTGGGATTGTCCATAGTCTGTGTGCTGTGGGGCATCGTTATCATGGCGCTGGGCCTTGGCATGCAAGTAAAAGTCCTGACGCTGGCCTCTGATGCCACTGATGTTGCTATGGCATTGTTCTCCGGCATCTATAATGTGGGTATCGGCGGCGGTGCGCTGCTGGGCAACCAGATCATCACGCATGTCGGCATGAATGAGATTGGTTTTGTGGGGGCTTCACTGGGTGGCGTTGCTGTGGTGCCTGTTCATTTTTCGGCGCTATGCGCTCGTGTTTAGCCATGCTGTTATGAAGTAATGTCATGATTGGATAACATGCTTTGTTGAGGCGAGGTGCGTGATGGATTTGCAGTATGCACATTGGGTAACGCGCGCCGCAGTGGTTGCGACAGCCGTGGCGCTGCTGTTATTTATCATTAAGGCCTTCGCCTGGTGGTACACCGGTTCGGTCAGTTTATTAGCCTCGTTGGTGGATTCACTGGTGGATATCAGCGCGTCGCTGGTGAACCTGCTGGCCGTGCGTCATGCGCTCCAACCCGCTGACGATGAGCATGCTTTCGGTCATGGCAAAGCAGAGTCTCTGGCCGCCATTGCGCATGGCATGTTCATTGCTGGCTCCGCGCTGTTCTTGATCCTCACCGGGTTCCAACGGCTCAATGCGCCGCAACCGCTGTATGCACCAGAAGTGGGGATTGTCATCACCGTGATTGCCCTGGTGGCAACGCTGCTGCTGGTGACTTTTCAACGTTGGGTGGTACGCAAGACCCAGAGCCAAGCGATACGCGCCGATTCATTGCATTACCTGTCTGATGTGCTTATGAACGGCGCTATTCTGGTGGCGCTGGTATTAAGCTGGCGCGGTATCACCTACGCTGATGCCCTGTTTGCGTTGGGGATTGTGGTTTATATTCTCTACAGCGCCCTGCGCATCGGCTATGACGCGGTGCAATCGCTGCTGGACGCGCGCTGCCAGAAGAAGAGCAGCAGGCGATCGTTGAGCTGATTCGTGGCTGGCCGGGCATTCATGGCGCACATCAACTGCGTACCCGGCGCTCAGGGCCGACCCGTTTTATTCAACTGCATCTGGAAATGGATGATTCGCTGCCGCTGGTTCGAGCACATGAGGTTGCGGACCGTTTGGAGCAGGCGTTGCGTCAGCGTTTTCCCGGTGCCGATATTCTTATCCATCAAGACCCGTCCTCCGCTGTACCGGAAGAACAGCGCGGGCGCATCGAGGTGTGGTCCAGCCTGTATTTGTTTGAGAAATGTGATGGAAAATGGGTTGTGCGGCATTATTTTGCCTGACCTGAATCAATTCAGCTCAGGACATTTGTTATAATATGCCTAAAAAGGTGAGCGATGGTTCGCCACGGCGGCCCGTCCGATAGAAACATCCTGCAAAACTACATCTACAAGTCCAGAGGTTGTCATGATCAAGAAAATCGGAGTATTGACGAGCGGTGGCGATGCGCCAGGCATGAATGCGGCGATTCGCGGCGTAGTACGCGCGGCGCTGACGGAAGGTTTGGAAGTCTACGGTATCTATGATGGCTATCAGGGCTTGTACCAGGATCGCATGGAGCAGTTGGACCGCTACAGCGTGTCTGATGTTATCAACCGCGGCGGCACCTTTTTAGGATCGGCGCGTTTCCCCGAGTTTCGCGACGATCACGTACGTGAAGTCGCGGTACAGAACATGAAAAGCCGTGGTCTGGATGCCCTGGTGGTGATCGGCGGTGACGGTTCTTACATGGGTGCCAAGCGCCTGACTGAAATGGGCTTTCCGTGTATTGGCCTGCCGGGCACCATCGATAACGATGTGGCAGGCACCGACTACACCATTGGGTATTTCACCGCACTGGAAACCGTACTGGAAGCCATTGACCGTTTACGCGATACCTCTTCTTCTCACCAACGTATTTCCATCGTGGAAGTGATGGGACGCCACTGCGGCGATCTGACGCTGGCCGCGGCGATTGCCGGGGGCTGCGAATTTATTGTGTTACCGGAAGAAGAGTTTAAACCGGAAGATCTGGTGTGTGAAATCAAAGCAGGCATCGCTAAAGGGAAAAAACACGCCATTGTCGCCATTACTGAGCACATCTGCGATATCGACGAACTTGCACTGGCACGCTATATTGAAAGAGAAACCGGGCGTGAAACGCGTTCTACGGTGCTGGGCCACATTCAACGTGGCGGCTCCCCGGTAGCTTATGACCGTATTTTGGCGTCGCGTATGGGCGCGTACTCTATTGAACTGCTGCTGCAAGGCTACGGCGGTCGCTGCGTCGGTATTCAAAACGAAAAAATGGTGCACCACGATATCATTGATGCCATTGAGAACATGAAACGGCCCTTCAAGCGTGATTGGCTGGAGACGGCGAGAAAGCTGTTCTAAATCTGGTGTCTGTATTCTTTCGCAATAAAAGTCATCCCGCCGTATGACGACAGGGTGGTTTTTTTCTTGATGTGGCAGTCTGTCGGGAGCCTGTCAGGTCGCTGTTGTGTTCGCGGCAGCTAAGCGAGCGTAGGTTGAGGCTGTGTTTTTTATTTCTTTAAAAAATATCGTTGAAAAAACAGCCATGAGGAAAACAACCATGAATACCAATCCGATTAAAACATTACGCCTTGCCCGCGCCTGGTCCCAGGAGCAACTGGCGGAACTCTCCTCCTTGAGCGTCAGAACCGTTCAGCGTATCGAGAATGGTGAGCGTGCCAGTTTGGATACGCTCGGTGCCATCGCCGCAGCGTTTGGTGTGAATATTACCGAGTTGATGACGGAAGAGAGTGAGCAAACCCTGAGCGGAGAATCGCTTGAGCTGCGCGTTCAGGCAGCGAAACGTCAGGTGCGGCAAGAGAGCCGTTTTTGGCGCTCGCTTGTGGTTTATGTTGTGGTCAATCTGGTACTGTTCGTGGTGAACCGAATGACATCGCCAGGCTCCCACTGGTTCCTGTGGCCGCTGCTAATCTGGGGCAGTTTTCTGGCGCTGAATGCCGTGAAGGTGTTCTGGCTGCGCGATCGTTGGCAGCGCTGGGAGCAAGCGCGTGTACAGCGGGTGCTGCGTAAGCCATAATAGCATCGTACACTTAAACGGGTAGGGCTGGCATTGAGCCAGCGTAATAGAGAGATAATAGAGGTCTTCGCATGACAAAAGTGACCGTTGCCGCAACGCAGATGGCGTGTTCCTGGGATCTGCCCAAGAATATTGAGAATGCCGAAAAACTGGTGCGACAGGCGCACGCCAAGGGTGCTCAAATAATCCTGATTCAGGAGCTGTTCGCCGCGCCTTACTTCTGTATCGATCAGAGTCCCGAGTAATATGCTCTGGCACAAACGCTGGAAACCAGCCCGCTTATCAAACACTTCTCCGCACTGGCGGCTGAGCTTGAGGTGGTATTGCCGCTGAGCTTCTTTGAGCGCGCCAATAATGCCTATTACAACTCGCTGGTGATGATTGACGCCGACGGTAGCGTGCTGGATGTGTACCGTAAAACGCACATTCCCAATGGTCCGGCGTATCAGGAAAAGCGGTTCTTTATCCCTGGTGATACCGGCTTCAAGGTGTGGCAGACGCGTTACGCTAAAGTGGGTGTGGGCATCTGCTGGGACCAGTGGTTCCCGGAAACCGCGCGCAGCCTGGCGTTGCAGGGCGCAGAGCTGATTTTCTACCCTACCGCTATCGGTTCTGAACCGGCTTATCCGGATATTGACAGCCAGCCACATTGGACGCGCGTGCAGCAGGGCCACGCGGCTGCCAATCTGGTGCCGGTGATTGCCTCTAACCGTATTGGGACTGAAGCGAGCAAATAATCGATGGGCTGGAAATGACCTTCTACGGCTCTTCTTTCATTGCCGATCAAACCGGTGCGCTGTTGGCGCAGGCGCGTAGCCTGATGCCTGCAACGGTGACGCTGGTTGCGATGGAAAGCGATGATGCCTGGATGCGTGATACTGGACCGACCGTGGTGCTAAACGGTAACGGTGAGCGCCGGGGTATCGACTGGCAGTTTAACGCCTGGGGTGGCGAGTTGGGCGGGTTGTACGACGACTGGCGACAGGATGAACAAGTCGCGCAGCAGGTGTTGGCGCACCACGGTGATGCACGCTATGCGGCACCGCTGATTCTGGAAGGCGGCTCTATTCACGTTGATGGAGAAGGCACGCTGTTGATCACGGCAGAATGCTTGCTGAACCAGAACAGCAACCCTCATCTGAGTAAGGCTGAGATTGAGCAGTTGATGCGTGACTACCTCAATATTTCCACCATTATCTGGTTGGAAGAAGGGGTGTATAACGACGAAACCGACGGCCACATCGATAACATGTGCTGCTTTGTGCACCCCGGTGAAGTGGCGCTACACTGGACGGATGATGAAAACGATCCGCAGTATGCGCGCTCTGTCGCGGCGTATCAGGTTTTATCCCAGGCTCGGGATGCGCAAGGGCGTGCTCTGAAGATCTGGAAGCTGCCTGCGCCGGGCCCGCTTTATGCCACGGAAGAGTAAGCGGCGGGTGTCGCATCGGGTGATGCGATTGAACGTTTAGCCGGTTCGCGTCTGGCGGGTTCTTACGTAAATTTTCTGATCAGCAATCAGCAATCAGCAATCAGCAATCAGCAATCAGCAATCAGCAAATTATCTTCCTGTTACTGGATGCGCGTACCGATGATACGGCGCGTGACCTGCTGCAACAGATGTTCCCGGATTACGCCATTGCAGGCGTGCCTGCGCGCGAAATTCTGTTAGGCGGTGGCAACATTCACTGCATTACTCAGCAGATCCCGTCGGTCCGTTAAGCCGGTTTCTCTATCATCAAAAGGCTCCGGTAGTCACCGGAGCATCAAACAGCCATTCCCGCCCACCTCTGTAATTCCCGCGAAAGCGGGAATCTCTTGCAGAAGAGATGCATTTTTTTCGCAGAGATCCCCGGCTTGCGCCGAGGATGACGGGAGGCACCGGTTATTACCGGTGCCTTTTTACGCGCCGATATTAATCTATTTGGTTGGCTCTTTATCCAGATTATCCGCAGGCAGATAGCCAGGCAGTCGGCCTGCCGGGATGATCGCCATCATGGACAAGAAGGCCATGATCAGCAGACCAAACTTCAGCGCTTTCAGGCGCGATTCCTCGTTGACGTGCACCGCTTCAGCCACTTGTTCTGGCGTTGCTGTGGTTTGCGACAGCACGGTGAGCAGGCGATCGTTACTGATAAAGTTAATATTATCGAGATTCACCTGTGCCTGAATTTCATGGGTCAGCACAGGCGTTTGCACAATATTGCGCATCACGCTGGAGCTGAGCAATCCTACCAACAGCGCACCGGCCACGGCGGTACCAATCGTGTTCGCCAGATTGTTGGTGGTGCCGCGCAGTGAGCCGACGTCGCCCGCCAACTCTTTCGGTGAAGCACTCACCAGCACGTTAAACAGCAGGGTGACCAGTAAGCCCTGACCAATACCGAACGCTACCAGGCCGAACAGCACCGCGAACTCACTCCAGTTGTTACGCACTACAAAAGCGAGCCACAGCATAGAAAGGGTACAAATGATGAAGCCGTAGCGGCCAATCTTTTGCGGCGTCAGCTTGTGGTAAAAGCGTACGATAAGCGTTGCGGAGAAGAATACGGACAGGTTAAACGGCATCATGGCGATGGCGGTTGCCAGCGGCGTGCTGCCCTGCACAATCTGAATGTAGAGTGGGCACGGAAAAGTTCAGCATTGCTTCCAGCGCCACCACTGCAAACATGGCGACCACGGCTGCTCGCTCCGTTGGCGAGGTAATCACTTCCAGCGCCAGCAATGGGGTTTTGCCTTTTTCTTTTACGCGTCGCGTCCAGACCACGAAGAGCTGACCAAGCACGATGCCTAGCGCGATCATAAAGGGTGCCGGAGAGAAGCCAAGCAGATCGAAAGGCGCAGCGTCTCGAACCAGACCCATTCCCCAGCGGTTAAGGTTGTTGAAGCCGAAAGAGAGCAGAATGATTGTGGTTGCTGCCAGTACCACGTCGACAATATCAATGCTGATTTCTGGCCGGCCCCTATCGGCTTTCATGCGGAAGCTGAGAAAGAAAATGACGGCAGACAAGACGATCAGCAGACCAAACGCCGGACGCCAGCCGATATAGGTGCCCAGCACCCCGCCAATTAAAAATGCCGCCACACCCGCGCCAGCGCGTGCAGAACCCAATGTGCCTAGCGCGGAGGCTTGTTGTGCACCGCGATAATTCTCCGCAATCAGTGCCGCCAGTGAGGGCACCAACGCTGCCGCTGTCAGGCCGCTGAGTGCCTGTGCGCTGATCATGATGGTGGCGTTAGGGCTGAAAGTCATCATCACCTGAGCGACACCGAACAGCAGCACGGTAGAGCGGAAGATGATCAGTGGGCCAAATCGCTGGTTGAGTTTTGCACCCAACATAACGAAACCGGCGACGGACAGTGAATAGACGACGATACCCGTCGCAATGGTGGTAGGCGGCACATTGAAACTGTTCACCATACCACCCAGCGCGACGGGGAGTGAAGCGACGTTGAATGACATCAGAATCTGGGCGAGTGCGATGGCGATCATCGGTATCCATGACGCTTTCTCGTCTGTCACTGTGTGCGGTGTTGATTGATTCACCATAATGGTTATCCCCTTATTGTCCTTAGATTTTTATGCGAATTTTTGCGTTGGTTACAGCAACGATGATCAGCTTTTTTCGGTGTAAGGTTCGGAGACGAACATATCCATACCCAGGCTGCGGGAGAGAAAGCGTGCGGCCAACTGGCCTTTGACGCTGTTGCCTGCACCGTCAAGTAAGGGCGCAAAGGTGCCTAAACCGCCCTTACCGGGCGAGACAGTGACGATGCCACCGCCAATGCCGCTCTTGCCGGGGAGGCCGATATCGTAGAGCCGGTCGCCGGATGTTTCATACAGCCCAGCGGTGACCATCACGGCCAGGGCGTAATGGCACACGTCATTGTTGACCACGCGGTCGCGGGTGATGGGATTAACACCACCATCGGACAGCGTCGCCCCCATCACCGCCAGATCGCGGGCGCTGATGTTGAGTGAGCATTGGCGGGTATATAAATCAACAGCAATGGCCGGATCGCAGCCGAGCCGCCCGTAACTGTAAAGCAGATTGGCGATGCCGCGATTGCGGAAATTAGTCTCACTGGCGGATTGATACACTTCCTCGTTAAAGGTGAGTTCTCTGCCCGCGAAACCGCATAACCCGCTGTAAATAAAATTCCATTTCTCGTTGCTGGTGTTGCCGGGGATCAGGCTGGTGGTGGCGATTGCCCCTGGATTTACCATCGGATTAGTGCGGGCGTCTGCGGTGAACTCAACGGCTGTGACAGAGTTGAACGGCATACCGGTACTGTTTACGCCCAACTTTTCGCGCGCGACGCGGGCACCCAGTGCCTGACACACCAGCGCAAAGACAAAGGGCTTTGATACGCTCATGATGGTGAACTCATAATCCACATCACCTGCGGCGTGTACTGCGCCGTTAGTGCCAACCATGCAAATGCCATAGAGCGCAGGAGGCACGCGTTCAAGAGCAGGATAAACCTTAGAAACGACGCCCTCGTGGTTCTGCCCGAAACGCTGGTGGGCTTCCTGAATCAATTGTGCAACGGTGTCCTGGTCCGGCAGATGTCCGGTTGAAACATAGTGGCTGAAAGTATTGCTGGATTCGTCAAAGGGCATGGTGATATCTCCGTAATAGACCGACATTTTCCTTACTTATCAATTTGATATGATGGCCTCACTGAGGCGCTTTCTCCCTCCATAGAGCGTAGTACAGCGTGGCATGATGATTACGGTGTGATTTGAGACGTATGCGTCTTGAGGTAAAAGGTAGGTTTTATAGAAAATAATAAATATCCAGACATTTAAAATATTTAATCCCGTAAATGAGGGTTTTGTTTTTCAGAAATAAAATTTTTAATTTAGTAACGTGAAAAAGTCACTGCGAATGATTAAGTGCCTGGTGCGAGGCGGTACAAGAGTTTCAGAAAAGGAGTACAGCGAGGGGCGGGAACAAGAGAGTAAAACAGCGCATCCGTAAAACAGATGCGCTGTTGCAGTATTACCGCATTACGCGCGCTTGGCTTCTGCGGCGGCTTTTACGATCACGGCAAAGGCATCGGCTTTCAGCGACGCGCCACCTACCAGTGCGCCGTCGATGTCCGGCTGCGTGAAGAGTTCTGCGGCGTTGGCTGCGTTGACCGAACCACCATACTGAATGATGACCTGATCGGCGACCGCTTTGTCCTGCTTGGCGATATGGTCACGGATAAATTTATGCACCGCTTGTGCCTGAGCCGGGGTTGCTGATTTACCAGTGCCAATGGCCCATACGGGTTCGTAGGCGATAACCGCATCGTTGAAGGCTGTGGCACCCAATGTGCTCAATACCGCATCCAACTGACGGGCGACAACCGCTTCGGTTTCACCAGCTTCGTTTTCGGCTTCGGTTTCACCAATGCACAACACGGGGATCAGTCCGGCTTCTTTCAGCACGCCAAATTTTTTCGCAATGAATGCGTCGCTTTCTTTGTGGTAGGTGCGGCGTTCGGAGTGGCCGATGATGATGTATTTCGCACCGATGTCTTTCAGCATGGTGGCAGAGGTTTCGCCCGTGTAGGCACCGGACAGGTTAACATCGACGTTCTGTGCGCCGAGCGCAATGCGGCCACCGGCCAATTGATGATTTGCCTGATCCAGATACAGCTCGGGCGGCGCGATGGCGACGTTGCAGCCAGTCACTGTGCTGAGTTCTTTACGCAAACCGGCGATCAGCTCGATAACCATGTGCGTGCTGCCGTTCAGCTTCCAGTTACCCATTACTAATGGATGACGCATCTTTTTTCCTCCGAATAGGGATAGCAAGTAATTTTATTTTTCAGACAGTATAGAAACCAAACCCGCGAGAAGTTCGGATTTTCATCACTCAATGCCAGCGCGATCACGGTTCAGATAGCGTTAGCTTAATCGGTTCAACAGCGAATGTTATCCCTTTTTCCCCATTATCTGCCACTACATATCGCAATGCGCCTTCCGTTTGTTGGTAAAAGCCCTGACGTTTGCCGATATCCAGCAATTCCGTAATCTTCTTGTTGCTTTGTTCCTCGGAGAGCGAGGGAATGAAGTGACGCAGCAGCGCGGCCATATACTGGATAGCCTGCGCACGGCGAGCGCCGGTTTCAGGATCGCCCGCCTGAGGGTGGTAGGTCAGTTGCATGGTTTTTATTTTGCCGGTGCCTCGCTCCAGCGCGGTTGAGGCGTAGAGTTGGGCATTGATTCTGCTCGCAGCCCGCGTCAGCGGTGCGCCGGGCTCTCCAGTATCCACTGCGCGGAATTCACCCATCGTTAATGAGGGGTTGCTGAGGTTATAGCGCGTGCGAAATTGTGGGATAGTCTGGTCGAATGTTGGCGCGTCGGGCAGCAGGTACGGTGCCACCGTGGAGTCTTTTGACGGCACAAGGGGTTGCGCGTGAACCTCCGGTCCAGACGTCAGTAAAAGCAGGAGTAACGCTGGGGCAACGAGTCGTATAGTCATAGTTCCGCTATTGAAGTGTTCCGTTTTCAAAAGAGAGCGTTGTCAGAGCAAGATTGGAGACACTGACAACGGGCGCTTGTCTGATTAAAGCGGGATTTGGGCGCGATTGTTAAAAGGCACGTGCTGGCACACCCTTGTCGAAACATTACTGTCAGTAAGAGGTATTCACCCTGAGAATAAACGTGTCGATACGAGAATATACAATACCTTTTCTTTGTTAGCGTTATATTACGCATTGTTGTTTATTTGTGGTTGTAGGGTGAATAAATATTATCAACCAAAATGAGAGGTTATTAACAGTATTTAAAATATTCGCAATAATGTATCACGGTATACGTAAATGACGATTTCTCTTGATATATAACCCGTTAACCAGTGTGTAAACCACATCGGTTTCAACATAATAAAAATATATACCCTAAATAATTCGAGTTGCAGGAAGGCGGCAAATGAGGGAATCCCGATGAGCTTACTCAAGTAAGTGATTCGGGTGAGCGAGTGTAGCCAACGCACCTGCAACTCGAAGTATGGCGAGTATAACATCAAGGGGAGCGAAATAAGAGTAAAATCAATTCTAACTGCCGCTATTCTTTCGTGTTTTGGAATGACCGCGAATGCGGAACAAGTCATGGACACGGATGTGGTGGTGGTCGGTGCCGGAGCATCAGGGTCTGCGGCAGCCTATGCATTAACCGAACAGGGTCTGAAAGTTATTAATCTGGAGAAACTTCCGCAAACCGGGGGCACCGGACAATTTTCGGAAGGGATATTTGCGGTAGAAAGTAAAATACAGCGGGAAAATAATCATGTATTTACCCGCGATCAGGCTTTTAAGCTAGTGATGGATTATAGCCACTGGCGACCTAATGCCAAGCTGGTACGCAATTATATTAATAAATCAGCAGATACCATTGATTGGCTACAAGATCTCGTGGTTCATTTTGATAAGCTGACCTCGAATTATCCCGGTGGCTATTATACCTGGCATATTTATCAGGGCCGTGGGCGCGCAGTGATTGATGTTCTGCAACAGCATTTTGCCGAAAAGGGCGGGAAACTGCTGGTGAAAACAGGGTCTTCCCCTATCATGGTGGGAGACTCATAACCCCATGTTTAACCTGCCGTAATGGAACATCACTGCCACCTTAAAGCGTTCTTTGTTCCGGTATCCTCTGGACTTGATCCGCAGCAGCCTTATCTTGCTGTTTAGTGACTCTGCATTACCGTTTGATACCCTGTGTTTCATGGCATTCAGGATCCCGTACAGTCGTTTACGTAACGTCCGGGCGGCGCTGCTTAGTAGCGGGACACCAACGTCTTTTGCCATCCCTATCCATTCCAGCCACAGACGCCTGCTGTGTTCGTCATACCGGCGGTTCCAGAGTTCCCGGGCCAGCGCCTTCATTGCCCAGCAACGGCTGGTATCAGGCAGAACCATCTGCGCTGCTTCCAGTCTTTCTGCTATTCGACCATGACGTTTATGGCGACCGTACAACCACAGATAACGGGAACGATGTGCACTTTTTCGTGCCGGTAACGGGATGGTTTTCATCTCCAACTGTCGTGTTTTATCTACGACGGCACAGAGCATTTTCGCTACATGGAAGTGGTCGAACGCGATCTTCTCCACCGCGTTAGGCAGATGGAGCCGCGCTGCGCTTATATAGGATAGATTCATGTCCATCGACAGGGTTTTAATGGATTCAATCTGGCGGTCACCCAGACTCCGGAGATAGCCAGCAAGACTTTCAACTCCGCGATCATCTTTGAGTTCCAATGCCTGTCCTTGGGTATCAGAGATAACGGTGACGTACTGATGCCCCTTTTTGAAAGCGACCTCATCAACACAGAGATGACGTGCGGCCTGAGGTGTTTTTCGACGGGCCAGTCCACGCTTAACCGCCCGTTGCATAATATTATCGACAGCATTCCAGCTCAGCCTCAGCTGTTTCCTGACGGCATCCACGGTGCTGATTTTCAGCCATGAGATAACGAACGACTCGAACAACAGCGTATACCGGCTACCGGGGCCGGCCCATGGAACAGACAGCGTCTGGTAGCCATGCTCCGGGCACATAATACGGGGTACATCAGCTTCGACTATTGTCGCGAACTGACAGGTATCGAGATGGCGCCATTTACGATGTCGGTGATCGTGAATAGGACAAGATTTCCCGCAGGTTGGACAGGTTAACTGAGTGTTTTTCGCAATCTCAACTGTAACGGTAACAGAACCGGCATTTTCATCGAGAGAAAGAGACTTTACATGCCACGGAATAGACAGGTTGAGGATATGAGCGTAGAGAGACTTTTCGTCCATGGTGGTGACCTCTGGCGATTTAATACGCCATTATCATGCCTTCAGCCACCACAACAAGGGAAGACCCCATATAGACTTCAATGGTGCAACTATCATCATGAGGAATGATTTCCCAATCGAGCCACGGAATACGCGATTCGGTATTGGTACCGGTATTTTTCTCAATAAAGGTTTCGACCGCATTATGGCGTAATGGCGCTTTTTTAGTGGTCTCTTCGGTAGCCGTTTGTAATATGCTTTCCAACTCACCTAAATAAGGGAATGCCGATCCTGCCGTAATAAAATACTGAATTACACCGGTATCCTGACAGCAGGGTCGATCTAATAGATCCGCTTGCTTTTGGTTTTCAAACATTGAGTCATAAACCACTCTGGCAAGCGACAGTTCATCTTTTTCTTTACTGCGTAGTTCTTCCAATTTCTTGATGACATCGGTTGGCAGACGTTTGCCAACATAACCGGTAAAGTGGGTCATTATCTCTGTCAATGTCGACACATCATTTTGAGACATCACACAACCTCCAATAAAAAACAGATACGGCTTTATTTCGTTGAATGGGTTAATTCGAGCTTTGCGGCGTCGCGACAACGACGCACTTCAATAGACAGGGTTAATATCGTGGAAACGACCAACATGCCCGCGACGCAATACAGCGCGATGGAAAAGCTGCCAGTGTTGCTTTTTAGCAAGCCGATCAGCGCGGGACCCGCAAAGCCGCCAAGATTACCGATAGAGTTGATGGCGGCCAGTACGGCAGCAGCAGGCCCGCTCAGGAACAGCGACGGGATACTCCAGATCGGCGGTTTACAAGAAGAGATACCCATATTGGCCATGACAAGCGCGGCAATCGCCAGCGGTAACGACTGCGCCCAGCCCGCCAGCACAAACCCGGTGCTCGCCAGCAAACACGCGCTCACCACATGCCGGGTGCGCTCTTTCGTTTTATCGGAATGCCGCGCCCACATCACCATCGCAATAGCGGCCATGGCCGAGGGCACTGCATTGATCAGGCCAATCTGCATGGTGGTTAAACCTAAGGATTTGATAAACTACGGCGACCAGATATTGAGAGAATAGAGCCCGGCAGAGGTGCCGAAATAGACCACGGCCAGCGTCAGAACACGGATATCGGTCATCCCTTTCCAGATGCTGACTTTAACCACTTCACCTTTGTTCTGTTTTTCCGCCGCCAGCGTCGCCACCAGCCACTGCATTTCTTCCTCCGTCAACCAGCGGTTTTTCTCCGGCTTGTCGTTAACATAGAACCAGGTGAACACACCCATGACCGTCGCCGCGACGGTACAAATCAGGAACATTAACTGCCACCCTGCGAGGCCAAGCGCGCCGTGAGCACTGAGAATAGTCCCTGCCAGCGGTGAGCCCACCATCGCGGAAATCGGGGCGGCGGCCATAAACAAGGCAATCATCTGTGCCCGCCGTTTCATTAGGAACCAGGTACTGAGATAGAGAATAATGCCGGAGAAAGAACCGGCTTCCGCAACACCCAGCAGAAAACGGAGAATATAAAACCCTTCCACGGTTTTCACATTAATCATAAACGCGGTGATCACGGCCCAGCTTAGCAAAATACGCGTGAGCCAAATACGCGGTCCGACTTTCTGCAAAATAATGTTAGAAGGTACATCCGTCAGAAAATAACCGGGAAAAAACAAACCCGCTCCCAAACCAAAAACCGCATCGGAAAAACCTAAATCCTGATTCATGGTTAACGCGGCAAATCCGATATTAATACGGTCAAAAAAGCCGACAAAATAAACCACCATGACATAGGGAATAATCCGCCAGGTGATCTTTTTTAGCGTCACACTTTCAATATCTGTTTTCATTATGCATTCCAGAATAATAGGGTAAGAGTAGAAAAAATAATAAGGCTGGTTAATACACGTTATTTCTGGTCAGACTATGCGTCAGAACATTGGCGGGATCATTCACCTGGGATTATATAAAAATTTTGCATAATCCAGCGGCGTCACCAGGGTGGCGTTGAATTCGATGATGGCGATCAATATTCACCTATTTTTAATGTGGGAAAGCGATAAAAACAAACATTTAAGATACATGTAATCAACAATCACACCCATTTTACGCCTTGCGGTTCTGTGATAGGGATCACCGCCAACAACATGAGCATTTTTTCACCGCTTGTTCAGGCTGAAAACGGCGCTATTATCTACGCGCTCGCTCTACCTACTACTGAGGGTCGCCCATGGAACTCCGCCAGTTGCGCTGCTTTATCGCGGTGGCAGACGCACTACATTTCGGCCGCGCAGCCCAGCAGCTCGATATGTTGCCCTCCGCCCCGGACGCCATATCCGCCTGTTGGAAGAGAGCCTCAACGTGCGTCTGTTCGTACGTTCCACACGCAACGTGGCGCTTACGGCACACGGCCACAAACTGTTGGAAGAAGGGAAGAAAATCGTGGCTGACGTGGATGTGCTGGGAGTCCACTTTCGCCGTCAGGGACGCCTTCAGGCACGCACATTGCGCATTGTGGCCATCGACAGCGCAGCGATTGCGCTAGTGCCTCATCTGCTACCCACATTTCGTCACGCCTGTCCCGACGTAGATGTGCGCATTGATGAAAACAAAACCGCGCAACTGCTGCCCAAGTTGAAATCCGGCCAACTGGATATGGCATTTATCCGCCCGCTGAAAGAGAGCGATCCGCAACTCACCACCCGCTTTCTGCTCTACGAAAATGTGGTGCTCGCCATCGCCGAACACCATCAGTTAGCGACGCGCCATAGCGTAACCATCAAGGATATCGCCACGCTGCCGCTTATCGTACCGGCACGCCGCGCACGTCCGCACAGCCACGATGTCGCCATCAAGCTGTTCTATCAGGCCGGGCTTAAACCCCATATTGTGCAGCTCGTCGATGAAAAACAGACCATTCTCAGCATGGTGGCAAGCGAAGTGGGCGGAGCCATCATGCCGCGCTGGGCAGCGCGCATGGCAACCCAGCACGTGCGTTTTGTGGCTATCGATCATGGCGAGGGGGCGTTTACTGCCTTACCGCTGGCGGTGGCGTGGGTAGGAAATGCGCCAGACGCAGCGCGCGATACCCTGCTGGAGATCGTCAGTCAGGAACTGCCGCATCTGATTCGGCAACTGTGCTGACGCGCGGTTTAACCTAGGAGGCAACCGCTGCCCACAGGCAGCGGTTTTGGTACACCACTCAACTTAGCGCGCGTTTCAGGCGAGCAACCGCCTCGTGCATCTTCTCATCCGTTGCGGTAGCAAACGAGAAACGCAGCGTGGCGTAATCAGGGCGTTCCGGGAAGAAGAACTCACCCGGCACGAACACCACACCCTGTTACAGTGTTTTTTCCAGCCACTGTGTGGTGTTGAACGGCTCGCGGAAGCGCGCCCACAGGAACATGCCGCCTTTGGGTTTGTTGAAGGTCATCACGTCGCCCAACTCTTGTTCAATCAGCGATCCCAGCAGTTCACCTTTATGCTTGTAGGCTTCGCGAATCTTGTCGATTTGGGTCGGTAAACGCCCCGACGCCAGATAGTATTCCGCGATGGTTTGCGACAGCGAGCTGGCATGCAAATCCGCCACCTGCTTGATGATCGCCACTTTATGCAGCAACCACTGCGGCAGGATGTCCCAGCCGAGGCGCAGGCCCGGTGCCAGAATTTTTGAGAACGTCGAGGTGTAGATCACCGCATCGTTGTGGCCCAGCATCTCTTGCCCAAGCTGGAACAGCGTCTGGTTGCGCTCGTCGGTGAAACGCAGTTCTCCGTAGGGGTCATCTTCAATAATCACAAAGCCGTAGCGATCGGCGAGCGTAATCAACTGGCGACGACGCGCTTCATTCAGTACCACCCGCTCTGATTACCAAAGTTCGGCACCAGATACACCGCTTTAATGCGCTGGGTGTGCAGCAGGGTTTCCAACTCGTCCACCACCATGCCGTCTTTGTCGGACGCGACCGACATCACGCGCGCTTCCGCCAGTTCCAACGCCTGCTGCGAGCCAGCCGTGACCACCATGTCGTCAGCGTGGGTTTTCATACCGCGCAGCGCGCACAGTTCAGCAATACGCACACGCAGCGTATCGCTGCCTTCCGTCAAACCATACTGAAACGCGTTTTTCGGCTGTTCGGTAATCGCACGCTGGGTCGCCTGGTTTAATCCCTCAAAATCGAACAAGGCATCTGAATGAATTCCCCCAGCCAGAGAAATCACATGATCCATCTTGCTGTGTTTCAATAATTCCCGAATCGCCGAGCTTTTCAGTCTCGCCATACGCTGAGACAGTAATCCTTCAGTTGCCATTTTCATTCTCTTGATTCATCAGATAACACGATGGGCCAGACAATGCTGGCCCACCCAGACGCGACGATTGTCGCGCAATAATGGTCGTTCAGACAGCATGGTTATCCACCGAGATAGGCAGAACGCACAGCTTCATTTGCCAGCAAGGCGGCACCCGTATCTTCCAATACTACCCGACCATTCTCCAGCACATAACCACGATCCGCCAATTTCAGCGCCTGATTCGCATTCTGCTCGACCAGGAAGATGGTCATCCCTTCTTCGCGCAGTTGAGCGATAGTATCAAAAATCTGCAAAATAATAATCGGCGCTAACCCCAGAGAGGGCTCGTCCAGCAGCAGCAAACGCGGTTGGCTCATCAAGGCACGTCCGATGACCAGCATCTGCTGCTCACCGCCGGACATGGTGCCGGAACGCTGCGCGCGGCGCTCATACAGACGCGGGAACAGATCGTATACCAGCGCAATACGCGACTGATACTGCTCTTTGTCAGCAAAGAAGCCGCCCATCGCCAGATTCTCTTCCACCGTCATGCGTGAAAACACGCGGCGACCTTCCGGCACAATGGCGATGGCTTCACGCACAATCTGCGCCGTTTGCCACTGGGTGATGTCTTTTCCCTCATAAATGATGGAACCCGCCGTCGCACGCGGTGCCGAGCAGCGTGGTTTTACCCGCGCCCTTCGGACCAATCAGAGAGACGATTTCGCCCTGATTCAGGTCCAGTTCCACATTGTTGACCGCCAGCAAACCGCCAAAGCGCATGGTCAGGCCACGAACCGATAATAATGGTTGCGTACTCATGCCTGTTCTTCCTTCTTCTCAACCTTCAGCTTCATCTCTGGGCGCTTCATCGGCAACAGCCCTTGCGGACGCCAAATCATCATCAGCACCATCAGAGCTCCCAGCAGCAGCATGCTGTACTCATTCAGATCGCGCATCAATTCACGCGATACCACCAGCAGAATGGCCGCGAGGACCACCGCAAACTGAGAGCCCATACCGCCTAACACCACAATGGCGAGCACGAACGCCGATTCAGCAAAGGTAAAGGATTCCGGACTGACAAACCCCTGACGCGCGGCAAACAACGTGCCAGCGAAACCGGCAAACGCCGCACTGATGGTAAACGCTGTCAGCTTGATACGGGTTGGGCTTAATCCTAACGAACGACAGGCAATCTCATCGTCACGTAGCGCTTCCCAGGCACGCCCCAACGGCATACGCAGTAAACGATTGATGACAAACAGAGTTGCGATAACCGGCAGCAGCGCCACCAGATAAAGGAAAGTGATACGATCGCTGGGGTCATACTTCAGGCCAAACATGTCGTGGAAAGTGCCCCAACCGCCTTCGCTGACGCGGCGGCTGAACTCCAGCCCAAAGAAGGTAGGTTTAGGAATCTGGCTGATGCCGTTAGGGCCACCGGTAAATTCGGTGTTGTTGAGCAGCAGAATACGCACGATTTCACCGAAACCGAGCGGCACAATCGCCAGATAGTCACCGCGCAGGCGCAACACCGGGAAACCGAGCAGGAAACCGGACAACCCAGCAGCGATACCCTCCAGCGGCAGGCTCTGCCAGAAGCCCAGCCCGTAGTAGTGGTTCAGCAACGCGTAGGTATAAGCGCCAATGGCGTAGAAGCCGCCGTAGCCCAGCACCAGCAAACCAGACAGCCCAACGACAACATTCAGGCCCAGGCCCAGCATGACGTAGATCAGCGTCAGCGTGGCGATATCCACCGAACCGCGCGACACCAAAAACGGCCAGACCACCGCAGCAATAATCAGCGCCACCGCCAGCACTTTTTGACGCGGCGTGCTACCGTCAAAGCTCGGAAGTGCCAGTGAGGAGCCGCCGCCCGACAGTTTGCACATTCCACTTTGGAAGAAGGGGCGCAGCAGTTGGAAGAACACCACCACCACACAGCCAACGCCGATCAGGTTCCAGCGCACGGCATCTGCCCCGCGCACTACCAACGTGGTGTCATCAAGCCCCAGTTGCATTCCCATGAGGAACGCCGCCACCCCCAGCACCAGACCACCAATCATGGCGCCCGGAATGCTGCCGATCCCGCCTAACACCGCGGCGGTAAAGGCTTTCATGCCCGCCATAAAACCTATGTAGGGGTTGATCACGCCATAGAACTGGCCCAGCAACACGCCAGCAACCGCCGCCATCGCCGCGCCGATCACAAAGGTCGGCGAGATCACGCGGCCAGTGCTGATGCCCAACAGGCTGGCCATTTTCAGGTCTTCCGCACAGGCACGGCAGGCGCGCCCCATGCGGGAATAGCGAATAAAGGTGGTTAGTGCCAGCATGGTGATGAAGGTGATAACCCAGATGGTCACCTGCATGGTAGTAATGGTGGCGGCAAAGCCATTGCTTTCCCCGACAACCAGTTGACCATGCACCAGCGCTACATCGCGCGAACCTTGCGTCAGACTGACGTAATTTTGCAGAAAGATGGACATCCAGATGGCGGAAATCAGCGCAATAAGGCGCTTGGAATTACGCACCGGTTTATAGGCCACCCGTTCGATGCTCCAGCCGTAAGCACTGGCGATCACAATGGCCGCGATAAATCCGGCACCGATCAACACCCAACTGACGTCGATACCCATCATCATCAGTGCAGCGATAACGATAAAAGAGAAATAGCTACCGATCATGTAGACTTCGCCGTGGGCGAAGTTAATCATGCCGATAATGCCGTAAACCATGGTGTAGCCAATGGCAATCAGCGCATAAGTGCTGCCCAACGTCACGCCGTTGAACATTTGCTTAAGGAAATAGAGGAACTGCTCGGACATACCTTTACCTTAGAATTAACCTTTACACCTTAAGATTTTGCCCCACGGCCTGAAGGCGGTGGGGGGCATCGGTGTTCAGGAACTGAGTGGGCGGCAGCGATTATTTTGCGCTAGAAGTGCCGTCTGCACGCCACTCGAATACGCCAAACTCAAACCCTTTCAGGTCACCTTTTGTATCCCAGCTCAACGGACCCATTACGGTCTCCACGGTGTTGGCTTTCAGGTCTTTTGCGATAGCTTCCGGTTCTGTACCGCTGCGCTCCATCGCGGTAGTCAGAGACTGCAACGCGGCGTAGGTAGTCCAGACGAACGGCCCGGTCGGATCCAGTTTTTTCGCTTTCAGTGAATCCACGATCGGCTGGTTAGCAGGAACCTGGTCATAACGTTTCGGCAGGGTTACCAGCATGCCTTCAGACGCCGCGCCCGCGATGTTGGGCAGTGAGGAGTTGGACCCATGAATTTGGTGGTCAACCCAGCCTGGCGTGCCTGACGCAGAATCTGGCCCATTTCCGGGTAGTAGCCGCCAAAGTAGACGAAATCCACGTTCTCTTTCTTCAAACGCGCCACCAGCGTGGAGAAATCTTTGTCCCCAGCGGTTACATCTTCAAACAGTACCACGTTGGCACCCGCTTTTTTTAGGCTGTCCTGAACAGAGCGCGCCAAACCTTCACCGTACTGCTGTTTGTTGTGTACCACAGCGATACGCTGCGGTTTGATGGTATTCACGATGTAGTTAGCGGCGGTCGGGCCCTGATCGGAATCCAGACCGGTGGTACGCAGCACCAGTTTGTAACCACCGGTAGTCAGATCCGGTGCAGTCGCCGCTGGCGTAATCATCGGCACGCCTTCGTCTTCATAGATATCAGAGGCCGGCTGGGTAGAAGAGGAGCACAGGTGACCAATCACGTAACGAATGCCATCGTTAATCACTTTGTTGGCAACGGCAACGGCCTGTTTCGGGTCACAGGCATCGTCATATTACACGGCAACCAGTTTATTACCCTTCACGCCACCTTTGGCGTTGATGTCAGCAATCGCCTGACGCGCACCGATAAATTCCATGTCGCCGTACTTTGCAACCGGGCCGGACATGGCACCGACAACGGCAACCTTGATGTCTTCTGCATGGGCCATGTGTGCGAACGCTGTGGCCATACACCCTAACAGTACGACTTTACCTTTAGCTACTTTCATTCGATTCACCCTATCTGTCGTTATGGAGTTCGCCTGCAAACCTGTATCAACCCGCCGTACTCAATCTTTTTCTTATAAGTAAGAACAGGTTAGGCTTTTTATTAGCTATACTTAGCTAATAAGGCGTTATTTTTCATGTCATTAAATAGGAATTTTATGCTGCAAATCAACTCTCGCAATCAGAAATAAGCGGTGTAAACAGCATAAAATACCAGCCTTATAAGCCACTATTTATTTTATACATAATCAGTTATACGGCTTTATACGGCTTTATACGGCTTTATACGGCAATGGGCAACTCAATACTCGAAAAATTATCGGCGAGGAAAACATTTTCCCCTATTAACCGTAAAGAAAAACTTACACAACTGTTTATCTACATCGCTACTACATTATGCTTTAGGCTACAGCTATGCTTTATGCAAACGCATTGAGAGGGTTATCGAAATGAAGCTCGCCGTCGAATGTCTCTCGTTATTCAGCGACCAGGATAGAATTGATCTCGCCAAGATTTGGCCCCACCATAATCTCGACCTGCTGGAACAGAGTCTTGATCTGCACCAGCGCCTGTTCGCGTCACGCTTCAATGGCCGCTTGCTGGCAGCGGTGATGGTGGAAATTGATGGCGAATACGCGGAACTCGATGATCTGATGGTCAGAGAAGCGACGCGCCGCCGTGGCGTTGGCCTGCACCTGATTCAGGAAGTGGTGCGCCAGTTACCGGGCGTGAAAGAATTTTGGCTGACAACAGCAGATCATGCTGGCGTTAATGAAGTCGTGCTGGACCGCTTTATGGAAAGTTGTGGATTCTTCCCGGTATCAGGAGGGTGGCTCTACACCCTAAGTTAACCGCTAACAAACGGCAGGAGCCCTACCAGAAATAGTGATGGATTCATGCATAACCCACGCGCTACCTATCGTAGCGCTAGGTAAATCTATTGGCCTCTTAATAATACCATCTGATACGACTCATTTTTCGACTACGCGATAAAACACCTCATCCGTTAGCCTAGGGTACGGATGACGATATATCCCCACTTCCCTAGTTAACAAATCTTATTGTAGTTCCCATCATGTAAAGCTCGTTAGAACACCATTAAAATTGATATATTTATAATAAATACCGTGAAAAAATTTCATTATGTATGAAATTTTAAAACAATTAAATGACAATAGACACTAATAAGTACATTTACATCAGGGGGAAAATGAAAATAACATTATCAAATGTTTACCCATCATATTATAACCAAGAAAAATCGATTACTAATGTATCAGAATACAATTCTGATTTACTAAAAATAGAAAATGAGATCTATCAGAAAAAAGATCTTTGTGATGCACAAATAAATAGGTTGAATGATGAACCCTCAGTTAAAACTGAACATTTAAAAACATTAAACGATGCCTGGATGAGTATACCTTACAAAAAAAAGACCAAAAAAAGAAGATATAGAATACTTGCAAATCCTCATTATAAAATATGCAATGAACATCATCGGAACTGGATATACAACATGGGGGCTGTTCAGTAACGCATCAAACATATACAAAGACATACTAAACCTTATGTCATCACACCATTATATGATCACCCATGATGAGGCACGCAAACAATATATTGAACAAGAACACATTGAGTTAAGATGGTCATATTGCATACAAAATTCCCTTATTCAGTTGATATATAAAGAAACACTGCTTGAAAAAATTTTTTACCCTCTGAGTTTCAATATAGTAATCAATATGACATAGGCATTACCGAAAGTGTTGGTAATAGCATTACTAACGCAAGGGTGGCTGAATTTATTTTCAATGATATATTGACGAAAAGAGTTGATGAGAAAGATTATGAAATACTCGCATTGAATATAAAAAAATTAAACGACTTTTATTTCATGTATATGATGTCAAAAACGCATGGTGAGTATTTTCATTTAAAGAAAGAATACCATTCAATAACAACAGAAACCGTATTATTTATACCTCAGGAAATCAAGGATGAAATCACATCTTACTCTGACTAATATTCCCTCTACTTATCCTTCAATATGCGCGACAAAAAAGGCCAACATACGTTGGCCTTTTCACTATCTGAATAAGTACTGTCATCAAGCTTCAATCGCTGCCCGCAGTTTCTTCATGGCGTTTTTCTCTAACTGACTCACACGTTCTGCGGACACGCCGTATTGATCGGCCAGTTCTTGCAAGGTGGATTTATTGTCATCATCCAACCAGCGCGCCCGGATAATATGCTGGCTGCGTTCATCCAGCCCTTCCAACGCGTAGGCAAGCTTGTCCGCTGCGTGGTTATCCCAGTTATCTTCTTCGATGCCATAGGCAAAATCAGAAGATTTATCCTGAAGATAGAGCATGGGTGCCATCGCTTGGCCATCGTGCGATTCGTCATCCGGAGTGGGATCGAACGTCATGTCTTGCGCGGCCATACGCGATTCCATCTCGCGCACATCTTTGCTGGTGACACCCAATTCACGGGCCACCAGTTCTACTTCGTCCTGATTAAACCAGCCCAGACGCTGTTTAGTCTTACGCAGGTTAAAGAACAGCTTGCGCTGCGCTTTGGTGGTCACAACCTTGACGATACGCCAGTTACGCAACACATATTCGTGAATTTCGGCTTTGATCCAGTGCACAGCAAAGGACACCAGACGCACACCCATTTCCGGGTTGAAGCGGCGCACCGCTTTCATCAGGCCGATATTGCCTTCTTGAATCAGGTCTGCCTGTGGCAATCCGTAACCAGCATAAGTACGGGCTACGTGAATCACAAAGCGCAGATGCGATAGGATCAACGCTTTCGCCGATTCCAGATCGCCCTCGTAATGCAGCCGTTCAGCTAGTGCCCGCTCTTCCTCCGCCGTCAGCATCGGATAGGCGTTGGCGGCACGAATATACCCTTCCAGACTGCCCTGGGGAACTAAGGTGAAAGTTTGCATATCTTTGGTCATTCGACCCCTCTTCAATTAGCGTGAGTGAATAAAATACAACGTTAAACCTCACATTAAGTACAACAAAACCGATGAACCTTAAATGCCGCTCCGGCACAGAACCTTTGACTATGTCGTATGCCAAGAGTTCATTCTGTTCATCGACTAACTCTATTTTATCGCCTGACGGCGACAGATCAAGGCGAACCTGTCGATGATTTTACCCAACCCTCAGCGCGCCAAGGCACCAGAAAATCCTACCAGAAAAAACTCATTCTGGGGTAAAGCGACGTAAATGTTGCACGGTTGCCAGCCATGCTGCCAGCCAATCATCCCAGCAATCAACAGCAGCAGTGATTCATCCCAGGTGAGTCCGGTTACGGCAAAGCGCGTACCAAATACCGTAGCAACCTGATCGACCGCGGCAGAGAGCTTCCAGACCAACGCCTGCGACAGAATCAGCGACAGCAACGCGCCACCGTTGAGGAAGGGACGTAAAATAAAGCCGTCCGTCGCCCCAATCAGCTTCATGACATTAATGGTTTCACGGCGGCTGAAAATACTCAGACGCACGCTATTACCGATGACCAGGAACACGGCAACAATCATCAGGATACCGATGGTAGTGGCCACCTGACCCGCCAGTGAGGTCAGCGCCACCAAGCGCGCAAACCAGCTATCGTCCATACGGACTTCACTCACACCGTGCACCGCCGCCACGCGATCGCGCAGCGAGGTCAGCGTCTGTGAGCTTTGGAAGTTCAGCTTTGGCGTAATGATGGCAACGGCAGGCAGCGGATTCTCTTCCAGCATGTCCAGCGCCCCACCGAAACCAGACCAGTTGCGAAACTCACCCATCGCTTCATCACGGGACAGGTAGTTGACCTTCTCCACCCCGTCCTCTGCCTGAAGCGTGTTAATCACGCCCTGCGCCGCATCATTGTCCAACGCCTTATCCAGATAGACCGTCAGTTGCGGCGTGGGATACCACTGCGCCGCAACTGACTGACGTTTTTCCACACCAGATAACAGATATTTGGCAAGGTCAGCGAGATGGCAATCACCATCACGGTCAGCAGCGTCGCCAGCGGCCGGCGCAACATATCCGCCAACGTATTGTCCCAGGCATAGCGCCACTGTTCTTGCCAACCACCGCGCAGTGCCTTTTCCTTATTTACGCTGGGTTTCGGGTTTCGGGTTTCGGGTTTCGGGTTACGGGAATTAGTCGCCATAAACGCCTCCCAGCATACGTCCTTGCGACAGCGTCAGTACGCGATACTGACGGCTGGCAATCAGCGTCGTGTCGTGCGTTGCCATCAACACCGTAACGCCAACGCGGTTAAATTCTTCGAACAAACGCAAAATATCCTGAGACAACGAGTTATCCAGGTTACCGGTCGGCTCATCTGCCAGCAGTACCGTCGGTTTGTTCACCACCGCGCGGGCAATGCCCACACGCTGCTGTTCACCGCCAGACAATTGAATCGGGTAGCTCTTGGCTTTGTCCAGCAAGCCCACTTTATCGAGAGCGGCCGAAACACGGCGGCGGATATCTTCACTGCTCGCCACGGCAATAATCAGCGGCATCGCCACGTTATCGTAGACGGTACGATCCATCAGCAGATGGTGATCCTGAAAGATCATGCTGATCTGGCGGCGCAAGAAGGGCACCTCACGCTTTTTCAAGCGGCTGATATTGTGCCCGCTGAACAAAATCTGGCCCGCGCTCGGGCGCTCTATGCCACAAATCAGTTTCAGCATGGTACTTTTCCCGGCACCAGAATGGCCCGTCAGAAACGCCATCTCCCCAGGAAGCAGATGGAAATCCACCCCCCTGCAACGCCTGACGTCCACCGAGATAAGCCTTACTGACTTGTTCAAAGCGAATCATCCGTTTTCATCATCTCGGGCAAGCTGTTTATCCTCAGAGACATCAGTCTTCGCGGGCAAAAAGCGCCTCAATAAAATCGTCAGCCTTAAAGGGACGCAAATCATCAATACCTTCCCCTACCCCAATATAGCGGATAGGAATCCCAAACTGATCGGCGATGGCGAAGATCACCCCGCCTTTCGCGGTGCCGTCCAGCTTGGTCAGGGTGATGCCGGTCAAGCCGACGGCATCGTTAAACAGTTTCGCCTGGCTGACGGCGTTTTGTCCGGTGCTGGCGTCCAACGTCAGCATGATTTCATGCGGCGCAGACTCATCCAGTTTTTTCATCACGCGGACAATTTTCTTCAATTCTTCCATCAGGTGCGTTTTGTTCTGCAAGCGTCCTGCGGTATCAGCGATCAGCACGTCAGCACCGCGCGCTTTTGCCGCTTGAATGGCATCAAAAATCACCGAGGCAGAATCCGCCCCCGTGTGCTGCGCGACCACGGCCACGTTGTTGCGCTGGCCCCATACTTGCAACTGCTCTACGGCGGCGGCACGGAAGGTATCCCCGGCGGCCAGCATCACCGATTTACCCTGCGCCTGGAACTGGCGCGCCAATTTACCGATGGTGGTGGTTTTCCCGACGCCGTTAACGCCCACCATTAGGATTACGTAATGGGTTTTTCCGTCGATGTTAAGCGGCTCGTCCACCTTGTTAAGGATAGCGCCCATCTCTTCTTTCAGTTTCACCAACAGCGCATCGGCATCTTTCAGTTGTTTACGGCTGGCTTGCTTTGTCAGGTCGGCAATAATCTTGCGCGTGGTTTCCACGCCGACATCAGCAATCAATAATTGCTCTTCCAGTTCCTCAAACAGATCGTCGTCGATTTTCTTACCGCGAAACAATCCGATAAATCCGGAACCGAGGTTTTCTCGGGTTTTTACCAGACTGCGTTTTAGCCGGGCGAAAAAACCCTCTTTGGTCGGCCTTTCCTGCTCCTGTGCCACAGGCTCAACAACGTGTTCTGCAACTTCCGTTATCGCTTGCTCATCGGCACTGTCCTGTGATGGCAGAACATCTTGTGATAGCAAAGTATCCTGCGCTTCAGGACTCGCCTGCGCCTCTGCACGATCTACCGTCTCAGCGGTTTCAACGACATCAACAACGCGTGGCGATTCTGGCTGCACGGCGGCCGGTTCTTCAGGCACCTGTGCACTGTGAACCTCTGTCTGCACGTCAGGCTCATCGTTTGGCGTTTCGGCGTGAACCTCCGATACCACAGGCACATCATTGTCCTGAGGCTGTGCCATATCCTGCTGCTGTTCTGCTGCTTGCGGTTGCTCAGTCTGTTCCTCTTCCTGACGCCCTAATCCCAGCCAGGAAAAGAAACCGCGTTTTTTCTCTTTTGTCATATCGCAATCGCGCCCCATGCTGCTGCTCACAGCAGCGCTTAAATAATTGAAGTCAATAGCCCGGTCAGAGTCGAGCCCAGAGTCTACCACTTTCCGCCCGGCAGCAACACGCACCATGGCAGGGCAGGTGGAGACAATCTCGGTAACGAAGTATGTCATCTCGATAACCGGGTAGGCCAAAACCACGCGTCACCGCAGAGAAACCTGATATTAACATTCCTTCCCCTCCTAACCCTCGTTAGAATAGCGCCTACCTATTACCGATAGCGAATCTCAGCACCCGGCAACCCGGAGTTCTACAGTAAACAGACGATGGCAAAAAAAAATGCACCTGCACAGGCAGGCCAAATCCGCATTATCGGCGGCCAGTGGCGCGGGCGAAAACTTCCCGTGCCAGACAGCCCAGGGCTGCGCCCCACCACCGATCGCGTTCGTGAAACGCTGTTTAACTGGCTGGCGCCGGTCATTCAGCAGGCCCGTTGCCTGGATGGCTTCGCAGGCAGTGGCGCACTGGGGTTTGAAGCGCTGTCACGCTATGCGGCACATGTCACCCTGCTGGAAAACGAACGCAGAATCGCCAGGCAACTGGAACAGAATGCGGTACTGTTGAAGGCGAACAACGCCCGCATCATCAATACCAATACGTTGAACTGGCTTGCGCAGACCGGTGAGCCCTATGACGTGGTGTTTCTCGATCCCCCCTTTCGCCGGGACTTATTAAACCAGACGCTCCGTTTGCTGGAACAGCAGGGCTGGCTGGCACCCGAGGCGTGGATTTATGTGGAAACCGAGGCCGAGAATGGCGAGCTAGAGATTCCGGTTACCTGGACGCTACACCGCGAAAAAGTGGCAGGACAAGTGGCATACCGGCTGTATATCCGCCAGGCTACGCCCACACAGCATGAAGAGGCAGACGATGATTTGGATTAACCTGGGTCGGATTTGATGATCGGCGTGTGGGGCTTTTTGATTACCAACCTGATTGCGCCCTTTCCCCGCCCACTGAACATCTTCATGATGGTCGCGATGGGGTTTACGCTGTTGATGCACGGTTTTCAGGTGCTGTTGTTACGTGCCAGCCACGGTAAAGAACAGGGGCCATTGAGCCGCGCGCTGGAAGCACGTATTTTCCTGTTCGGGGTGTTTGAACTGCTGGCGTGGCAGAAAAAGATGAAGGGTGTTCAACCCACTAGCGGGACAAAAAATAGCCCTATGCAGGTTCGAAGGACACAAAACGTGAGCCCTGGACCTGCAATCTGCCCGTCATACCCAACGCCAGCACTCGATATTGGGTCTCGCTCAGGTGGCAGGTGAGGTTTTCCCCTGCGGGCAATAGCATAAACGTCGCCTCATAGCGCTCGGGAAGATCGGGATTCATCGGTTGCGCGCGCGTGGGGCGCGCCAACGGTATGGCGCGCAGCGCGGCGATCTCGGCCTCTACCGTGCGTAGCGGTGTGGCATCGTCCTCTACGCGCTGGCGTCGTTGCCGCAGAAACTGTCGCCCCCCCCCCCCAGAAACAGGATCAGGCTGACAACCAAAGACCACCAATGGGACATTTCCCACGACATCATGGCTTTTTCCCAGAAAGAAAAGGGAACGCGGTTACATTGTCGCCCAGCTCGGAAATACGGGCCGCCCCTTTCTCCGTCGCGGCATTGATGCGGATCACCGCTTGCAGCGGAATAAAGCTGCGATTTACGCCGGAAAACTCCGTTTTCAGCTTCTCGGTAGAAGGGCCAACCAGCAGGGTGGAGGGACCGTCAAAAACGAAATCCGCAATCTCGATAAACCCAAAAAGACTGCTTTGCACCAACTCTCGCACGTAAAGCTGATAATTTTTGCCGTTATTCATAAATTGAATCCGGTAGAGCGCTGACTCACTGCTCATGCAAAAACCGTCCCCCTTCAGTAGTATCGCGAAGATATATATACAAAAAACGATCATTATTGCCGCCAACATAACATGAAGCGCGTGACTTCGCACTTGTCACACGGCGTGTTGTTCATCCCGCGTGCGATCTCCTACACTCAATGATGAAAAATCCAATAAGGTGATAAGGATACCCTATGCTCTGGTCGTTTATTGCCGTTCTCTTTTCAGGCTGGCTCTACGTCGATGCCAGCTACCGTGGGCCTGGCTGGCAACGCTGGCTGTTCAAGCCCATTACCATCGCGCTGCTGCTCGCGCTGGCCTGGCAAACGCCGCTGATGAGCGTCACCGGTTACTTTATCGTGCTCGGCCTGTTGGCAACGTTAGCTGCGGATATCCTGCTGTTGCTGCCAATACAGCGCATGATGTTCGCCATCGGTGCCTATTCCGCCTGCCATCTGCTCTACACCATCGGGTTTCTGGTGGCGAAAGCGTCACTCACGTTTTTCTGGCCGCTGCCACTGTTGCTGCTGGTGATTATCGCGATACTGCTTGCCATCCTGTGGTCACGACTCGACACCCTGCGCTGGCCGGTCGTGGCATTTGTCGCAATGAATGCGGTCATGGTGTGGGTTGCCGGGGAACAGTACTTTGCGCTTGGCAGCAGTAATAATCTCTCCTGGTTTGCGGGCAGCGTGCTGCTGTTTATCGCCCACGGCGTCTGGCTGATTCACCATTACCGCTTTCCGTTTCGTGCCCATCAGGCGATTGTGGCTGCCAGCTATTTCGCGGGCCATTTTTTAATCGTAAGAGCGCTCTATTTTTAATCAGTGCTGAATATCAAAAGCGCTGTGCAGCTACTGGCAGCAGTGATAAAGTCTTGGATGAGAACCACTATCATCAAATAGGAGAGCATGATGCATTCTCATCACCAGACTCATTCTTGCCACACTCACCACGATCAAAGGTGCCAATGCTTGCTGCCAACGCCATGCGCAACGCAGTAGCCATGCCGATCGCAGTTGCTGCGCGGTTAAACACAGCACTACAACAATCTCTGCATGCGACACCACACCCAGCGCGGAACACAGCGCGTCTGACGATGGAGAGAGCGGCGATTCCGGTGACCCCGACGGCAGCGACAGTGATGCCTCACCCGCTTCCCGGCGTTATTCAAGCAAGCGTTCGCTTCGCCACCGAAAAACTCATTGTTGATGCACAGTCCAATATTCGCACAGAGATTCAACGTGCCGTAGAGCTCGCTGGGTTTACCTGGCAAGATACGTCCCCCAGCGCAACCGTCCCAACATCATCCACCTCTGCCGAAACGCCTTTACGCCGTATCCTGCGTGAACACGGTTTTCTCATTCTGTTTGCGGTGTTGACCGCAGTCAGCGGGATACTTTCGCTGTTTTCGCCTAGCGCTTCATAGATAGCCTTTATCGCCACCACACTGCTGGGGCTGATGCCGCTGCTCTCACAGGCCATTAAACTGATTCGCAGCGGCACGCCCTTTGCCATCGAAATGCTGATGAGCGTCGCCGCGCTGGGTGCCTTGTTGATTGGTGCTACCAGCGAAGCCACCATGGTGATTTTGCTGTTTATGCTGGGAGAGCGCCTGGAAGCCTACGCCGCACAGCGCGCCCGTCGCGGCGTCAGCGCGTTGATGGCGTTGATGCCAGAAACCGCAACGGTGATCCGTGCTGGTCAGCGTACTCAGGCCAGCATTGCCGCACTGCAACCCGGCGATGTGATCGAAGTGGCACCGGGCAGCCGATTGCCCGCCGATGGTGAACTGCTGGTTCCCCATGCCAGCTTTGATGAAAGCGCATTGACCGGGGAATCCCTTCCGGTAGAGCGTGAGCAGGGTGACAAGGTCTCAGCAGGCAGCCTGAGCGTCGATCGCCTGATACAGTTGCGCGTGATATCAGAACCGGGCAACAGCGCCATCGACCGTATTTTGCATTTGATTGAAGAAGCCGAGAGCCACCGTGCGCCGATAGAGCGTTTTCTCGATCGCTTTAGCCGCTATTACACCCCAGCCATCATGCTGCTTGCCGCGGCGACCATCGTGGTGCCGCCACTGCTATTTGGTGCGCCGTGGCAAGAGTGGGTTTATCGCGGCCTGACGCTATTGCTGATTGGCTGCCCCTGTGCACTGGTGATTTCCACCCCAGCGGCCATCACATCCGGCTTAGCAGCCGCTGCCCGGCGCGGCGCGCTAATCAAAGGCGGCGCGGCACTGGAGATTCTGGGCACCATCAATACCATCGTTTTCGACAAAACCGGCACCCTGACACAGGGCAAACCTCAGGTGACAGATGTGATACCCGCGCAGGGCGTGAGCAAGGCTGCGTTGCTGGCACGCGCGGCGGCGATCGAGACGGGTTCACACCACCCGCTGGCGAAAGCAATTGTCCAGCATGCCCGCACGGTTGCCCCGATGCTGCCGGTGGCAACGGCACAGCGTGCGCTGGCTGGCGTGGGAGTTGAGGGTCTCATCGCAGGCAAAAATCAGCGTCAAAGCACCCGCTAAAATCGCACCCGAGGCGCTCAACGCAGACTGGCGCAATCAGATTCACACCCTGGAAAGCGACGGAAAAACCGTGGTGGTGGTACAGGAAGAAACGCACATCATTGGCTTGCTGGCGCTGCGTGACACCTTGCGGGCGGATACGCCGCAGGCGATTGAAGCACTACGCACGTTGGGAATTAGCTGCACCATGCTCACCGGTGATAATCCACGTTCGGCGGCAGCCATCGCGGCGACGCTGGGCATTGACTATAAAGCGGGTCTACTGCCCGCCGACAAAGTCGATGCCGTGCGCGAAATGAACCAGATCCATCCGACGGCGATGGTGGGCGATGGCATTAACGATGCGCCAGCAATGAAATCGGCGGCTATCGGCATCGCCATGGGAGGGGGCAGCGACGTTGCGCTGGAAACCGCCGATGCGGCGCTCACGCATAATCGGCTAAGCGAACTGGCGGGCATGATTCGGCTCTCGCGCGCCACGCGCAATAATATCCGGCAAAACATCACGCTGGCGCTGGGGCTGAAAGCCATCTTTCTGGTGACCAGCCTGCTGGGGATCACCGGATTGTGGCTCGCCGTGCTTGATGATTCCGGTGCCACGGCGCTGATGACCGCCAATGCACTGCGCTTATTGCGACGCGAAAAACCACAAGACGCCGGGTAACGGCAAAAAGACTACTTCTTGCGCAGGAGGTAGCGATAGGGCAGTGATGCCGTCTCCTGTGCCAGAAGCTCGTGCTCCATATAGACGCAAAAGCCCGGTATATCGCGCGTGGTTGCCGGGTCATCAGCCAGAATAAGTAGCGTCTGCCCCGTCTCCATCTGACGCACGGTTTTACGCACCGTCATCACCGGTTCCGGGCAGCGCAGCCCCTGTGCATCGAGGGTTTTATCCGGGTTGGTGAAGGTGTCGGTCATCATTATTCTCGGCAATGGCATAAGGGCATAGATAACGACCGCCCAGTGTGGCAGCCATCAAAACCGCCCTAGTTTACGCCGCAGATTTTCCTGCGCAACCTACGATATCGATTGCGCATAAATTCACCATTGCAATCCCCACCTAACAGCGTATCATGCCGCGCGCTGCTCCTCCTTGTGTCAGTCGCATTGAATAAGCAGCATGAATTACGTGCCATAATATCATTGTTAACGGCACCACTTGGGTTCCCTCACCCCAATCACTAAAAAGGTCACATTGCCATGTTTCATTTTACCGCCCAGCAGCGGCTTAGCGCGCTTGCCAGGCTGTCGTTGTTCCACATTCTGATCATTACCTCCAGTAATTATCTGGTGCAGTTGCCGATCTCCATCTTCGGGTTCCATACCACCTGGGGCGCATTCACCTTCCCGTTTATCTTTCTGGCCACCGATCTGACCGTACGTATCTTTGGCGCACCGTTGGCGCGCCGGATTATTCTGACGGTGATGGTGCCAGCGCTGGTGATTTCCTATGTGGTATCCGCGCTGTTTTATCAGGGAGAGTGGCGGGGGTTCAGTGCGCTCGCTAGCGTCAATATCGTGATTGCGCGTATCGCGTGCGCCAGCTTTATGGCCTACGTGCTGGGGCAAATTCTGGATGTGCATGTGTTTAACCGCCTGCGCCAGCGCAAGGCGTGGTGGGTAGCCTCCACGTTGTTTGGTAATTTAAGCGATACACTGGCCTTCTTCTTCATCGCTTTCTATCGCAGCACCGATGCTTTTATGGCGGCAAACTGGGTGGAAATCGCATTGGTCGATTACACCTTCAAATTGCTGATTAGCTTGCTGTTCTTCTTACCGATGTACGGCGTGATGCTCAATATGCTCCTCAAGCGTTTGAGCGAATCCCACCTCTGTCATTCTCGCCCGCCTCCGTCATTCCCGCGAAGGCGGGAATCTCGCACAGGAGAAACGCATTCTTTCTGGCAGAGATCCCCGGCTTTCGCCGAGGATGACGAGGAGTAAAGTGGCAGTGTCTCAGGAACCGTCCTAAAATAGGTTTTGTGACAACAAAACGCTTGAGTTTCACCAGTGAATAGGGTGCGATATAGCGGTTTACCCGTGTATGCCTGATAAAAGAGAAGGACGCTTATGCCGAAGCTAGTGAAATATCTTGGAATTACGTTGCTTGCCGCACTATTGGCCGCCTGCGACGGTAAGAAAGACGACAATGCGGGCCACGCAGGACACGATGTCCCGGCCGCGCAGGCCGCCAGTCAAACCATCTCGCTGCTGTCTGGCAACATCACGTTCACGCTGCCTGCGGATATGCATGATCAAAGTGGAAAAGTGGGTTCGCAGTCCAACAACATGCATGTCTACGCCAACGATAATGGCCAGCGCGCAGTGATTGTCATCCTGGGCGATAGCAGCAACGAAACCCTGCCAGTATTAACGCAGCGCCTTGAAGATCAGCAACGCGCCCGCGATGCCAACTTGCAGGTTGTCACCAATAAAGCCATTGAGGTTAACGGCCATGCGCTGCAACAGCTCGACAGCATCTCCAACAGTGGCAGCGGCAAGCAGGTTTACTCTTCCGTGCTGCTGGGGAACGTGGCGAACCAACTGTTGACGCTGCAAATCACGCTGCCTGCCGATAATCAACAAGCGGCGCAAACCGAAGCGGAAAGCATCATTCGCACGCTGACGTTGAAGTAATGATGATGAGGCCGCTGACGCGGCCTCTCTTCTTAATACCCTCAGCTCGCCTTTACCACGTTTTTCCCGGCAATACGCCCAAACACGATGCAATCCGTCATGGCAACACTACCCAGACGCACCGCACCGTGCACCCCGCCTGCGGCTTCCCCGGCGGCATAAAGCCCCACAATCGGCTTCAAATCAAAACCAATCACCTGTGCATCTTTATTGATCGCCAGCCCCCCCCATGGTGTGGTGAACGCGCGGCCAGAGGCGCGCCACATAGTAAGGCGGCGTGATATTGGGCGAAGCATCTTTGAAAATCATACAGCCCAGGTCGGGGTCGTTTTCCAGATGCTGCTCTACGTAGCCGTTCCAGCGTTTCACCTGTTCAACAAAAGCCGCCGCCGGTATGCCGTAAGCCTGCGCCACTTCTTACAGCGTGTTGTAGGTTTTGAGCGAGCCATTTTTCAGCGCGCCGTTCATCCGCCCTTCATCGACCATTTTCAGCGTGTTGGTTTTGTCCGCGATAATCAACGCCGGATGCCACAGTTGAATAATGGCATCAGCACGCTCTTTACGGTTGCCGGTTTCTTTAAAGAAGCGCCTGCCGTTGGCAGGGTCGACCATCAGGCCATAACTCACCACCCGTTCAACACACTGCGGGATATAGCCGAAACCCTGCTCATCCGGGCTGGTCCAGGGGCCGAGTTGGATCCAATCCATCTGCGTCGCCAAAGCACCAATCATGCTGGCTGCCATCAGCGCTTCTCCTGTCGCGCTCGGTTGGTTGGTGGAGGTGAACGTATCCGTCAGGCGCGGGTCGTACATTTGCCGTAACGCCACCCCTTGAGAGAAGCCGCCGGATGCCAGCACCACCCCTTTTGTTGCACGGATAAACGCGATGGAACCGGAAGCATCGTCTGGGAACTTATAGCCACGCCGCACTTCCGCCCCGAGCACCCGTCCCTGGCTGTCAATAATCAACCGCTCCAGCTTGGTACGCTGCTCAATGACCACACCCAACTCTTTGGCCTTCTGGTACTGTTTCACCACCAGCCCGGAACCGGAGCGCTGCTTCAGTTGGTGAGCGCGTTTCACTGCATGGCCGCCATGATAATTCACTCGGTCAAACTCAGCCCAGAGGCTTTTGGCCCACTCCAGCGCCTCCACCGAATGATCGGCAACGGTGCGCACCAGTTCGGGGTAGTTCAGCCAGTTGCCCGCTTTCATCATGTCCTGATACATCAGTTCTGGGGAGTCCTCGATGCCCAGCGCCTGCTGCATGCTGTAGCCTGCCGCTGACAGATCGCCACCGTTGAGTGTCGAGTTTCCGCCAAACAGCGGCATTTTCTCGATAATCAGCACATCCACCGTGGTATCCCACTTCTGCGGCACCGGCGCAGGTGGCGCAACGGCCGCCGCAGGGCGGGACAGCGCCATGCCACCCAATGCACCCATCATGATACCGGTAGATTTGAGGAAGTGATGGCGCCCCTGTGGATTTGGGTCTTGCTTGGTGTTTTTACTCATAAGATTATCTCCATGTTCAGAAACATCGAATCGATCTGAGAAAAAATCCATTGCAATCAAAGGATAACGAAAATTGGCGTGGTGTAGCGAGCGGGCAGAATACGATGCGCGCTCGCGCCTTGAGTCGACGACGATGCGCTACTTCACCATGAAAAGTAAGGGATTAAACGTGAAGCGCTGCCCAATGTAGGGAATCATTCTGAAATGAGAAGCTCAGACAACATATCCCAACCGGAAACGCCATAAACATTGCCGGTTGGGTAACAACGCTTATTGCCGCGACGGGAGGGTTTCTTCCTGCGCCAACGTGATACCACTGCGGCTCAGACGCAGCGTCATCAGCAAGCCGACGCTCACTAATATCGCCGCCACCAGATAAATAGCGCCTACGCCGGTGTAGCCCATCATTACCCCCGCCAACGGGCCGACCAACCCAAGGGATAAATCAAGAAACAGCGTATAGGTCGCCAGCGCACTACCCTGATTTTGCGGCGCAACCACTTTGACCGCCAGTACGCCAAGCGAGGGGAACACCAGCGAGAAACCGGCACCGGCCAGAAAAGCGCCCAGTTCCGCCATCAGCGGCAGCGCTGCACTCCAGATTAGTAGCAGACCGGTAATTTCCACCGTAAAACAGACGATAGCCACGCGCGGCCCGCCAAAACGGTTAATGCTGTTGGGGAATAGCAGACGCACGCCGACAAAGGCGCAACTGAAAATGGTCAGGGTCAGCGCGGCGCCTCCCCAGTGTCGATCGGCATAGAACAAGGTGATAAATGTGGCGATCACGCCAAACCCGATGGATGCCAACGCCAGCACAATGCCGTAAACCCACACTTTGCCCAGCACTTCGCGAAACGGCAGCTTTTTACCCGGTGTCACTTTCGCCGCCTCACGCGGCAACGCGAGCAGCACAAACAGCAGGACAATGGTGATGACAGTATACGACACCAGCTTTAACCCACCGATGTGATTAATCCATACCCCGAGCGGCGCGCCGATCGCCATCGCGCCATAAGTCGCCACGCCATTCCAGGAGATCGCCCGTCCGATATGCCGTGACCCCACCACGCCCCACAGCGTCGCCCCGGTGCCAGCGAAACTTTGCCCCGCGCCCAGAATCAAGCGACCGATGCACAGCAATGTCAACGCCACGATGGGTGAACTGTCGTTCCAGGCCGCCAGCGCATAAAACACCCCGCTGACCACGGCACCACATAGCCCCAACACTACCACTTTCTTCGGCCCTTTCTCATCCGCGATGCGTCCGGATTGCGGTCGGCTCAATAGCGTAGTGAAGTACTGTAAACTGATTACCAATCCGGCCCAAAAGGCGCTAAACCCAAGATGTTCATGCACATAGCCCGGCAATACCGCAAGCGGCAGCCCAATGGTCAGGTAATTGGCAAAGTTGAACATCACCACGGAAAAAATACGCAAATTAAGGCGCAACGCGCTTGGCGCAGACTCTGAAGCAGGCATGAAAGGTTTTACTCGATTAACGGCGTGGCAGCATCAGCGCAATAGCGCCAACCAAACAGACCTCAAGCGGTCTTTAACGAGTATAAACAAGCGTCAACACGCTTTCATCGTAAATGTGCGCATATCATCACCTGAGTGATTATTCAGTGCAAAATCTTTTACAGATTGAATTATGGCGCAGGTCATCCTGATTTTTTTCTTTGCGCGCTTTTATTCTCCAGCTTGCACATCAGACATGCCAAAGACACAAAGGACGCCTTCCTCTGCCGATTGTTGGTTATAATCAATCCATCGCTGTACGACGTTTGCGGTTAAATTTGTTTATATAACCCGTTGATTGCAGGCACCATCAACACGTCGGCTTTTCATTGAACAGGAGGAAACGGATGCCCGCACCGGTCGATCCGCATCGTTCAACATCCACCGCTTCATCAGCACAGAAGGCGGCATCTTCATGGCTTTCACTATGTAAGCGTATTGCACAACGTGTTCAGGCTATTCCCAGCATTGCACACCTGATCCGTGCCGGGGAGCGTTTCAACGATCGCATGGGAAACCAGTTTGGCGCAGCCATCACCTATTTTTCCTTCCTATCACTGATCCCTATTTTGATGGTCTCCTTCGCTACCATCGGTTTCGTACTTGCCTCTAACCCTGATATGCTGACGCAGTTGATTGACCGCATCGTCAACAGCATCAGCGATCCCAATCTGGCGCTGACGTTAAAAAATACGGTAAAGACCGCCGTGGAACAACGCACCACCGTCGGTGTCACCGGGCTGCTGATCGCGCTCTATTCAGGTATCAGTTGGATGGGCAATTTACGTGAAGCGATCCGCGCCCAATCCCGTGATGTATGGGAACGTAAGCCGCATGAAGAAGAAAAAATCTATTTTCAGTACGTGCGGGATTTCCTCTCCCTGATAGGGCTGTTGATCGCGCTGACCATTACGATGTTTCTCACTTTGGCAGCGGGTACGGCACAAAGCGCTATCGTTTCTGCTCTCGGGCTAGAAGGTATCGAATGGCTGCGGCCCCTGCTCCGCGTGATAACACTCACCATCTCCATTTCTGCTAACTATTTGGTGTTTCTTTGGATTTTCATGATATTGCCGCGCCATAAGCCGAAGCACAAAGCGCTGCTGCGCGGCACGCTGCTTGCCGCCGTGGGGTTTGAGGCCATCAAATTCGCTATGACGGTCGCGTTGCCAAAACTCGCCAGCACTCCGTCCGGCGCCGCTTTTGGCTCGGTGATTGGCCTGATGGCCTTCTTCTACTTCTTTGCTCGCCTCACGCTGTTTTGTGCGGCATGGATTGCAACGGCGAACTATAAAGGCGATAAATCAACAGATGACACATCACGCTAACCAATAACGGGAGATCCCATGCCATTTGTTAACATCAAAATCACGCGCGATGGCGCAACCACAGAGCAAAAACACCAGTTGATTGCGGGCGTCACCCAATTGCTGGTCGACGTCATGGGTAAAAACCCGGCCACCACTACCGTTATCATTGATGAAGTGGATACCGACAACTGGGGGCTTTGCGGCGAAAGCGTCACCGAATTGCGTAAGCCGAAGTCCTGATATTTCGCACGTTGAGCACGAGAAGGATCGGGAGTAGTCAATTTTCCCGATCCAGGTCATGAAAAAATAAAACATCGTTTTAAGACTATTGACTCAATGCGTGCGAACGTTGAGACTGAAGCCCATTGCTCTTTTTTTTATGACCTTTTTCTTCACTTTTTCGAACGGGCCAGCTTCTGATGACCACTAAAAACATTGCCGTAATTGGCGAATGCATGATTGAACTGTCGCAAAATGGCGCGGACCTCAACCGCGGCTTTGGTGGCGACACCCTGAACCCCGCCGTGTATGTCGCTCGCCAGGTGAATACCGACGCTCTGGGCACGGACAGCTTCAGCACGGAAATGATGACGGCCTGGGAAAAAGAGAAGGTAGGCACCTCGCTGATTCAGCGTCTGGACAACAAGCTGCCGGGCCTGTACTTCATTGAAACCGACGATACCGGTGAGCGCACCTTCTACTACTGGCGTAATGATGCCGCCGCGCGTTTCTGGCTGGACGGCAAAGATGCCGATGCCATCTGCGCACGTTTGGCCACCTTTGACTATCTCTATCTGAGCGGTATCAGCGTAGCGATTCTTAACCCAGCCAGCCGCCAGCGTTTGCTGACGTTGCTGCGCGCCTGCCGCGCCAACGGTGGCAAGGTCATTTTCGACAACAACTACCGTCCGCGCCTGTGGCAAAGCAAAGAAGAGACACAGCAAGCCTACAGTGACATCCTCGCATGCACCGATATCGCCTCCTGACACTGGATGACGAAGACATGCTGTGGGGCGAACAGACGGTGGATGCCGTGCTGGCGCGCACGCACGGTTTCGGCGTGTCTGAAGTAGTAATTAAACGCGGCGCAGACTCCTGCCTGATTTCTGAAAACGGCCAGCCGTTAGTGGATGTTCCGGCGGTGAAATTGCCGAAAGAGTGCGTAGTGGATACTACTGCGGCAGGTGACTCCTTCAGCGCAGGCTATCTGTCAGTGCGCCTGTGCGGCGGCTCGACGGAAGCGGCGGCCAAACGCGGCCACCTGACCGCCAGCACGGTGATTCACTACCGTGGCGCCATCATCCCGCAAGATGCCATGCCGACCTGATAACACAGCGCTACAGCGAAAAAGGGAAGCCAGATGGCTTCCCTTTTTATTGGGCGAGGTAACGGCCAGGGCACATTACTGTGCCGGTGTTGCCTGTGCCGCCTCCTCCGATGGCGCGGCTGAAGCAGCCTACACCGCGACAGGAGGTGTCATGATTTTACTGTACACCTCATATAACGCCTTGGTGTTTACTTCCGGCTCACCCTTTTGCTGCTTGGGCATCAGCGTGGTTTCCTGAGAAAGCTGCTGGTGCAGTTCCTGATTCAGCAAAGGTAGCGTCAGTTCAGAGAGATAGGCCTGACGCAACTTCTGATATTGTTTCGGTGCAATATCCACCACGCCGTTACGCTGTGAGCGCAAGCGCTGCTGCATCAACACATCGGTACTGGTACGGGCGTAGGTCGCAAACAGCTTGCTGAGCTCGTTGCTCTTGCGCGCGATCAGCGCATCAAACTCTTGCTGCGTTAACCCCTTGTCACGCAAGCTCATCAGCTCTTTTGCCAGGAAGGCGGCCTCGGCGTTCTCGCTGTTGGGACTGTCCAGATGGATGCCACACTGCGCACGGGTATAGTACACATAGCAGTTAACGCGCACGCTGGTTTCTTTAAGCCCGCTCTTTTCCAATGCCTGCTGCACATGCCAGAACAGCGCTTCGCGCGCTAAATCACTTTGCCAGTAGCGGGTAAGCGCCTGCGATTCGCGGATAGGATGCCCGGGCATATCCCAGATCAGCGAGAGCGTATCGCGCTTCGCCTTATCAAGATAAAACCAATCGGCTCCACTGCGCCAACGGGAGTTGGCGCAGGGTAAAACCCATTTATGAAAGTACGGTCGGTGCAGACGTATCGTCTTTTTTATGCCCAGAGAGTTCGCTTTCCAGCTGCTTCTCATCCAGCTCACCCACCCACTTGGCAACCACGATCGTCGCGACACCGTTGCCGACCAGGTTGGTCAGGGCACGCGCTTCTGACATAAAGCGGTCAATACCCAGGATCAACGCCAGACCAGCCACTGGCAGATGCCCCACCGCAGAAATGGTCGCTGCCAGCACGATAAACCCGCTACCGGTGACGCCAGCAGCACCTTTCGAGGAGAGCAACAACACCACCAGCAACGTAATCTGGTGCCAGATATCCATATGACTATTGGTAGCCTGCGCAATAAACACCGCCGCCATGGTCAAGTAGATGGAGGTGCCATCCAGGTTGAAGGAGTAGCCGGCAGGAATCACCAGACCCACCACCGATTTTTTACACCCCACTTTTTCCATCTTGTTCAGCATGCGAGGCAGCACGGATTCTGACGAGGAGGTCCCCAGCACAATCAGCAGCTCTTCACGGATGTAGCGGATAAATTTGAAAATGCTGAATCCGGTAGCGCGGGCGATGCTGCCCAGCACCAGGAAAACAAACAGCAGGCACGTGATATAGAAGCAGATGATCAACTGTCCCAACTGCACAAGTGAGCCAACACCGTATTTACCAATGGTGAACGCCACCGCGCCGAATGCGCCGATCTGTGCCAAACGCATGATCATATTGATCACGCCAAAAATGGTGTGTGGGAAGCTGTCAATCACGTTGAAAATGACGCGTCCTTTCTCACCCAGGCGATGCAGTGCGAAGCCAAACATCACCGCAAACAGCAACACCTGCAAAATGTTACCACTGGCGAAAGCGCCCACCACGCTTGCAGGAATCACATCCATCAGAAACGCGACCACGCCCTGCTGTTGCGCCTGTTGGGTGTAGGCCGCCACCGCAGAGGCATCCAGTGTGGAGGTATCGACATTCATGCCCGCACCCGGTTGCATGATATTCACCACCAGCAGACCGATAATCAGTGCCACGGTGCTGACAATTTCAAAGTAAAGCAGTGCGACAGCGCCAGTACGGCCTACCGACTTCATACTTTCCATACCGGCAATACCGGTCACTACGGTACAGAAGATGACGGGGCCAATCTACGCATCATCAAGGGAGTCAAACCAGAGCTCGGAGAAACCATCCACGGGTGAATCAGGGTATTTTTCACGATCTATGGGATTCAGTACATAGCTTTTTAATCCTGGGAGTCTGAGAGTAATGGCTGTATGTACCTCATCCCAATACTTAACAAAATCTTCAAAGCTTTGGTCTTTTTTACGGGTTAGAAATCCAACATGCTTGAAACCTTTAACCAATAACATCATATTTTCCTGTTCATTAATGTAGTTAGTGGACAGCGCTGGGTTTGGGCAATTTTACTCAACCTTCACGGCAAGCTTGACGTAGGCGAGTCCAAAAGACATCCAAAAAGTAAGCAGGCCGGCCTGCGCAGCGAAATCAAATAAACCCTTTGTTCCTTAAATCCTGTCCAATACCAGTGACAATAATTTTATGCCGTGATAGCGCCGAAAACTGCCCCTGACAGTATCAGTAGCAATAATTTATTATTTTTCGTAGTAAGTCGTTGAAACCTTATTCCATACGAATAAATTTATTCAGTGCATGCGATACCACAGAATATCTCAATCAGAGTTCCCTTATTTATTGTATTGCTGCGGTTTGTAGGGAGGGTAATCGATATAACCTATCGCATGCTGACCATAAAATGTATTTCGATCTGCATCGGCAATAGGCCAGTTATTTTTTAATCGTGCTACCAGGTCCGGGTTACTGATGTAAGGTACACCGAACGCAGCAAGATCAATAATATTGTTATTAATCATTTTTTCTGCAATATTCCGTGTCAGTCCACCTGCCAGTATCAGTGCGGTATGGGGCAAGAAATGTTTGAATGTTTCCAACAATGCAAAGAAATTGCCATGGTTAGTCTCCTCAGAACCTTTATCAATACGTTTGAATCCGGTCTGATTCATAATATGGACATAGGCAAGCTTACGTTGACCAATAGCCCCGACAAGCGCGGTGTAGGTTTCATTTATCTCATCATACAGTAGCATATCAAAAAGTTGGCCGTAGGGTGGGAGACGGATATCGGTTCGCTCTGCACCAATCGCATTGGTGATGGCATCAATGACGTCGATCGTAAAGCGAAGGCGATTTTGCAAAGATTCAGCGGAATATCGATCTGTACGGTCATTAACCCTGGGGTTAAGGAACTGTTCATGAAGGTAACCATTTGCCCCATGGATTTCCACACCATCAAAGCCCGCCTTTATTGCGTTTTCTGCCGCGCGGGCAAACTGTCTGATGACGTCCTCGACTTCGTTGGTTGATAGTTGACGTGGCGCTGGGACAGGAACTGGGCCTGATTTGCCATTCTGGTCGTATCCAAAGGCCATCGCGCTTTTCGCTGCTTTTGAGCTGGCGCTAACTGGCAGCGCATCGTCTCCCTGAATGGAAGAATGTGAAACTCGGCCAACATGCCAAAGCTGAGCGAAAATTTTACCACCAACTGAATGGGCAGAATCCGTCGTCAGACGCCCGCCAGCAATCTGAGCAGCGGTGAAAATGCCCGGATTAAGCAGATACCCCTGCCCTTGGCGAGAGATGGGCGTACCTTCACTCACGATCAGACCGGCGGTGGCGCGTTGTGTGTAATACAAAGCGGTCTGTTCATCTGCAATATCGTTTGCTGCGCGAGCGCGTGTCATCGGGGCCATTACGATGCGGTTTTGCAACATCGCACCCGAAAGATTAAACGGTTCAAATAGCGTTTTCATACTGTGTCCATATGCCAGAAGTTAAGATCAGTGCACCTCATATAAGGTAGTCACTATCGCAATTGGCAAGCTTAATAGGTTGCATTATTAGTAACAATGCCATGATATGGCATATCACTATTGCTAAAATTGCACTCATGATTCAAGCTTTGATTTCTATGGCGTTTTGCGGGGGTGAATATGGACCTGAAAGGCCTGCGCTACTTTTTAAAAGCAGCTGAAACAGGCAGTTTTCTTGAAACTGCGCGGATTTTCAACACGCCAGCATCTTCGGTATCGCGGTATATATCTGCTCTCGAAAAGGATCTCGGCCATCAGTTGCTCTACCTAAGCACCCGAGCTATAAGGCTGACAGAGGAAGGGGCTCGCTTTAGGTTACAGTTTAATGAAGCGCTTGACCTACTCGACAGTGCCGTTGGTGAACTTGCCCTGAGGGATGAACAAATCCACGGCCAACTGAGTATTAATGCCACAGAAGCCCTGGGACGACTGCATGTTGCAGGCGTACTCAATAAACTACAGGAGCGATTTCCTGACCTGTCAGTTGAACTGACACTGACTGATACCTATATCGATCCGGTACGGGAAGGCGCGGATATCACGATTCGGGTGGGCCATCTGACAGATTCAGGACTTATTGGCAAAGTCATCGCAGCTCAACGCTATATTCTGGCCGCCAGTCCTTCTTATCTCGACAAATACGGTGTTCTCACCCGTCCCGCTGATTTGCAAAGGCATAACTGCCTTCTGTATCGAGGTGTCAGAGGAACACAAAAATGGTTCTTTCGGCGCAATTCGGATCAGGGGTTGAAGCAATATGATGTATCCGGTTCGCTGAGGAGCAACAACTCGGAAAGCCTGGTCTCCGCAGCTCTGGCCTCACGTGGTATTGTGCTTTTGCCAACCTGGATGTTTCTACCTGAGAGTTTTGCTGGGAATCAGCTTGTCAGCATAATGCCGGAATGGCAGATGTCAGCGACAGTTCAAGAATCTTTTATACAGATCCTCTCTCCAGAAAATAGGCTGAGGTCAAGGAAAGTCCGGGAGGTTTCCAATTTTTTGTGAAAGAATTTGGGACGCCACCCTACTGGGATCAGTGGTCCTGCTAAGTTGCATGGAGTGAAACAGGTATACTCACCGTGTGAGTCAGTAGCAGACTTGCATTACATATCATCAAAAGCCACGTGAGGAAAATCGTGGCCTCGCGATGACTCCATGCAGAGCGGGCATCATAATTTCCTCACCATAGATTAATATCAACGTCCGCTCCTGGGACTGACCGGCCCCCATTGATTAACACTCTAGAATTTAGGGTGGACTGAAAATTAGGGAATTGTCCCATATGACGAATTTGTACTTAACGTAGGGTGTTTTTGTTTTCAGAAAGAACACTAGATACATTGCAAAGGATGCTCACCGTGTCATCACGCCCTTCTCTATGCTCACTGGCTCTCCCCTTGTTAGCGGGTTGCCAGTTTATCCCTCATACTAATTACTTTACCGCACCTGTTAATGAGCCAAACCCCGCGTGGGTTCGTATCGTTAACTACACGCAACATGCGGGTATCTATCAATATGAAAAGGGCGTCCGCACTGGGGGCGTCATCCGGTCAGACCCCTTGCCCTTCATTAACACGCAGGACATGAGCATGCCCAAAGCCAGGTAAGATTTGACCTTCGATTACTACGAAACACGCGTCCAGCCTGATTTAGAAACCGAGGTGTCGATGATGTGGGGAGGCCCGCGAACGCTCTCTTGCTTCATCACAATCAAGTTCACCCCAAAAGCAGGACGCTATTACCAGTTTATGCTGAACAAAGGCTCAGACGATTTTTGTACCTCGGACGCTTCTTTCATCGAACGCGATAAAAATGGCACTACATGGCACCTCACGCCCAATCCTGAAGTGACTTACAAATCCAATGGGTCAACGGCGGAAAAGCGATTCAGTAATTCCAGATTCGAAGACCCTAACTACCACCCGGATCCTAATCTGTATCCCGGCACAGCACTGTAACGCCTCATGAGCGGTTTTTTACCTTAGTTTCAGGTAGTCAGGCATTGTACTGTCTGATGATTATATCGGCCGGCCAGCGAGCTGCCGTTATGTTGTATTCCGTCAACTGTGAGCGAAAAGCGGACGTTAACCAAATTTTCTCATCAACCAGTCAATAAAAACCCTTAGTCGCTCATTCTGATGTATGTTTTGCCGATATACGACATAAAACGGCAGCGCCGGTTGATGCCAGTTTTTCAAAACAGGCACCAGTCGACCCGAATCCAGATGGGGCTGAATAAACGCTCTGAGATGCTGCGCAATGCCCATCCCTGCCAGCATCATATTGATAACCACATCCCCATCGTTAGCAGAATACTGGCTTTCTGTAATTTCCAGCGTTTCACCTTGCCGGTTAAGGTTAATGGAACAATTCTTCCGGTTGTGGACGAGAAATAAATAATTTTTTTATGTGCATCGGCGACTTCCCGGGGGGTTCGTGGGATACCCATACTTTTGAAATAGTCTGCAGATACGCAGGTCACGTATTCGAGATCTGTAATTTTACGAGCAACCAGAGTCTGGTCCTGAATGGAGCCAGCCCTTATAGCACAGCCCACACCTTCTCCCACTATGTTGATGGTTCTGTCACTAATCCCCAGCGCCATCGTGATATCGGGGTACTCCTGATTAAACTCGGGCAGCGCCGGGATCAGGAGATTATGCGCAAACGAGACCTGAACATCGATTCGCAGGTGGCCCTGAGGTTTATCTTTCTTTCCCCTCACCGCTTGTTCAGCTTCATCGATGTCTGCAACAAGTTTTATCGCCCGCCGGTAATATTCCCATCCTTCTGCAGTCACGTTTACCGACCGTGTCGTTCGATGTATCAGATTCACACCAAGATGTTTTTCCAGATCGGTAATCAATTTACTGACTGTTGACCGCGGTAGCTCGAGCTGATCTGCCGCGCGACTGAACGATTTTGCCTCAACGGTGCGTACATAGACCCGCATAGCCAACACTTGATTCATCCGGCTACCTTAAACATCATCATCGTTCATTATCCATATTTGTGAATATAGATAACATTATTGTTCTCTTTTTCTTTCCAAACCAGTCCCTATCCTTAGAGCACCAATACTATTTTTCCAGACAGGTTTTTATAACCGTTACCTGTCTCTTTTCCTCCGGGTAAAGGTACTCCTATGAAAGCTATCATCACACGTACGACAGGCAGTGCTCCTGTTATGAACATCGAATCGCGGAATATACCGCAAAAAAGAGACGGCACGTCACTGGTCCGAATACATTGGGCGTCCATCAATCAGCTGTCGAATACGATCCGTACCGGGGCCTTTAGTGATACGCCTTTTCCGCTTGTTCTGGGGAATGAAGGCTCCGGAATTATTGAAGAGAGCGATATCTTTGCCAAAGGAACACGAGTTGCCGTGTATGGCGGTGGTCAGCTAGGGATAACAGAAGACGGTATGTTCCAGGAATGGGTTGTTGTGGATAACAGAAGAATCATGGCGCTGCCTGACTCAATTACCCTCGATGAGGGGGCTGCACTGACCGTTAACTATTTGACGGCCTAGCACGCACTGAACCGTATTGCAAAAATTCAGGCCGGGAGACTGTTCTGATATCTGGCTCCACAGGCTCTGTCGGCCACGCGCTGGTTCAGACTGCCCGGGCGGCGGGTGCCAGCGTTATCGCCCTGGTGTCCTCTGATGAAAAAGCCAGCCAGGCGCGAGAGGCTGGGCCCCATTTCGTTATTAACTGGCAACATGGAAATGTGGTGGAAGATGTCATGGCTTTAACCGAAGGAAAAGAGGCTGATGTGGCCTTTGACCCTGTTGGCGGACATCTTTTCTCGCTACTGCTTGCGTCTCTTCGTCGCATGGGGCAGCTGATATCAATTGGTTTTACCGGTGGCAAAGAAGTCTCCGTAAATCTGCTTGATATTATCGGCCGGGAGAAAATTGTGAAGGGTTATGCGCTTCACTCTGACACGCCAGAGCAGGACTTGAACAGCTGATGATGCTGGCTACGCAAGGATATTTGCGACCGGTAATAGACCGTACTTACGAAATGAATGAGCTGGAATCTGGCTACCAGAGATTGCTGTCGCGCCAGGCAACTTACTCCGTTATTCTGAATCTGGGGGCCTGATGTTTAAGGTTCAGTCAGAGCAATACAGTAGCGGAAAACCACGGAATAACTGGCCAGCGGTATTCTCTCTGGCCATTGGAGCATTTTCATCGGTTACCACTGAATTTATCCAGGTAGGCGTTTTGCCTGACGTTGCGCAGACCTTTAGTGTGACCTCCGGGCAGGCAGGATTAATGATGACCTTACCGGGAATACTTGGCGCTATTGCAGCACCAGGCGTGCTTATCGTTGCAGGAAAGACAGACAGAAAAAAGCTGTTGATTACATTGTTGGTGCTGCTGGTATCGGCCATGACTTCAGCACTTTCCTCATCCTGGTTAATCATGCTGGCCAGCAGAGCGCTGGCAGGTGTTAGTCTGGGGGCTTTTGGGGCCATGGGCCTGGCGGTCGCCGGTAATCTTGTTTCCATAGATAAGGCGTGGACTGCGATTGCTGCTGTATTCGGTGGAGTAACCGTCGCTATGATTATTGGCGTTCCGCTTGGCTCGCTTGTTGCGGAGTACTTTAGTTGGCGAGGAGCATTTGGCGCAGCAGCCCTCATGGCTGCAATATCTCTGATATTGCAAACGGTATTCCTGCCCGTGATTAAAACCAGTGACCCTATACGCATCAAGTCGTTACTGTCATTCACCAGACATCAGCGTGGGCGAAAAAGTCTGCTTCTTATTGCACTTATATATGGCACACATTTTGGTACCTATACCTACCTTGCCCCCTGCTGAAACAGGCAGGCATCGATTCACAGATGATATCCTGGGTATTACTGGACTTCGTGGTAACCGGTTTTGCGGCTAACTTCTTTGCTCCCCGTTTTGTGAATAAAAATCTACCTGTGATGCTGACTGTCGGGCTTGCCATGCTCGCGGGTGCATTGATTGCGATGTCATGGCTGGAGCATTCTACAGGGCTTATTCTCGGCGTGCTGATATGGGGGGCCGCCTGGGGGATTATTCCGCTTTGTCTGAATCTCAGCAATCGTGAAGCATCAGGTAATGAACTGGAAGCAGGCTCGGCCATATTCACATTTACCGCACAGGTTTCTATTGCCGCGGGCTCCGCCATTGGCGGAACGATTGTGGACCCGGCGGGACTGGCGGTGGATTTTTTAACCGGTGGAATAGTGGTTGTGCTGAGCGGGCTGATTCTGTGGGGCTGGAAAACCAACCCTCACAGACACGTCCGCAGACAACCCAATACTGAAAACATTTAAGGAGAGGTATCGATGAACAACCGCAGCGATTTGAGACTGATTTTCCCTTTGTGGCTGGGTGGCAACCTGCCTGCCTATAAATTTGGCGCTGAAATGCTCGCATGGCTGGCTCCGGAAGGAAAAGAACCCACGGTGACCGTCCCGGTTGCTGATACGGGGACAGTCTATGCAGTGGAAGACGGCATCCGTGGACGCAGCGAAGTGATGACTGAGCTTGATAAAGCGGCTGACATTATCCGGGAACATGCCCCCAATCGAATGACCGTCCTGGGCGGGGATTGCCTTGTAGATCTTGAACCCTTTGCGTGGCTCAGCAAGCGCTGGGGTGAAGGATTTGGCATTTTATGGATTGATACCCATCCAGATGTGATGACACCTGCGCAGTATGAGAATGCGCATGCCCACGTGCTTGGCGCACTTATGGGTAACGGTGATGAGGCGCTGACAAAACGCGTTTCACATCCGGTTCCTTCATCAAAAGTCTTTATTGCCGGTATTCATAGTCCGAACGAGTATGAAGCAGAGTTTCTGAGTGCTCATAACATTCAGACCAGCTCACCAGAGGACGTGCGGGCAAAAACATCTGCTATTCGCGAATGGATAGAAAAGGAAAAAATTACACACCTTGCTGTCCATTTTGATATGGATGTACTGGATTATCATAAATTCCGCGCCGTGATGTTTGCCCGTACAGACAAGGATGCCCCTTCATGGGATGGCGTTGCCAAGGGGAAACTGGGTATCGAGGATGTACTCTGGATCATCAGCGAAGCCGATGCTGCGGCGGATATCGTGGGGCTGGGAATTACCGAGCATCTCCCCTGGGATGCGATTAACCTGAAAAATATGCTGAACGCGCTTCCGTTACTGGGAGCGACTAAAGCGTAAAAAAAGCGGAGCTCAGGCTCCGCTTTTGCTTATTTATCCAGTTTAAAACCTTGCTTCAGCAGGCTCTGAAGAATATCCGGATAATAGATGCAATTGTAATAGTCACCCACCGTCCGGCTCCAGTTATCTCCGTCTTTAAGGCCAATCGCCTGCCAGTGAGCGGTAAGTTCAGCGTTATGTTGTTCAATCATTGCGCCCATTTTATCGCTACTGTACTTCTCTTCGTGGCGAAAGGAAGGATTCGGCAAACTAGGTTTAAGGTGCCCTGGTTTATCCACATAGCCCAGGGGTTAAACCGTTAATAGGAAATGTCATTTCAGGGAGTCCGAGCAGTTCGATGATCTCCTGCGGGTTTTTCCTGATACCACCAATAGGTACCACACCCAGGCCCTGCGCCCGGGCTGCCAGCATGGCAGATGCGAGTGCAATCCGACATCCTGAGTTCCGGAAACAATCCCTTCAATGCTGGTATGAGCCAGCTGCTTTTCACCGATAGCGTCCAGACCTTTGTGGGTTTTATTCAGGTCGAGCACAAAAGTCAGAAACACCGGGGCACGGGCAATCCAGGGCTGACCACCCGAAAGCTCTGTGATTCGGGCTTTCGTTACCGGATCGCGTGTCACGATCACTGAAACTTGCTGAGTGTGGACCGATGTGGGTGCACGCCATGCAGCGTTAATCACGTTATTCAGTACCTCTTCAGGGAGTTCTTTCTCCAGGTAGCTACGATCGCTTTTATGTGACAGCAGCAGCTTGATAGTTTCGTTCATATGGACTTTCTCCGGATACACGGTAAAACCATTCCCTGCAACAACGTTACAGGGAATGGTTTTATTGATGGTATAAGGCTGAGAGGGCTGCTGTTATTTCAGATTAAGTTCATAACCAATCTGGACAGCCAGTTTCAGCTCTTCACACATGAACCACATGTTTTCAATTTTGCTGTCGTCATTGAAGTGTGCGATACCCACTTCCTCCCATGTAATGGTATTGTTAGTAGCGGGGGCACCGACAAAAGTGCCTTTATGCTGCACTTAGTAGAACCATTTCATCATTACGGTGTTACCGTCACCGACCACGTGGTGCATAGTGACTTTCTGACCGCCAAGCGCTTCTGAAAGCGGTTTCCAGCCATTCCAGGAAGTTACCACGCTCAGGAATCGCGTCACTGAGAGCTTTATACAGGCTGGCAAAACCAGCGCGTTCGGTGACGGCTGTTTTAGAAACCAGCTCACGAATAACATCGAAACGACCGTTAGGCATGGCATCTTAAATCAGAAGACGGAAAGCGGCTTTATTACGTTCAACCTGAGAATCAGACATTTTAATCTCTCACTTTAAATATGGGTTATTCCATATCCTGCATAATCATTTACTGCTTAGCAGGGCGTGGCGCTGACTTGATGATGAGAGAATACTGTCTAACTTGATGTTGAAAAACCCTACAATGCCGATAACATTATTCATATTTATGTACAATAAGGTTCCGATAACTCCAAAAGTCACAATCGGCGTTGTGTTGTTCTATCGTCATAGCGTCACTAAGTGGTGCTGGGGGATTATATCTATCAGACATGGGTTTGTAATTGACTGGAAGTACGCTCCTGGCACAAAGCAGCCAGAACCTTCAAGCGGAAGGTCTAAGCAGACGTAAAGGTAACAATGAGGTAACGACATCCAGAATGCTGATACTATTTCTCCCCTCAGGCAGATACGAACATATACGACCATTTTTCTAAGAGGAAGAATGATTAAGTATCAGGAGGCATTGCAGCGATTATTATTAGACGATCCGGTAAGGATGCAGGCTCTGTACGCCACGCGGGCGTTAATACTGCATGATGGCTGGATCGGCGCTGGGTTTGTGCGGGATGCCATGTGGGATCACCTGCACAGATATGGGCAAAGGCCCATATCTGGAGATGTGGATGTTGTCTGGTTCGGCGCAGAATGCGCTAACCCAGCTCACTATAGCGACCTGGAAGAGAAACTTCGTCAACAAGCTCCTGAGTTCAACTGGTCGGTGAAGAATCAAGCCAGAATGCATCAACGTAACGGTAATGATCGCTACCACTCAACAGAGAATGCGCTGCTGTATTGGCCTGAGACCGCAACGGATATCGCAGCCAGGGTGGGAGATAACAATGTTATTGAGATTATCGCTCCCTACGGACTCGACGATCTGTTTGAACTACGCCTACGACCGACGCCGCCCTTTGAGCATGAAAAGTTAGATGTTTTTAGGCAACGTGTCTTTGCAAAACGGTGGATGGAGCGTTATCCCCTGTTGCAGTTGATCGTCCCCACATAATCAACATCCGTTGATTTGAAACTATCATTTTGCACGCCCATACCAATTTTGCGCTGTCACAGCGTCCTAAGCATACAGATGCCACAGCTGTTATGGCCCGTATTGCCAAGTCTGCGCAATAATAAAGGCGATCATGCTCCTGCCCATCCCCATGCCTTTAACGTCACTACTGAAATACAGCTTCTGCATTTCACACGTTCCTTCCTCACCGCCAAGCGGAGCGATTCCAGCCCCCCCCCGACAATGTTGCTGTTGGCCTAAGCAACCCAGTATCCGGTTCCAGGCTGGCTATAAACCTCACTTAACCGCTCTAGTTCGGGATCGTGGAGGCTAACGTCATCTAAATGATCTATTTTGTTTTCCAGAAAGCTGTTGCGGATGATCTCTGCTATAGCCGCATTGTCTCTGGCCTCAATAGGTCGGAACACCATCCCCGCTTCATGCTGGCGGCGGGCAGATTCACGCCGCCGACACTTGCCACTCACGCCCCGGAGTCGCTTCCAGCAGTTGCCGGGTGTAGGCGTGCTGCGGCTGCTGATACACCTGATAGGTCGGCCCCTGCTCCACAATCTTGCCGGATTTCATCACGATAATGCGATCGCACACTTGTGCCGCCACGCGCAGATCGTGGGTGATAAAAATTAACGACAAACCCAGGCGTTGCCGCAAATCTGTTAGCAGCGCCAGCACCTGCGCTTGCACAGAGACGTCTAATGCCGATACCGGCTCATCGGCCACCAGAATTTTCGGTTCCACCGCCAGTGCGCGCGCCAAACCAATGCGCTGACGCTGGCCGCCGGAGAATTCATGGGGTAACGGTGTATCGCGCCGGCATCCAATCCCACCAGCGCAAACAGTGCTTTGACCTTCTCCAGCGCCTGCGCGCGTGGTACACCGCGAATCAGCAGCCCTTTGGCGGCGATTTAACCCACCGTTTGGCGCGGGTTCAGCGAGGCAAACGGGTCCTGAAATACCATCTGAATATCCCGACTCTGTTCACGCAGCGCGCGAGATTTCAGTCGGGCCATATCGTGCCCATCAAAGTGAATTTCGCCGGAATCCGGCTGATATAACCGCACGATGCAGCGCGCCAGCGTCGATTTTCCGGAACCGCTTTCACCGAAAATACCCAACGTGCTGCCCTGCGGCAGCGTGGCTATAAACCTCACTTAACCGCTCTAGTTCGGGATCGTGGAGGCTAACGCCATCTAAATGATCTATTTTGTTTTCCAGAAAGCTGTTGCGGATGATCTCTGCTATAGCCGCATTGTCTCTGGCCTCAATAGGTCGGAACACCATCCCCGCTTCATGCTGGCGGCGGGCAGATTCACGCCGCCGACACTTGCCACTCACGCCCCGGAGTCGCTTCCAGCAGTTGCCGGGTGTAGGCGTGCTGCGGCTGCTGATACACCTGATAGGTCGGCCCCTGCTCCACAATCTTGCCGGATTTCATCACGATAATGCGATCGCACACTTGTGCCGCCACGCGCAGATCGTGGGTGATAAAAATTAACGACAAACCCAGGCGTTGCCGCAAATCTGTTAGCAGCGCCAGCACCTGCGCTTGCACAGAGACGTCTAATGCCGATACCGGCTCATCGGCCACCAGAATTTTCGGTTCCACCGCCAGTGCGCGCGCCAAACCAATGCGCTGACGCTGGCCGCCAGAAAGCTGGTGCGGATAGGCACGCACCGTGGCGGTCGGGTCAGGAATATGCACATCTTCCAGCAAGCGCAGTACGCGTGCGTCCACATCCTGCCTGGTCAGTTTGGGGCGATGGGTAAGAAACATTTCGGCAATTTGGTCGCCCACCCGGTGCAGCGGATTAAGTGCCGTCATCGGATCCTGAAAAATCATGCCAATGCGTGCACCGCGCCACTGCCGGAGTTCTTCTTGTGTCAGTTGCAGCAGGTCACGCCCTTCAAAGGTAATGCTGCCCTGCGTCGGTTGTACCCGCTCAGGCAGCAACCCCATAATGGCGCTGGCGGTCATGGATTTGCCAGATCCGCTCTCGCCCACCACGCACATAATTTCGTTATAGCGCAAATCAAGCGACAGGTCGCGTAACGCCCAGGGGCGGTCGGCATCCGGCGGCAACGCCACGCCGAGATGATTAATGGATAACAGTACGCTCATCGGTTTCTCAGCCTTGGATTCAATGCATCATTCAGCCCTTGTCCCACCAAGGAGACAGCGAGCACGGTCAATAAGATAGCTACGCCGGGAATGGCAGAAACGTACCACTCCTGTCGCAATACGCTGCGTCCGCCACCAATCAGGTTGCCCAGCGAGGGCACGTTGGGATCGGACAAGTTCAGGAACGCCAGCGCGCTTTCCAGGAGAATCGCCACGGCCATGATCACACTGGCGTACACCACAATCGGCGGCAGCGCGTTAGGTAAAATCTCCCGGAACACAATGGGCATGTCACGCATCCCCAGTGAGCGCACCGCCTGCACAAATTCGCGGTGGCGCAGCGACAGAAACTCGGCCCGTGTCAGCCGCGTCGCAGGCGGCCAGGAGACCACGCCAATCGCCAGAATCACCGTCGACAGCGTAGAACCAAACACCGCCACCAATACCAGCAGCAACAAGAAGTTGGGCAGGATCTGAAACGCTTCGGTCAGGCGCATCAGCATGTCGTCTACCACGCCGCCATAAAAGCCGGCCAACGCCCCCACCACAATGCCAATAGCGACCACACCAATGGTGAGTGACACACGCGCACCGTGGAAGATCTGCGCGGCAATATCGCGCCCGGTATGGTCCGTACCCAACAGGAAACGGGCGTTGTGCAACGGCCACTGCAACGGACGTCCCGCCAGGCACAGCGGATCGGCCGGGAAGAACCAGCCCGCAGAGAGCGCCATGCCGATCACCAGCACCAGCAAGATCAAGCCAAACAGCGCGCTCGGACTGCGCGCATAGCGTTTAAGAAAGTTCACCATCAGCCTTCACCTGCAATACGGGGGTCCAACCGGGCATACAGCAGGTACACCAGAAAATTGATTGCTATCACTAACAGCGCGGAGACAAACACAATGCCGAGCAGGGTGTTCAAGTCACGCTGCATCACCGATTCATAGGCCAATCGCCCCAACCCCGGCAGCGCGAACACACTCTCTACCACTACCGAGCCGCCCAGCATGGTGCCGGTTTGCAACCCAATCAGCGTCACCAGCGGCAACAACGCATTGCGCAGCACGTGGCGCACCACGATGCGCGTCTCCGGCACGCCATTGGCGCGCGCAGTGTGCACAAAATCCAGCGTCGACACTTCCAGCATTGATGCGCGCATAATGCGCAGATAGATCGCCAGAAAAACCAGTGCCAGCGTTAACGTCGGCAATATCAGATGGTAGGCGATGTCCAGCACTCTGGCCCAGCCCGTCAGCCCGCTGGCGATGGTTTCAAATCCGCCGGAAGGGAGCCAGTCGAGATAGATGGAAAACAGAAAGATGCCCATCAGCCCAAACCAGAATGATGGCGTGGCGTAGCAGAGCAGGCCCAACAGAGAGATCAGCGTATCCTGCCAGCGGTTAACTCGCCGTGCGGACACAATGCCCAACACCATCCCGATCGGAATAGCAAAGGCGAGCGACGTACCCATCAGTAGAAGTGTCACCGGCAGACGCTCAGCAATCACACTGGCGACCGCTCAGCAGTAACAGCCTCATCGGTGATTAACCCTCTAACCAGATGTCATGCCAACTGCTGGAAGGCCAGCGCGCCGTGTTCAATGCGTTCTTCACCTTCTTAATTGATGACGGTGAGGAACTGGCGCTCGGTAGCAAACCACACCGGGAATTGCTCGTTCACCTGCGCGACCAGTGTGGCATACAGCTCGCGGCGCTTCTGCGGATCCACTTCTGATGCAGCATCATCAATCAGCTTGTCGATAGCATCAGACTGCCAGCCATATTGGTTAGTCCAGGGAGCACCCGCCGGGCTGCCGGAGCGCAGCCACACGGTAGTGGACACCGCCGGATCGCCGCGATACTGGTGCCAACCGGTGGCGATATCAAAGTTGTGCTCTTTGTAGACCGCCGTCAATGCACCTGCGTAGTCTTAGTTGGCAATCTCCACTTTGATGCCCACTTCCGCCAGCGATTGCAGAATAAAAGTGGCAAACAGCGGCACGTCTTCACCGTTAACAATCCGCACCAGCTTCAGCGTAAATCGCGTACCGTTGGTCTGGCGGCGGTAGCCTGCTTCATCCAGCAAGGCTTCCGCTTTTTTACGATCGAACGGGTAGGGCTGCTTGCTGTTTGCCGGATAGAAGTTGGTGGCGGTAGACGGAATAATGCCGGTAGCTGGCTTGCCATGACCATATAGGAAGTTTTCGATAAAGAACGGTACATCGATGGCGTGAGCAATCGCGCGGCGCACGCGAATATCGGCAATCTCTTTGCGGCGGAAGTTAAATTCCACCGTGTTGTTGAAGATGTTGCCTTCAGAACCGCGCGGCGTGACCTAGAAATCCGGGTGGCGTTGCAGGCGATCCAGGTCGGCCAGTGAGAGCTGCGAATAGGCACTCAGTTGTACCTGTCCGGTTTCCAGCGCGGCGGTGGCGGCGGATTTATCGGTGATAATACGCCAGACAATACGTTCGATATAAGGCTGCCCTTCGCGCCAATAGTCCGAGTTGCGCGTGGCAACGATATATTGTCCGCGTTCGTGATGCACAGGAATTGGAACAGGCGCAAGATTTTCTGCTGTCTCATGATGCAAAACGCCTGCTGCCGGAACAGCAGGTGCTGTACCGCGTGTAATTGCGCAGCGACGATATTGATACTACCCATCAGGCGCTGTGTGAGCAGGGGTTAGCGCTGTCGCCGATTGTGGATGGCAAACGCCATGACAAGCAGGGTAATCTGATTGAGTGGCGTATCTTCACCATCAGCGGTGATTTCCATGGTGTGCCTTATCCCTTTGTCCTGCAATGGAAAACTAATGACGCCGCCCGTCTTGATTTCCTGCGTACTCACAACATCGACAGGCCGCACCCGGTGGGCCAGGCTCGCCTTCAGGCGGCGGTCTTCACGGTGCAGCATCCAGAGCAGGTGGCGCAACATTGGCAAAGATTATTCCAGTTCTCCGCCAGTGAACACACGCCAACCACCCTGTATATCGATGAACAGCAATTTATTTTCCAGCCGGGTGAGGAGAACCGCCTCACGGCATTGCAAATCGCCACGGATAATGACGCCGTTAAAGGAAAATCGGTGATTTTGGGCGGTGGCGAATATCAATTTGTTTAATATTCACGCATCCGATTAAAGAATTATCACATTAAAAGATAGCGCCATGAATAAGAAAATTGGTTTTATTGGTTGCGGTAATATAGGCCGCGCCATTCTGTTAGGGTTAATTTCCAGCCAAGTGGTTTCACCGCAGCAGATTATTGCTTACGACATCATTCCTGATATTACCGCTGGGCTTGCCAGCCAACACGGCATTATTACCGCAACCAGCAATGCCGATCTGGCGCTTCAGGCAGATATTATTTTTCTGGCGGTGAAACCGGATGTGGTAAATCGCGCGCTGCACGACATTGCCGATTTGCTGAACCCCAATCAGGTTTTGGTTTCGATCGCCGCAGGTATCTCGCTTGAGGCGATCGGTGCCGTGGTAGGCGCAGAGCGCAAGGTGGTGCGCGTAATGCCGAACACCCCGGCACTGGTGCGCGAAGCCATCTGTTCCGTGACACCCAACGCTCAGGTGACCGCCGAAGAGCTGGAACAGGTCAACACCCTGATCGGCAGCATTGGCCGCTACGAACAGGTGCCGGAATACCTGATCCACGTCGTCACGGGCGTCGGCGGTTCGGCCCCTGCCTTTGTGTTTATCCTGATTGAGGCGATGGCCGATGCTGCGGTTGCCGGGGGTCTGACGCGCAAACAGGCCTATTAGTTTGCCGCACAAACCGTGTTGGGCTCTGCCAAGATGGTGCTGGAAAGTGGGCAGCATCCCGGTGCGTTGAAAGACAATGTCTGCTCCCCCGGCGGTACCACCATTGAAGGCGTCGCCGTATTGGAAGATAAAGGTCTCCGCACTGCCATTTATCAGGCGGTGCGCGCCAGCACCTTGAAGTCAGTGCGCCTGTCGCAAGACACCAAACCGGCCTGATGTTCATTCGATCGAGAGAAAAGCTATGGCACACATTCATTTTATTGGTGCGGGGCAAATGGCAGAAGCCATTATCCGCGCCGCACGGGTCAATCCGGCGCTGACTGATGCACAGTTCAGCACCGAAGATATCGATGCCGAACGCGTCGCCACCCTGACGCACACCTATGCGCTGCCCGCTCAAACGCCGGATAGCGCGTTGGAAAACGCGGATCTGGTAGTGATTGCCGTTCGCCCACAGGATGATATTCCGGCCGTGGCACAGCTGACGGCACTGTTGGGTGAAACGCGCGCCATCGCCCGCTTGATCCCGAACACCCTGACGGACACTGGCTACGGCTATAGCGGTGTGACGCTGAATCAACATGCTCAGGCCGAGATGCTCGATGGGTTCTTCACCGCGTTCGGCAAAGTGCTGTATCTGGAAGAGCGTCTGATCGATGTCTTCACCGGTTTTGGCGTGGCTGGACCAAACTATATTTACTACTTTATCGAATCGCTGACCGATGCCGGTGTGCTGGCAGGGCTGCCGCGCCCGCTGGCAACCAAAGTGGTCAGGAAAATCTGCTGGGCGCCGTGGAAATGCTGCGCCTGAGCGGAAAGCATCCGCGCCAACTGCTGGATATCAATAACTCGCCCGCTGGTGTAGGTATGCACGGTTTATATGAACTGAACAACAGCGATTTTGCTGCCGGACTCCAGCGCAGCGTGCTGGCAGCCGTGAAACGCACCACCGCACTGGCAAACTCTAGTTAAACCATCATTATGCCAGTCGAGCGCATACCGTGCGCAATGCGCTCGACCAGCACGAAAAAACCTTGCCTGTGCCAAGCCATGGATGGTAAGAAAAATAACGTCACTCCCCCCTAAACCCCGTCAACGTGGAATAGTCGTATTGGATTAACACCGGGATTCACCATAGCTTTGTTTGCCTCACCGGGCGCAGACTCTCTGCTGCGTCAACGTTCTTTCGTTGCATTTTGGCTGGCCCACAGCGCGTCTATGTTTGGTTTTCAGATGCTTAACATCGTGGTGAGCTGGCAAATCTACTCTGTCACCGGCCGCGCGTTCGATCTGGGCCTGATTGGTCTGGCGCGGTTTTTACCTTCTGTGCTGCTGGCTCTGCCCGCTGGGTATATCGCCGATCAGTTTGACCGCCGACGTATCGTGTTAATCGGCCAGTTCGTGGAGTGGTTCGCCATCGCGCTGTTGGCGATACTGGCTTTTACCCAGCCGCCGGATGAGTTAACCATTCTTGGACTGGTGCTGCTCATCGCTATCGCCAAAACCCTGGAAGCACCGGCATTGCTTTCCATGCTGCCTGCGTTGGTGCCACCCAACATGCTGGCACGCGCCATGGCGGCAAACTCAGCGGCGGGACAAGCCGCCATGATGGTCAGCCCGGCGCTGGGCGGCCTGCTGTACGTTGCGGGCGCAGGCACGGTGTATCTCGCCGCCGCGCTGCTGTATCTGATCTCCATGTTGATGGTCAGCCGACTGTGCTATGTGCAGGAACCGGTGCGGCGTGTACCGGCCAGTTTCGCCACTCTTTTTGCTGGCGTGCGTTTTATCCGAGCCCGACCGGATGTGTTGGGTGTAATTTCTCTCGATCTGTTTGCCGTATTGCTGGGCGGGGCGACGACACTGTTGCCCATCTTTGCCAAGGATATCCTGCATACCGGTCCGTGGGGATTGGGGCGCTGCTGATGGGCTTTTGGCTCACCCGGCATGCGATGGAACGTAACGTAGGCAAGATTATGTTCGCCTCCGTGGCCGGTTTTGGTGTCGCGACGCTGGTGTTTGCGCTGTCCACTCAACTGTGGCTGTCGTTACTGACGCTGTTTGCCCTCGGGGCATTTGATATGGTGAGCATGGTGATTCGCGGCTCGCTGGTGCAGCTTGATACCCCGGACGACATGCGCGGTCGCGTGAGTGCGGTCAATTCCATTTTTATTAATACGTCGAATCAACTGGGTGAGTTTGAATCCGGTCTATTGGCAGCGTGGTTAGGTGCGGTGCCCGCAGCGGCGCTCGGCGGCATTGGTACGCTGTTAGTGGTCGCGCTGTGGATTAAATGGTTCCCGTCACTGCGCCAACGTCAGCGGTTGCATAATGAACCCGCGCAGGATGCCAGTGCAGCCTAGCTGCATTCAGCACACCACCTCTCGCAAGCAGTGAAGAGGTGGTGTGTTGATGATAAGTCACATCAGACGGGCAAAACCGTCACGGATTTCCTGCTCGGGCAATTCCTGCCCGATAAAGACCATGATGCAGCCGCGCTTTTCTTCCGGCAGCCACTCTCTGTCCCAGTCCGCGCTATACAGACGCTGAATGCCCTGAAACAGCAGGCGACGATCGTCACCGTTGATGGCCAGTATGCCTTTGTAACGCAGCAGGTTATCGGCATATTTGAGCAAGAAACCTTCCATCACGTCGGAAACCGCTGCAAAATCCACCGCGTGATCCAGTTCCACCACAATAGACTCCACGTTGTTCTTCTGCGGTGCCACGAAACGGAACAGCGGCGCTTTTACTGCCAGCTTGTCGTTAAGCATAAAGCCATCGACGTTGAACAACAGGCTGAGATCAATCTCGCTGTTGACCACGGTGTAAATCGGCGCGCGCGTTGATGCGCTGCAAACGCTGAAGCAGTGCGTCATCCTGACCTGCCACGTCGGTTTTGGTCAGCAAGATGCGATCGGCGTAACCAATTTGCGATTGGGCGAGGTTAACAGCAGCGCATGCCGCCTTTGCCATCGCCGCCGTAGCGAGCCTGTTGCCGCTCACGGAAGAACTCTTCGTAGGTCATCGGTGGTTGATCGGGATGGTTGGTTTGCATGTGCTGAACATAGGTTTCATAGTCCGGAATCCCAATCAGCATGCGTGCAGCCTGCCCCAGATACTTTCCCGCTTTGCCAAGGTTGCCAAACATAGCTGGTCTCCTAAAAAAACTACCACGTATATATCTTATACGGGGTATGGCGACTCGTCTCTTTACCACCGCACTCTGCGGCGGTAAAGAGACGGGTATTCGTGTATCAGTGACCGTTAGAAATCTTAACGCCGCCTGCCGGAACCGGTACATAATCAGTTTCGCCATCGGTACGCTTATCTTCCTGACGCGCTTCAATCGCCACTTTCACACCGTAGGCAATGATGCTGTACACCACGAACAGGAACAGGATGCTCAGGCCCGCGTTAGTGTAGTTATTGATCACGATGTGGTTCATGTTGGCAATCTGCTGTGCACTCAGATCAGCACCGCCCTCGGCAATCTTCTGTTTAAACATGTTGGCCATGTAGAAGAAGCCTTCCAACTGCGGGTTGTCGCTGAACAGTTTCAGGCCCAGCGCCCAGGTGGTGCAGATCAGCAACCACACAGCAGGCACCACGGTGACCCAAATGTACTGCGCGTGTTTCATCTTGATCAGGGCTACCGTACCCAGCACCAGCGCCACAGCGGCCAGCATCTGGTTGGAGATACCGAACAGCGGCCACGGGCTCTTCACGCCGCCCAACGGGTCGACCACGCCTTGATACAACAGGTAGCCCCACAGACCGACGCAGCCAGCCGTACCGATGATACCAGCTACCAGTGAATCGGTTTTCTTCAGGAACGGAACGAAGTTACCCAACAGGTCTTGCAGCATGAAGCGACCAGAACTGGTGCCTGCGTCCAGTGCCGTCAGGATAAACAGCGCTTCGAACAGGATACAGAAGTGATACCAGAAGCCCATGTTGGCACCAGGAATAATCTGGTGGAACACGTGCGCAATACCGACTGCCAGCGTCGGTGCACCGCCTGCGCGGTTCAGCACGGAAGGTTCACCAATATCTTTCGCCGTTTGCATGATCTGCTCAGGAGAGATAACGAAGCCCCAGGAGCTAACGGTCGCGGCAGCGTGCGCAGAGACTTCTTGCAGCTGCGCCATGATCATCGGCGCATCCGCCGTACCCAACTGGTGCAGGTTAGGCATGGTGATGCCCAACGCCGCTGGAGGGGTGTTCATGGCAAAGTAGAGACCCGGTTCAATGATGGACGCTGCCACCAGTGCCATGACCGCTACGAAGGATTCCATCAGCATTGCGCCGTAACCGATAAAGCGCGCGTCGTTTTCATTCGCCAGCAGTTTCGGGGTAGTACCGGAAGCAATCAGGGCATGGAAACCAGACACGGCACCACACGCGATGGTGATAAACAGGAACGGGAACAGGGTACCTTTCCATACTGGACCAGTGCCGTCAACGAACTGCGTCACCGCAGGCATTTTCAGATCCTGGTTCAGGATCACGATACCTATAGCCAGACCAACTATAACGCCGATTTTCAGGAACGTTGCCAGGTAGTCGCGCGGTGCCAGAATCAACCATACCGGCAGCAGAGCGGATACAAAGGCATAGCCAATCAGCGTAAAGGTAATGGTAGTGTCTTTAAAGGTCAGCGCAGGGCCACAGTACGGGTCGTGAGCCACTACGCCACCAAACCAGATAGCCATGACCAGCAGCACGATACCGATAACAGACACTTCCGCTACGCGGCCTGGGCGCAGGTAACGCATGTAGATACCCATAAACAGCGCGATCGGCACCGTAGAACATACGGTGAACACGCCCCACGGGCTTTCTGCCAACGCTTTCACCACGATCAACGCCAACACCGCCAGGATGATGATCATGATCAGGAAGCAGCCGAACAGCGCGATAGTGCCAGGAACCGGACCCAGCTCTTTCTTGACGATTTCACCCAGTGACGCACCGTTACGCCGCGTGGAGAGGAACAGCACCATGAAGTCCTGCACGGCACCGGCCAGTACCACACCTGCCAGCAGTCACAGCGTGCCCGGCAGGTAACCCACTTGCGCCGCCAATACCGGCCCTACCAGCTGGCCTGCGCCTGCGATAGCCGCAAAGTGGTGACCGAACAGAACGTTGCGGTTGGTGGGCACATAGTTCAGGCCATCGTTGTTAACCACCGTAGGCGTTGCGCTGGTCGGGTCCAACTGCATGACTTTCTGTGTGATATAGAGACTGTAGTAGCGATAGGCCACCAGATAGACGGATACGGAAGCGACGATAATCCACAGTGCGCTCACGTGTTCTCCACGGCGCAGCGCAACCACGCCAAGGCAAGATGCCCCGATTACGGCAAGCATCATCCAGGGAATGTGTTTGAGTATGGTACTGCTTTTCATAAGACATCCTTCAGGCAAATTAAGTCTTAATGGTCTGTTTTTTAATCTTTATCGAACAATATCGAGCATCCACCACGCCGTTGGCGTCCATGTTGGACAAGGCAGGAATCGTTGACTGTGTGGGGTGTGGTGATGGCGCGACGATACGGGAATACGAGCGAGCGCGCAGAACCAATTTGTATCGACGGTGGCATAGCGCATTAAGCGGTTAGAATTACACGCTAAGCGGTTGGGGAACATGCAGCATCAGACACGCATCGGTACTCAATGCACTGGCGGCAACGCTTTTACCTGCCATGCACGAATGTCGATCGTGCGGCGATACTCCTTGAGCGGCGTAGGGCTACCAATGCCCAGCGTGGCAAATCTCGGTTTTTGGCTGAACACGAGGGAAAAATTGTCCTGCCATATCTAGAACCACAGACATTGCTGCTTTTCTGCAATTTTACGATCGTCCCTCCGATATCGGATTGCAGAAAAGCGGCATAACAACAGGGTGTGATGAGGTTTCGTTAAGATGCGCTGCGCGTCCGCGCCAACAAAGCAAGACGTCCACCAAACACATTGACCAGCAGCCCAACCATGATCAGCAGCGCGCCAGCCACCTGAAGCAGGGTAATGTGTTCGTCAAGAAACAGCGCAGCGCTCAGCATGCCAAACACTGGTACCAACAGCGTCAACGTGGCGACGCGCCAGGTTTCATAACGCCCGAGCAGACTGCTCCAGATACCAAATCCCATGATGGTAGCAACAAACGCCAGATAGCCCAGCGCCAACACCGTCGTCATATGCATGTTGGTCAGGCTGGCAACTATCGCCTCCTGGCCGTCGAACATCCAGGAGCAGAGAAAGAACGGCCCAATCGGCACCAATGCACTCCACACCACCAGCGACATCACATTCAACCCCGCACCGTGGCGGCTCATGATGACTTTGTTGCTGATATTACGAATGCCCAAGAGAGTGCGCCGCCTAACGTCAGCAGCATCGTGAGCAGCGTCAATCCGGTGGTGGTCTGGTTCAGCATGCCGCCTTCCGCCAGTACAAACATACCCAGCGTAGCAATGGCAATGCCAAGGAAATGGTTCCAACGCAATGCTTCACCCAGCAGCAGCGCACCCAGCAACAGGGTGAAGAAACCCTGCGCTTGCAGCACCAGCGAGGCGATTCCTGCTGGCATACCGAGTTTTATCGCCAGAAACAGAAAGGCAAACTGGCCGAAACTGATGGTCATGCCATAGGCGACCAGCCAGCGCAGCGGCAAACGCGGGCGCGGCACAAAAAAGACGGCAGGCAGCGCCACCAGTGTAAAACGCAGCCCCGCCAGCAAAAACGGTGGCATTCCCTGCAACCCGACTTTGATAACCACAAAATTAACGCCCCAGGCAACCACCAAGCACAGCGCCAACAGCCAATCTTTTACCGACATTTCATTCCCCAGCGGATGAGCGACCGCTTCGCTCGCGCTCTTTCATCATCCTAAAATGAAACATCGCTCACAAAAACACAAGTAAGCGAATCTTATGGCTACAGCGCCTTGCCATTGGCTGAGTGGGGGATTATCAACGTTTTAGCAAAGGTCTTTCGCCTGCGTGGGGATAAAAAAAGAGAACAGAGTGGCCTACTAATAGGGAACGGTTTCCGGTTGGCGGCCGGGTTTTTGGTCGTCGCTAACGCCGCGCAAGGCACGGCGTCCATTCCTCGGAGGAAGGTTTCTGTATGAATATTGATCTGTCAGGAAGAACGGCGTTGGTCACCGCGTCCAGCGGTGGCATTGGGTATGCGATTGCGGCAGGACTGGTGGAAAGCCATGCCAAGGTGATCGTGAATGGCCGCAGCAGTTCGTCGGTTGATGCGGCGATGTCCCGTTTGCAACAACAGTTCCCGCAGGCCCGTCTTCGCGGTGCCGTTGCCGATCTTGGCAATACCGAAGGGGTAACAGCGCTGCTGGATCAAGTGCCGTTCGTGGATATTCTGGTGAATAATGCCGGTATTTACGGTCCGCGTGATTTCTATGACACCGACGATGCGGTGTGGGAAGACTACTGGCAAACCAACGTGATGTCGGGCGTTCGTCTGTCACGCGCTTTCCTGCCAGGCATGGTGGCGAAAAAGTGGGGGCGGGTGGTGTTTATCTCCTCAGAATCCGCACGCAACATTCCTGCCGACATGATCCACTACGGCGTATCGAAAACGGCGCAGTTGGCGCTGGCGCGCGGATTGGCAAAAAGGGTTGCGGGCTCTGGCGTAACGGTGAACAGTGTGCTGCCGGGCCCTACGATTTCCGACGGCTTCGCCACCATGATGCAAGATGAAGTGGCACGCACCGGCAAATCCCTTGAGGTACTGGCGCGGGAATTCGTGATGGCGCACCGCCCCAGTTCGGTCATTCAGCGTGCTGCCAGCGTGGAAGAGGTCGCCAATATGGTAGTCTATATCTGTTCGCAGCAAGCGTCTGCCACCTCAGGCGCGGCGCTACGCGTTGATGGCGGAGTGGTCGACGATATTCTTTAACGAATAGAACGCGTTCTTCACGTAAAAAAAACGCGGGCTGCTTTTGCCCGCGTTTTTCATCTCAAGCGAACTCACCGCGAACCGGCTTCATCCCTGTCGACGGCAAAGCAGGCAATCAGTTGATCGCCATAGGCTTTCAACGTCGGCTGGAACTGGACGCAGGTATCAAAACGATGCTGGCAGCGCGCGTTAAACGCACAGCCCGGCGGCGGATTGAGCGGGCTGGGCAGTTCCCCAATCAGCTTGATACGCTCGCGGCGCAACGCCGGGTTCAGGCGCGGTGTCGCTGACAGCAGCGCTTGGGTATAAGGGTGGCGCGGCGCATGGAAGATATCCGCCGCTTTACCGGATTCCACGACCTGACCGGCATACATCACGATGATGTGGTGGGCTGCTTCCGCCACCAGCGCCAAATCGTGGGTGATCAGGATCAGCGCCATGTTTTCCCGCTGCTGCAATTCCAACAGCAGTTCAATGATCTGCGCCTGAATGGTCACGTCCAGTGCAGTAGTCGGTTCATCGGCGATCAGCAGTTTGGGCCGACAGGCAATCGCCATTGCGATCATCACGCGCTGGCTCATCCCACCTGACAGTTGGTACGGATACACGTCTAACCGCGAAGCCGGATCGGGGATGCCTACCTGCGTCAGCAAATCGATAGCACGCTGATAGCGCGTTTTGCGATTACCGCCCTGATGCACCTTGGTGGCTTCCATAATCTGGTAGCCTACGGTGTAGCAGGGATTAAGGCTGGTCATCGGGTCCTGAAAGATCATCGCCACTTCGGAGCCGACCAACTGACGCCGCTCTTTTTCCGAAATGCTTTTCAGATCGCGCTGGTTGAATTACAGCTTGTCTGCCATCACTTTGCCGGGGAAGTCAATCAACCACATGATAGCCAGCGAGCTGACCGATTTACCGGAGCCGGATTCACCGACAATGCCGACCACCTGCCCTTGTTCTACTTGGTAACTGATACGGTCAACGGCGCGGAACGGGTTATTCCCTTCGCCAAAATGCACCGACAGTTTTTCTACGTTGAGTAATGCCATCTCTTCCCCCGGATCGCTGCTTGAGTTTGGGGTCGAGAGCGTCACGCAAGCCGTCCCCCATCAAGTTAAACGCCAACACCGCGAGCAGGATCGAAAGGCCAGGGAAGGTTACGACCCACCAGGCACTTTGCGCAAACTGCAACACGTCGGCCAGCATGGTGCCCCACTCCGGCGTTGGCGGCTGTGCGCCCATGCCGAGGATGGCGTTGGAGAAGCCCAATGACGCCTGCACGATGAGCGGTGCCAGACAGTTGGGGAAGATATTGATGAACATTTGGTGCATCGCGCCAGCACCCGCCACGCGCGTCAGACGCACATAGTGCGGCAGCGCCAGCATGATATCCACTACGCGCATGATAAGGGTGTCCACCATGCCGCCAAAGTAGCCAGCCAGCAAACCGAGAACCACACCCATAATCAGTGACAGCACCACCACCAGACAGCCGACCAGCAGCGACAGGCGTGCGCCGTACATAAGGCGCGAAAGAATATCGCGGCCCACATCGTCAGTGCCAAGCAGAAACTGCCAGCTACCGCCTTCCTGCCATACCGGCGGACGCAGTAGCGCATCGCGGAACTGCTCGGCGGGCGCATGCGGTGCCAGCACGTTGGCGCCAATGGCGATAATCAACATCAGCACCACATACACCAGGCCCACCACCGCGCCTTTGTTACGTTTAAAGTAATGCCAGAATTCCTGTAGCGTGGTCATCGGCACGGGCGAATTATCAACAGCCGGTTCAGTGATTTGAGTCATCTTTGCCTCTCCCCTTATTTCTTGTGTCGAATGCGCGGATTCACCACGCCGTACAACAGATCGACCAGCAGGCTGACCAGAATGATCATGGTCGCCACCAGCAGCACGCCCCCCCTGCACCACCGGATAGTCGCGGCGTTGCAGCGCATCAATCAACCAGCGTCCCAGTCCCGGCCAGGAGAAGATGGTTTCGGTCAGAATCGCCCCTGCCAACATCGTCCCTACCTGAAGACCGATCACAGTGACCACTGGCAACATGGCGTTGCGCAGCGCATGCACCACGATGACACGCAGGCGACTCAGCCCTTTGGTGCGCGCGGTACGGATATAATCCTCACCCAGTACTTCCAGCATGGCGGAGCTGGTCATCCGCACGATCACCGCCAACGGGATCGTGCCCAGCACCACGGCATCGATAAAATCGCCCGGCTCACCGAAGAACAGGGTATCGATCAGCATAAAGCCGGTCAGCGGCAAACTGTCGTCGAGAAACACCGTATCGCTGATACGGCCCGAGACAGGCGTCAGATTGACCGACACCAGCATGATCAACATCATGCCCCACCAGAAAATCGGCATGGAGTAGCCGGTCAGTGCCAGACTGACAGACGTGTGATCGAAAATGGAACCGCGTTTAACCGCTGCCAGCACGCCAACCGGAACACCGACAATCACGGCAAACAGCATCGCGCAGACACCCATTTCCAGGGTGCGGCACAAACTCATCCCACACCTGGATGCGGCTCTTGAGGGAAATACCCAGATCGCAGTGCAGCACACCGTTGATATAGGTGACATATTGCTGCCATAGGGGCTTATCAAGCCACAGCTCAGCCAGGGTGCCCATGAAATGGCAGGCTGAATCAAGTCTTCAAACGGCTTGTAGCACCACTTGGAGTAGTTAGAGCCTTTTTCTGCCGCGTCACAGCTGAACAGGGTCGCGAAGAAGTTATCCGGATCCCCGTTATCGCCGGCCCATCCCATCAACACCGTCTGATGTTCACCCGCTTTGGCGCTTTTCAGATACTCGCCCCACTCGTAGGTGACAATCTTGGCTTTCACGCCAACTTTGGCCCAGTCAGACTGGATCATTTCCGCCATACGGCGTGCGTTCGGGTTGTACGGACGTTGCACTGGCATCGCCCACAGATCCACGGTGAAGCCACCAGCCATACCCGCTTCTTTCAGCAAGGCTTTAGCTTTTTCCGGATCTTAGGAGTAATCCTTCACATCGTCGTTAAAGCCCCACATGGTCGGTGGGATCAGGTCCTTGGCCGCCTGGCCCGCGCCCTGATACACCGCGTCAATGATGGCGCCTTTGTTTACCGCATAAGTCAGTGCCTGACGCACTTAGACGTTATCCAGTGGTTTTTTCTGCACGTTGAAAGAGAGGTAACCCACGTTCAAGCCCGGTTTTTCCAGCAGCGTGATGTTTTTGTCTTCTTTTCATGCGGGACAGATCGGCCGGGTTAGGATACGGCATGATCTGGCACTCATATTTTTGCAGCTTGGCATAGCGCACGGACGCATCCGGCGTGATGGAGAACACCAGGCGATCGATGCCCGGTTTCTTGCCCCAGAAGCCATCAAACGCTTTGTAGAGAATACGGGAGTCTTTCTGGTACTGCTGCAACTGGAACGGACCGGTACCGATCGGGTTCAGGTCGATCTTCTCCGGGGTGCCTGCCTTAAGCATGTTGGCACCGTACTCTGCGGACATAATCGACGCAAAGTCCATCGCCAGGTCGGCCAGGAATGGCGCTTCCGGACGGGTCAGCACGAAACGAACAGTATAGTCGTCCACTTTTTCGATTTTGCTGATCAGCTCCGGCATGCCCATGCCTTGATAGTATTCGTAGCTGCCGCCAGGCACTTTATGATACGGATGGTTCGGATCTTGCTGACGCAGGAAGGAGAACAGCACGTCTTCCGCATTGAATTCACGCGTCGGCTTAAACTCTTTGCCGTCTTGCCACTTCACGCCTTTGCGCAGATGGAAAGTATAGGTTTTGCCATCTTCGCTGATGTCCCATTTTTCTGCCAGGCCCGGTTCAATTTCGGTAGTACCGCTTTTGAATTCAACCAGACGGTTATAAATAGGAATTGAGCTGGCATCAAAGGTGGTGCCGGACGTAAACAGTTGCGGGTTAAAACCTTCAGGAGAACCTTCGGAGCAATAGACCAGGTTTTTTGCCTGGAGACCGGCTGCCACAGACATGGCCAGCAAGCCGAGTCCGATTTTGAGCATCCTTGATTTTGCCAAGGATTTTTCCATTACGTGTACTCCATTGTGGATGTTGTGTGTTGATGAAAGTCAGACCAGGATATTTTTACTTGCCGCCGACAAGAGGCCGTTCTAATCAGCATCGACGCAGCGCGTCATGTGGTGGCTGTGGTCTGTACTTTTTTGCCCGAAGGCTATAATTCACTTAATAAGGAGGGAGACGAGGCAGTATATGAGAGTGGCCTGCGGATTAGGTTTGCGAACCCGGCGTCAGCCTGACAATCCGTTGTCCCCCCTTCCAACCCCGTCAATGTGGCAACAGATCACCCTAACGTCAATATAATGGGTGTGGATTTACAAAATCGCCACATCTTCGACAATAGCATACAATCTGAAAAGTTATAAAAAAAATTAAACAAAATCACAAAATTCAATCAAAACACCAGATAATAATCTTTAAATTTTTATTAAAACAGAAATTATCACCATAAAAACATGAAACATCTTATGTCAAATGATGAATCAATGAGCAACAACGCTTGTTAAAAACGTTAATGTCAGGTAAAAATTCCGAAAGAACATAAAAATTAGTGATAACCATCAAAGACATCATTAGCCTGGCGCTAACTAGTTACGCTACATGAAAAAACTTCTCGCGACGGATCGTGGATAAGCACCAGCAAACGAGCGCCAAACAACGCCTAAATAACCCTACAAACAGTAGTTTTTTTTAAATTTTAAATCGCCTTATTTAATTATATTACTGATAGAGTAACTTAATAATTAATTTTGTTTTTCACGAATAGCCTCCTTGAGAATAAAAAATAAATTTAATTACATTAATTTGAGATAACTTATTTAAAAAAGAGTTGTCGCAAGCCTCACAATTACCTCATTTACTCATGGATGTTTTATTATATTTAACATTTAATCATGACAGGTTACTCATGGATAATATATCCACTGACCCAACCATTCACTTTAAGCACCACCTTACTCTTTGATAGTAAAACACTTAGCTTTCTAACAATAAAAACAACCCGTAAATATATAACCCGTTTACGTGGAGTAAACATAATGAAAAGAACTGAAACCGATGTCCTCTACGAGAGCACGCTTGCTGCTGAATCAACGTCGCAACTGTCGTTCTTCACCCAGTTTTTAAAAACAAAGTTGGGGTAGTACCCGTTGCATTATTTATTGCTATCGCGGCTGTTGTTTTTGCTGCTGCGTATGAAGGCTATCTGCCGAGAAATATGATCGGTGGCTTCGCTGTTATTATGACGCTGGGATTTTTGCTGGCGCATATTGGCCATACTATTCCGGTATTTAAAGATATCGGCGGCCCTGCAATCCTGTGTTTGATGGTGCCCTCTATTCTGGTCTATTTTCACCTGTTTAACGACAACACCATGAAGACCGTGCACCTGCTGATGAAGGAAGCGAACTTTCTCTACTTCGTCATCGCGTGTCTGGTGGTCGGCAGTATTTTAGGCATGAACCGCAAGATCCTGATTCAAGGGATGGTACGCATGTTTGTACCGCTGGTCATCGGTACCGTCACCGCAGTGGTAACGGGCCTGCTGGTAGGTAAACTGTGCGGCTACAGCCTGTATCACACCTTCTTCTTTATCATTGTGCCCATTATTGGCGGCGGTATCGGCGAAGGCATTTTACCGTTGTCCTTGGCGTATTCCGCACTGCTGGGTCAGGCACCGGATGTCTATGTGGCGCAACTGGCCCCTGCGGCAGTGGTGGGTAATATTTTGCCATTTTCTGCGCAGGTATCCTGTCACGTCTCGGCATGCGTCGTAAGGATCTGAACGGCGAAGGGCGTCTGGTGCGCAGTGACGAAGAGCAGAACCTGTTCACGGTAAACGACACACCAAAACCAGTGGATTTCCATCTGATGGGTGGCGGCCTGCTGATGATTTGCGCCTTCTTTATCGTCGGTGGCCTGTTTGAGAAGCTGGTACACATTCCTGGCCCGGTACTGATGATCCTGATAGCGGTGTTCTGTAAATACAGCCGTGTTATTCCCGCTAGCATGGAAACCGGCGCGCACAGCGTCTATAAATTCGTCTCCAGCTCACTGGTCTGGCCGTTGATGATTGGCTTGGGGATGCTCTATATTCCGCTGGAAAGCGTGGTCGCCGTGTTCTCCGTTGGCTACGTTATCGTATGCGGCTCCGTCGTGCTTTCTATGGCGCTGGTCAGCTTCCTGATTGCACCACGTCTAAACATGTATCCGATTGAAGCCTCCATCGTAACCACCTGCCACAGCGGCCTGGGCGGCACCGGAGACGTTGCCATTCTCTCGGCGTCCAATCGAATGTCGCTAATGCCGTTTGCACAAATCGCAACGCGCATCGGTGGTGCCTCTACCGTGATCGGCGCAACGCTGCTGATGGGCTGGTTACTGTAAGGAAATCCCACTATTTATACCCTAAATAATTCGAGTTGCAGGAAGGCGGCAAGTGAAGGAAGCCCGATGAGCTTACTCAAGTAAGTGATTCGGGTGACAAATCTGCCGGGAGCAGATTTGAACGCCGCGTGCGGCGGCCTCGTTAGCGGTGAGGCCCAGGGATGGGCCAAATAACGAGCGCAGCCAACGCACCTGCAACTTGAAGTATGACGGGTATAGGCTGCTGACAATAACTGTCACTGCGCCTGATTAACATGGCGGTCTACTACCAAGGAGACTGCCATGCTATACGCCGATATTTCAATTCTCTATGTCAGTAACGTAATAAAAAGCGCCGACGTCTACACTGGGCTGTTTGGCATCACCCCCGTAGAAAAAAGCCCCACCTTCACGTTGTTTGTGTTTGAAAATGTCTTCAAGCTCGGCTTATGGTCATGCTACACCGTGGAACCTGGTGTGAACCAGATTGCCAGCATACCGTCGGGTGAGATTGTGTTTACGGTACAGGATAAACCAGAGGTTGATACGCTTTATCAAGCTTGGGGAACCCAGCACCAAGTCACCGTGATCCAAAAACCAGCTCAGCTCGACTTTGGCTATTCCTTTGCCGTGCTCGATCCTGATGGGCATCGACTCAGAGTCTGTTTTCTTGAGGAAGAGGCATAATCGTTGAACGCAAGGTGACATAAAACAGGGCCGCGACAGGGTGAGGATGCTTCAATCTGTCGTGGCCTTTCTTATTTCACGTGAACGTACTGATTACTCGCAATACTGGCGCAGTGCGTCTTGTTTCTCGGGCAGCAGGCGGTAAAGGTACACAGGGCGACCAGTCGATCCGTAGAGGATATTGGTGGCAAGAATATTAGTATCATCGAGATATATCAGATACTTACAGCAAGAAGCGCGAGAGATGCCAATCGCGTTCGCCAGCATTTCCGTGGAAAACTCAGCCCCTTGGTTGCCTTCAATCCATTCGCAGACGGTGCGTAGCGTCAGACTGGTCAGCCCTTTCGGCAGTTTTTTACGCTCACCGGCCACACCGCCGCTGGTGCGACGAATCAAGCTATCAATATCCGACTGAGCAACAAATTCTCGATATTTAAGCAGGTTCGCTTCTTCGCGATAGGCGGTAAGCGCCTGTTCAAAGCGAGAGAACTGGAACGGTTTGATCAGGTAATCGACCACGCCGTAATGCAGTGCTTTCTTAATGGTATACACATCACTGGCGGAGGAGATGATAATCACATCCATTTGTTCGCTGAACTCACGAATGGTCGGCAGCAGATCCAACCCGTTATCCTGCTGCATATAGATATCGAGCAGCACCAGATCGATCTCGGAATCGGGTTGCATCAGTAAATTTCGCGCCTGCTGTAAGGTTGGCACCGTTGCATAACAGTTGAAACCGGGCACCTGGCTCAGATAGGAACGGTTAAGTTCTGCAACTATGGCATCGTCATCAACAATCAGTACATTTATCATGGTTAAACAGCCTTGGCTTGATAAGGGATATTCACGAAAAACTGGGTATACACCTCAGGTTCCGACTCAAAATCGATACTGCCGCCCACTTTTTCCAGGCTCTGCTTGGTCAGGCAAAGACCGATTCCGCGCCCGGATCCCTTGGTGGAGAATCCTTGTTCATAAATACGGTGCTGATTTTCCAGCGTAATACCGGGGCCATCATCGCCCACGATACAGTGCAAGCGCCCATCCTGATGATGGAAACTCACTCTGATTTCTCCGTTTTCCATGTTACTCATTGCATCCATGGCATTCTCAATCAGATTACCCAAAACGGTGATCAACTCATTGGTGGCATCCATATCGTCGGTTTCGGGCAACAGGCTCTATTCGGTTATCGACAGTTGTATGCCAAGATCGCGCACCCGGTTGATTTTACCCAGTAAGAACCCGGCAATCACCGGCGATTTCACCTTGCGAATAATCGAGCCAATTTCTGCCTGATAGTTGTTCGCCGTTTTTAAAATATAGTCTTCCAACTGCGAGTAGTATTTCAAATGGAGCATGCCCAAAATCACATGCAGCTTGTTCATAAACTAGTGGGACTGTGCCCGTAGTGCATCGGCGTAATAGGACATCCCCGTCAAGCGCTGCAACAACTGGCCAATTTCAGTCTTGTCGCGGAACGTGGCTATAGCACCAATCACGTTACCTTTCACCGTCACTGGCACGGTATTGGTCAGCAGCAAATTGCCGTTGATATTGATCTCTTCATCACGCTGAGCGATACCACTTTCCAGCACTTGTCTGAGTCGAAGGTGCTCCATCCACTGCTCGCTGATGGTTTCTGCCGACGCATTGGCCGCCATATTGCCTTGTCGGAACAGCCTGCGCGCTTCATCGTTAATCACCGTAATACGGCCGCTGTCATCCATGGCAATCACCCCCTTCCTTGATCTGTTTCAACATGGCGTTGCGCTGCTCAAACAGATTGGAAATCTCATATGGTTCAAACCCCAGCATGATGCGCTTGTGGATTTTCACCAGCACCAGCGTGCCGAGTCCGCCGGCCAGCAGCGCCGAGGGGATCATCCAGCGGTTTTCACTGATCACTTTCTGCACGCTGGTCAGCGCAACGCCTAACGCCACAACGCCGACCTGCTTGCCATCATTATTAAAAACCGGTGTAAACACCCACAGCGCCGAGTCCAGCGTACCACGGTTGATCGAGGTATTTTCCAGCCCAAACAGCGCAGGATAAATGTCGCGTCCGGCAAAATGTTCACCGATACGCTCCCGTTCCGGGTGGGTATGTCGCACCGTGTCCATGTCGGTCACGGTGACAAACAGCAGTTGATTGCGGTGCGTGATGGTCTCGGCGGCGCGCTGCACCGCTTCGGGGTTACCCAATCCTTGCAACTCATCAATCACTACCGGGGAAGCGGCAAAGGTGCGCGCAATGGCAAACGCCTTGTCGCGCAGGCTGTCTTCGGAGAGTTGGTTAATGCGGAAAAACAGCAGAGCATAGACCACCAGCAACACTGCGCTAACACGACAGAGACCATCAGAAAAACGGATGTTCCCAGCTTCATCGGTGCTTTTATCCTGCTCATGTCTTGCTCCGGAATCACCTTGGATATCCTTATTTTAACCTGTTTTTCCGTATTTATCGTCCTGCGTTATTGCCCCGCGTTACGGGGCAAGGAAAATCGCAGTCTGATAGGAATTACCAGAATCCCAATACCTTCCACCACATGCCACCAATACCCAACCAAATAGGAATCACGACCAGGCTGATAAAGAAGCCAATTTTCCACCAGGTTGACAGCGGCATATAACCACATCCAAACAGGGGCCGGGCCGCTTGAGTAGTGCGTGGTGGACATGAACAGGTTACTGAAGATACCAAACGCCAGCACGGTCAGCATCGACGGTGTGCCTGCCGCCAAAGCAATGGAAACAAAGATGGCATACATGGCGCTGATATGGGCAATCGCACTCGCCATCAGGTAGTGGCTGTAGTAGTAAACCAGCAGCAAGATACCAAGCATCGGCAACCAGTGGAATCCGCTGACAGCGTTGCCCGCCAGTTGGCCTAACCAGGCAATTAGTCCCATCTTGTTCAGTTGCTTTGCCAGCGTCATCAGCACGGCGAACCATACCACGGTGTGCCAGGCTTCTTTCTCGCCGACCACGTCATCCCAACTCAGCGCACGGCTCAGCAGCAGCACGCTAAGCCACGTCGGCGCGGTCAAGGTGGCATCAATATTCAGCGTGGAACCCAACACCCAGAAGGTAACCAGACCAAGGAATACACCTAACACCACCCATTCATCGCGCGTCATACGCCCCATTTCACGCAAACGCTCCACGGCAATGGCACGCATTTCCGTAGTTTGTTTCAATTCAGGCGGATAGAAGCGATAGATGAGATAAGGGATCAGTGCCAGAGACAGGATACCCGGTACCAGCGTTGCCAGCGCCCAATCGGTCCAACTGATGTGAATACCGAGCTGCACCGCCAGTTTTGCCACCATCGGGTTACCGGCCATGGAGGTCATGAACATAGCGGAGGTAATGGCATTACACTGGAAAATGGACTGCACCAGAAACGCACCGATACGGCGCTGGGTGCCTTTCTCCGGCGTAGAATCATAGGCCTAAGCAATAGAACGGAACAGCGGAGTGATGATCCCACCACAGCGCGCCGAGGTGGAAGGCATCGCTGGGGCAAACAACAGATCAGTGAACACCAGACCATAAGCCAGGCCGAGCGAGCTGTTACCCAGTTTGCTGTTCATCAGCAAACCAATGCGGCGGCCAAAACCGGTTTTGATAAAGCCGCGCGAGATAAAGAAGGCACAGACGATCATCCAGATGGTAGGGTCGCTAAACCCGGCCAATACGTCTTTAATCGAGAGCAAACCAAGGATCGCCACGGACGTCAAACTGAACATCGCCATGGCACCGAGGGGATACGGAGAGAGGATAAGACCAATAACGGTGGCAATGAAGATAGCCATTAGATGCCAGGCATCAGGCTTGACGCCCTCCGGCACGGGTAATAACCATAACGCGACAGCAATACCGATAATGATGAGGAGCTTAACTAACCTGCTATTGTTTGCAGACATAAAAACACCACGCTAGAAGATTAAAACGGAATTCGTTTTTTCCACCCAATGCAGTGCGGAGGAGCGGTGTTTCGTTATTCTTCCTTCATCACCCCGATTACCAATATCTTATTCTCTTGATTGTCATTCTAATTCGGTAATAAGGATATTTTGTAAAGCGGATACATCAGCAACAGAAAAAAAAGCGAGAAAACAATTGGTCAGGGTATTTTTCTCGCCCCATCAAATCGTATGATTAACGTAGAACATAATAGAGTAAACGGCAGTTGAATGATCGTTGTTTTACTTACTAAATCGATTTAATAGTTTAAATATATTGGTCATTTAGCATGATGTATTCTGAAAAAAAGCGTGATCAATCACAGGATAATAAATGGAAATTAAGTTATTAGAAAAAGTGATGCGCGAAATAAGATAATAACGCGGTAAATAATACCGCGTTATTATCTCGCCCGCATCATTTTCACTTACAGGCTCCAAAATAATACCGCCAGCAGTTGAGGATACATGATGCGCAGAAACATAGCCAGAGGATAAACCGTTGCATACGAGAGCGCAGCGGCCCCACTGGTGGCGTGCAACCCATTGGCAAAGGCGAGCGCAGGCGGGTCCGTCATTGAACCTGCTAACATCCCACACAACGTCAGGTAATTCATTTTCCCGAGCGTTCGTGCCAACACGCCTACGATTAACAGTGGGATGATGGTGATACAGGCACCGTAGGCTACCCACCAGATGCCTTCGCCGTACAGCAAGGTATAAAAAAATCACCGCCCGATTTTAGCCCCACCACGGAAAGAAACAGCACAATACCCAATTCGCGCAACGCCAGGTTCGCACTGGGCGGCATAAACCAGTAGAGTTTCCCAATGCCACCGATTCGCCCGAGGATCAGAGCCACCACCAAAGGCCCTCCGGCTAATCCAAGCCGCAAAGCAACGGGGAAACCGGGAATAAACATGGGCACCGAACCTACCAGCACGCCAAGACCAATGCCGATGAACACCGGCAGCATTTGCACCTGCTGTAGCTTCTGCTGGGCATTGCCAACAATATCCGCCACCGCATCTATGGCCGCCTTGCGTCCCACCAGATGCAGATAATCGCCCAATTGAATCAAGGTAGCGGGCGCGGGCACCATCAGCGTATCGCCGCGTTTCAGGCGGGAACAGACAATCGCATCGCTATTGAGCATCGGCACATCCTGAATGGCCAACCCCTACAAGTTCGGGTTGTTCACCTTGATGTTCATGGTTTGCAGCTGCTCATGGTGATGGCCGTTACTGTTATCAAATTGCCTGGCTTCCGCCTCAACCATGATGCGAAACCCCACGCGCAGCAGCCACATCACCAGCAAAATGCCACAGATGCCTAGCGGATAGGCCATCGCATAACCCGTGCCCATCATGATAACCTGCGCCGGATTAGAGCCTAAATCGGTCAGGATCTGCTGCCCGGCTCCCAGAGACGGCGTGTTGGTCACCGCACCGGAGAAAATCCCCAGAATAATCGGCAACAGAACGGCAAACAGATTATGAATGATGATGGTGACAATACAGCCCAACAGCACGGTCAGTAACGCGAAGCCGTTTAGCCGCAGGCCGGAAACGCGTAATGAAGAGAAGAAGCCGGGACCCACCTGAATACCGATGGTGTAGACAAACAGGATCAGTCCAAACTCCTGAATGAAGTGCAGCATGTCGTTGTTGAGGGTGAACTGGAAGTATTGGGCAAAATGCCCCACCACAATGCCACCGAACAGCACGCCGCCAATGCCCAACCCAACGCCGTAGATACGCCAATTGCCTATCCACAACCCCAATACTGCTACTAACGCCAGCATACTCACGGTCAGTGCGATATAACTCATAGCCGTATCCTTGTGCAGCCGTCTTTCGCTTGAAAATCAGTCTAGACCTACGCGACAAAAGCGCCACTGACAGGCAGTCTGGCAGAAGGGGAAGCGAGAATCCGTGCCTTTCAGCACAAATCCTTATTGGTGATAGGGAAATAAAAATCCCCGGCAAAACCGGGGATGGGTAACAAACTCACCGCGTTATTTTGCGGATTAAGCATCGCTGGCCGATTCAGGCGCGTGCGTCAACTCAGGGCGGTTGCCGCCAATGGCGATACGCTGCGGTTGCAGTTCTGCCGGTACTTCACGCACCAGATCAATATGCAGCAAACCGAGTTCAAATTTCGCCTCGGAGACAGACAGGTGCTCCGCCAGCGTAAAGCTCAGGGTGAACGGTTTAAACGCCAGCCCCTGATGCAGATATTCCTCTTTCTTCTCCGGCAGTGTCGGCGTACCGCTTACCGTCAGACGTGGCCCTTCCACTTCGATCGCGAGTTCGCTTTGCTGAAACCCGGCCAGGGCCAGCGTGATACGATAGTGGTTATCGTCTTTTTTCTCAATGTTGTAAGGAGGAAACTCAACGGCCTCCTGACTGCCCTGCATTGAGCTGGCCAATTTGTCAAAACCGATCCACTGACGCAGCAGCGGTGATAAATCATAGTTACGCATAATGTGACTCCTTCTTTGAAGCGAAAGTGTGCCTTCAGAGGAGCATGCAGGCTCCACCGAATTCGCCCCCTAACGGCGGGCGGGCGTTAAAACTGGGTGTTAAACGTTAACGTCGTCTTACTTGATATCAATACGGCGCGGCTTCATCGTTTCCGGCACCACGCGCGCCAGGTCGATGTACAACAAGCCATGTTCCAGATTGGCACCAGTAATTTGAATGTGCTCAGCCAGTTGGAACTTACGCTCAAAATTGCGCTCGGCAATGCCCTGATAGAGATAGTTACGTGTTACCGGCTCACCGCCGTGTGCGCCTTTCACAATCAGCAGATTGTCATGAGCGGTAATCTCCAGCTCATGCTCGGCAAAACCCGCGACAGCGATGGCAATGCGGTAATGGTTGTCATCCACCAGTTCAACATTGTAGAGAGGATACCCACCGTTACCTTGACTTTGTCCGGCTTCCAGCAGATTAAACAAACGATCGAAACCGATGGCGGAACTACACAGGGGAGAAAAATCGAAATTGCGCATTACAGCCTCCTAAACATTCAGCGAGGATTGATATGATCCTTCTTTGATAGACAGGCCCTACACCCCATCGACTACCCTGTCGGCGTAGCGTCATAATCTGAGGCTACAATAAAGATGGGGACCGGGCTCAAACTTTCAAGGCCGCGATCGAAGCAATTTTTCCTTTTCCGAAAAATTTATCGGAAAATGAAGTACTACCACAACAGCACAAAACATGACATCTTACTTAGAGCCCGTTATACCGTGGCAAGGCCTGGCGTAAGCCGACCATTTCTCAATGGACAGCGATATGAAAGTACTGAGACGTACCGCACTCTCTTTGTTGATAGCAGGAAGCGGGCTGGCGCTTACTGGCGGTTGTTCCAGCGTGATGACGCACACCGGTCCCCATCAGGGTTACTATTCCGGTACGCGTGCCAATATGGACGCCCTGCACAGTGAAGATGCCAGTTGGGCCATGACGCCACTGGTGATCCTCGATATGCCGTTTTCTGCCGTTATGGATACCTTGCTACTGCCTTATGACTATTCTCGCTCGGGCAAAGAAAAGCCGGACGATTCGTTACGCGCACGTATCCACCACGATGAACCACTCCCCATCATCCCCGCAAGTACCGTGCAATCCAGCACTGCGCATCCGTAGCCTGTTTGCCATACGGTCTCAAACAGACCGGTTTTTGACAGACATACCTTTATTTATCAGCATAATAGCGCCGTTATTTCGGGGACATGTTGCCACCTGAACATCTATGGATGTGAAGTTAATGAAGCTAGACAGTCTTTCCCGCATGTTCCACGTCAGTTCAGTAAAGAGGAATTTATACCCCACTCGCTTCAAAAACCTAACCGCCTGAACCAACTCGATCAGATAGATAACGATGGTATTGAATTGGCACGTTACCAGCAAATTCCGATTCCTCCCGTGGGTACGGTCGCCTTTCGCCAAGCGACTCGTGTGAAAAGCGTGTGGCTTCACGCCTCTCAGAAAATGATTGTGCTTGGGGAGGAAGAAAAAGCGCTATGAAAGGTTCAATGGTAGGCATGGACAGGCCGTGTGGCGTGCATTTCCAGTTTACGCAATTGGTTATCCCATAAAGTTTATACAATATAAAATATATATTTGTTAGGTTGAATTTCATTCGCTCATATTTGTTTTTTTGATCTTCAACCAGGGGGTTTTATGTCATGGTTTACCCGTTTATCTCGCTGGGGAGGCAACGCCCTCCTGCTTTCAGGATGGCTGGCTGCCAGCGCGCACGCTGCCACCACGCCGCAGCGCGGCGGTGCACTGACGCTGATACTGTCCAGTGAGCCATCCACATTGGTTTCACTCGCGACCGTCGCTAAACCGGCGATTGCGGTCAGTGGCAAAGTCACGGAAGGGCTGCTGACCTACGATTACGATCTTAATCCACAGCCACAGTTGGCAACATCCTGGGATATCAGCCCCGATGGCAAAACCTATACTTTTCATTTGCGTCAGGGGGTAAAGTGGCACGACGGCCAGCCTTTTACTTCCGCTGACGTTGCCTATTCCATTCAGTTGCTGAAACAAATACACCCACGTGCCAGAAGCACCTTTGCTAACGTTAGCAACATTAAAACCCCCGATGCGCTGACTGCCGTCTTTGAGTTATCACACCCGGCTCCTTATTTGCTGCGCGCGTTTGCCGCCGGTGAAACACCGATTCTGCCAAAACACATCTATGACGTGCCGGGCAGCGACCCACTGAAAAATGCCAATAACAATGCGCCAGTCGGCACCGGCCCGTATGTTTTCAGCGAATGGGTACGAGGCAGCCATATTGTCTACAAACGCAATCCCAACTACTGGGATAACCCACTGGACCAGTTGATCGTCAAGTTCTCGCCGGATGCCGTGGTGCGCACGCTGGCGCTGGAAACCGGTGATGCGGACATCGCTTACCGAACGCCGGTTGCGCTGAGTGAAATTGCCCGATTAAAGAAAGAGGGCAAGCTGGGCTTTGAAACCAAAGGGAACAATTACTCTTACAGCGTCGCATCGCTGCAATTCAACCTGGATGACAAGATTTTCAAAGACCTGCGTGTGCGTCAGGCGTTTTCTCACGCCATTGACAGGGATGCACTGGTGCGTATTGCTTACTTTGTCCTGGCGACGCCGACAGCATCTCCCGTTGCCCCCGGTTTGAAAACCTTCCACGATCCGTCGCCGACCCCGTATCCCTTCGATCTGGCGGCCGCTAACCGACTGCTGGATGAAGCTGGATACCCGCGCGGCGCAGACGGTACACGCTTTAGCATCACGCTGGACCACAACACCTATGACGATGCTTTCCGTCGCATCGCAGATTTCACACGGGCGGCCCTGGCAAAAATTGGGGTTGCGGTAACGCTGCGTTCATCGGACATTTCGTCGCATACCAAACGCGTGTATACCGATCGCGACTTTGCGCTGGCGCTGAACATGTTCGCCAACTTATACGATCCTACCGCAGGCGTACAGCGTCTCTACTGGTCGAAGAACTACCGCATCGGGTTGCCGTTCTCCAACACCTCGCATTACGTTAACCCCGAAGTCGATCGCCTGCTTGAAGCGGCGCAGACAGAAAACGACAATACCAAACGCATTGCGCAATTCCGCCAGTTCCAGCAGATCGTAATGCATGACGCGCCGGACATTAACCTGCTGTCTCCACAGTTCATCACCATTTACAACCCGCGCGTTCACGACCATTCGCCAACGGCAGATGGTGTTGAAGGGAACCTGGCAGGCGTATGGGTAGAACCTAAACCGTAAGATTTCCCCCGCAATATCAGCGGGGGAGGCTAACCCGATCAGTCCGCGTGCAAGGAGGCACGCGCACCGTTCTGGTGGCGAGCCAGCAGTTCCGCGCACAGATCGCTGTTGCGCGTCTCAATGGCGCGCAGAATTTTACTGTGCTCTTCAGCCACACGCTGCCAGTCACCGCTGCGCGCATTCCACTGATTTCCTTTGAAACAAGTGCGATACAGACGGCATTGAGATTATTGCGCAGCTCAATCAGTGTGGCATTGTGCGAAGCGTGCACCAACGCCTGATGAAAAGCTTGGTTGGCATGAAAATAGCGCAACAATTCTCCAGCATGAAACGCCGCCATCAGCGCCTGTTCCTGCTGCAACGCGTGCAGATCGTCTGGTGTCGCTTGCAATGCCGCTAGCCGACCTGCCAGTTTTTCCATTTCGGTATATACCACCAGCATGTCTTCAATTTCATTCGCCGCCAGAGACGCCACCACTACGCGCTTATTGGGGCGCAAATCCACCAGCCCCTGGGCTGCCAGCATTTTCAGCGCTTCACGCAATGGGGTCTGCGAGATTTGCAGGGTGCTGCAAATGCTTTGCACATTGATGGGATCGCCGGGTTGCAGGATGTCCTGCACGATCAGATCGCGCACATAGTCCGCCACGCGGTCGGTCAGCGGCCGCCGGTCAACCACCACGGCGGGAAGGGGGGCCGGGTTGGCCAGGTTTGCTGCGTCAGTCTGATCCATAGCGCCCTCATTGCTAATTTATCGGCCAGGATAACCACACTGCCATATGCGTTAAATGGCAATGCATAGCTGATAAAGTTTATACAATATAAAATATATATTTGTTAATTTGACCGCAACTTAGCCAACCATGATTGGCTTGTCAACGGCAAATAAAACAGAAGGAATCCTCATGCATCTGCGCATGGATACGTCGGTTTACTGGCTGAAAATGCCCTTGCCGAAACGCATCCCGCAGGTGGTATAACATGAACACGCATTACGATGCCGGTATCGCGCAACAGTTTGCAGAGCAATACACGCTGCCGCTGGAAACGCTACGCCGTCGCCAAAGCATGAAGTGGCAGTATCACGCGCTGGAGATTCTCCCCGCCTGGGTGGCGGAAATGGATTTCGCCCCATCGCCAGCCGTTGCTGACGTATTACGTCACTGGTATCTGGCTCAGGATACCGGCTACCCTTACCGGCAACGCGACCGGGCGGAACATCTGCTGGCGCGCGCCTTCAGTCGCTATACCGCACGCGAGTTTAACTGGGAAACCGACCCTGCCAACGTATTGGCGCTCAACGAATTGGTGCGGGCAGTCTATTTGCTGATTTTGGCCTTCAGTGAGCCAGGTGACGGTATTGTGCTGAAAGCCCCCAGCTATCCGCCCTTTTATGATGCCATCAATGACACCGGCCGCCGCTTACAGGCCAGCCCACTGTTGGACAACGGTCAGGGCTATGAAATCGATTTCGATCATCTTACCAACCAGATTGATGCCAACACGCGCATCCTGCTGCTGTGTAACCCACACAACCCCACCGGCCGCGCACTGCGGCGTGATGAGTTGGAAAAGCTGGCAGCACTGGCCGAAGCCCATGATTTGATCGTGATTGCCAATGAGATTCATGCCGATCTGGTGTATCCCGGGCAGGAACATATTCCGTTTGCTACGGTGGCACTGGGCCTTGCAGCGCGCACCATCACCCTGAACTCAGCCAGTAAGAGTTTCAATATCGCCGGACTGCGCTGTGCATTGATGTACTTCGGCGACGGCGCGTTAAAACAGCGCTTTACCCAACGTCTGCCCGCCCGGATTTTAGGCTATCCCTCCGGTATCGGTATTGATGCTACCGTGGCCGCCTGGGATCGCGGCCACAGTTGGCTGGAAGGCGCACGCCATTACCTGCTGGAACGGCGTGAGCAAGTGATCACCACCGTGCGCCCCGCTCTGCCGGAGGTTCGCGTCCACACCCCCGAGGCAACCTACTTCGCCTGGCTGGATTTTAGCGAACTGCACTTACCGACCGCCGCCGGCGCGTATTATCTGGAGCATGCCAAAGTAGCGCTCACCGCGGGTGAAACCTTTAATCCCGGTGCAGAAGCCTTTGCACGCCTCAACTTCGCCACGTCAAAGGCTCTGCTGCAACAAATTCTGGACGCAGTGCTTGCCGCCTCACGGCGCGCTTAACGGAACCCTAACCATGTCAGACATTCACACTGGCTTAGCCACACCACAGGCCACACTCGGTATTTTGATGGTGAAAACCCACTTTCGCCTCTATCTGGGCGATATTGGTAACCCCGGCACCTGGCCGTTTCCGGTACGCTATCGGGTGGTGGAAGAGGACATCCCACAACGGATGGGACACCTCGATCAACACGACTTGCTGGAGCCGTTCAAACGTGCGGCGAAGGCATTAATCGACGAGGGCGTTGATGGGCTGATCACCAGTTGCGGCTTCCTCTCCTACTACCAGCAAGAGTTGGCAGCTTGGTCGCCGGTGCCGATTGTCACCAGCAGCCTACTGCAATACCAGCTGGTGCAGCGCCTGCTTCCAGCCGGGAAAACACCGCTGATTTTGACCTTCGACGATCGTGCGCTACGCGGCGATTATCTGGAAAAAGTTGGTATCCCCGGCAATGCGCACGTTGTGGGTATGGCCCCGGACTCTGAGTTTGTGCGCTCAATTCGTGACGGTGACGATAGCGTCCCGCATGCTATTTTACAGCAAGAAGTGCCGGCTACCGCGCAGCAGGCGCTGGATCGCTACCCGCAAACCGGGGCGTTGGTTCTCGAATGCACCAATCTGGCTCCCTTCAGCGCCACGTTGCATGCCCGCTTTGGTTTGCCAGTATTCGACACCGTATCACTGGTTCGCTGGTTTTACGGCGCGCTGCAACCGCGTGCTTATGATGGGGGAGACAATTGGTGTCGGTAACAGGTTTTCATCAGGTAACCCCTTCATGATACAACGTTATGACGTTATCGTGATCGGCGGTGGCATCGTTGGCCACGCCATCGCTTATGGTTTGCAGCGCCAACATGCCTATACCGCGATTCTCGACGGGGGCGACACGGATTTTCGCGCCACGCGCGGCAACTTCGGCCTGATTTGGGTGCAGGGCAAAGGCGTCAATTGTCCGCCTTACAGCCAACTCTCCTGTCTGGCGTCCACGCGCTGGCCCGATTTTGCGCAGCGTCTACGCGCTGAAACCGGTATTGATTGCGGGTTGTCTCAGCCCGGCGGCATCAATTTCTTCTTAACATCAGAGACACTGACCAGCGCCATACGCAACGTCAGCAAACTGCAACTAGGGCAACCCGGATTTTCGCTATGAGGTGTGTGATAACACCACGCTGCGCCAACATGTACCTGAAGCATCACACCAGATAGCCGGTGCTATCTATTCTCCCCATGACGGGCATGTCAATCCGCTGCTAACGCTGCGCGCACTGTCCTACGCCTTTCAGCAGGCAGGGGGCACTATTTTCCATCCCATCCGGTCAGTGGGATTGAAAGCCATCAAGGCGGTTTCACCTTGCACACGCCGCAGGGCAAATGGCACGCCAAACGTATCGTGCTGGCCGCCGGGCTAGAAAATGCGCGTCTTAGGGCACAGGTCGATCTCCCGATCCCGATTGAACCAGTGCGTGGACAAGTATTGGTGACCGAACGCCTGGCTCCTTTTCTGCGCTATCCCTCCAACCTGCTACGGCAAACGCAGGAGGGCACAGTGATGATCGGGGACTCGCAAGAGCACGTCGGGTTTAACACCCGGACGCAGCCCGAGGTTCAACAGCAGATTGCCCAACGGGCAATACGCGCTTTCCCCTGTCTGGCTCACGCACAGATTGTACGCACCTGGGATGCGTTGCGTATCATGACGCCAAATGGTTTGCCGGTTTATGATGAATCCCGCCGCTACCCAGGCGCTTTTGCTGTCACCTGCCACAGCGGTGTTACGCTGGCAGCGCTGCATAGTGAGCTGCTTCCGGCGTGGGTTTTAGGCGGTGCACTTCCTTCGCTTTTCGAGGTATTTCATGTCCAGCGCTTCCCGGTTCCAACCGCTACCCACGGTTGATACACCGCAAATAACTCTGTGGGTGAACGATGAGCCAATTACCGCACGCGCTGGCTGGACGCTGGCCGCCGCGCTGCTGGCGAACGGCATCACCACCACGCGCCATACTGCCATTGATCAGCAGCCGCGCGGCCCGTTTTGTATGATGGGCGTCTGCTTCGAATGTCGTGTCACGGTAGATGATATTCCCAACGTGCAATCTTGCATGACGCCAGTGCGTGACGGTATGCGAGTGACCCTGCCACAGGGCGCGAGGGTGCTATCATGACCCAGACCACGATGGTGAATACGTGCGATCTGCTGATTATTGGCGCGGGCCCGGCTGGGCTAAAAACCGCGCAGATCGCCAGCGCAGCAGGCTTATCCGTCTGGCTGGCCGATGAAAACCCACTGCCGGGCGGCCAACTGCTGCGACAGGTCACCCAGTCACCGTTTGCCAATCCACAAACCCTGTTCGGCGAAGAGTACAGCGCACGCCGTAGCCTGGCAGAAGTTGCCTTCTCTCCCCGCGTGCGCTATCTGGCGCGTACTGCCGTCTGGCAGGTGACACCTGAGAAACAGGCCTATCTGCTGGAACAGGGCGAGTCACCGCGCCAACATGTGGTGCAGGCGCGTTTTATTCTGCTGGCCACTGGCGCACAAGAACGCAGTTTTCCGCTGCCGGGCTGGACATTACCCGGTGCGATGACGGTGGGTGCCGCACAGCTGTTAATGAAATCGGCGGGATTGTTACCCGCTGCGGACAGCATTCTGGTGGGCAACGGCCCACTGTTGTTACTGTTCGCCGCACAGGTGATCCGCGCGGGAGGCCGAATTCAAGCGGTGCTGGACACCACGCGCCCACAGGATTACCTGCGGGCGCTGCCACGCTTGCCGAAGGCATTACGTCATACATCGCGCGATCTGTTCAAAGGCATCAAGCTGTTGCGCGAACTACAACGCGCTAAAGTACCTTATTATTCCGGTGTGACCGATATTGCCATCCAAGGAGAAACGCAGGTCACCGCCGTGCGCTTTTCCCATCGGAGCCATCCGAGACAGCGCGCTACCTCAACGGTATTAAGTCATATCGGGGTGATTCCGGCCACGCAGTGCGCCAATGCCATCGGTTGCAAACTGGTTTGGGATGATGAGAAACACCACTGGCAGCCGGAAGTAGACGAACGTCAGGAAAGCAGCCAACCCGGTATCTATCTGGCAGGAGACGCGGGCGGCATTGGGGGCGGAGAAGCGGCAATGCTCAGCGGACAGCTTGCCGCATTAAGCATTGTGCATGCAGCGGGTAAGCTCCCAGAAGATGACTATCAGCAACAATATACTGAACTGCGGCAACAGCGCGCCGCGCTGCGTTCGCTGCGCCCTTTTCTGGCAGCGCTTTATCCCATTCCCAAACAGGCACAAAAACCACATGGCGACGTGACCATCTGACGCTGCGAACAGGTGAGTGCCGGGGAAATTCATCAGGCCGCCCGCGCCGACTGCTCTGGCATGAACCAGTTGAAGGCGTTTACCAGCTGCGGCATGGGCCCCTGTCAGGGACGGATGTGCGGGCACAACGCGGCGGTTATTCTGGCCGACACGCAGCAGCGCCACGTATCAGAAACCGGATATGCGCGCCCCGTTTTCCCCTTAAGCCCGTCACGTTGGCGCAATTGGCACTCAGCGGTGACGATAGCGAGACATAAATATTGGCCGGTTCCAGTAGGCGTCATTGGCGCAGCCCGTGCACTGTCGGCTACAGCCCAAGGTGCAAAGGGAATAGACGTTAAATCTCTTCAATACACTTATCGCCGATGACCTCGGCAATTTTCAATTGTGCGAACGCTTCTTTAATAAATTCGCATCGGTTCAATTTGTCTGCATTACGTCCGTGAATAAACGTCACTTCGATAAGGGTACGGTAGTGACGATTATCTTCATCAAGCCACTCCTCCGTCCCTGCAATTTTATTATCTTTCACGGTGAGTAGGTCGGCATAAAAACCGTAATATAAATAGTAACAACCACAATAATAATTATCGTGGGCCACACAAACGATATCCCAATATTGACTCAACAACGCGTTAACATCTTCCTTATTTCTATTACTGCCAAAATATAAAAAATAGGATCGCTTCACGCAATGTGCCTCTTGTTTTTTTAATCGCGTATTACACTGTGTGTTCAGTACTCGCAAACACGAAAACTGATGGGGTTGCCAATCAGCAGCCATGAAAAAATATACTCGTATCAAGAGTATACACATATCACATGACGATTTTCTTGAATTTTCGCGGTGATTAACGCGATATCAAGCTGATTTTTACGAGGAAAGGTCACCCAATGCCTGACGCCGGTGAATTAGCGTCATGGGAATAATGGCTCGTGCCAATTGATTTTCTCCGTGCAAGGCACGCTGCATCAGCATAAATGCCTGCTCTGCCCAGGCGTCTTCATACTGCCGCATTGACCAGAGATTATTAGCAAGAAAGCCCAACATGGCGTGCTCATCAAAGGTGCCAATATTCATGTCCGCAGGAATTGCACCATAACGTTCAAGGAGCGCACTCAAAACCCCTTCCAACACGGGCAAGGATGACGCAATAAAAGCTTTAGGCGCTTCGGCATGGCGCGTGAGAAAGGTTTGCATCATGGCGATACCGTCTTCGCGACGGTTGTGCTCGGCCCGCAAGATCCACTCAGCCGGGGCTTTGATACCGTGACGCAGCAACGCTTGCTGATACCCTTTCAAGCGCTCCTTAATCGCAGGCTGCCGGGTGTCTCCCGCCATAAAATAAAGCGGCTCATCGCTGAGCGTTATTCCCTTGTCGAGGCTGCGTGCTAACATCGCCTGCGCCAGTTGAACGCCGCCCTGCAAGTTATCACTCACCACCAAAGAAACGTCTTCCGCGCCGAAATCACGGTCCAGTACTACCAGTGGGCGGTTAACCATTTTCACATGGTGCTGTTGTGTTTGGCGCGAAGAGGGCACAACAAACAGGCCGTCCAAATTGCGTTGCAGCAACGCGTCTACCAGTTTGTTTTCATACTTTGCATCACTGTAGGTACAGCTGATCATCAGCTGATAGCTCACGGCTCGGCAGCGTATCTCCAGTTTCTCCGCCAGCGTGGAAAAAACTGGTTGGAAAGGCGGGGAATAATCAGCCCCAATGTGTCGGTTTTATTTAACTTCAGGCTGCGCGCCGTGTAGTTAACGGTATAACCGTGCTCCGTCACATAGTTGGTTATCCGCTGCTGCGTCTTGGCGCTGATACGGTATTGCTCGGCTTTACCGTTCAGCACCAGCCGAACGGTGGTGATGGAGAGATTTAAATCATTGGCGATCTGCTCGACCGTTTTTGCCATAGTGAGATCCTGAATAACACTCCATCACGAAGGGCGTTTCCCCGACGGGAAACGCCGCTCGCAGTATAACATCGCACCACTACGCAACCAATAATGCGCGAAGGTTTACACCCCTGGCTGATTACTCTGCGTGTCCTGCTTTTTTTCAGCGTTTTTTGATGCCAGTTTTTCCACATCGGTGAAACGATGGGCAGGAACAGGGTTAATATTGCAATCACAATGAACGTGGCACACACCGGGCGCATAAAGAATATTGACAAATCCCCTTGCGACATCATTAATGAACGCCGCAAGTTGGTTTCTGCCAGCGGGCCAAGGATGATACCAATCACAATGGGCGACATGGAGAAATCAAGCTTGATCAGGATGTAGGCCACCAGCCCGGCCCCCATCATGACGAAAACGTCAATCATGCTGTGGTTAACGGTGTAAGCCCCCACGGCGCACAGCAGCAAAATCACCGGCACCAGCAGCGTGCGCGGCACGTCCATCACCTTCACGAACAGCTTCATGCCCATGAAACCCAGCAATCCCATGAAGATATTCGCCATCATAAGGCCAATAAAAATGGTATTTACTTCAACCGGATGCTCAGTGAGCAGCTGTGGTCCCAGCGCCAATCCTTGCACCAGAAACGCGCCCATGATGATGACCGTCGCGCCATCGCCGGGAATACCCAGCGTCATCAACGGCACCATACAACCGCCTGAGACCGCGTTTGCCCCGGCTTCAGGTGCGGATACGCCTTCCGGTGAACCCTTACCAAACTCTCCCGGATGTTTTGACCAGCGTTTCGCTTCGTTATAGGCAATCCAGGATGAAATATCGCCGCCCACGCCGGGAATGGTGCCGATGCCAGCACCGATCACGGACGAACGCACCCAAGTCGGCAGGCAGCGTTTGAAATCAACCCAGCTCGGTAAAATGCGGGTGATTTTCGCTACCGGTTTCTGCATGATGCCGCCTTCACGGAAGTGCTCCTCGGTGCTGAGCAGCCCCTGAGAAAAAGCAAACAAGCCAACCAGTACCGGAATAAATGAGATCCTCCCCATCAGGTAGATGGAGTCAAAGGTAAAGCGCATACCGCTGGTCATCGGATCCAGCCCTATCGTGGCGATCGCCAGCCCGATACCGCCGCCGATTAGCCCTTTAATGATGGACTGCGATGAGACACTGGTAATAATACTGATACCGAAAATCGCCGGCGCAAAGTATTCCGGCGCAGAGAATCCGGTCGCGACGGTCGCCAGCATCGGCGCTATCACAATCAACGCGATGGTACTGAATATGCCGCCGAACAGCGATCCCATCGTGGGCAGCCCCAGCGCGCGCCCGGCTTCGCCGCGCTTGGCCATTGGATAGCCATCCAGCACGGTGGCGGCAGAGGCGGGCGTACCCGGCGTACTGATCAGTATCGCGGTGATAGAGCCGCCATAAACGGCACCACAATACACCCCTAGCAGAAGAAGAATCCCGCTAACACCCTGGAAGGAATAGGTCAGCGGTAATAACAATGCGATACCCATATTGGCCGTCAGGCCGGGGATAATTCCGATCAGGATGCCCGCAAGCGCCCCGAGAAAAATCACGGCGATCGTGTCAAAGCTGAATACCACGGAAAACGCGGCAAGGACTTCGTTCATGATACTGCCCTTCTTTATGTTCGCTACAGGTTTGCTACACGCCAGCGCCTACGTAGAGCATCTGGCTGAAAAGACCTGACGCTAGAAGCCCAAATCACTGAACTCTGCCGTTGGCAGCGGCGAGTTGAACAGATAGGTGAAAAACAGGTAGACCGCAGTGACAATAAGCAGCGTGGAGAGCGCAACAAACCAGACACGCTTTTCTTTCATCAGCACCATGGTGCAGGGAATAAAAATCACCGCCGAAATAATGAATCCAGCCCAAGCCATCACGATGCCATAACCCACAGCCAGCGCGCCGATCAGGTAGGCCTTGCGCACATTTACCGACGAGAAATCGATGCTTCTGTCCACCATCAGACGGTTTTTCAGCACCACGCCCCATTGCAGCACACCGAGCAGAATAAACAGGCACGCCAGCCCAAAGGGCCAATAACGCTTGCTCGGAACACCATATTCATCAAACATCGACATATCACGGGACAGGAACAATATCAGCAGGCCAAACCCAAAGGAGAACAGGCCGACTAACACATCATATTTGCGCATAGCAATTCTCCCGTTTGTCGGCACCGGGCCGACAAACGTATCGACAGCGTTATTTCTTCAGCGTATCGGCAATAAGCTGTTTGTAGAGCTCATCATCTTCACGCATCATGTTGTAAGCGTCCTGTCCGACAATAGTCACTGGCATGATGCCCTGTTTTCTCACCGCATCCTGATAGGCGGGGGTATTGACCACTTCGGTAAAGGCTTTAACCAGTTGTTCGGCCACTTCCGGCGGTACTTTCGCCGTCGTCGCCAGTACTGCCCAGGCGCGCATCTTGACGTTCACATCCAGCCCTAACGCTTCTTTGATGGTCGGTACGTCAGGCACCAGTTCAAAGAGTTTCTCATCCATCACCGCCAGCACTTTCAGAATGCCTGCGTCAACCTGCGACTTCACCGCGCCCGGCGTGGTTAACACCGCATCAATGTGCCCACCAATCAGTGCAGCAATCGACGGCCCGGTGCCTTCGTTATAAGGAATGTGGTTGAATTTGGTGCCGGTGGTTTTCTCAATATTCACCGCAGCGAGGTGGTAAATCGCCCCCATACCCGAGTTACCCACCTTGAGCTTGCCCGGCTGCTGCTTAGCAGAATCGATAAAGGCTTGCAGCGTGTCAAAGCCCGAATCGGCACGCACCACGATAGCCACCGGGTCAGCAATAGTGGTGACCAGCGGGGTGAAATCTTTATAGGTGACCGGTAATTTGTTCTGATGCGGGAACATCGCCAGTTCCACCGCGGTCATCACCAGCTTGTAACCGTCCGGTTTCGCTCTGGCGACTTCAATCAGCCCAGTGATACCGTTGCCAGCCGGTTTGTTTACCGGTACAAAAATCACACCTTTCGGTAAATGATCCTTGGAAAATTCGATCAGGGTTCGGGCAGAGGTGTCAGTACCGCCACCGGGGTTTTTGGGAATAACCACTTCGATATTTTTCTTGGCATAGCTGATCGTCGAGGGTTCCGCGAACGCCTGGTTCGCGCAGAACGGCATCACTGACGCCAAAAGCAGGAGCAAGGTCTTCTTCATTGTATTCTCCGTTCTTATTGGTAGGGTCGGATAAAAAGGGATAACTTACTGCATAATGTTTATTTTCTGATAAATGATGTTGGTTCGGTTCCAGGTATATGTGATGTGAAGCGCATTTTCTTCGCAAACGATCGCCGGATAAGAAAATTCGCCATTCTCCGTTTCCAGTGCGCCCGCCATTTCCCACTGTTCACCGTTATCGCGGGAAACCGCCACCGACAGTGGATAACGCCGATTTCAGTTTCCGGTGATCGGGTTAAACACCAACACCAGATTGCCATCCGGTGTGCGTACCACATCTATCCCACTGTTATTGTTTGGTAAAGTGGTGGCGTAAGCGGGACACCAATGCCTGCCGTAGTCTTGTGAATCACTGCGGTAAACCTGTCCTCGGGTACTGCGCATCAGCACATGCACATGGCCCGGCGACGACTCCCACGCCGTTGGTTGAATTACGCCGCCCCACTGAAACACGCGGTTCAGGTCATTCTCCCACAGCGCATTCTGCTGCAATCCCTGCCAAAGCTGTTGTGCTTCGCTCGCGGCCGGAGCCCGATGTTGTAAAGAAATTGCTGCTTTATGCCACGATAAGCCGTGATCGGCGCTGATATCGACAAAAGCATCCCAATAACGCTCATCCTCCACCGATCCCGGTGCCAGCCATTCGCCGTTCGACATCACCAGCAGCTTGTTCTTCACCGGACCGCGCGGTAACACATCGTTTTCCACCAGCGCAACCGGCGTAGACCAGCTCACGCCACCATCGTCGGACACAGCAACCCGCGTCAGCCAATGGTGCACGTCTGGGCCCACCTTATAAAACAGCCAGAGCCGCCCGGCTTGCCAGTGCAGCACCGGGTTCCAGTGTGCCAGCCCCGGTTCAGCAATCGCCCGCTGTGGCGGTAACCACGTGCCCTGCTCACGGCGAGACAGCCAGATGGCGGTGTCGCCCGCCCCCTCTTTAGTACCCGCAAAATAGGCCACTACCACCGTCTCCTGTGGCAACAGAGCCAGGGTAGAAGCATGGCAATTGGCGAAATCGCGTTGATCCGCAGGCAACAGCGTTTCTCTCGTCAGTGTGGTCAGCATCAGCATCTCCTTTTATGGCTTCGTCACGCGCTGGACCAGCGATTCTCCCAGGCGCATCATGCTATCAATGGCGGCCGGGAAGAAGGTGGAGGCATGCCCCGCGCTGTTACGCACTCGGCAAGAATGGGTCGCAAAATTCCCCACCTGCTGCTGGAAATATTTGGCGCAGGCCGGGTAATCAAGGTGTTCCGCCAACGCCTGCGCTTGTTCCGGGTGCGTGCGCCAGTTTTCATACAGCCAGACATAAAGTTGCGGATGGAAATTCGCCATCACGCCGCTGTAAGCCTGACAGCCTGCCTGGAACGAGGCCAACAACGTCTGGCCATTGGCATTCGCTAGGTGCAGGCGGCTGCCCTCTGCCAGCGCCAGACGGTTACTGATGAGAATCAGCCCATCCACACCGCCTTGCGCTACACCATTGAGTTGATCAACCTGCTGCGCCACGCTGTTGGCAGTATGGCCCGAGGCCACCACCGGCACACGCCCATCCACCTGTTGCACAATAAAGCGCACCAGTTGCTGTGTTTCACGATCGCTCAGGAAAAACATCTCACTGGATTGGCAAGCGGCGAACAGACCGTGAACCCCCGCCGCGAGATACCATTCGATCAGGCGAGCCAGTGAGTCGTAATCAATTTCCCGCTTCTCATCAAACGGCGTCAGAATTACGGGCCAAATGCCGACATAATTTTGCTGTGCATCCTGTTTCTGGGCCATGGCGATTCTACCTTAACGAATTATAATTTTTAGCGTTTTCCCCGGTATTGCCCGGCGCATACGCAGAGGTAGCGCCGGGATAAACCCCACAGGCAATAGCCACAAACGCCGAGCATACTCTCGCCTGACACCCAGTTATTTTGACAGTAACTGCCAGGCATTCCCGGCGGTGTAAACCTTGATATTCTGCGTCAGCGCCTGAGCAACAAAGGCTTGCAGCACTTCCGGCAGCAACGCCTCGTCAACATACGCGATGGTCAGGTGGTTACTCTGGTGCCCTGCCATCAGGTCATTGCGGCTCACGCCATCCAACACGGCATTAAGCAGCGGCCACTCGTAGTTGGTCGCGCGGCGGCGACGCTCGAACTCCTCTTCGGGCAGTTCAACACCGGTGCCGGTGCCAATATGCATCACCACCTAGGTACCCTCATAGTGCGCACGCGCCCAGATAAAACGCCCGGCTTTACCCTGTCCGGCAATGATCGAACCGCCGTAAGGGAAGAACATGGCAGGTTGACGATACCAGGTAGCCCCGGCAATACCGCCCTTGAGGTGAGCAAACGGCACAGCACCGGAGATTTCCAAATCCCAGTAGAAGGTACCCTGATAGTCGCTTCCCCAGCGAATATCATGCAACGTGGTTTCTGCCGGTAGTCCCAAACCTTCGAGCAGTTGCCCCAACATCACCTGCGGAATGGCACTGCCCATATCCACTTCGTTCACGCAAGGAATAGCGCGATCGGGCCAAATGATGTCACCGTTCTCATCAGGGATGGGGAAACGCTCCTGATTGCCGATTGCGCCTTCCGCGAAATCAGAGGCCGCACAGCTATCTTTCAGACCCTGTTGATACTGCACGCCGACGGCTGAAAGCCCAAAGCGTTTCACAAAACGCGTCGTGGCGATCATCATGGCGCATTGCCCAAGCACCTGTTCACGCGTCAGTTCACAGCGACCGTCTTCGCCAAACTGGAACTGCATGCCGCGCGCTTCATACCATGCCAGACATTCTTCACGCAGCGCGGGAGGGACTTTTGCCATCTCCACCAACAGCGCCGACTGCGACAGCGATTCCACCGGAATATCGATATCCACCATCGCTTTAAGCTGGAATACCCCATTAATCATCCCCATGCAGAAGGTATCAAACAGTCCGACAATCGCCTTGTGACGTAAAATATGTTCCCCCACCTGACGACCGATTTGTCCTGCTTCGCTGGCAACCACCGGATGGGTCGGCGCGATCGGGCGCAGATAACCGGTTTTATGGCTGACCGCACCATCGCGCAGCAAGGTTTCCAGACCTTGATGGAAGAACGCGTCATCAAAGGTTTCTGACCACAGGCGTGAGAACGGGCGGCCCAGACTGGTGATACACCCCGCCATACACAGCATCCCCACCAGTCCCGGCCAAGTGCCATTAAAGTTTGCCAACAGCAGAATCGGGTCACGGTGGTGTACCAGTGACGGCGCGATGTGGTGGGAATACTGCCACGCCGTCAGTAGCACAATCACCGGTGCGTCCGGATCAATGGTGGCGAACAGATCGCTCCCCTCTTTCTGGCTGCTGATAAAGCCGTGACCGCGCTCATTATTCACCGCGTGCGCACGCTTCATCTGATAGCCCAGTTTTTCCAACGCAACCCCCAAACGCGCTTCATAGTCACGCTGTGTCGGCCAGCAGGTCACATTAGCGGGCTCGCGCAGGTCTGCGTTGGTCACCAACAGCACCCATTTGCCTGTGCGCTAAGGGTGGCCGGGGAAGGGGGGGATGTAGTTTCAACATGTTCTGCTCCTGATTCAAATAAACGCTCTTGAGGCTGCCGCCGCGCGACAGCGCTCGGTTAATCCTGCATCAGCCGCTGTGCTCGTTGTACATCGTCATACATCTGGAGGTAGACGCCATATTTAGCCGCATGGAATGCACCGAACTGCGGGTCGGTGGCAATGGTCGCACCAGCGCCGCCGCTTCAGGCAGCGTGGGGTAACATTCCGCAGCCACCGCCCCCAGCAACGCCGCACCGAGTGTGACCGCATCTTCTTCGCTCGCCAGATGAATATCGCAACCGGTGATATTGGCGTATTCCATCAGCCAGAGCGGATTCTTGGTCGCCCCACCGCACATTACCACGCGGGTAATCTGATGCCCGGCCTGATTCATGCTGTCGATAATATGGCGCGTGCCGTAGGCAATGCCTTGCAAGGTGGCGAGATAGAGCCGAGCCAGCGCATCCGGCCCCTGTTCCAACGTCAACCCGTAGACAGCACCTCGTGCGTGAGGATTGGCGCGCGGTGAACGATTACCATGATGGTCAGCCAGCACGTGCAGATGGCGGGTCGGGAAGGGCTCACGCCGCTCCAGATCATCAACCCATTGATTCAAAATGGTATAAATGGTATAAAAGCTGATACCCTGCTGTTCTGCTTGCTGCTGCGCGTCGGTCCAGCTCGCATGTTGACGCAGCGTCCACTCAACCAACGCACCGGCGGCGCTTTGCCCGCCTTCGCTCAGCCAGCCGTTTGGCAACATCGCACCCCAGTATGGTCCCCAGACGCCGGGTACCATCACCGGTTCACGATTCACCAACATGTGGCAGTTGGACGTGCCACTGATCAGCGCCAGACTGCCCTCGGGCTGGCTGCCCACCAGCGCCAAGCCGCCCGCCAGAGCCACATCAGGCTGCAACTGCCCGGCTTTAACGCCCAGATCTAAAATGGTGGCGGGGATTTTCTCCGGCAAATCATCAAGACCTACCGCCTGTAACAACGGCTGACTGAAACGCTGTTCGTGCGCCAGGTAGTTCCATTTGCAGGTCAGGGTGCATACGCTGGCGACATCGGCCCCGGTGGCGCGCCATACCAGATAGTCAGCCAGATCGAACAGCCGCCAGGCCTGACGATAACGATCGGGGAAATGGCGCTTCAGCCACAGCACTTTTGGCAATTCCATCTCGATACTGACTTCTCCGCCGACATAGCGCAGTGCGTCATCGCCGGTCGCATTGATGTCAGCGGTTTCTTGTGCGGCACGGTGATCCATCCACATGATGATGTCACGCGCGGCTTCCCCGTCTTCGGCAACGGAAATACTCTCTCCCTGCGCGCCAACCACCACCAGCGAGCATGTAGCATCAAAGTCAATCGAACGCACGCGTTGCGGCGCAACACCGGACAGCGCTACCGCTTCTTTGATAACCGCGCAGGCGTTCTGCCAGATCTCAGCAGAAGATTGTTCAACCACATTGGCGCGAGGATGGAACTGGCTGATGGGGTGGACGGCAAACGCTAACCGCTGGCCGTGACTGTCAAAGACACCGGCCCTGACGCTGGCAGATCCGACATCCACGCCGATAAAGCACGCGGAGCTCACTGAGGAGGGGTTAACTCCTTTTTCGATAACGGTTTTTCCGCTGAAATCTGCGTTATTCATTGCCGTTAACCTCATTGCTAACTCGAGTTAGCAATCCATTTCAAGGTAAACACAGACTCAACGGGTTTCGCTCTGATTTGTGAGATTAATCGAGGTACAAAAAATAACCGATTGAAAGTAATCAGATTAATTTTGTCATCTGCTAACAATTAGATAACAAAATCCGACCTATTTTTTATAAGGCCGGCTCTCGCCCCTGTGCGATAGCATACAAAGTAAGCGCTCGTGTGATTTGAAATATAAAATAATGACATTTTATAAACAGAGCTTAGGGGGTATGTGTTTTTTTTGAATGCTCATCCTCACGCTTTTAGTAGACTAATCTCTTTACCTAAAAGCCTGTATTATGAATATAAATACAAATTATTTAGTCAGAGGGGTTTTCTGCTGTTTACTCACAACTAGAGGTAAGCCAAAAAAAATACGCTACTACTTTTAAAGAAATTATTAATTGCAAAAAACACAGGAGAGAATAAAACAAATAACAATAAAAACAACTAATTAAACACAGAGAATATTTCAAGAAAAAATCTACCCACCATGCTGGTAGAAAATCATTCATCGAGAGTAAATGCACAAGATAGATTTACAAACAAGACGTTGGAAATAACCCGTTATCACCCATCGTCGCCTGAACCTCACCATGATCTCGCCCAACTTCTAGCGCAACCGCTACGCGAATTTCAATTATCACCGACAGAGGCCTACAATAAATGGGTAGTTACTCCAGCAATACCAAAATCGGGTAGCAAAATATAACCGCCCCTGTTACGACCTGCGCCGCTGCGGTCAACGACAACACGCCATCCTGCTTCTGTTATTAGTGAGCTCAACGCTGTTTTAGCAAAACGAAATACAGCAAACACCAACGGGCACCAAAGTAAGCATCCCCTCACCTTTACCCGGCAGCAGATAAAAGCCCCCCCTGTTTATGTAAAAGAGTTTAACGAAATATTCTGATAAAACAGCCAATTACCCATTAAGAAACCATGTTCAGACCTGCTATGTACAGGTCTGAACCCCCTTGTCCATCAATACAACAAAACGAGATAAACAGATGTAAATCAGAAAACAAAAAACCATAAAAATAAAATCAATATAAAAAAACAACAAACAAAAAACTAACTAAATGATTTAAAGTAATAAAATTTAAAAAAGCACAAAAATAACATTCAAATTTATTGAAAGAGTTTCTCAATAACATCCGTTTTCTAATTTTTTAGCATGGGCGTAACATTCCCTTCATCGAAAGACATGCTCTTTCAACAACACATTTAAAAACAGGATAAAACATCATGAAAAACGTAAAAACCATCGCTGCTGCTGCCGTACTCGCTTCCCTTTCCTTTGGTGCTTTTGCTGCTGAAAGCGTTAGCGCTCAACAAGCCACTAAATACCAGGAATTCGGCGTCATTTCCGTTAGCGGTGCGCACGATCTGAGTTCACTTCAGGAACAACTGGCTGAGAAAGCCGATAAAGCAGGCGCGAAAGCCTTCTCTATCACCAACACCACCGGCAGCGATCTGCTACGCGGCACGGCGATTATCTACAAATAATCACCCGCTGTAGCAAAAAAAACGGCGCTTCTCCGTGAGGAAAAGCGCCGTTTTTTTATAATCAGAACAACTCAATGCGATGTTTTCAGGACAAATTTTTCAATCGCGTAGGCAACGCCGTCTTCCGTATTGGGATGAGTGACAAATTGGCTGATCGCTTTGACCTCATCAATCGCGTTCCCCATGGCAACCCCAGCGCCCGCATAGCCAATCATGACCAGATCGTTTTCATGATTGCCGATCGCCATCACGTTTTCCGCGGTCAGTCCAAGATATTCCGCCAGCAAACGCACCCCCCTCGCCTTTGTTAACCCGATCATCCATAATTTCTAAATAGTAGGGCGCGCTCTTGATAATGGTGTAGCGCGCTCGCGCTTCGTCAGGAATCTGGCGAATCGCGTTATCCAGAAGCTCTGGCTCATCAATCATCATCACTTTCGGGAAGGTCAGGGTGCTGTCCATCTCCTCAACGGCCCGGTATTTCAACGGCATGCCTGTCAGATGAGATTCATAAACGGTATAGCGACTGATGTCTTTATTGGCGGTATAGACGGTGTTGAAGTCCAACGCGTGCAGGTGCACGTTCAAGGTGCGGGAAAGCGCTTCGCAGTAGAGATAATCGTCAAAGCTCAGCGGCGTTTGCGCCACACATTCTCCGGTATCGGTACGCTGAACCAACGCGCCGTTGTTGGTAATGCAATAGCCGCCGGTTTTATCCAGCCCAAGTATCTCCAGATAGCGTTTTACGCCAATAAAGGGCCGCCAGATCGCCAGCACCACGTGCACTCCCTGATTCCGCGCCGCCGCAATCGCCGCGCTTACTGCGGGCGAAATCTGGTGTTGCGGGTTAAGCAACGTACCGTCCATATCAATTGCAATCAGCTTTATCGTCATGCTTCATCCTGCCGTAATGGTTTTTTTGCATGCTAACGCGAGTTATCGCCGTGAGCCAGTGAAGGATAAAGATTTACGGAATTCTGCCGATGATCATGCTGTGATCCTTATCACATAAAACAGGCTTTTTCATGAAGGGATACAGCGCAAAAAATGAAAATTAACTTATTGATTTTTGAACACTAAATTAGATTTCTGACACAATGTCTATCCCAGGGAGGATAACCACCATGTCTAAATCCCTACAGCCTTATGCACCACCCGCGCCATAGACACCGATTTCACACACCGCGCTTCATGCTCAAGTTCCGCACACCCCTTTTGAAAATAAAAAAAGACGCTCTCGACGCGCATTCTCATGCTGTTGGCAGGCATCGTCACTATCGGCCTTGGCTTTGCCATCACCATCGGTTTATTGATTTGGCAGTCCACACAGCAGCAGAAAAACGATGCGCAGCAGTATCTGACCAAAACCGCCTATACCAATAGCTATCTGGTACAGCGCAAACTGGATCTGGCGTTAACAGTGGCGCGCAATCTGGGACAAAGCGTACTCAGACTGCGCAATAGCGGCCATGCCGATCGCGACATGGCGGACACCCTGCTGAAAAATGCGCTACAAAATAACCCGGATTTCCTGTCAATGTCGCTGGCGTGGGAACCAAACGCCTTTGATGGCAACGACGCGCAGTTTGCCGGACAAGCCGAGCACTATCCGAACGGCCGCTATGTTCGCTATGTCGATCGTAACACGGCGGGTAACGTGGTGCTGCACAATCTGACGGATTATGAAACGCCCGGCAGCGGCGACTACTATCTGCTGCCATGCAAGGTGAAACAGGAAGTGGTTCTTGAGCCTTACCTCTACCCCTATAAGGCGTAGAGGTGTTGCTCACCTCCATTGCGGTACCCATCGTGGTTGACGGCACCTTTCTTGGCTCGGTAACGGCAGATTTTTCACTGGATACGCTGCAACAACTCATCAATGCCATCAAGCCTTATAAAGGCACGGGCTACGCTGAACTGTTATCGCAATCCGGTGCCTATATCGCCTACCCCGACCAGGCGCAGGTGACCAAACCAGCTGCTCACCCTGACAGCCTGCTAAAAAGGGTGTCCCAAGGAGTATCGATACGCACCAACGCTGAAAACCCGGTACTGAAAACGGCATCCTACGACCTCACCATTCCGGTGACCATTGGCAACACCGGCACGCCGTGGATATTGGGCCTATCGGTTCCCATTGATGTCGTGCTTGCTGAAACGGAGCATCAGCGCAATATCGCATTACTGCTGATGGTCATCAGCATTATCGTGGTCTCTGCCGCACTGGGCGTCATCTTTACGCGTAAGGTATTGCGCCCCATCGGTGGCGAACCGGCAGAAGCGGCACGCATCGCGTTGTCCGTTGCCAATGGGCAGATCACCAACACCATTCAGGTGCAGCCCAAAGACACCAGCAGCCTGTTCTATGCGATTCACACCATGCAAAATCAGTTGCGCGATATTGCTCAGCAATTGTTGACCACCAGCGAATCGGTAAGCCTCGCCGCCACAGAAATCGCCGCAGGCAATATCGATCTGGCCTCACGCACCGAACAACAGGCGGCCGCATTACAACAAACGGCCGCCAGCATGGAGCAGATCACCGCAACGGTAAAACTGAATGTTGACAATGCACACAGCGCCACCAAGCTAACACAAAACGCGACTGACATCGCTCAGCATGGGAATACCATCGTCGGGCAAGTCGTCAGCATCATGGGTGATATTGACGACAGTTCACGTAAAATCGCCGACATTACCAGCATTATTAATGGTATTGCCTTCCAGACCAACATTTTGGCATTGAACGCAGCGCTGGAAGCCGCACGAGCGGGCGAGCAGGGGCGCGGCTTTGCCGTGGTCGCCAGTGAAGTGCGTAATCTGGCACAGCGCAGCGGCGGTGAAAGACATCACGGCACTGATCGTAGAATCCTCTTCGCGCGTTAAAAACGGCGTCGAACTGGTACAAAATGCCGGTCACACCATGGAAAAGATGCTGGATGCCATCGCGTCGGTTAAAACCATCATGGATGACATCGTTGCCGCATCCGATGAACAATCACGCGGTATCAGCCAGGTAACGCAAGCTGTACATGAAATGGATGGCGTCACACAACAAAACGCCGCGCTGGTGCAGGAAGCCACCGCTGCCGCCGCCTCGCTGGATGAACAGGCGCGCCAACTGGCGCTCACGGTCAAAGTGTTTCGTTTATCCTGATCTGACACAGGCAGACCGAGAGCCCTCGGTCTGCCTGAGGTCAAAACTACACGAGAGAAAGTGCGACAAACGCAAACATGAAAACGATGAAACTTCCTCTGCTCGCCCAGATCTCCTGTGCGCATTTGGTCAGCCATTTTCACATTATGGTGCTACCGGTGCTGATCCCGTTGCTGTCTGCCCAACGCGGCATCAGCTTCGTTGAACTCGGGCTGGCGATCAGCGTCTTCAACATCGTCTCCGCCTGCGTGCAAACGCCCATCGGTTTTGCCGTTGACCGTATCGGGGCGCGGCGTACGCTGGTTGCCGGACTGACGCTCGGTAGCCTGAGCTTTATGTCGCTTGGGCTGACACCGCACTATCTTTGGCTGCTGATCGCGATGGGGTTTGCCGGTGTGGCTAACGCAGTGTATCACCCGTCAGATTACGCCTTGCTCTCGCGCGGCATTGATGACAAACGCATGGGGAGTGCGTTCTCGATCCATACCTTCTCCGGCTTTTTATGCAACGCCGTTACGCCGGGGATTTTACTCGCGGTAGCAGCATGGCTCGGCATAAATGCCGCCTTTATTGTGTCTGGCGTGGTGGGATTACTGGTTGTCGTTATGCTGCTGATGCATAAAGACGAGCCAGCGCGGCTTAAATTAGCGGCCCCTAAAAGCGGTGCCGCCCCGGTGCAAACCAGCGACAAGGCGCTGTTTTCACTGCCAATCCTGGCGTTGCTGGGTCTCTTTTTGATGCTGAGCCTGAGCACTAATTCAATCCAAAACTTCTCGGTCACCGCATTGGTTACCGGCTACGATCTGCCCTTATCCGATGCCAATGCGGTGCTGACCGCATTTTTGTTTGCCAGTGCCTTTGGCGTGCGTGCGGGCGGTGCTCTGGCCGATAAAACCGAGCGCCACGGTCTGGTTGCCACTGGCGCATTAGCCGTCACCGCCGTGCTGGTGGCGATTGTCGCTATCTATCCGTTGCCAGCAATGGTGCTGGTGCCACTGCTGGCGGCAGCGGGATTCCTCTCCGGCATGATTGCACCCTCGCGGGATATGCTGGTGCGGGCCGCATCACCGAAAGGCGCGGAATGACGGGTATTTGGTATTGTGTCCACCGGGTTCAATATCGGCGGGTCTGCCGGTCCGGTGCTGTTCGGCTGGTTTTTGGATAATGGTCATCCCCATGCCATTTTCTGGTCTGCGGTCATTTTCATGCTGATCACACCGCCGCTATCACACTGGCGCAGGAAATGCGTGCCAGCAAGCGTCGCGCCGCCGCCGCGGTTTTTTTATGTCACTACATCCTACTAGATATCAATGTTAGCGGCTTTCAACGCATTCTCTTCGATAAAGGCGCGGCGCGGCTCAACCGCATCGCCCATCAGCGTAGTGAACAGCTCATCCGCTGCCATGGCGTCTTTAACTGTCACGCGCAGCATGCGGCGGCTTTCCGGATCCATGGTGGTTTCCCACAGCTGTTCCGGGTTCATTTCGCCCAGACCTTTGTAACGCTGAATGTTCAAACCACGGCGTGACTCTTTCACCAGCCACTCCAGCGCTTGTTCGAAGCTGTTAATCGGCTGTTTGCGCTCACCGCGCTCGATGTACGCACCCTCTTCGAACAGGCCACGCAGCTTTTCACCCAGCAGTACGATTTTGCGGTATTCGCTGCCGCGTACGAAGTTGGCATCCAGCACATAATCGGTATCTACCCCGTGCGTACGCACGCGCAGCACTGGTTCGGCAAGCACTGAGTTATCGCTCAACGTGCCGCTGTAACTGCTGCCGTGCACATCATCTTCATTGAGGGTTTTCACCAACGTCGCCAACCAGCTTTCTACTTTGGCGCGGTCTTGCAGATCGTTTTCTGTCAGCGTGTCTTGGTAAATCAAGGCATTCAACAACGCACATGGATAACGACGTTCCATACGATCGATCAACCGCTGTACGCTGTGGTGATCTTTCACCAGCAGTTCCACCTGCTCGCTCCGCAACGCAGGTGCCTGAGCATTGATGTGCAACGCCGATCCATCCAGTGCCAGTGCAATCTGGTATTGGTCCATCGCTTCATCATCTTTAATGTACTGTTCCTGCTTGCCTTTCTTCACTTTGTACAGCGGTGGCTGAGCAATAAAGACGTGACCACGTTCAATGATTTCCGGCATCTGACGATAGAAGAAGGTCAACAGCAGCGTACGAATGTGCGCACCATCAACGTCGGCATCGGTCATGATGATGATGTTGTGGTAACGCAGCTTGTCCGGATTGTATTCATCGCGGCCAATGCCACAGCCTAACGCAGTGATCAACGTGCCCACTTCCTGAGAAGAGAGCATCTTGTCAAAGCGCGCTTTCTCCACGTTAAGGATTTTACCTTTAAGCGGCAGAATGGCCTGATTCTTACGGTTACGCCCCTGCTTGGCAGAGCCGCCCGCCGAGTCCCCTTCCACCAGGTAGAGTTCAGACAGCGCCGGATCGCGTTCCTGACAATCCGCCAGCTTGCCCGGCAAGCCAGCCAGATCGAGCGCCCCTTTACGACGCGTCATTTCACGTGCTTTGCGGGCCGCTTCGCGCGCGCGCGCTGCATCAATAATTTTGCCGACCACGATTTTGGCGTCACCCGGGTTTTCCATCAGGTAATCGACCAGACGTTCGTTCATCAGCGATTCCACCGCGGTTTTCACCTCGGAAGAGACCAGCTTGTCTTTGGTCTGTGAGGAGAATTTCGGGTCCGGCACTTTCACCGATACCACAGCAATCAAGCCCTCACGCGCATCGTCACCGGTGGCACTGACTTTGGCCTTTTTGCTGTAGCCTTCTTTTTCCATGTAGCTGTTCAGCGTGCGCGTCATCGCGCCACGGAAACCGGCCAGGTGCGTACCGCCATCACGCTGGGGAATGTTGTTGGTAAAGCAGTAGATATTTTCCTGGAACCCGTCGTTCCACTGCATGGCAATTTCGACGCCAATATCGTCTTTTTCCGCGCTGAAATAGAACACCTGCGGATGAATCGGCATCTTGTTGCGATTCAGGTAGTCAACAAACGCTTTAATGCCGCCTTCATAGTGGAAGTGATCGGCCTTACCCTGCTCACGCTCGTCGCTGAGACGGATGGAAACACCAGAGTTCAGGAACGACAGCTCACGCAGGCGCTTGGCCAGAATGTCGTATTCGAAATCGGTGACGTTGCTAAAGGTTTCCATGCTAGGCCAGAAACGCACGGTGGTACCGGTACGTTCGGCATCCCCCACCACGGCCAGCGGTGCCTGCGGTTCGCCGTGACGATAAATTTGGTGGTGAGTTTTGCCATCACGGTAAATGGTCAGTTCCAGCTTTTCAGACAAGGCGTTGACCACGGAAACCCCAACACCGTGCAGACCGCCGGACACTTTATAGGAGTTATCGTCAAACTTACCGCCGGCATGCAGCACGGTCATGATCACTTCGGCCGCAGAGACACCCTCTTCTTCATGAATACCGGTAGGAATGCCACGGCCATCATCCTGCACCGAAACCGAGTTATCTTTATGAATGGTAATAACAATGTCTTTGCAGAAGCCTGCGAGCGCTTCGTCGATAGCGTTGTCCACAACCTCGAATACCATGTGATGCAGGCCTGTGCCGTCATCCGTATCACCGATGTACATACCCGGGCGTTTACGTACCGCATCCAGCCCTTTCAATACTTTGATACTTGAGGAGTCATAAGAATTCGACATCAACGTTTCTCGCTCATTTTAGTCCTGTAATTGAACCGTTATTTTACCCTGTTCCACGCGGAACATCTTGCCCTTTTCACCGATCATGTCATCTATCTGCTCAGCGCTGATGGTGCTAACAAATACCTGAGCCTCGGTCGCTTTTAACCGTTCAGCCAACAAACGGCGGCGGGTACTGTCCAGTTCGGAAGCAAAATCATCTATCAGATAAATACACTTGGCACCGCTATGGCGAGTGAGAAACTCTCCTTGCGCCAATCGCAACGCACACATCAATAACTTCAACTGTCCACGCGACAACATGTCTTCCACCGCGACGCCGCCCGCCCGGATACGAAAATCCGCTTTGTGCGGCCCCAACGAGGTGTAGCCCAACTGCCGATCGCGCTCAAATTGCCGTTCCAGCAGTTCGGCATAATCGCTCTCTTTGTCCCAGCCGCGCTGGAAAGAGAAGCTCAGTGAAAACTCCGGCAAAAACTGCTCGCAGGTCGCGGTAATGTCCGCAGTAATCGCAGTGGTGTAATCCGCCCGCCAGGCGCTGATGCGCTCTGCCAGCGGAATAAGTTCCTGATCCCAGGCGCGCAGTTGACGATACTGCCCCACCTGACGCAGCGCGGCATTACGCTGGCGCAATAACCGTTTCAGGTTGCTCCATGCCGCGAAAAAACCGGGCTCATGGTGAAAACAGCCCCAATCGAGAAAAGCACGACGGTATTTTGGCCCACCGTTGAGCAACGTGAAGCCCTCCGGCGTGATGAGCTGAATCGGCAGCAACTGCGCCAGATTCGCCACCTTGTGACCATCGCTGCCATCAATACGCACGGTACTGTCGCCCAGCCGGTTTTTACTCAGGCCTATCGAACGTTCACGCTCCATGCCATCTAACCGACCGTGCAGAATAAACTCGGACTGTTCATGCCGAATCACGCGCGCTGCCTGGATGGAGCGAAACGCACGACCGTGCCCCAACGTGTAGATGGCCTCCAGAACGCTGGTTTTTCCGCTGCCATTCTCCCCTACCAGAAAATTGAATCCAGGTATGAGCGCCAAATCGGCAGAGGCGATATTACGGAAATCTTTAATCAGAAGGCGGGTCAGAGCAATGGACAACCAGATCCTGTACGCGACAACCGGCACAAATGCCGACGGCAAGCGTCGGCATTCACGCCAAAAAAGGGGGCAGACCAAGCGCGTCCCGCTACAGACGCATCGGCATGACAACGTATGCCGCCGCCTTGCTGGCACCGTCTTCAATCTGCACACTAGAGACAGAATCGGTCAGCAGCAAACGGACATCTTCACACTTCAGCGCATTCAACACATCCAGCACGTAGCTGACGTTAAAGCCAATTTCCATTTCCGTGCCGTTGTACTGCACGTCCAGAATCTCTTCCGCTTCTTCCTGTTCCGGGTTATTCGCGGTAATTTTCAGCTGATTCTCAATCAGGTGCAGACGCACACCGCGAAACTTCTCGTTAGACAGGATCGCCACACGTGCAAATGCCTGTTTCAGCAAATCGCAGCTCGCTTCCAGCGCCTTGTCCGGGTTTTTCGGCAATACGCGGCGGTAGTCAGGAAAACGCCCGTCGACCAGCTTGGACGTAAAGATGAAATCCCCGACGTGGGCGCGAATGTTGTTGGTACCGATCTGTAGCTGCAATGGCGTATCGCCGCCGTCCAGCAGGCGCAGTAGCTCAATCACCCCTTTACGCGGCACGATCACCGAGTGGGACGGCAGCGACTGACCAATCGGCATGGCACATACCGCTAGACGGTGACCGTCGGTCGCCACGGTGCGCAACTCTTCTCCTTCGGTTTCAAACAACATACCGTTAAGGTAATAACGCACATCCTGGTGTGCCATGGAGAACTGCGTGGCTTCAATCAGGCGTTTCAGCGTCGCCTGCGGCAACGAGAATGCCACTTCGCTCTGCCAGTCATCCAGGTTCGGGAAATCAGACGCCGGGAGCGTAGAAAGCGAGAAGCGGCTACAGCCGGAACGCACCAGCATCCGGTCGCCTTCCAGCGTGATGGTAATTTCCGCGCCGTCGGGCAAGCCACGGCAAATATCAAACAGTTTACGCGCCGGCACCGTGGTCGCACCGGATTCATGGGCCTGAGACAGGGGGATCTTCGCCACCATGTCCATTTCCAGATCGGTGCCGGTCAGCGACAGTGCGCCGTCCGTCACTTGTAACAGCAGATTGCCCAGAATAGGCAATGTGGGACGACCACCTAACGGGCCACTCACCTGTTGTAACGGTTTTAGCAGATGCTCGCGTTCAATAATGAATTTCATAATATTATGAAGATAATATTCTGATTAAATTAGAGAAATCTTCCTTGGTGTCGTGGCTTTCCTCACGCAGCTGCTCAATCTTGCGGCACGCATGCAGCACGGTGGTATGGTCACGACCGCCAAACGCATCACCAATTTCCGGTAAGCTGTGGTTTGTCAGCTCTTTCGCCAGCGCCATCGCCATCTGGCGCGGACGAGCCACCGATCGGGATCGCCGTTTGGACAGCAGATCGGCGACTTTGATCTTATAGTACTCTGCGACCGTCTTTTGAATATTGTCGATGGTCACCAACTTTTCCTGCAACGCCAACAGATCGCGCAGCGCTTCACGCACGAAATCAATGGTAATGGCGCGGCCGGTAAAATTGGCGTTAGCGATCACGCGGTTCAGTGCGCCTTCCAGCTCACGCACGTTAGAGCGCAATCGCTTGGCAATAAAAAAGGCCACTTCACCCGGCAGACGGATATCATTTTCATCCGCTTTTTTCATAAGGATCGCCACGCGCGTTTCCAGCTCCGGCGGTTCGATCGCGACCGTCAATCCCCAGCCAAAGCGCGATTTCAGACGATCTTCTACCCCATTGATCTCTTTCGGATAACGATCGGAAGTCAGGATGATTTGCTGATTGCCTTCCAGCAGCGCATTGAAGGTATGGAAAAACTCCTCCTGAGAGTGCTCTTTGTTGGCAAAAAACTGAATATCATCGATCAACAGGGCATAGACTGAACGGTAATAACGCTTAAATTCTTCAATCGCATTGTTCTGTAAGGCTTTGACCATATCCTGTACAAAGCGTTCAGAATGCATATAGACCACTTTGGCATTTGGCTTGCGCGCAATAATGCCATTACCTACCGCGTGCAGCAGGTGGGTTTTCCCCAAACCGGTGCCGCCATAGAGAAACAGGGGGTTATAGGCTCCGCCGGGGTTGTCAGCGACCTGACGCGCCGCCGCGCGCGCCAATTGGTTAGACTTACCTTCAACGAAGTTGTCGAACGAATGCTTCGTATTGACGTTGGAACGGTAAGTGTGCTCCGTTTGTGTCGCCGGTGTGTCCCAACTGGGACGCACGGGTGCCTGCCTGACCGGCTGCACCGCCGCCTGAGGGCTGGCTGGCTGGCTGACAGCCACCGCGGCCAGCGGCTTGCTGCCGACTTCAAAACGCAGCAAAGGCGCATCCATACCGCAGAAATCGTTCAGCAGGCCATTGATGTTATTGAGGTACTTGTCTCTTACCCAATCCAGCACAAAACGATTTGGTGCATAGAGCGCCAGCGTGTTGTCGTTCAGTTCCGTCTGTAACGGACGTATCCACATGCTGAATTCTGTGGCAGGTAACTCATCCTGCAAACGGGCAAGACACTGCTGCCAAAGTGAAAGTGACACGGCGGACTCCACTCGAACAAGATTAAAATAGAAAAGAATCAGATACGTTATTTAGTGTAATTCATGATTATGACCAGGAAGCTGCAATGGCAGTCTCCTGGGTGCACCGCGCATCTGATGATGTCCATGCGGTTGCCGAGACGATCCCGAAGAAGGATCGTTCACGGGACGGCGGATCATAACCTAATACTCGGCAGAGATCTTCCCTTTCTGCACAGTTTCGATCCTTTTTATCCACAGGCTATTCTTATCACTCGTGGCCGCCACGTGCCGCACAACGATGACACAGGCTTGCATCATGCGGACGCTTAGCATAACTGAATAGGCATTCACGCTGGAGTGACAGCGATCATGATCCCGCATCAAGGATCGTGTCAGGATCCTTGCGATTTAATGCAGAGTACGTATAATCCTCAGCCCGACGCGTTGATGCTCTTCTGTGCTATTTCAGGCAGAAAATTCCCCAAATTTATTGCGGAAAGGGCTCCATAGGCGTGTGATGCCAATTGACTCGGGACTGTACAATTATTACAATCCCGCCTCTTTGATCTTTGATGTATGCGATTGAGGCGTCGGTCAGTGTTCACGCCGGAGCGCCAAACGCGTTTACTGTGAAGTCAATTATCCAAGTTTAGGTAGAAATCGCCATGAAACGCACTTTCCAACCGTCCGTATTGAAGCGTAACCGTAGCCACGGTTTCCGTGCTCGTATGGCCACTAAAAATGGTCGTCAGGTTCTGGCCCGCCGTCGTGCAAAAGGCCGTACTCGTCTGACTGTTTCTAAGTAATAAAAGCTAACCCTCCTAGTGGTTAAGCTCGCTTTTCCCAGGGAGTTACGTTTGTTAACTCCCAGCCATTTCACTTTCGTCTTCCAGCAGCCGTATCGGGCTGGCACGCCGCAAATCACCATCCTCGGCCGCCTGAATTCGCTGGGGCATCCTCGCATCGGTCTTACTGTCGCTAAAAAGCATGTCAAACGGGCGCATGAACGCAATCGGATTAAACGTCTGACGCGGGAAAGCTTTCGTTTACATCAACATACCCTACCTGCGATGGATTTTGTGGTGATCGCCAAAAAAGGGGTAGCCGACCTGGATAATCGCGCGTTGACGGAAGCATTGGAAAAATTATGGCAACGGCACTGTCGCTTGGCTCGCGCCTACTGATCGGGCTGATACGCGGTTATCAGCTCGTTATAAGTCCGTTGTTAGGGCCACATTGCCGTTTTCGCCCAACCTGTTCACAATACGGCATTGAGGCCATACGCAGGTTCGGCATGATAAAAGGCAGTTGGTTGACGCTCAAACGCGTATTAAAATGCCACCCTTTGAACCCTGGTGGTGATGATCCCGTACCACCAAAACCCGACAATAACAGAGAACATTAACGATGGATTCGCAACGCAATCTCCTTCTTATCGCTCTGCTATTCGTAAGCTTTCTGATCTGGCAGACGTGGGAGACGGACAAAAATCCGCCTGCCGCTTCAACGCAAGCCATCCAGCAAGCGACGAACGCAGTCAACGGTGATACCGCCAGCCAGGGCGTGCCTAACAGCGGTCAGGGTAAACTGATCACGGTGAAAACCGACGTACTGTCGCTGACTATCAATACGCGCGGCGGCGATATCGAACAAGCCAATCTGCTGGCGTTCCCTGACAAACTGCACTCTGCTACACCATTCCTGTTGCTGGAAACCACGCCGGAATTTGTGTATCAGGCACAGAGTGGATTGACGGGTAAACACGGTCCGGATAATCCGGCAAATGGCGCACGTCCGCTGTTTACTGCCACCCAGGATCACTTTGAACTGGCTGACGGACAGGACGCACTGACCATTCCGTTGACCTACACCAACGCTGACGGCGTAACCTTCACCAAAACGTTCGTGCTTAAACGCGGTGACTACGCGCTGAACGTTAGCTACAACGTGAACAACACCAGCGCGCAGCCGTTGGAGTTAACGCTGTTTGGTCAGTTGAAACAGTCTATTGACCTGCCGAAGCACCGCGATACCGGCAGCAGCAACTTTGCACTCCACACCTATCGTGGCGCGGCGTTCTCCTCCAGTGACGATAAGTACAAGAAATACAGCTTTAGCGACATGAAAGAAAACCTGAACGTCACCACCGATGGTGGCTGGGTTGCCATGTTGCAGCAGTGTTTTGCTACCGCGTGGATCCCGACTACCGCCGGTGCCAACACCTTCTATACCTCGCAGTTGGGGAACGGTTTGGCAGCCATTGGCTTTAAAGCTACACCGGTAACCGTTGACGCGGGCGCGCAGAAAGACATCAGCGCAGTACTGTGGGTTGGCCCGGAAATTCAGGACAAGATGGCGGCCGTTGCACCGCATCTGGACCTGTCAGTGGATTACGGTTGGTTGTGGTTTATCTCCCAACAGCTGTTCAAACTGCTGAAATTCCTGCACGGCTTCATCGGTAACTGGGGCTTATCCATCATCGCCATCACCTTTATCGTGCGCGGCATCATGTACCCGCTGACCAAGGCGCAGTACACCTCAATGGCGAAAATGCGTATGCTGCAACCGAAAATGCAAGCCATGCGCGAGCGTATCGGTGATGACAAGCAGCGCATGAGCCAAGAGATGATGGCGCTGTACAAGGCGGAGAAATTGAACCCGCTGGGCGGCTGCTTCCCGCTGCTGATCCAGATGCCTATCTTCCTGGCGTTGTACTACATGCTGATGAGCTCGGTTGAGCTGCGCCATGCGCCGTTCATCCTGTGGATCACTGACCTGTCTGCGCAAGACCCTTACTACATCCTGCCGATCCTGATGGGTATCACGATGTTCTTCATTCAGAAGATGTCGCCGACCACTGTGACCGACCCGATGCAGCAGAAGATCATGACCTACATGCCGATTATCTTTACCGTGTTCTTCCTGTGGTTCCCATCAGGTCTGGTGCTGTACTATATCGTCAGCAACCTGGTCACCATTATCCAGCAGCAGTTGATTTACCGCGGGCTGGAGAAGAAAGGCCTGCACAGCCGCGACAAGAAAGAGAAGAAATAAGCGGACTGTACAAGTCTGAGAATAAGGCGGCCCATAGCCGCCTTATTCTTTTGTTTAATCGCTACAGAGAAACCATCATGAGCCATACCGATACCATCGTAGCCCAAGCCACGCCCCCCGGACGCGGTGGCGTAGGTATTTTGCGCGTGTCCGGCCAGCAGGCTGCCGACGTGGCGCGTGCCGTGCTGGGTAAATTACCCAAACCGCGCCATGCGGATTATTTGCCGTTTCGCGATGCCGACGGCAACGCGCTGGATCAGGGTATTGCCATCTGGTTTCCTGGCCCCAACTCCTTTACTGGCGAGGACGTGTTGGAGCTGCAATGGCATGGCGGCCCGGTTATTCTTGATTTGCTGATGCAGCGCATTCTGGCACTGCCCGGCCTGCGCATTGCCCACCCAGGCGAGTTCTCCGAGCGCGCATTTCTCAATGACAAGCTCGATCTGGCGCAGGCCGAAGCTATCGCAGACCTGATCGATGCCAGCTCTGAACAAGCGGCACGTTCTGCGCTGAACTCCTTGCAAGGCGCCTTCTCTACCCGCATTAACCGACTGGTGGAAGCGCTGATTCACCTGCGCATCTACGTCGAGGCCACCATTGATTTTCCTGATGAAGAGATCGATTTCCTCTCTGACGGCAAGATTGAGGCGGAACTTAATGGCGTGATGGCCGATCTGGCGGATGTTCAGGCCGAGGCGCATCAAGGCAGCCTGCTGCGTGAAGGCATGAAGGTGGTGATTGCGGGTCGCCCCAATGCGGGCAAATCGAGCCTGCTTAACGCACTGGCCGGGCGTGAGGCGGCAATCGTGACCGCTATCGCGGGCACCACGCGTGACGTACTGCGCGAGCATATCCATATCGACGGCATGCCGCTGCATATCATCGACACTGCCGGGCTACGCGATGCCAGCGACGAAGTGGAACGCATCGGCATTGAACGCGCCTGGCAAGAGATTGAACAGGCGGATCGCGTGCTGTTTATGGTCGATAGCACCACCACTGACGCCACCTCGCCTGCCGAAATCTGGCCAGAGTTTATGGCACGCCTGCCCGCCACACTGCCGATTACCGTGGTGCGCAATAAAGCCGACATTACTGGTGAACCACAAGGCATTGAAGAGGTAAACACTTACTCACTCATTCGCCTGTCCGCCAAAACCGGTGATGGTGTCGATATCCTGCGTAACCATCTAAAACAGAGCATGGGCTTTACCAGCAACACCGAAGGTGGCTTCCTGGCACGACGCCGCCACCTGCAAGCGCTGGAAACCGCTGCACAGCATCTGGAACAAGGCAAAGAACAGTTAGTGAGCGCTTACGCTGGCGAACTGCTGGCAGAAGAGCTGCGGCTGGCACAACAGGCACTAAGTGAGATAACCGGGGAATTTACATCCGATGACTTGTTGGGACGGATTTTCTCGAGTTTTTGTATTGGGAAGTAGTCGCCCTACACGCACGGAAAGGCACCCTCGGGTGTCTTTATTGTTTCTATAGCCAGAGCGGTATACCACCCGATCAACAGATCAATATTCCCACGTATCCGTGTCAATCCCCATCTCACGCATGATCGCCTTGGCCACCTCAGGGATTTCATCGCTGCGCTCTTTACACAAATCGTGGTCATCCGGTAGTGGCTGGTCGGTAAATGCGTGCAGAAACGCTTCGCACAATAATTCACTGTTGGTTGCATGGCGCAGGTTATTGACCTGACGTCGGGTGCGCTCATCAGTCAGGATTTTCAGCACTTTAAGCGGAATCGAGACCGTGATCTTTTTAACTTGCTCGCTCTTTTTACCGTGTTCAGAGTAAGGACTGACATACTCGCCGTTCCACTCAGCCATGGGATACCTTAAAAATATAGTCGTCAGGAAGATAAAACCGTCATGATATGAGGGTAATTCTAACGGGATTTCCGTCAATGCTCAATCTATACGCAAAGAAGTTTAGAGGTCTAGATGTATTGACGTCCGTTGAGCTTGGGATTACTCTTGATAGCCTATATCCTGCCGCCAGTTAGGAAAATGACCATGACGCGTAAACAAGCAACGATCGCTGTTCGTAGCGGACTTAATGATGATGAACAATGCGGCTGTGTAGTTCCGCCGATTCATCTCTCCAGCACCTACAACTTCACCGGTTTCAACCAGCCCAGAGCCCATGATTACTCGCGTCGCGGTAACCAGACGCGTGATGTGGTGCAGCGTGCGTTGGCGGAATTGGAAGGCGGGGCTGGATCGGTAATGACCAGCAGCGGCATGTCAGCCATTTTGCTGGTGCGCACTGTGTTTCTGCGTCCGGGTGATTTGTTGGTTGCGCCTCATGATTGCTATGGCGGTAGCTACCGTTTGTTTGACAGCCTCAGTAAGCGTGGTGCATTTCGCGTAAAATTTGTCGATCAGGGGGATTCGGCCGCGCTGGCAGCGGCACTGGAAGAGAAACCCAAACTGGTGCTGGTGGAAAACCCCAGCAACCCGTTGCTGCGTGTGGTGGATATCGCCGCCATTTGTCAGGCAGCGCGTGATGCGGGTGCGGTCAGCGTGGTGGACAACACCTTCTTGAGTCCGGCGTTGCAACGTCCGTTGGCATTGGGGGCGGATTTGGTGGTTCACTCCTGCACCAAGTATCTCAATGGCCACTCCGATGTGGTGGCTGGCACGGTGATTGCCAAAGATCCGGCGGTGGTGACGGAACTGGCTTGGTAGGCGAACAATATTGGTGTGACGGGAGCGGCGTTTGACAGTTATCTGCTGCTGCGCGGATTGCGTACCCTTGGCCCGCGTATGGCCGCTGCGCAGAAAAATGCGCTGCAACTGATTGATTACCTGAAAACGCAGCCGCTGGTGAAAAAGCTTTATCACCCTTCGCTGCCGAACAATCCCGGTCATGAGATTGCACGTCGTCAGCAGTCCGGTTTCGGTGCCATGTTGAGCTTTGAACTGAACGGTGATGAAGACACCCTGCGCCGTTTCCTGGGGGAGTTGGAACTGTTTACACTGGCAGAATCGCTGGGCGGCGTGGAAAGCCTGATTTCTCATGCAGCCACCATGACCCATGCGGGCATGGCACCGGAAGCGCGTGCGGCAGCAGGTATCTCCGAAACTCTGCTGCGTATTTCGGTCGGCATTGAAGACGGTGACGATCTGTTTGCCGATCTGGATCGAGCATTCCGGGTGGCAACTGAGGGAGCAGCATGAGTGCGTTAGGCGTATCAGCGGCGGTTTCTGGCCGCCAACTGCATAAATTTGGCGGCAGCAGTCTGGCAGATGTGAAGTGTTATCAACGTATCGCGGGGATTATGGCCGAGTATAGCCGTCCCGGCGATTTGATGGTGGTGTCAGCCGCTGGCGGCACAACCAACCAACTGATTAGCTGGCTGAAACTGAGCCAGAGCGATCGTCTGTCTGCCCATCAGGTGCAGCAGGCGCTGCGTCGTTACCAAAGCGATTTGATTGCCGGTTTGCTGCCTGCGGATGCCGCAGAGCGGTTGACCACTCTTTTTATCCGCGATCTGGAGCGTCTGGCGGCGCTGCTGGATGGTGGCGTGACCGATGCGGTTTATGCCGAAGTGGTGGGGCACGGTGAAATTTGGTCTGCGCGCCTGATGGCGGCGGTACTGAACTTGAGCAACATCGATGCCAACTGGCTTGGACGCCCGCGACTTTTTACGCGCTGAACTGGCTGCACAGCCGCAGGTGGACGAAGGTCGCTCCTGGCCGCTGCTGCAACAGTTGTTGACGCAGCATGCGGGGCAAAGGCGGGTGGTGACCGGTTTTATCAGCCGCAACGAGGCCGGTGAAACGGTCTTGCTGGGGCGCAACGGCAGTGACTATTCGGCGACGCAAATTGGTGCGCTGGCGGGCGTGGAGCGTGTGACCATTTGGAGCGATGTGGCCGGTGTTTACAGTGCCGATCCCCGTAAGGTGAAAGATGCCTGTTTGCTGCCTCTGCTGCGCCTTGATGAGGCCAGCGAACTGGCGCGTCTGGCGGCGCCGGTGCTGCATGCACGCACCTTGCAGCCAGTGTCAGCAAGCGATATCGATCTGCAACTACGTTGCAGTTACAACCCGGAACAAGGCTCTACGCGCATTGAACGCGTGTTAGCGTCGGGCACGGGGGCGAAAATTGTCACCAGCCACTATGACGTTTGCCTGATCGACGTGCAGATTCCTACACAGCATGATTTTGCGCGCGTGCACAAAGAGATCGAACAATACGTTAGCCGTGCGCAAGTGCGCCCTCTGGCGATTGGCGTGCACGCCGATCGCAATCTGGTGCAGTTGTGTTACACCTCGGAAGTGGTGGACAGCGCCTGGCATGCATTGGAACAGGCCGGATTGCCCGTGACGTTCACGCAGCGTGAAGGATTAGCACTGGTGGCCATGGTTGGGGCCGGCGTGTGCCGTAACCCGCTGCACAGCCACCGTTTTTATCAGCAGTTAAAAGATCAGCCCATCGAGTTTGTTTGGCAGTCCGACGATGGCATTAGCCTGGTAGCGGTACTGCGCGTGGGCCCGACGGAGCATTTGATCCGTGGTTTGCATCAGTCGTTATTCCGTGCAGAAAAACGGATCTGGTTGGTACTGTTCGGCAAGGGCAATATTGGCTCCCGCTGGCTGGAGCTGTTTGCGCGCGAGCAGGCGCTGATTTCGGCGCGTACCGGCTTTGAGTTTGTGCTGGCGGGCGTAGTAGACAGCCCGCGTAGCCTGCTGAACTATGACTGGCTGGAAGCCAGTCGCGTGTGCTGGCCTTCTTTGATGATGAAGCGCAGGAGCGTGATGGTGAAGATCTCTTCCTGTGGATGCGTGCTCATCCCTACGATGACCTGGTGGTGTTGGATGTGACCGCCAGTGAATCGGTATCAGATCTCTATCTCGATTTCGCCAGCTACGGTTTTCACGTGATCAGCGCCAACAAGATTGCGGGGGCATCCAGTGGCGATCGTTATCGCCAGATCCGCGATGCCTTTGCCAAAACCGGACGTCACTGGCTGTATAACGCTACGGTGGGTGGAATCACTGGTGCCTGCGGGCAGTGAAGCGGGGTCGATCGATCAGTTTTTTGAAAATGGCGATTCGCTCAACGAGCAGATGGTACAGCGTCTGGAAGCGGCGCAAGAAATGGGGTTGGTGCTGCGTCACGTAGCGCGTTTCGATGTCAGCGGCAAAGCGCGTGTGGGCGTGGAAGCGGTGCGACCGGATCATCCGCTGGCTTCCCTGTTGCCGTGTGACAACGTATTCGCGATCGAAAGCCGGTGGTATCGCGACAACCCGCTGGTGATTCGCGGGCCGGGTGCCGGGCGCGATGTAATGGCCGGGGCGATTCAGTCGGATCTCAACCGATTGGCGCAATTGCTGTAATAAACGCCTCTGAAACAGGGCGGCCTTTGGCCGCTCAGATTGATGACAAAACCATTTTTCCCCTCATCATCCTCGGCGAAAGCCGGGGATCTCTGTGAGAAGAAACGCGTTTCACCTGCAAGAGATTCCTGTCTGCGCGGAAATGACCGTTTTAGATATGTTTATTAGCTACCTCAGTGGCCCTCTCCGCTGAGGTTCTTTTTGTCACTGAAATGTCATGGCGTTAACACGTCGTTGACATCATTACCCCGGACAATCGGCTGCATCGAAAGGTTTGTTTGGGTGCACAGGTGTGCAAAATAGAAGGTCTTCTTCCGCTGCGCTAACGCCGCATATTACGCTCGATCACCTGCATGCCGGGTACGGCGCTACGCCTGTTTTAAATGATATTCACCTGGAGATTGCTCAAGGGGAATTTGTCGCGCTGCTCGGTGCCTCTGGTTGCGGCAAAACCACCTTGCTACGCACTATCGCAGGATTTGCGGCACCGGATGCCGGTGCGGTTCTGGTCAACGGCCAGAATATTACCCACTACCCGCCGGAAAAACGCGGCATGGCGCTGGTGTTCCAAAGCTACGCGCTGTGGCCGCATATGACGGTGGCGCAACACATTGTCTACGGACTCAAATTACGACGTATGCCGAGAGCGGAGATTGCCCGCCGTGTGACCCAGCTTGAAAACATGCTGGGACTGACCGGATTGGGGTCGCGTAAACCGGCACAGCTCTCCGGCGGCCAGCGTCAGCGCGTCGCTTTGGGGCGAGCATTGGCGATACAGCCAGACATCTTGCTGCTTGATGAGCCCCTCTCCAATCTGGATACCCGCATTCGCTTGCAACTGCGCGACGAGATTCGCGCTTTGCAGCAGCATTTGGGCCTTACGGCCATTCACGTGACCCACGATCGTGAAGAAGCCATGGTGATGGCGGATCGTATCGTCATCCTGCACCAAGGACGCGTGATGCAGGCGGGCAGCCCGCAACAGGTTTACCACCACCCGGCCAGCGCCTTTGTCGCGGCGTTTATGGTGGCTGAAAACCAACTGATGCTGGAAGCCTACTATGACGGCGATCGGTTGACGCTGCGTGGCGATGAGCAGGGTGCGGCGCTGGTGCCACGGCATGCGGCGTTGCAACCCGGCACGGTGGAGGCGCGCTTTCGTGCCGAAGCCGCACAGCTCTACGATGCGACACAGGCGCCGCCTGCGGCTCCCGGCATGCTGGTGCGTCAGGGCACAGTGTTGGCACAAAGCTATCCGGGTGGTCATTGGCAGCATACGGTTGTCAGCGGGATATGGCGGATGCAGGTGCATGCCTATGCGCCTTATGACGTTGGTCAGCGCGTAGAGGTGCAGATCCAGGCTGAGGCGCTATTCCTGTTTCCTGCATCTGACACGCCAGCCCCATTCGCTTCAACATCACTGGCTTGTGCTTCTCACGATTCGTTTCCCGGCCTGACTACCCAATCTTGTACTGGAGACCACTGACATGAAACGCATTTTTGCTGTAACGCTCATGATGAGCGCTTCACTTTCTGCTGCGCAGGCGCAAGAGCTTACCGTGTTGACGGCTGGCGATCAAAACGTGGTCGATTATGTGAACGACTATCTGGGGCCGCTGTTTGAGCAACAGCATCCTGGCGTCAAAGTCAGAGCCGTCGGCACCGGACCTGGCGATGCTGGCTCGCAGAAGATCCTTGAGCGCTTTAACGCGCAGCAAGCAGCCGGCAGCAAAGTCTGGGATACCGACGTTGCCGTGGTGCATGAAAAATTTGTCGGCCCGATGGTGAAGGAAGGCCAACTGCTGCAATACCGTGATGCGATTGCGAGTGGCAAGTTAGTCACTATGGCGGCGGCAGATGAAGCGTTAGGCAGTGATGTCAAAGGCTATGTTATGCCGATGTTCAGCAGCCAAACCGCACTGACCTATAACCCGACGCTGGTGTCGAACCCACCGAAAAGCTATGACGAACTGCAACAGTGGGCGGCAGCCCACCCAAAACAGTTCGGCTATAACGGCATTAAAGGGGGCGCGTCGGGCGTCAGCTTTGTGATGGGATGGGTTTACGCTTACGGCGGCGATGCCAACAAGCTGATGAACGGCCCCTTTGAAGAAGCGGAAGCACAGAAATGGCAACCGGCTTTTGATCGCCTGAAAGCCTTCAATAAAAACGTCACCCTGACGCCTGGCAATGCGGGCACGCTGGATATGCTGAGTCGGGGTGAGATTGCCATCGGCCCAGTGTGGGTAGACATGCTCTACTCGTGGAAAGCGAACGGCCAGTTGCCGGATAACTTTAAACTTCTGCTGCCTGCACCGGGCATGCCTGGCCAGCCGATGCACTACGTGATCCCGGCACAAGCCCCCAATCGTGAACTGGCCCAGCAGTTTGTCGAACTGGCGACCAGCCCGAAAGTACAGGCGCAGGGCATTGTTGAGCGCTTCAACTGGTATCCGGGTATCGATGCCAAATACGTTCAATCGGAACTGAAGCCAGAAGTCTGGCAGCGTCTGTTTACCGATATTTCACCGCAGGATCTGGCGACCAAAGGAAAAACTTTCCCCATCGCACCGTATAACGCCGCGATCCTCAATGCTTATGAGCGCGCGATGGCGCAGTAATCGCCCGCATTCTTGACCTGATTTATTGATAGCATCCTTCCCGGCCTGTCTAGCCGGGAAGGGGAGAACCGCATGTTACCACTCCCTTCTTTTTCTTCTCGTCTAGCTGGTATTGCGCTGGTACTGCCTGCGCTACTGGTGGTGGCGCTGTGCTTTATAGCTCCGCTCGGACTGTCCGTTGGCGTAGCCTTTGTTAGCGAGCAGGGCATCGGTGGGGCCAATTTTGTTACCGCGTTGACGCTCTACACCCCGGATATTTTGTTTACGTTGCTGATAGTTGGCGTGTCTACGTTACTGATTGGCCTGTTTTACGTGTTGATCGGCGGTTACCTGACGCTGGGTGAAAATCCGCGTTGGGTCGCACTGCTGCGCTGGGTTTATCGCTGGCCGCTGTTTATTCCGTTTATTGTCACCGGACAGATTTTACGCACCTTTCTGGCCAAAAACGGCTGGCTAAACGGGGGCATTGGATATGGTGGGCATCGTCGATATCGCCAGCGCAAGCAACTGGCTTGACTGGCGCGGTATCGTGTTTGCCTTTGTCTGGAAACAGACGCCGTTTGTGGCGCCGCAGGTGTGGCACACGTTGCTGACCGGCTTGATTCTGTCTTTCGTGACCATGATGTCGGTGCTGTCGGTGCCGCTGATGATCAATGCGCAATCCCCAACGCTGCTGAGCGCCAATATTGCCTTTCGTATCAACGCCTATGGTGATTACGGCGTGGCGAATGCGCTGGGTGCCATCTCGTTGCTTATGACGGCGGTATTTGCGATTATCTATCTGCGTATCAGCATGAGGCGCATATTGGGATGGATTGCTCCGGCGCTTATGCTGGGCGTTATGATTTTTCTCATCTTTGGTCCGTTAGCTAACTTGCTGCTGTGGGCAGTGGCGGAAAAATGGTTTTATCCGCACCTGTTGCCCACTGAATGGGGTTTTGCTTTTTGGCGGCGCGTATTCTCGGCGCGCGGCGTTATTCTGCTGATTTTTCTGATTCCACAAGCGTTTCCCAATCTGACGGTATACGTGAATATCGCTCGCCTGTTTTATCAGTGGGGGCTGAACGGCACGCTGTTTGGCGTGGTGTTAGTGCATACGGTGCATGGGTTAGTGTTCGCGGTGTGGATTGCTTCAGCGGCGTTTGCCGCTATCAGCCGTGAGATGGAACAGGCCGCCCGTTCGATTGGGGCTGGGCCGTGGCGCACGTTTATCGATATCTCCCTGCCGCAAGCACTTCCGTGGCTGATGGTGGCGGCCATATTTGTCTTTCTGGAATCGTTGGATGAATTCACGGGCAGCTACTTTGTCGGCGCGCCGGATGTGGCGCGCTGGGCGGTGTCGCGCAGCTTCACACCGGGTGCAAGCGTCTCAGCAGAGACTTACACCAAAGTGATGGCGGCAGCGCAGGAACTGGGCTATCAGGTCAACTATCTGGCGCGCGGTCTGCTGGCGAACAGCAGCCGTTTAGTGGGATTGGTGGTTACACAGCCGGAAGTGGGTTTTCGTGCCAATCTGGTCACGGCACTTTCTCAGGCACTTATTCAGCGCGGTTCGATTCCGGTGCTGATCAACACCGGACACACGCTCGGCGCGATGGCAGCGGCTCGTTCGATTCTTTTCGGCCATCGTGCTGAAGCGACTATCGTTTTGTCTGGCTCTTCGCCGCAGGAATTTGTTGAACTGGCGCAGTTGAACGGCCAGCCGTTGATTGTCATTGGGCGTAATGAGGATACCTGCGACAGCGTGCATATCGACAATGACACAGCGGCACGCACGGCGGCGCGCTTGTTCGCTGCGGACGGCAGAAAACAAGTGGCACTGATGGGCTCTGCATCAGCCACTCCGAACATTGTTGAGCGTGAGCAGGCATTTTGCGATGAAGCGCGCACGCTGGGATTGGATGTGAGCACGGTACGTGGCGTCGAATCAGACTATGCGGGGGGCTTGGTGCCTGCCAGTCGCTGTTTGCACAATCGCCGGTGGATTGGCCGTATGCCGTATTTTGTATCAATGACTTAATGGCGTTTGGCGTGATTGATTGCGCGCGTCAGCGAGGATTGTCTGTCCCTGACGATCTGACGATCTGACGATCTGACGATCTGACGATCTGACGATCTGGTGGTTATCGGTTTCGATGATATTCCTGCCGCTGGCTGGAATGCCTATTCGCTGACCACCTTCCGTCAGGATCCGATGGTGATGGCCGCACAGGCGCTACAGTTGCTGGAACGTCGACAAGCACAGCCGCAGGCACCAACCAGCAAAGCCGAGGTAAGCGCGCCACTGGTACGCCGCCAATCGGCCTGAATATCTTGAACATGTCACGCATTGTGATGCACAGAGGGAAACCATGAAAATCATTCAGCTCTCCGACCTTCATTTAACGACGCCAGGTCGTGTGTTGCACGGACGCGATCCGCTGCAACACTTTCAGGCAGCAATCGCGGATATTAATACGCATCAGCGTGATGCTGCGCTGGTGGTTATTTCCGGCGATCTTTCCGATGATGGCAGCGCGGCATCTTACGCCGCCCTCGCTGATACGCTGGCGGAATTGCAGGTTCCTTGGCGCGTGACGTTAGGAAACCATGATGACAGGGAGGCCTTCTTGCGCGCGTTTCCCGCGTTAGCCGATGAACATGGTTTTATCCAAAATGTCACGAACCTCGGCGATCATTGTGTGATCCTGCTGGATTAACTGCAAAGCGGTGATGTTGCGGGAAACCTGTGCAGTATGCGCTTACAGTGGCTGGAAGGGCAGCTGCGCCGAGCTCAGGACAAAGCGGTATTGTTGTTTTTGCATCATCCGCCGATGCCCATCGGCTTGCCGTCGCTGGATGAGGTTCGGTTAGCGCCGGACGCCGCCGATGCGTTGCATCAATGCTGTCTACGTTATGGCAACGTTCGGCATATTGCCGCAGGCCATGTGCACCGTCCTGCCAGCGGTAACTGGCGCGGCATCACCTTTACTACGGTGCGTGGCACCAACCATCAGTCTGCACTGCGTTTTGTCCCCGGTTTTGACATCAGCCAGGAAACGCCGTAGTACGCTATTTTCTGGGTAACGACGCAGGGGCATACCGTACATTTCAACGACGTTCCCGTCCTGTAAGGTGGGACGAGACAGCATGATGAAAAAAATTCATTTACCTTGAGCAATCATCAACGGTTTTTAAACGAAATTCGTTGACTCTTGGTTGAGATTCCGTCATTTTCTATATGGACGTCTAAACGTATAGACGTTCGATAAATAATGACGGTAACGTGACGACAAGGGTGGCAAGGGTATGAGTTTTTTTCACGCAAACTAGCGGGAAGCGCTGAATCAAAGCCTGGCGGAGATCCAGGGGCAACCCAATGTTTCCTTTGATTTTTTCCCGCCGAAAACCAGCGAAATGGAAGCTGCGCCGCATCTGACTTGTATTGATGCTTCCCGCGAGCAACTGCGTGAGATCGCACAGAATTACTGTCAGAGCGGTATCCGTCATATTGTGGCCCTGCGTGGGGATTTACCGTCGGAAGGGGGTAAACCAGACATGTATGCCGCTGATTTGGTGAGCCTGCTCAAAAGCGTCGGTGATTTTGATATCTCGGTCGCGGCTTATCCGGAAGTTCATCCGGAAGCCAAAAGCGCGCAGGTCGATCTGATTAACCTGAAGAAAAAGATTGATGCGGGTGCGAATCGCGCCATCACGCAGTTCTTTTTCGATGTGGAAAGCTATTTACGTTTTCGCGATCGCTGCGTCGCAACGGGCATTGATGTAGAGATTGTGCCGGGCATTTTGCCAGTCTCCAACTTCAAACAACTGCAACGCTTTGCCACCATGACGAACGTGCGCGTGCCGAACTGGATGACGGCAATGTTCGATGGACTGGATAACGATGCTGACACCAGCAAAATGGTGGGCGCGGCCATCGCCATGGACATAGACATGGTGAAAATCCTCAGCCGTGAGGGTGTGAAATATTTCCACTTCATATACGCTCAACCGTGCGGAGTTGAGTTATGCGATTTGCCATACACTGGGTGTAAGACCTGCTGCCAACTGATCAAAAGCTAGCATGGCAGTGCGTAACCGTTGCGTGCTGCCATTACGTGCGTTTTTCTTTTCCTCTTTCACCTATCGCTTTGCTGGTTGTCGGGCGATCTTTACTCTCGGGTTCCGGCTCTGATTCACAGAGCGACATCTCAGAATCCGATTCCGTATCGTAGTCTTTGGCTTGCTCATCAAGAATATAGCCATGGGTTTTTACCTCTAGCTTATCTAACCGGGGAATTTTACTGAAGTTATGCTTTTCAGGATTATTGATAATAATCTCTAAACATCTTCGCGTTTTTTTTAATATGGATTCCAGTTCTTTTTTTCGCTCAGCACGCAATGCTGGGGGATTATCAGGCATTGATTTAACACGCCATAACCTCAAAATGAGATCATTGATATCACCGTTCCTGACATGCTTATCCGCAGGTAAACGTGAGTGGTGGCATCTCCCTTGCTGGTATATTTTCATTAATATTCTTTCTCAGTTTACGGCATTTCTCGGACATTAACCCGATTGAAGCTGATGGAATACTAAATTTCGCTACTGATGCCTGCGATGCGCCCGGCTCGATTCCACTTTTTATTCAAGCTTCATTGATATGTTGCAGGGTAAAACATTATTGATGCGCTATGTTATTACCACTACCTCGGTAAAGTGTGTCGGCTTTGTGTGTTTTTAATATTTGGTATCTTATGATTATCCAGCATTGAAGGTTTTATAAAATTTCAATAGTGAAACAAATTTCATTTTCTTAACGCCGTCGCTGGTTATATTTTTTAACCGATAAGATACCGTTGTTGTCGGGAACCAAACGTTTTTTGTTGATAGTGCTTACCATTGATTGGTGTCCTACCTATCGTTTTTGGCTATCGTGTTAAGGATAATGATAAATGAACATTCGGGATCTAGAGTATCTGGTGGCGTTAGCTGAACACCGTCATTTCCGGCGTGCGGCGGACTCCTGTCATGTCAGCCAACCGACACTCAGCGGTCAAATTCGTAAACTGGAAGATGAACTTGGCGTGATGTTATTGGAGCGCACCAGCAGAAAAGTGTTGTTTACTCAGGCTGGCTTGCTACTGGTCGAACAGGCAAGGACCGTGCTGCGCGAAGTCAAAGTGCTTAAAGAGATGGCGAGCCAACAGGGAGAGACCATGTCTGGTTCACTGCATATTGGGCTTATCCCCACCGTTGGACCCTACCTACTGCCGCATATCATTCCCATGCTGCATCGCACGTTTCCTAAGCTGGAAATGTACCTGCATGAAGCGCAGACGCATCAACTACTGGCACATCTGGATAGCGGCAAGCTGGACTGCGCCATTCTCGCGATGGTCAAGGAATCGGAAGCATTTATCGAAGTACCACTGTTTGATGAACCGATGAAACTGGCGATTTATCAGGATCATCCGTGGGCAAACCGTGAGCGTGTTGCCATGTCCGATCTGGCCGGTGAAAAACTGCTGATGCTGGAAGATGGGCACTGCCTGCGCGATCAGGCATTGGGGTTCTGCTTCCAGGCAGGGGCAGATGAAGATACGCATTTTCGCGCCACCAGCCTGGAAACGTTGCGCAACATGGTTGCCGCTGGCAGTGGGATCACCTTGCTGCCTTCACTGGCGGTGCCTCATGAGCGCCAGCGTGATGGTGTCTGTTATTTACCGTGCTACAAGCCGGAGCCGAAGCGAACTGTCGCGCTGGTGTACCGCCCAGGATCGCCACTGCGCGGTCGCTATGAACAGCTGACGGACGCTGTGCGGGAACATATGCAGCACTATTTGGACAGTGCATTAAAACAGGCGGTTTAACCCATTAAGTGCCGCCACTCGGTAAGCTTCGGCCATCGTTGGGTAATTAAAGGTTGTATTAACGAAATATTCGATAGTATTCCCTTCGCCTTTTTGCTCCATGATGGCCTGGCCGATGTGAATAATCTCCGCCGCACGCTCGCCAAGACAGTGAATACCGAGGATTTGCTTGGTTTCTCGGTGAAAAAGTATCTTCAGGCTTCCCACGTTCATGCCAACGATTTGCGCCCGCGCCAGATGTTTGAACTGCGCGCGTCCAACCTCATAGGGCACTTTCATCGCCGTAAGCTCCTGCTCGGTTTTCCCTACGGAACTGATTTCCGGAATGGTGTAGATCCCCGTTGGGATATCCTCGATCAGGTGTGCACTGGCATCGCCTTTGACGATGGCCTGCGCCGCCAATCGTCCCTGATCGTATGCTGCTGAAGCCAGGCTGGGATAGCCGATGACGTCGCCCACTGCATAGATGTGTGCCAGCGCGGTTTGGTACATGCTGTTGACTTTCAACTGGCCGCGTCTGTCTGGCAACAAACCGATTTTTTCCAGCCATAAAGTCTCCGTGTTGCCGGTGCGCCCATTGGCGTACAGCAAGCAGTCGGCCTTCATCTTTTTACCGGATTTAAGGTGAACAATGACGCCGTCAGCGGTGCCTTCGATCGATTCGAACTCTTCGTTATGGCGAATGACAACGCCATTGTTCCAAAAATGGTAGGACAGGGCGTCAGACATTTCCTGATCGAGAAACGCCAGCAGACGATCGCGGGTGTTGATCAGATCCACTTTTACGCTCAGGCCACGAAAGATCGAGGCATATTCACAGCCAATCACGCCTGCGCCATAAATAATCACGTGCTGTGGTTCGTGATCCAGTTCCAGAATGGAATCGCTGTCGTAAATACGTGGATGTGCAAAGTCTACGTTTGCCGGATGGTAGGGGCGTGATCCTGTGGCAATGATAATGTGAGCGGCCGTAAGCGTATCTTGCATATTATCGGGGTACTGCACGGCAACTGTGTGCTCATCGATGAAATGCGCTTCACCTGAAAATATTTCGCAATGGTTACGTTCGTAAAAACCCTGACGCATGCGGGTTTGCTGGCCGATGACGCTGTCTGCGTGGCGCAGGATGTCGGAGAACGAGGAGCGAATAGGGCGTGCATTATCGCTGTGCAGCGGGTTCTGGTTAAATTCGATGATGCGGCTGACGGCATGGCGCAACGCTTTGGAGGGGATGGTTCCCCAGTGTGTGCACCCACCGCCGACGTTGTTATAGCGATCGATGACGGCCACTCTGGCACCTTGCTTTACCAGCCCCATCGCGGCCCCTTCGCCGCCTGGGCCGGAACCAATAATGATGGCATCATAATCAAACGGTTGCTGAGTTTGTGCTTGTTGTGTCATGGTAGGGTAATCCTGTTTTTATACAAGCCGATAACGCTATTGTAACACTGCCGCGTGCATAACCCAATTTATCCCTGCTGCTGGTATGACAATCCTCTGTCTCATTTTCAATATGGCAAACTTTGTCTCAGTATGTCGCAAGTAAAGTTTGCTATAGTGCTTTCCTGGATAGGAAAGCGGATGGTGTCAGCTGAATATGGGTGTCAGAGCACAACAAAAAGAACGCACTCGCCGTTCCTTAATCGAAGCTGCTTTCAGTCAACTCAGCGCCGAACGGAGTTTCGCCAGCCTGAGCTTGCGTGAAGTCGCGCGTGAGGCGGACATCGCTCCCACCTCTTTTTATCGCCACTTCCGCGATGTCGATGAATTGGGTTTGACGATGGTCGATGAAAGCGGCCTGATGTTGCGTCAACTGATGCGACAGGCACGCCAGCGCATTGCCAAACGCGGTAGCGTTATTCGCACATCGGTCGCCACCTTTATGGAGTTCATTGGCAACAACCCCAATGCGTTCCGTCTGTTGTTGTGTGAACGTTCTGGCACCTCCGCCGCGTTTCGTGCTGCTGTAGCCCGTGAAATCCAGCATTTTATTGCGGAACTGGCGGACTATCTTGAGGTGGAAAATCATATCCCGCGTGAATTTGCGGAGGCCCAGTCTGAAGCCATGGTCACGATAGTGTTTAGCGCTGGCGCAGAGGCGTTGGACGTTGGACTTGAGCAGCGGCGGCAATTGGAAGAACGCCTGGTGCTGCAATTACGCCTGATTGCCAAAGGGGCTTACTACTGGTACAGAAAGGAACATGAGAAGGAAGTGAATACTTCTGACGTGTAGCAGCGAACCTGAGGTGATGTTTCCCATCTGTTAAGGCGGTACGCAGTAGGCGTCTCATCGTGTTCCTGAGTGTTTAAAACGCTTGAGTGTTTAAAACTACGGGAGACATCATGACAAAATACCCTCATCAAGAAAAAGGCACCCTGGTTTTGGCATTGATCGCCGGTTTGTCGGTCAATGGTTCATTTGCCGCCTTGTTCAGTTCAATCGTGCCCTTTTCCGTCTTTCCGCTGGTTGCCCTGGTGCTCTCGGTTTACTGCCTGCACCAGCGTTACCTCAATATTGAGATGCCTGAAGGCATACCGCTGCTGGCTGCCGCCTGCTTTTTGTTGGGGTTGCTGCTGTATAGCGCGTTGGTTCGCGTTGAATATCCGCAGATTGGCTCCAACTTCCTGCCTTCATTACTGTGTGTCGTGTTGGTGTTCTGGATTGGCTTGCGGCTTAAAAAGCGCCGCCCGGTAGACGACGCGCCTGCATTCTGATGATTACGGGCAAGCCCTTTTCGGCATGTCCGTGTTTCTCGGCGAATCACGACGAGGGGCGCCCTGGCGGCTCACGCCGCTACGACCCCATCGCCGCACATCACCTAACAACGGGCTTTGTCATAAGTCTGAGAAGGCGGTCACGCCTTCTTTTCTTCTAACAGCACGCCGCATTCCATATGGTGGGTGTAGGGAAACTGATCGAACAGTGCAAGACGAGTGATACGGTGCGTCGTCGTGAGTTTGGTCAGGTTGTTGCACAGGGTTTCCGGGTTGCAGGAGATGTAGAGGATATGCGAGTAACTCTGCACCATGGACAGCGTTTGGTCGTCCAGGCCGCTACGTGGCGGATCGACAAAAATGGTGTCGCACTGATAGTCGGACAAATCGATACCCTGCAAACTGGTAAATTCACGCTCACCCTGTAGTGCTTGGGTAAATTCTTCCGCTGCCATGCGGATAATCTGCACGTTATCAATCTGGTTCGCGGCGATGTTGAATTGTGCCGCGGCGACAGACGGTTTGGCGATTTCAGTGGCCAATACACGATTGAAATTACGTGCCAGTGCCAATGAGAAGTTGCCGTTACCGCAATAAAGTTCGAGCAGATCGCCTGTTGATCCCGCAGTAGCCTTCAGCGCCCACTCCAGCATTTGGATATTGATGGCGGCATTGGGCTGGGTAAAGCTGTTTTCAACCTGGCGGTAGATCATCTCACGTCCGGCGACTGGCAGGCGTTCATCAACATAATCTCCGTCGAGACAGATTTTAGTTTTTGTTGCCCGGCCAATCAGTTGCAGAGCGAATCCCTGAGCGCGTAGTGCATCGCGCAGCGCGCGTGCCTGCTGTTGCCACGCTTCATCTAACGCCTTGTGGTAGATAAACGTCACCACCACTTCACCGCTCATTGTCGACAGATAGTCAATCTGAAACAGATTGTGGCGCAGTACCACATCGTTGCGTAATGCATCGATCAGAATGGGCATGAGTCGATTAATCAACACGCTGGCCGCAGGGAACTGATCGACTCTGATCCGTTGTTTGGTCTGCTGATCGAACATGATGTGATAGAGATCGTCCCCTTCGTGCCACATGCGAAATTCGGCACGCATACGGTAATGACTCACCGGAGAACGGAACACCTCTGGCTCAGGAGCAGCAAAGGGCACCATCATCTGCCGTAGACGTTCCGTCTTTTCCGCAAGCAGGTCGTCATACTGTTCGATGGGCAGGTTCTCTGGCGTCATGGTGTTCTCGGCTTCAAAACGGTGAAAAGGTGAAAAGAAGTTTACTGGCCGGGATTGTAGGGCATCTGGAAGGGATGTCCAGCGTTGTTGCTGCGATAGTAATTTCACATCGTGGAAGTCTAGACATCCGTAAGCGGCCATCGTAGCATAGCGTGCCGGTATTGCACTGCGTGCTACGCAGTGTGAGTTAAAAGGGAATCCAGTGAAAACCTGGAGCTGACGCGCAGCGGTAAGGGGAAGAGAAACGACAGCATTGAATGCAGACACTGCCTGCGGGTGGGAAGTCGTCGTTTCTGATTGCAACAGCAATGTCACCCGAGCCCGAAGACCTGCCGGTTTACGTCGCAATGTTCACGATCGTCGCGAGCTATCGATTGTGGTAATGCGGCATCCGCAATGTGATTTGTATGCTAACTACATGTCTTATAAAAATTATCGCTGCTGGCGGCGCTCTCTGCCACGGCTTTTTCTGGCTGGGCGCAGCAAACTGACAACAACACCATGGTGGTTACCGCTAACCGTTTTCAACAGCCGGTGAATAGTGTGCTGGCGCCTACAACAGTGGTTACTCGCGAAGATATTGACCGCTGGCAGGCGAAGAGCCTGACCGACGTGATGCGCCGTTTGCCGGGGGTGGATATTGAGCAGAGTGGTGGGTTGGGGCAACAGAGTGCACTGCGCATCATAGGTACTGAGAGCAGGCATGTACTGATATTGATGGATGGTATTCGATTGAACCAAGCTGGTATCAGCGGTTCTTCTGATCTCAGCCAGATCCCACTTTCTCTGGTTCAAAAGATCGAATATATCCGTGGCGCGCGTTCTGCAGTATATGGTTCCGACGCCATTGGTGGTGTAGTAAACATCATCACCACTAGAGAGAAGGAGGGTACTACACTGACAGCGGGTGTCGGTTCAAAAAGGTATCAAGCTTATGATGCTGCTACCCAACAGGTTTTGGATAGTGGAACAACCCTCACGTTAGCGGGTAACTATACCTATACCAAGGGGTTCGATATAGCCGCCGCTGATGCGCCGCGCCAACCTGATCGTGATGGGTTTATGAGTAAATCTATCTATGGTGCAGTAAAACAGCAATTCAATGATGGGTTTAGTGGTTTTTTACGTGGTTATGGCTTTGATAACCGAACCAACTATGATGGCTATGACGCACTGGATAGTACGACGTGGGCGAGATTGGGCACGCCGGATGTTCGGCAGCTTTACAGCCAATCGTGGGATGCGGGCTTGCAATTCAATCGAGATATTTATTCAAGCCAATTCGTTGCCAGCTACAGCCATACCAAAGATTTGAATTTCGATCCCGTTAAGGGGCGCTACGGCATCGCATCTACCATGGATGATGTGAAGCAATATAACTTGCAATGGGGTAACTCGCTGGTTGTTGGTGCTGGGAATGTAAGTGCGGGTGTGGACTGGCAAAAACAGACATCGCAGCCGGGTACAAATTATGTTGCTGCTGGGCACGAGCAGCGTAACGTTGGTGTCTACGCCACGGCTCAACAAAAAATAGACAGTGTGACGCTGGAAGCAGCAGTTAGAGGCGATGAAAATAATGTTTTTGGCTGGCATAACACGTGGCAATCAAATGCTGCGTGGGAGTTCATTGAAGGGTATAGCATTTTTGCTTCTTATGGTACAGCGTATAAAGCACCGAACCTGAATCAGGTGTATAGCGAAAAATATGGTAATCTCAACCTTAAACCAGAAGAAAGCAAGCAGTGGGAAGGTGGTTTCGAAGGATTAACCGGGTCAGTGAACTGGCGCTTGTCTGGGTATCGTAATGATATCGATGACCTGATTAATTATGATTCAACCAATCACTTTAGCAATATCAAGAAGGCGCGTATTAAAGGTGCTGAAGCAACGGCGTCCTTCGATACTGGTCCTTTAGCCCACACTGTTTCATTTGATTACCTCGATCCGCGTAATAGCCAGACCAATGAAGTGTTATTACGTCGAGCTAAACAGCAGGTCAAATATCAGTTGGATTGGGTCGTTGCTGATATCGATTGGTCGGTGACTTACCAGTATCTTGTATCTTGGTCAACGTTATGACACTGACTACAACACGTATCAGCCTGTCAAACTTGGCGGCGTAAGTCTCTGGGACCTCGCTGTATCATATCCTGTCACCTCTCATCTCACAGTTTGTGGTAGAATCGCCAACCTGTTTGATAAAGAGTACGAGACAGCATATGGCTATCAAACTGCATGAAGAGAGTACTATCTCTCCGGAAGCTACACCTTCTAACCTGCCCGCCCGCCCCACGGTTTTGGTGTTTGACTCCGGCGTGGGGGGGTTATCTGTGTATAACGAGATTCGGCAGTTGCTGCCGGATCTTCATTATATCTACGCCTTCGATAACGAAGCGTTCCCCTATGGCGAGAAACCGCAAGACTTTATCGTTGAGCGTGTGGTTCAAATCATTTCTGCGGTACAACAGCGCCATCAACTGGCTGCCGTGGTTATTGCCTGTAACACCGCAAGCACCATCTCACTGCCCGCGCTGCGCGAGCGTTTTACATTCCCGGTGGTCGGCGTTGTGCCTGCCGTGAAGCCTGCTGCAAAGCTGACACGCAATGGCATCGTCGGCGTTCTGGCAACGCGTGCCACGGTACAGCGCTCTTACACACATGAACTGATTGCCAGTTTTGCCACGGATTGCCAGATATTGCTGCTGGGGTCGGCGGAGTTAGTGGAACTGGCGGAAGCTAAGTTGCGAGGGGATAACGTATCGTTATTGGCGTTGCAGCAAATTTTGCACCCTTGGCTGAAATTGCCTGAGCCTCCGGATACCGTAGTGCTTGGCTGTACGCACTTCCCTCTTTTGGCTGAAGAGTTGCAGTTGGTGTTGCCAAACGGCACGCGACTGGTGGATTCCGGGGCGGCAATCGCCAGAAGAACCGCATGGCATCTCGCTAACCTGGAACAACCACCGGCGCTGAGCACGGAAAAGAATCTGGCTTATTGCATGACGATTACGCCTAAAGTGGCGACCCTGTGGCCCGTTTTGCAGCGTTTCGGCTTTGAATCGTTGGAAAAACTACCGCTTTAGTGGCTTTTTGGCGGAATAGTAGGCACTCGAAAATAAAATTGAAATTAGCCCTTGTCAGGGTGCGAGAAGTGTCTACACTAGCGCCTCCACTGACACGGCAACAGCGACACGCAGTTGCGGTAACAGTCGGAAAGTTAAACGCGAAATTGAAAAATTAACGTTGACTTTTCAGCGGTGCAGCGTAATATACGCCTCCCGCGCCACGGTAGATGTGGCAACGCTCTTTAACAATTAATCAGACAATCTGTGTGGGCACTCACAGGACTTTATCGTAAAGCCTTAGGGCTTAAAAAATAAAAGTCTTGAAGAGTGAACAACAGTTAATTCATTACGAACTAACAGTAATAATTCTTTGAGCATCGCTTCTCGAGCAGAAGCAAATCAAACTTTAAATTGAAGAGTTTGATCATGGCTCAGATTGAACGCTGGCGGCAGGCCTAACACATGCAAGTCGAGCGGTAGCACAGGAGAGCTTGCTCTCCGGGTGACGAGCGGCGGACGGGTGAGTAATGTCTGGGAAACTGCCTGATGGAGGGGGATAACTACTGGAAACGGTAGCTAATACCGCATAACGTCGCAAGACCAAAGTGGGGGACCTTCGGGCCTCACGTCATCAGATGTGCCCAGATGGGATTAGCTAGTAGGTGGGGTAACGGCTCACCTAGGCGACGATCCCTAGCTGGTCTGAGAGGATGACCAGCCACACTGGAACTGAGACACGGTCCAGACTCCTACGGGAGGCAGCAGTGGGGAATATTGCACAATGGGCGCAAGCCTGATGCAGCCATGCCGCGTGTGTGAAGAAGGCCTTCGGGTTGTAAAGCACTTTCAGCGAGGAGGAAGGCAGTAAGGTTAATAACCTTGCTGATTGACGTTACTCGCAGAAGAAGCACCGGCTAACTCCGTGCCAGCAGCCGCGGTAATACGGAGGGTGCAAGCGTTAATCGGAATGACTGGGCGTAAAGCGCACGCAGGCGGTTTGTTAAGTTGGATGTGAAATCCCCGGGCTTAACCTGGGAACTGCATTCAAAACTGGCAAGCTAGAGTCTCGTAGAGGGGGGTAGAATTCCAGGTGTAGCGGTGAAATGCGTAGAGATCTGGAGGAATACCGGTGGCGAAGGCGGCCCCCTGGACGAAGACTGACGCTCAGGTGCGAAAGCGTGGGGAGCAAACAGGATTAGATACCCTGGTAGTCCACGCTGTAAACGATGTCGATTTGGAGGTTGTGCCCTTGAGGCGTGGCTTCCGGAGCTAACGCGTTAAATCGACCGCCTGGGGAGTACGGCCGCAAGGTTAAAACTCAAATGAATTGACGGGGGCCCGCACAAGCGGTGGAGCATGTGGTTTAATTCGATGCAACGCGAAGAACCTTACCTACTCTTGACATCCAGAGAACTTGGTAGAGATGCCTTGGTGCCTTCGGGAACTCTGAGACAGGTGCTGCATGGCTGTCGTCAGCTCGTGTTGTGAAATGTTGGGTTAAGTCCCGCAACGAGCGCAACCCTTATCCTTTGTTGCCAGCGATTCGGTCGGGAACTCAAAGGAGACTGCCAGTGATAAACTGGAGGAAGGTGGGGATGACGTCAAGTCATCATGGCCCTTACGAGTAGGGCTACACACGTGCTACAATGGCGTATACAAAGAGAAGCGACCTCGCGAGAGCAAGCGGACCTCATAAAGTACGTCGTAGTCCGGATTGGAGTCTGCAACTCGACTCCATGAAGTCGGAATCGCTAGTAATCGTAGATCAGAATGCTACGGTGAATACGTTCCCGGGCCTTGTACACACCGCCCGTCACACCATGGGAGTGGGTTGCAAAAGAAGTAGGTAGCTTAACCTTCGGGAGGGCGCTTACCACTTTGTGATTCATGACTGGGGTGAAGTCGTAACAAGGTAACCGTAGGGGAACCTGCGGTTGGATCACCTCCTTACCTAATGATACTGATTCTGTGAAGTGTTCACACAGATTGTCTGATGAAAGAAATCGAGCGGTTAGAAGACCTTATAGGCTTGTAGCTCAGGTGGTTAGAGCGCACCCCTGATAAGGTGAGGTCGGTGGTTCAAGTCCACTCAGGCCTACCAAAATCGTTCTCAATGCTGCATTGCTCGCCCACTCGCATACTGATGTATGCTTCGCGAACTCGCGCCTTGCCTGAGAGCGATTTGGCAAAGTTTACTATTCGATGGGGCTATAGCTCAGCTGGGAGAGCGCCTGCTTTGCACGCAGGAGGTCTGCGGTTCGATCCCGCATAGCTCCACCATTTACCGTCTTGATACCCAATACTTCAGAGTGTACTGTTTGACAGTATGCTGCGAAGTATTTTGCTCTTTAACAAGCTGAAAATTGAAACGAGCAATAGTGGCTCACTACCAATATTGTGATTCTCTCAAGCTTTCACACCCGAGACATTTTCGGGTTGTGAGGTTAAGTGAATAAGCGTACACGGTGGATGCCTAGGCAGTCAGAGGCGATGAAGGGCGTGCTAATCTGCGAAAAGCGTCGGTAAGCTGATATGAAGCGTTACAACCGACGATACCCGAATGGGGAAACCCAGTGCAATTCGTTGCACTATCATGTCATGAATACATAGTGGCATGAGGCGAACCGGGGGAACTGAAACATCTCAGTACCCCGAGGAAAAGAAATCAACCGAGATTCCCCCAGTAGCGGCGAGCGAACGGGGAAGAGCCCAGAGTCTGAATCAGCTTGTGTGTCAGTGGAAGCGTCTGAAAAGTCGCACAGTAAAGGGTGATAGTCCCGTACACGAAGATGCACAGGTTGTGAGTTCGATGAGTAGGGCGGGACACGTGTTATCCTGTCTGAATATGGGGGGACCATCCTCCAAGGCTAAATACTCCTGACTGACCGATAGTGAACCAGTACCGTGAGGGAAAGGCGAAAAGAACCCCGGCGAGGGGAGTGAAATAGAACCTGAAACCGTGTACGTACAAGCAGTGGGAGCATCCTTAGGGGTGTGACTGCGTACCTTTTGTATAATGGGTCAGCGACTTATATTCTGTAGCAAGGTTAACCGCATAGGGGAGCCGTAGGGAAACCGAGTCTTAACTGGGCGTTAAGTTGCAGGGTATAGACCCGAAACCCGGTGATCTAGCCATGGGCAGGTTGAAGGTTGGGTAACACTAACTGGAGGACCGAACCGACTAATGTTGAAAAATTAGCGGATGACTTGTGGCTGGGGGTGAAAGGCCAATCAAACCGGGAGATAGCTGGTTCTCCCCGAAAGCTATTTAGGTAGCGCCTCGTGAATTCATCTTCGGGGGTAGAGCACTGTTTCGGCTAGGGGGTCATCCCGACTTACCAACCCGATGCAAACTACGAATACCGAAGAATGTTATCACGGGAGACACACGGCGGGTGCTAACGTTCGTCGTGAAGAGGGAAACAACCCAGACCGCCAGCTAAGGTCCCAAAGTCACGGTTAAGTGGGAAACGATGTGGGAAGGCATAGACAGTCAGGATGTTGGCTTAGAAGCAGCCATCATTTAAAGAAAGCGTAATAGCTCACTGGTCGAGTCGGCCTGCGCGGAAGATGTAACAGGGCTAAACCATGCACCGAAGCTGCGGCAGCGACACTTAGGTGTTGTTGGGTAGGGGAGCGTTCTGTAAGCCGTTGAAGGTGAACTGTGAGGTTTGCTGGAGGTATCAGAAGTGCGAATGCTGACATAAGTAACGATAAAGCGGGTGAAAAGCCCGCTCGCCGGAAGACCAAGGGTTCCTGTCCAACGTTAATCGGGGCAGGGTGAGTCGACCCCTAAGGCGAGGCCGAAAGGCGTAGTCGATGGGAAACAGGTTAATATTCCTGTACTTGGTGTTACTGCGAAGGGGGGACGGAGAAGGCTATGTCATCCGGGCGACGGTTGTCCCGGTTTAAGCGTGTAGGTGTGACTTTGGTAAATCCGGGTCACTGTTAACACTGAGGCGTGATGACGAGGTACTACGATACTGAAGTGACAGATGCCAAGCTTCCAGGAAAAGCCTCTAAGCATCAGGTAACATTGAATCGTACCCCAAACCGACACAGGTGGTCAGGTAGAGAATACCAAGGCGCTTGAGAGAACTCGGGTGAAGGAACTAGGCAAAATGGTGCCGTAACTTCGGGAGAAGGCACGCTGTGCGAGGTGTAGGGATTTACTCCTGAAGCTTTGCGCAGTCGCAGATACCAGCTGGCTGCAACTGTTTAATAAAAACACAGTACTGTGCAAACACGAAAGTGGACGTATACGGTGTGACGCCTGCCCGGTGCTGGAAGGTTAATTGATGGGGTTATCCGTAAGGAGAAGCTCTTGATCGAAGCCCCAGTAAACGGCGGCCGTAACTATAACGGTCCTAAGGTAGCGAAATTCCTTGTCGGGTAAGTTCCGACCTGCACGAATGGCGTAATGATGGCCAGGCTGTCTCCACCCGAGACTCAGTGAAATTGAACTCGCTGTGAAGATGCAGTGTACCCGCGGCAAGACGGAAAGACCCCGTGAACCTTTACTATAGCTTGACACTGAACCTTGAGCCTTGATGTGTAGGATAGGTGGGAGGCTTTGAAGCGTGGACGCCAGTCTGCATGGAGCCAACCTTGAAATACCACCCTTTAATGTTTGATGTTCTAACCTGGGTCCGTAATCCGGACTGGGGACAGTGTCTGGTGGGTAGTTTGACTGGGGCGGTCTCCTCCCAAAGAGTAACGGAGGAGCACGAAGGTTAGCTAATCCTGGTCGGACATCAGGAGGTTAGTGCAAAGGCATAAGCTAGCTTGACTGCGAGAGTGACGGCTCGAGCAGGTACGAAAGTAGGTCTTAGTGATCCGGTGGTTCTGAATGGAAGGGCCATCGCTCAACGGATAAAAGGTACTCCGGGGATAACAGGCTGATACCGCCCAAGAGTTCATATCGACGGCGGTGTTTGGCACCTCGATGTCGGCTCATCACATCCTGGGGCTGAAGTAGGTCCCAAGGGTATGGCTGTTCGCCATTTAAAGTGGTACGCGAGCTGGGTTTAGAACGTCGTGAGACAGTTCGGTCCCTATCTGCCGTGGGCGTTGGAGAATTGAGGGGGGTTACTCCTAGTACGAGAGGACCGGAGTGAACGCACCACTGGTGTTCGGGTTGTCATGCCAATGGCATTGCCCGGTAGCTACGTGCGGAAGAGATAAGTGCTGAAAGCATCTAAGCACGAAACTTGCCCCGAGATGAGTTCTCCCTTGTCCCTAGAGGACGCTGAAAGGCCGTTAAAGACGACGACGTAAATAGGCTGGGTGTGTAAGTGCAGCGATGCATTGAGCTAACCAGTACTAATGACCTGTGAGGCTTAACCTTACAACGCCGAAGATGTTTTGGTGTTGATTGAGAGACAAAATCGTCTGGAACGATTTTGAACAGCGCGGAGCGCTGGCCCCGAAGGGGTGAGTATCAGGATGATACGAATAATCACGTGCTCGAGAAGTTCAGCTTGTTGACAGATTGGCATTCATGGCTGAGAAGCGGTGGATGTAAAACAGAATATGCCTGGCGGCGATAGCGCGGTGGTCCCACCTGACCCCATGCCGAACTCAGAAGTGAAACGCCGTAGCGCCGATGGTAGTGTGGGGCTTCCCCATGTGAGAGTAGGGAACTGCCAGGCTTTTAATATAGCGAAGGGGCTGTCCGAAAGGACAGCCCTTTTTGCTGTGCGTAGTTTCTGGTGGTATAGGGTTTTTATCATCAGGAATGGCTCGCCTTTCATTGCTCTCTCAGGGATCGAAGATGCCCGCGTACCGTAGAGATTTGGCGTGCGGGATCGGGTAAACTACGGCGTATTCAATCTGGAGAGTACGTTCTGATGACGAGCAGTGTCACATCCCTTAAGCCATACAACACCTTCTCTTTGCCCGTTTATGCCGATGAGATCGTCTGCGCCGATACACCGGATTCGTTGGCTGCTTCCTGGCGTCATGCGAGTGAACAGAATAAACCGGTGTTGATTGTGGGGGAGGGTAGCAATGTCCTGTTTTTGGAAGATTTTGCAGGGACTGTCATTGTTAACCGCATAAAAGGGATTGAGATTGCTGAAGATGATCGCGGATGGCATCTGCACGTCGGTGCCGGTGAGAACTGGCATCATCTGGTCGAGTATACGCTGCAACAGGGCGTGTCGGGCCTGGAAAATCTGGCGCTGATCCCTGGCTGCGTCGGCTCGGCCCCCATCCAGAATATTGGCGCTTATGGCGCTGAGTTTAAGCAGTTTTGCGCATATGTCGATGTCTTGGATCTTACCCTCAATCAGGTGACCCGCCTCAGTGCTGAGCAGTGCCAGTTTGGCTATCGTGAAAGTATCTTTAAGCATGAATACCGACAGGGATTTGCCATTATTGCAGTAGGTCTGCATCTTACTAAGTCCTGGGTGCCTTTGTTGGGCTATGGTGATTTGGCGCAGCTCGATCCTGCAACCGCGACGCCTGATGCTATTTTTACTACGGTATGTGCGATGCGGCGTAAGAAATTACCCGATCCGGCGCTGATGGGAAATGCGGGCAGTTTTTTCAAAAATCCCGTCGTTAGCGCCGAGCAAGCACTGGCTATCTTGATGCGGTATCCCAATGCACCACACTATCCGCAGCCCGATGGTACGGTTAAATTTGCTTCTGGCTGGCTTATCGACCAGTGCCAGTTAAAAGGACACCGCATTGGCGGTGCGGTGGTTCATCAGCAGCAGGCTCTGGTGCTGGTCAACCTTGATGAGGCGACGAGTGGCGATATTGTTGCGCTGGCGCGTTATGTGCGTAATAGCGTTGCAGAGACATTTGTACTCTGGCTTGAGCCGGAAGTGCGCTTTATTGCTTCAACGGGTGAAGTAAGCGCGACAGAGGTGCTGTCATGAAAGATATCCGCGTCCCTTTAACGCTTATCAAGATCCTTTCCGACGGTGAGTTTTACTCAGGTGAATACCTCGGTGAACTGTTGGGAATGAGCCGGGCAGGGATTAACAAACATATCCAAACCATCAGAGAGTGGGGACTGGATGTGTTTCCCGTTACAGGGAAAGGGTACAGCTTGCCTGAACCGATGCAATTGCTCGACGAGAATGTTATTCGTGCCGCACTCCCAGCAAATAACGTTGCGGTACTGCCTGTCATTGATTCGACCAACCAGTATCTGCTCGACCGGCTGGAGAGCTTGCACTCTGGCGATGCGTGCGTGGCAGAGTACCAGCAGGCTGGTCGTGGTCGTCGTGGGCGTAAGTGGCAATCACCGTTTGGCGCTAACCTTTACCTCTCCATGTTTTGGCACTTGGAGCAGGGGCCTGCCGCTGCGGTGGGGGTTAGCCTGGCTATTGGTATCGTGATTGCAGAAGTGCTGCATCGTCTCGGTGCACATGATGTCAAAGTCAAATGGCCCAACGATCTCTATATGCACGATCGCAAACTGGCCGGGATTCTGGTTGAGCTGATGGGAAAAACGGGAGATGCGGCGCAGTTAGTGATCGGTATTGGCATCAACTTGCGGATGCGGGCCTCTTCGGGGCAAGGCGTGACGCAGGAATGGATCAACCTGCAAGAAGCCAGGATCGATATCGATCGTAATATTTTGGCCGCTACGCTTATCACTGAATTGAGTAACGCGCTGGAAGTGTTTGAACAAGGCGGACTACGTTCGTTCATCCCTCGCTGGCAAGCCATCGATAATTACTATAATCGCCCGGTGAAATTGATTATGGGCGAACGCGAGATCCATGGGATTGAACGCGGAATTGATGAGCAGGGCGCGCTGTTACTTGAAGAGAACGGCGAGATTAAGGCCTACATTGGTGGCGAAATCTCACTGCGTGGCAAATAGACAGTAGGGGGGATTCCCCCCACTGTCTTGTAATATTGCTATTTTCTCAAACGCACATAGTCAACGGCATGATTAGCGCTTTTGGTCATAATCAAACTGGCGCGCTCACGGGTAGGCAAAATATTTTGGTGCAAGTTAGGTTCATTGATATCACGCCAAATTTTGGTCGCAATTGTCACCGCTTGCTCCTCCGTTAATTTTGCATACTCGTGAAAATAAGAATTAGGATCGGAAAATGCACCCAGGCGGAATTTCAAAAACCGGTTTATATACCAGGATTTTAATAATTCTTCCGATGCGTCAACATATATATAAAAATCAATAAAATCAGAAGCAAAAGTGCGTGGTTGTGCGTGCGGATAATCCATTCCACTTTGCAAAACGTTTAATCCTTCAAGGATAAGAATATCCGGTTGCTCCACCACTTTATTGCTGTTTGGCACGATATCGTAAGTCAGGTGTGAATATATTGGTGCAGTGACTTTTTTAGCCCCCGATTTTATATCCGACACAAATTTCATCAGACTATGAATATCGTAAGATTCAGGAAACCCTTTTTTCTGCATTAGGTTCCTGTCTTTAAGCACCTGTTTGGAATGTAAAAAACCGTCTGTGGTGATCAATTCAACTCGACGATGCTCAGGCCACCGGCTTAGCAACGCCTGCAATACGCGTGCGGTAGTACTTTTGCCAACCGCGACGCTGCCTGCTATGCCAATAATATAGGGAATACGCTGCCCGTTAGTGCCGAGAAATTGCTCCAATACTGCCTGGCGTCTCAGGTTTGAGCTGATATAAAAATTAAGCAGGCGTGATAAAGGCAGATAGATTTCGGCAACTTCATCGAGTGATAACTCGTCATTGATCCATTTTAACCGGATGATTTCTTCTTCTGTCAGCGTTAATGGCACTGAATTGCGCAATGCAGCCCATTGACGGCGATCGAAGTGTAGGTAGGGTGTTGCCAAAGGTTGCTCGCTGTCTCTCATCTGTCCAATTTATCCTATAGACCATCCTGCCTGGAGGCGAAACTGCCCATGTGTTGTATGAGCAGGAAGTATAAGCCGCGGGTGGTCATACACGGTAATGTTGTGATTCGATTAGTAGATGTCAGGCACGTTACACGTTGGACACGCAGAAAAGAAGACAACAATATGATATTTCCTGACGCAATAGCGTCAGGAAACGATTAACTTGCCAAGGCCGGTGTCATCCGATTGGCGACAAACAGGCGCTTGTAGTAGATGGCGGTAGGATGATAGCTGCCGTCGGGCGCACTGGCATAATCAGGAATTTCCCCCAGATAGCTATATCCCTGCATGCGGTAAAAGGCTTCTGCCGGAGAACCAGCCTGAGTATCCAGATACAGCAGGCCACGATTGAGCTCAAAGGAGGTTGTTTCAAGCACCGACAGTAGTTTGCGGCCAATACCCTGGCGACGCGCGCGGCTGTGTACCAGCAGTTTTTGCACCTCTGCTCGGTTCAACCCATTGCTTTTCTGGCACAGCTCAAGCTGCACGCTTCCGATAATGCCTTGGGCATCACGGGCAATCCACAGTAAACGCGTCCCTTACGCCAGAGAGGTGCCTGGCTGCGGTATCGTGAGACAAAGGCATCTCATAGCCAACAGATGCGCCATGCATTACCGCATCTAGCAACAGGTCTGCCAGCTCTGTGCGGTAAACCGGAAGGGTTGTGTCATTAAGTAAAACGATTTTCATCATGCAGCCCCCAGCGAAATAAGCCCTCTCTGACCCTATTTACTAAAACATAGCAAGATACATGCCAGGCCAGATTTACGTCGTTAACGCGGTTAAACACATATTTATGGCGAAGAAGGTGCGTTACCTTGGAGCAAAAGGTCATTGTTGGTGCAGAATCGTGCTGACGTCATGGTGAAAAAAGAATGCACGACAGGGGAGAATGTGCGGGATTGGTCGTGAATTTGGATGTTCTTTAGGCATTTTATCGCATGATACGTGAATTCATGCTCGAATTTGGATAAAATCTAAGCGATAGCGCATTTTAAGCAATTTTTTTGTTGCATAGGTGGCTCGCTCTACCTAGAATGCGCAGCACTTGATGTCGGCTTAGCTCAGTTGGTAGAGCAACTGACTTGTAATCAGTAGGTCGCCAGTTCGATTCCGGCAGCCGGCACCATCAAGTACACAATTAGGTGGGGTTCCCGAGCGGCCAAAGGGAGCAGACTGTAAATCTGCCGTCACAGACTTCGAAGGTTCGAATCCTTCCCCCACCACCAAATTCAAGCCATACAGGTTATGGCTGAACCAACGCGACGAGGCAATCATCGTGTTGGCGAAGGCGGAAGTTTTCAACAGAGAAATCAGGTAGCCGAGTTCAGGATGCGGGCATCGTATAATGGCTATTACCTCAGCCTTCCAAGCTGATGATGTGGGTTCGATTCCCACTGCCCGCTCCAATAAGTGCTGATATAGCTCAGTTGGTAGAGCGCACCCTTGGTAAGGGTGAGGTCGGCAGTTCGAATCTGCCTATCAGCACCACTTCTTTTCCATCTCCTGATTTCCTTTCTGTAAAATATTCGTCAAGCGTTAGCTTGGTTAATGTGGTGCTATCACCGATTTATCCGTGTCTTAGAGGGACAGTCGATGTCTAAAGAAAAATTTGAACGTACTAAACCCCACGTTAACGTCGGTACTATCGGCCACGTTGACCATGGTAAAACCACGCTGACCGCAGCGATCACCACCGTACTGGCTAAAACCTACGGCGGTAGCGCGCGTGCATTCGATCAGATCGATAACGCGCCGGAAGAAAAAGCACGTGGTATCACCATCAACACGTCTCACGTTGAATACGACACCCCGACCCGTCACTACGCACACGTTGACTGCCCGGGACACGCCGACTACGTGAAAAACATGATCACCGGTGCTGCCCAGATGGACGGTGCGGTCCTGGTAGTTGCTGCGACTGACGGCCCGATGCCGCAGACTCGTGAGCACATCCTGCTGGGTCGCCAGGTAGGCGTTCCGTACATCATCGTGTTCCTGAACAAATGTGACATGGTTGATGACGAAGAGCTGCTGGAACTGGTTGAAATGGAAGTCCGTGAGTTGCTGTCTCAGTACGACTTCCCGGGTGATGATACCCCGATCGTTCGTGGTTCAGCGCTGAAAGCACTGGAAGGCGACGCTGAGTGGGAAGCAAAAATCATCGAACTGGCTGACTACCTGGATTCCTACATCCCAGAACCAGAGCGTGCGATTGACCGTCCGTTCCTGCTGCCTATCGAAGACGTATTCTCCATCTCCGGCCGTGGTACTGTAGTTACCGGTCGTGTAGAGCGCGGTATCGTTAAAGTGGGTGAAGAAGTTGAAATCGTTGGTATCAAAGATACTGCGAAATCGACTTGTACTGGCGTTGAAATGTTCCGCAAACTGCTGGACGAAGGCCGTGCGGGTGAGAACGTTGGTGTTCTGCTGCGTGGTATCAAACGTGAAGAAATCGAACGTGGTCAGGTACTGGCTAAGCCGGGCTCCATCAAGCCGCACACCAAGTTCGAATCTGAAGTGTATATCCTGAGCAAAGATGAAGGTGGCCGTCATACGCCGTTCTTCAAAGGCTACCGTCCTCAGTTCTACTTCCGTACTACTGACGTAACGGGCACCATCGAACTGCCGGAAGGCGTTGAAATGGTAATGCCGGGCGACAACATCAAAATGGTTGTTACCCTGATCCACCCGATCGCGATGGACGACGGTTTGCGTTTCGCAATCCGTGAAGGCGGCCGTACCGTTGGTGCAGGTGTTGTTGCCAAAGTTATGGCGTAATCGCCAATACGCGAGTAACACCCGTGCGCTAGCGATAGCGTAAGAAAAAGGACACTTAGGTGTCCTTTTTTTATAGCGTTGACAAAACTGTAATTGAAATGGAAACCATTCTTATTTACACTCTCATTGACTGTTTTATAGTCACTTTTGCGACTGCCGTGCGGAAGGTAGCAACGAAAGAGGGTGTGGCTCCGCGACTGAGAGAATGAGTTATCCTGTATGTATGTATGTATGTGTAATGCCATTTCCGATAAAGTTATTCGGCACGCCGTTCGCCAACATCAACCACGCTCGCTCAATCAACTGCGCCAGTTAATGCCTATTGGCAGTGACTGCGGCAAGTGTATTCGCCAGGCTCGCCTGATTATGGAAGAAGAGCAGGCGATGTTGTCACCTAATCTCTGACGTTGCGTAATTGCCGCTTTTATTGAAACCGCACAAAATGTAGGCGATTTCGTTGACTCTCCTCCCTCCAGTTCTACACTTTTAAGACCTGGAGCGAAGGAGTAATGTCATGAAAGGCGATAAAAAAGTCATAGCACATCTAAATAAGTTGCTGGGTGATGAACTGGTTGCGATTAACCAGTACTTTTTGCATGCCCGTATGTTTAAAAATTGGGGACTGACCCGTCTTGACCAGCACGAATACCATGAATCCATCGATGAAATGAAACATGCCGACCGTTATATAGAGCGTATCCTGTTTCTTGAAGGGGTTCCCAACCTGCAAGATCTCGGAAAGCTCAATATTGGTGAAGATGTTGAAGATATACTGCGTTCTGACCTGAAACTGGAGTTGGATGGCGCCAAGGATTTGCGCGAGGGGATCGCGTATATGGATTCGGTGCGCGATTATGTCAGCCGCGATTTGCTGATTGAAATCCTGGCCGATGAAGAAGGGCACATCGACTGGATTGAGACGGAACTTGACCTGATAGCGCGCCTCGGGTTGCCTAATTATTTGCAAGCGCAGCTAAAAGAGGCATGATTCTGTAAAACGCGGTTGCTTCCTGAACAGATTTACGTATAATGCGCGGGCCCGTCTGAATTAAGTCGGGCCTGTTACGTTAAATGTAGTGCATGTATATGCAGTACGTTTACGAACAGAGACGCCATGCAATAGGCATGGGTCAACAATACTCCCGATTTGGGAGTTATGGCCGAACGATTACACTCCCCCATCAATCGAAATGGGTGAGAGGAGTAATCATTTACGTTTATAAATAATTGGAGCTCTGGTCTCATGCAGAACCAAAGAATCCGTATCCGCCTGAAAGCGTTTGATCATCGCCTGATCGATCAAGCAACCGCGGAAATCGTTGGGACGGCCAAGCGCACTGGTGCGCAAGTACGTGGTCCGATCCCGCTGCCGACCCGCAAAGAGCGCTTTACCGTTCTGATCTCCCCGCACGTCAACAAAGACGCGCGCGATCAGTACGAAATTCGCACTCACAAGCGTCTGGTTGACATCGTTGAGCCAACCGAGAAAACCGTTGATGCTCTGATGCGTCTGGACCTGGCTGCCGGTGTAGACGTGCAGATCAGCCTGGGTTAATCAGATCATCAAGTGATTGAGAGGTTGATACAATGATTGGTTTAGTCGGTAAAAAAGTGGGCATAACCCGCATCTTCACTGAAGACGGCGTTTCTATCCCTATAACCGTTATCGAAATTGAAGCAAACCGCGTTACTCAGGTTAAAGACCTGGCTAATGATGGCTACCAGGCTGTACAGGTAACTACCGGTGCTAAAAAAGCAAACCGTGTTACCAAGCCGGAAGCAGGTCATTTTGCTAAAGCTGGTGTTGAAGCTGGCCGCGTCCTGTGTGAATTCCGTCTGTCTGAAGGCGAAGAGTTCACCGTAGGCCAAAGCATCAGCGTTGAAATTTTCGCTGACGTGAAAAAAGTTGACGTTACTGGTACGTCCAAAGGTAAAGGTTTCGCGGGTACTGTTAAACGCTGGAACTTCCGTACTCAGGATGCTACCCACGGTAACTCCTTGTCTCACCGCGTTCCGGGTTCTATCGGTCAGAACCAGACTCCGGGCAAAGTGTTCAAAGGCAAGAAAATGGCTGGTCAGCTGGGCAACGAGCGTGTAACCGTTCAGAGTCTGGACGTAGTACGCGTTGACGCTGAGCGCAACCTGCTGCTGGTGAAAGGTGCTGTCCCGGGTGCAACCGGTAGCGACCTGATCGTTAAACCGGCTGTGAAGGCGTAAGGGGATAGCAATGGAATTAGTATTGAAAGACGCGCAAAGCGCGCTGACTGTTTCCGAAACTACCTTCGGTCGTGATTTCAACGAAGCGCTGGTACACCAGGTTGTTGTTGCTTATGCAGCTGGTGCCCGTCAAGGGACTCGTGCTCAGAAGACCCGTGCTGAAGTAACTGGTTCCGGTAAAAAACCGTGGCGTCAGAAAGGTACTGGCCGTGCGCGTTCAGGTTCTATCAAGAGCCCGATCTGGCGTTCCGGTGGTGTGACCTTTTCTGCCAAGCCTCAGGACCACAGTCAAAAAGTAAACAAAAAGATGTACCGCGGCGCGCTGAAAAGCATCCTGTCCGAGCTGGTACGTCAGGATCGTTTGATCGTTGTCGAGCAGTTCTCTGTTGAAGCACCGAAAACCAAGCTGCTGGCACAGAAACTGAAAGACCTGGCGCTGGATGACGTGCTGATCATCACCGGTGAACTGGATGAAAATCTGTTCATGGCTGCACGCAACCTGTACAAGGTTGACGTACGTAATGTAGCAGGTATCGATCCGGTTAGCCTGATCGCCTTCGACAAAGTCGTAATGACGGCTGACGCTGTTAAGCAAGTTGAGGAGATGCTGGCATGATCCGTGAAGAACGTCTGCTTAAGGTGCTGACTGCACCTCACGTTTCTGAAAAAGCGTCTACTGCGATGGAAAAACACAACACCATCGTGCTCAAAGTTGCTAAAGACGCGACCAAAGCAGAAATCAAAGCTGCTGTGCAGAAACTGTTTGAGGTCGAAGTCAATGAAGTTCGTACCCTGCTGGTTAAAGGGAAAACGAAACGTCATGGACAGCGTATCGGTCGTCGTAGCGACTGGAAAAAAGCTTACGTCACCCTGAAAGAAGGCCAGAATCTGGACTTCATCGGCGGCGCAGAGTAAGTCGGAGGAGTAAAGGACAATGGCAATTGTTAAATGTAAACCGACATCTCCGGGTCGTCGCCACGTTGTTAAAGTGGTTAACCCTGAGCTGCACAAGGGCAAACCTTATGCCCCGTTGCTGGAAAAAAACAGCAAATCCGGTGGCCGTAACAACAATGGCCGCATCACTACCCGTCATATCGGTGGTGGCCACAAACAGCAATACCGTATTGTTGACTTCAAACGTAACAAAGATGGTATCCCTGCTGTTGTAGAACGTTTGGAATATGATCCGAACCGTTCCGCCAACATCGCTCTGGTTCTGTACAAAGACGGCGAACGCCGTTACATCCTGGCGCCGAAAGGCCTGAAAGCCGGTGATCAGATCCAGTCTGGCGTTGATGCTGCTATAAAAGCTGGCAACACGTTGCCGATGCGCAATATTCCGGTCGGTTCCAACGTTCACAACGTGGAAATGAAGCCGGGTAAAGGCGGTCAGCTGGCGCGTTCTGCTGGTGCTTACGTGCAGATCGTTGCACGTGACGGCGCGTACGTGACCCTGCGTCTGCGTTCTGGCGAAATGCGTAAAGTCGAATCTGACTGCCGCGCTACGCTGGGCGAAGTAGGTAACGCTGAGCATATGCTGCGCGTTCTGGGTAAAGCTGGTGCTGCACGCTGGCGTGGTGTTCGTCCTACCGTTCGCGGTACGGCAATGAACCCAGTCGACCACCCGCACGGTGGTGGTGAAGGTCGTAACTTTGGTAAGCACCCGGTTTCACCGTGGGGCATTCAGACCAAAGGTAAGAAGACTCGCAGCAACAAGCGTACTGATAAATTCATCGTACGTCGCCGTACTAAATAATATTAGAGGATAAACCATGCCACGTTCTCTCAAGAAAGGTCCTTTTATTGACCTGCACTTGCTGAAGAAGGTAGAGAAAGCGGTGGAAAGCGGTGACAAGAAGCCTCTGCGCACTTGGTCCCGTCGTTCAACGATCTTTCCAACTATGATCGGTTTGACCATCGCTGTCCATAATGGTCGTCAGCACGTTCCGGTGTTTGTTTCCGATGAAATGGTCGGTCACAAACTGGGTGAATTCGCGCCGACTCGTACTTATAGTGGCCACGCGGCTGATAAAAAAGCCAAGAAAAATAAGGTAGGAGGAAGAGATGGAAACTATCGCTAAACATCTTCATGCTCGTTCTTCTGCTCAAAAGGTTCGCCTGGTGGCTGACCTGATTCGCGGTAAGAAAGTGTCGCAAGCTCTGGAAATTCTGACCTACACCAACAAGAAAGCTGCTGGTCTGGTTAAAAAAGTACTGGAGTCTGCCATTGCCAACGCAGAGCATAACGATGGCGCTGACATTGATGATCTGAAAGTTGCGAAAATCTTCGTAGACGAAGGCCCGAGCATGAAGCGCATTATGCCGCGTGCTAAAGGTCGTGCGGATCGCATCCTGAAGCGTACCAGTCACATTTCTGTGGTTGTGTCCGATCGCTGAGACTCTGGAGACTAGCAATGGGTCAGAAAGTACATCCTAATGGTATTCGCCTGGGTATTGTCAAACCTTGGAACTCTACCTGGTATGCGAATACCAAAGAATTCGCTGACAACCTGGACAGCGATTTTAAAGTTCGTAAATACCTGACGAAAGAACTGGAGAAAGCCTCCGTCTCTCGTATCGTTATCGAACGTCCGGCCAAGAGCATCCGTGTGACCATTCACACCGCTCGTCCGGGCATCGTTATCGGTAAAAAAGGTGAAGATGTTGAAAAACTGCGCAAAGTCGTAGCGGATATCGCTGGCGTCCCTGCACAGATCAACATCGCGGAAGTTCGCAAGCCGGAACTGGACGCGAAACTGGTTGCTGACAGCATCACTTCTCAGCTGGAACGTCGTGTGATGTTCCGTCGTGCGATGAAGCGTGCCGTTCAGAACGCCATGCGTCTGGGTGCCAATGGTATTAAAGTTGAAGTCAGTGGCCGCCTGGGCGGTGCTGAAATCGCACGTACCGAATGGTACCGCGAAGGTCGCGTTCCGTTGCACACGCTGCGTGCGGATATCGACTACAACACGTCCGAAGCACACACCACTTACGGTGTTATCGGTGTGAAAGTGTGGATCTTCAAAGGTGAGATCCTGGGTGGTATGGCTGCCGTTGAACAACCGGAAAAACCGGCTGCTCAACCTAAAAAGCAGCAGCGTAAAGGCCGCAAGTAAGGAGAGCCGCTGATGTTACAACCAAAGCGTACAAAATTCCGTAAGATGCACAAAGGCCGTAACCGTGGTCTGGCTGCCGGTACGGATGTCAGCTTCGGTACTTTCGGTTTGAAAGCTGTTGGTCGTGGTCGCCTTACCGCTCGCCAAATCGAAGCTGCACGTCGTGCCATGACCCGTGCTGTTAAGCGTCAAGGTAAAATTTGGATCCGAGTATTCCCGGACAAACCAATTACCGAGAAACCGCTTGAAGTACGTATGGGTAAAGGTAAAGGTAACGTGGAATATTGGGTTGCCTTGATTCAGCCAGGTAAAGTCCTGTATGAAATGGACGGTGTGCCGGAAGAGTTAGCCCGTGAAGCATTCCAACTGGCAGCAGCGAAACTGCCGATCAAAACCACCTTTGTAACTAAGACGGTGATGTAATGAAAGCAAATGAGCTGCGTGAAAAGAGCGTTGAAGAGCTGAACACCGAGCTGCTCGAACTGCTGCGCGAGCAATTTAACTTGCGTATGCAAGCGGCCAGTGGTCAGTTGCAACAGACTCACCTGGTAAAACAAGTGCGTCGCAATATTGCACGTGTTAAGACTTTACTGACTCAGAAGGCGGGTGCGTAATGAGCGATAATATCCGTACTCTGCAAGGTCGTGTTGTGAGCGACAAAATGGAGAAATCCATGGTTGTTGCAATCGAACGTTTTGTGAAACACCCGCTGTATGGGAAATTCATCAAACGTACGACCAAACTGCACGTACATGATGAGAACAACGAATGCGGTATCGGTGACATGGTTGAAATCCGCGAATGCCGTCCGCTGTCCAAAACTAAGTCTTGGACGTTGGTTCGCGTTGTAGGGAAAGCGATTCTGTAATACAGCATTGCTCTTCTTGAAAACGATAAACGGCTCTGCAAAGGGCCGTTTATTTTTCTACCATTGGTCGAAAAGCGGTGTTATAATATTGCGCCCTCGATTCTGGGGTGTTAATGACCCGTAAGGGTTTGAAAAGTAGTAGTTGACATTAGCGGAGCACTAAAATGATCCAAGAACAGACTATGCTGAACGTGGCCGATAACTCCGGTGCACGTCGCGTAATGTGTATCAAGGTTCTAGGTGGCTCGCACCGTCGCTACGCAGGCGTCGGCGATATCATCAAAATTACCATCAAGGAAGCAATTCCTCGCGGTAAGGTGAAGAAAGGCGATGTTCTGAAGGCGGTTGTGGTGCGCACCAAGAAGGGTGTTCGTCGCCCGGACGGTTCTGTCATTCGCTTCGATGGCAATGCATGCGTTATTCTGAACAATAACAGCGAGCAGCCTATCGGTACGCGTATTTTTGGGTCGGTAACTCGTGAACTGCGTTCTGAAAAGTTCATGAAAATTATCTCTCTGGCACCAGAAGTACTCTAAGGAGCGAACCATGGCAGCGAAAATCCGTCGTGATGACGAAGTTATCGTGCTGACCGGCAAAGATAAAGGTAAGCGCGGTAAAGTTAAGAATGTTCTGTCTTCCAGCAAGATCGTTGTTGAAGGTATCAACCTGGTTAAGAAACATCAGAAGCCGGTTCCGGCCCTGAACCAACCGGGTGGCATCGTTGAAAAAGAAGCTGCAATCCAGCTTTCCAACGTTGCACTGTTCAATGCGGCAACTGGCAAGGCTGACCGTGTAGGCTTTAGATTCGAAGACGGCAAAAAAGTCCGTTTCTTTAAATCTACTAGCGAAACTATCAAGTAATTTGGAGTAGTACGATGGCGAAACTGCATGATTACTACAAAGACGAAGTGGTTAGCAAACTGATGACTCAGTTTAGCTACAATTCTGTCATGCAAGTCTCTCGGGTCGAGAAGATCACCCTGAATATGGGTGTTGGTGAAGCGATCGCTGACAAGAAGCTGCTGGATAACGCCGCAGCCGATCTGGCAGCTATCTCCGGTCAAAAACCGCTGATCACCAAAGCACGCAAATCTGTTGCAGGCTTCAAAATCCGCCAGGGCTATCCGATCGGCTGTAAAGTAACTCTGCGTGGCGAACGCATGTGGGAGTTCCTTGAGCGCCTGATTTCCATTGCTGTACCGCGTATTCGTGACTTCCACGGTCTGTCTGCCAAGTCCTTCGATGGCCGTGGCAACTACAGCATGGGCGTGCGTGAGCGGATCATCTTCCCGGAAATCGACTATGACAAAGTCGATCGCGTTCGTGGTTTGGACATTACCATTACCACCACTGCGAAATCCGATGATGAAGGCCGCGCGCTGCTGGCCGCCTTTAACTTCCCGTTCCGCAAGTTAAGGTAGGGTTACTAATGGCTAAGCAATCCATAAAAGCACGCGAAGTCAAACGCGTGAAATTGGCTAATAAATTCTTTGCTAAACGCATTGAATTGAAAGCTATCATCTCCAATGTGAACTCATCCGACGAAGATCGTTGGGATGCTGTTCTCAAGCTGCAGACTCTGCCGCGTGATTCCAGCTCGTCCCGTCAGCGTAACCGCTGCCGCCAGACAGGTCGTCCGCACGCTTTCCTGCGGAAGTTCGGGTTGAGCCGTATCAAGGTCCGTGAAGCCGCCATGCGCGGTGAAATTCCGGGTCTGAAAAAGGCTAGCTGGTAATTGTCACCAATTGAATCACGGGAGTAAAGACAGATGAGCATGCAAGATCCGATCGCGGACATGCTGACCCGTATACGCAACGGTCAGGCCGCGAACAAAGTTGCGATCACCATGCCTTCCTCCAAGCTGAAAGTGGCAATTGCCAAAGTGCTTAAGGAAGAAGGTTATATTCAAGATTACAAAATCGAAGGCGACACCAAGCCTGAACTGGAAATTTCTCTGAAATACTTCCAGGGCAAGGCAGTGGTAAAAAGCATTCAGCGTATCAGCCGCCCAAGTCTGCGCATCTATAAGAAAAAAGATGAGCTGCCGAAAGTTATGGCTGGTTTAGGAATCGCGGTTGTTTCTACCTCTAAAGGTGTTATGACTGATCGTGCAGCGCGCCAGGCTGGTCTTGGTGGCGAGATTATCTGCTACGTAGCTTAATCGGAGGAAAGAATGTCTCGTGTTGCAAAAGCACCCGTCGTCATTCCTGCCGGCGTAGAGGTAAAACTCAACGGTCAGGTTATTTCGATCAAGGGTAAAAACGGCGAGCTGACTCGTACCATCAACGATGCTGTTGAAGTTACTGTGGCTGACAACGCTCTGACTTTCGCTCCGTGCGAAGGTTTTTCAGACGGTTGGGCACAGGCAGGCACCGCGCGTGCACTGCTGAACGCAGTCGTTATCGGTGTTACCGAAGGCTTCACCAAGAAGCTTCAACTGGTTGGCGTAGGTTACCGTGCCGCAGTTAAAGGCAATGTCGTGAATTTGTCTCTGGGGTACTCACACCCGATTGACCACGCGCTGCCGGCTGGTATCACAGCTGAATGCCCGACTCAAACTGAAATCGTACTGAAAGGTGCTGATAAGCAGGTTATCGGTCAGGTTGCAGCTGATCTGCGCGCTTACCGTCGTCCTGAGCCTTACAAAGGCAAGGGTGTCCGTTACGCCGACGAAGTCGTGCGTATCAAAGAGGCTAAGAAGAAGTAAGGTAACACTATGGATAAGAAATCAGCTCGTATCCGTCGTGCAACCCGCGTACGTCGCAAACTCCAGGAATTGGGAGCGACTCGCCTGGTGGTACATCGTACCCCTCGCCATATTTATGCGCAGGTTATCGCACCGAACGGTTCTGAAATCCTGGTAGCCGCTTCTACTGTAGAAAAAGCTATCGCAGAACAACTGAAGTACACCGGCAACAAAGATGCCGCTGCTGCTGTAGGTAAAGCAGTCGCTGAGCGCGCATTGGAAAAAGGCATTAAAGATGTGTCCTTTGACCGTTCCGGGTTCCAATATCATGGTCGCGTACAGGCACTGGCAGATGCTGCTCGTGAAGCTGGCCTTCAGTTCTAAGGTAGAGGTGTAAGATGGCACACATCGAAAAACAAGCTGGCGAACTGCAGGAAAAGCTGATCGCGGTAAATCGCGTATCTAAAACCGTTAAAGGTGGTCGTATTTTCAGCTTCACCGCACTGACTGTAGTGGGTGATGGCAACGGTCGCGTTGGTTTTGGTTACGGGAAAGCGCGTGAAGTTCCGGCAGCAATCCAGAAAGCGATGGAAAAAGCCCGTCGCAACATGTTGAATGTCGCGCTGAATGGCGGCACCCTGCAGCACCCGGTTAAAGGTGCTAACACTGGGTCTCGCGTATTCATGCAGCCGGCTTCCGAAGGTACCGGTATCATCGCCGGCGGTGCAATGCGCGCCGTTCTGGAAGTTGCTGGGGTTCATAACGTATTGGCTAAAGCCTATGGTTCCACCAACCCGATTAACGTGGTTCGTGCAACTATCGATGGCTTGGCTAATATGAATTCCCCGGAAATGATTGCAGCCAAGCGTGGCAAATCCGTTGACGACATTCTGGGATAATTGACCATGGCTAAGACTATTAAAATTACTCAAACCCGTAGTGCAATCAGTCGTCTGCCGAAACATAAGGCAACGCTGCTTGGCCTGGGTCTGCGTCGTATTGGTCATACCGTTGAGCGTGAAGATACGCCTGCTGTACGCGGTATGGTCAACGCGGTTTACTACATGGTTAAAGTGGAGGAGTAACAGATGCGTTTGAATACTCTGTCTCCGACCGAAGGCGCGAAGCACGCGCCGAAGCGTTTAGGTCGTGGTATCGGTTCTGGCCTCGGCAAAACCGGCGGTCGTGGTCACAAAGGTCAGAAGTCTCGTTCTGGCGGTGGCGTACGTCGTGGGTTCGAAGGTGGTCAGATGCCGTTGTATCGTCGTCTGCCGAAATTCGGCTTTACCTCTCGCAAAGCGATGATCACAGCGGAAATCCGTCTGTCCGATCTGGCTCGCGTAGATGGCGACGTCGTTGACCTGAACACGCTGAAGGCTGCTAACGTTATCGGCGTTCAGATCGAGTTCGCGAAAGTGATCCTGTCTGGTGAAGTTTCCCGTCCGGTAACGATTCGTGGTCTGCGTGTGACCAAAGGCGCGCGTGCTGCTATCGAAGCTGCTGGCGGTAAAATTGAGGAATAAGTAGCAGATGGCTAAGCAACCAGGATTAGATTTTCAAAGTGCTAAGGGTGGCGTTGGCGAGCTGAAACGCAGACTGCTGTTTGTAATCGGCGCGCTTATCGTTTTCCGTATCGGCTCTTTTATTCCGATCCCTGGTATTGATGCCACTGTGCTTGCCAAATTGCTCGAACAACAGCGTGGCACCATCATTGAAATGTTCAACATGTTCTCTGGTGGTTCTCTCAGCCGTGCTTCTATCTTTGCGCTGGGTATTATGCCGTACATTTCGGCCTCTATTATTATCCAGCTGCTGACGGTGGTTCACCCCGCGTTGGCGGAAATCAAGAAAGAAGGGGAGGCTGGCCGCCGCAAGATTAGCCAGTACACCCGTTACGGTACGTTAGTACTGGCCATATTCCAGTCAATCGGTATTGCTACCGGTTTACCGAATATGCCAGGAATGCAGGGCCTGGTGATTAATCCGGGCTTTGCATTTTACTTTACGGCTGTTGTAAGTCTGGTGACCGGGACCATGTTCCTGATGTGGCTGGGCGAACAGATTACTGAGCGCGGTATCGGTAACGGTATCTCTATCTTGATCTTTGCGGGTATCGTTGCGGGCTTACCGCCGGCAATTGCCCACACTATCGAGCAAGCTCGGCAAGGCGACCTGCACTTCCTCGTGCTGCTGTTGGTTGCAGTTTTAGTGTTTGCAGTAACCTTCTTCGTTGTTTTCATTGAGCGTGGCCAACGTCGTATCGTCGTTAACTACGCAAAGCGTCAGCAAGGTCGTCGGGTTTATGCAGCACAGAGTACGCACTTACCGCTGAAAGTGAACATGGCGGGGGTTATCCCGGCAATTTTCGCCTCCAGCATCATCCTGTTCCCTGCGACGATTGCATCGTGGTTTGGGGGCGGTACCGGTTGGAACTGGCTGACAACTATTTCGATGTATTTGCAGCCCGGACAACCGCTTTATGTGCTACTCTATGCGACTGCAATCATCTTCTTCTGTTTCTTCTACACGGCGTTGGTTTTCAACCCGCGCGAAACAGCAGATAACCTGAAGAAGTCCGGTGCATTCGTGCCAGGAATTCGTCCGGGAGAGCAAACGGCGAAATACATCGATAAGGTGATGACCCGCCTGACTCTGGTCGGCGCAATGTACATTACCTTTATCTGCCTGATCCCGGAGTTCATGCGTGATGCGATGAAGGTCCCCTTCTATTTTGGGGGTACATCCCTGTTGATCGTCGTCGTGGTCATCATGGACTTTATGGCTCAAGTGCAAACTCTGATGATGTCAAGTCAGTATGAGTCTGCATTGAAGAAAGCAAATCTGAAAGGCTATAACCGCTAATTGGGTTGCTTGAGAAGTTACGGAGAGTAAAAATGAAAGTTCGTGCTTCCGTCAAGAAATTATGTCGTAACTGCAAAATCGTTAAGCGTAACGGTGTCGTTCGTGTGATTTGCAGCGCCGAGCCGAAGCATAAACAGCGCCAAGGCTGATTATCTCGCATATTTTTCTTGCAAAGTTGGATTGAGCTGGCTAGATTAGCCAGCCAATCTTTTGTATGTCTGTGTGTTTCCATTTGAGTATCCTGAAAACGGGCTTTTCAGCATGGAGCGTACATATTGAATAATAGGAGTGCATAGTGGCCCGTATAGCAGGCATTAACATTCCTGATCAGAAACATGCCTTGATCGCGTTAACCTCGATCTATGGCGTCGGTAAGACTCGTTCCAAGGCCATTTGTGCTGCGGCGGGTATTGCTGAAGATGTTAAGATCAGTGAGCTGTCTGAAGAGCAAATCGAAACTCTGCGTGTAGAAGTTGCCAAATTCGTTGTCGAAGGTGATCTGCGTCGTGAAATCAGCATGAGCATCAAGCGCCTGATGGACCTTGGTTGCTATCGCGGTTTGCGTCATCGTCGTGGTCTGCCAGTGCGCGGTCAGCGTACTAAGACCAACGCCCGTACCCGTAAGGGTCCGCGCAAACCGATCAAGAAATAATCGGGGTGATTGAATAATGGCAAAAGCACCTATTCGTGCACGTAAGCGTGTAAGAAAACAAGTTTCTGACGGTGTGGCTCATATCCATGCTTCTTTTAACAACACCATCGTGACCATTACCGATCGTCAGGGTAACGCGCTGGGTTGGGCAACAGCCGGTGGTTCCGGTTTCCGTGGTTCTCGTAAATCTACGCCGTTCGCCGCTCAGGTAGCTGCTGAACGTTGCGCTGAAGCCGTGAAAGAATACGGTATCAAGAACTTGGAAGTTATGGTTAAAGGACCTGGTCCGGGCCGTGAGTCTACTATCCGCGCTCTGAACGCGGCTGGTTTCCGCATCACTAATATTACTGATGTGACTCCGATCCCCCATAACGGTTGTCGTCCGCCGAAAAAGCGTCGCGTATAACGCCGCTTTTAGGATAGTTGGAGAAAGAAAATGGCTAGATATTTGGGTCCTAAGCTCAAGCTGAGCCGTCGTGAAGGCACCGACCTGTTCCTTAAGTCCGGTGTTCGCGCGATCGATTCCAAGTGTAAGATCGAACAAGGCCCTGGTCAGCACGGTGCGCGTAAACCGCGTCTGTCTGATTATGGCGTGCAGTTGCGTGAAAAACAAAAAGTTCGCCGTATCTACGGTGTTCTGGAGCGTCAATTCCGTAACTACTATAAAGAAGCTGCTCGTCTGAAAGGCAACACAGGTGCAAACCTGCTGCAACTGCTGGAAGGACGTCTAGATAACGTGGTTTATCGTATGGGCTTCGGCGCCACTCGTGCGGAAGCGCGTCAGTTGGTAAGCCACAAAGCTGTTATGGTAAACGGTCGCGTTGTCAGCATCGCTTCTTATCAGGTATCGCCGAATGATGTCGTCAACATCCGTGAGAAAGCTAAAAAGCAATCTCGCGTGAAAGCAGCATTGGAGCTGACTGAACAGCGTGAAAAGCCGACTTGGCTGGAAGTTGATGCTGCCAAGATGGAAGGTGTGTTCAAACGTATTCCTGAACGTACCGATCTGTCTGCGGACATTAATGAACACCTGATCGTCGAGCTTTACTCCAAGTAAAGCTTAGTACCAAAGAGAGGACACAATGCAGGGTTCTGTGACAGAGTTTCTAAAACCGCGCCTGGTCGATATCGAGCAAGTCAGTTCGACGCACGCCAAGGTGACCCTTGAGCCGTTAGAGCGTGGTTTCGGCCATACGCTTGGCAACGCACTGCGCCGTATTCTGCTTTCATCCATGCCAGGTTGCGCGGTGACCGAGGTTGAGATTGATGGTGTACTGCACGAGTACAGCACCAAAGAAGGCGTACAGGAAGATATCCTGGAAATCCTGCTCAACCTGAAAGGGCTGGCGGTGAAAGTTCAAGGTAAAGATGAAGTTATCCTTTCCCTGAATAAATCTGGTATTGGCCCTGTGACTGCAGCAGACATCACCCATGATGGTGATGTCGAAATCGTCAAGCCGCAGCACGTGATCTGCCATCTGACCGATGAAAACGCAGCTATTAGCATGTGTATCAAAGTTCAACGTGGTCGTGGTTATGTGCCGGCTTCTGCCCGTATTCATACGGAAGAAGATGAGCGCCCGATTGGCCGTTTGTTGGTCGATGCTTGCTACAGCCCGGTAGAGCGTATTGCCTACAATGTTGAAGCAGCTCGTGTTGAACAACGTACCGACCTGGACAAGCTGGTCATCGAAATGGAAACCAATGGCACGATCGATCCTGAAGAGGCGATCCGCCGTGCTGCAACCATTCTGGCTGAACAACTGGAAGCTTTTGTTGATTTACGTGATGTACGTCAGCCTGAAGTGAAAGAAGAGAAACCAGAATTCGATCCGATCCTGCTGCGCCCTGTTGACGATTTGGAATTGACTGTCCGCTCTGCTAACTGCCTCAAGGCAGAAGTTATCCACTACATCGGTGATCTGGTACAGAGTACCGAGGTTGAATTGCTGAAAACGCCTAACCTGGGTAAAAAATCTCTTACCGAGATTAAAGATGTGCTCGCCTCACGTGGTCTTTCTCTGGGCATGCGCCTGGAAAACTGGCCGCCGGCAAGCATTGCTGATGAATAACCCGGTCACAGGTTAAGGTTTTACTGAGAAGGATAAGGTCATGCGCCATCGTAAGAGTGGTCGTCAACTGAACCGTAACAGCAGCCATCGTCAGGCTATGTTCCGTAACATGGCTGGTTCTTTGGTTCGTCATGAGATCATCAAGACGACCCTGCCAAAAGCAAAAGAGCTGCGCCGTGTTGTTGAACCGCTGATTACTCTTGCCAAGACCGACAGCGTTGCTAATCGTCGTCTGGCATTCGCCCGTACTCGTGATAACGAGATCGTGGCAAAACTGTTTAATGAACTGGGCCCGCGTTTCGCGAGCCGTGCCGGTGGTTACACTCGCATTCTGAAGTGTGGCTTCCGTGCAGGCGACAACGCGCCGATGGCTTACATCGAGCTGGTTGATCGTTCAGTTGCACAAGCAGAAGAAACCGCTGCTGCTGAGTAATCATCAGCGGTGGGGTAAAAAAACCGGGGCAACCCGGTTTTTTTACGTCTATTGTTTAGCAAATGGCGGCTTTGTTAACGTATCACGTTTGCCAAGAGCACCGTTTGCTTGAGACGTTTTTGGAGGAGGGAACATGTGGTGGATTGATGCGATGTGCGAGCGTCATATCCAGACGGCACAGCAAGCGGGTGAGTTCGATAATCTTCCCGGTGCGGGAAAGCCCCTGCAACTTGACGATGATAGCGCTGTACCCGAAGATCTGCGCACGGGATACCGTTTACTGAAGAATGCGGGCTATCTGCCGCCGGAATTGGCATTGCGTAAAGATGCCTTGACGCTACACGATCTGCTCGCCAATACGCTCCCTGAATCGGAAGCGCATGAAAACCTGTGTCGTCGGCTATGCCTGCTGGAACTTAACCTGCAACAGAAAGGGATGAGTACCGATTTTTTACACGGTTAATATGCCGATCGCTTGCACAGTACGTTTTCTGGTGAAAGAATAGCGCCCGAAAAATAGGCTAACGCGGCAAGCGTTGGCGCGTGGCGATGAATCGGATTAACAATGTAACCAAGAGAGATGTGATGAGCACTTATCAGCACAAGAAAGGCAAGATCCAAGACAATGCGCTGGAAGCATTGTTGCATGACCCCTTGTTCCGACAACGCGTTGAGAAGAACAAGAAAGGTAAAGGCAGCTACTGTCGCAAAGGCAAACAGGGTAAAGGCCAGGACTGGGAGGCCAGTGGTAAATCATCAAAGGATGCTTTACCACTGGCCTCTCACTTTATGGCTGTACTGGGTTTCGTTGAACGGCGCTACGCTTTCGGCTGCTGATCTTTTAGCAAATCGCGAATTTCTGTTAACAGCGTCGCTTAAGCGCTCAGTTTTGCCGGTGCTTTCTCTTCTTTACGGCGCAGGTTATTCATCACTTTGATTGCCATAAAAATGGCGAACGCGACTATGACAAAATCAAAAATATTTTGCAGGAAGAGGCCGTAGTGCAGCACCACGGCAGGAATATCCCCCTGCGCGTCGCGCAGCACCAGTTCGAAATGTTTGAAATCGATGCCGCCCAGCAGTAACCCCAGTGACGGCATAATGATATCAGCCACGAGCGAGGAGACGATCTTGCCAAATGCTGCGCCGATAATGACACCCACCGCCAAATCTACCACGTTGCCGCGCATCGCTAATTCGCGAAACTCTTTTAGCATACTCATGATCCAACTCCTTGATAAAATGAACATCTAAATTTTAACACAGCGTTACATAATTGCCAGCGGTGATAATCAGTGAAACTGAAAGGAAAGTGCCGCCTAAGGCGGCAGGCTTAGCGTTGTTACAAGAAGAACGGGCTGGGTTGGAACAGGCGTTCCACTTCAGGGACAAACTTTTTGTCCGTCAGGAACATGATCACATGATCCCCTTGTTCTATCTTCATATTGTCGTTGGCGATAATGACATCATCACCGCGCACAATCGCACCGATCAAAGTGCCTGGCGGCAATTTGATATCTTCAATTATTCGGCCAACCACTTTTGACGTGCCTTCATCCCCATGAGCAATGGCCTCAATGGCTTCCGCCACGCCGCGTCGTAATGATGAGACGCTGACAATATCCGCTTTACGCACATGGCCGAGCAGTGCGGAAATCGTTGCTTGCTGTGGCGAAATGGCAACATCGATAGCGCTGCCTTGGACCAGATCGACATAGGCGCGTCGTTGGATCAGTACCATAGCTTTTTTTGCCCCCATGCGTTTGGCCAGCATGGCGGACATGATGTTCGCTTCATCGTCGTTGGTAATGGCAATAAACACATCGATTTGTTCGACATGCTCCTGTGCCAGCAACTCCTGATCGGAAGCGTCGCCGTGAAACACAATAGTGTCTTGCAGCAGTTCAGCCAAGGCGATCGCACGCTCTTCGTTCTTTTCGATCAGTTTAACGCTGTAGTCTTTTTCCAGCTTATGCGCCAACCCCGCGCCGACGTTACCACCGCCGACAATCATGATGCGCTTGTAGGGCTTTTCCAAGCGCTGGAGTTCGCTCATTACGGCGCGAATGTGCTGGGAAGCGGCAACAAAGAACACTTCATCGCCCGCTTCGATAATGGTTGAACCCTGCGGACGGATCGGCCTGTCGTGGCGAAAGATCGCGGCTACACGGGTTTCGATGTGCGGCATATGCTCACGTAGCGCGGAGAGCGCATTACCGATCAGCGGACCACCGTAGTAAGCGTTCACTGCGGCGATACTCACTTTCCCTTCGGCGAAGTTCACTACCTGTAGCGCGCCGGGATACTCGATCAGCTTGTAGATATTGTCGATGACCAACTGTTCTGGTTAGATCAAATGGTCGATAGGCACCGCTTCTGCCTGAAACAGTTGCTCACCGGCGCGCACGTATTCTGCGGAGCGAATACGTGCGATGCGATTTGGCGTATTAAACAGCGAGTAGGCGACCTGGCAGGCCACCATATTGGTTTCATCCGAGTTCGTGACGGCAACCAGCATGTCTGCATCTTCGGCGCCAGCTTCACGCAGAACGCGCGGGTGGGAGGCGTAGCCAGCAACGACACGCAAATCGAATTTATCCTGCAACTGCCGCAGTCGCGCGGTGTCAGTATCAACGACAGTGATGTCGTTGTTTTCTCCGGAGAGCGTTTCTGCCAGCGTACCGCCCACCTGACCTGCACCAAGAATAATGATTTTCATGATCTGTGCCCGTTGCCGTTGCTATCAGCCAATGTTCTTAACCAACTTAGCATAAAAGAACCCATCGCCATCCTCTGCCACCGGTAACTTTTGCAAACCGGGGTGTTGCGCATTGCCAGTTTCCACCAGTTCGGCATCCGCATGGCGTGTCAGAAAGGCCCGCATTTGCTGCTGATTCTCTTCCGGTAAGATCGAGCAGGTGGCATAAACTAACGTGCCGCCTGCTTTCAGCCGTGGCCAGATAGCCTCCAGAATCTCCTGCTGCAACAGTGCCAGTTCGGCGATATCGCTGTCGCGCCGCAGCCACTTGATATCAGGATGACGGCGAATCACGCCGGTGGCGGAGCAGGGGGCATCGAGCAGAATACGATCAAACTGTTGCTCACCACACCAGGCCGCAGGCTCGCGCCCATCGCCTTGCCTCACGTCTGCGTGAAGATTAAGGCGTTGCAGATTCTCTTTTACCCGAGCGAGCCGCTGTGGGTCCACATCGACCGCCAATACCTTAGCGTGAGGCGCTGCTTCCAGAATATGGGTGGTTTTCCCACCCGGTGCAGCACACAGATCGAGAATATGTTCATTGTCCTGCGGTGCTAACCAGCGCACGCAACCTTGTGCAGAGACATCCTGCACGGTAACCCAGCCTTGCGCGAAGCCGGGCAGCAGGCTTACGGCACAAGGCTCGTTCAGCATGATGGCTTCGTCCTGTTCAGGATGTGGCTGAGCGGCGATACCGGCTTCAGTCAGCAGTGCCAAATAGTGTTCCCGTGTGTGGTGCAAACGGTTGACGCGCAGCCACATCGGGGGACGCTGGTTGTTGGCCTCAACAATCTGCTGCCACTGCTGCGGATAGGCTTTCTTGAGGCGCGCTAACAGCCACTCGGGGTGAGCGAAACGCGACGCATGGTTAGCCGCGCGTTCATCCAGCTCGGCCTGCTGGCGTTGGAATTGGCGCAGTACGCCGTTAATCAACCCTTTGAGCTGTGGGAGCTTGAGTGCAATAGCACCGTTAACTGTTTCAGACAGCGCGGCATTGGCCGTGATGCGCGTGTGAGCGAGTTGATAGATGCCCACCATGATCAGGTAGTGCAACGTGCGCTGCTTCCCGGTCAGCGTTTTTGCCATCAACTGCTGAATTATCCACTCTAACTGTGGCAACACGCGTAATACGCCGAAGCACAGCTCTTGCAACAGGGCACGATCCTTTTCTGAGATATCACGCTGATACTGTGGCATTAGTGAACTTAGCGACTGGCCTTTATCGAGCACCTGGCCGATAACGTTCGCGGCGATGGCGCGCAGATTGTATGTTGTTTTCATGGATAGTGATTGTCTGAAACGGTAGCGCGCCTGCCATAACAGCAGACGCGATGCCTTTTAATGGATGAGTGTATTATGCCAGTACGTTGCCTGGAGTGAACCATTCGCGACGCGAATTGAGCAGATCCTGCACCGACATCGGTTTTTTGCCCGCAGGTTGCAGTTGCAGCAGGTTCAGTACGCCTCGCGCGGTAGCGACCTGTATACCTTGCTTGTCTGCACTGATGATCGTGCCTGGTTGTGCGCTATGGTTAGTGTCCAATGCGCCGGCTTCCCACACTTTAACTGGCTGTTCGTCAATGGTGATATAGCTGACAGGCCAGGGATTGAAGGCACGAATGCAGCGTTCTAATTGTTCGGCACTGAGTGACCAATCAAGCTTAGCCTCTTCTTTGCTCAGTTTTTCGGCGTAAGTCGCCATACTGTCATCTTGTTTTTCCGCGACAGCCGTTCCCTGCGCCAGTGATGCCAGCGTCGTCAGCAACCCCTGCGGGCCCAGTTCTGCCAGGCGATCGTACAGTGAGGCGCTGGTGTCTTGCGGCGTTATCGGGCATGGCAGCTTATGCAGCATGGCTCCGGTATCCAACCCTGCATCCATTTGCATGATGGTTACACCGGTTTCAGCGTCTCCGGCCCAAAGCGAGCGTTGTATCGGTGCCGCACCGCGCCAGCGCGGTAGCAGCGAGCCGTGCACATTGATACAGCCCAGGCGCGGCATATCTAACACCGCCTGCGGCAGGATCAAGCCGTAGGCCACGACCACCATGATATCCGCCTGTAAATCAGCGACCAGTTGCTGATTTTCTGCTGGGCGCAGCGATTTGGGCTGCAACACCGGGACGCCGTGCTGTTCAGCCAACACTTTGACCGGGCTGGGCGTCAGTTTGTTGCCTCGGCCTGCAGGACGATCGGGTTGGGTAAAAACACCCACCACCTGATGCGGTGAAGCCAGCAGCGCATCAAGGTGGCGCGCTGCAAAGTCAGGTGTACCCGCGAAAATAATGCGTAGGGAGCTTTCGGACACGGCGTTTCCTGTGGTAGTGATAAGATTATGGACGACCGTTTAGTCGGGCCATTTTTTCCAGCTTTTGGCGAATTCTCTGGCGTTTTAACTGCGAGAGATAATCAATAAACAGCTTGCCAACCAGATGGTCCATTTCGTGTTGGATACAGATTGCCAACAGGCCATCAGCTTCCAGCTCAAAGGGGTTACCTTCCCGGTCCAGCGCTTTGACCTTCACGCGCTCAGCGCGCGGCACCAGCGCACGGGTTTCAGGAATGGACAGACAACCCTCTTCAATACCGGTATCGCCGTCTTTTTCCAGCAGCTCTGGGTTGATCAACACCAAACGCTGATCGCGTTCTTCGGAAACGTCAATCACGATAATGCGCTGATGCACGTCCACCTGGCTCGCAGCAAGGCCGATGCCTTCTTCTTCGTACATGGTGTCGAACATATCATCGACGATGCGCTGAATTTCTGCATTAACCTCTGCGACAGGTTTCGCGATAGTGCGAAGCCGCTCGTCTGGAAAATGTAATACCTGCAAAACTGACATAGTTGATTTCGATCTTTATCCGGTTGATGAAAGCGTATCTGGATCTATTCTAGACATTTCCGGTTCTGATTGACAGCATTTGCCCTGTAAAGCGCAATGGCACAAGGATGAACGCATGCAGGACGTGGAGCTGTGGCTGCGGTTTGTGGCTGCGGTTAATGAACGTGCTACGCCTCAACGCGGTGAAAAAGGTGCAATTGGTGGAGCAATTGCGTCCGCTGGCAGAGGTAACTGCCGAGGTACTGTCCGCGCTGGCCTTGTCGGAAGAGCAGGTCGCGCAATTTCTCACGCAGGATGAAAGGGAGTGTGAAACGGTATTACGCTGGCTGGAGGAACCGACTCACCATCTGCTTACGTACGCAGACTCGCGTTACCCCCCCATTATTGCGGCAGATACCTGCTTCTCCCCGGGCACTGTTTGTGCGTGGTAACCCTCAGCTTCTCTGTGCCCCTCAACTTGCTATGGTCGGCAGCCGTCACCCTTCTGCGTATGGCGCGCAGTGGGGGACACTATTTTGCGCAGGAACTGGCGTTGAATGGTTTTGTTATCACCAGCGGTTTGGCATTAGGCACCGATGGCGTGGCGCATCTGGCGGCGCTGGATGCAGGCGGGAAAAGCGTAGCGGTGCTGCGTAATGGATTGCAGCAGACGTATCCCCGCCGCCATCGCGCATTGGCAGAGCGGTTGGTGGAGCAAGGCGGTGCGGTTGTCTCTGAATTTCCACTGAATGAGCCCCCGAGGGCAATCAACTTTCCCCGCCGTAATCGTATTATCAGTGGGATGAGCCTCGGTGTGCTGATTGTCGAGGCTTCCATGCGCAGCGGATCTTTAGTCACCGCGCGCTGTGCGCTGGAGCAGAATCGCGATCTCTTCGCGCTACCGGGCGCGCTGGATAACCCAATTACACAAGGTACGCACTGGCTCATCCAGAAGGGAGCTTATCTGGTTACCTGTCCCAAAGACATCATTGAACAGTTGGGCAGTGGGTTATCGTGGCTGCCCCTTGGCGAAAATGAAACTATTTATGCTATGGACGCCGATGTGGAATTGCCATTTGCCGACGTGTTGGCTAACGTAGGAGATGAGGTTACACCTGTTGATGTTGTCGCTGAACGTGCGGGCCAACCTGTGCCAGAAGTAGTAGGTAAGTTGCTGGATCTGGAGTTAGCTGGATGGATAGGAGCAGTATCCGGCGGCTATGTCCGATTGAGGATGGCTGGCCATGTTCGACGTACTCATGTACTTGTTTGAAACTTACATCCACAACGAAACGGAACTACGCGTTGATCAGGATGCGTTAACTGATGACCTCACGCGGGCGGGGTTCGATCGTGCTGATACCTATAGCGCATTGAACTGGCTGGAGCGTCTGGCGGATTTGCAGGAAGGCAAAGAAGTGCCTTTTGCCTTGGCAAGCGATCCCCATGCACTGCGCATTTATACGCAGGAAGAGGAGCAGCGCTTCGACACCGAGTGCCTGGGCTTTTTGTTGTTCCTGGGGCAAATCAACGTGTTGAATCTTGAAACGCGTGAGATGGTGATCGATCGCGTGATGGCGCTGGATACCTTATCGTTCGATCTGGACGATCTTAAATGGGTGATCCTCATGGTGTTGTTCAATCTACCCGGATGTGAAAACTCCTACCAGCAAATGGAAGATCTGCTGTTTGAAGCAGGTGAGGAGTATTTGCATTAAATCGACAAGTCAGAATAAACCATGGTAATCCCTGCGCTTATAGCGGATAAAAAGGCGGAGTGCTGCCCTGAGTGCGGCGCGCCGCTGGTGATTCGCTCCAGCCGCCGCGGCCCTTTTTTGGGCTGCTCGCGCTACCCGGAGTGTGAATACGTTCGTCCGCTGAAAGCCAATGCGGATGGTCATATTGTGAAGGAACTGTCTGGGCAACTCTGCCCGCACTGTCAGGGGACGCTGGTGTTGCGGCAGGGGCGTTATGGCATGTTTATTGGCTGTAGCAACTACCCGGCGTGTGACCATACCGAGGTCATCGACCGTCCTGATGAAACCGCATTAACCTGTCCACAATGTGGCAAAGGTAAACTGCTGCAACGTAAATCGCGCTTTGGCAAAGTGTTCCACGCCTGTGAGCGTTACCCGGAGTGCCAATTTGCGCTCAACCATAAACCGGTGGCGGGGACGTGTCCAACCTGCCACTATCCGCTATTGTTCGAAAAGAAAACGGCGCAGGGCGTCAAACGTTTTTGCGCCAGTAAAGCCTGTGGAAAGCCGGTAACGGCAGAAATTGATACCAATGAGTAATGTAGTGAATGAACAACCGGTTTCTGTCATTCAGGAACTGATAAAGCAGAATGTCATCGCCTATCCTACCGAAGCGGTTTTCGGCTTGGGGTGCGATCCTGACAGCGAAGCCGCAGTGATGCAACTGCTGGCCTTGAAACAACGGCCTGTCGAGAAGGGGCTTATCCTTATCGCGGCTGATTATCAACAGCTCATCCCCTATATTGATGACAGCCAGCTCAGAGCTGAGCAAAAGGCGGTGATGTTTGCCTCCTGGCCTGGACCGGTAACGTGGGTGATGCCGGCCAGGCCGAGTACGCCACGTTGGTTGACCGGGCAATTCTCATCGTTGGCGGTGCGCGTCAGTGCGCATCCTCTAGTACGTGAGCTCTGCCTGGCGTTTGGCAAGCCAATCGTGTCAACCAGCGCTAATCTGACCGGACTGCCGCCGTGCCGCACGGCACAAGAGGTTCTAACCCAGTTTGGTGAGGCCTTTCCTGTTCTGCACGGAGAAACATCCGGGCGGCAGAATCCGTCTGAAATTCTGGATGTCTTGACGGGCAACCTGATACGGCAAGGTTAAAAAGTGGAGATAACGGTGTCTGAAGTAACGTCATTCGCGGTTTTTGGTCATCCTATTGCGCACAGCAAATCGCCGCAGATACATGCGCTGTTTTCTGAGCAAACCGGCATCCCCTTGACGTATGAACGCCTGTTGGCACCGCTGGACAGCTTTGAACAAACGCTGCGTGATTTTTTTCAGGCGGGGGCGTTGGGGACGAATATCACCATGCCTTTCAAGGAGCGTGCCTATCAGGAAGTCGATGAGCTGAGCCAACGCGCCTCGTTAGCGGGAGCGGTCAATACCGTGAAGCGGCTCGAAGACGGTCGGCTGTTGGGGGATAATACCGACGGCATTGGGCTGCTTAGCGACTTGCAGCGTCTTGCGCTGGTGACACCGCAGGATCGGGTGCTGTTAATCGGTGCGGGTGGTGCCAGCCGTGGCGTTATTCAGCCGTTATTAAGCCATGGGTGTTCGCTGGTGGTGACCAATCGGACGTTTGCCAAGGCGGAAGCGCTCGCGACACTGTTTCAGCCGGTGGGGCCGATTGACGCGTTGCCACTGGATGGACTGGAAGGCGAAAACTTCGATTTGATCATCAACGCCACCTCGTCAGGGATCGCCGGCGATATTCCCGATCTGCCTGCCTCGTTGATCACGGCCTCTACGCGCTGTTATGACATGTTCTATCAGGCCAGCCTGACACCGTTTTTATTGTGGTGCCAGCAGCAGGGGGCATCACAGTTGGCAGATGGTTTTGGTATGTTGATCAATCAGGCGGCACACGCGTTCTTCCTCTGGCACGGCGTGATGCCAGATACCACCCCGGTGATCGAACAGATGAAAAAAGCACTTAACGCATGAATCAGGCGATCCAGTTCCCCGATCGCTAAGCGTGGAGCGAAGAGGATCGTATGATCTACTTACCTGTATTGATCGGTGGTTTTCAGCGTGAATGCCGTATCAGTGCCGCGCAACTTCAGACGCGTTTTGGGGGAACTGATGCGGATAGCTGGCTGGCGTTGTTCAGAGAGCACCGCTGGGATATCGAAGATCTTTTCGAAGCTAGGGTGCTCAATGAACAGGATGACAGTGAGGGATATTACTCGCTGTCCTGAGCCAGATAGTCGTTCTTCCACGTGGCGTAGTTATTGGCGGAGTAGCGTAAACCCTCGATCTATTCTGCTGTCAGTGGGCGGATTTGTTTCACTGGGCTGCCAAGATAGAGATAACCACTCTGCAAGCGCTTACTAGGCAGTACCAGACTGCCCGCTCCAATCATCACGTCATCTTCTACGATAACGCCATCAAGCAGGATCGATCCAATACCGACCAATACGCGGTTGCCGATGGTGCAGCCGTGTAGCATGGCTTTGTGGCCTACGGTGGCCTCTTCACCAATGATCAACGGATTACCCTGCGGGTTGCTCGCTGAGCGGTGGGTTACGTGCAATACGCTGCCATCCTGGATATTGGTGCGTGCGCCGATGTGGATTTCATGTACGTCGCCACGGATCGTGACTAATGGCCAGATGCTGACATCATCACCAAGCGTCGTGTTGCCGATCACAACGCTGGATGGATCGATCATCACGTTTTTCCCGACAGTGGGTAACGCATCCTTATAAGAACGCAATGCGTGGGAGCCCAATAAGAACGCAATGCGTGGGAGCCCATATTTACCTCTCAATACATTCGAAAAGAGTAAATTACCCTAATTGTGGTCCTGCTGCTGCCAGAAGCAGCAAAAGTAGGTTGAAAATAGCGCGGGTTGCGCAGGATCTCAACGAAGGGGGGTAAAAAACGCGCGAACAGAAAAAAAGATCCAAAAAGGGGTTGTGTAAATTATTGGGATCCATATACTGCGCCTCCACTGACACGAAGCGATTCAAGGCGAGGTCAGCAAGAGAAAAACGATTCACTTTCAAATGAAAATAATCGTTGACTCTTAAAGAGGAAAGCGTAGTATACGCCACCTCGCGACAGCAGGCTGCAAGCCGCGTCGCAACGCTCTTTAACAATTAATCAGACAATCTGTGTGGGCACTCACAGGACTTTATCGTAAAGCCTTAGGGCTTAAAAAATAAAAGTCTTGAAGAGTGAACAACAGTTAATTCATTACGAACTAACAGTAATAATTCTTTGAGCATCGCTTCTCGAGCAGAAGCAAATCAAACTTTAAATTGAAGAGTTTGATCATGGCTCAGATTGAACGCTGGCGGCAGGCCTAACACATGCAAGTCGAGCGGTAGCACAGGAGAGCTTGCTCTCCGGGTGACGAGCGGCGGACGGGTGAGTAATGTCTGGGAAACTGCCTGATGGAGGGGGATAACTACTGGAAACGGTAGCTAATACCGCATAACGTCGCAAGACCAAAGTGGGGGACCTTCGGGCCTCACGTCATCAGATGTGCCCAGATGGGATTAGCTAGTAGGTGGGGTAACGGCTCACCTAGGCGACGATCCCTAGCTGGTCTGAGAGGATGACCAGCCACACTGGAACTGAGACACGGTCCAGACTCCTACGGGAGGCAGCAGTGGGGAATATTGCACAATGGGCGCAAGCCTGATGCAGCCATGCCGCGTGTGTGAAGAAGGCCTTCGGGTTGTAAAGCACTTTCAGCGAGGAGGAAGGCAGTAAGGTTAATAACCTTGCTGATTGACGTTACTCGCAGAAGAAGCACCGGCTAACTCCGTGCCAGCAGCCGCGGTAATACGGAGGGTGCAAGCGTTAATCGGAATGACTGGGCGTAAAGCGCACGCAGGCGGTTTGTTAAGTTGGATGTGAAATCCCCGGGCTTAACCTGGGAACTGCATTCAAAACTGGCAAGCTAGAGTCTCGTAGAGGGGGGTAGAATTCCAGGTGTAGCGGTGAAATGCGTAGAGATCTGGAGGAATACCGGTGGCGAAGGCGGCCCCCTGGACGAAGACTGACGCTCAGGTGCGAAAGCGTGGGGAGCAAACAGGATTAGATACCCTGGTAGTCCACGCTGTAAACGATGTCGATTTGGAGGTTGTGCCCTTGAGGCGTGGCTTCCGGAGCTAACGCGTTAAATCGACCGCCTGGGGAGTACGGCCGCAAGGTTAAAACTCAAATGAATTGACGGGGGCCCGCACAAGCGGTGGAGCATGTGGTTTAATTCGATGCAACGCGAAGAACCTTACCTACTCTTGACATCCAGAGAACTTGGTAGAGATGCCTTGGTGCCTTCGGGAACTCTGAGACAGGTGCTGCATGGCTGTCGTCAGCTCGTGTTGTGAAATGTTGGGTTAAGTCCCGCAACGAGCGCAACCCTTATCCTTTGTTGCCAGCGATTCGGTCGGGAACTCAAAGGAGACTGCCAGTGATAAACTGGAGGAAGGTGGGGATGACGTCAAGTCATCATGGCCCTTACGAGTAGGGCTACACACGTGCTACAATGGCGTATACAAAGAGAAGCGACCTCGCGAGAGCAAGCGGACCTCATAAAGTACGTCGTAGTCCGGATTGGAGTCTGCAACTCGACTCCATGAAGTCGGAATCGCTAGTAATCGTAGATCAGAATGCTACGGTGAATACGTTCCCGGGCCTTGTACACACCGCCCGTCACACCATGGGAGTGGGTTGCAAAAGAAGTAGGTAGCTTAACCTTCGGGAGGGCGCTTACCACTTTGTGATTCATGACTGGGGTGAAGTCGTAACAAGGTAACCGTAGGGGAACCTGCGGTTGGATCACCTCCTTACCTAATGATACTGATTCTGTGAAGTGTTCACACAGATTGTCTGATGAAAATGCTGAGCAAAAAGCATCTGTTGATGAATGAGTCTCTGACTCATGCTGATACGAACCGATTAGAGCAGTTGAGTTAATCTGGTTTTCGTGTCCCCATCGTCTAGAGGCCTAGGACACTGCCCTTTCACGGCGGTAACAGGGGTTCGAATCCCCTTGGGGACGCCATACCGATAATGAGTAAAAGACATATCACCGGTTCTGCGGAACCGACAATAACGTAAAGATAACTTACGAGTCGTGTTTACGATATTTGCTCTTTAACAATCTGAAACAAGCTGAAACAAGCTGAAAATTGAAACGAGCAATAGTGGCTCACTACCAATATTGTGATTCTCTCAAGCTTTCACACCCGAGACATTTTCGGGTTGTGAGGTTAAGTGAATAAGCGTACACGGTGGATGCCTAGGCAGTCAGAGGCGATGAAGGGCGTGCTAATCTGCGAAAAGCGTCGGTAAGCTGATATGAAGCGTTACAACCGACGATACCCGAATGGGGAAACCCAGTGCAATTCGTTGCACTATCATGTCATGAATACATAGTGGCATGAGGCGAACCGGGGGAACTGAAACATCTCAGTACCCCGAGGAAAAGAAATCAACCGAGATTCCCCCAGTAGCGGCGAGCGAACGGGGAAGAGCCCAGAGTCTGAATCAGCTTGTGTGTCAGTGGAAGCGTCTGAAAAGTCGCACAGTAAAGGGTGATAGTCCCGTACACGAAGATGCACAGGTTGTGAGTTCGATGAGTAGGGCGGGACACGTGTTATCCTGTCTGAATATGGGGGGACCATCCTCCAAGGCTAAATACTCCTGACTGACCGATAGTGAACCAGTACCGTGAGGGAAAGGCGAAAAGAACCCCGGCGAGGGGAGTGAAATAGAACCTGAAACCGTGTACGTACAAGCAGTGGGAGCATCCTTAGGGGTGTGACTGCGTACCTTTTGTATAATGGGTCAGCGACTTATATTCTGTAGCAAGGTTAACCGCATAGGGGAGCCGTAGGGAAACCGAGTCTTAACTGGGCGTTAAGTTGCAGGGTATAGACCCGAAACCCGGTGATCTAGCCATGGGCAGGTTGAAGGTTGGGTAACACTAACTGGAGGACCGAACCGACTAATGTTGAAAAATTAGCGGATGACTTGTGGCTGGGGGTGAAAGGCCAATCAAACCGGGAGATAGCTGGTTCTCCCCGAAAGCTATTTAGGTAGCGCCTCGTGAATTCATCTTCGGGGGTAGAGCACTGTTTCGGCTAGGGGGTCATCCCGACTTACCAACCCGATGCAAACTACGAATACCGAAGAATGTTATCACGGGAGACACACGGCGGGTGCTAACGTTCGTCGTGAAGAGGGAAACAACCCAGACCGCCAGCTAAGGTCCCAAAGTCACGGTTAAGTGGGAAACGATGTGGGAAGGCATAGACAGTCAGGATGTTGGCTTAGAAGCAGCCATCATTTAAAGAAAGCGTAATAGCTCACTGGTCGAGTCGGCCTGCGCGGAAGATGTAACAGGGCTAAACCATGCACCGAAGCTGCGGCAGCGACACTTAGGTGTTGTTGGGTAGGGGAGCGTTCTGTAAGCCGTTGAAGGTGAACTGTGAGGTTTGCTGGAGGTATCAGAAGTGCGAATGCTGACATAAGTAACGATAAAGCGGGTGAAAAGCCCGCTCGCCGGAAGACCAAGGGTTCCTGTCCAACGTTAATCGGGGCAGGGTGAGTCGACCCCTAAGGCGAGGCCGAAAGGCGTAGTCGATGGGAAACAGGTTAATATTCCTGTACTTGGTGTTACTGCGAAGGGGGGACGGAGAAGGCTATGTCATCCGGGCGACGGTTGTCCCGGTTTAAGCGTGTAGGTGTGACTTTGGTAAATCCGGGTCACTGTTAACACTGAGGCGTGATGACGAGGTACTACGATACTGAAGTGACAGATGCCAAGCTTCCAGGAAAAGCCTCTAAGCATCAGGTAACATTGAATCGTACCCCAAACCGACACAGGTGGTCAGGTAGAGAATACCAAGGCGCTTGAGAGAACTCGGGTGAAGGAACTAGGCAAAATGGTGCCGTAACTTCGGGAGAAGGCACGCTGTGCGAGGTGTAGGGATTTACTCCTGAAGCTTTGCGCAGTCGCAGATACCAGCTGGCTGCAACTGTTTAATAAAAACACAGTACTGTGCAAACACGAAAGTGGACGTATACGGTGTGACGCCTGCCCGGTGCTGGAAGGTTAATTGATGGGGTTATCCGTAAGGAGAAGCTCTTGATCGAAGCCCCAGTAAACGGCGGCCGTAACTATAACGGTCCTAAGGTAGCGAAATTCCTTGTCGGGTAAGTTCCGACCTGCACGAATGGCGTAATGATGGCCAGGCTGTCTCCACCCGAGACTCAGTGAAATTGAACTCGCTGTGAAGATGCAGTGTACCCGCGGCAAGACGGAAAGACCCCGTGAACCTTTACTATAGCTTGACACTGAACCTTGAGCCTTGATGTGTAGGATAGGTGGGAGGCTTTGAAGCGTGGACGCCAGTCTGCATGGAGCCAACCTTGAAATACCACCCTTTAATGTTTGATGTTCTAACCTGGGTCCGTAATCCGGACTGGGGACAGTGTCTGGTGGGTAGTTTGACTGGGGCGGTCTCCTCCCAAAGAGTAACGGAGGAGCACGAAGGTTAGCTAATCCTGGTCGGACATCAGGAGGTTAGTGCAAAGGCATAAGCTAGCTTGACTGCGAGAGTGACGGCTCGAGCAGGTACGAAAGTAGGTCTTAGTGATCCGGTGGTTCTGAATGGAAGGGCCATCGCTCAACGGATAAAAGGTACTCCGGGGATAACAGGCTGATACCGCCCAAGAGTTCATATCGACGGCGGTGTTTGGCACCTCGATGTCGGCTCATCACATCCTGGGGCTGAAGTAGGTCCCAAGGGTATGGCTGTTCGCCATTTAAAGTGGTACGCGAGCTGGGTTTAGAACGTCGTGAGACAGTTCGGTCCCTATCTGCCGTGGGCGTTGGAGAATTGAGGGGGGTTACTCCTAGTACGAGAGGACCGGAGTGAACGCACCACTGGTGTTCGGGTTGTCATGCCAATGGCATTGCCCGGTAGCTACGTGCGGAAGAGATAAGTGCTGAAAGCATCTAAGCACGAAACTTGCCCCGAGATGAGTTCTCCCTTGTCCCTAGAGGACGCTGAAAGGCCGTTAAAGACGACGACGTAAATAGGCTGGGTGTGTAAGTGCAGCGATGCATTGAGCTAACCAGTACTAATGACCTGTGAGGCTTAACCTTACAACGCCGAAGATGTTTTGGTGTTGATTGAGAGACAAAATCGTCTGGAACGATTTTGAACAGCGCGGAGCGCTGGCCCCGAAGGGGTGAGTATCAGGATGATACGAATAATCACGTGCTCGAGAAGTTCAGCTTGTTGACAGATTGGCATTCATGGCTGAGAAGCGGTGGATGTAAAACAGAATATGCCTGGCGGCGATAGCGCGGTGGTCCCACCTGACCCCATGCCGAACTCAGAAGTGAAACGCCGTAGCGCCGATGGTAGTGTGGGGCTTCCCCATGTGAGAGTAGGGAACTGCCAGGCTTTTATATCGATTATCAGACGGTGTCTGGTAATGAAAAAGTATCGGTGGAGCGGTAGTTCAGTCGGTTAGAATACCTGCCTGTCACGCAGGGGGTCGCGGGTTCGAGTCCCGTCCGTTCCGCCACCCTATTTAGGGGCGTAGTTCAATTGGTAGAGCACCGGTCTCCAAAACCGGGTGTTGGGAGTTCGAGTCTCTCCGCCCCTGCCAGGCAAACAAAAAACCTTCCGTCGAAAGACGGAGGGTTTTTTGTTTGCCTTTTATACCAGGTGCAAACTGTTTCTTTTTTGGGAAAGGAATCCTTAAATGAATGCCACTGTATCTTCCCGCTTATCCCTGCTTGCTGCTGGCGTACTCATCGCCCTGAGTTGTACGATCCCGCGCGTACAGGCTGAGAATATACCGGTTTACTTCTCTCACAAGCAGTGGTATTTGGTGTGTGATAATACCTTGACTTGTCGTGCTCAAGGCTATTCTCCGGACAACGAACTCTATAGTGTGGCGGTATTACTGACTCGTTTTGCGGGTTCGTCCACGCCACTGGAGAACCAAGTGATGCTGACCGATTTATTGGATAATGCGGAAGCGCTGCCGCATCGAGGAACACCACATTTACTGATTGATGGCCATGGATTGGGGGCGCTTCAATGGGCTGATGAGCAGAGTCAACGATGGCGCATGAATGCGACTCAGTTTTCTGCTTTTCTCAGAGCACTTCGCCGTGGTAGCCAAATTACCTTCCAGGATAAATGGGGGACTTACCCGCTTTCCAGCGCGGGGTCCAGCGCCGTGTTGTTAAAAATGGATGATGTGCAGGGAAGAGTTGACACACGTAGCGCCCTTTTTAAAAAGGGTGTCAAAGACGAGTCTGGTGTTAAAGCACCTGTCATTGCTCCAGTGATTGTGAAAATGCGCGCCGAAGAAGCAGAACTGCGTGTGATGAATGCACAGGAATTAGCTTTTTATAAACCTTATCTAATGAACAGTTTGGCTGAGCACAAGGACTATGATTGCACTGAAGAGCGTCTTGATAATCCCGAACTGCCTTGGCAAATCGCCAGATTGAATGATCGACAGTCTCTCGTTTCGGCCTCTTGCTGGATGGCCGCTTACAACTGGGGCGAAATATTCTGGGTTGTTGATAATGAAATGAAATCTCCCGCGCAACGCGTGACGGAAAGCGGCACCGTGTATAACAACGGTGAAATTGATTCCCTGCAACGTGCGCGTGGACTGGGTGATTGCTTGGTCAGAGAACGCTGGATATGGAATGGTGACGCTTTTGTCCACAGCTATGCCGGAAATACGGGGCGTTGCCATCTGATTCGTAACGTGGGCACCTGGAACGTGTCCGATTTTGTTACTACCGTTGTGCAGCCATGACGGTAGCACAATAACGGACCACATTTGGCGCGGGCCGTTACACCCCTTAGTGCAGAATCTGCGACAGGAAGGTGCGTGTACGTTCTGAACGCGGGTTGCTGAAGAACGCTTCCGGTGCAGCCTGTTCCACAATTTCCCCCTGATCCATAAAGATCACCCGGCCGGCTACCGTTTTGGCAAAGCCCATTTCATGCGTTACACACAACATGGTCATGCCGTCTTGCGCCAACCAGAGCATAGTATCCAGCACTTCCTTTACCATTTCCGGATCGAGTGCTGGGGTGGGTTCATCGAACAGCATGATTTTCGGCTTCATGCACAGAGAGCGGGCAATCGCTACACTCTGCTGCCCACCGGAAAGCTGGCCTGGGAACTTGTGCGCATGTGCGGCAATGCGCACGCGCTCCAGATAGCGCATCGCCAGTTCTTCCGCTTCTTTCTTCGGCATATGGCGCACCCAGCATGGGGCCAGCGTGCAGTTTTGCAGCACGGTCAGGTGTGGAAACAGGTTAAAGTGCTGAAACACCATCCCCACTTCGGTACGGATCTTCTCGATATTACGCAGATCTCCGTCCAATTCGGTGCCATCAACCGTGATCTTGCCTTGCTGATGCTCTTCCAGGTGATTGATGCAGCGAATCGTCGTCGATTTTCCAGAGCCAGACGGCCCGCACAGCACAATGCGCTCCCCCCTGCTTCATGTGCAGGTTGATGTTTTTCAGTACGTGGAATTGACCATACCACTTGTTCACATTGTCCAGTGTGATCATATAGTTATCTGATGTTAATGCGTTCTGGTTCATAAGAGCCTCAATGCGACTTGTGTCCGGTGTTAAAACGTTTTTCCAGATGCTGGCTGTAGCGCGACGTGCTGAAACAGAAGATTCAATAGATCATGGCGGCAAAAACATAGTCTTCGGTCGACATCCCCAACCAGGTTGGATCAACGGTCGCCTGCTGGATACTGCTGAACAGATCTAACAGGCCGATGATGATGACCAGACTGGTGTCCTTGAACAGTGCGATGATGGTATTCACCAGCCCAGGAATGACCAGCTTCAGCGCCTGAGGCAGGATGATCAGCCCCTGCATACGCCAGTAGCCCAGCCCTAGTGCAGCGGACGCCTCATATTGCCCTTTCGGTAATGCCTGAAGCCCGCCTCTGACCACTTCTGCCACATAGGCTGACTGGAACAGGATGACGCCGACCAGTGCACGCAGCAGTTTATCGATGCTGGTGCCTTCGGTGAGAAACAGCGGTAGCATCACCAGGAGGACATAAACAACACGGTGATCAGCGGTACGCCGCTATGATCAGGGTAAGCGTCAGCCCACCCCACTGGCGCGTTTCCACACGTGTCAGCCCGCCTAATCCGCCATACAGCAGCCACCAGGCTAATAATGGATAACACACCGCCCAGATTGCGATATAGCGCCCACGGCGCGGCATGCGACGCCAGAACATCGGCAGAATACTGAGTAAGCCCAAAACCAGTGCAAAGTTAATGCGCCAGATCTCTTCCGCCGGATACAGCCCATACATAAAGTGGCCGAAACGTGCCTTAATAAACACCCAGCAGGCACCGTCGCGGGTGCAGTCAGCGCGGGTCTCACCGACCCAGTTCGCCTGAAGCAGCGTCCAGTTCAATAGCGGCGGCAGAATGTGCCACACAGAGCAGCGTCATCAGGCTGTTTGGGATGCTGGAAAACAGGTTCTTTTTGGCCCAGTGCCACAGCGCAAAGAGTGGGGCCTGACGATGTGGTTGTGACAATGTCGTCATAGCGGCCTCTAGCGTTCCACGAGCGCGATTTTGCGGTTATACAGGTTCATCAGCAGGGAGATGATCAGGCTGATAATCAGGTATACCGACATGGTAATAGCAATGGTTTCAATCGCCTGACCGGTCTGGTTGAGCACGATGCCGGCAAACAGGGAAACCATATCCGGGTAACCAATCGCAGCGGCGAGCGACGAGTTCTTCACGATATTCAGGTACTGGCTGGTTAACGGCGGAATGATGACGCGCAGCACCTGCGGCAAAATCACCTTACGCAGCGTGATCGGATTGGGTAGCCCCAGGGAGCGAGCCGCTTCATGTTGCCAGTAGGAGACAGACTGAATGCCGGAACGGATAATCTCTGCGGTAAACGCAGAGGTGTAGACAGACAACGCCAGCGTCAACGCCGCCAGTTCCGGGATCAGCACCATGCCGCCCTGGAAGTTGAACCCCTTCAACTGCGGGATATCCCGGTGCAGTGCAGGACCAAACAGCGCGTGGCTCACGCCAAGAAGTACCACCAACAGTGCTAGAACGATAGGCCAGGTGCGGTGATATTGTCCGGTAAGGGTGTGAATCTGTTTATTGCGCCGATACAGAATAACGCCGACCACCAACGGAATGAGCAACGCGAAGAGAGCGCCCAGCGCGCCGGGGCCAAATTCTCCGGCGGGAAGGTATAAACCGCGGTTACTCAGGAACGCAATATCAAGCGTGTTAAGCGCCTGGCGCGGACCGGGAAGGTTACGCAATACGGCAAAATACCAGAAGAAGATCTGTAAAATCGGGGGAGTATTACGAAACGTTTCGATATAAACCGTGGACAGTTTGCGTAACAGCCAGTTATCCGAGAGCCGAGCCATCCCGAGCATAAAGCCCAGCACTGAGCGAAAACAATACAGAGCGCTGAAACCAGCAGCGTGTTGAGCAGCCCTACCAGAAACACGCGGGCATAAGTATCGCCCTGCTGGTAGTCGATAAGGTGCTGGACAATACCGAAGCCTGCGCTGTTATTCAGAAACGCGAAGCCGGAGGTAATACCACGCTGGGCCAGATTGGTTACGGTGTTGTGCAACAGATAACCCGCCACGGCAATCACAATAACGATGACGAGAAGTTGATACAGCCAGGCGCGCACCTCTGGATTTGATAGTGAAAAATCACGTTTCACGGTTGGGCGTTGTTGCATGCGAGTGCCTCAATAGCAGGAACACGGAAAAAGCGGGAATACCGAGGTGCCGCACACTGGCGCGGCACCCGTTTTCTGTTAGCGATTAACGCACCGCTGGGGCGTACTGGATACCGCCTTTGTTCCACAGCTCATTCAGGCCACGTTTGATTTTCAGCTCGCTGTCCATACCGACATTGCGTTCGAAAATTTCACCGTAGTTACCGACTTGCTTGATGATTTTGAAAGCCCAATCAGCTGGCAGTTTCAGATCTTTGCCGTAGTTACCTTCATGACCCAGCAGGTGAGACATGTCTGGGGTGGTCGGCTTAGCGGCCAGCGCGTCAACGTTCTTCGAGGTCACACCCATTTCTTCCGCATTCAGCATGGCAAACAGGGTCCAACGTACGATCGAGAACCACTCTTCATCACCGCGACGTACGACCGGTCCCAGCGGCTCTTTGGAGATAACTTCCGGTAATACGATGAATTCAGCCGGTTTGCTCAGCTTGATACGCAGCGCGTACAGTTGAGACTTGTCGGACGCCAGGGTATCGCAGCGGCCGGACTCCAGCGCCTTGGCGCTTTCGTCAGAGCGGTCGAAAGTGACCGGGGTGTATTTCATGTTGTGGGTTTTGAAGTAATCCGCCACGTTCAGTTCGGTATCGGTACCGGCCTGAATACAAACGGTTGCGCCGTCGAGCTCTTTCGCGCTGGTCAGGCCAGCTTTATTGTGAGTCAGGAAGCCGATGCCATCGTAGTACGTCACGCCAGTAAACAGCATGCCCATCCCGGCGTCACGGGAAGAGGTCCAGGTGGTGTTACGCGACAGAATATCAACTTCACCAGATTGCAGTGCGGTGAAACGCTCTTTAGCGGTCAGCGTGGTGTATTTCACTTTGCTGGCATCGCCAAACACGGCGGCAGCGACGCCGCGGCAAACGTCTACGTCAATACCTGAGTATTTCCCGCTGGCATCTGCATAGGAGAAGCCAGGCAAGCCGTCACTGATACCACACTGAACAAATCCTTTTTTCTGAATGGCATCCAATGTTGCACCCGCATGGGCTTGATTGATGACGGCGAAGAGGGATGCGCCGGCAACCAGCGTGGAAAGTAGCATTCTTTTCATAATGATCCTATGTAGCTCAGTCGTTGTGTGTTGCTGTGAGGTAGCGGCCATCCGGCTGCACCATTCCTGTCTGTCGGCACCGTTGTTTTGTCAGACGGTAGCGTGCCGTGACAGGGTTAAGCAAAACCGATGCCAATAATTTATTTTGATGATAAATAACAAGAAAATAGAAAAATTGCCGAGTCGCGATAAGGTTTATTCGGTTGAGGTGCACTTAAATGGCACTTTGCTGCAAAATATGCGCTATTTGAGTGCAAAGTGCCCACTTTTGGGTGAAGGAACTGTGCGGAGAAAAGCCACCTGCCCCAAGACGAGGCAGGGAAGCAAAATCAGTGGGGAATGTGGCGTTGATAGTGGGTTTCGAGCCGGGTTTGTAGCTTGCTCAGTACCGTGCTGAACAGCAAATAGATCAGCGCTGCTTCCACGTACAGGATCAAGGGTTCGTAGGTGACGGAAACAATACGCTGTGCCGCCAGAAACATCTCCGGGACCGTGATGACGGCGGCGAGCGAGGTGTCTTTGATCAGCGAAATGAATGTATTGGAGAGCGGCGGGATAGAGACAAAAATCGACTGTGGAATAATCACCCAGCACAGCGTCTGGCGTCGATTCATGCTCAGCGAGGCCGCGGCATTCCACTGACCGTTAGCCACTGAAAGGATGGCTCCGCGCACGATTTCCGAACTGTAGGCTCCCACGTTGAGCGTGAAGCCAATCAGTGCAGCCGGAAAGGCATCCAGCGTGATGCCTGCATTAGGCAGCCCATAGAAAATTAAAAACAACTGCACCAGCAACGGCGTGCCGCGAATCACCCACACGTAAAAATCCGCCAACCATTTCAGCGGCTTGGGCCCATAGAGACGGATCAACGTCACCAGAATGCCCAGTGCTAGTCCGAGCACAAAAGAGAGAATGGCGAGCGGAACGGTAAACTGTAACCCAGCAGAAAGCAGACTCCAGAAGGAGTCTGCCGTAAGTTGTAGCCATGGTGGCATCAATAGTGACCTCGAACGCGACGATTATTGGGAAACATCTTCCCCAAAGTATCGCACCGCTATCGTTTTATAGGTACCGTCTGCTTTGATTTCATCCAACGCTTTGTTCAAGGCTGCCACCAGTTCCGGCTGGTTTTTGCGCACCAGAATCCCTGAAGGATCACCTTCCGCAGCGGTTGCTGCCACTTTGACCTTGGCATCCGGCTTCTGTTTTTTGAAGTCCAGGTATGACAGATTGTCATTCAACGTTGCTTCGGCACGCCCACTCAGTACCAGTTCCAGCGATTGGTTGAAACCGTCGGTGGGAACAATTTCGGCACCGTGACTGCTGGCCAGTTTTGAGAAGTTGCTGGTCAGGTTCTGTGCCGATTTACGGCCTTTGAGGTCTGATGGTATCGTTGTCGCTACGCACCACCAGTACCGCTTTGGAATCGATATAGGGTTTGGAGAAATCAAATTTGGCTCGACGCTCTTGGGTGATACCCACCTGGTTAATCGCCGCGTCATAGCGCTTTGCGTCCACACCGGCAATCAAACCGTCCCAGCGACCTTCCACAAACTCGGCTTTTACCCCCAGTTTTTCAGCAACAGCACGGCCGATATCCACATCGAAGCCCTGAAGTTTTCCTGATTTATCATGGAAATAGTAAGGCGCATAGGTGCCTTCTGTACCGATCTTGAGTACGCCAGCGGCCTTGATGGCGCTGAGATCGTCTTGTGCCTGTGCGGCTGTACCCGCCATCAACAGTGCGCCAGTGAATGCTGCCAAAGCCAGTGTTTTCATTGCGTTTACCTATCGTGTAGTGGAGAACGTTATATAACGTTCGATGCTGAATAATCTACGACGTAAGCCATAAGGTTCTAAATCACATTCGACTATGATTTAGAACTGAAATGAATATAGCCCAGATGCTGATTTCTGCGTTTTAGCCGTGCTTTTTGCTATTGCCATCAGGCTTTGAGTGAGGAAAGCGTTAAGCAATGTAAAGTCGCGTAAGGCGCCGTGTAATTAGGAATACAGGAGATATTCGCGCGTGAGGCGAAGGCAGATAGTAGCGGCAACGGTGGCTGCCGTCGTTATCTTGAGGATACGCACATGCGCAAAACCATTCTGACGCTCGTCATGACCGCTATGGTTCTCGGTCCACTCTCTGCTTCCTTTGCTTATGCGCACGGTCCTGATGACCCGAGAGGCGAAGGGGGACGTCATTGGGATGACGGCCCGCGTGGCAATGGCGGCCCCGGTTGGGATCGCGGGCGAGGACACGGTCCGCGCTGGGATAATGGCCCAAGGGGTGATTGGGGGCGCTATGATGACAGGCGCGACCATTTCCGCTGGCGTGGCTATGATTTTCGTGCCGGGCATCCGATTCCCGGTCCGTACCGCGGCGATCGCTACTGGGTACGTGACTGGCGTGGCTATGGCCTGCCCAGCCCTACGCCTGGCCACCAGTGGCGCTATATCTACGGTAATTACGTGCTGATTGCGGTGGCAACGGGCGTGATCACCTCCATTCTGCTCAATCAGGCGTTCAACTGATACGCCTTTAACGGTCGATCATCCCGGCGCTATTCGTTTGATAGATTGCCGGGATGCCTCAGAATTGCTCCCTTTTTTGTACCAATCCAGCTGCATTCGCGTACCATTTCTGGATATTTGTGCGAATGCTGCAACAGTGCTGCTCGGATATCAGGCCTTATCTTGTTCACGCGATGTCTTACACTAAGGTCAGTGGCAAGCTCAACCGATGAGCTTGGTAAAACGATCTGATTACGGAGAACACGATGAAAGTTGCCCTGATTGGTGCAACCGGCATGGCCGGTAGCGAAATTCTGAAAGAGTTGGTGGCGCGTGGTCATCAGGTAACGGCGATTGCGCGTAACACCACTGCCATCCTACAGCATGACGCCGTGACGCCGCTGGCATTAGATGTCAGCGATCGCGATGGATTAAGCGCCGCGCTGCGCGGCCATGATGCTGCGATCAGTGCAGTACGCTTTCAGGTGGTCGAACCGTCGCAACTGATTGAGGCTGTCAGCCCGTCGGGCGTAAAACGCTATCTGGTGGTGGGCGGTGCAGGCTCACTCGATGTCGCGGGCACCCGCTTGTTGGATACCCCAGACTTCCCCGATGCCTATCGCCCGGAAGCCACGCGAGGCGCTGAGTTCCTGGCTGTGTTGCGCCAGCACGATGAGCTGTCATGGTCGTTCCTATCTTCTTCCGCGCTGTTCACGCCGGGGCCACGCACCGGGCACTTCCGTCTGGGCAAAGATACCCTGCTGGTCGATGAGGCGGGCAACAGCGCCATTTCGGCGGGTGACTTTTCCGTCGCACTGGTGGATGAACTGGAGCAGGGCAACCATCTGAAATTGCGCTTTACCGTCGGTTATTGAGGTTGCTGACAAACCTGCCTAACACGCGTATTCCCACATCCCCCCGGTCATTCCAGCGAAGGCGGGAATCTCCTACAGACTAGACGCGTTCATTCTGTCAGAGGTCCCCGGTCTACGCCGAGAACGACAAAGAGGCTGATAGGCTTCGTCAGCAGTTTGAGCGTCTGCTTTTCAGGCAGACGCTTTTTTTATGCCTGAAAGGGGGGAGACTGGCGCTGTACTCGTTTGCTGGTGCGGTCTGATGCCAACCTGATGGAAGGAATGATAAGTTTGTCTTATTAGACAAGTTTGACAAGTTATTGCACGGTGAAGTGCGCGCAATCGACATCCTTGTTATCCGGCTTCGCGTTTTTGGCAGTCGGAAACGCCGTTAGTCAGGAGTGTATGATGACCCCTTCACCTGCAAGAGAAAAAATGCCTTCTGGCGATCCTGCCGCTCCCGCGGTGGCGATTGCCATGAAAGGCGTAAAAAACAGTTTTTAGATCAAGACGATAACGCAGTCGACGTTATCAAAGACATTTCCCTTGATATTTATCACCAGGAATTTATCAGCATTGTCGGGCCGAGAGGTTGCGGCAAAACCACCATGTTTAACATTATCGCGGGGCTACTGCCTCCGACTGCGGGCGAAATTCAGGTGTTCGACCCGTACTACGCCATGCCCGGCAAAGGGCGAGTGGGTTACATGTTGCAAAAAGACCTGCTGTTTCCGTGGCGCACCATTCTGGATAACGTCTGTCTCGGGCTGGAAATCAGCGAGATGCCGAAGAAAGAACGCCACGAGCGGGCGATGACCTACCTCGATAAGTATGGACTGCGCGATTTTGCTCACGCCTATCCCTCGGCGCTGGATTACCAAACCCGACTGGTGCTGGAAGAGGAGATCCTGACGATCCTCAACGAATACGGCAAAGCCGTGGTGTTGATCACCCATGACATTGGTGAAGCCATTGCCATGTCCGATCGCATTGCTGTGATGTCACAGCGGCCCACCTGGAACAAGAAAACCTACGATATTGGCCTCGCCAAGCGGCACGGTTCCGCCATGGGCGCGCGTAAAGATCCCGAGTTCCAATCCTTCTTCGATGCGATCTGGGCTGATATGGATATCCAACTGGGGGATCATGCATGAACAAGTCTGCTGTCGTTACTGATAAAACGGCCTCGGGTCGTTCACGTCAGGGAAGTCAGCGCAGAAAGCGCTGGTTGTCGATACTGCGCGACAATGGGTGGCGCGCCTTACTGCTCGCCAGCATTGTCGCGTTGTGACAGTTCGGGGTGAATGCCGGCGTGGTCAATGCATTCTTAATGGGCTATCCGGCAGGGATTTGGCAGGAATTTGTGCGCCTGGTGGGTAACGGCGAACTGTTGCAGAACACCTATGTCACGGTGTATGCCACCGTGACCGGATTTGTGCTGGGCAGCTTGCTCGGTTCCTTTTCCGGGCTATTGCTGAGGCATACACCGACGCTGGCGCGCATTCTCGACCCGTTTTTCATCGCGCTAAACAGCCTGCCGAAGATTGCGTTGGCCCCCATCATCATCATTTGGTTCGGCTCCGGACTGTTTTCCAAAATTGCGCTGGCCTTTATCGCTACCTATGTCGTGGCGCTGCTCTCCGCGTGGCAGCACGCACCAGATTGATGATAGTCAGGTCAACCTGATGCGCTCCCTCGGGGCCAATCGCAACCAGATTTTCCGCAAGGTGGTGGTACCGTCGACCCTGCCATGGATTATCGCCACTTTCCGGCTAAATATCGGTTTTGCCCTGATTGCCGACATCGGCGGCGAGTTTATCTCTTCCGATTATGGTCTGGGGAAAATGATTTTCGTCGCAGGCAATCTTTTCAATCTCAATGTGGTGTGGGTCGGTGTCTTTACGTTGCTGGTGGTCGCCATCGTGCTCTATCTGGTGGTGGTTCAACTGCAAACGCTGGCTGCTGCCTTGGGAGCGTCAGCAAACACATCGCTAGTGGTATCCGTTCCGTTGTTCCTTAACTGGTTAAGAAGGAAAGTGAGATGAATAAAATCGTTGCATGGGTGTGCGCGGCGCTGTTTACAGCGGGTTCCGTCAATGCGTCAGCGGCTGATGCCAAGCCCGATCGCGTGCTGGTGACGGAGGCTTTCCACTCTTTGTTGTACTTACCGGTATATGTTGCCAAACACCAAGGGTTATTCGAAAAAAATCAGATAGACGTAACGTCGATTCGTTCGGCGGGTTCAGGCCCGACCGCGCTGGCGGCGGTGCTGTCCGGTGAAGCGCAGTTCTCCGTACATGGCCCTGAACATGTCGGGTTCGCCCAGCAAAAAGGCGGTAAGGCCAAGGTGGTGAGCGCGGTGGCCAACAGCGCGCCAGTATGGATTGTGGCTAAGCCCGATTTCAAATTCACCTCACCGGCGGATTTGAAAGGCAAACGTGTGGTGGTGGGGCTGGCCCCGGGAACCTCTAACACGCTGTTGCTGCGCCTGCTCGGCCAGACCGGGTTAAACCCGAAGACGGATGTGGCGATTAATGAAGTGCAAAACGGTTCGGAACTGGGGCCACTGTTAGCGGGCCGTGCGGATGCCGCCGTGGTGTATGAACCGCAGGCGGATCAGGATGTGGGGCAAGGGCTGAAAGTGATTTAAGATTTCACCCGCGACTATCCTGAGTACGCATTCTCTACCATCAACACCTCAGAGAAAATGATTGCTGATAACCCGCAACTGGTGGCGCGCTTCGTGAAAACCATCAACGAATCTCTGGCATTTATTCATCAGAATCCCGATGTTGCCAAACAGGTGGCGCGCCAGGAGTTCGCGGCATTGGACGGTAGCGTGGTGGATGCGGCAGTACAGCGGATGATCGACAGCAACGTCTATCCGGCCAACGCAGTCATTTCGCCAGAAGCCTTTACTACGGCCATTGATATTCAGAAATTTGTCGGCAACATCACGCAAGATATGCCTTATACGCAAATCGTTGACGGTCAGTTTGCTGCCAAGCCATAACAAGGACATCAAGGCATGAACGCTATATTGGGTATGAAAACCATGTTGGATGCCTCGCCCTTTGCCACGATTGCCGCCACCCGGCGGCAACTGGCCGCGCGCAAGGTTTCTCCAAGCGAGTTGTTGAGCCATTTTCTGGCGCGTATCGAGCAACGCGACGGCGACATCAAGGCGTGGCGCTATCTTGATAAAGAAGGGGCGCGCCAGCGCGCCCTGGAATTGGATCAACAAATGGGGGCCATCGCCTGCAAGTCCGCACTGTTTGGTATCCCTTACGGCGCCAAGGATATCTTCCACACGCGCGGTTTACCGACGGAAGGCGGCTCTAAGGTACTGGAGGGTAATATCTCCAGTGAAAACGCCAGCGTGATCGATAAGTTCGATGGCATGGGGGCCCTGCTGCTGGGGAAACTGACCACCACAGAGTTTGCTAATCTGGGGACGCCGCCCAAGACCGGCAATGCCTGGAACCCGGCGTATACCCCCGGTGGCTCAAGCAGCGGTTCTGCCGCTGCCGTTGGTGCGCGTATGGCGCTGATGGCATTGGGTACTCAAACGGCTGGCTCGTTGTCTCGCCCGGCGGCGTTCAACGGAGTGACGGTGTTGAAAGCCACCTATGGGCGCATCAGCAAGGCGGGGGTGATTCCCGCCAGTTGGTCGCTGGATCATGTGGGAGCCTTCACCCATACGGTGGAAGATGCGGCGCTGGTGTTTAATGCACTCTCTGGCCCAGACCCACGTGATGACACTACGCTGTCATTGCCCTATACGCCGTTGCAACTGCGCGAGAAGCACGATTACACGGTGGGGATCGTCGAGCATCCCTATTATGCCGGGGGGGGGGGGGATGCTGAAATTGGCGCGGCCTGTTTGCAGGCAATGGATGCCCTGGCCGGGCGTGGCGTGAAGCTTAAACGTATCACGCTACCAGACAGTTTTGACGATGCCTGCCGTGCGCACCATATTGTGATGCAGGCCTAATGCGCTGCTTATCACCGCGACACATTCTTGCAGACGCCCACGCTGTTCGGTGCCTATTTGCAGGAATTTATGCAACAAGGCCTCGCTGTCTCTGCGCAGGCGTACATACAGGCGCAGCAGGTGCGTGCCCGTTATCGCCACGAACTGGCGACCTTGTTCGACGACGTGGATATGCTGATGACGCCAGTGACGCCGACATTAGCCCCACACGGTCTGGTGGCGACCGGGTCTCCTGCTTACAATATGCCGTTTACCAACGCTGGTGTGCCAACCTTGGCGCTGCCGGTGGGCATTTCCGCAACGGGACTGCCAATGGGGATGCTGTGGATTGCCCGCCATGGCAATGAACAGGCGCTGGTGGATTTGGGTATGCTTTACCAGCAGATAACGGACTGGCATGCTTGCCTGCCGCCATTCTGTCAGGCATAACAGATGATCACTGACTTACCTAAAACAGTCATTCCCGCGAAAGCGGGAATCTCTTACGGAAGAAACGCGTTTGTTCTCATAGAGATCCCCGGCTTTCGCCGAGGATGACGAGAGGGAAACCAAGGATGACGAGGAGTAAAGTGACTTTGTCATCAGTCTGCGCCTTCTTTTCAGAAGGCTGCTCGCGATCACACGTGCAGGGAGCACCGGTTTTGTCTACAGCACGCTTTTCCGGTCAATGGGACACTATGTAATGTACGATAAATTATTGACGGTTTCTGATGCGGCTAAAATGCTGGGTATCTCCGCCAGCACGCTGCGTCGGCTGGAAGATAACGGAGAAGTCAAAACCTATGGGCTGAAGGTGGTTTACACCCCCGGCGGTCAGCGCCGTTACCTTGCCGACGAGATTCAACGCGTTTTCTCTCAGACCGGTTTTGCCCACAAAATAGGCTTTGGTTCCAAAGCGGCGATTTTGGTGCGGGATGTGACCTACGCCTACATGGACTTCGACTCGACGTTGGCGATTGATACCCCGTTTGATAAAGCGGGGCTACATTGATTACTGACCATGGCGGCACAGCGTGGGTTACCGACGGTGTTTACCCGCACGGTTTATCGGCCAGAGCATCCCTTTTCCTGGCTATGGGGAAAAAAATACCCGTTTATCACCACGCTGACGGAAGATGCCTACCTGAACCGCATTGATGAAGCTCTGGGGGATGCACCTTTTGAGCGTAATCATTCCACCTGTTATGTGTCCGATTTTTATGGCCATGATTTGGCTGCATGGCTGAAGCAACAAGGTATCGACACCCTGATTCTGGGCGGCGTGACCGCCAGCGGCAGTATTCGTGCCACGGCCATTGAAGCATTCCAGATGGGGTTTCATGTGATGTTGCCGCGCGAAGTGATTGGCGATCGCAGCCAGTCGTTGCTGGATTTCACCCTGCTGGATCTCAATGCGCGCTATGCCGATGTGCTCAGCCTTGAGGAAGTATCCGGTTGGCTGGCAACCTTGCCGATGGCGGTGAGCGAGTCAACGACCCGTCACCGCCAGTCTGATGCACTGAGTGAATAACCGTTACTCTACTGTGTCCAAAAGATTTTCCGGTGCGGGCGCGAGCGTGCCATTTTCAATGGCTCGCACCAGGTCATACACGGTTTGATTTGCCGGAACCGGAATCTCGAGTTCTGCGGCACGTTGAATAACCAGGCCGTAGATCTCATCGATTTCCGTGCGGCGACCTTTCTCAATATCCTGCCCCCATGGACGGTCGTTGCCCGACCGCGCCGCGCTGCGCCGCATCGATCAGGCGCTGTTCGATCTCCGCGAGCGCTGTCGCACTGCCGTCTGTGGCGGCGGCAAATAATGCGGCGGGAATGGCGCCGAGCGCGGTCAGCGAATAGCCCAATCGTTGTCCGACACGCACCTCTTCTCCCGCCACTTTGATGGAAAAACGCCGCAGTTGCTGGTGGCTGTCTAACGCATCTATGGTCAATCCCGTAGCGGCAGAAACGCCATTGCGCATCGCATTGACCGCCAGTTTGGACCAGCGCTCCCCAGCCAGATTATCAATCACCGCAACGGAATCCACCTGCCGTAGCAACGTTGCCAGCGTTTCGATGCGCGCACTGCGCTGCCCGTCCAGTTCCCCGATACGCGCGGCGATCAACCCGGCAGTTCGCGACGCGCCGACAATCTCGGCAAGCGTCGCCTCGTTGCAGCCATTTTGTGCCGAGACAACCACGGCATCCGCGTGAAGATAGGGCAACACCAATTCGGCGGCCCAGCGGGTGTCATAGGATTTCACGCTGATGAAGACGATATCGAGCGGCGGCAGTGCCTTTAGGCTGTCAATGTCGTCGTCAGCCAGAATACGCACTGGCGCGATGGCGTTATCCTGCGGCACGGCACCGTCAATGCGCAGACCGTTGCGGCGCGCGGTGTCTCCGTGTTCCCGCCAGCGGTCGATAAGAGTCACGTTTTCTCCCGCGGCGGCCAGACGCGCACCAATGAACCCACCCACCGCGCCGGCACCGACAACCGCAATGTGTGGAGCCATCATTGGCCCTCCTTATTCAGCCAGACATTTTTCAGCGAACTGAAGGTTTGGTCGGGCGTGTCGCTGATGCCGTGCAAGTGCGAACTGTAAATGGTCTGACGTTGTAACTCGAACAACGGCAGGTTAGGCAAATCCGTCATCGCAATACGCTGCCATTCATGGAACGCTTTCAGGCGGTTAGCGGGGTTGGTATCGGTTTGTGTGGTTTTGATAATCGCATCCAGCGTCGGGTTAGAGTAACGCGCCCCCGTTGGTGTTTGGCACGCCTTTGACAATGGAGTCGGTGCCATACAGGCGGTATAGCCCCATGGCCGGATCGATCATCGCGGAGAACTGACAGGCACGGGTTTGGAAGTCATAATCGGTGTAAATCCGACGGTAGTAGGTTGGTGTGTCCTGTGTGCGCAGCTTTAGCGTCACGCCAACTTGCTTCAGGTTCTGGCGCAAAAACCCCGTGGTATTCTGCAAGGATTCATTGTTGCCCTCATAGTCGAAAAACAGCGAGAAGCGTTCACCGTTGGCACCACGCGGGTAGCCTGCCACATCCAGTAGTTGTTCCGCTTTCTTGGCGTCGTAAGGGTAATGTGGAACATCATTGGTGAAATATTTTTGATAGTGCGGAATAGGGCTGGTAGCCACCTTACCAATGCCGTACCACGCGCTGTCGATCAATCCCTGACGATCAATCGCGTAAGTCAGCGCCTGTCGCACGTTTACCTGACGCAGAATCGGGTCTTGCGTGTTGAATTCAAAGGTAAATAACGGGGGGAGCCAGTTATAGCCTTCGCTGGTAATTTTCAGCGCCGGATTTTTTTTCAACCGGGCAATATCGGCCAGCGGAACCGGATCGAACGGGCCGTATTTTACCTCTCCGGTTTCAAACGTGGCAGCTCGTGGCGCATCGTCCGGAATCAGGCGGAAAATCAGTTTGTCGAGATAGGGTTTGCCCTGATCTCAATAGTTTTCATTACGCGCCAACTCGATGAACTCGCCCCGACGCCAGCTCACGAAACGGAACGGGCCGGTACCGATCGGCGCAATGTTATGTGGGTTTTTCAGTGGATCGCTGCCCTGATACAGATGCGCGGGCAATACCTGCGATTCTGCCGCACTCAGTGCGATGAGCAAGATCGGTGAGGGTTGAGACAGTTTAAATATCGCCGTCAGTGGATCGGGCGTTTCTACATCCACCAGATTGGCAAAGGTGGTGCGCCCGCGCGGGTGCAGTTTTTTCCACAGTTCCAACGCGCTGTAACGAATATCCTGTGAGGTAAAGGGTTCGCCATCGTGCCATTTTACGTTGGGGCGCAAGTTGAAGCGTACGGAGAGACCGTCTGCGGCGGTTTCCCAACTCAGCGCCAGGCTCGGCTGCGGGTTCATGTCTTTGTCGTAAGAAAGCAGACCATCGAACACATTGGGCGATACCGCGTTAACCGAGAAGTGGTTGTTGATGGCACTGCTCAGCACACTCGGCGCTGGATTAATGACGGCGATCAGCGTGCCGCCGCGCACAGGTTCAGCAGCGTAGGCCAGACAGCCACTCAACAACAGAGTGCCTATCAACAGGCGCGTTAGAAAATGAATGTACTTTAGAAAACGGATGTATTTAGGCATGAAATTTCCCCTTACTGTTGTGTAATACGTGGTTAAGGTTTTTATTGTTGTGACTTCACGGGCTTTCAGTTGAACGGGCTTTCCGTTGAAGGTGCGGATAAATGACAAGCAACGAGAGAATCCGAACCGACGGAATGCAGGGGTGGAACGCTGCGGCGACAGCGATCGGTAGCAAAACGGCAGCGGGTATGGAACGCGCACCCGCTGGGAATCGTGAGCGGACTGGGGACATCTCCGGTGAGTATCTGTTTATCGGCAATACGTGAACGGCGCGGATCCATCACCGGGATCGCCTGAAGTAATGCCTGGGTGTACGGATGCTGCGGCGATTCCATGATGTCGGCATAAGGCGCTATTTCTACAATGCGCCCTAAATACATCACGGCAATCCGGTCCGCCATGTGCTGTACCACGCCGATATCATGGCTGACAAACAGGTACGCCATACGGTACTGCTGCTGCAAATCCACCAGTAAATTCAACACCTGCGCCTGCAACGAGACGTCCAGTGCGGAGACCGGCTCATCCAGCACGATGATGTCCGGACGGGGGCGATGGCGCGTGCAATGGCGACCAGCTGACGCTGTCCGCCGGAAAGCTGGTGTGGGAAACGGTCGAACAGCGCAACGGGTAACCCGACGTCATCCATCAATGCCAGCACGCGTTTATTCCGCGTAGCCCGGTGTTTTTCCGTCAGCGTTAACGGCTCGCCAATCAGTTGCCCCACCGTGAAACGCGGATCGAGGGATGCCGCCGGATCTTGAAACACCATCTGAATGCGCTGGCGCAACGGGTGCAGCTTTCGTTTCGGAAGTGAGGTTACGTCTACATCACCGATCACAATGCGTCCGGCGCTCGGTTCCAGCAGTCGCATCACGGCTCGGGCCAGTGGGGGTTTGCCACAGCCGGACTCACCGACAATACCGACCGTTTCGCCCGCCGCAACCTCAAGGTTGATGCCGTTGACGGCATACGCCTTGCCTTGCGGGGTGGGGTAGGTTACATGTGAATCTTGCACCTGTAACATTACGCGGCCTCCTCGGTGTTGCTGCGGGCATCATTGATACTGTGGAGACGCGGCCTTGTGCCATGACGTGCACGCGGCTGGGGGCGTGCCAGCAGCAACTGGCGGCTATAGGGATGGTGTGGACCATCAAAAAAGGAAAACACATCCTGCTCTTCAACGATGACGCCGTGGCGCATCACGGCGACGCGGTCGGCGGTTTCGGCGATCACCCCGAGGTCGTGGGTAATCAGCAGCAGTGACATATCCAGTTCGTCTTTAAGGCTGACCAGCAGTTGTAGTATCCGGACCTGAATGGTGACATCCAGTGCAGTGGTCGGCTCATCGGCAATCAATACGGCCGGGCGCGTAGCCAGTGCCAATGCGATAACCACCCGCTGACGCATTCCGCCAGAGAGCTTGTGCGGATACTCGTTAAAACGGTGTTCGGGTTCTGGAATACGCACTTGTAGCAGCAGATCGAGTGCGCGCGTCTTTGCTTCGCGCTGGGAAAGTGGGCTGGCGGCAAGTATCGCCTAAACCAACTGACTGCCAATGGTCAACACCGGATTCAACGCGCTCATCGGGTCTTGAAATACCATGGCCAATGCGGGGCCGCCGCGCTGACGGCGCTGGCGCGGGGTGGTATGCAAAATATCGGTGCTGCCTAGTAGGACGTGTCCAGTGCTGTGCGCCTCGGGTAATAACCCCATCAGCGTTAGCTCGGTCACGCTTTTACCACAGCCGGATTCCCCCACCAGTGCCAACGTTTGACCTGCGAAAAGATCGAAACTGATGCCGTGTACCACGCGTTGTGGTAACGCATCGCGGGCCGAAAACGCAACGGTGAGATCCTGAACCTGAAGCAGCGGTGCGGTCATTTTGTTATCCCCTTGTGTGGATTGAGCAGATCCGTAAGGCCGTTACTTAACAACGTAAAGCTCATGACAGTGATAAAGATCGCCAGCCCCGGCAACGCGATGAGATACCAGGCGGTTCTCAGTAACGGTCTGGCGTTGCGAATCATCGCGCCCCACGACACGGTATTGGGATCACCCAGGCCGAGAAACGCGAGTGCGGCTTCGACCAGAATGGCATGGGCGATCACCACGGAAATCATCACGATGACCGGAGCGGTACTGTTCGGAAGGATGTGCTGGCGTACGATGCCGAGATGACCGATACCCATGGTTTCGGCGGCCAGTACATAATCGGCGTGACGGATTTTGAACACTTCGGCACGGGTCAGACGTGCAATTTCAGTCCAAGACGTGAGGCCGATTGCCAGCGCCACGCTGCCCAGCGATAGGGAGAGCAGCGCGACCAGCACCATTGAAAACAGAAAGGTCGGGATGGTTTGAAAGTATTCGCAAATGCGGATCAGCACATCGTCATACCACCCGCCGAGATAGCCTGCGGCAGCACCCACGCTGACGCCAATCACCGTGGCAATGAGTGCGGCACCGAAACCAATGGCTAATGATACCCGTGCGCCGTGCGCCAACTGTGCGGCCACGTCGCGCCCAAGTTGATCGGTGCCCAACGGAAATTGCGCATTTTGCAGCGGCCACAGCGTGCGCGGCCCCACCATTGCCTGGGGATCGCCAGGGAACAGCAGTCCGGCGCAGGCGGCGATAACCAACAGCCCTGCTAACAGGTAGGCCCAGATGCGCAGGTACACATTGAGATGGGCGTCAGAGCGGTTTTTCATGACGCCAATCCAATGCGTGGATCGAGCACGCCATACAGAATATCAATCAACAGGCTACTCAAGACTACCAACAGCGAGTTGCAGAGGAACAGGCTGAGTAACAGATTGATATCGCGATCGGACACAGCCTCGAAAGCCAGTCTGCCCATACCCGGCCAGGAAAACACGGTTTCGACCACCACGGCACCACCAAGCAGCGTGCCGAGCTGTAAACCGGTGAGTGTAACCACGGGCAACAGTGAGTTACGTAAAATGTGGCGCAGGGTGACTGCCGTTTCGCTGATGCCTTTCGCCCGCGCGGTGCGCACAAAATCGAGCGGGTATACTTCCAGCATCGAGGCGCGTGTCACGCGGGCATACAGTGCTAAATGCGATAAACCCAGCGTGACGGCGGGCATAATCAGATGCCAGGCGACATCGCCAGCCACCCCCAGTGTGCCGGGTGTGGCGCCCACTGTGACCATGCCACCGATGGGCAGCCAACGTAAATGAACCGCGAACAACACAATGCCCATCAAGCCGAACCAGAACACCGGTATGGCAAACACGACGGCGGAAAACAGCGTAACGCCCTGATCGAAAAGGCCATGGCGATAGCGCGCGGCAAAACACCCCAGGATCACGCCAAATATTACGGAAAACAGCAGGCTGCTGCCCATCAGCAGCAACGTGGCGGGCAGTCGCTCCAGAATTAATGTTTGTACTGGCAAGTTATAGCGAAACGAGAACCACAGATCGAAATGAGCTATCTGAGAAAAATAAGTAGCAAGTTGTTCAAAACCGGAGCGGTAGAGACCAAATTGCGCGCGCAACATCTCCATATATTCTGGCGTTGCTGCACCAAATTCTCCGGCAATAACATCCGCCAAATCTCCCGGTACCGATTTGAGTAAAATAAAATTTCCCAATATCACTAATCCGGCAACAATACTGACCTGTGCAAGCCGGCGAAATAGATAATGCATCATTTCAGTCAGTGTGTCCTGATTAGTCACTAATCCCAATAATCATACGGAGAATGCCTTTCGTGTCTTAGCTATAAATAGTCCAATATTGGCAATGTAAATAGCACTGGATTGTCTTCTTTAATTATGTTTTTCTTATTTTAATGCCAGCGTTAAAACAACCTATTCATTACTTTATTAAGTATTAATAAAGTAATGACACTTAATGCAGACCTTATTCATTAAACATCCGTATCGCTAAATCAATAAGGGAAACACCGGCTATGTCCATCAAGAATGTGAAAACAAAGAATATCTCTTGGTTAAAACTGAAAAATACAACAACGACGCAAGAGACAGGAAAGCTATTCGAAGACTCCATCGAAACACGCGGTTTCATCCGCAATATGCAGGCGGTATTGGGACAATTTCCTGCCGTGTTGCTGGCACAGGATGCACTAAGCCGCGCGCTGACTGTGGAATACGAGGGAGGATTGAACGGTAAAGAGCGTGAATTGATTGCGTTGGTGGTGAGCGTACAAAACCGTTGCCGTCCTTGCGTTTGGGGGCACGCGGCGAAATTGCGCCAGATCACTGGCGATGCACTCTGGGTTGGCGGTATAGAAGTGAACTACCGTGACGCGGAATTAAGCCCACGTGAGCGGGCGATTGCCGACTATGTGCAAAAGTTGACGGAAGCGCCGGAAACCGTGGAAGAGCGCGATTTGGCACCGCTGCGTGCAAGTGGCGTCACGGAGCAGGAGATTATTGAGGTGGTTGCTATTGCCGCTTATTTTAACTTCAGTAACCGCATCAACAGCGGGCTTGGCGTCCAACCCAACCAAGAGCCGTTCCTTTAATTCCGCTAAGCCTCGCCTTGCCTATCGGCGGGGGGGCGATTGGCGGCTATCTTGGCGCATACCTGACTCGTGCCGGGCGTCAGGTCACGCTTATCGATCCCTGGGCAGAAAATGTCGAGGCGCTCCGGCGTGACGGGTTGTCGTTGGAAGGACTGACGCCGGAAGAGCATTTTACCGTGCCGTTAAACATTCTTCACCTTGGCGAGGCGCAGCGCTTGCACCTGGAACCACCGTTTGATATTGGTCTGGTGGTGCTCAAGTCTTACGACACGCTGTGGGCTACGCAGTTTATCCGTCCCTTTATCCGACCGGAGGGCGTGATTGCTTCCGCACAGAATTGTATCAACGATGCACGCGTGGCGTCGGTTGCCGGCAAGGAGAATACGCTGGGCATTGTCATTACCATCGCTGCCGAGCTGTATGCACCGGGCAAGGTGCGTCGCGGTAATCAGCGTGGTGCGCCGGGAACGCTGCGCGTGGGTGAGTTTGGCGGTGGCACTATGCCGCGTTTGCAGCGTGTGGGTGAGCTGTTACAGCCTGTCGATTTAGTGCTGGTGACCCCTGACTTGTACGCCCACCGTTGGACCAAACTCAGCATCAACGCGATGCGTAATTCGATTGCCGCAGCCAGCGGCCTGACCGGTAAGTCATGAACGGATTCGGCGCTTTGCCATCCGGTTAGGAGGATAAGCGGCACAGGTGGGGCTGGCGCAGGGGCTGGCTCTGGATGCTATTAACCGCAGTACGCCAGAGGTATTGGTTAAGGCTGCGCAAGGTGACTCGCTCGCGCTGGCGGAGGCAGAGGCGAACTTTTTATCTTATGTGGAACTGGGGACGCAAAGTGAACATCAGCGCCCCTCGATGGGACAGGATATCCGCCGCCAGCGGCGCACCGAAATCGATTATATGAACGGCCTTATCGTTGAGGTCGGCCAACAGGTTGGCGTGCCTACTCCGGCGAATGCCACGATTGTTGATGCTATCCATAAGATTGAACGCGGGCAGCTTTCACCCTCACCAGAATTGATCGTCCAGTTGGATGAATCATTGCAGCGCTGATGAATACGGAGAGTGGGTTTCATGCTCACTCTCCGTATCTAATCCTGCTTTTTCCCAGCTATTCAACGAAGATTTTATCCCGCCCCAAACGCACCATCGGTGCCAGCGTCATCAACAGCAGTAATCCCGATGCAATCAATAGCCCTAAGCTGATGGGCTCATGCACGAAAATACCGAAATCTCCGCGTGAGATGATCAGCGCCCGGCGTAAATTCTCCTCCATCATTGGTCCGAGAATAAAGCCTAACAGCAGCGGCGCGAGCTCAAAGCGCAGCATCGCCAGGGTATACCCTAATAAGGCAAACAGAGCGGCCAAAAACAGATTGAATGGATTATTGGATACGCTGTAAATGCCGACGCAGCTAAACAGCACAATGGCCGGGTAAAACAAGCGGTAAGGTATTTTTAACAGACGGACCCACACGCCGACCATCGGTAAGTTGAGCACCAGCAGCATCGCGTTTCCCACCCACATGCTTGCCACCATTCCCCAGAACAGGTCAGGTTCGCTCTGCATAATGCGCGGGCCTGGATTAATACCGTGGATCATCATGGCACCCACCATCAAGGCCATAATGGCGTTTGACGGTAATCCCAACGTGAGCAATGGAATAAACGAGGTTTGCGCCGCTGCGTTATTGGCGGACTCCGGCGCAGCGACCCCTTCGATGGCTCCTTGGCCGAACCGGGAAGGATCTTTTGCCAGCTTCTTTTCCACCGTGTAGGCGGCGAAAGAGGCGAGTGCAGCCCCGCCGCCCGGCAGCCGGCCGAGCACTGACCCCAGTAAGGAACCGCGCAAAACGGCGGGCGAAGCCTGGCGGATATCCTGCGCGCTTGGCATCAGCTTACCTTGTTCAATCACGGTGCCGCCGCTTTTTTCCTGCTGCACCAACACGCGGATAATTTCACCAATACCAAACACACCCATTGCCAGCGGCACAAAATCGATGCCGTCAGCGAGTTCGGGAATACCAAAGGTGAAGCGTAATTCACCGGAGTTGATGTCGGTGCCCACCAATCCGAGCAGCAGCCCAACCACTACCATGGTGATGGCTTTTAGCAGCGAGCCTTGTGCCAGTACTACCGCGCCAATGAGTCCCAACACCAGCAGCGAAAAATAGTCGGTCGGCCCGAAGCGAATGGCTATACTGGCGAGCGACGGGGGAAAAACCAATTACAAAGGTCGCCAGCGTTCCGGCAAAAAAAACGACCCCAGCGCAGCAATCGCCAATGCGGGACCGGCACGACCCTGTTTCGCCATGGCGTGCCCATCCAGACAGGTGATTACCGAGGAGGTTTCACCCGGCATATTCAGCAGAATCGACGTGGTAGAACCGCCATATTGCGCACCGTAATAAATACCTGCCATCATGATCAGTGCACTGGTCGGTTCCAGCGTGAAGGTAAACGGCAACAACAACGCGATGGTGACCAGTGGCCCGACGCCGGGCAAGACGCCTACCCGCGTGCCAAACAGCGCACCGCAAAAGCAATAGAACAGGTTGTTCGGTAACAGTGCTATCGACAGGCCGTGGAACAACCCCTGCCATACATCTGGGATCATAGCGGCCATACCTTAAGCGGTAAGCCCAGCACCTGAACAAACAGCAGCGGAACAGAAAACGCCAGTACCGTCGCCAGCGCCAGCGTTTCTTTGAGTTTTGCTTCGCGACTGCCAACGGCGGCGGTAATCACGGTTAGCAGGCTGGCAACAATGATGCCCCACTGATCGACCAACAGGGCAAATAAAATCACCGCGCCCAGCATCAATAGCGGAGCGCGCAGCGTGAAACCAGCTTCATCGGGGGAGCGACGGCGTGGCGATGACAGCCAGGCACGCACGGCAATCAATCCCCCTAACAGCAACAGCAGTGCACCCAGAATGGTCGGCATGTAACCGGCACCCATTCTGGCGGCGGTACCGAGCGTATACTCGGTATTGGCGATCGCAATGGCACCTGCGCCAAGCAGGGCAATCGCGATGCCGGACAGGAATTCGCCCTGTAAATGTTTGTGCGTTGCAGACATGGGTCTACCTCAATTGATCATGGTTTAAGCGTGATGTTTTGACGATACGCGGGGGTATCACCACTTGCCGGGGGCCAGAATACCCGCCGCGTCGAGCGCCGATGCGCCCTGTTCCAGCGCTTTCAATAGATGGCTCTCTTTTTCTGCCGCTTGCAGCGCGCGATCCAGCACGGTCTGCGTAATATCGCTGGGAACGATAATCACGCCATCGTTATCAGCCAGAATCAGATCGCCGGGCCTAACCTGAACGCCGCCGATATTGACCACATCGTTAAACGCCACTAGCTCCAGACGACGCTTGCCGGTGCGCGGCGTGACCAGACTTTCAGCCCCGATTCAACGATGCTGCTGCTGTCGCGCACGGCACCGTCAACCACTACGCCTGCGAGCCCTTTGGCCTTAGCCGCCGTCGCAAGAATGCCGCCAAAGCTGGAGGCATCGGTGCTGCCTGCCGCTTCAACCACGAACACATCGCCGGATTGCGTTAGCGTGATTTGGTCGATACCGCCGCCTTGCGGCGCGTTGCCTGCGGACAACGTGAAACCGGGTAACTGTCTGGCGCGGCTCTGACGCGCTGTCACCGCCGGTCCGACGATGCGTTGCCCCGGTGCAAGTGGCCGTAGCGTCTGTGCCGGAATCGCGGTGTCATAGCCAAGTTCATCAAGGATGTCCGCCACTACTGAAGTGAGATCTGGTAGTGATAAAAACCCCTGAATCACCTTAGCGGTGGGACGGGTGATCTCCACTTGCCTGATTAACGGCTGGTTTAGCGTGCCCAGCAGGCGACCGGCATAAGGCAACAACTGTTGTGCTATTGATTTTGTCTCACTCATGGTGCTCTCCTGACCTATTGCTGCTGGATATTGGCATTGGTCACTACGGTGCGCCATTGTTCGTAACCGCGTTTGATTTCAGCATCGAATTCCGCTGGCGTGCTGTTGACCAATGTCATGCCTGCCTTATCGGTGATCGCGATGTAGCTCGGGTCGTTCTGGTACCCGACCACGGAATCGTGCAGTCGCGCAACTACACTATCTGGCGTCGATGCCGGGCCAAGCAGCCCCAGCCAGGAACGGGCAACAAAGTTAGGGACACCAGCTTCTGAAAGGGTAGGAATATCGGGGGCAAACGGACTGCGCTGTTCGGTTGAAACGCCCAGTGGGCGAATGGTGCCTGCCTCAAAGTAGGGCACTGCTGTGCTCAACACCAGGAAGCCCAGTTGAATCCGCTTGCCTAGCAGCTCTGAAATGATTTCGCCCTGACCTTTGAGCGGCACATGCACCACATCAATACCCGTTAACTGTTGTAAATAGGCGGTGCTGAGATGCTGGCCGGATCCAATGCCCGCTGTGCCGTAGTTGTATTTACCCGGATTGGCTTTGATGTGCGCCAGCACTTCTGTGAGGTTTTCCCCGGCAGATCGGGCGAGACGGCGAAGACGCTCGCCTGATCGCTCACCAGAGAGATGGATTTGAAATCCTTGAAAATGTCATAGCGCAAGTGGGTGTTGAGTGCCGGTACGGTCACGTGATTGGATGAGGCGAACAGGAAGGTGTGACCGTCGGTTGCCCGCGCCACGTATTCGGTGCCGCCAGCCGCCCCTGCTACGGGACGGTTTTCCACTACAAACGTCTGACCGAACGATTTACTCAGGCGTTCCGCCAACGCGCGCGCCAACAGATCGGTGCCTCCGCCGGGTGGGAAAGGCACCACCAGCTTGACGGTTTTGGTGGGCCAGTCAGCGTTCGCTGCCACAGCGGGTGACCATAATGTGATCCCTGCGGCCACTAACGATGCGGATGCGAACTGTAGCCAGCGACGGCGTGTTATCCCCGATGTATTCATAACGTGTTACTCCTCTATGATTTTATTGTTGGTATGGTGTTCATTCCGTCATGGCGCGGGCTATTCCCATGTTTTCAGCGCTTGCCAGTCCTCTGGGGTTGCGGTGGAAGCGAAACGCTGTAGCAAGCGCGCTTTTTCGTCCTGTAATTGCCGTAAACGCGCAATCGTGTCATCAATCAGGGCATAGGGAATGGCGATCACCCCGTCGTCATCGCCCACAATCAGGTCACCAGGAGCGATTTCTACGCCAGCCACCGTCAGCGGGGTCGCCAGCGGGCCGAGTTGGGCCTTTTCGCCCCGGCTTTTCAGGCTGATGCCACGGGCAAAGATGGGGAGGTCCCAGGTGCGCAATAGCGCGGCATAGCGAATGGCACCGTCAATCAGGATACCGCCCAGCCTGCGGTTGGCAGCCAGCGTCGCCATCATGTCACCGAAGGAGGCACCCTGGGTGAAACCGTCCACGCTATACACCAGGATGTCCCCCCGGCAGTGCCAGCGTGATGGCGGCGTGCCCCGTCAGGTTGTCGCCGGGAAAACCGGCGGCGGTAAACGCGGCACCCAGCAATCGACATCCCGGGCGCAGCGGTTTTATGGTGGAATGCAGTGCACCGTGTTGTCCTGCGGCCTGATAAATCAGTGCGGTACTGGCCGTTTTGAAGACCGCCAATTGATTTGCATTGGGCCGGGGAAAATCTGTTTTTATTACGGTGGCCAAAGGATTATCTCCCGATAAATAGCATTTTAACGTGTCATAAGTTTTTTATATATGAATCAGGCAGAGTGCAATAAATCATACCCAGTAAACAGATACGAAAATAACGACAAAAGGCGTAATAATAAGATGATGTTACCGAGAATAAGGCGATTAATTTTTTTGTCTAGTGATTATCCCATAGATCATTATTCAAATAAGGGCTAATTATTTTCTAAATAAGAAGCGAATAGATTAATAATGCTAAACAGTCATGGTTTTTTTCTAATTACAAATTCGATTATTCGGTAAGTGAAAATAGTTAGAATTATATTGGCTATGTTACCCATCAATTTTGCGTTATATCTTGTCGCCCTGCGCTTTTTTATAATAAGGGCCACAATGAAAATCACAAATATTGAAACCTTTTTTTATCATCCAGGGGTCGGGAAAAACCTGCTTTTTGTCAAAGTAGATACCGATGAAGGCATTTACGGTTGGGGCGAAGCCTATGTGATGAATACCAAAGAGAAGGTCGTCAGTGAATATCTTAATGCCATCTCTCCGCTGGTGATTGGGCGTGAAGCCTACCATATCCGTCACCTTGGGCAGACGTTGCTTGATGATTTTGCGATTCGTCGTAATTCGGTTGACCTGCTGTGCGCCTGGAGTGCCATCGAACTGGCGCTGTGGGATATCGTCGGCAAGAAAGCCGGGCTGCCGCTGCACCGTATTCTGGGTGGCGCGGTGCGCGAAAAAATTCGTCTTTACGCCAACGTCTGGTGGTTCGGTGCCAAGAGCATTGACGATACGGTAAAACGCGCATTGAACGTGGTTGCTCAAGGGTATGACGCCATCAAATGGGATCCCTTCCCCGGCCCGTGGCGCACTTTTATTTCCCGCGCTGATGAAACCGCTGCCGTGGAGAATGTGAAGGCGGTGCGCGAGGCCGTTGGACCAAACGTGGAATTGCTGATTGACGGCCATCGTCGTTTGGCACCGAATCATGCGATCCGCGTGATTGAACGTCTGGAAGAATATGATATTGGCTGGTACGAAGAGCCCTGCCCACCAGAAAACATCGATCTTACCGTCGAGGTTAAACGCAGTACTCACACGCCTATCGTGCTGGGTGAATGGCTCTACACCAAAGAATGGTTTGTGCCGGTGTTTGAGAAACGCGCGGCGGACATTATCAACCCGGATATTTGTGCGGTTGGTGGCTGTTATCCATGCTGGAGATTGCTGCGCTGGCCGCTCCGCACGGCGTGGCGGTAACACCGCATAACTACAACAGTCCGATTGTCGGGCTGGCAGCGACGGCCCATCTCTCGGCCGTTATTCCTAACTTCAATATCGCGGAAGTGTTTGTCAACCTGATTGAACCGACGCAGGGGATTGCCACGCCAGGCATTACGATTGCCAACGGCTGGGCTGACGTGCCGGATGCGCCGGGATTGGGAATCGATCTGGATATCAATGAACTCAAGAAACGCCCTTATAGCCCCTTACCGGGTAAAGGACTGCGCGATTACCGCGAGGAATTCCCGCGCAAAGTCGCTGCCGTCGCCCCTAATGTCTTTAACCCAGCCTGATTCACGGAAAATACGATCATGTCAAAACTTACTCAAGATTTCATACGCCCAGACCAGGAACTGATTGACGCTTTTAAAGACATCACCGCTGCCACAGCCCATGAGGCTTTTGGCCGACGCAGTGCGGTCGACTCCGCCATCAAGCCAATTTACCCCGGCTGGGCTCCGCATTTACGGTGAAAACCCCTGCCGTGGATAATTTCACTATCCATGCGGCACTCCAGTTAGCCAAACCAGGAGATGTGCTGGTGATTGATGCCGGAGACTACACGGAGCAAGGCTCGTTTGGCGATGTCATGGCGACGGCGGCCCTTAGCCGCGGTATCGCCGGATTGGTCACCAACGGCGGGGTACGAGATGTGGGACGTATTCACAAGTTGGGTTTCCCAATTTTTCCCGCTCTATTTCCATCAAAGGCACTGTCAAAGAAACCTTTGGTGAAATCAATCAGCCGATCGCTTTTGGCGGCGTGACGATTAACTCTGGCGATCTGATCATCGGCGATGATGATGGCGTCGTTGCGATCCCGCTCGAGAAGATTGAAGAAGTGCTTGCCGCTTCGCGCAGCCGTGATGAAAAAGAAGTGAAACTGCGAGCGCAAATTCAGCAGGGAAAAACCATCTGGGGACTGCATAATTTTAATGCGCTGTTAAAGCGTAACGGTATTGATGTTGATATTTGATCTGCACGCGACATTTACATGATCGCTGCAGGTCATGGAGTGAGCCAGTGCTGTATAGCCTGCGTTGTTCGAGTTGCAGGACATTACGTTTATGTTTTGAACGGCGCTTGCGGCGAGGAATCGTTATGGGCCGAATAGCAAGCGCAATCAAGGCATTTGTAACTAACATCTAACGTATATGCAAGCTGTCTAATTCTAAACAACCTGCTGGATGAGTGCTGCATGGTAACACGCTTTTGTGTTGGGCGTGGTGTGGCGCTCCTCCTATTTATCTCATTATTTAGTGGAACTGGTTTTCCCCTTGAAGATGCAGAAGCATCCACTACTTATTGAATGTTCTGTGTGCATCACCTGTTAATGTGCTTGCGACCTTCTACTTTCTCCTCGTATATTTTTTCTGCTTCATAAAATGGCGCGTGTGGATGCAGATCTTAATCGTGAAATTACCTGGTTCATCGTTGATGCAATAAATAAGGTTAATAAAACGTTGTGCTTTCACCTTTAGTGATCTCTCTACTTCAGGTATGTTGTATCAAGTATGGTGTACCTCTTAGATAACACCTTTTTATACCTATACGGTAAATCCGCTGAATCAGATAAATATATAATGTTCCTATGAGTAGGTTTTTTGGAAATATTATGATTTCTCTTTTTTGTTATGTATTTATCTTAAGTACATTGTTTTTATCAAATACGCTTGAGTGAAAATAAAAAATCGAGCTTGATCGCAAAATTCAATAATAAAAAAATTGTTCTTTCGCTTGTGCTATTTTCTTGCGCTTGTACTAGTTATGGTGAATCAAATGGGTAGAATTATGTTGATTTTTGTTGTGTGTTTATTTAGTGGTGGTGCATACTCTGCATTCTTTTTTCGCTACTCAGTGGTTCCTCCTGAACAGGTTTTCCAACAGGGTTTTCTTCCATTAGGTAACAATAGCAATGTGTATCAACACGTCACTGGTGTTAGTTGTTTTGATCGTAACGCAAATTCCAGATTTATTTCTACATCGTCATCAGAATTTATGGCAATGGAAATGGCAAATGCAAATACCCCGATAGGTTCAAATTACTATTTATATCGAATTCGACCAACGGATAACTTCTATAACTCTATGAATAGCGTACAAGCAGCAATGAACCGAACGCATGATGAGCGATTTTTTGAGGCGTACTTGTATTATATGCTTGAAGATGAATGGTTTGCAGAAGGAGGGATTAGTCCTCAACAGATTCACAGTGCCATAGAATATCAGAGTCACGGCCCCCACCAAGAAGCAACCCTGATAAGGGAATATCCAAATGCAGCCTACATTGATGCCGACAGCGCACCAAATGATACTGTTTACAGTATTCCTGATCTTCCTGCAGAACATATAAATGAGCCGCGGAACTGTACTGGTTGTGATATTAATTTGCCAGTAAATAAATTTAAAAGGAGTATCAAATACGAATTTGAGTTGTGGCTTATGTGCAGCCATAAGCATCTTGAGGTTTTTTTGGTGAGTGAAATGTCAATGTTAATGAGGTGCGTATGAGAATGTTTTTTTATTCTTTTCGTTTTTTATTTAACTATGCCGATGAATGTAATGGCAATGAAAATAGAAAATATGGAGGATGCATGTAATACCAGAGGCGCTGAGTTTAAGAAAGATGTTTATATCGACGGATACAGTATCAATACCATTCTCCCTAGTGAAGAATATGGGTTTTATGTCAGGGTGCTAAAAGAATGGTTTAAAGTTGTACTAAGAAGTGAAAAAGAGAAAGACGTATATAGGGATCAATTCTCTAGCACTACGAGAATGGCCAATGCCATGGGCATTCCGGTCAATGTTTGTCTGGATAGAACGGGAGATGGCTACTTACTCGGTATTGAAATTTTATCTCACAGACCAACCCATTGATGTTCTTGCTATCGAGGTGTTGGTATTCTTGCTATTACACTGCACTTATCCGTCGTCCAGGTTTAAGGCGATTTCAATGGATGGCAAACATGGTAGAACAAAGCAAAAGCGTTAGTGAACCGCTGAGCTATTTCAGAACCTCATTAAACAGATCGCTGTATAACAAAAAACCAACGGTAATGAACCAGTATCAGTTCATGCCGTATTTTTTCAATTTCTTGCGCAGCGTACCGCGGTTGATACCCATCATCAGGGCCGCGCGGGTCTGGTTACCACGGGTGTACTGCATCACCATGTCCAACAGTGGCTGTTCAACTTCAGCCAATACCAGCTCATACAGGTCATTCACATCCTGGCCGTTAAGTTGAGCGAAATAGTTCTTCAGTGCCTGTTTAACCGAGTTGCGCAGGGGTTTTTGGGTTACCTGAGCCTGAGAGTTTACGGTAGAAACGGTCAGTACGTCAGAATTCACGCGTTGTTCGAACATAGTTCTGTCAGCTCTTTTTCTATTTACGCAAGATTTTCAAAATATGCCTCCAACGCCTCCAGCTGTTCGCTGGCATCCTCAATGGCGTTGAATGTGCGCCTAAACTGGTCATTGGGGGCGTTCTCCTGGAGATACCAGGAGACGTACTTACGAGCAATAAGGAATCCCTTGCCCGGACCATAAAAGTCGTGCAATTCCCGTATGTGCTTGAAGAGCAAACGCTTCACTTCTGCCAACGGCATCGGTGCCAGTTGCTCCCCCGTGTCCAGATAACGCTGGATTTCCCGAAAGATCCAGGGTCTTCCCTGAGCAGCCCGTCCTATCATCAGGGCATCTGCCCCGGTGTAATCAAAAACCGCTCTGGCTTTATGCGGGCTTGTAATGTCGCCATTCGCGATAACGGGAATGGCAACGGCCTGCTTAACCGCCCGAATGCTGTCGTATTCTGCCTCACCGTTGAACAAGCACGCACGCGTGCGGCCATGTACGGTGAGCGCCTGGATACCACAGGCTTCGGCCAGTCTGGCAATGTCTACACAGTTACGGTGCTCCGGTGCCTAGCCAGTACGAATTTTCAGCGTGACCGGTACGTCCACCGCCTTAACCACGGCGGAGAGGATTTGTTTTACCAAATCCGGATACTGCGACAGCGCAGAACCCGCCATCTTGCGGTTTACCTTCTTTGCAGGACACCCCATGTTGATATCAATGATTTGCGCGCCGAAATCGGTGTTGATTCTGGCTGCCGCAGCCATCTCATCAGGGTCGCTTCCGGCAATCTGCACGGCGCGGATCCCAGGTTCATCGCTGTGTACCATGCGCAGACGCAACTTATCCGAACGCCATACCTCCGGATTGTAGGAGAGCATTTCGGAGACCGTCATCCCAGCCCCCATGTCATGACAGAGCGTCCTGAAAGGGCTATCGCTGACGCCAGCCATGGGGGCGGCGATCAATCGATTAGCTAGCTGAAATTGTCCAATATGCATAGACAAAGAGTGACCATACTGTGTCTGCAAGGGCACGTATATTACGCATTTTTTACGCCAGATGAAAGGCCAAACTTTGAGCAATTGAGCGTAACAGATCAAGGAAATGTGTCTTCGCGCAATTAAATTTTATAATTGTCTTTTTATTACAGCATGTTATAAGAAAAGTCACTCATTGGTCCAACCATTGTACGATCAAACATTTCTGTGCAACAGTACGCAAATGCCTGAACAGACCGCGCCCGGTGGCGTTTTCATGCGCAATAACGGGTGGTTTCTCGCGCAATGGCTTTATCTAAAGGCCTGACGAGTGCCGCCAACCACCGTGAAACGGCTAAGGGCACTCGCCGTAACGCTTAGCGCTTGACGCCCGTAATGCGGCACCACTCTTCTTTCTCAACGGTCGGGTCGAGGTCGAACAGGTCGGTGTAAGCTGCTGCCACGTTTTCTGCCTGTGAAGCCAGAATGCCTGATAATCCTAAATGTCCTCCCGCCTTGGGCAGTGTGCTAATCAGCGGTGACAGCTCGCGCAGTGGGCCTGCAAGGATATTGGCGACCACGACGTCGGCAGAGAGGTCATTGGGCTGGTCTTTCGGCAGATAGAGCGCCAAACGCTCTGAGACGCCGTTACGCTGTGCGTTATCGCGGCTGGCTTGAATGGCATGAGGATCGATATCGATGCCAATCGCCTGTGCGGCACCCAGTTTCAATGCCGCGATCGCCAAAATACCAGACCCACAGCCAAAATCGATAACCGTCTTGCCAGCCAAATCCAGACTGTCGAGCCATTGCAGGCACAGGGAGGTGGTGGGGTGCGTGCCGGTACCAAAGGCCAGACCGGGATCCAACATCACGTTAACGGCATTCGGATCGGGGATGTCACGCCAGCTCGGGCATATCCACAGGCGTTTGCCAAACTGCATCGGGTGGAAGTTGTCCATCCACTCCCGTTCCCAGTCCTTATCTTCCAACTGCTCGATTTTATGGCGAAAACCGGCACCCAGTAACGGTTCTTGCCCCAGTTGGGTAATCACGTCCGGCATCTCGGTTTCGGCGTCGTACAGCCCAATCACATCGGTATCGCCCCATAAACTGGTTTCACCCGGCAGCGGCTCAAATACTGGCGTATCGTGGGTGTCCTGAAAGGTGACGGACACCGCACCGCTCTCGATAAGCGCATCGCCCAGTTGTTCAGCCTGCGCGCCGGTCGCATTGGCGCGTTCCCAATAAAGTCCGAGCACCAGTGGCCACAGGAATACCGCTTCCAGGCCGCCAAACGCCAGCAGATTGAGCCAGATAATCATTTCAGGCGGTCGCCAGGAGGCCAGCAGCGTCAGCACGCCGAGCAGCAGCGTGGTGGCGCTGGAGAGCCATTTGATATGGCGTTCATTCTGTGCTTGGTGCGGTTTTACGCTCAGATACAGATCTTTGATAATGGTGGCAGACGCTTGCAGCAGGTGTGCGTTGATGTTGGCCATAATGGCGGACATGGGCGCGGCGAGGAAGATGCCCTCTGCCAGCGGCGGCAGCACTTTCACCATCAGTTCCGGCAGTACCTGATCGGGAATGGTCAGGTTCGGCATTATAGCGCGTCCCAGCGCGCCGGCCATATGCATACCCAGCATCAGCACGGTGATGACGATGGTACCGATAATGATGCCGCGATGCAGCGCTTTGCTATCTTTGTAAGGGATGCAGCGTACGGCGGTGTTAGACAGGCCGATGACGCCGAAGCACACCAATACCCAGAATGAGGCCATAAACGGGAAGGTGAGCGTCTGGCCGCTGCCGTGCAGGTCTAACAAGGCCGGATCGATCTGACGCAGCGTTTCTACCGCGCTGCCCAGTCCGCCAGCGGCAGAAATAATCGCCACCAGTAGCAATACTGTGCCGATCAGCATCACCACGCCCTGCATCGCATCATTGAGCACGCTGGCGCGAAAACCGCCGAAGGTGGTGTAAAGCGCTATCGTAACGCCGAAAATCAGCAGGCCAACGTCGTAGGGCACGTTAGCGGCAGTTTCCAGCAGGCGAGCGCCACCGATAAACTGCACTGCCATTGCCCCGATAAAGGCCACCAGCGGGCTCAGGCTGGCAAACCATACCAGCAGGCGACTGCCGTAACGTGCATACAGCATATCGTTCAGCGTAATGGCGTTGTAGCGTCGTGCCAGAATGGCGAATTTTTTCCCTAGAATGCCGAGAGAAAGCAGCATGGTTGGCACCTGGATCACCGCCAATAGTACCCAGCCCAGACCGTATTTATAGGCAGCACCTGGCCCACCGATAAACGAACTGGCGCTGACATAGGTGCCAATCAGCGTCATGGCGAGCACAAACCCACCCATTGAGCGGCTACCAAGGAAGTACTCGTTGAGGAAATTGCCCTCGCGGCGGCGCAGATAGGTGTAAATCGACAACCCAAACACCAGCATCAGGTAGACGACCAGCGGCAGAATCACATCATTGTGCATCGTCGTCTCCTAACGGAATATCGCGAAATACCAGGTGCGTCATAAGCCAGCACAGCACGATAAACACCAGCGGCAGCAGCAGGCAGGAGAACTCAAACCAGCGCGGCAGCCCGGTCAACCCGGCGGTGTTGTCAGACACGTAGGTGGTGACTACCCAGCCTACGAGGTAAAATAGCGTCAGGAACAGTGCCCATCGCGCCTCTTTGTGCGCTTGGGGGAAACGTTTGTCCATGGTTTTTCCCTGTAAAGCGGTACCAACATGCAAAAAGGCCAGCATGGCTGGCCTTTATACGCTTGTACGATGCAGATTATTGCAGACCTAGCTTTTTTCCAGATAGTGGATATTGGTTCCACCGTGCTGGAAGTTCTCGTCGTTCATAATCTTCAACTGCAACTCAATGTTGGTTTTAATACCATCAATGATCAGTTCCGCCAAGGCGTTTTTCATTCGGGAAATCGCGATATCGCGACTTTCACCGTAAGTGATCAACTTGCCGATCATGGAATCGTAGTACGGCGGCACGGTATAGCCTGCGTAAATGTGCGATTCCCAGCGTACACCAAAACCGCCCGGTGCGTGGAAACGGGTGATCTTGCCCGGACTTGGCAGGAAGGTGTTGGGATCTTCAGCGTTGATACGGCATTCCACCGCATGACCGCGCACGTTGACCTCTTCCTGTTTGATCGACAACGGTTGACCAGCAGCGATGCGCAGCTGCTCTTTGATCAGATCGACGCCAGTGATCATCTCCGTTACCGGATGCTCAACCTGAATACGGGTGTTCATCTCGATAAAGTAGAACTCACCGTTTTCAAACAGGAATTCAAACGTACCGGCACCGCGATAGCCGATATCCACACAGGCTTTAGCGCAGCGATCGCCGATGTAGCGACGCAAATCTGCCGTGATGCCCGGTGCAGGCGCTTCTTCCACCACTTTCTGGTGACGACGCTGCATGGAGCAGTCGCGTTCCGCCAGATAGATAGCGTTGCCCTGACCGTCAGCCAATACCTGAATTTCCACGTGACGCGGGTTTTCCAGGTATTTTTCCATATACACCATGTCGTTATTGAAAGCGGCTTTCGCTTCCGCACGGGTCATGAGGATGGATTGTTCCAGATCTTTCTCGCTGCGCACCACGCGCATGCCGCGACCGCCGCCGCCGCCAGAGGCTTTGATAATAACCGGGTAGCCGATGCGTTTGCCAAAGGCGCGGTTCTTGTCCATGTCGTCGCCCAGAGGGCCGTCAGAACCCGGTACGCACGGTACGCCCGCTTTCTTCATGGCAGAAATGGCAGAGACTTTGTCACCCATCAGGCGGATGGTGTCTGCGCGTGGGCCAATGAAGATAAAGCCAGAACGCTCGACCTGCTCGGCAAAATCCGCATTTTCGGACAAAAAGCCGTAGCCGGGGTGAATGGCCACGGCACCGGTGATTTCCGCGGCGGAAATGATCGCCGGGATGTTCAGGTAGCTTTTGGTCGACGGAGCCGGACCGATACACACGGTCTCATCGGCCAGCAGCACATGTTTCAGATCGCGGTCGGCACTGGAGTGAACGGCAACGGTTTTGATGCCCAGTTCTTTACAGGCGCGCAAAATACGCAGCGCAATCTCTCCGCGGTTCGCGATAACGATTTTATCTAGCATGGTAAGCCTCGTTATTCGATGACAACCAAAGGCTCATCAAACTCAACCGGTTGGCCGTTTTCAACCAGCACGGCTTTCACCACGCCTGCTTTATCGGCTTCGATTTGGTTCATCATTTTCATGGCTTCAACGATGCACAAGGTATCGCCGACGTTAACATGTTGCCCCACTTCAACGAATGCCTTGGCATCCGGGCTTGGGGTACGGTAGAACGTACCAACCATGGGAGAGCGCACGGTGTGACCGCTAACGGCCGCAGGCGCTGCGGCAACAGCTGCTTCCGGGGCCACGGCGGTTGCCAGCGCAGGGGCCGGTTGCTGCATCATCGGGTAGCTCGGTGCAGCAGGGGCACGACTGATACGTACTGATTCTTCACCTTCTGAAATTTCCAGTTCGGCGATGCCAGATTCTTCAACCAGTTCGATCAGTTTCTTGATTTTACGAATATCCATGGATGTGGTTCCGTACTCATTTGTTGAAATGGGTTTATTTAGTTTGACGTGGACAGGCGTTTTACCGCCGTCTGTAACGCATAGCCATATCCATCCGCGCCCAGGCCGCAAATCACACCCACCGCCACATCGGACAAGTAAGAGTGATGACGGAACGGCTCGCGAGCGTGCACGTTGCTCAGATGGATCTCAATAAACGGAATTTCAACGGCCAGTAGCGCATCACGTAATGCAACGCTGGTGTGGGTAAATGCCGCCGGGTTAATTAAAATAAAATCCGTATTGCCGCGTGCCTGATGAATAGTATCAATCAGCACATGCTCAGCGTTGGATTGGACATGGGAGAAGTGTACATTGAGCGCCTGCGCTTGATGTTCCAGACCGCTGACGATCTCTGCAAGCGTAGTGCTGCCGTACTTCTCTGGCTCACGGGTTCCCAGCAGATTCAGGTTGGGACCGTTCAAAAGCAAAATGTGAAATCTCTCTGCCATTGTGCAGCTATCTCCCGCGATACACCCAGTTTGTAGAAAAACGTGTAGCACAACATAGCGCGAAGCACATCGTTTGTCACCTTTTGGCAACGTAAATTGTTCACAGGGCTATAAGGTCGGGCATTATAACCATATCGTGGCAATTAGCAGCTAAATACTGGTCTTATCTACGCAAATAGCTTTGACACCCCCCGCCGCGTGTGGCATTGCGCCACAGTCGCTTTCCCGGCATTAACGCCGCCACTGGCGGAACTTTTTGTAACGCAGCGCCAACAAGATCAGCGCACTTAGCCCATAGATCATCGGTTGCGGCGATAAGATTTTTACCGACCACAAATAATGAATGGGTGCGAGCACCGCGATGACATAGATAAGGTTGTGTAAGCGCTGCCAGTTACTGCCAAGCGCACGTTGTGCCGCCTGAAATGAGGTTACCGCCAAGGCTAGCAGCAGCATCCAACTGAGTGCGCCCAGCGTAAGATAAGGGCGGTTAATCAACTCCTGGCCCAACAAGGCGAGGTTGGCGAGCCCGAGCTCAAACAACGCATAGCTGGTCATATGCAGCGTAGCCCAGGCAAAACACCACAGGCCGAGCATGCGGCGGCAGCGGATCAACAACGGCTGTTTGCCGTAGCGCGCCAGCGGTGTCACCATCAGCGTTGCCAGCAGCAGTTTTAGCGCCATTCGTCCGGTAAAATGCTGGATATCTTTAGCCGGATCGGCGCTCAACGCCCCTTGTTGAATGGCATAAAGCAGCCACAGCAGCGGTAACCATGCGGCAGCATGCAAGACGATTTTCAGCCAGAACATCTGGCGGAGTGTCAGACGCATTTAGAAATTATCCCGCAGATTCAGGCGGCGATACAGGTGTGCTACCTGTTCGGCATAGCCATTAAACAGTAGTGTCGGTTGGCGCTGAACGTTAAGCAATCCGCCTGCGCCAATCACCCGTTCGCTGGCCTGCGACCAGCGCGTGTGGTCAACATCCGGGTTCACATTGACATAAAAACCATATTCATCCGGTGCAGCCAGATTCCAGGTTGAGGGCGGTCGTTCGCGCGTAAAGCGGATTTTCACGATGGACTTGATGTTCTTGAACCCGTATTTCCACGGTGTCACCAGACGGATGGGGGCGCCGTTCTGTGGTGGCAAGGTTTTGCCGTAAACCCCCAGCGCCGGCAGAGTAAAAGGATGTAGCGCCTCTTCCATGGTTAAGCTTTCTACATAAGGATAGTCAAGCCCGCCACCGAGAAAGCGATCTTTCTGCCCTGGCATCTGTTCGGGATCGTGCAGGGTTTGAAAGGCAACATAGCGCGCGGCGCTGGTCGGCTCTACGAACTGAATCAGTTTCTCCAAGGGAAATCCCACCCAGGGAATCACCATTGACCATGCCTTGACACAGCGAAAGCTATAGATGCGCTCTTCCAGCGGAAAGCGCTTGATAATGTCATCGATATCCATCGTGACTGGTCTGGCGATTTACCCCTTCTATTTGTATCTTCCAGCCTTCCGTGCGCAACCCGCCAGCATTGGCGGCCGGGTCGGCTTTATCCAGTCCGAATTCATAGAAGTTGTTGTAGCCGGTAACCTTGTCCTCGGGCGTCAGCGTGAGTGACGCTGGCGCATTGGGTTCCGGTGTGAAACTGAGCGGCGTGGGTGGCGGTGTTGTCGGTTTTTTTTGCCGCCGCCGGTGAGCCAGTCCAGCACATCCGCCTGTGCGCTAAGCGGCAGGCTCAGTGAGGCGGCGGCGATACCCAGCTCTTTCATCACGGCGCGGCGCTGGTGAAAAATCCCATCAGGGGTAACGTCGGCGGCGCTCGGTTGGCGTTGACGATGAGAGTCAGACATGATGATGTCTCCATGGGTTACGACGACTGCGTACAGTAAGTATGGAAGATAAGACGGCACGAGCAAAAAAGAGTTCATTGCAGAGCGTTGCACCACTCGCCTGAAGGGGAAACTGTCGGTGGTTATCGGTTGCGTTCACGTCACGATCGCGATGTGATTGTGACCAGAGAGGAAAAGTCAGGGAAAATCCTTTAGTGTCTATATTTGTAACAGGTAGTATTAACAACAGTGGTGAATACGGTACCGGGGTGTGACCTCGTGCGGCGAGAGGATGCAGGGATGGGCGAATGACGAAATTTTCTTCATTAATGACGATGGTGCTGATAGTCGTCATATCCCTGCTGTTTATCATAGGGTTAGTCACCATTGTTGATGATAATCTACAGCAGGTTGATAACCAGCTTCATTCTATCGCGACCAGCATCGATCAGGCGCTGTTGGTACAACCTCCTGAACTGTTATGCTTTTGGCTGCCCTCAATGATGAAGGCGGCGGGGGTTGTGCTCCTGGAGATCCGGGACCTAGATCACAACCTGCAATTTTCGCTGCGATTGCCGGAACTGATGAGCGCAGAAGGCGATTATGTGCACCATGTGATGCAACTGCCGCTGATGCAAAACGCCGATTTTCTCGTCAACCTTACCTATCTTGATCCCTTTTTCGGTTCGCCGCGCTGTATTTTCTCCACTATCGCCATGGTGGTGGCGATGGCGTGCATGCCTGCGCTACTGGTGTTTGCCGTGCGGCGTTTTCGCCGCAAGGTGGCAGGGCACGAACAGTTGGAGACGCGCGCAAACCACATTCTGCGCGGTGAACGCGAATCGGTGGCGCGCGGTTCGGTGCACGAATGGCCCGATAGCGCTAGCGGTGCGTTCGATCAGTTGCTGTCGGACCTTGCCGACGCACGCGAGGAACGCAGCCGACTGGATACGCTGATCCGCGCATTCGCCGCCCAGGATGCGGAAACCGGATTGAGTAATCGCCTGTTTTTCGATAACCAACTCACCACGCAGTTGGAAGACGCTGAAAATGTCGGCACCCACGGCGTGGTAATGATGATTCGTCTGCCGGATTTCGATACCTTGCAGGAAACGCATCGCTATGCCAATGAACTGCGTGAGTACCGCAATACGCTGGTCAATATGCTATCGACCTTTGTCATGCGTTATCCCTCCGCGCTGCTGGCGCGCTATTTCAATAGTGATTTTGCCGTGCTGCTGCCACACCGTTCGCTGAAAGAAGCGGATATTATTGCGGCGCAGTTAGTCAAAGCGCTGGATATTCTGCCGATCACTCCGCTTATCGATCGTGAGGATGTACTGCATATCGGCATCTGTGCCTATGCCAGCGGGCAGAGCTCTGAGCAGGTGATGGAGAGTGTGGAGGATGCTACGCGCAATGCGGTATTGCAGGGAGGAAACGGCTGGTGCGTATTTGACCGGCAGGTGCCAGACAAGGGGCGCGGCAGCGTGAAATGGCGCACATTGCTGGAACAGACGCCGGCAAAAGGTGGCCCGCATCTGTATCAAAAACCGGCGGTGACGCGCGATGGCGTGGTGCATCATCGGGAAATCATGCCGCGTATCACCGATGGCGATCAGGTTCTGCTGGCCGCCGAATATATGCCGCTGGTACAGCAATTGGGGCTGACGCCCAATTATGATCGGCTGCTGGTGACACAAATCATCGCGTTGTCTGCTTCCTGGCCGCAGGAGACGCTGGCGATGCCCGTCAATGTGGATTCGCTGTTGCAGTCCTTTCTGGCGTTGGTTACAAGAAGTGCTATTGCAATGCCCGAAACAACAGCGTCAACGCATATTGTTTGAACTTGCTGAGTCAGATGTGTGTCAGTATATCGGGCGCTTGCGTCCTATTCTGAATACGCTGGTGGGATTGGGGTGTCGGCTGGCGGTGACGCAAGCCGGGCTGACCTTGGTCAGCACGACCTATATTAGAACGTTGCAGGTGGAAATCATCAAGTTGCATCCAGGTCTGGTGCGCCGTTTTGAACGCAGAACGGAAAATCAACTTTTTGTACAAAGCCTGATAGAAGCCTGCAAGGGAACCTCCGCCAACGTGTTTGCCGCAGGCGTCAGAACTCAGGAAGAGTGGAATACGTTATCGAGTCGCGGTGTTTATGGTGGCCTGGGCGATTTTTTCGCGGCGTCTATCCCTGTCAGCGATGAGTTGAAAAAATATTCATCTCGGCATCGTGTTTAGGGTGAATGTCGCAGGTAAATTGACGTAGAATGCGTGGTTTATAAATCGGTTAGTGTGTGCTTATTGCATGGACTGGCCGATAAAATGTTAGATTTTGTGCCCTGTGTTGATGCCATCCGACTGCGTGAAAAAGCGGTAACTCGCTTTACCGCACAAAGAAATATCGCCCCGACGGTTTTTCAGGGGAACGTGATGCGTATGACACAGGGGAATTTTTCACTGATGCAGAGCGCTGTCGTGCCTTGTCGCTGCACCGTGTGGTTGGTAAAGTAGGCGGATTTCTTTTCGCCCCCAGCTTGCAGGATTATCCTTTCGTTATGTTTAAAAAATTTCGTGGCGTGTTTTCCAACGACTTGTCCATCGACCTGGGTACCGCCAATACCCTGATTTATGTTAAAGGGCAGGGCATTGTACTGAATGAGCCGTCTGTGGTCGCTATCCGTCAGGATCGTGCCGGTTCGCCTAAGAGCGTCGCTGCCGTAGGCCATGAAGCCAAACAGATGCTTGGTCGTACTCCGGGTAATATCGCAGCTATCCGCCCGATGAAAGACGGTGTTATCGCCGACTTTTTCGTGACCGAGAAAATGTTGCAGCACTTTATCAAACAAGTGCACAGCAACAGCTTTATGCGTCCGAGCCCACGCGTACTGGTGTGTGTGCCAGTCGGTGCTACTCAGGTTGAACGTCGTGCCATTCGCGAATCTGCGCAAGGGGCCGGGGCGCGCGAAGTGTTCCTGATTGAAGAACCGATGGCGGCGGCTATCGGTGCTGGACTGCCGGTTTCTGAAGCAACGGGCTCCATGGTGGTGGATATCGGTGGCGGTACCACAGAAGTGGCGGTTATCTCCCTGAACGGTGTGGTCTACTCTTCTTCCGTGCGTATTGGTGGTGACCGCTTCGATGAAGCTATCATCAATTATGTGCGCCGTAACTACGGCTCACTGATCGGTGAAGCAACGACGGAACGCATCAAGCACGAAATTGGTTCTGCGTATCCGGGCGATGAAGTACGCGAAATCGAAGTGCGTGGTCGTAACCTGGCTGAGGGCGTACCGCGCGGCTTTACCCTTAACTCTAACGAGATTCTGGAAGCGTTGCAGGAGCCGTTGACCGGCATCGTGAGCGCGGTGATGGTTGCGCTGGAACAGTGCCCGCCAGAGCTGGCTTCCGATATTTCTGAACGCGGCATGGTGTTGACCGGTGGTGGCGCACTGCTGCGTAACCTGGATCGCCTGCTGATGGAAGAGACCGGCATCCCCGTCGTGGTTGCCGAAGATCCGCTGACCTGCGTGGCTCGCGGTGGCGGTAAAGCGCTGGAAATGATCGACATGCACGGCGGTGATCTGTTCAGCGAAGAGTAAGAGTGCCTAATAAAAGGAAGGGGAACCGTATGGGGAAACAGCGTTGTTTTTCATCCCGTAGGGTAGCCCCTCTTTTTTATTTTGTGGCGAGTCGTTTTCTCGGGTATCGCCATTAGCGTAATTCCCTGCGCCCGACGCCCCTCTGCCCCTGCGTTTCTGCGGGCATGACGGCGGTTAATAACACGAATGTTAGCTTTCGTTTCGAGCGTGTCGGGCGTTCTTTATTTGCGTTGAGGAATACGCAACCTTTATGAAGCCGATTTTTAGCAGGGGACCTTCCCTGCAATTGCGACTTTTTCTTGCCGTCTTCACGGCGATGGCGATCATTATCGCCGATAGCCGCTTGGGGACGTTTCTCAAGATCCGTACCTATATGGATACGGCGGTCAGTCCGTTCTATTTTCTCGCCAGCGGGCCGCGTGAAGTATTGGATAATGTCTCTGAATCGCTGGCGACCAAAAATCAGCTGGCGCTGGAAAACCGTGCGTTACGCCAGGAACTGCAACTACGTAACAGCGATCTGCTGCTGCTCGGCCAACTGAAACAGGAAAACGCGCGTCTGCGCGAACTGTTGGGGTCACCGCTGCGTCAGGACGAGCAGAAAATGGTGACCCAGGTGATTTCCGCAGGCACAGACCCCTATAGCGATCAGGTGGTGATTGATAAAGGGGCGGCGCACGGGGTCTACGAAGGGCAACCGGTTATCAGTGATAAAGGGGTGGTCGGACAGGTTGTCGCGGTCGGTCAGTTGACCAGCCGTGTGCTGCTGATCTGCGATGTTTCCCATGCGCTGCCGATTCAGGTGCTGCGCAATGATATCCGCGTGATTGCTGCCGGTAATGGCTGCACTGACGATTTGCAACTGGAGCATTTGCCCAACAACACCGATATTCGCGTCGGTGATGTGCTGGTGACATCCGGACTGGGTGGTCGTTTCCCTGAAGGGTATCCGGTGGGCGTCGTCTCCGAAGTGAAGGTGGATACGCAACGCGCCTACACCGTTATCAAGGCGCATCCTACTGCCGGTCTGCAACGTTTACGCTATCTGCTGTTGCTATGGGGCGTTGACGACGTGTCGGGCAAAGGGTTGCCGCCGCAAGAAGTGCATCGTGTCGCCAACGAACGCTTGATGCAGATGATGCCGCAGGTTCTGCCTTCTCCCGATGAAATGGGCCCGCCGGCACCGCCTGCTGCTACGCCAGCACAGGGAGGACGCCAATGAACCGCTATCGCCGTCACGGCAACTGGATCATCTGGTTATCGTTCCTGATCGCCATGGTGCTGCAAATCATGCCGTGGCCGGATCAGTTCTATCATTTCCGGCCATCGTGGCTCTCGCTGTTTCTGATTTATTGGGTAATGGCGTTGCCGCATCGGGTTAACGTTGGTACCGGCTTTGTGCTGGGAATGGTGATGGATCTTATTTTAGGGTCCACGCTCGGCGTGCGTGCGCTGGCACTCAGCATTGTCGCCTATCTGGTGGCCTTCAAGTTTCAACTGTTCCGCAATATGGCGCTCTGGCAACAAGCCATGATCGTTATGGTGCTTTCGCTGGTGATGGATCTGATTGTTTTCTGGGCAGAGTTCCTGGTAAGCAATGTGTCATTCAGGCCGGAAAATTTGTGGAACTGTGTGATCGATGGCGTGTTGTGGCCCTGGCTATTCCTGTTGATGCGCAAAATTCGCCGTCAGTTCACAGTACAATAATCAATAAGGGCGTAGTCCTTAACCGGAGCGCCTACAGTAGAATACGTAGAGTGACTACGTAGCGAGGATATATGACTGCGCTCTATCTGGCCTCGGGTTCACCGCGCCGTCGCGAACTGCTTACGTTGCTGGATATCCCTTTTGAACTGTTGCGTGTTGATGTTATCGAGCATCGGGCAGCACATGAAACGGCAGAGGTCTATGTACGCCGTCTAGCGCAGGATAAAGCGCAGGCGGGGGTTGCTGCCGCACCGCAAGATTTGCCAGTGTTGGGGGCCGATACCATCGTGGTGCTGGAAGGGCAGGTACTGGAAAAACCGCGCGACGAAGCCCATGCCGCGCACATCTTATCGATGCTTTCAGGGCGACAGCATCAGGTGATGACAGCTGTCACGTTGGCCGATCGTCGCACCCAGTGCAGCGCGCTGGTGGTGACCGACGTGACGTTTCGCGCGCTGACGCCGCAGGACATTACCCACTACGTTGCCAGCGGCGAGCCGATGGATAAAGCGGGAGCCTACGGCATTCAAGGTAAAGGCGGCTGTTTCGTCAAAGCGATCGCTGGCAGTTACCACGCGGTTGTCGGTTTGCCGCTGGTGGAAACACATGAATTGTATAATCAGATTATAGCGTTACGAACGGCAGGAGCAGAAAATGACAGCTGAGTTACTGGTCAACGTGACGCCGTCGGAAACGCGCGTTGCCTACATTGACGGCGGAATACTGCAAGAGATCCATATTGAGCGCGAAGCGAAACGCGGCATCGTGGGCAATATCTATAAAGGCCGTGTCAGCCGGGTATTGCCGGGCATGCAGGCCGCGTTCGTGGATATCGGGTTGGATAAAGCGGCGTTTTTGCACGCGTCAGATATCATGCCCCACACTGAATGCGTGGCCGGGGAAGAACAGAAAAACTTCCACGTGCGCGATATTGCTGAACTGGTGCGCCAGGGGCAGGACTTGATGGTGCAGGTGGTGAAAGACCCGCTCGGTACCAAAGGTGCCCGACTGACCACCGATATTACGCTGCCATCGCGCTATCTGGTTTTCATGCCCGGCGCGGCCCACGTTGGGGTTTCACAGCGTATTGAAAGTGAAGTGGAACGTGAACGCCTGAAGAAAATCGTCAGTGAATATTGCGACGAGCAGGGTGGGTTTATTATCCGCACAGCGGCAGAGGGGATTGGGGAAGATGAGCTTTCTTCAGACGCCGCGTTCCTCAAACGCCTGTGGACCAAAGTCAGCGAGCGAAAAAAACGTAACCAGACCAAATGTAAGCTGTACGGTGAAGTGGCGCTGGCACAGCGTATCCTGCGTGATTTTGCCGGTGCGGCGTTGGATCGCATCCGCATCGACTCCCGTCTGACTTATGACGCGCTGCTGGAGTTCACCACGGACTATATTCCGGAAACCACCAATAAGCTGGAGCATTACGCCGGACGCCAGCCGATTTTCGATCTCTATGACGTGGAGAATGAAATTCAGCGTTCGCTGGACAGAAAGGTTGAGCTGAAATCCGGTGGTTATCTGATCATCGATCAAACCGAGGCGATGACGACGATAGACATCAATACCGGGGCCTTTGTCGGTCATCGCAATCTGGATGAGACCATCTTTAACACCAATATCGAAGCGACGCAGGACATTGCCCGCCAACTGAGGCTGCGCAACATGGGTGGTATTATCATTATCGATTTCATCGACATGAGTAATGAGGACCACCGTCGCCGGGTGCTGCACTCTCTGGAGCAGGCGCTCGCCAAAGATCGGGTTAAAACCAGTATTAACGGCTTCTCTCAACTAGGATTAGTGGAGATGACGCGTAAGCGCACTCGTGAGAGCATTGAACATGTGCTGTGTCATCAGTGCCCGACTTGCCATGGCCGCGGCAGGGTGAAAAGCGTCGAGACCGTTTGCTATGAAATCATGCGTGAAATTGTGCGGGTGCACCATGCCTATGACACCGATCGCTTCCTGGTGTACGCATCGCCTGCGGTGGCTGAGGTATTGAAAAGCGAAGAGTCCCACGCCCTGGCAGAAGTGGAAATTTTTGTCGGTAAACAGGTCAAGGTGCAGATTGAGCCGTTGTACAGCCAGGAACAGTTTGATGTGGTGATGATGTAGTCCCCATGTCGATGATAAACCGAACAGAATGACTTCCACGCGTCGCCTGCGACGAAGATCAAGGAGAATAGTGTGAGGCGACTGCCCGGCCTATTGCTGATGACGGGTGCTACGATTGTTGTTGTCGTGGCGCTGATCGTCAGTGGTTTACGATTAGCGATGCCGCAGCTCGATCGTTTTCGGCTGCAAATCATGGCGTGGGTTACGTCGACGACGGGCGTATCGGTTGACGCGCAACGCCTTACTGGCAGTTGGGCTTCTTTTGGGCCGACGCTTTCGATCGATGGCCTGACGAGCGAGTCGCCTGCTGCGCGCTGGCGGGCAGAGTGCATCACGCTCGCGCTGGATGTGTGGCAGTCATTGCTGCATGCGCGCTGGCAGTTTCGCGATCTGACGTTCCACCGCATGCACTTGACGCTGGATGCCACATTGACCGGGCAGCGCGCCGACGGTAGCCTGATCGAAACCGATCATCTCAGCACACTGTTCCTCCAGCAGTTCGATCATTTCGATCTGCGCGACAGCCGCCCCTCTTTCCTCACGCCTTCTGGCGATCGTGCGGAGCTCGCCATCCCACAATTGACCTGGTTGAACCGCAACAACCGACATCGTGCCGAAGGGCAAATCAGCCTGTCGAGTTTCAATGGGCAGCACGGCGTGGTGCAGGTACGCATGGATTTGCAGGCTATTCAGGGTCATCTGAATGACGGCACGGTGTACCTACAGGCTGACAATATTGATATGAAGCCTTGGATCAGCCGATGGCTAAAAAATAATACCGGGCTGGATAGCGCCAATTTCAATCTTGCAGCCTGGTTGCAGGTGCGCAGCGGAGCGCTGGTTGCCAGCGATGTCTTTTTGGTTCAGGGCTCGGCAGCCTGGAAAGAAGGAGACAACATCCATCGTCTGAGCGTAGACGAACTGGCACTGCATGCCACGCGGGAAGGCGAAGGCTGGCAGGTTGCCGTGCCTGTCTTGAATCTGGCTACGAACGGCGTTGCTTGGCCGAAAGGGAGTCTGGCGGCGAGCTGGATACCAGCGTCGTCGGCAGAACAACAAGATATGCTGCGTGTGCGTGCCAGTGAACTGAGCCTGGCACGTTTGCGTGATTTGCTGCCGCTGCTGTCCACGGTGACGCCCGAGCTTAAAACGCGCTGGGAGGCGCTGCAACCGGAAGGGCTTCTGACACAACTGGCCCTTGATATTCCCTTAAAACAACCGGAAAAAAGTCGTTTTCAAGCGGCATGGCGCGATCTGCGCTGGAAAGCGTGGGAATGGTTGCCGGGCGGCGAAAAGCTGGCTGGCACGCTGAGTGGCAGCGTCGAACGCGGGCGCGTCACCTTTGCGTTGCCGCAAAGTGTACTGCCCAGCGGTAATCAGTTCCGGGCACCGTTCGAGATTCAGCAGGCAAACGGTGCTGTAGATTGGATCAATGCCGCCGACGGCTGGGAAGTGTGGAGTAAAGGGCTGAATGTACAGGCACGTGCGCTACAGGATCAGGGCGATTTTCAATACCGTCATCCGGTGAATGGGCAGCCACGTCTGGATATTCTGGCGGGAATTCGGCTAGCCGATGCCTCTGAAGCCTGGCGTTACTTCCCAGAACCGCTGATGGGGGCGCAACTGGTGAACTACTTGACCCGTGCATTAAAAGGGGGGCACGTCGACAACGCCACGCTGATTTTTGCCGGTAACCCGTCGCATTTCCCCTTTGAGCATAACGAAGGTCAGTTTCAGGTGTGGGTGCCGCTACGCGCGGCTACTTTTGAATTTGAAGCAGGCTGGCCCGCGCTGTCACCGTTGGATATCGATCTCAATTTTGCCAACAACGGCCTGTGGATGTACGCGCCATCAACGCAGTTAGGGAATGTTGCCGGCAGAAATATTCTTGCCGCTATCCCTGACTACAGCAAAGAAAAGTTGCTGATCGATGGCGAACTTCAAGGGGAAGGGCCCGATGTCGGACACTATTTTGAACAAACGCCGCTCAAGGACAGCGTGGGGAGTGCGTTAAAGCAACTGCAAATTGGCGGTAACGTCAATGGTACGCTTCACCTCGATATTCCCCTGGCACACGGCGCAGTGGAGGCCAGTGGCGATATTCAACTCAGTAACAATAGCCTGTATATCAAACCGCTGAATAGCACGCTGAAACAGCTCAAAGGGCGCTTCCATTATCGCAATGGCACCCTGAACAGCGATGATATTGCGGCTAACTGGTTAGGGCAGCCCGTCACGTTCAGTTTCAACACCGAAGAGCAGGAAAAAGCTTTTCTGGTAAAGGTGGGTCTGAATGGTGAATGGGCACCGGCGCTGTTCCCCGGTCAGCCAAAAACATTGCAAACCGCACTGTCGGGAACCGCCACCTGGCGTAGCGATGTAACGGTGCATCTGCCCTATAAAGGTGTTGAGACCTATGAGGTCAGCGTCGATGCCGACCTGAAAAATGTAAGCACTAGCTTACCTGAGCCGCTCAATAAAGCACAGGGGACGACGGTGCCGCTCAAGATTGCCGCTAAAGGGGATCTCAAAGGGTTCACGCTTTCAGGCAGTCTGGGAAAAACGGCACAGTTTAACAGCCAGTGGTTATTGCGTGGCGATGTGCTGACGTTAGCGCGCGCAATCTGGCAGCAGGGGGAGCAAACGCCTCCCACGCTGCCGGAACAGTCTGAACTGGTGTTGGCTCTGCCCGCGCTGGATGCGGAGCGTTGGTTGGGATTACTGCCTGCCCTGCGTGGCGATACCGCCTTGCGCAAAGGGGCGCAAAGCAATCTCCATGTGCCGGAAAGCGTGACGCTGCGTACGCCCGCGCTGCAACTGCTCGGTCAGCAGTGGCATGACGTGGTACTCAATAGCCGCAATACGCCGCAGGGCAATGAAATTCACACTACCGGGCGTGAGATTGATGCTAACTTGACAGTCCCACAGAACGGCATGTGGCGCGCGGATATTCGCTATCTCTACTACAACCCGCAGTGGGAAGGGGATGAAGCAACCAACCCCGTGGCGCTGGCGGAGAAGAAATCACCGCTCAATGACCCCAGCATCCGCTTTGAAGACTGGCCCGCGTTGCAGCTTGCCTGCTGGGAATGCTGGATTGTCAGGCAGAACCTGGGCCGAATCACGGCGACACTGCAACCAGAAAAAGATAAGCTGACGCTCAGTGAGGGGGTGATCGATACCGGTAAAGCCAAGCTGACTGCCAGCGGCAGTTGGCAGGAGAATGCCAAAGGAGTTCGCACCGAACTCAAAGGGCGTTTGACGGGCGGTACGCTGGAACAAAATGCCGACTGGTTTGGTATTGATACGCCGCTGCGCGCAGCAACCTTTGATGTTGACTATGATCTCTATTGGCACGGTTCGCCGTGGGCACCACATCTGGCGAGCCTGAGCGGTATTTTGCACACGCGTATTGGCAAGGGCGATATTTGTCAATGCGGGTACTGGTCAAGCGGAACGCTTGCTGCGTCTGGTGAGCTTTGATGCGTTACTGCGCAAATTGCAGTTTGATTTTAGCGATACCTTTGGCAAGGGTTTCTATTTTGATTCCATCTGTAGCACGGCCTGGATTAAAGACGGTGTGTTGCATACCGACGATCTGCTGGTAGACGGATTGGAAGCCGATATCGCCATGAAGGGCAGTGTCGATCTGGCTAACCGCCAAATTGCCATGGAAGCGGTGATTGCACCGGAAATATCAGCCACGGTGGGTGCGGCTACCGCCTTTGTGGTCAACCCGGTGATTGGTGCTGCCGTGTTTGCGGCCAGCAAGGTGCTGGCACCGCTCTGGAACAAAATCTCGCTGATTCGCTACCAGATTCATGGCAGCCTGGATCAGCCTACGATTAAGGAAATCCTGCGCGAGCCGCAAAAAAATGCGGTGCAGGAGCGGCGTTAATACGCCAGCATAGTGATGGCCACGTGCCGTTTATTCATTGGTTTCATGTGAATTAAAGTGGAAAAAATATGAGTCTTTCGTTTGTCAGTGGACAGTTACTCACTGCTAACAACTTGAGCCAGCAAGACCTGTTCTCGGTGTTAGAGGTATTGAATGAACGTTGCCTGGATTATGCCGATCTCTATTTTCAATCCAGTTACCATGAATCCTGGGTGTTGGAAGACCGCATCATTAAAGATGGCTCTTACAATATCGATCAAGGGGTCGGTATTCGCGCGGTAAGCGGGGAAAAAACCGGGTTTGCCTATGCAGACCAAATCACGCTCAATGCGCTGCACCAAAGCGCCCAGGCCGCGCGTAGCATCGTGCGCGAGCAGGGCACTGGCCGCGTTCGCACGCTGGGGGAAAACGCTCATCGTGCGCTGTATCCGCAGCTCAATCCGCTGGACAGCCTGAGCCGTGAAGAGAAACTGGCACTGCTGCAACGCGCAGACAGTGTGGCGCGCACGGCCGATGCCCGCGTGCAGGAAGTGAGCGTCAGCCTGACCGGTGTCTATGAACACGTGTTGGTGGCGGCAACCGACGGCACGCTGGCAGCTGATGTGCGTCCGTTGGTGCGCCTGTCTATCAGCGTGCTGGTTGAGCAGGATGGTAAACGTGAACGCGGTGCCAGCGGCGGTGGCGCGCGCGTAGGTTACGACTACTTCTGGCAAGTGGTGTACGGAGAAGCTCGGGTGGAGGCCTGGGCGAAAGAAGCGGTGCGTATGGCGCTGGTCAACCTTTCCGCTGTTGCTGCGCCTGCGGGCACGATGCCGGTGGTACTGGGCGCGGGCTGGCCGGGTGTGCTGCTGCATGAAGCTGTCGGACACGGACTGGAAGGGGATTTTAACCGCCGTGGCACGTCGGTGTTCAGCGGGCAGATGGGCAAGCTGGTTGCCTCTGAACTGTGTACTGTGGTGGATGATGGTACGCTGGAAGGACGCCGCGGTTCGCTGGCGATGGATGACGAAGGCGTGGCCGGGCAATACAACGTGCTGATTGAGAACGGTGTGCTTAAAGGTTACATACAAGACAAGCTCAACGCGCGTTTGATGGGGGTGGCGCCGACCGGTAATGGTCGCCGCGAATCTTATGCCCATTTGCCGATGCCACGCATGACCAATACTTACATGTTGGCGGGTAAATCGACGCCGGAAGAGATTATTTCCAGCGTTGAATACGGTTTATATGCGCCTAACTTTGGCGGTGGCCAAGTAGATATCACCTCCGGCAAGTTCGTGTTCTCAACCTCCGAAGCCTATCTGATTGAAAATGGTAAAGTCACGACGCCGGTTAAAGGGGCAACCCTGATTGGCTCGGGTATCGAAGCCATGCAGCAGATATCCATGGTGGGTAACGATTTGGCATTTGATAAAGGCGTTGGCGTGTGTGGCAAAGAGGGCCAAAGCCTACCCGTTGGCGTTGGGCAGCCGACGCTGAAACTGGACAGCATGACGGTGAGCGGTACGGCGTAATTCTGCGCAATTGTCACCGCCATGTTATTGTAAAAATGCGTGGCGGTGGTTACTCAATTCCAGGGTGTGATGGGGTTGCTTCGACGATATCACAATTGCCGTTGCTGGCTATATTGACTCGTGCTTTCGCGTGTAAACAGGGATATTTTGAATCGGGGAAATGTTTTTGATAAACAGAATGATGATAAGCATCAAGGTTTTGAAATAAATGTATTTCTACAGAGATATTCCCCTTCTCATCTAAAGAAAAAGATGTCTTTTTACTCGGATTTCCGACAATTGGTATCTCCTTTGATCGTGCATTTATTTGCTGTATTATATCAATTGCTCCTATTTGAGATAATGCCACATTTAGCGATTTTTTCTGTTTTTCTGATATTGTATTCTCGAGGCTCGATAAATCTTCTATTTTGAATTGGGTCTTCTCGTCGTTGGCGTTATAAAAATAAATTGTACTTCTTGGTATATTTTTTAATTGGATAAAATAATTAGTGTCCTCGTCCTGGCTAAAACATCTTTCCGTGAACGTCTTGATATGGTCACTCAGGTTGATTGTTTCGCCCGCCGTAGAGATCTCACCCGTAGAAAACAGAGCGCCAATAGACAGATTGACGGTAAACGCGGTATCATTTATCGCTGTCGTCGTGTAGGTGAATGCATCTTTAAACGCGGGTGACGCCATGGCCTTTAACTGATTAAAGGCGTCTATTTTTATATTGGCATCATCATTATTGAATAGTTCAAACAACGCTTTTTTGGCATTTTCTTTATCAGTTCCACAAAACCAGTCTGCAATTCTATCCCACAATCTTTTTATTTCACTTGGATTTTTGGCATTTTTGATTTCTTTTTATTTCATTCAATGAAATCGTTCTTGGAAACAAACTCCCTGAGATACTACATACTGTTGTCATAAATGCCCCCTTGGTTAAATAAAGCACAGTGTAACAGCGTGAACGTGAAGATAATCTATACTGAACTTAATTTTCAGGTTAATACCGTAGTGTGAAAATAATTATTTTCACAACGTCTCTTCCCTATGGCTTTGATAAATCTGAGCAACGTTCTTAAAATACTCTGTCATATAGTTGATGCACAGTTGTACTTTGAGCGGCAAATTATCCTTGCGTGTATACAACGCGTAAACCGGGCGCGGATCGGAGTGATAGCGGCTGAACAGAATTTCCACTTCGCCGCGCGCAATCTCGTCGATGATCCACATCAATGGGATATAGGCGATGCCTGCGCCAGTTTTGAGCCAGCGTACCAGCGTCTGCGGATCGTTAGTGGCAAAACGACCCTGCGGTGCGATTTTGGTGGAAATGCCCTCTGGGGCGATCAGTTAGAATTCACTGTCTGCACGCACGGTGTACTCCAACCAGGAGAAACTTTCCACGTCTGACGGTTTTTCCGGAGTGCCGTGCTGGGTCAAATAACGTTTGGCGGCGCACACCACCATTGGCATAGAACCGAGACGTTTGGCAAACAGGCTGGAGTCCTGCAAGGCACCCACGCGGATAACGATATCCAACCCGTCTGCAATCAGGTCGGGGGCGGGAATGCCGGTGACCTGATTGACCGAGAGCCCTGGGTATTTTAGCAGCATCTCTGCTGTCATGGCCGCCAGCACATTTTGCGCCATGGTGGAGGAACTGCCAATGCGCAGTGTGCCGATCGGCGTGTTGTTAAAGGCGTAGAGCTGATCGTGCGCCTCATGCAGCATACGCCGACAGCCGTGGTAGTAGATCTTGCCGCCTTCTGTAAGCCCAATGCTGCGCGTGCTGCGATTGAGCAGCTTGATCTGTAGCTCTTCTTCCTGCCGGGTCACCGTTTGGCTGACGGCAGAAACGCTCATGTTCAATTGTCGGGCTGCGGCGGTAAACGAGCCACACTGCACTACACGCGCAAAGACCGACATGCTCTTTAGTCTTTCCATTATTCACTCTGGCTTAGAAGTGATTTAGATCACAAATAGTAGATGAAATGCAAATAAACATCCATAATACACCGCATTCGAACGAATAGGGCGGGAAGAATACCGGTGTGCTTCGTGCTACTTGTTTCCATCAGGTAACAGGCTGCGTTCGCTTCTACTAAACAACCTGCAATCTCTCTTGATCAGTGTAATGCCCTTCATGCCTTTTAGCATTGATGGCGAAAGGCCTGTGTCGTCGTTGGTAATGAACCCCCATGCCTGTGTCTACTGTGACACGGTCGGTATTGTTTATTCGTCAATTGAAATGAAAAGGAAAAGAGGATGAGTTCACTCCCGGTGATGGTGCTGTTTGGCCTGTCCTTCCCGCCCGTATTATTTGTGTTGCTGGTATCGCTGGTACTGTTTTTTGTGTTGAACCGTGTTTTACAGCCCACCGGCGTTTATGACGTGGTATGGCATCCGGCGCTGTTTAACACCGCTCTGTTTTGCTGCCTGTTTTATCTGATCTTTCGCTTCTCCCTTTGAGGTCACTGTGAAAACCCTTGCTATAAAATTTCCTGTTGTCTCGCTGATAACCAAAAAGCTGCTGCGCGTTTGGGCGTTCTATACCGAATCGCCGTGGACGCGAGATGCGAAGTTCAGCGCAGACGTTGTGGCGATCGCACCGGATGTCAGCGGGCTGCTGACAGAGGTATTGGTGCATGACAATCAGCAGGTGAAAAAGGGGGATGTGCTTTTTGTGGTCGATCCACCCCGTTTTCAGCAAGCACAGGCGGATGTGGACTACTACCTGGCGCTGGTCAATGAAAAGCGGCGTGAGTCTGGACGTCGCACACGCCTCGGCGTACAGGCTATGTCGCAGGAAGCGATCGATCAGTCTAGCAGCGCGTTGGAAACCGCGCAGCATCAGTTAGCCAAGGCGCAAGCGACGTTGGCGCTGGCGAAGTTGGATCTGGAACGTACCGTGATTCGCGCGCCAGCGGACGGTTGGGTGACCAACCTCAACGTGCAGCGTGGGGAATACATTACGCGCGGCGCGACCGCCGTGGCGCTGGTGAAAAAGGACTCGTTCTATCTGGTGGCCTATATGGAAGAGACCAAGCTGGCAAGCGTTCATGCTGGCGACAGGGTTGAGATCACGCCGCTGGGTAGTGATCGGCTGTTTTACGGTACGGTTGACAGCGTGGCGGCGGCGATCACCAACAGCAGCGCCAACATAGACAGTAAAGGACTGGCGGCGGTGGACGCCAATCTGGAATGGGTGCGGTTGGCACAGCGCGTGCTGGTAAGAATCCATCTGGATCAACAGCGAGATATTCCTTATCCGGCGGGCACCACGACCACCGTGGTGATCGCGCAGGCAGACACCCCGCAAAACAAGCAGCCTTCACCGTTGATTCGTTTGCTCTATCGGCTGCGTGAGTTTGGTTAAGACGAGCTCATGATGAAAATGCCTGCTTTTCCCCATTGGCGTTTTGCCTGCAAACTCAGCGTTGCCGTTGTGCTGTCACTGTTTCTCGGTTTCCACTTTCAGTTGGAAACGCTACGTTGGTCAGTGCTCACTGCGGCCATCGTCGCGGCTGGCCCTGCTTTTGCCGCCGGTGGCGATCCCTTTTCCGGGGCGATTCATCATCGCGGGATATTGCGTATTGTGGGCACCTTTATCGGCTGTGCCGGTGCGCTGGTGATTATCATCGCGACCATTCGTGCACCCGTGGTGATGTTGCTGCTGTGCTGCATATGGGTGGGGTTTTGCACCTGGGTGTCATCGCTGGTTAAGGTAGAAAACGCCTACGTATGGGGATTGGCGGGCTATACCGCATTAATTATCATAGTATCCACCCAGAGTGCGCCGCTGCTGACGCCGCAGTTCGCCGTTGAACGCTGTAGCGAAATTGTTTTGGGTATTGTTTGTGCCATTGTGGCCGATCTGCTGTTTACCCCACGTTCCATCAAACACCATATCGACAGCAGCCTGGAAGGGCTGCTGCTGGATCACTATCGCCTGTTGCAACTGTGTATTCGGGGTGCATCGCGTGAAGAGCTTGACGTTGCCTGGCATGGGCTGGTGCGTAAAAGCACCGCATTGGCTGGTATGGGCAATCCGCTGTTGCTGGAATCAGCGCGCTGGCAAAATAGCCATCGGCGCATTAAGGCGCTGCTGGCGCAATCATTTACTCTGATTACTCAGGCGTGTGAGACCTATTTGGTGCTACAGGATAAACCTGAGCCGCTCAGAACCAGTCTGGCATTGTTGATCAATGCGCCGGTAGCGTCGATGGCCGATGTGCGTAAACGGGTTAAGCAACTGCGCCACGCGATTGCAGCCGGTGAGCGCAAGACTGTGCCGCCGACGCTGATTGGCTGGGTGTGGACCGCAACGCGCTATCTGTTACTGGCTAAATGGATTCAGACCAACGCCCGTCTGACGCAGGTTGAGGGCGAACTGCTGCGTGATGAAGTGATGGTGAAAGCGGCGTCCGCTGAGCGCCATCATGCGATGATCAACGGCTGGCGCACCGGCGTGGCGACGGCTGTAGGGTGTTTATTTTGGCTTATCACCGGTTGGACCTCAGGTAGTGCCTGCATGGTGATGATTGCTGTGGTGACTGCGCTGGCGATGCGCCTGCCTAACCCAAAACGCATGGCGGTCGATTTCCTGGTCGGCACGGTCTATGCCTTGCCGTTGGGATCGCTGCTGTTCATGTTTGTATTGCCATCCACGCAGCAAAGCATGCTGCTGCTGTGCCTCAGTCTGGGCATTATGGCCTTCATCATCGGTATTGAGGTGCAAAAGCGGCGTATGGGATCGCTGGGGGCGCTGGCCAGCACCATCAATATTCTGGTGTTGGATAACCCGATGACGTTTAATCTCAGCCACTTTCTGGACAGCGCGATTGGGCAGGTTATCGGCTGCTTGCTGGCGTGGCTGGTTATCTTGTTGATTCGAGATAATTCACGTGCTCGTACTGGGCAGGCGCTACTTAACCGCTTTGTTTACAGTGCGGTATCGGCACTGACCACCAACCCAACCAAACGGCGTGAAAACCACTTACCTGCGCTCTATCAGCAGCTCTACCTGCTGCTGACCCTGTTTCCCAACGACATTGCCAAATACCGTCTGGCGTTGTCGCTGATTATTCTGCACCAACGTATGCGGAATCTGCCGTTGCCGATGGACAGTGAACTGTCGGCATTTCATCGTCGTCTTCGTCAGGCGGCAGAGCAGGTCAGTGACGCGCGACGAGAGATTTCCCGGCGTCACGCTTTTACCCAGTTGTTGACCATGTTGGATGAGTATCAGATTGCGCTATGCCAGCGTCAGATAGCACCGAAGATCGGTGCATCGGTTGGTGGCCGTATCACGGAGATACTGCACCGCTATCAGCATGCGTTGGTGGAGTAACGCCAAGGGCGACTCCACCACAGGGTGATTTACCTCTGGGGACTAGGCCTGATCTTCGGCCAGTTCGCGCAGATACTGGAAAATTTGACGGTAAGACTTGGGCGGCTTGTTAGCGGCTTTTTCTTTCTGCGCATTGCGCACCAGTGAGCGCAACTGCTGGCGGTCGGCGGCCGGGTAGAGCCCGAGGATATCCGGGATGGCATCATCCCCTTCCTCAATCAGTCTGTCGCGCAGTTGTTCCAGTTTGTGAAACAGAGCGACCTGATGGTTGTGACGGTTCTTCAGCTTATCCAGTGCGATTTGAATCGGTTCTGGATCGCGGGCACGCAGCATCTTACCGATCAGTTGCACCTGATGGCGGCGGCCTTCTTTTTTGATGCGTTGCGCCAGCTCAACCGCAGCACGCAGATCGTCATCCAGCGGGATGCGCTCCAGCGCATTTTTACCGAGCTCAATCAGCTCCACGCCAAGATCTTTCAGTGCTTTTGCATCGCGTTTGATTTCACTTTTACTGACCCAGATGATCTCATCGTCTTCATCATCTTCGGCGTGCGGGTCCGGTACGTCGTCCAGCCACTCTTCAGGGTGTTTGTTTACCATCTCTTTCCGTAACAGTTCGGGCATGTGACGCGGTTAACGCCATAAAAAAGACGCCGATCCTAACAGGTTTGGGCTTTTTGCGAAATTATCCTGATATCCTGTTAGACTCAAGCATACACCTTTAGGCGCAGAAGAGGGGCAAGGCAGACGCCATTTCCCGGCTTCTGAACGGCTTTTAACTCAGTATGGCAGAACGATGACAATAATCACTCAGGTTGCAGAACAGCGTAAAGCATTGGAGCAGGCAGTCGCACAGGCGTTGGAGCTGGCGCGCGCCGCTTCAGATGCGGCAGAGGTGGCCATTTCCAAAACCACAGGGATCAGCGTCAGCACGCGCTACGGCGAGGTTGAAAATGTGGAATTCAACAGCGATGGCGCGTTGGGAATTACCGTATACCACCAGCAGCGTAAAGGCAGTGCGTCATCGACCGACTTGAGCCAGGAGGCTATCGCCCGCACCGTGCAGGCTGCGCTGGATATTGCCCGTTATACTTCGCCCGATCCTTTTTCTGGCCCGGCAGAACAAGAACTGCTGGCATTTGACGCTCCCGATCTCGACCTGTTTCATCCTGCTGCCTTGGATGCGGAAAAGGGTATTGAGCTGGCTGCGCGCGCCGAGCAGGCGGCGCTGAAAGCCGATACGCGCATTACCAATACCGAAGGGGGCAGCTTTAACAGCCACTACGGTATCAAAGTGTTTGGCAACAGCCACGGCATGCTGCAAAGCTATTTGTCGAGCCGCCACTCTATGTCGAGCTGTGTGATTGCCGAAGTGAACGGCGATATGGAGCGCGATTACGCTTACACCGTAGGGCGCGCGCTGGACGATCTGCAAAGTCCGGAATGGGTCGGCGAAGAGTGCGCTCGCCGCACGCTCTCACGTTTATCACCGCGCAAGTTGCCGACCATGGAAGCACCAGTGATGTTTGCCGCCGAAGTGGCTACCGGCCTGTTCGGCCACTTGGTGGGGGCGATCAGCGGCGGCAACGTGTACCGTAAATCGACTTTCCTGCTCGATAAGCTGGGCCAACAGATCCTGCCGGACTGGCTCACCATCGAAGAGCTGCCGCATTTGCGTAAAGGGCTGGCGTCTACCCCGTTCGACAGTGAAGGGGTACGTACCGCGCAGCGTGACATCGTTAAAGACGGCGTGCTGCAAACCTGGCTGTTGACCAGCTATGCAGCGCGTAAACTTGGTATGAAGAGCACTGGCCATGCCGGCGGCATTCACAACTGGCGTATTGCGGGTCAGGGGCTTAATTTCCAACAGATGCTCAAGCAGATGGATAAAGGCCTGCTGGTGACCGAACTGATGGGGCAGGGTGTGAGTGCGGTCACGGGCGATTACTCGCGCGGTGCGTCAGGATTCTGGGTGGAAAATGGCGAGATTCAGTATCCGGTGAGTGAAATCACTATTGCCGGTAACCTGAAAACCATGCTGCGCGATATGGTGACGTTGGGGGATGATATTGAAACCCGCAGCAATATCCAGTGCGGTTCGGCTCTGCTGCCTGGCATGAAGATCGCCGGGATATAATCAGGCAACATGACTGCCCTGAAATCAGGGCAGTGGGCGCGTGCTTAGCGATGATATTCGCCAGCGGCCTCAGGCTGATAGAGCAATTCCAGCACTTCCACGCGAGTTTCCGTACCGTTATGCAACTGCCAGTTAATGGTATTCCCAACGCGCAGACCCAGCAGGGCTGCGCCGAGCGGCGCCATCACAGAAGTTAGGTTTCGTCATACTCCTCTCCAATAGGTTGGTAAAACATAACCCTTGATAAAACGCATAGCGGTAACAAACAACGTTACGTCATGGCAATAAGATCAAGGTTCATAGGGATATAAGCACGTGCTGCATATATGAAAAAACAATATCAAGAGAAAAAGTCTACCACATTTATAAAGCAACACCCCCGCGCCAGCGACGCGTGGGTGTTGCTAAAAATGAGAGATAACTTGTAACGAAGTTATGCCATAAGGTAGCGTTATTACCTATGGCATTGTCGATTTTTGGGATTATTGTCGCGTGTTATTCTTCATCAAACCCGGCTTCGAATAACTCAACCACCGCAGCCAGTGCGGCGGCCTCATCTGCGCCGCTGGCTTCCACTTCAATGTGTTTACCCTGGGCAGAATCCAGCATGATCATGGCGATCACGCTGCTGGCTTCCGCCTCAACGCCGCTTTCGTTACGCAGCATCACTTCGGCATCAAAGCTTTGCACCAGTTCAAACAGTTTCATCGCCGGGCGAGCGTGCATGCCTAGCTTATTCTTGACGATGACGGTGTGTTTGACGGTCATTATTTACGTTTTTCCAGCGTGCGGTGGCGGGACTGTACGTTTTTGCCGCGCGAGCGAAAATAGTCTGCCAGTTGCTCAGCCACATAGACGGAACGGTGTTTGCCGCCGGTACAGCCAATGGCTACCGTCAGGTAGCTGCGGTTGTTGGTTTCCAGCATTGGCAGCCACAGTTCCAGATAGCTGCGCGTCTGGTAAATAAAATTGTGCACTTCCGTATGGCGGTCGAGGAACGCGGCAACTGGCTTGTCCAGCCCGGTCATCGGACGCAATTTCGGGTCCCAGTGAGGGTTAGGTAGGAAGCGCACATCAAACACGTAATCCGCATCGATGGGAATGCCGTGCTTGTAACCAAAGGATTCGAACACCATGGTCAGCTCACGCTCGCGTTTGCCCAACAGCCGAGTACGCAGCATTTCCGCCAGTTCATGCACTGACATTTCAGAGGTATCGATGATCAGATCGGCACGAGAACGCAACGGTTCCAGCAGGTCGTTCTCTTCATCGATGGCGCTTTCCAGCGAAAGATTTTTGCTGGAAAGGGGGTGCAGACGGCGCGTGTCGCTGTAGCGGCGAATCAGCGTATTACGATCGGCATCCAGAAACAGCCGTTGCGGCGCAAAACTGGGCGGCAACTGATCCATGGCGTGCTCGAAGATTTCCGGCGATTCTGGCATGTTGCGCACGTCTATACTGACCGCTGCCGAGATATCACGTTGTGCCAGCGTGTTTGCCAGTTCCGGCAGCAACACCACGGGCAGGTTGTCCACGCAATAAAAGCCCATATCTTCCAGGGCGCGCAGGGCCACAGATTTTCCTGAACCTGAGCGACCACTGACAATCATCAGCACCATCCGACGACTCCCCTCCGGCTATAGCCTTCTTTTGTTACACCCTGACCGAGTGATTCATCTGTATGACGCACATCGTAGCGCGAATGTCTGAATGTCGCTCGCTTTCTACCGGGGATTAATCCCCTTCAATCATAATTTGGTAAAGCTCTTCGTCACTCTGTGCTGCCCGTAAACGCCGACACACACTTTTGTCAGCCAGAAGTTTGGCGACAAGCGACAGCGTATGTAGATGGGTTTTACATTGTTCTGCGGGAACCAGCAAGGCAAAAAGCAAGTCTACGCCTTGATTATCAATAGCATCAAAAGATATTGGCTGTTCAAGCTGGATAAAGACTCCGGTGGCGCCCAAGGCGTTATCATCATCGAGTTTTCCGTGGAGGATTGCGATACCGCCGCCAATACCGGTACTGCCCATTCTCTCGCGCGTCAGCAATGCCTCGAAGATCAGCGGAGTCGGAAGGTTTAGCTGTCTGGCTGCCCAATTCGCTGATGATTTCCAAAGCCCGTTTCTTGCTTTGGCAATGAACGGTGCTGCGGGTGCACTCTTGGCGTAATACCACGCTGAGTTGCAAAATGGGATCGTTATTCATGGTGTGTTCACTTAACGGCCCGCTCATCTCTTCACGCCTCTGACGTTGTGCCAGAGGCGTATTCCCTGCGCCCGGAGGCGGAGATGACGATCAGTGCTGTTTGAGTTTGTCCTTGTGTTTATTTAACTGACGCGCCAGTTTGTCGATCAACAGATCGATGGCGGCATAAATGTCTTCAGATTCGGATGTGGCATGGAGCTCACCGCCATTAACGAACAGAGTAGCATCGGCAATTCGCCCCACTTTCTCCACCTTGAGCACCACGTTGATCTGGTTGATGCGATCAAAGTATTGCTCCAGCTTGGCAAATTTTGTGTTAACGAATTCGCGTAATGCGGGTGTGATCTCGATGTGGTGTCCGGTGATATTCAGCTGCATAGCGTCTTCCTTCTCTGTAGAAATCAAACCAACTGCTTACGCTGGTTTGACGGCGGGATGGATAAAGACTCTCGGTACTTTGCGACGGTACGCCGCGCGACAATGATCCCCTGATCGGAGAGCAGCGTTGTCAACTTGCTATCGCTCAAGGGCTTGCCGGGGTTTTCCGCCGCGATCAATTTTTTCACCAGCGCCCGAATAGCAGTGGATGATGCCTCACCGCCGCTGTCGGTATTTACATGGCTGGAGAAGAAATATTTTAGTTCGAAAATGCCACGTGGGCTGTGAAGAAATTTCTGTGTTGTGACGCGTGAGATGGTGGATTCATGCATATCCACAGCCTGAGCGATATCCGCCAGCACCATGGGTTTAATAAACTCTTCACCTTTCTCAAAGAAATCCTGCTGTTGTTCCACAATGCAGCGCGTGACCTTAAGCAGCGTATCGTTGCGGCTCTCCAGACTTCTTATCAGCCAGCGCACCTCTTGCAGGTGGCTGCGGATAAACTGGCTGTCACTGTCGTTACGCGCGCTGTGGCCGAGCGCGGCATACTGCTGGTTGACTTGCAGGCGCGGCACGCTGTCGGTGTTGAGTTCCACCACCCAGCGGTCTTGATGCTTGCGCACCAGTACGTCGGGGATCACATACTCCGACTCGCCGGTATTGATCGATTGGCCCGGACGCGGGTCAAGTGACTGAATCAGTGCCAGCGCCTCTTTCAGCGCATCCTCTTTAATACGACTGGCGCGGATCAGCGTGCGAAAATCATGGTTGGCCAGCAAATCGAGGTATTCATTGACGATAAGCTTGGCTTCCGCCAGCCACGGGGTTTCGGGGGCAAACTGAGACATATGGATTTGCAAGCAATCGCGCAAATCACGCGCTGCCACGCCGACAGGGTCAAAACGTTGCACACGTTTTAACACCGCCTCCACTTCCTCAATCGTCACGTCATCGTCGCCGATGCTCTCGAGAATGTCTTCCAGCGGAACGGTCAGATAGCCGGTGGTGTCCACCGCATCGAAAATCGACGTAGCAATAGCCGCATCGGTATCGGAAAACGGCGTCAACTCTACCTGCCACATCAGGTAATCCTGCAAGGTTTGCGTAGTTTCGCCCTGATAGACAGGCAGCTCTTCGTCGCGGTAATAGGTGCCGGTTCCCGAGGGCGTGCCTGCGGAGTAGATTTCATCCCAGGTGGCGTCCAGCGGCAGTTCTTCCGGCATATCTTTTTGCTCAAGGGCGTCGCGCGTATCCAGTGATTCGCTGTCGCTCGTTTCCTGAGCATCGATTTCATCGTGGCTATCGGTTTGTTCAAGCAACTGGTTGCTTTCCAGCGCTTGTTGGATCTCTTGCTGGAGTTCAATCGTAGACAACTTCAGCAGACGGATCGCCTGCTGAAGTTGTGGCGTCATGGCCAGTTGTTGACTTAGCCTGAGTTGCAAACCTTGCTTCATAACTCGTGTCACTTTCCCTTAAATGGAACGCCCATTGCAAACGTTACAGTATCAAAGTCGGAAGCCTTCGCCCAGATAGACGCGTTTCACCTGCTCATCCTCCAGGATTTCGCTGGGTGAACCGTGGGAAATAAGCTGCCCCTGACTGACGATATAGGCGCGTTCGCACACATCCAACGTTTCACGCACGTTGTGATCGGTAATCAGCACGCCCAGGCCGCTGTCGCGCAGGTGCTCAATGATTTTTTTTATGTCGAGCACTGAAATCGGATCGACACCGGCAAAGGGTTCATCCAGCAAAATAAATTTGGGATTGGCCGCCAGTGCGCGAGCGATCTCTACGCGACGACGTTCGCCGCCAGACAAGGATTGTCCCAGACTATCGCGTAAATGAATAATATGGAATTCTTCCATTAACTCATTGGCGCGATCGTCCTGCTGCTCCGGCGTCAGGTCTTTGCGAATCTGCAAGACTGCCATCAGGTTGTCATAGACGCTCAAACGGCGAAAGATCGAGGCTTCCTGCGGCAAATAGCCGATGCCGCGGCGCGCGCGTTCGTGCAAAGGCAGCAAGCTTATCTCTTCATCATTAATCACGATCCGCCCTGAATCGCGCTGGACAATGCCGACAACCATATAAAATGTCGTGGTTTTTCCCGCACCATTCGGCCCGAGCAACCCGACGATTTCACCGGAGTTGACCGTTAAACTTACGTTTTCGACCACGCGACGTCCCTTGTAGGTCTTCGCCAGGTTTTCTGCGATTAATGTTGCCATAGGTTATTCAGTTGCCTGTGGTTGCTGCTTGTCTTTTTGAGACGAGGGAGCGGCGGCCTTGCCGTTCTTTTCCTGTAGCTGCGAGGGCACCAGCACAGTGGTTACTCGCCCGCCTTTATCACCCACCGCCTCCATCTGTTGCTGTTTCACCAGATAGGTGATGCGATCGCCTTTCACGTTGCTATCCAGTTGTTCCAGATACGCGTTACCCGTCAGCGTGATCCTATCCTGCGCCAGTTCATAGCGCACTTTCTGTGCGTGGCCTTTCACCGGCTTGCCATTGTCTTGCATCTGGTAAAAGGTGACCGGATTACCAAAGGCCTCAATCACTTCCTGGCCCTGCGATCCCTGTGGGCGCGTGACCACGACTTTATCGGCCTTCACATCAATGGTGCCTTGTTTGACCGTAACATTGCCGGTAAACGTGACGGTATTGCCCTGCATGTCCAATGACTGCTGCGCGGAATCAATGTGAATCGGCTGACTGGTGTCTCCTGTCACAGCAAGGGCAGGCAGACTTGCTGCTAACAGGGCGCTGGCAATGGCCGCATGACGCCAGGCATTATTGGTGTTGAATTTCATAAGAGGTTTTTACCTTTTCAATCAATTCGGCAGTTTTGTTACGCAAATTACCGCGCATTTTCATCCCATTCGAGAGGAAACTGGCTCCGTACAGTGTCACCTCATCATCGGAGGCGATGTCCTGTGTTACCAGGTTAACTTGCGCATTATCGGTTTTTATCTGCCGTAATTGTGAGTCATTGGTCAGACTGTTGACTTCCACATGCCCGTATAAGAACAACATTTTATCTTTGGTCAGCTTGGCGCGGTCAGCTTGCACCGACCAGGTGGCGATACCCTGTTCGTTAAACAGCGTAGCGACAGGCGCGGTAAACCAGGTGAGCTGTTCCGCGTTAAAATACTCCACTCTCTGCGCCACGAGTCGATAGTTCAGGCCACCCTGCGGGTTAAACACGCGCGTGGTGGTTTCATCGCTGGTGTAGGTCGGCACCGCATTATCCTTGGTTTCCGTTTGTGGCGCGCTGTCCTGATCCGTCAGGTTCCAGCCAATCAGAATCAATACAATGAGCGCCAATAGCGCGGTTAGCCAACGCTTCGTCTTATTCATAATAAAAACGTACTCATGGTCATCGCAAACTTATGCCGTGGCAAACTCATGTCGTAACAAACTTGTACCCCGACAAGCGGGCGGCGATAGCCCCCTTGCCGTGACGATATAGCCCTTTGGCGTCGTCCAGCTTACCCTGTGCCAGCAGGATAAGGTCGCACAGTTCGCGTACCGCACCGCGCCCACCAGCAATTTTGGTCACGTAGTCTGCCTTGGGCAGCAGCAGAGGGTGTGCATCTGCCACGGCGACGCTAAGGCCTATCTGTTCTGTGCCATCACCGGCCAGTCAATCAAATCGTCACCAATATAGGCAACCTGATCGGCGTTAAGCGACAGTGTATCTAACAGTTCACGGAAGGCCAAAACCTTATCTGACGTCCCTGATAAAGATGGGTGATACCCAGCGTGCGACAGCGGTCTTCCACCAGCGGCGCAGAGCGCCCGGTAATGATGGCGACTTCAATGCCGGACGTTAGCAGACAGCGAATACCATAACCATCGCGTACGTTAAACGCCTTCAGTTCTTCCCCTTGATTGCCCATGTAGATAAGGCCGTCGGAGAGCACGCCGTCAACATCGCAAATCAGCAATTTGATGGCTTGCGCCTTTTCCAATACCCGATCCGCGACGGGGCCGTAGCAGGTGGCGGTTTGCGCTTGGGGGTTATTCATAAACACATATCCTTGATGTCACCCTTCTTTCTTTAGGGAGCGCCAGAAAGACGATCCCGTTGACTATCACACCACGCCAGCGCTCAGCATATCATGCATATGAACGATACCGACCAGTCGATCGGATTGTGCCACCAGCAGCGACGTAATATGGCGCGACGACTGCATCAGATTCAGCGCATCCACCGCCAACGTATTGGGGGTGACCCGAATGCCGCCTGCGGTCATCAGATCGGCGATACGCGCATCATTGGGGTTGATCTGCATATCGAAGATGCGGCGCAGGTCACCGTCGGTGAAGATGCCTTCGATCATCATGTCCGGCGTGCAAATCACGGTCATACCGAAACTCTTGCGGGTGATCTCCACCAGCGCATCACGCAACGACGCGTCTCGGGTAACGTGGGGTATCTCGTCTCCGGTATGCATGATATCCGCAACGCGCAGCAGAAGTTTGCGGCCCAGTGCGCCGCCGGGGTGAGAAAGGGCAAAATCTTCTGCGGTGAAACCCCGCGCCTGTAACAAGGCAACGGCAAGCGCATCGCCCATCACCAGTGTGGCCGTGGTGCTGGAAGTGGGAGCGAGCCCCAACGGACAGGCTTCCTGTGGCACATGGACACAGAGATGAATATCAGAGGTTTTACCCATGGTGCTTTCCGGGTTGCTGGTGATGCAAATCAGAAATACGCCCAGACGTTTGAGCACCGGGATCAGTGCCAGAATTTCATTGGACTCACCCGAGTTGGATATGGCGATCACGATATCTTGTGCGGTGATCATGCCGAGGTCACCGTGGCTGGCCTCGCCGGGATGGACAAAAAACGAGGGGGTGCCGGTGCTGGCGAAGGTCGCCGCCATCTTGCACCCGATGTGCCCGGATTTCCCCATTCCCATTACCACCACTTTGCCCTGGCAATGGAACATGGTGCGACAAGCGCGGGTGAAGTTGTCATCGATATACTGGTCCAGATGGGCCAACCCGTCGCGTTCGATGGCGAGCACGTGTCGGCCCGCATGTTGAAAATCGAAATCGGGCTGTTGTTCAACGTTGGACATAACGGTTAATCCTGACTATTTGAGTTTTCCAAGAAAACTGGTCGTGCGCCGCTAATACAGCAAAAACAGCGTCGCAAAGTAAGCAATAAACATACACAGTAATAGCGCGCCAGTACCTTGTCCGATAGAGCGCTTTTTGCGCAGACAGAGCAGCGTCAGCAGCAGGCTCGCTCCCAGCATCACGCCGTAATCGCGTTGAAATGCCAGTGGGTTCACCGCACCGGGTGACAGCAGCGCCGGAACACCAAGCACGATAACCAGATTGAAGACGTTCGACCCAATCAGGTTACCCAGCGCGATATCATCCTCTTTTTTCAGCGTGCCGACGATGGCGGTAGCCTGTTCCGGCAGGCTGGTGCCAATCGCCAGCACTGTCAGCCCGATGGTCAACTCATCAAAGGCGAAATGACGTGTAATCACCGTTGCATTGTCAATCACGATACGCGCCGCCATCGGCAGAATAATCAATCCCAGCAGCAACCAGAGGACGGCAACCGTCTGGTTACCGTTAGCCCGTGCCAGCGGTAGTTCCGCCAATTGTTCAAGTGTCAGGCTGTCACTGCCGTTCTGTTGTGCCTGACGCGCCATGCGTAGCATTAGCACGATCCAGGCACCCGCCGCCGCGAGCAGCATGACGCCATCAATCCGACTGAGATAGCCATTGTAAAGCACACCGCCCGCTGAACAGCGTGATCAACAGCATGGGGAGCAGTTCACGCCGCAGCAGATCGGAGCGAAAGGTCAAGGGGCGAATCAGGGCAGCACTGCCGAGGATTAGCATGATATTGGCGATATTCGAACCCAATACGTTACCGGCCGCCATGTCCATTTGCTGGTTCAGACCCGCTGTTACCGACACCGCCAATTCTGGCAGTGACGTGCCGATGCCAACAATCATCACGCCGATAATCAAAGGAGAAACACCCCACACACGGGCAAGAACGGCTGCGCCATAAACCAAACGGTCAGCACCATAAACCAAGATAAACAGGCCAATAACCAGCAGAACTATCGCAGAAAGCATGCAGCGTCCTTTATTCGGGTATAATCACCGGCTCATAAGGCAATGAAGCGGTGCGCGGACGAATGTCGAGCAAAAATTGCGTTGCATCGTAGAGGGGTAATTTTGACTGTCTGGGCAGAAAAAGTAAAACCTATGGCAGCCAGAACCCGCCCTTTTCGGTAAGAATTGTCGGTAATATTTTGTAAAACTCGGGCTTTGCCTAAAACCTGCCGTTAAGCTTGATAGGAAATGTAACGGTTGTTGCACGTCATGGACGTATAACAGCGACGATCGTCAAGGGGAGTGAGTGAAGGAAAAGATCGCATGAACCAAGATGCTACTCATCTGGTTGAAATTAGTGGGCTCAATTTTTCGCGTGGCGAGCGGCCCATTTTCACCGATGTTTCGTTAACCGTACCCAAAGGGAAAGTCACCGCTATCATGGGGCCCTCCGGTATCGGTAAAACCACATTGCTGCGCCTGATTGGCGGTCAGCTTCAACCGGACAGCGGCGAGATCTGGTTTGACGGAGAGAATATACCAACGCTCTCCCGTTCCCGATTGTATGACGTGCGTAAGAAGATGAGCATGTTGTTCCAATCTGGCGCGTTGTTCACCGATCTTACGGTGTTTGAGAACGTGGCCTGGCCACTGCGGGAACACACCCAACTGCCCGAAACGCTGTTACGCAGCACGGTGCTGATGAAACTGGAAGCTGTCGGGTTACGCGGTGCGACTAATCTGATGCCTTCAGAGCTTTCTGGAGGGATGGCTCGCCGTGCCGCACTGGCCCGTGCCATCGCGCTCGATCCACAGATGATCATGTTCGACGAACCCTTTGTCGGTCAGGATCCGATCACCATGGGCGTGTTGGTTAAGCTTATTGATGAACTGAACCATGCGCTGGGTATCACCTGCGTTGTGGTCTCCCATGACGTGCCGGAAGTGCTGAGCATCGCGGATTATGCCTACATCGTGGCGGATCAGCATATCGTTGCGCACGGCTCGGTGGAGGCGCTGCGTGCGAATACCGATCCTCGGGTACGGCAATTTATTGACGGCATTGCCGATGGTCCCGTGCCATTTCGCTTTCCTGCTGGTGACTACAAAACCAGCCTGTTAGGCTCCGGGAGTTAATCAATTCATGCTACGAGAAGCATTGGCGTCGTTGGGACGTCAGGGAATCCTGTCCTGTGCTGCCTTTGGTCGTGCCGGGTTCATGTTGTTTAATGCGCTGGTGGGCCGTCCCGAATTGCGCAAGCAAGGCCCGCTGTTGCTCAAGCAACTGCACAGCGTTGGGGTTCAGTCACTGTTGATCATCCTGGTGTCTGGTCTCTTTATCGGTATGGTGTTGGGGCTGCAAGGGTATATCGTGCTGACCACCTACAGCGCCGAGGCCAGTTTGGGCATGATGGTGGCGCTATCTTTGCTGCGCGAACTGGGGCCGGTGGTCACCGCGCTGTTGTTTGCTGGCCGCGCTGGCTCGGCCATGACGGCGGAAATCGGCCTGATGAAAGCCACCGAACAGCTCTCCAGTATGGAGATGATGGCGGTAGACCCGTTGCGGCGCGTGGTGGCCCCCCGTTTCTGGGCGGGACTTATCAGCATGCCGATGTTGACGATCATCTTCGTGGCGGTCGGCATCTGGGGCGGCGCGTTGGTTGTGGTGAGTTGGAAGGGCATCGATGATGGCTTCTTTTGGTCAGCGATGCATGGCGCCGTCGAGTGGCGCAAGGATCTGCTGAACTGTGTGATCAAAAGTGTGGTATTTGCGATTACCGTGACCTGGATTGCGTTGTTCAATGGCTATGATGCGATCCCAACCTCTGAGGGGATCAGTCGGGCGACGACGCGCACGGTAGTGCATTCGTCATTGGCGGTATTGGGATTGGATTTTGTGCTGACAGCACTGATGTTTGGGAACTGAGTCGATGCAAACAAAGCGAAGTGAAATCTGGGTTGGCGTATTCCTGTTGATCGCCCTGGGCGCCATTATTTTTCTCTGTTTGAAAGTCGCCGACGTGAAGTCTATCGGCAGCGAACAGACCTACCGGTTGTACGCCACGTTTGACAATATCGGCGGCCTGAAAGCGCGTTCTCCGATAAAAGTCGGTGGCGTGGTGATTGGTCGCGTTGCTGATATTTCGTTGGATACCAAAACCTATTTGCCGCGCGTTGCCATGGATATCCAACGCCGGTACGACCATATTCCTGACACCAGTTCGCTGGCGATCCGCACCTCCGGGCTGTTGGGCGAACAGTATCTGGCGCTGAATATCGGCTTCGAAGATGAAGAAATGGGCACCAAGATCCTCGCCGATGGCGGTGTGATTCAGGACACCAAATCTGCCATGGTGCTGGAAGACTTAATCGGACAATTCCTCTATAAGAGCGGGGGAGATAGCGCCGACAATACGGGAAAAACGGAATCTGTGCCGCAAAACGAACCGGCATTGACGCCAGCGCCGTCTGCTCCTGCGCCGGGCGCAGCACAATAATCAAGAGGACATCTGCATGTTAAAACGTTTACTGATGGTGGCACTGCTGGTCGTGGCACCTCTCGCCAGCGCGGCGGATCAAACCAATCCTTATCGTTTGATGAACGATGCGGCGGAGAAGACCTTTACGCGTCTGAAAACGGAACAACCACGCATCAAGCAGGATCCGAACTACTTGCGTCAAATCGTGCAAGAAGAGCTGCTGCCGTATGTTCAGATTCGCTATGCAGGGGCGCTGGTGCTGGGCCGCTACTACAAAGAAGCGACGCCGGCGCAGCGTGATGCCTATTTCAAGGCGTTCGAAGCCTATTTAGCGCAAGCCTACGGTCAGGCGCTGGCGCTGTATCATGGACAGAACTACCAGATTGCGCCGGAACAGCCGCTGGGCCGCGCTGATATCATTCCTATCCGTGTGACCATTATCGATAACGGTAGACGCCCACCGGTGCGTTTGGATTTTCAATGGCGTAAAAACAGCCAGACCGGTAACTGGCAGGCTTACGACATGATTGCTGAAGGGGTGAGCATGATCACCGCCAAGCAAAACGAATGGGCAGCTATTTTGCGTCAACAGGGTGTTGATGGGTTAACCAAGCAGTTGGAAGCTTCCGCTAGTCAGCCGATTACGCTGGAGCAGAAGAATGGCTGAGGCACTGCGCTGGACGTCGCAAGACTCGACGCTGGCGCTGTCCGGCGATTTGGATCGCGATTCACTGCTGCCGTTTTGGCAGCAGCGTGAGACCTTATTGAAGGGCAAGCAGGCGCTGGATATCACTGCGCTGAAGCGAGTGGATTCCGCCGGGTTGGCGCTGTTGGTGCATCTCTATCAACAGCAGATCCGTTCAACGCCATCCTTCGTTATTTCTGGTGCCAGTGAGCGGGTAAAAACGCTGATTGCGCTGTATAACCTCAACGATATTATCCCTGTCGTTTGATTTTTTTCTTTACCTTTCCCGCGTATAGATGAAAACAGCCCTCTTAGCTTACGCCAAGAGGGATTTCTTTATTTAAGAAAACGGCGTATTAATCTAAGATACACGGCTGATAATCCTCCCCACTGAATACAGAATTAAGAGCGATGGAAAATAACGAGATCGAAGAGGTGCTGATGAAGGCACTCGCACTGCAAGAAGTCCACGTAACTGGCGATGGCAGCCACTTTCAGGTTGTCGCCGTGGGGGATATTTTTGCTGGTATGCGTCGTGTCAAACAGCAGCAGACCGTATACGCGCCCTTGATGGAGTACATTGCGGATAACCGCATTCATGCGCTTTCCATCAAGGCCTATACACCGGAAGAATGGCAACGCGATCGCAAGCTGAACGGCTTTTAAGCGAGAGCAGTGCGCCCTGGAATACTTTTAGCAAGCTGAGAACTTAACTATGGACAAATTTCGTGTGCAGGGTCCCACCCGGCTCACTAGTGAAGTCACTATCTCCGGGGCGAAAAATGCCGCCCTGCCCATCCTGTTTGCGGCCCTGTTGGCGGAAGCGCCAGTAGAAATCCAAAATGTTCCCAAGCTGCGTGATATCGATACCACGATGAAGCTGCTTAGCCAGTTAGGTGCTCACGTGACGCGCAGCGGTTCGGTGCATGTGGATGCCCGCGACGTTAACGTATTTTGCGCTCCTTACGATCTGGTGAAAACCATGCGCGCTTCTATCTGGGCGTTGGGGCCGCTGGTCGCGCGTTTCGGTCAGGGGCAGGTTTCACTGCCTGGCGGCTGCGCGATTGGCGCACGTCCGGTCGATCTGCACATTACCGGATTGGAGCAGTTGGGTGCCAAGATCGTGCTGGAAGAGGGATATGTCAAAGCCACGGTTGACGGGCGTTTACAGGGCGCGCATATCGTCATGGATAAAGTCAGCGTCGGTGCAACTGTCACCATCATGACGGCGGCAACGCTGGCGGAAGGCACCACCATTATCGAAAACGCCGCGCGCGAGCCGGAAATTGTTGATACGGCGGGCTTCCTGAACGCAATGGGTGCCAAAATCACTGGCGCCGGCAGCGACAAGATCGTTATCGAAGGCGTCGAGCGTATGGGTGGCGGCGTTTACCGCGTGCTGCCTGACCGTATCGAAACCGGCACGTTCCTGGTGGCCGCTGCGGTCTCTCGTGGCAGCATTGTGTGCCGCAACACGCGTCCGGATACGCTGGATGCCGTGCTGGCAAAATTGCGTGATGCAGGCGCAGATATCGAAGTGGGTGAGGACTGGATCAGCCTGGATATGCATGGCAAACGCCCGAAAGCGGTTACCGTGCGTACCTCTCCGCATCCCGGCTTCCCGACCGATATGCAAGCGCAGTTCAGCCTGCTGAATCTGGTGGCAGAAGGCACCGGTGTTATCACCGAAACCATCTTCGAAAACCGCTTTATGCACGTACCGGAACTGATTCGTATGGGCGCGCAGGCAGAGATTGAGAGTAACACCGTGATCTGCCACGGCGTTGATACGCTTTCTGGCGCTCAGGTAATGGCGACCGATCTGCGCGCATCAGCCAGTCTGGTGCTGGCTGGGTGTATCGCGGAAGGTACAACCCTCGTTGATCGTATCTATCACATCGATCGCGGCTACGAACGCATTGAAGATAAACTGCGTGGGCTGGGTGCGAACATCGAACGTGTGAGTGGCAACGACGCGTAATCCCGTTTCAGTATGAGCAGCCGCGGTGCTGCTCATACTGGTAACGTTAGCTCTCAGGAAACTCCTGAATCGTCACCGACAGCGTCATCTCCTGGTCGCCACGGCGAATGGCTACTGGAACGGCGGTACCGGGGCGAATTTCAGCCACCTGATCCATGGTTTCGATAACTGAGACGGCTGGCTTGCCGTTCATGGTTAGCAACACGTCACCTTTTTTCATGCCGCCTTTATCCGCCGGACCACCGGGTTCGACATTCATCACGATCACGCCTTGCAACCGTTTATTGCCGTCCAGCGTGCTATTGGGTGACAACCCTTCCGCCTGCGCGCCGTTAATGCCGATATAGCCGCGAATCACACGACCATCACGAATCAGTTTTCCCATCACCTTGGTCGCCAGCGCTACCGGAATGGCGAAGCCAATGCCCTCCGGCGTTTCTCCGTCGCTGCCTTTATCAAAGGTCAGTGTATTGATGCCGACCAGTTCACCCAGCGTGTTGGCCAACGCACCGCCAGAGTTACCGTGGTTGATGGAGGCATCGGTTTGCAAGAAATTCTGACGCCCGCCAAAGCCGGAACCAGAGCCGTCCATCAAACTCAACCCCACGCGGCCGGTGGCGCTGATAATGCCTTGGGTAACGGTTTGCCCCAGGTTGTAAGGGTTGCCGATAGCCAGCACTACATCACCGATGTGCGCAGTGCGTTTTTCGTTGATGGTGATAACCGGTAGGTTGGCGGCTTCCACTTTCACCACCGCCAGATCGGTCAGCTTGTCGGTGCCAATCACGCTGGCCTCATAGACGCGGCCATCCTGTAACGAGATAACCAACTGTGCGATATTGTTTATCACGTGATTATTGGTCAGCACGTAGCCCTTTTCACTCATGATCACGCCAGATCCGAGCAGGCGAATATTCAGTTCCCCGTTGTTCTCGCTGCTTGATTCTCGGCTATAGACGTTAACCACCGCAGGCGCTGCGCGGCGAACGGCCTGATTGTAGCTAAGCGGCACATCCTCACTCTGGATACTGGGTGAGCGGGAAAACAGTGCGGTATTTGACCGTAGCAACGGCATGATCGCGAGCAGAATTCCCGCCATGATCGCGCCAATAATGGCGGAGCGAAAGAGTTTTGCGAGCATAAAACGTACAGGGAAGTGGATAGGTAAGCGGAGGATAACATGAGTTTACCGGACACGGCATGTACCGTGTCCGATTTTATAGTATTTATACAATATATTGTATTAGCGTAGCAGCAGGTGAATCGTTTCTTCGCCACGCACCACGTTCAGCGACAGCACGCTGGGTTTGCTTTCTAGAATTTTGCGCAGTTGGGTGATGTTTTCTACCCGTTCACGGTTAACGCCGACAATGATATCGCCTTTCTGCAAGCCCATCTGTGCTGCCGGTGTGTCTTTGATGACGTCTTCGATTTGTACCCCTTTACTGCCATCCTTCGCCTGACCATTGGCAAGCGATGCGCCCTGCAAGGCCGGAGACAGGCTCTCGGCGCTGGTGGCGGCAGAGGTGTTATTATCGAGAACCACGGAGAGTTCCAGCGGTTTTCCTTCACGCAGCAGGTCAATTTTCACCGTTTTACCGGGCGCGGTGGTGCCGATTTTGGCACGCAGTTCAGCAAAGCTGTTGATCGGTTTGCCGTCCAGTGATGTCAGCGCATCACCGGCCTTGGCGGCCGCGGATTTTGGCAATACCTCGCTGACGAAGGCACCACGTTGCGCTTCCACCTTGAAAGCTTTCGCCATGTCGGCGGTCATTTCGCTGCCTTTGATGCCTAACAGGCCGCGTTTCACTTCACCGAACTCGATAAGTTGCTGCGCCAGGTTTTGCGCCATGTTGCTGGGAATGGCAAACCCGATACCGATGTTACCGCCACCCGGTGCCAGGATCGCGGTGTTGATCCCAATCAGCTCACCTTTGAGGTTAACCAGCGCGCCGCCGGAGTTACCGAGGTTAATAGAGGCATCGGTCTGGATAAAGTTTTCTAACCCTTCCAGATTCAGGCCGCTGCGACCTAGCGCGGAGATAATACCTGAGGTGGCCGTTTGGCCCAGACCGAACGGGTTACCCACGGCGACGGCGAAATCTCCGCCGCGCAGTTGGTCAGAATACACCATTTTAACTTCTTGCAGATTCTTGGCATCGTTCAGTTGCAGCAGTGCGATGTCGCTTTGTTCATCGCGACCCAGCAGTTTGGCGTCATATTCCAGACCATCATTCAACTGCACGCGAATTTTATCGGCGTTGTTGATGACATGGTTATTGGTGAGTACATACCCTTTGGCCGCATCGATAATCACGCCTGAACCAAGGCCTTCAAACGGGCGGCTGTTCTGCTTGCCTGAGGGGCATTCGGACCAAAGAAAAATTTAAACTCTTCCGGTACGCGTTGGCGCTGCGTTTGTGTACCTTCCACATGCACGCTGACCACCGCAGGCAACACCTTTTCCAACATCGGTGCCAGATTGGGTAACTGTTAACCTTCCACCACGGCGGCTTGTGCGGCAGGAAGCGATGACAATGCCAGGCTCATACTTACTGCCAGTGCGCTGAATAATAATGATTTTTTCTTCATTTGACGTTATCTATCACAACCTGCGAACCATCGACAGAATGTCGATTATGAATAAAATGATGATATATAAACTTAAACGACTGGTGAAGAGTCGACCAGAGAATAACGTGTAAAGTTCACTATTCTTTCGTCAAGGGAATGTAACTATCGTCAAATTGTGCAGGGAAGGGATAGTGGGGATGTAGGCTGCGTGAAGGATCTTGTCCTTCACGCAGTAGGGCACAAAATGCTTATTTGCGCAGCGGGCGCTCACCGCGCAGCAGTCCGGACGCGCCGTCTGAATAATCGCGCGGCGGCATGTCCACCGGTGCCTGATCGTTGTCTGCTTCCGCCTCGGTTAAGCGGTAGCGAAACGGGTTATCCTGCATCGGCAAATCTGGCAGCAGGTTGCTAGAGCTTTTTGCCATATGCTGGTACAACTGACGGTAATCTTTTGCCATGTTGTCCAACAACTCGGCGCTGTGGGCAAAATGGCCCACCAACTCCTGACGGTAGGTCTCCAGTTCGGTTTTGCTCTTTTCCAACTCGCTTTGCAGCGCTTGTTGTTGCCGCAGTTTAGAGTTGCCAAAGCGCATGGCGACAGCACCGATGATGATGCCGACAACTAATCCTATTAGCGCATACTCCCAAGTCATAAAGACACCTCTATTCGACGTCGTTGTCCCGTAGGGTTTTTTCACTTCATAATAGCCACTATAACCGCTAACGCCGCCCGAGTGGAGTCCCGAAACGCGACGCTGTAAGGTAATTGGGATCTATTTCAGATGATATCATGGAAAAATGCGACGATCGCGGAGCGAATCGCCGTTAACAGGCGATAAAACACGACTAACTTTTTTTTCGGAAAATGGCGAATGAAGGGAGAACCCGAGATGATACAACCGACAACGCTGCCGCTTGCTGGGCCACTGGTGCACTATCAGCAGGCAGTGGCGACGGGCGAGTATCAGCCTGATGAGGTACAACTGCAAACGGTAACCGCACTGCATGACATTTATCAGGCCTTGCAAGCGCGCGAAGCATCGCAGACGACTCCCTGCATCCGATGGCCGTTTTACCCGCTGGCGGCACTGGCTGGGGCTAGCGGATAAACCGTCGGTGGCACCGGTGCAGGGGCTTTATATGTGGGGCGGGGTTGGGCGCGGCAAAACCTGGCTGATGGATCTGTTTTTCCAGAGTCTACCCACAGAGCGTAAGCTGCGGTTGCATTTCCATCGCTTTATGCTGCGCGTGCACGAAGAACTGAACCAGCTACAGGGGCAACCGAACCCGCTGGAGCAGGTGGCCGATGGGTTCAAGGCGCAGGCTTATGTACTCTGTTTTGATGAGTTTTTCGTTACGGATATCACCGATGCCATGCTGCTGGCGGAACTGTTACGTGCGTTGTTCACCCGTGGCGTCACATTGGTGGCCACATCCAACATTCCTCCGGATAACCTCTATCGCAACGGCCTGCAACGCAGTCGTTTTTTGCCAGCTATCGATCTGATCAAGCAGTATTGCGAGGTGCGCAATGTTGATGCCGGTATCGATTATCGCCTGCGCACGCTAACGCAGGCGCATCTCTATCTGACGCAGCTGTCGCAGGAAACCGATGCTGAGATGCGTCAGATGTTCTCGCGCTTGTCTGGCCGGGCATTCTCTACGCCAGGACCAGTGCTGGAGATCAACCATCGACCGATGCCGACGCTCAGTGCGGGCGATGGGGTACTGGCCATCGATTTTGCCACGCTGTGTCTCGATGCGCGCAGCCAGAATGACTATATTGCGCTATCGCGCCTCTACCACACGGTACTGCTACACAATGTGACGGTGATGGGGAGCAAAGAGGAGAATGCGGCGCGCCGCTTTCTGGCATTGGTGGATGAGTTTTATGAGCGGCGGGTCAAACTGGTGATCGCGGCACAAACCTCGATGTTCGCGCTGTATCAAGGTGAGCACCTGAAATTCGAATACCAGCGCTGCCTGTCGCGGTTGCAAGAGATGCAAAGTGAAGAATATTTGAGCCAGCCGCACCTTGCCTGAGCGGACAACGGGGAATTTATTGCGCTTTGATGGAAAAGAGGTCGATCTTTGTTATCGACTTCTCTATAATCTTGCTACCCCACGTTACAACAACGTTTTTTCCCGAAACGTTAATCGCGCCGGCATGGCTATTCGAAGTGGTAGGTTTGCTGGACTAGATGCCGTGTGAACCTCGACACTTTATTTCTGAATTTATTGAAGCGTTTGGGTGTTCACCAACGTGTAACTTAAATTGGGTAAGCTTTTAATGAAAACTTTTACAGCTAAACCAGAAACCGTCAAACGCGACTGGTATGTTGTTGACGCGACCGGTAAAACTCTGGGCCGCCTGGCTACTGAACTGGCTCGCCGTCTGCGCGGTAAGCATAAAGCGGAATACACCCCGCACGTCGATACCGGTGATTACATCATCGTTCTGAACGCTGACAAAGTTGCTGTAACCGGCAACAAGCGTAACGACAAGATTTACTATCACCACACCGGCCACATCGGTGGTATCAAGCAAGCGACCTTTGAAGAGATGATTGCCCGCCGTCCTGAGCGTGTGATTGAAATCGCGGTTAAAGGCATGCTGCCGAAGGGCCCACTAGGTCGTGCTATGTACCGTAAACTGAAAGTTTACGCAGGTAACGAGCACAACCACGCGGCACAGCAACCGCAAGTTCTGGACATTTAATCGGGATTATAGGCAATGGCTGAAAATCAATACTACGGCACTGGTCGCCGCAAAAGCTCCGCCGCTCGCGTGTTCATCAAACCGGGCAACGGCAATATCGTTATCAACCAGCGCAGCCTGGAACAGTACTTCGGTCGCGAAACTGCCCACATGGTAGTTCGTCAATCGCTGGAACTGGTCGACATGGTTGGCAAACTGGATCTGTACATCACCGTTAAAGGTGGTGGTATTTCCGGTCAAGCGGGTGCCATTCGTCATGGTATCACCCGTGCGCTGATGGAGTACGATGAGTCTCTGCGTTCTGAACTGCGTAAAGCGGGCTTCGTTACCCGTGACGCACGTGAAGTTGAACGTAAGAAAGTCGGTCTGCGTAAAGCACGTCGCCGTCCTCAGTACTCCAAACGTTAATTTCTGGCGTTTATCGCTGCAAATCAACGCAAAAAACCCGGTGCTTGCATCGGGTTTTTTTGTCTTGCATTCGTCTCATCGGGCTAATTCTGCTCGCATTTCATCTCTTCAGATAAAAAAATAATCCTGCTTTTCTGATGGTTAGTAATGAAATTGCGCTTCTTTCACCACAGAACGCACAAAATCTGGTAAACTATTTGCCGATTTTGTGCCTGTAATGCCAGTCGGCAATTTTCCCGAATGTTGATGCCGCCAGACGTTTTTCTTGTGGACAATCACGTACAGTGATTCCGGGCTATGCAGGATAGCGCCGTTTAGTTATTAATCGTATTTCTCGATAAACTTGGAGGTTTTCATGGCTGTCGCTGCCAACAAACGTTCGGTGATGACGCTGTTTTCTGGTCAGTCCGACATTTTTAGCCATCAGGTTCGCATTGTCTTGGCGGAAAAGGGCGTGAGTATCGAGATTGAGCTGGTGGATATGGATAACCTGCCACAGGATCTTATTGACCTCAATCCCTATGGCTCCGTGCCGACGTTGGTCGATCGCGAACTGACGCTGTATGAATCTCGTATCATCATGGAGTACCTGGATGAGCGTTTCCCTCATCCTCCGTTGATGCCGGTTTACCCGGTGGCCCGCGGTACCAGCCGCCTGATGATGCACCGCATTGAATCCGATTGGTATTCTCTCTTGAAAAAAATCATGCAGGGGAATGCACAAGAAGCGGATGCGGCGCGTAAACAACTGCGTGAAGAGTTGCTGGCCGTTGCACCTGTGTTCAATGAAGCGCCTTATTTCATGAGCGAAGAGTTCAGCCTGGTCGATTGCTATCTGGCACCGCTGCTGTGGCGTTTGCCGTTGCTGGGCATCGAATTGACGGGCGCAGGGGCGAAAGAGCTGAAAGGTTATATGATGCGCGTCTTCGAGCGTGATGCTTTCCTGGCATCCCTGACCGAAGCCGAGCGTGAAATCCGTTTGCACACCCGAGGTTAAACCTGTATGGCGTTGTCTCAACTGTCTCCGCGCCGTCCGTATCTGTTGCGGGCTTTTTATGATTGGCTGCTGGATAATCAATTAACGCCGCATCTGGTGGTTGATGTATCGCTGCCGGGCGTAATGGTGCCAATGGAATTCGCCCGTGATGGGCAGATAGTACTGAATATCGCACAGCGTGCGGTAGGTGGCCTGGAGCTGGCTGATGACAGCGTGCGTTTTAACGCCCGCTTTTGGGGCGTACAGCGTCAGGTTTATGTCCCGATGGCCGCTGTGCTGGCTATTTACGCCCGTGAAAACGGCGCTGGCACCATGTTTGAGCCTGAGCCCGCCTATTAGCTGGATAAACTTACGGATGCGCAGGGTGAGGCATTGACGCCGGGTGTGGTGATGTCGGTTGTGGATAACGAGCAACAAGACAGCGTGACGGAGACTAACCCGCCTGATTATGATCCACCGCCGGCGCCGCGCGGTGGGCGACCATCGTTACGTGTGGTGAAATAATCACATTCACAGAAAAGGGGCAACCGTCGGTATGCCCTTTTTTTATGGCAACAGCATTGATAAAAATCGATAACCGTTTGCGGCAGGAGGGCGTGATGAAAATGACCAAAGGCCAGTGCTTATGCGGCGCAGTCACCGTCGAAGTACCGGAAGCGTGTGTGCATGACGTCAGCGTGTGTCATTGCAACATGTGCCGCCAGTGGGGCGGCGGACCGCTGTTGGCGGTTGAGTGCAAACACGATGTGACACTGCGCGGTGAAGAGAACGTCACCCATTACTGCTCGTCAGAATGGGCCGAGCGTACGTTCTGCCGAATCTGCGGTACCCATCTCTATTACCTGCTGCATTACCTGCTGCTAGAAACGCAAACCTATGAACTGTCTGCGGGGATATTCCCAGACGATCGCAAACGGTTGGTGAGTCAGATTTATATTGAAAGCAAACCGGATTTTTATGATTTTGCCCAGCAAACACCGATGCTGACAGAGCAGGACATCCTCGATCAGTTCAATAGCAATAGCTAAATCATACGCATAGTGCGCACAAGAAAAAGGCGGCTTGCGCCGCCTTGATGGATGGCGTTGCCGATTACACTTCCAGATAGTTCATGATGCCATCCGCGGCCTTGCGGCCTTCGGCAATGGCGGTCACCACCAGATCGGAACCGCGTACCGCATCGCCACCGGCGAAGATTTTCGGGTTGCTGGTCTGGAACGCGCTCTCGCTTTGCTCAGGGGCCACGATGCGCCCTTGGCTGTCCAGATCCACGCCGTGTTTTGTCAACCAGTCCATCTTGTGCGGACGGAAACCAAACGCCATGATCACGGCGTCTGCTTCCAGCACATGCTCGGAGCCTTCGACGATTTCAGGACGGCGGCCATTGGCATCCGACGCACCCAGTTCAGTACGTGCCATTCTTACGCCGCAGGCTTTACCGGCACCGTTGATTTCGATGCTGAGCGGTTGCAGGTTGAACAGAAATTCCACGCCCTCTTCGCGCGCATTTTTCACTTCGCGCTTGGAGCCGGGCATGTTGACTTCATCACGACGGTAGGCACAGGTCACGTGGGTTGCACCGTGGTACGCACGCAGTCCATCGCGGTATCACCACCACCCAACACCACCACGCGCTTGCCGCTCATGTCGGTATAGGGTTCATCCGGTGTCATCAGTTGCTTGGTGTTGGCAATCAGGAACGGCAGTGCGTCGTACACGCCCGGCGCGTCCTCGTTTTACAATCCGCCACGCATGGACTGATAGGTGCCGACACCCAGGAATACCGCGTCGTAATCGGCGAGCAGGGTCTCCAGCGCAATGTCTTTGCCAATCTCGGTGTTGAGTTGGAACTCAATACCCATCTCACTGAAGATTTCACGGCGTTTGATCATCACCTCTTTCTCCAGCTTGAAGGCCGGAATCCCGAAGGTCAGCAAACCGCCAATTTCCGGATGACGATCGAACACCACCGCCTGCACACCGCTGCGTGCCAACACATCGGCACACGCCAACCCTGCCGGGCCCGCGCCCACAATGGCAACCCGCTTGCCGGTGGGTTTCACGTGAGACAGGTTGGGTTTCCAGCCCATTTCGATCGCTTTGTCATTGATGTAGCGTTCGATATTGCCGATGGTGACCGCGCCAAACTCCGCATTAAGCGTACAGGAACCTTCACACAGTCTGTCTTGCGGGCAAACGCGTCCACACACTTCCGGCAGACTGTTGGTCTGGTGCGACAGCTCAGCCGCTTCGATAATGCGCCCTTCGTTTGCCAGTTTCAGCCAGTTGAGAATGTAGTTGTGTACCGGGCACTTCCATTCGCAATAGGGGTTACCGCAGGCCAGGCAGCGGTCTGCCTGCGCCTTGGACTGGCTTTCGGAAAAGGGTTCGTAGATTTCCACGAACTCGATTTTGCGAATCTTTAACGGCTTTTTCGGCGGATCAACACGCTGTAAGTCGATAAATTGATAAACGTTCTGACTCATAATGCCCTCTTACTGCGCCTGAACCCGCAATTCGGCTGCGGAACGACTACGATGCCCTAATAATGCCTTCACATCACTCGACTTGGGTTTCACCAGCGCGAAACGCGACGCCCAGACCGGCCAGTTGGCGAGGATCTCTTCGCCGCGCTGGGAACCGGTGTGCTGCACGTGCTCGGTGATCAGGCCGCGTAAGTGCTCTTTGTGAATCGCCAGATCGTAGACCGACAGCACTTCCACTAGCTCAGGGTTGACGCGCTTACGGAACTCACCGTCTTCATCCAGTACGTAGGCGAAACCGCCGGTCATGCCTGCGCCAAAGTTAACGCCGGTGCGGCCCAATACGCAGACGATACCGCCCGTCATGTACTCACAGCCGTTGTCGCCGATGCCTTCCACCACGGTGATGGCACCGGAGTTACGCACGCCGAAACGTTCGCCCGCCCGGCCTGCGGCAAACAGCTTGCCGCCAGTCGCGCCGTACAGGCAGGTGTTGCCGATAATGCTCGCTTCATGACTGCGGAACGCGGAGCCAACCGGTGGACGCACGGAGATGCAGCCGTCAGCCATGCCTTTGCCCACATAGTCGTTGGCGTCGCCGGTCAACGTCAGTTCCACGCCGCCTGCGTTCCATACGCCGAAGCTTTGTCCGGCAGTGCCAGAGAAGTTGGCTTTGATCGGGTAGCTTGCCAGCCCTTGATCGCCGTGCTGAGCGGCAATAGCACCGGATAGCGTTGCACCGACGGAACGGTCAGTATTGCGGATATCAAAGTAGAGCGCTTTGCTCTGTTTCGCTGCGATGTGCGGTTGTGCCTGAGACAGCAGCGCCTTGTTTAACAGCCCATCATCAAACGGCGGGTTGCTCTCGGTGCAGTACAGCGCTTTGCCCGGTTGCGGCTGCGCGGTTTGCAGCAGCGCAGAGAGATCCAGTTTGTTCTGTTTGGCTGTGAAGCCATCCCACCAGTAGATCGGTACGGCCAATCAAATCAACCAGTTGACTAACACCCAGCTCCGCCATCAGCAGACGGGTTTCCTGCGCAATAAAGTTGAAGTAATTGATCACACGCTCAGGCAGACCGTGGTAGTGATCGCGGCGCAGCTTGTCATCCTGCGTGGCGACGCCGGTAGCACAGTTGTTCAGGTGGCAAATACGCAGGTATTTACAGCCGAGTGCTACCATTGGGCCGGTACCTAAGCCGAAGCTTTCTGCGCCCAGAATCGCCGCTTTGATGATATCAACGCCGGTTTTCAGACCGCCGTCCACTTGCAGACGGATTTTGTGGCGTAACCCGTTAGCCACCAGCGCCTGCTGAGTTTCCACCAGCCCGAGTTCCCACGGGCAGCCAGCATATTTCACTGAGCTGAGCGGGCTGGCACCGGTGCCGCCGTCATAACCGGCGATGGTGATCAGGTCGGCGTAAGCTTTGGCTACGCCAGTCGCAATGGTGCCCACGCCCGGTTCAGAAACCAGCTTGACCGAAATCATCGCTTTCGGATTGACCTGCTTCAGGTCGAAAATCAACTGAGCCAAGTCTTCGATAGAGTAAATATCGTGGTGCGGCGGCGGTGAAATCAACGTTACGCCCGGCACGGAGTAGCGCAATCTGGCGATGTACGGTGTCACTTTATCGCCCGGCAACTGACCGCCTTCTCCGGGTTTGGCCCCCTGTGCCACTTTAATCTGAATTACGTCAGCGTTGACCAGATAAGCAGGGGTAACACCGAAACGACCAGAGGCCACCTGCTTGATACGTGACACTTTATTAGTGCCGTAACGCACCGGATCTTCACCACCCTCACCGGAGTTGGAGTTACCGCCAATGGTGTTCATGGCTTCCGCCAGAGACTCATGGGCTTCGGGGCTCAGCGCACCGATAGACATGGCGGCGGGGTCAAAGCGCTTAAACAGTTCACTGGCCGGTTCTACGTCGTCAACCGGAATGGCTACGCCTTCCTGCGGTTTGATGGCCAACAGGTCACGCAGCGTCGCAACCGGGCGTTCGTTGACGTGTTTGGCATATTCCAGGTAGTCGCTGTACTCGCTGCTTTTTACAGCTTGTTGCAGGCTGTTAACCACATCCGGGTTATAGGCGTGGTATTCGCCGTCGTAAACGAATTTCAGCAGGCCACCCTGTTCCAGCGTTTTGCGCTTCAACCAGGCGCGTTTTGCCAGATTTTGCAGGTCTTGCTCGAAATCGCCGAAGTTGGCACCACCAATACGGCTCACTACCCCGTGGAAGCAGAGCGCTGATAGCTCTTTGTGCAGGCCCACGGCTTCGAACAGCTTGGAGCAACGGTACGAGGCGATCGTTGAGATGCCCATTTTGGACATGATCTTGTACAGGCCTTTGTTGATACCGTTGCGGTAGTTGAGCATTACCGTGCGGTAAGGCTTCTCGATGGTGTGGTTGTCCACCAGTCGAGCCAGTGACTCATACGCCAGATACGGATAGATAGCCGTAGCGCCGAAGCCCAGCAGAACGGCGAAATGATGCGGATCGCGGGCGCTGGCAGTTTCAACAATCAGGTTGGCATCGCAGCGCAGGCTCTTTTCCACCAGGCGGTGCTGAATGGCACCCACTGCCATTGGCGCCGGAACCGGTAAACGGTGCTCGCTGATGGCACGGTCGGAAAGCACCAGCAACACGGCACCTTCACGCACTTTGCGCTCGGCTTCTTCACACAGCGCCTCAACGGTTTGCTGCAATGACTTCTCGCGCGGATCAAAGGTCAGATCCAACGTTTCAGCGCGGTAGTGCTGCTGATCTTGGGTGAGCAACTGAGTAAAGTCGGAGTACAACAGGATTGGCGATTTGGAACTCAAACGGTGCGCCTGACCTTCGGCTTCACAAAATACGTTCATTTCGCGGCCAATACAGGTTGCCAGCGACATTACGTGCGCTTCACGCAGCGGGTCGATCGGCGGGTTGGTCACCTGCGCAAACTGCTGACGGAAGTAGTCGTAAATGATGTGCGGACGGCTGGAGAGCACGGCAAACGGGGTGTCATCACCCATTGAGCCTGTCGCTTCCTGACCGTTTTCGCCCAGTACGCGCACAATCTGGTCCAGCTCTTCGCTGCTGTAGCCGAACTGCTTCTGGTAGGTTTCCAGCAGGCTGTCATCCAGCTTACGGCTGCCAACCTGATCGTCTGGCAGTTCTTCAAACGGCACCAGCCGTTTGACATTGCGTTCCATCCACTCTTTGTACGGGTGGCGGCCTTTGAGGTCGTTGTCGGTTTCGTTGGAGTGCAGAATGCGGCCTTCGAGGGTATCGATAACCATCAATTCGCCGGGGCCAACGCGACTTTTCTCCACCACTTCGTCCGGCTGATAATCCCAAATCCCCACTTCGGAGGCGCAGGTGATCAGTTTGTCTTTGGTGATGACGTAGCGCGCCGGGCGCAGGTCGTTACGGTCGAGGTTACAGGCCGCATAGCGACCATCGGACATGACGATACCGGCCGGTCCGTCCCACGGCTCCATGTGCATGGAGTTAAAGTCAAAGAACGAACGCAGTTCCGGATCCATGTCCGGGTTGTTCTGCCAGGCGGGCGGCACCAGTAAACGCATGGCGCGCACGATATCCATCCCGCCGCTCAGGAATATCTCCAGCATGTTATCCAGAGAGCTGGAGTCAGAGTCTGTTTCGTTAACGAACGGTGCGGCATCTTGCAGATCGGGGATCAGCGGCGTTTTAAATTTGTAGGCACGTGCCCGCGCCAATTGACGGTTACCGGCAATGGTATTGATTTCGCCATTGTGCGCCAGATAGCGGAACGGCTGGGCCAGCGTGGCACGGTGTTGGTGGAGAAGCGTTGGTGGAACAGGCAGATGGCAGATTCCAGACGCAAATCCGCCAGGTCCAGGTAAAAGCGCGGCAAATCCGCCGGCATACACAGACCTTTATAGATGTTGATCAGGTTGGAGAAGCTACAAACGTAGAACGCTTTATCCTGAATGCGCTTTTCAATACGGCGGCGCGCCATAAACAGGCGACGCTCCATATCGCGCGGTGACCATCCCGCAGGAGAATTGACAAAAATCTGTTCGATGCGCGGCAGTGAGGAGAGGGCAATTTCACCAAGCACGTCTGGGTTGGTGGGCACTTCACGCCATCCCAGTACGGACAAGGTTTCATTTTGCAGCTCTTCTTCCACAATGCGACGTGCCGCGCGGGCCAGATCTTGGTCCTGATTGAGGAACATCATGCCCACGGCGTAATTCTTCGCCAACCGCCAGCCGTGCTCTTCGGCCACCAGTCGGTAGAAACGATCGGGTTTTTGTAATAACAAGCCGCAGCCGTCGCCGGTCTTGCCGTCAGCAAGGATCGCGCCACGGTGCCGCATACGGGCCAGTGCGTGAATCGCAGTACGCGCGACCTTGTGGCTCGGTTCACCTTCTATATGGGCGATCAATCCGAAACCACAGTTGTCTCTCTCTTGGGATGCATCGTACAACATATCTCAGTGAACCTCCCCAGGCTCTGTGTGACTCTCACAACCTACTTCGTTCGGCACCGTGGCGTTGAACGGTGGCGGATGACGGGGTCGCGCATCCTGCCGTTCTCTTCTTCGGCCTCTCGTGACGGTCTTACAAGTGGACTATGACTTGCTTTAAGAGGGAGTCTTTCTTTTCTAACTGCATAAATATGACGAGTCGCGGACTAGTCGGGAAAGCTTCCAGCGGACTCCCAAATTAGCGAGAAAGCCAGTTCAGGTCAAATATCAATGCAAAATGTGCGATTAAGGGATGGTTTTTAGTTATAATTATGAAAATAAATGATTTTTTGAAAAAATCTCCGTTGGACTACGCATTGATGGCCGAATGAAGTGTGAGCTGTATCACTATGCAAAAGCGTGAACACCTCGTCACCCTGCTGCGTTATCTCTACATTATAGAATATTCTGCTGTGGATATCCACTTTTAGATTTAATGAAACTCTTTTTAAGTAATGCTTCATATTTTCATGACGCGCGCGTAAGGGATTAGAAACTTTAATCAGTGTAGATGTGAGTTTATTTTCACTAAAAGCGAATAAAAATGCATTTCATTGGGATGTGCGTGATTGATCGCGGTCATCGCGAACGCTGGAAGAGAAGGGTAGTCTGCTTTCCCTCAGGGGTAGGTTAGAATATGCAATTGCAAAAATTAATCAATATGTTTGGCGGGGATTTGCAACGTCGTTATGGCGAAAAGATTCATGAACTGACGCGGCACGGCGGATTTAACTGCCCAAATCGGGATGGCACGCTCGGGCGGGGCGGTTGCACATTCTGCAATGTAGCCTCCTTTGCCGATGAAGCCATGCAACGCCAAAGTATTGCCGAACAGCTCAACACGCAGGCGGGCAAGGTCAATCGCGCCAAACGTTATCTGGCCTATTTTCAGGCTTATACCAGTACCTATGGCGAAGTGCAGATGCTGGACCGACTTTATAAGGAGGCGTTGCAACAAGCCGAGATCGTTGGCCTGTGCGTGGGTACGCGCCCCGATTGTGTGCAGGACAGCGTGCTGGATCTGTTGGCGGGTTACCATGCGCAAGGCTATGAGGTGTGGCTGGAACTGGGGCTACAGAGTGCCTGGGATAAAACGCTGCATCGCATCAATCGCTGTCACGATTTTGCCTGCTATCAGGAAACGGTGCAGCGTGCGCATCAGCGCGGTTTACGCGTGTGCTGCCACCTGATTGTCGGATTGCCGGGCGAGCGTGCCGAGCACTGCATGACGACGTTGCAACGCGTGGTGGATACCGGCGTTGAAGGCATCAAGCTTCACCCTCTGCATATCGTTGACGGTAGCATTATGGCTAAGGCGTGGCGCGCCGGGCGGTTGATCGAATTACCGCTGGACACCTACGTCGCCACGGCCGGCGAGATGATTCGCCATACGCCACCAGAGGTCGTGTTCCATCGTATTTCTGCCAGTGCCCGGCGGCCGACGCTGCTGGCACCGTTATGGTGCGAAAACCGCTGGACCGGGATGGTGGAACTGGATTTATACCTTCAGGCTCATGGGGTGCATGGCACTGCGCTCGGCCAACCATATCAACCGGTTATCTTAGGGTAATGTTAACGTGTTGTGCTGATTGTCTCACCGCATCGTGCTGAGTTTTACGTTATGATGGCGCGGTGGGTATCCAAGGAAATTCTCTATGAAGCAGATCCGGTTGTTGGCGCAGTACTACGTCGATTTGATGGTAAAGCTCGGGCTGGTGCGTTTTTCACTGTTGCTGGCCTCGGTGCTGGTGCTGCTGGCGATGGCCGTGCAGATGGCAGTCACGCTGCTGCTGACCGGCAAGGTCGAAGACATCAATGTCGTTCGCTCCGTATTTTTTGGCCTGTTAATCACCCCCTGGGCGGTCTATTTCCTCTCCGTGGTGGTGGATCAGTTGGAGGAGTCGCGCCAACGTCTGACTAAGTTGGTGGCGAAGCTGGAGGAGATGCGCCTGCGCGACCAGACGCTGAACGATCAGCTAAAGGGCAATATTGCCCAGCTCAATCAGGAGATTGCCGATCGCGAAAAAGCAGAAGAGGCGCGCCTGATGATGCTGAGCAAGCTCAAAGAGGAAATTGCGGGACGCGAACAGGCGCAGGTGGAATTGGAGCAACAATCAGCGCTGTTACGATCGTTTCTGGATGCCTCGCCGGACCTGGTTTACTACCGCAATGAAAATAAGGAGTTTTCCGGCTGTAACCGCGCCATGGAACTGCTGTTGGGTCGCAGCCAGAAACAGCTGGTGGGTCTGACGCCGAAAGACGTTTACACCCCCGATGTGGCGGAAAAAGTGATGGAAACGGATGAAAAAGTGTTCCGTCACAACGTGTCACTCACCTATGAACAGTGGCTGGTCTATCCTGACGGGCGCAAAGCCTGTTTTGAACTGCGCAAGGTGCCTTTCTACGACCGAATGGGCAAGCGACACGGGCTGATGGGGTTTGGGCGCGATATAACTGAGCGTAAGCGCTACCAGGACGCGTTAGAGAACGCCAGTAGGGAGAATACCACCTTCATCTCAACGATCAGCCATGAGCTTCGTACGCCGCTTAATGGCATTGTGGGCCTCAGTCGCATCCTGCTCGATACTCACCTGGATGCGGAACAAGAAAAATATCTCAAAACCCTGCATGTCAGCGCCATCACATTGGGCAATATCTTTAACGACGTGATCGAGATGGACAAGCAGGAGCGCCTCAAGGTGCAACTGGATAATCAGCCTATTGATTTTATTGGTTTCCTAGCGGATTTGGAAAATCTGGGCGGTTTGCTGGCGCAGCCGAAGGGGTTGCAACTGGTCGTTGAACAGCATCCACCGTTGCCACAGCGGGTGATTACCGATGGTACGCGTCTGCGCCAGATTCTGTGGAACCTGCTCAGTAACGCGGTGAAATTTACCCAGAAAGGGAACATTGTGGTGCGTGTCTGGCACGACGCGGGCGATCAGTTGCGTTTTGATGTCGAAGACTCCGGCATGGGCATTCCCGAAGATGAGTTGGAGAAAATCTTCGCCATGTACTATCAGGTAAAAGACAAACATGGTGGTAAACCGGCGACCGGTACTGGCATCGGATTGGCGGTTTCCAAGCGTCTGGCGCAGAACATGGGCGGTGATATTCATGTCACCAGCACGCAGGGTAAAGGTTCTTGCTTTACGCTGACCGTGACCGCCACGGCGTTGGAAGATGAGGTGATTGTCGGCGGGGAGGATGAGTTGCCGTTACCCGCGCTCAACGTGCTGCTGGTTGAGGACATTGAGCTAAATGTGGTAGTAGCGCGTTCGGTGCTGGAGAAACTGGGCAGCAGCGTGGAAGTGGCGATGACCGGACAGGAAGCGCTGACGATGTTCGATCCGGACGAATTCGATCTGGTGCTGCTGGATATCCAACTGCCGGACATGACCGGGCTGGATGTGGCGCGTGAGCTGCGCAAAAAAAATGCCGGACAAAACGTGCCGCCGCTGATTGCTTTAACGGCTAACGTACTGCGCGATAAAAAAGAATATCTCGATGCGGGTATGGACGATGTGCTTAGCAAACCGCTGGCGGTGCCTGCATTAACCGCTGTTATTAAACAGTATTGGGACTATCAGGATGAGCCTGAGCAAGCTACCGCCGATGTGTCTGAGCAGGAACCGGTTCGAGAAGCGTTGCTTGATATTCCCATGTTGCAACAATATCTGGATTTGGTTGGACCGTCGCTGATCCATCAGAGCGTGGCGATGTTTGAGCAGATGATGCCCGGTTATCTTGCCGTGCTGGATTCCAATATGACAGCGCGCGATCAGAAAGGCATCGCGAAAGAGGGGCACAAAATCAAAGGTGCCGCCGGTTCCGTTGGGTTGCGCCATCTACAGCAGGTGGCGCAGCAAATCCAGACCACGACGCTGCCCGCCTGGTGGGACAACGTGCAGGAGTGGATTGACGAACTGAAACACGACTGGCAGCACGATATTGACGTATTGAAAGCTTGGGTGGCTGAACAGGAGAAACGCGCCCGCAAATAGTGGGTGCACGCCAACGCGGTGCGATAAATCGCGGTGTGGACATCGTGAGGGAGAGGAAAAGGATTTTCAGGGGCCTAAAAAAATGACCCCGACCGAGGTGCGCGAATTATGCGCCAACACCAGGGAAACTATGCACCTGCTTGATAATTATCAGCAGTTTCAGTTAGCAGGTGCGAGTATTCGCAACGTCGTAAGGTGACGAACCGCTCAAGCAACAAAATAGCAAATGCAGAAATCATTTGTTACAAGAATCATTAAAATGTGTGATATAGATTAGTGTTTGTCAATCAAAAAATCAATTAGTTGATGAAATGAAGGAAAATATGATGAAACGAGTCGGCATCGTTCTGAGCGGTTGCGGCGTATATGATGGCGCCGAAATTCACGAAGCAGTGCTGACGCTGCTTGCCGTCGATCGTGCGGGGGCTCAGGCGGTATGCTTTGCGCCAGATAAGCCGCAATTTCATGTGGTTAATCATCTGACGGGTGAAGTAACTGGTGAGAATCGCAATATTTTAGTCGAGTCCGCGCGTATCACCCGTGGCAACATCCAGCCACTGTCGCAGGCGGATGCCAGCCAATTGGACGCATTAATTGTTCCCGGCGGTTTTGGTGCGGCGAAGAATCTTAGTGATTTCGCGACAGAAGGCGCAGCGTGCCAGGTTGATGAATCATTGGCGTTACTCACGCAAGAAATTTATAAGCAGAACAAACCAATTGGTTTTATTTGCATCGCTACGGCACTGTTGCCAAAACTGCTGGGGAGTCGGTGAGAGTTATAATTGGAAATGATATCGATACCGCAGAATGTATAGAAGAAATGGGTGGTACGCACATTGTTTGCCCGGTGGATGATATTGTGGTCGATGCGCAGCACAAAGTGGTGACGACACCGGCTTAAATGCTGGCGAACTTCATTAGCGAGGCGGCCAAAGGCATCGATAAACTGGTTGAAAGTGTTTTGGGCTTTGCCGAGTGAGAGAGTGGGGCAAAAAATGCGGTGTAATCCCTGGGATAAAACGCTGGGTAATTCGCGGCGTCCTCTCGTTGCTTGGCCTGTGGCTGGCTGGGATTTTTCTATTCGCGTTTTTGCCGGTTCCGTTTTCTGCCGTGATGGCGGAGCGGCAGGTGAGCGCCTGGCTGAGCGGTGATTTTTCTTACGTTGCGCGCTCGACGTGGGTGCCAATGGATGAGATTGCGCCCGTGATGGCGTTGGCGGTGATTGCCGCAGAAGATCAGAAATTCCCGGAGCATGCCGGGTTTGATATGGCGGCCATCCGGGCTGCGCTGGCGCACAATGAGCGTGACGGTGCGCGGTGGCTCGACGCTCACGCAGCAAATGGTGAAAAACCTGTTTCTGTGGGATGGGCGAAGCTGGTTGCGTAAAGGGCTGGAAGCAGGTATCACAGTGGGGGTTGAACTGGTCTGGACCAAACGGCGGATTTTGACGGTCTACCTGAATATTGTGGAGTTCGGACCGGGGATTTTCGGCGTACAGCAGGCGGCACAGCACTTCTTCAACAAGCCCGCCAGCCGCTTGACAGCTGGTGAAGCAGCGCTGTTGGCGGCAGTGTTGCCGAACCCGATTCGCTTTCGGGTTAATGCACCGTCACGCTATGTGAGCCAACGCCAGTAGTGGATATTGCATCAAATGTCCCATATAGGGGGCGAAGCGTTTTTACGGACTAACGGACTGCGTTGAAGGCTGGCTTGCCCTGTGCCGTTCGTGTGTTTGACTATCGTTGAAAGGGGAAGTTATGCGAGTGGTGATGTTTAACAGGCTGGCACGCGTGTGTGCGCCGATGCTGTGGGTTATTGGCGGTGTCGTCATGCAGGCACAGGCGCAGGAACGTCACGACGATCCTTACGTGTTTCTGCAACAGTCGGTGCTGACGACGGTCAAGCAGCAACTGTTGCAGGGCACTGAGAAACCGCAAACGCGACTCGCTTACACCGAACTGATCGTTCAGGCAGAAAAAGCGCTTAACAAACCCAACCTGAGCGTGACGGAAAAGGGGATGACGCCCCCCAGTGGCTCTAAACACGATTATATGAGCCTCAGCGTCTACTGGTGGCCTGATAGCAACAAATTTAATGGATTGCCTTGGGTACGCCGTGACGGCGTTATAAACCATGTCAGCAAGAGTGATGACATCGACGGCGTTCGCTTGGAAGATTTTACCGATCAGGTGTACAAGCTGACGTTAGCCTGGTACTTCTCCGATAACGCCACCTATGCCGATAAAGCGATTTCGCTGATTCGAACCTGGTTTATCGACCCTGAAACCCGCATGAATCCCAACCTTGATTTTGCTCAGGGCGTGCCAGACATTGCGCCAGGACGCGGGGCAGGCGTGCTCGATGGACGCTACTTCTCCACTCGCATTGTGGATGCGCTGATTATGCTGCGTGACTACGAAGGATGGAAAAAAGAGGATGATGCGCAGATGCGTGAGTGGATGACGGCCTATCTGGGGTGGTTGCAGACCAGCAAGCTGGCGAAGCGGGAATCGTAAGCGAAGAACAACCACGGTAGCTGGTACGCCGCTCAGGTGGCCGGTATTGCCTGGTATCTCGATAAGAAAGATGTGGTCTCTGCGATGGCCGCGCTACAGCGTACCGAGCTGAATCACCAGATTCAGGATGACGGCGCGCAGCCGGAAGCGCTTTCTCGTACCCGTTCCTTCCACTACAGCTATTTCAACCTGCAAGCCATTACCAACATGGCGATATTGGCAGACAAGGTAGGCGAAGATCTGTGGCGTTATCGCACGCCGTAGGGCAGCGGTATCGCTAACGCCTTTAATTTCCTGGCCACTTATCTGGACAAAGATAACCGTTGGCCTTACAAATCGTTCGATCAGAAAAGCGCACGATTAATTCCCCTGATGCTGCGGGTAGATGAGGCCAAGGGCAATACGCGTTACCGTAACCACATTGAAAAAGCAGGATTTTCCACCTTCCTGTCCGGTATGACCCGTGACAAGCAGGATGTTGGCGGCGAAATTGGTCAAGAGACGTGCCGCGACGTTTGGTTGCTCTCTTCGCTGGCCAGTGCGCCTGGCGCGTAATTCGGATGCTGGAAAATGAAAAAGGGTGCCGAGGCACCCTTTTTCTTGCTACGACGTGCGATTATTCCAGGAAGGTAAACGCCGTCGTCACGTGTTTCACACCACTCACTTTGCTGGCAATTTCAGCAGCGGAACGCCCTTCGCGCTGAGTGACCAGACCCAGCAGGAAGACTTCACCGTTCTCGGTCGTCACTTTCAAGTTGGATGATTTTACCGTGTCGGTGGCAAGCAACTGGGAACGCACTTTGGTGGTGATCCAGGTATCCATGGAAGCGGTGCCCATAGATACCGGGGTGCCTTTGCGGATCTCGTTATAGACTTCCGTCGCACCATCTACACCCATGGCTACCTGTTTCGCCCGGCTGGCCAGGTCGGTGGTGGGGGCCTGACCGGTCAGTAACACCTTACCCTGATAGGCTGTTGCTACGATGCGTGCATCTTTGGATAACTGCTGATCTTTGCTGATAGCGTTAGAGACACGGACTTCCAATGTACCATCATCCACCTGCGTGCCTACCGTGCGTGGGTCGGTTACAGTCTTGGTGGCAACAGCACCGCCAACGGCAGCGACGCCAATACAACCTTGCAGCAACAGGGCGACAGACAGCACGGCAAATGCAGAACATATCCTCATGGTGGTGCTCCTTAATCGTTCTGGTGTGGGAAAAGGGAATTATCAATCAAATCGCACAGGCAATTAACGGTCAGCATGTGCATCTCCTGCACACGCGCACTGCGATGTGAAGGTATACGTATTTCAACATCCTGCGGGTCAAGCAGACCGGCCAGTTCCCCGCCATCGTAACCGGTCAGCGCGACAATCGTCATATCACGCGTCACCGCGGCTTCCACGGCTTCCACAATATCTCGGCTGTTGCCTCGGGTGGAGATCGCCAGCAAAATATCGCCCGCTTGCCCTAATGCACGCACCTGTTTTGCGTACACTTCTTCATGCAGACGATCGTTTGCTATCGCGGTTAAGACCACATTATCCGCATTTAGTGCAATCGCCGGTAAACTGGGGCGCTCCGCTTCGAATTGGTTGATCATGCTGGCGGCAAAATGCTGTGCGTTAGCGGCGGAAGTCCCATTGCCACAGCACAGGATTTTGTTACCGTTGAGTAATGAGTGCACCAGCGCAGTGGCTGCTCTGGCGATCGCATCGGGTAGGGCTTCCGCTGCGGCGATTTGTGTTTGAATACTTTCGGTAAAACAGACTTTTATTCTATCCAGCACGGTGCATTAACCTATTTTCCAAGCGATCCATTGAGCAATGCGATCTTTTCTCTGACAACGACACCGTCCAGATGCGGTGTTTACGCGCCAAAGGCGTTTGGCAACCAATCATGGTGTTCGCCGGTAATCGCTAGTATATCGAACCGGTAGCTTGTCGTGTCAAAACTCTGCTGTCGTTGCGCCAGCCACAGCGCAGCAGCATGCAATAACCGCTGTTGCTTGCGGGGCGTCACACTCTCCGCTGCCGAACCAAATTGCGCATTTTTGCGGTAACGTACCTCAACAAAGACCCAGGTGTGTCCATCCCGCATAATCAAATCCAGCTCACCGCCGCGACAATTTACGTTGGCGGCAACGAACGTCAGCCCGGCGTGGTGCTCCAGATAGCGCCGGGCGTGCTGCTCATAGTGCGTGCCTGTCGCTCGCCGATTCAGGGAACGGGCACCAACTGGCCCTGGCGATATTGCAGCCAGGTTAATTGGCGGTTGATAACGCAATCTGCGCTGGCCGTTAACGTGCCCGTTGCGCCAGTAATTTGCTGGCTGGACGACTGACGTAAATCGGCAAAGTGGTTCGCCAACGCCCAGGCATCCATCCCCATGGCATAGAGACGCACCAGTGAGTAGTCATTCTTGAACTGGCTAGCCACTTGTTGCATCAGCGCCGGGTTGCTGCCTGCCAGCAAGGGGATCTCACTGAACTGAAGGCCTTCCATTTCAAGACGGAAATCTGGCCCCAACCCGGCCTGGAAACTACGCGAACTGGCATATAATGCCGGGCGTGATTGCGAGGTGGTGCGCATATCGATCATCGGTTTAATCAACGCCAATTCATCCGGCGTCGCCAGAATGTAAACCGCATCGACATTGCCGCTGCCGCTGGTACTGACGGTGGGTTCAATCTGTGCAGGGATGGTTAACCCGCCGATGGTCGTGCCTGGCTGTGCCGCTGAGGACATCACATTGACTGGCTGACCGTTCAGACTCAACTCAGCACCGCTGTTGATGGTCTGTTTCAGCTTTGCCGTATTACCAAAGCGTTGTTGCAGCAGCGTATTACCGCCCTGACTTTGCCAAGCTTGGGTAAAGGCATTAATCACGCGATCGCCCAACGCGCCGCGTGGCACCAGCAGCAGCGGCTGTTGTTTGCCTTGGCGGTGAATAAATTGCGCCGCGTCGCGCGCTTCATCTTCCGGTGACAGGGCGAAAAAGCACATGTTGGTGGGGGTTGCACATGCTCGGGCTGATTGAGCGCCAGAATGTTCACGGTGGTTTGCTGACTGGTGAGTTGCTCAACGTCGTTTTTCAGCAATGGTACAACAATCAGTGATGCGCCATCCTTCTGCGCTTGTGCGACCAGATTAGCTACGGGCTGCGACGTGGTGTCGTAGACTTTTACAGACATGCCACTGGCGGCTTCAGGAGCCGGTGACACGCTGGCTGGCGTGGCATACGGGGCACTGATTGACGTTACCGTTACGTTGTCTGTTGCTGCGTAGGCCGTCTCGGCAGGGGCGCTGTACGCCATGCTGGCCTGACCGCTTTTCGCCGCATTAAAGCCCAGTTGGATGGCATTGGCGAACACCTGTGCCTGACCGTTGAGCGGCAGCGCAGGGCGATACTACTGCCGATACCACCACCGGCTACCGGCAAGGCGGTTTGGCCTGATGCCAGCGGCGTTGGCAGCGTTTGTGCCGCTGGGTGGCGCGGATAGCGCGTTTGCCAGTCGCTCAGCGCGGCTTTCAACTGGTCGCTCGACTCGCGGTTGTTCTGGTTGGTGGTGAGCAAATCCATCCATCCGGCCAGCACGTTCTCATTGGCGTTGATCAGCACACTATTGGCTGCCTGCGCAGACATCTGTGTCAGAGCAACCCAGGTCTGATCGATATTTTTTTGATGCTCATCACCTTTGAGCTGCGGTTCTTGGGCGATATAGGCACGCAGAAAGTCAGCAGCAGAAAGTCAGCAGAAGGCTGGCCTTTATGTGCGTTGATCTGCGCCTGATAGTAACGTGCTTGTTGATCCGCGGAGAGTGCACTGACGTCCAGCCCTTGCAGTGCGGCGGTTGTGCCGTTGCTGTCGTTGTTGGCGGCGGCAATTTCCGCTTTTAGCAGTTGCTGCTCACGCTGTTGCGGTTGTGCCAACTGCGTAGGCAATGCGTTGAACTGTTCGGTTGCCTGAGGGAACTTTCCTTCCTGAATCAGGGCACGAATCGCAAGTAATTGCCAGCCAGCCTTGTTATTATCTCGGCTTTGCTCCATTTGTTGCAGGTAGTAGTAAGAGGAAGCTCCGGCCTGACCTTGAACATCAGGTGAAGGCGGCTGTGGCGCCTGGCCTGGACATCCCGCAAGAAGCAGCGCCGCGAATAACACAGACGCGATACACCCTGTTTGCGAACGGACGAAATGATTGGGAAGCATACTGTATCCAGTGGTTTTTTTATAAAGATGCTCAATATTAAATCGGCAACCCGGATGAAACAATGAATCATGAACAACAAGCAGACATTTCTGCACCCACGCTTTACATTGTGCCAACACCGATTGGCAATCTGGGCGACATCACAGAACGTGCGCTGAGCGTACTGCGCGAGGTGGATGTGGTTGCCGCAGAGGATACGCGCCATACCGGCCTGTTATTGCAACATTTTGCCATCAGTGCGCGCTTATTTGCACTGCACGATCACAACGAACAGCAAAAGGCCGATCATCTGCTGGCCAAGCTTCAACAAGGACAATCCATTGCGCTGGTGTCTGATGCGGGGACGCCGCTGATTAACGATCCCGGTTACCATCTGGTGCTCCGCTGTCGTGAAGCGGGCGTGCGCGTGGTGCCATTGCCGGGGCCGTGCGCGGCGATCACGGCGCTGTCGGCGGCGGGCATTGCTTCGGATCGTTTTTGTTACGAAGGGTTTCTGTCCGCCAAAACCAAAGCGCGTCATGACCGTTTACTGCAATTGTCTGAAGAGACACGCACGCTGATTTTCTACGAATCCACCCACCGCTTGATTGACAGCCTGGCCGATATAGCAACGGTACTGGGGGAAGCGCGTTATGTGGTGCTGGCGCGCGAGCTGACCAAAACCTGGGAGTCGATTCAGGGGGCCCCGGTGGGTGAACTGTTGGCCTGGGTGCAAGAAGACGAAAATCGCCGCAAGGGTGAGATGGTACTGATTGTAAAAGGTTTCCAACCGGATGAGAGCAAGCTGTCAGCGGAAGCGCTGCGTACCCTGGCGCTGCTGCGCGCTGAATTGCCGTTGAAAAAGGCGGCGTCGCTGGCGGCGGAAATCCACGGCGTAAAAAAGAACGCGCTGTATCGCCATGCGTTGGCGCAAAATGAGGCGGATGACGACGCAGAGGATGACAATCGAGACTAATTCGCCTATCATTCGCGCCGAAGTTGACCAGACAGTCGCCGCTTCATGGTTGTCCCTTTCGGGGGATACGCGTGAAGGGGAGGAAAGTCCGGGCTCCATAGGGCAGGGTGCCAGGTAACGCCTGGGAGGGTAAAACCTACGACCAGTGCAACAGAGAGCAAACCGCCGATGGCCCACGCAAGTGGGATCAGGTAAGGGTGAAAAGGTGCGGTAAGAGCGCACCGCACGGCGGGTAACCGTTCGCGGCACGGTAAACTCCACCCGGAGCAAGGCCAATAGGGGTTCACATGGTACGGCCCGTACTGAACCCGGGTAGGCTGCTTGAGCCAGTGCGTGAGTGCTGGCCTAGATGAATGACTGTCCACGACAGAACCCGGCTTATCGGTCGACTTCACCTTTTGAAAAACCCCGCCTCGGCGGGGATTTCCTCCAATCTGCATCTGCTTCCCTTCGGGACAAGCTCGCCGGAGCGGGAGTGTCATTACCCTTCAGGAATGTCCATGTTTGATATCGGCGTCAATCTGACCAATAGCCAATTTGCTCACGATCGTGCTCTGGTCATTGAGCGTGCTCAGGCGTTTGCGGTGAGCGGAATGCTCATCACCGGAACCAACCTGCATGAAAGTGAGCAGGCGCTGGCACTAGCACAGGAATACCCAGACTATTGCTGGTCGACGGCGGGTGTGCATCCCCATGATGCCAGTAGTTGGTCGACGGCGGTGGCGGAACGGATTTCGCAGTTGGCGCAACAGCCTGCTGTTGTAGCGCTGGGCGAGTGTGGACTGGACTTTAATCGCAATTTCTCAACGCCTGATGAGCAGGAACACGCTTTTTCCGCGCAGTTAGCGTTGGCCGCAGAGCTGGTGTTACCCGTATTCTTGCATTGCCGTGACGCCCATGAGCGTTTTATCGCGCTACTCTCTCCCTGGTTGGATAAGCTGCCGGGAGCGGTACTGCACTGTTTCACGGGGACTGAACAGGAGTTGGATGAGTGCTTGCGTCTTGGGCTTTCGATTGGCATCACCGGTTGGGTGTGCGATGAGCGACGCGGAATTGCACTTCGCCATCTGCTAAAACAGATTCCCATCGACCGCCTGTTATTGGAAACAGACGCGCCCTATTTGTTACCCCGGGATTTATCACCAAAACCTGCATCCCGGTGTAATGAACCCTGCTTTTTGCCGCATATCGTTCAGCAGGTTGCTGCCTGGCGCGATGAAGACGCCAGTATGTTGGGGCAAAAAGTAGATGAAAACGCACGCCGGATTTTCCGGCTGCCATGATTCTGGAGAATAATTATGAGCAATGTTTTTCCTGGCGCTTTTCCCGGCCGTCGCCTGCGCCGTTTACGCCGTCATGATTTCAGCCGTCGCCTTGTTGCTGAAAATCAGTTGACGGTCAATGACCTGATTTATCCTGTTTTTGTGATGGAAGGCAAAAATCAGCGTCAGGAAGTGCCTTCGATGCCGGGCGTATACCGCATGACGCTGGATCTACTGGTGAAAGAGGCGGAAGAACTCGCCAAGCTGGGTATCCCGGTGCTCTCACTGTTTCCGGTGATCGATACCGACAAGAAGTCGCTGAACGCCGAAGAAGCCTATAACCCCGAAGGGCTGGTGCCGCGTGTGATCCGCACGCTCAAAGATGCGGTGCCGGAGCTGGGGTTGCTGGCAGACGTTGCCCTGGATCCTTATACCACACATGGGCAAGACGGCATTATTGATGAAGATGGCTATGTGATCAATGACATCACCAAATCCGTTCTGGTGCGTCAGGCGCTGTGTCATGCACAAGCGGGTGCAGAAATCATTGCACCAAGCGACATGATGGATGGGCGCATTGGTGCCATACGCGCCGAGCTGGAAGCGCAGCATCTGGTGAACACCCAGATCATGGCTTACTCGGCAAAATATGCGTCTTGCTACTATGAGCCTTTCCGCGATGCGGTAGGTTCGGCAAGCAATCTGAATGGTGGTAACAAAAAAACCTATCAGATGGACCCGGCCAACGGGGATGAAGCCTTACAGGAAGTTGCCCAGGATTTGCAGGAAGGCGCGGACATAGTGATGGTGAAACCCGGGATGCCCTATCTTGATGTGCTGCATCGTGTTAAAGAAACGTTTGGCGTGCCGACCTTTGCCTATCAGGTCTCCGGCGAATATGCCATGCACATGGCGGCCATTCGCAACGGCTGGCTTCAGGAGCAGCCGCTGGTGATGGAGTCACTGCTGTGCTTCAAACGCGCAGGGGCAGACGGCGTGCTGACCTATTTTGCCAAGCATGTCGCACAATGGCTGCGTGACGAACAGCTTTCCCGCTAATCGTCCTATCCGCTCAGACCTATCCGTTCGCCGCCCGTGAGTGTTCTCACCGGCGGCGTTTATTTTGTCGGTTACGCCTGACTACAACTTTTTGAACTGGCGATTATCGAGGCTTTGCGGCACCTGCTTGTTGAGAAAATTGAGCAGCAGCATGGAGCGTGCTTCACCGTCAGGTTCACTGTAAATCGCCTGTAGCCCGGTAAACACCCCTTCGGTGATCAGCACGGTGTCCCCGGGATACGGTGTTTGTAGATCGTGAATAATCTGTACCGGGTGTTGCGTCAGTTCGGTAATGACGGTCACGGGGATGACGGCAGGCAGAGCGCCGAAACGGATAAAGTGGCTGACGCCCCGTGTTGCGGCAATCGTGGTGGTATGGATGCGTTCGGGATCGAATTCAATAAACAGGTAGTTGGGAAACAGTGGCTCGCTGACTTCCGCGCGTTTTCCCCGCACGATCTTTTCCATTTTGATCATCGGGCTCAGGCAGTTAACGGCCTGGCGTTCAAGATGTTCCTTGGCGCGCAGCAGCAGCCCACGCTTGCAATACAATAAATACCAGGCTTCCATAATGTGTTGTGTCGATGATCTGTCAGTCGATGAGCATTGCAGGGAAGCATAACAAAACCCTGTGCAGATAAATAGCGGCATGAAGAAGCGACAGAATTGGCAAGAAACCTTATAATGTCGTTTTAACAGACTGCATTGACAATCAGCATGAAATATCGTGATTTACGTGAATTTCTCGCGCTTCTTGAACAGAAGGGGGAACTGAAACGCATTCGCCACCCTGTCAGCCCCCACTTGGAAATGACGGAGATTGCCGACAGAACGCTGCGTGCGGGCGGCCCGGCGTTGCTGTTTGAAAATCCCACCGGTTATACCATGCCCGTGCTGTGCAACCTGTTTGGTACCCCGGAGCGGGTGGCAATGGGCATGGAACAGGATAGCGTGACGGCGCTGCGTGATGTCGGCAAGCTGCTGGCCTTTTTGAAAGAGCCTGAGCCACCCAAAGGATTCCGAGACTTGATGGAAAACATGCCCAAATTCCGTCAGGTGCTCAATATGCCCACCAAACGGCTGTCATCGGCCCCTTGTCAGGAGCAGGTCTGGTCTGGGGAATCCGTCGATCTGACCCGTATTCCTGCGATGCAGTGCTGGCCGGAAGATGCTGCTCCTTTGATCTCCTGGGGCTTAACGGTTACTCGCGGGCCGCACAAGGCGCGTCAGAATATCGGTATTTATCGCCAGCAGGTGCTTGGTAAAAACAAGCTGATCATGCGGTGGTTATCTCATCGCGGCGGCGCGTTGGATTTCCAGGAGTGGTGTCAGGAAAATCCCGGTCAACGCTTCCCGGTTTCTGTCGCGCTCGGTGCCGATCCGGCGACTATCCTTGGTGCAGTAACCCCGGTGCCAGATACGCTTTCCGAATACGCCTTTGCCGGACTACTGCGCGGTTATAAAACCGAAGTGGTGAAATGTCTCTCCAATGATTTGGAAGTGCACGCCAGCGCGGAAATTGTGCTGGAAGGGTACATTAAACCAGGAGAAATGGCGGCGGAAGGGCCGTATGGCGATCACACCGGCTATTACAATGAGGTGGATAACTTCCCGGTGTTTACCGTTACGCATGTGACGCAGCGTCAGGACGCCATTTACCACTCCACCTATACCGGACGCCCACCTGATGAACCTGCCGTATTAGGGGTGGCGCTGAATGAAGTCTTCGTGCCGATTTTGCAAAAGCAATTCCCGGAAATTGTCGATTTTTACCTGCCGCCGGAAGGGTGTTCCTATCGTCTGGCAGTCGTCACCATGAAAAAACAGTACGCCGGTCATGCCAAACGGGTGATGATGGGCGTATGGTCTTTCCTGCGCCAGTTTATGTATACCAAGTTTGTCATTGTCTGCGATGACGACATCAATGCGCGTGACTGGAAAGACGTTATCTGGGCTATTACCACCCGTATGGACCCGGCACGAGATACGGTATTGATGGAAAATACGCCAATAGACTATCTGGATTTCGCGTCGCCGGTGTCGGGGCTGGGTTCCAAAATGGGACTGGATGCCACCAATAAGTGGCCCGGTGAAACTCAGCGCGAGTGGGGGCATCCCATCAAGAAGGATCCTGATGTGTGTGCCCGTATTGATGCCATATGGGATGAGCTTGCCATTTTTAACGACAGCCCGCCGCGTGCTTGATGTATGGTGTGCCGCTGTTACTCGTTTTGCTTTTATCACCCTTAGAGGGAATGCATGACAACATTGAGCTGTAAAGTGACATCCGTAGAGGCGATAACGGATACGGTTTATCGGGTACGTTTGTTGCCGGAAGCCCCTTTCTCTTTCCGTGCCGGTCAGTATTTGATGGTGGTAATGGATGAGCGTGATAAGCGCCCGTTCTCAATGGCATCAACGCCTATGGAACAGCAGTTTATCGAGCTGCACGTGGGTGCCTCAGAGCTGAACTTGTATGCGATGGCGGTGATGGATCGTATTCTGAAAGAGCGCGCGCTGACGGTGGATATCCCCCACGGTGAGGCCTGGTTGCGCGAAGAGAGCGATCGTCCGCTGATCCTGATTGCCGGCGGCACGGGGTTCTCTTATGCACGTTCTATCCTACTGACGGTGCTGGCACATCAACCCGAGCGCGAGATAGCGATCTACTGGGGGGGGCGGGAGATCAAGCATCTGTATGATTTGACCGAACTACAGGCTCTGGCGAGCCAACACGCGAACTTGCAGGTTATCCCTGTGGTTGAGCAGCCGGAACAGGAGTGGCGCGGCAGAACGGGTACGGTGCTCAGCGCGGTATTGCAGGATTACGGCACACTGTCAGGTCATGATATCTACATTGCAGGGCGCTTTGAAATGGCAAAAATTGCCCGCGAGCGCTTCTGTAACGAGCGTGGTGCGTTGATTGACCACCTCTACAGCGACGCCTTCTCCTTCATTTGAGTGCCTTAAAAAACGTGCTGTTTCCGATGGAGTTCATCAACGGATGGAAACAGCACGTGTGCTAAAGGCGCACCAAAGCATCTTACGTTGTGACCAGGCAGACCCGCACGAGCCGCAACGGGATGCGCTACCGATTACTTTAATTCACAGGTTTGCACCGTCCAGCGCCGCGCCTGCTCGCTGATGGTGAAGCCCAATCCAGGACGGTCAGAGACCCACATCCGCCCATCACGCAGTTCCAGCTGTTCGTTAAACAGCGGGTTCAGCCATTCAAAGTGTTCCAGCCAGGGTTCTATGGGGTAGGCTGCGGCGAGGTGCAGGTGCACTTCCATCGCGAAATGCGGTGCCAGTTTCTTACCGTGTTTGGCCGCCAGATCCATTATTTTCAAAACGGCGTCACGCCGCCAACGCGCGGAGCGTCTGGCTGAACGAAATCGCAGGCGTTGCCGAGGATCAGTTGCCCGTGTTCCCGGAAGCTGGTCAGCATTTCGCCGGTAGCAATCGGGGTATCCAGCGCAGTAGCCAGCGCCGCATGGCCTTCGACATCATAGGCATCCAGCGGTTCTTCAATCCAAACCAGATTGAATGCCTCCATTTTTCTGCCCATACGGATAGCGGTTTCACGATCCCATTGCTGGTTTGTATCGACCATTAACGGGAAATCATCGCCCAACGCTTGGCGCACAGCGGTAAGGCGGCGAATATCTTCTGCGGTATTTGGTTGGCCGACTTTGATTTTAATGCCGCCAATGCCATTCTCGCGTGAAATCACCACATTTTTCAGCACTTGCTAGAGCGGCGTATGCAGGAAACCGCCGGAGGTATTATAGCATTGCACCGAGTCGCGGTGGGCGCCCAGTAGCTTGGCCAGCGGTAATTTGGCGCGTTTGGCCTTCATGTCCCACAGCGCAATATCAATCGGGGAAATTGCTTGTACTGCCATACCGCTGCGCCCGACGGAAGCACCAGCCCACTGCAGTTTGGTATAAATCTTGTCGATATCGTTAGGGTCTTCGCCGAGCAGATTATTGGCAATCTCTTTGGCGTGTGCATAAATACCCTGACCACGCGCGCGTTTGGAGTAGCTGAACCCTACGCCCTCAAAGCCATCCAGCGTGCGGATTTCAGCGAATATGATCGCGACTTCCGTCAATGGCTTTTGTCGTCCCGTCAATACCTTGGCGTCACTCACTGGCGTTGCCAGTGGTAAAAAGGCTAAGGAGATCTTCACTTGTTCAATACGATCCCCGCTCTCTGCTGCTGCTGTCGGGGAGTGTGCAGTTTTGGCGTAGCTTACGGCATCTGAATTGGCACGTAGGGTCATGATGGCATCCTGAAATAAAATGATTGCGCTAACATTTTTAGATCGAACCTAATGTTAGCGCTATTATCGCGCGTTGTTTTTGTATAATGGATCACAAATTAAGCAGCATTGCTTTGTAATCGCCTGTTGCGTGTGAGGTGATCGTTGGTATTGGCATCAATGATATTATCAATATGTTAGCGCAATCATTTTTTTGTAAAGATCGTGCCAGTCGGGCTAGCGGGTGGAAAACCGTGCCACTATTCAGGATAATGCCAACGCCGGAAGTCTGACCGTTGATAAGGAAACACGTCATTGAAAAGCGATAAGCGTGCCAAGGGTAACCAACCGCGTACGCCCACACTTGAGGATGTCGCCAGAGCATCTGGCTGTCGCCAATGACGGTAAGCCTGGCGTTGAACACGCCCAAGCTGGTAAAGGCGGCGACCATCGACAAGGTGATGGAGGCAGTGCGCATTACCGGCTACATCCCCAACCTGCTGGCCGGTGGGCTGGCCTCTCGCCGCAACAAGTTTATTGCCGTGGTGGTGCCTCAGATCAACAACGCCATGTTTGTCGATACCATTCAGGCCATCAGCGATGAGCTGGACGCACGCGGCTATCATATGTTGCTATGTGTGGCGGGGTATTCCGATGAAACTGAAGCGGAAATTGTGGCCACGTTATTGTCACGTCGCCCTGACGGGGTGGTGCTGACGGGCATTCATCACACGCCGGAATTGCGCAAAATCATCCTCAATGCGCAGATTCCAGTGGTCGAAATTTGGGATTTGACACCAACCCCTCTGGATATACTGATTGGCTTTTCCCATGAGAAGATTGGCTTTGCCGCAGGAGACTATCTGCTGGGTAAAGGTCATCGGCGTTTTGGTTTGATTTGGGCCGCGGATCGGCGTGCGGCGCAGCAACTGGCCGTTATGGGATTTGGTGATTTGGCATTTGCGGCGCATAACGTGCCGTCGATTTCGACGTTTGGCGTCTACAGTTGGAAGATGGGCAAAGAGGCTGCCACGCTGCTTGCTGACAAAATTGAAGGAAAAAGCACGGAAAGTCCGATTATTGATATCGGATTTACCCTGATTGAGCGGGACTCTGCCTAGTGAATGCGCCCCGCGCCACTCCGGAGAGATAACCGCTCCGACGTGTGCTTTGGCAAATTATACCCGTTCAAACACCGTGGTAATACCCTGGCCAAGACCGATGCACATGGTCGCTACGCCAAACTGCACGTCGCGCTGTTCCATCAGGTTGATCAGCGTGCCGGAAATGCGCGCGCCGGAGCAGCCGAGCGGATGACCGAGCGCGATAGCCCCACCGTTCAGGTTCACCTTGTCATCAATGGTTTCCAGCAGTTCTAAATCTTTCAGACACGGCAGCGTTTGTGCGGCAAAGGCTTCGTTGAGTTCAAACACCCCGATATCCGTCAGCGCCAATCCTGCGCGCTTTAACGCCAACTGTACGACTGGCACTGGACCGTAGCCCATAATGGATGCATCGCAGCCGACCACTGCCATCGCCTTAATACGCGCGCGGTTAGCCCCCGCTCCCGTGCGCGTGATTCGCTCATGACGAGCATGGCGGCTGCGCCGTCAGAGAGGGCGGAGGCATTGCCTGCTGTCACTGCGCCATGCGCCGGATCGAAGGCGGGTTTCAGGATGCTCAGGCTTTCTACCGTGGTGTCGGCACGAATCACCTCATCATCGTGAAACGCATGTAGTATGCCATCGGCATCGTGGCCGACCGTGGGGACGATTTCATGGCGGAAGGCACCGCGCTGGGTTGCCTGCCAGGCGCGTTGATGAGAGCGAGCGGCGAACTGATCCTGCATGTCACGGCTGATGTGATGAATGCGTGCCAGCATCTCCGCCGTCAGTCCCATCATCGCAGCCGCTTTCGCCACGGTGCGGCTCAGGCCCGGATGAAAGTCGACGCCGTGATTCATCGGCACATGTCCCATGTGCTCCACACCGCCGATCAGGCAAGTGCTGGCATCCCCCACCATAATGGCGCGAGCGGCATCGTGCAGTGCCTGCATGGAGGAACCGCACAGGCGGTTGACTGTGACTGCAGGCACGGTCGGCGGAATCTCCGCCAGCAGCGCTGCGTTGCGGCCGATATTAAAACCTTGCTCCAACGTTTGTTGTACGCAGCCCCAATAGATATCGTCTATCTCATGGGCGTCCAGCGCCGGGTTACGGCTCAGCAAGCTGCGCATCATGTGGGCGGAAAGATCTTCGGCGCGCACCTGACGGAATGCACCCCCTTTCGAGCGTCCCATCGTGGTGCGGATGGTGTCGACAATAACAACGTTTTCCATATTCTGTGACCTCATGCCGATTAACCGAGAGAGATACCCGCGTGCGGTGCCGCTGGGGGATAATAGCTGTCGTTACGCTCTGCAAGTAGGCAGGCCATCGGGTATCTGATATATCGCCTCGAGGGATTCCAGTGCGTTAGCCTGTAGCGCATAGTCACGGCTGCCCAGCGTGTCGAGATAGCGACAGGCACCGCTGTGGAACGGCGGGAACCCCAGCCCATACACCAGCGCCATATCGGCTTCTGCGGGACTGGCGACAATGCCCTCTTCCAGACAGCGCGCGACCTCGTTAACCATCTGGATCATCATGCGGGCGATAATCTCTTGCGCGGTAAAGGTGCGACTGCCGTTGGCGATCTCCAACAGCAGAGCATCGACGCTTTTATCCTGCTCTTTTACCGGCTTGCCCTTTTTGTCGGGCGTATAACGATAGAAACCTTGTCCGTTTTTCTGACCGTAGCGCTGATGTTCGAACAGCACATCAATCGCGTCGCGTTCGGTTTTTTACATACGCTGCGGGAAACCTTGCGCCATAACGGCCTGAGCATGGTGCGCGGTATCAATACCGACTACGTCCAGCAAGTAGGCCGGTCCAATCGGCCATCCGAACTGCTTCTCCATCACACTGTCTATCTGGCGGAAGTCAGCACCATCACGCAGTAACAAGCTGAAAGCGGCAAAGTAGGGGAACAGCACGCGGTTGACGAAAAAACCGGGGCAATCGTTAACCACGACTGGGGTTTTGCCCATCTTGCTGGCGTAGGCCACCACGCGTGCGATGGTGTTGTCGCTGGTTTGCGGGCCACGGATGATTTCCACCAGTGGCATACGGTGCACCGGATTAAAGAAGTGCATGCCGCAAAAACGCTCAGGATGTTGCAAGGGGTTTGCCAGCAACGCGATGGGGATCGTCGACGTATTGGAGGCCAGAATGGCGTTTTCGGAAAGGTGCATTTCCGTTTGCGCCAGTACTTCCCCTTTCACCTTGGGGTTTTCCACCACCGCTTCCACCACGATATCGATATCCGCAAAGCGGCCATAATCAAGCGTTGGCTAAATGTGGCTCAGGATATTCGCCATTTTCAAACCGTCCAGTTTGCCGCGCGTCAACTGACCGTTGAGCAATTTCGCGGCCTCTTTCATGCCCAATGCCAGCGCTTTGTCGTTGATGTCTTTCATCACAATCGGCACGCCCTTGTAGGCAGACTGGTAGGCAATGCCGCCACCCATAATGCCAGCACCCAGCACGGCGGCCTGCTTTGGTACGGATACCGCACCTGACAGTTTCTTAGCCTTGCCCTTAACATACTGATCGTTTAGGAAAATACCGACCAGAGCTCGTGCCGCTGACGTTGCAGTAAGCGTCACAAAATTCTGTGTCTCAATGCGTAATGCATTATCGCGCGTCATCCCCGCCGCGGCTTCAACGGTTTTGACTGCGGTCAGGGGGCGGGATAATGTTTACCGGCGGTTTGTGCCACCATTGCTTTGGCCATTGTAAAGCTCATTGCTGCTTCTATCGCATTGAGCTTGAGTGGTTCCCGCTTTGGCTTACGGTAGGACAACCAACCAATCAATCTGACTGGAAATGGCCTGACGCAGAACGTCTACTCCCGCCTCCGCCAGTTTTTCATCAGGCACCACCGCCTGAACCAGGCCGATTTTCAACGCTTCTGACGAATCGATGCCTTTTCCTGTGGCAATATTTCCAGCGCGCTGTCGGCTCCTAACAGGCGCGGCAGGCGAACAGAGCCGCCAAAGCCGGGCATGATACCGAGTTTGACTTCTGGCAGACCGATGCGCGTGGACGGTGTGACGATACGGATATCCACCGCCAGAGCGCATTAACAGCCGCCGCCAAGGGCATAGCCGTTGATGGCGGCAAGTGTCGGCACTGGCAGGTCTTCAAGACGATTGAAGATACGGTTGGCTTGTTCCAACCAGGTTTGAAGATGCTCGCGCGGTGCCGCGAACAGCGACAGGAATTCGGTAATATCAGCACCGACGATAAACGCCGGTTTGTCTGAGTGCAACAGCAGGCCTTGCAGGCCTTCCAACTGCTCAAGCACGGTCAACGCATTGCCCAGGCTGGCAACGGTTTTGGTATCCAGGGTATTCACCGAGCCGGGAGAGGCAAAGACCAGCTCCGCGATCCCTTCCTCCAACCAGCGCACGTAGAGCGTTTCACTTTGATAAAGCATAGCGATCTCCAGAAACAGTATAATGATCTGGTACGACCAGATGAGTGGATTGTGGCCTAATGTTAAATAAATGCAAGTAAAAGATTAATTATTTGCCATTTCGATCACAAAGCGCTCGCTGCTACCCTCCGGCGATCACCGTGATACACTGAGCGTATCTTGCTGTGGTAAATGAGGATCTTCATGGAAAAGCTGGCATCTTTGTTCCACCAGCATCTGGCGACGATGCAACAGCACGCGCAAAACGTACTGACGCAGCATCATCTTGATGCGGTGTTAATTCATTCCGGGGAGCCCCTGATGCGTTTTCTGGACGATCAGGAATATCCCTTCAAGGTTAACCCTCAGTTCAAAGCCTGGGTTCCGGTGACTCACGTGCCCCATTGCTGGCTGTGGGTGGATGGGGTTAACAAACCCCGATTGTGGTTCTATTCTCCGGTCGATTATTGGCATAACGTTGCGCCATTGCCGGAGAGTTTCTGGACCAAAGATATCGACGTGATTGTGTTGCGTAATGCGGACGAGATTGGTGCGCTGTTGCCAGCGGCGCGCGATCGTGTGGCTTATCTTGGCTATGTGCCTGAGCGTGCGCTGTCTCTGGGTATTGTCCCGCAACATATTAACCCGAAACCCATACTGGATTATCTGCACTACCATCGGGCCTATAAAACTGACTACGAACTGTTCTGTATGCGTGAAGCGCAAAAAACGGCAGTGGTCGGGCACCGTGCCGCGCAGAGCGATCATCTGTTTGCACAGCTCATCAAGGATTTGAATCAGGGACAGCAGGCGCTGATTGAGTCAATGCGGGTCGGCGTGCGCTATACCGACTACCATATTCAGATGCATCAGCGCGTGGCAAAACTGCTGCACCGTCATCACCTGGTGCAAGGGATGAGCGAAGAGGCAATGCTGGAGAGCGGATTGACCTGGGTCTTTTTGCCACACGGACTGGGCCATCCGCTTGGTTTGCAGGTGCACGATGTAGGCGGTTTTATGCAGGATGAGCGCGGCACGCATCTGGCAGCACCAGAAGCCCATCCCTACCTGCGCTGCACGCGTGTTATGCAACCTCGTATGGTGCTGACCATTGAGTCGGGTATCTATTTTATCGAATCGTTGCTGGCACCGTGGCACAGTGGACAATACAGCCAGCATATTGATTGGAAAAAATAGACATGTTGAAACCGTTTGGTGGGATCCGCATCGAATACAATATCGTGTTCCATGAGAAACGCGTTGAAAACATGACGCGGGATCTGAATCTCGCCTGATGCAACGTTATAAGATTCCAGCGAGTGAAGTCAGCGTCAGCGAAGAGATAAAAAAGAGTCGTTTTATCACGCTGTTGGTACCGACTGACGGCGTGGCGGCGGCCAAGGCTTATGTGCAGCAGGTGCGCGAGCGGTATTCCGATGCCGGGCATCACTGCTGGGCCTTTGTTGCCGGGGCACCGGATGATTCGCAACAGCTTGGCTTTTCGGATGATGGTGAGCCTTCAGGAACGGCGGGAAAACCCATACTGGCGCAACTGATGGGGAGCGGAATCGGTGAGATAACCGCTGTCTCGGTGCGTTACTATGGCGGCATTCCGCTAGGTACTGAGGGATTGGTCAAGGCGTATGGCGGCGGTGTCCAGCACGCATTAAAGCACGTGGAAACGCTGGAAAAAAGTGCTGCGCACGGCGTATCGGCTACAATGCGACTATACCTTACATGCGCCCGTTAGCGCGTTGATTCGGCAGATGGGCGATGAAGTGAATCACTGCGATTATGGTGCAAAAGTGACGTTGCAGGTGGCGATCCCTGACAGTGCTTACCAATAAACGGTGCGCCGTTTGGGCGATATAAGCAGGGTAACGTTGCAAATATCCATTATATGATAATAATTCAGCGCTGTTTGATGACTCGTTAAGGATGTTTCTCCATGCACCTGCGCGCCATTACCCGCATTGTAGGGTTACTGGTTATTCTGTTTTCCGGAACCATGTTTATCCCTGGCCTGGTTGCTCTGATTTATCGTGACGGCGCAGGACGGGCATTCACGCAAACCTTTCTGGTTGCCCTGTTTATCGGCAGCGCGCTCTGGTTTCTCAATCGTAAACACAAGCATGAGCTGGCCTCGCGAGAAGGCTTCTTGATTGTGGTGCTGTTTTGGACCGTGCTGGGTAGCGTAGGGGCATTGCCCTTCATCTTCTCTGAACATCCAAACCTTAGCGTCACCGATGCCTTTTTCGAATCATTCTCCGGCTTAACCACCACGGACGCGACCACACTGGTCGGGTTGGATTCTTTGCCAAAGGCCATTCTGTTTTACCGGCAGATGTTACAGTGGTTCTGCGGGATGGGGATCATCGTATTAGCGGTGGCGATTCTGCCTATCCTCGGCGTTGGGGGTATGCAGCTCTACCGTGCTGAGATGCCTGGGCCATTGAAAAATAATAAAATGCGGCCTCGCATCGTAGAAACCGCGAAAACATTATGGATGATCTATGTGCTGCTTACCGTGGCCTGTGCGGTAGCGCTGTGGTTGGCGGGGATGTCACTGTTTGATTCTATCGGACACAGCTTTTCCACCATTGCCATCGGCGGCTTTTCAATCCATGACGCCAGCATTGTCTATTTCAACAGCCCTACTATCAATACCATCATCGCGGTGTTTCTGCTGATTTCTGGCTGTAATTACGGTTTGCACTTTGCCATGCTGAGTGGCAGAAGTCTCAAGGTGTACGGTCGCGATCCGGAATTTCGCATGTTCATCTTTGTTCAGATGTCGCTGGTGGCGGTGTGCACGCTGGTGCTGTGGTTCCATAATGTTTATGGCAGCGGTATCCAGACGCTGAATCAGGCGTTTTTCCAGGTGGTGTCCATGGCGACCACCGCAGGGTTTACCACCAGCAGTTTTGCCGCCTGGCCGCTATTCTTACCTGTTTTGCTTTTGTGCTCTGCTTTTATCGGCGGGTGCGCGGGGTCGACGGGCAGTGGCTTAAAGGTGATTCGTATCCTGCTGTTGTTCTTGCAAGGACACCGCGAGCTCAAACGATTGGTGCACCCTAACGCGGTCTATACCATCAAGCTTGGACGTCGTGCCTTGCCGGAGCGGATCCTCTAAGCGGTATGGGGCTTTTTCTCCGCCTATGCGTTAGTGTTTATTGTCAGTATGCTGGCAGTTATAGCCACCGGTGTGGATGATTTTTCTGCTTTTGCCGCTGTCACGGCGACGTTAAACAATCTGGGGCCGGGATTAGGGGTAGTGGCCGATAACTTCACCACCATGAATGACGCAGCGAAATGGATTCTGATTTCAACCATGCTGTTCTGGCGTCTTAAGGTGTTTACCTTGCTGGTGTTGTTTACACCTACGTTTTGGCGCGCATAACCTAAAACAAAAAGCCAAATAGCAATGACCTATGAAAGCGTTGATACTTTTTTCCAGTAAGGATGGTCAAACCAAGGCTATCGCCTCTTATATCGCGACGGTGCTAAAGGGTAAGGTCGAGTGCGATGTGGTGAACATCACGGCCGCTGACAATATCGAACCCGCGCATTACGATCGCATTCTGATCGGTGCTTCGGTGCGTTATGGTTATTTCCAGCCTGAGGTTTATGCTTTTATCAAACAACACTTGGGGGAATTGCAGCGTCTGCCAAATGCCTTCTTCTCTGTGAATCTGACCGCGCGTAAGCCAGAAAAGCGCACGGCACAAACCAATCCCTACACCCGGAAGTTTTTGCTGAGCTCCCCGTGGCAGCCAGCACTGTGCGGTGTGTTTGCCGGTGCACTGCGCTATCCGCGCTATGGTTGGCTCGACCGGGTGATGATTCAGCTTATTATGAGAATGACCGGTGGTGAGACGGACAGCAGTAAAGAGATTGAATACACCGATTGGCAACAGGTTGAGCATTTCGCACATGAATTTGCTCAGCTTGGTGCAAAAAAACGCGTTTAATGCTGATGTTTAGTACGCTCTGCCGAAAAAATACGCACTCGAAAATAAAATTGAAATTAGCCCTTGTCAGGGCGCGAGAAGTGTCTACACTGCGCCTCCACTGACACGGCAACAGCGACACGCAGTTGCGGTAACAGTCGGAAAGTTAAACGCGAAATTGAAAAATTAACGTTGACTTTTCAGCGGTGCAGCGTAATATACGCCTCCCGCGCCACGGTAGATGTGGCAACGCTCTTTAACAATTAATCAGACAATCTGTGTGGGCACTCACAGGACTTTATCGTAAAGCCTTAGGGCTTAAAAAATAAAAGTCTTGAAGAGTGAACAACAGTTAATTCATTACGAACTAACAGTAATAATTCTTTGAGCATCGCTTCTCGAGCAGAAGCAAATCAAACTTTAAATTGAAGAGTTTGATCATGGCTCAGATTGAACGCTGGCGGCAGGCCTAACACATGCAAGTCGAGCGGTAGCACAGGAGAGCTTGCTCTCCGGGTGACGAGCGGCGGACGGGTGAGTAATGTCTGGGAAACTGCCTGATGGAGGGGGATAACTACTGGAAACGGTAGCTAATACCGCATAACGTCGCAAGACCAAAGTGGGGGACCTTCGGGCCTCACGTCATCAGATGTGCCCAGATGGGATTAGCTAGTAGGTGGGGTAACGGCTCACCTAGGCGACGATCCCTAGCTGGTCTGAGAGGATGACCAGCCACACTGGAACTGAGACACGGTCCAGACTCCTACGGGAGGCAGCAGTGGGGAATATTGCACAATGGGCGCAAGCCTGATGCAGCCATGCCGCGTGTGTGAAGAAGGCCTTCGGGTTGTAAAGCACTTTCAGCGAGGAGGAAGGCAGTAAGGTTAATAACCTTGCTGATTGACGTTACTCGCAGAAGAAGCACCGGCTAACTCCGTGCCAGCAGCCGCGGTAATACGGAGGGTGCAAGCGTTAATCGGAATGACTGGGCGTAAAGCGCACGCAGGCGGTTTGTTAAGTTGGATGTGAAATCCCCGGGCTTAACCTGGGAACTGCATTCAAAACTGGCAAGCTAGAGTCTCGTAGAGGGGGGTAGAATTCCAGGTGTAGCGGTGAAATGCGTAGAGATCTGGAGGAATACCGGTGGCGAAGGCGGCCCCCTGGACGAAGACTGACGCTCAGGTGCGAAAGCGTGGGGAGCAAACAGGATTAGATACCCTGGTAGTCCACGCTGTAAACGATGTCGATTTGGAGGTTGTGCCCTTGAGGCGTGGCTTCCGGAGCTAACGCGTTAAATCGACCGCCTGGGGAGTACGGCCGCAAGGTTAAAACTCAAATGAATTGACGGGGGCCCGCACAAGCGGTGGAGCATGTGGTTTAATTCGATGCAACGCGAAGAACCTTACCTACTCTTGACATCCAGAGAACTTGGTAGAGATGCCTTGGTGCCTTCGGGAACTCTGAGACAGGTGCTGCATGGCTGTCGTCAGCTCGTGTTGTGAAATGTTGGGTTAAGTCCCGCAACGAGCGCAACCCTTATCCTTTGTTGCCAGCGATTCGGTCGGGAACTCAAAGGAGACTGCCAGTGATAAACTGGAGGAAGGTGGGGATGACGTCAAGTCATCATGGCCCTTACGAGTAGGGCTACACACGTGCTACAATGGCGTATACAAAGAGAAGCGACCTCGCGAGAGCAAGCGGACCTCATAAAGTACGTCGTAGTCCGGATTGGAGTCTGCAACTCGACTCCATGAAGTCGGAATCGCTAGTAATCGTAGATCAGAATGCTACGGTGAATACGTTCCCGGGCCTTGTACACACCGCCCGTCACACCATGGGAGTGGGTTGCAAAAGAAGTAGGTAGCTTAACCTTCGGGAGGGCGCTTACCACTTTGTGATTCATGACTGGGGTGAAGTCGTAACAAGGTAACCGTAGGGGAACCTGCGGTTGGATCACCTCCTTACCTAATGATACTGATTCTGTGAAGTGTTCACACAGATTGTCTGATGAAAATGCTGAGCAAAAAGCATCTGTTGATGAATGAGTCTCTGACTCATGCTGATACGAACCGATTAGAGCAGTTGAGTTAATCTGGTTTTCGTGTCCCCATCGTCTAGAGGCCTAGGACACTGCCCTTTCACGGCGGTAACAGGGGTTCGAATCCCCTTGGGACGCCATACCGATAATGAGTAAAAGACATATCACCGGTTCTGCGGAACCGACAATAACGTAAAGATAACTTACGAGTCGTGTTTACGATATTTGCTCTTTAACAATCTGAAACAAGCTGAAAATTGAAACGAGCAATAGTGGCTCACTACCAATATTGTGATTCTCTCAAGCTTTCACACCCGAGACATTTTCGGGTTGTGAGGTTAAGTGAATAAGCGTACACGGTGGATGCCTAGGCAGTCAGAGGCGATGAAGGGCGTGCTAATCTGCGAAAAGCGTCGGTAAGCTGATATGAAGCGTTACAACCGACGATACCCGAATGGGGAAACCCAGTGCAATTCGTTGCACTATCATGTCATGAATACATAGTGGCATGAGGCGAACCGGGGGAACTGAAACATCTCAGTACCCCGAGGAAAAGAAATCAACCGAGATTCCCCCAGTAGCGGCGAGCGAACGGGGAAGAGCCCAGAGTCTGAATCAGCTTGTGTGTCAGTGGAAGCGTCTGAAAAGTCGCACAGTAAAGGGTGATAGTCCCGTACACGAAGATGCACAGGTTGTGAGTTCGATGAGTAGGGCGGGACACGTGTTATCCTGTCTGAATATGGGGGGACCATCCTCCAAGGCTAAATACTCCTGACTGACCGATAGTGAACCAGTACCGTGAGGGAAAGGCGAAAAGAACCCCGGCGAGGGGAGTGAAATAGAACCTGAAACCGTGTACGTACAAGCAGTGGGAGCATCCTTAGGGGTGTGACTGCGTACCTTTTGTATAATGGGTCAGCGACTTATATTCTGTAGCAAGGTTAACCGCATAGGGGAGCCGTAGGGAAACCGAGTCTTAACTGGGCGTTAAGTTGCAGGGTATAGACCCGAAACCCGGTGATCTAGCCATGGGCAGGTTGAAGGTTGGGTAACACTAACTGGAGGACCGAACCGACTAATGTTGAAAAATTAGCGGATGACTTGTGGCTGGGGGTGAAAGGCCAATCAAACCGGGAGATAGCTGGTTCTCCCCGAAAGCTATTTAGGTAGCGCCTCGTGAATTCATCTTCGGGGGTAGAGCACTGTTTCGGCTAGGGGGTCATCCCGACTTACCAACCCGATGCAAACTACGAATACCGAAGAATGTTATCACGGGAGACACACGGCGGGTGCTAACGTTCGTCGTGAAGAGGGAAACAACCCAGACCGCCAGCTAAGGTCCCAAAGTCACGGTTAAGTGGGAAACGATGTGGGAAGGCATAGACAGTCAGGATGTTGGCTTAGAAGCAGCCATCATTTAAAGAAAGCGTAATAGCTCACTGGTCGAGTCGGCCTGCGCGGAAGATGTAACAGGGCTAAACCATGCACCGAAGCTGCGGCAGCGACACTTAGGTGTTGTTGGGTAGGGGAGCGTTCTGTAAGCCGTTGAAGGTGAACTGTGAGGTTTGCTGGAGGTATCAGAAGTGCGAATGCTGACATAAGTAACGATAAAGCGGGTGAAAAGCCCGCTCGCCGGAAGACCAAGGGTTCCTGTCCAACGTTAATCGGGGCAGGGTGAGTCGACCCCTAAGGCGAGGCCGAAAGGCGTAGTCGATGGGAAACAGGTTAATATTCCTGTACTTGGTGTTACTGCGAAGGGGGGACGGAGAAGGCTATGTCATCCGGGCGACGGTTGTCCCGGTTTAAGCGTGTAGGTGTGACTTTGGTAAATCCGGGTCACTGTTAACACTGAGGCGTGATGACGAGGTACTACGATACTGAAGTGACAGATGCCAAGCTTCCAGGAAAAGCCTCTAAGCATCAGGTAACATTGAATCGTACCCCAAACCGACACAGGTGGTCAGGTAGAGAATACCAAGGCGCTTGAGAGAACTCGGGTGAAGGAACTAGGCAAAATGGTGCCGTAACTTCGGGAGAAGGCACGCTGTGCGAGGTGTAGGGATTTACTCCTGAAGCTTTGCGCAGTCGCAGATACCAGCTGGCTGCAACTGTTTAATAAAAACACAGTACTGTGCAAACACGAAAGTGGACGTATACGGTGTGACGCCTGCCCGGTGCTGGAAGGTTAATTGATGGGGTTATCCGTAAGGAGAAGCTCTTGATCGAAGCCCCAGTAAACGGCGGCCGTAACTATAACGGTCCTAAGGTAGCGAAATTCCTTGTCGGGTAAGTTCCGACCTGCACGAATGGCGTAATGATGGCCAGGCTGTCTCCACCCGAGACTCAGTGAAATTGAACTCGCTGTGAAGATGCAGTGTACCCGCGGCAAGACGGAAAGACCCCGTGAACCTTTACTATAGCTTGACACTGAACCTTGAGCCTTGATGTGTAGGATAGGTGGGAGGCTTTGAAGCGTGGACGCCAGTCTGCATGGAGCCAACCTTGAAATACCACCCTTTAATGTTTGATGTTCTAACCTGGGTCCGTAATCCGGACTGGGGACAGTGTCTGGTGGGTAGTTTGACTGGGGCGGTCTCCTCCCAAAGAGTAACGGAGGAGCACGAAGGTTAGCTAATCCTGGTCGGACATCAGGAGGTTAGTGCAAAGGCATAAGCTAGCTTGACTGCGAGAGTGACGGCTCGAGCAGGTACGAAAGTAGGTCTTAGTGATCCGGTGGTTCTGAATGGAAGGGCCATCGCTCAACGGATAAAAGGTACTCCGGGGATAACAGGCTGATACCGCCCAAGAGTTCATATCGACGGCGGTGTTTGGCACCTCGATGTCGGCTCATCACATCCTGGGGCTGAAGTAGGTCCCAAGGGTATGGCTGTTCGCCATTTAAAGTGGTACGCGAGCTGGGTTTAGAACGTCGTGAGACAGTTCGGTCCCTATCTGCCGTGGGCGTTGGAGAATTGAGGGGGGTTACTCCTAGTACGAGAGGACCGGAGTGAACGCACCACTGGTGTTCGGGTTGTCATGCCAATGGCATTGCCCGGTAGCTACGTGCGGAAGAGATAAGTGCTGAAAGCATCTAAGCACGAAACTTGCCCCGAGATGAGTTCTCCCTTGTCCCTAGAGGACGCTGAAAGGCCGTTAAAGACGACGACGTAAATAGGCTGGGTGTGTAAGTGCAGCGATGCATTGAGCTAACCAGTACTAATGACCTGTGAGGCTTAACCTTACAACGCCGAAGATGTTTTGGTGTTGATTGAGAGACAAAATCGTCTGGAACGATTTTGAACAGCGCGGAGCGCTGGCCCCGAAGGGGTGAGTATCAGGATGATACGAATAATCACGTGCTCGAGAAGTTCAGCTTGTTGACAGATTGGCATTCATGGCTGAGAAGCGGTGGATGTAAAACAGAATATGCCTGGCGGCGATAGCGCGGTGGTCCCACCTGACCCCATGTCGAACTCAGAAGTGAAACGCCGTAGCGCCGATGGTAGTGTGGGGCTTCCCCATGTGAGAGTAGGGAACTGCCAGGCTTTTATATCGATTATCAGACGGTGTCTGGTAATGAAAAAGTATCGGTGGAGCGGTAGTTCAGTCGGTTAGAATACCTGCCTGTCACGCAGGGGGTCGCGGGTTCGAGTCCCGTCCGTTCCGCCACCCTATTAAAGAAAAGCCCTAAGCAGTTGCTCAGGGCTTTTTACTTTGTGCCATAGTTACCTTGCTCTGTAAGGATCTGTTATGCAGTGCAAGTCTTTCCGAATACCCCTGTCACTCAGGCCGTTCTTTGCTTAAAGTAATAGCGTGTAGCACTGAAGAGAGAAGCAGGTTCGTTGTGCGAAAGAAAACCTATGCGGTGAGGTACAGTGCGGGGCAACCCGTAGAGAGAATTTTTTCCTCTGGTGTACAGTATCCTGTTATGCAGGCACTGCCAGAGGAGCCGCTGCTTGAAAAAAACGACGTACTGCGTGTATTGGTGTGGAACATCTATACACAGCAGCGTCTGCACTGGCTTTCGGTATTGCAAAATTTTGGTAAAGATGCTCATCTCGTTTTACTGCAAGAGGCGCAAAGTACGCCTGAGCTGATTCGCTTTGCAACGGCGAACTATGTTGCTACCGATCAAGTCCCTGCCATTATTCTTCCCCAACACCCTTCTGGTGTGATGACGCTGTCTGCCGCACAACCGTTGTATTGCTGCCCGCTGAGAGAGAGCCTCTGCTTCGCTTGTCTAAATCGGCGCTGATTACGGTTTATGCATTGCAGAGCGCTCAGCAACTGATGGCCATTAATATCCATGCCATTAATTTCAGTATCGGCGTTGAAGTGTATGGCAAACAACTGGATGCGATTGGTGAGCAGGTCAAACGTCATGCCGGGCCAGTAATCATGGCTGGGGATTTTAATGTCTGGAGCCGGCAGCGTATCAATGCGCTTTATCAATTTGCCAGTGAGATTGCCTTGCGTGAGGTTCGCTTTGTCGACGACCAGCGGCGTCGAACGTTAGGCCGCCCGTTAGATTTTGTTTTTTATCGCGGGTTACACGTCATGCAATCTTCTGTATTGGTTACCCAGGCTTCTGACCACAACCCGCTATTGGTTGAATTTCAGTTGCCAGTATGACGTTAAAACAATAAAAAAAGCCACGAAGGTCAACCATCATGGCTTTTTTATAGGCTATGTAGCACTTAAGAGTCTGGTTATGCTGCTGTATACACATGGGTCTTCCCCTATCATGGTGGGAGACTCATAACCCCATGTTTAACCTGCCGTAATGGAACATCACTGCCACCTTAAAGCGTTCTTTGTTCCGGTATCCTCTGGACTTGATCCGCAGCAGCCTTATCTTGCTGTTTAGTGACTCTGCATTACCGTTTGATACCCTGTGTTTCATGGCATTCAGGATCCCGTACAGTCGTTTACGTAACGTCCGGGCGGCGCTGCTTAGTAGCGGGACACCAACGTCTTTTGCCATCCCTATCCATTCCAGCCACAGACGCCTGCTGTGTTCGTCATACCGGCGGTTCCAGAGTTCCCGGGCCAGCGCCTTCATTGCCCAGCAACGGCTGGTATCAGGCAGAACCATCTGCGCTGCTTCCAGTCTTTCTGCTATTCGACCATGACGTTTATGGCGACCGTACAACCACAGATAACGGGAACGATGTGCACTTTTTCGTGCCGGTAACGGGATGGTTTTCATCTCCAACTGTCGTGTTTTATCTACGACGGCACAGAGCATTTTCGCTACATGGAAGTGGTCGAACGCGATCTTCTCCACCGCGTTAGGCAGATGGAGCCGCGCTGCGCTTATATAGGATAGATTCATGTCCATCGACAGGGTTTTAATGGATTCAATCTGGCGGTCACCCAGACTCCGGAGATAGCCAGCAAGACTTTCAACTCCGCGATCATCTTTGAGTTCCAATGCCTGTCCTTGGGTATCAGAGATAACGGTGACGTACTGATGCCCCTTTTTGAAAGCGACCTCATCAACACAGAGATGACGTGCGGCCTGAGGTGTTTTTCGACGGGCCAGTCCACGCTTAACCGCCCGTTGCATAATATTATCGACAGCATTCCAGCTCAGCCTCAGCTGTTTCCTGACGGCATCCACGGTGCTGATTTTCAGCCATGAGATAACGAACGACTCGAACAACAGCGTATACCGGCTACCGGGGCCGGCCCATGGAACAGACAGCGTCTGGTAGCCATGCTCCGGGCACATAATACGGGGTACATCAGCTTCGACTATTGTCGCGAACTGACAGGTATCGAGATGGCGCCATTTACGATGTCGGTGATCGTGAATAGGACAAGATTTCCCGCAGGTTGGACAGGTTAACTGAGTGTTTTTCGCAATCTCAACTGTAACGGTAACAGAACCGGCATTTTCATCGAGAGAAAGAGACTTTACCTGCCACGGAATAGACAGGTTGAGGATATGAGCGTAGAGAGACTTTTCGTCCATGGTGGTGACCTCTGGCGATTTAATACGCCATTATCATGCCTTCAGCCACCACAACAAGGGAAGACCCCGGTGAAGCACTGGCTATTCTGGATAAATTTTCAGCGGTAACAGAAACACAGTTGGAAAAACATCACGATACTACCCTTCCCTACGTCGCTTTCAACTTACAACGTGCCGCCATGCTGGTTCGGTGGGGTTTCACTTGTAATATGATCAATAAAGAAGAGTGGGATCTGTTTAAAGTAGAAATCCATGATGCCTATCAGACCTATTTCGGCGATACCGGTTTCGGTAAATTTACCTACGATTACTTGATTGCCGTTTATCTGTTCCACGCCAAAGATAATCTCGATATGGTTCGTTAACGCTTGTACGGATTAACCGAATTACAGAAAAATAACTATCTGGGTTTGTCATGGGAAGCGATTAACACCCTTTCCAGCGCCAAATAATTAGCTGTTGATCGCCAATACCCTGTTCCAGGATCTGGAATAGGGTCTATTCCCTATTCCCCGCAACGACCTGCCGCGCCATTATCACCTTATTAATGCTCTCCATCGCCTTTCCCTTTAGAACATGTTGTACAGCCTTTACCCCCTATGGGAGATATAAAAACATGCTACTGCCCATTTCAAACAATACCATCACCCTAATACCCCCAATCGCCGCCGCTTCAGCACAAACTCCGTGTGCGACGCTCATGAAAGAAGCCATGAAGTCACTCCTTTCTTTTCAGTTCGGTGATTTCCGCGCCAGGATCGTGGAAATATTGCGTGTGTTGACAGACACCCACGGTGAAAAGCTCACGTGCTTAGAGCTTAATCTTCAGTTGGATACGCTGTTCAGCGAAAAAAGGGGGTGGGCTACAGTGAAGGGACATCTGCGTTTACTCCAATAGAACAAACCGTTTATCGCAGCACACAGATCGAGAGCACCACCTATCTGGTATCTGCACCAGCCCACGATCTACTCGATGAGCATAGCAATGAAGCAATACTATCGGGTGCTTTGGGTCACGCGGCCACTTTGTGCTATGCGAGGTGGATATCAATGAGGGAATAATCAGCGCAATAACACTGCATGATTCCAAAGCGGGATTAATTGATGGTTTTTATAAGGGTGATAAGCACCTTAAAAAGCAGCTTCTCAACCATGAATCTTGGGTTGGACAAAAAATTTATCCTCACCGCACAGCATCACGGGCATCAGCATCTCTTTAATGGCAATGACTGTGGCCGTTATACCCTTTATTAAGCGGATGCCATTGTAAATAACGGCTCTTTAACTGGTGCGTCAGCAAAATATGCTATGGCATTTTTTTCACAACACTGTGTTAAATAAACTTACGCGTCATCTGCAAGACCACGATTTGCGCAATGTTTGCATACCAAAAGCCATAACTCTGCTATGGAATTGTAGTTTTCCCCTGAGATCAATAGTGGTATAACACCTTTATCAGTGCTGTTATACCATTAAATAATAATATCTTTTTTATTGTCACGTCAGGGGAATAGTTATGGCTGTATCGGATTCTGCGTAGCAGCAAAGTAAACCCGCGTCAGCCCCCATTTCAGGTATCGCCCTGTTGGTGGCTAGCGCTTTCTTTATGGAGTTCCTTGATGGCACGGTGATCGCCACCGCCTTGCCCGATATGGCACGCTCGTTTGGCGTTTCTGCCGTTGACCTTAATATTGGTATTACGGCTTATCTGTTAACGCTGGCGGCGCTGATCCCTGCCAGCGGTTGGGTGGCAGAGCGTTTTGGTGCCAGAACCGTTTTCAGTGTGGCATTGGCGATATTTACCTTTTCATCGTTGCTATGCGGCCTGGCGGAATCCGCAACGCAGTTTGTGCTGTTACGCGTGGCGCAAGGTATTGGCGGTGCCATGATGGTGCCGGTGGGTCGCCTGGTGGTATTAAGAACCATGCCAAAAGACCAGTTGATTAAGGCGATAGCTACGCTCACCTGGCCCGCGCTGGTGTCACCGATCATTGGGCCGCCATTGGGAGGGTTCATCACCTCCTATGCCAGTTGGCACTGGATTTTTTTCCTCAATGTGCCGTTAGGGATTATCGCCATCATTATCGCTCTGCGTTTAATGCCAAATCAGAAACCAAAAGAGAAGCTGCCGTTTGATAGCCGGGGCTTTCTCTCTACCGGGATCACCATGCTGTGCCTGGTTTCCGGGTTGGAAATGCTCAATCAACAACAGAGTCACCCGACATATGCGTTTGCCGTCATCGCTGCCGGTATGCTCGCCATGTTTTGGGCGATAAAACACCTGCGCACCGCGTCTACCCCGTTGATTCGCCTTGACGCATTGAGCGTTCCCACATTCCGCATCACCATGCGCGGAGGATTTGTTTTACGCGCAACCATCAGTTCCGTTCCCTTCCTGCTACCACTGATGTTTCAGGTGGGATTTGGTATGGATGCCTTTCACTCTGGTGCGTTGGTACTGGCGGTTTTTGCCGGTAACCTGGCGATGAAACCTGCGACAACGCCGCTTATCCGTTATTTTGGCTTTAAAAAATTGCTGATTGGTAACGGTATTCTTTGCGTACTGTCGTTGTTAGGCTGCGCACTGTTAAGCCCCGATACACCGCAAATGGTGACATTGGTGGTACTGTTTTTAGGCGGTCTGTTTCGCTCCATGCAATTCACTGGGATCAGTTCATTGGCCTTCGCCGATGTTCCCGCGCAATAGATGAGCTCGGCCAATACGCTTTTCAGCACCTCATTGCAGTTGGCTAATGGCCTCGGTATCACGCTCGGTGCGCTGTGTATTCGCTCGGGTGCCTGGATCAGCGAGACGCTTATGCTACCCGCCATACCGGGAGTCAGTTTTCGCATCTGGTTTGCCCTGATTGGGCTGATTACCGCGCTGGCACTCTGGGATATCATCAAGTTAAGTGCAGATGCGGGCAACAATGTTTCCCGCAAACCCAAATGATCAATCTACCGGTCGGAATTGGTTTCCCTCTATCGCTCAGGTTTTTTTCGCATTGACGGTTCTGGCCAATTCGCGTTGGCCAACTATCAAAAAACGCTCCACATCCACAGTTATCGTAAGTTATCGTACGGAATAACGGAAATCATCTATTATTCATTTTAAGTATTAAAAAAGCTCTTTTTTTGGCCGATAGTGATTTCAAGGGTTTGTGTTCTGTGTACATACAGATAAGCTTGATGCATTAGTGGGCAATGGTTAAATCATCGATAACCAGCGGTTGCTGGGCCAGACGTCGCGTTCTTCAAAACCCAACGCGTTGAGATTGCACATTAACATGTTAACTAGCTGTTTTTAAGAAATATTTTACTGACATTTTTATCTTTTTCGCTTTATTTCAAAGTGATGTGTTGGCATTAAACACCGCCAGTAATGAATATATAAAGGAGTTATATTGTGGTTATTCCAGATATTCAGACTCAAAATCTACATGGCGCCACTTTTCAACCTAACGTCTCTACCGTTGATGTGATCAAATCACCCAATGCGGTAGCGGCAGTCAATACTGAGAGTAAAACCGGATCTTCATCTACTGGCTCAGATCCTTACGATACATTTTCACCGGCCAACAGCACTAAGGTGACCCTCTCTTCTGACAAGGCGCGCGCTGCACGAGGTGATGCTGCCGAGAAAAAGCAGGCCGAGCAGCAACAAGATGATGGCGAAGCCGCTGCGGCCAATGAATATTCATTGACCATGACAGGCATTCCTCTGTTCGGCGGTAAATTGGTCTCCGTGATTAAATATCCTGATGGACAATTAGAGATGTTTGATTCCTTGACCGGAAAACGCATTTCTCAACAAGATCTGGCTCTGCTCGGTGTGTTGCACGGCGTGGATCCTGAGCAAGTAATGAATTTTGAGAGCAATGAATCCTACAGTGGTCTCACGGTGGCTGAAGTCTATCAACGTATTCAAGAGCTGCTCGGCAAGGAAAACGGAAGCGACGAGTAATGTCGATGACGGCTCAGTGCCCGCGCTGATATCTGCTTTATCCGCGCGGGCTGCCGTATGACGTGATGCGGTTTACTCCTCTGCGTGACAGCAGGGGCACATATGCACCTCAGCGGCGCTAATTGCGGAATCCCACTCGACGCGCACGGTCTGTCCTTCAGGAAGTGAATGGTGCAGATACTTGCTGACAGCTTCCTCTGTCATTCCCGTTATTTCTTCCGTTGCCGACAGCGTATCCCCAACATAGACCCGCGCCACTGCATGAGCTGGCTTCTTTTCATTACCTTGCAACTGATACAGGTAATTCACCGTTAATTTGATACTCGCCATCACGCACCTTCTTGTGGGCTGGCGGTAGCGTCATCCAGACTGGGGTAATCGGTGTAACCCGTTCGATCGCTGGTATAGATAGTCTGTGCGTTCAAGGCATTGAGCGGCGCACCGAGGCGCAAGCGTTGCACCAGATCGTGGTTTGCGATATACCAACGCCCAAACGACACAGCATCTGCGCCCCCTCATCCAACAGCGCCTGTGCCGATGCTATCGTCAAACCATCATTGGCAATATAGGCACCGGTAAAATGTTTACGCACCAACGGTGCCATAAAGCGTACTGCCCGCAATATCTTCACGGCCAAAGATAAAGGCCAAACGACGTGCATCCAGCTGTTGGGCCACATAGGTAAACAGCGCCGCCAGATCGGAATCCTTCATGGAGTGCGTATTGGACATCAGGTTCAGATGCACGCCAACACGGCCAGCAGGCCAGACAGTGAGAACCGCATCCACTGCCTCTAACAGAAAATGTGCCCGGTTTTCAATGCTACCACCGTAGCGGTCCGTTCGCTGGTTTGAACCATCATGCAGAAACTGATCGAGCAAGTAACCATTGGCCGCGTGTATTTCTACACCATCAAAACCGGCGCGCTTGGCATTGGCCACCGCCTGACGGAAGTCCTCAACAATACCCGGGATCTCATTGGTTTCCAGCGCACGTGGCACTTCATAGTTCTTGTAGGGGCGAATCGTAGCGACGTGGCCTTCAGGCGCAATCGCACTGGGGACAACCGGCAGTTTCCCATCAAGGTAGACAGGATCGGAAATGCGCCCGACGAGCCACAGTTGCAGGACAATCTTTCCACCGGCGGCGTGCACACCGGCGGTGACGCGCGCCCAACCGGCAATCAGTTCATCAGACCAGATACCCGGCGTATTCTGATAGCCTACGCCCTGCGGTGAGATAGAGGTAGCTTCGCTGATAATCAGTCCTGCGTTGGCGCGCTGTACATAGTATTCCAGCATCAGCGGCCCAGGCGTTCTTTCGTTGAAAGGCTTTCATGCGCGTCAACGGAGTCATCACAATGCGGTTAGGCAGCGTCAGTTCGCCGATAGCGGCGGGCTCGAATAGATTCGACATAGCATTTCCTTTCTCAGAAACCGGCCTCAAGGCTGGTTCAGGCAACCCTAATGTGTCTGGTGTTTTATCATGGCACTCACGTTTGCTTCGCAACAAATAGTGCGAGACAAATCACATTATAGGGTTAAAACGTCCCTTTGGAGCGGGTATTATCCGCAAGGATGATGAGAAACATCGGGGGGTAAGAGGGATGAACGATAAAGCGTAATTTCAAATACTTTTTCTGGCTAGATATCCTTCCTCGCATTTTCCTGTCAACAGCGCGATTATTGGTAGCATTAATCGCCATCACATGCCTTTTTTTTCGCTCAAAGACGCTCTCGAACAGGCTGCTTTTTAATGCTATTTATTGCATTTTCCTCCTTCCCCCTATTGATATTCAACCCCCCACCAGGCGTAGATTTAGCGCCGATTCCATCATAACGGGCATGCCCTGTTTATGACGGACGGAAAGCCCTCGCTCTGCGTCGGTTCGCAGGGGTAAATGCTTTCCAAAAAGACGCACAATCGGAATCGTTGCAGGCGTATGTTTGCTGAAGATGACAATCAGTGAAGTATTTTTTATGGGTATCTCATTCATGCTGATGGTGTGGGCGGGTACTTTTATGCTGATGATTTAGTGACAGGTCATCGCGAGTTCGATACCAAACAGCATAAAATAAATAAAATCGAATAAAAGAAATGAATAAGGGCTGAGTGAAGAATCACTCAGCCCATTTTGTTGGCGTCGTTAATGAAAACGTCAGAAGGAAAAACCGGGAACAAAAAGCAGAATACCGCCGCTTATCGCCAGCCAGAGGCCAAATGCCAGCGGCTGATCGAAATCGCCCCCGTGCCGCCATCTCCACAGACAGGTCATTACTAAACCGCCCAATGCCTCTAACAGCACCAATTGCGGCAGCGCTTGCCATCCGAGCCAGGCACCGAGCGCCGCCAACAGTTTGAAATCGCCCGCCCCCAACGCATCTTTGCCCGTCAGAGTTTTAAACAACCAGTAGACCACCCACAGGGCAAGATGTCCGGCCATGGCACCAATGACAGCACTCTCCAATGGCACAAAGGCGTCGCTAAGATTGATGAACAATCCGAGCCATAACAGCGGCTGCGTCAACGCATCCGGCAGCAGCAAGGTATCGGCATCAATCGCCGCCAGAGCAATGAGAAAGGCAAGCAGAGCCAATGCCCCCCAGCAATGAGACTCCCGGCGGCCACAGGCTGCCAGCCGCCACAAACAGGATTCCGGTTGCCGCTTCCACCAGCGGATAGCGCCAGGCGATAGGCTGATTACAGCAGTGACTGCGCCCGCGCAGTACCAGCCAACCGAGTACCGGCACATTATAACGCAGCGCGATTGGCTGATGGCAGTTTGGGCAGTGGGAACGCGGCCACCACAGATCGTAACGAGTCTGTGCGAGTTGTACGTCGCCCTCAACGTTCAAAGCGGCTTCATCACGCCACTGCATTTCCAGCATGACAGGCAGTCGGCGAATCACCACATTCGGAAAGCTACCAATGACCAACCCCAACACCAAAAGCGCGCTGCACCAGAGCAGAGAATACGCTTCCGAAAACGCTACCAGTTGTTCCACGCCGTGCCTCGCATATCATCATCCTCGTAATGGTTGGCATCGCCTTTACACGCTATCGTTTCACAGGCAGCAAGGAGCAACAACCGGTAAAACACGCCCAAATGCAAGCTTGTGCACTCGCACGCAGTTAAAGCGCCAAACGCCCCTGAAAACGCAACAAACGACCACCTTGCGTGTCAGAGTTACCCTGCGTGGACAAGATACGCCCAATCGCTTGCGGCATGGCATCACCGCTCGCCACCCGCCCATCAAACTGGTATTCCCCGCTGGCAGCCAAACTCCCCTTGCCGGTAATTTGCACATAGGGCGATTGCTGGCGCAGCGCCATTTCCAAACGACCCTCACGGCAATTGAGCTGTACCTGCGGCTGAGCCAGAGCAACCGTGCCAAGCGGCGTGCCTAATGCGGCATTCTGCCAGTTCAACGTTGCCGACAGCGATTGGCATCCGCGCGGATCGACAACGGCGTGTTGCAACCGTAATTGCACGTTCCCTTGCGCACTGACGTGGACAATGAGCGGCAGCTTATTCACCACGTAAGCGGCGGGAACAGACACCTGCCACTGAAAAAGCTGCGCCTGCTGCCAGCCTCGGATCACGCCTTTTCCGCGCGGCCCATCGGGGCTATCGAAAGCCACCGCCAGCGCGGGCATCAGGTCAGAGAAGGTGACATCCCAGCTCACCGCGCCCACATCACTACCGCGCCAGCGAACCGCGTCAATCTGCCCGTGCCAGACCGTGCCGTTAACACCATTAACCGCCAGATCCTGCGGTAGCCACCGCGTCAGCAAGCTAGCGGGGGCATCCAGCGTCAGGAAAAACAGATAGCCCAGCATGAACACGAGCGCTACCAGCGCTTTCATTTTGAAATCTCGCCCCGTGTTCGAATCGGTATTGAGGGCACTAGCTTTCATTGGCACACTCCATCACCAGTTTGCTGATATCCACCCTGCCGGGCGAGCCGTCCACGGCATTCACATCGAGTTGTTGCACGTTAATGCCCAACTGTTCCATCTCCCCCGGCCATTGCATCAACAAGGTGAAATCACTGCGCTCCAGCGTCACGGCAACCTGATTCCCTTGCGGTTGTAGTCGTATCGCTTTCAAGCCGTAGCGGCTACTGCTTTGCGAAATCAGCACAGGCAAGCTGACATGACGCGATTCTGCTGCCTGGGATGTCAAGGGTGCAGCGGCCTGTGCAATACGAGGGGCTTGCTGGCGCAACCAGGAGACCGTTTGTTGCTCCCTGACCAGCGTGCGCTGCCACTGCTCGCTGCGTTGCTGCCAGGGTTGCCATAGCAGGAAATAGCAGGCGGCCAGCACCAGCGCACTGCCCGCCAGCATCAGCAGCCGACGCTCACGTGGTGTAATGCTAAGCCAATAGTGGTGCCGCCACGTCATGACGGCGTTTCTCATGGTTGCCCCTTTAACGTCATCTGTGCTTCAACGCGTGTGCCATTCTGGCGAATTTCACCGTGTTGGATCTGGTAATAGGTTTCAGCCTGTTGCTGGAACTGTTCCAGTTCGGGATAGGCAGGCGCGCTGTAAGCCAGACGAATTTCTTGCCGATTACCGTCATAGGCCAGCGTGGTGAGGCGTATGTCCTGATTTTCTCCCAGCAACGCCTGTAAGCGATTCATTGATTGCAGCAGGCGAGGCGTATCGCGCTCACCGCCTGCCTGCTATAAATGCTGTTGCATCTGTACCCGAGGATTCACGACCTGCGTTTCTGCCGGGAATATCTGCCGATATACACGCACGCTTTCTTGCTGCCAGTAGACCGCTTGTTGATACAGTTGGTAATGCTGCCAGACAGCATCCGCCAGCAATAACAGCAGATAGCAGCCAACCAGCGCTGCCGCTCCACGCCAGGCATTCCACCCGTTGCGCCATGCTCTCGCCGGTGCAAATTCCCCTGGTCCAGCCCTAACAGGGACAACGTCGGTGCCTGTGCCGCCAATTGCAGCAAAGGCGTGGTGGATTGAGACGCCCAGATACCGGCGGATGGTGCCGGATGGCTGTAGCTGTCACCGTGCAGGACTGGTATCTCTTGGTCGGCGTCACTCCCCGCGGCATCGGGTTCATCATCGGGGTGAGCCAGGGGCAATGCGGCCAGCAACGCCGCATGCCAGCTCGCCATGCCATCACCGGTTGTGTGACGAAACAGCCACAGATCGCGGTGGCAGAGCGCGCTGAGCCCCGTGACAGGCAAGGGCAGCGCCATCACATCGGGCAGTATGATGTCAGGTTTGATGGCCAATGCAGCGCAGAGCGCCACCCAATGCGCCATCTTGCTCTTTGCGACGACTGCAACCGTCGCACGGTCGCCGTCCCATACCAGTACGGCACAGTGTACGGTTTCCACATCAACGGCCAGCCGTTCCTCCAGCATAAACGGCAGCGCCTGCTGTAGCTGGCGGCGAGCCTGCCGAGCAATAGTCAGCGAATGAAACGTCACGGCGGTCGTCGGCACCAGTACGGTGGCTGAGTGAATGCCAGGATACCCCGCCAGCAGTTCGCGCAACTGTACTGCGCTGCCCTTGTGTTACAACGCGTCCCTCACGACCGTGCGCGATCAGCCATTCAACATCCGACTAATCCCCAGCCAGTCGCACTATCAGGCGCGGCTTGTCAGAAGCCCGTACGCCTTCATTCATCTGGCGTGAAAGAGCCAGCGCTCGGCCGGGAAATACGCGTTGAAAATTAAACGTCTTCATACTGTTCCTGTTCATGGATTCACCGTGCGGTAACCGCCTGAGTACCGTCGTACCACGGACACTGTTTTTCCATCCCGATGCAGTAGACTGGTTTGGTAGACATCACCACTCTCGCCCATGCGAACCCGCATATGGGCAAAAAACCAATCACTTATCGCCACCAACACTCGCTGCGCGCTGCTTTTATTGATATTGGGAAAACTGCCTTGTGCTAAAAATGCAGCTCCGCTTTGCCACCCCGCCACAGGGCGTTGCTGCAACAGCGTTTTGGCCTGCTCTGCGTTTAGCGTGTTAAGAAACAGCGCGGAGAGCAGCGGTGCCTGATAGTCCCGCAACGTATTAATATTTATCTGCAACTTTTGTGTCGGCAGTGCACAGACAAACGTCAACAAACGCTGGTAAAGCGCAGCATCCACCCCTTGCACCATGCGCAATTCACTGATATCTACCATCGACTGGTTGGCTGCACGGTAGGGATCGGGCACTGCCATATAGGTTTCATCTTCAGCCCCGTTCGCCATTGGCTGGCTGTCTTCGTCAATCCAATCGCGCACTGCCGCCACAATGGTTACAGCCTGTGCCGGATCGACCCCAAGATTGATCAGCAACCAGCGAAATACCTGTGCGGGATACGGCGTGCTGTCGTCACTAATGGTTTTATTAAGCGCATTCAAGTTGAAGCACGTCAGCCCATCCTGCACATAACCGAGGATCTCCCCGCCCTCAACCGGAAACTGGCGTCCGTGCTGCGCCCAGTTTTGCGACAGCGTCGTGCGTTCCGGCGTGGTCAGCGCATCACGCAAGATCACCTTTCCCACAAAGGCTTCCGCGCCAAGGGCATACCATTTAGCCTGCTGGTGTCCCAACTGGCGGTCGGTGCGCATAAACACCTTGCCTTGCCGTTCAGCGATACTGGCGGCGACCGTCACCATCAGCGCCAGGATCAGCAATACCACCAACAAGGCGACACCACGCTGGCGCGACTTCATGTCTTCTCTCCAGGCGAGATAAGGAACATGCGTGACACTTCGCCGTAATCGCGCAGCGTTAAAATCACCTCAATCCCCTGCGGTAACTGCGCGGTGTTACCCCACGATTTCTGCCAGCCGTTACTGCCGTAAAAACGTAAGCGAAAACCTTCTACCTGGGTCAATATCGCTTTCTGTTCCGGTTTTTCACCTGGAATAGGATCGACATAGCGGTAAAACAGCCGCTCTAGTTGGTTATCACGTAATCGATACGCCACGCCCTGTAATTCGCTGCGCGGCAAAATACCCAGCGGATTAAGCCAGCCATTGCGAGTGAAACGCAGATAGTCGTCTTCACTTTGCATTTGCTTACTGCCGGTAAAGAAAAACGCAGCTCTGCCTCGACCATGGCGAGCAATGATGTGTGAAAGATCGTCCTCCACCTGACCAAACGCCCGCTGCAACTCTGATAACCGCTGCGCTTTGCGCGCTGAAATTTCATCGTTACGCATCACGCCGTTCAGTATCTGGAATGCGCTAACGCTCAGCGCGGCAAAAATCCCGATAGCCAGCAACATCTCCACCAGCGTAAAACCGCGCTGTATGTGCAACGACCTTGCTGTTACACCGTCAAGGCGGGCTGTCTCGCCCTTCATTGTTTCACCACATAACTGCGCATCACCGGTTTCTACGCCTTGCCAACGCCAGAACCAGCGCTCACCGCCCTGCGAACTGACACCGCTTACCCAACGCGTTTCCGGCCAGCGTTTCTCCAGCTTCAACTGTACCAGCTGATTTTCTGCTACCCAGCCTGCGAAGGTTTTCAACCCCAGACGGTTCAGGGCGCTGACCTGATAGATGGCGGTCTTCATCACGGCCAGCCCCGCCAACGCAAACACCGTCAACGCCACCATCACCTCAAGCAGTGTCATACCGTGCTGCGGTTTCATAACCGAGCCCCCTGGATAGTCGTGCGTTTTTCTTGCACATCCTGCGAGGTCATAATGTTGCCGACAGCATCCACCTGTACCCAGGCGTTCTGCGTTTTCGGCTCGGCGTTGAACACCAGCCGAAACGGCGTTACTTCTCCACTGGGCAGAATCAGGATGTCAGTCTCATCGTCACGCCCGTTCGAGACCTCTTCGTGGCCATTGCGTTTCAGCGCTTTTACTTTTGATATCTTGCAGTTCAAGGCGCAAGCGTGCGGGTAAAGTCGCAGAGGGCGTAATGCTTTGTGGTCGCCAGGGCTGCCAGTGGTAGCCCAGAAACTGATCGCTGTGCGAGCGTGACGTTTCACCACCGTCATTCGGCAACAGCTCGATAAACTGCCACCGGTTCTGATAAATACGTACACCAAGCACATGCTCGTTCAGTTGACTCTCTTCCACGGCAAAATCGAGCTGCGCGCGAAAATAGGCCATCTGCCGGGCACTGCACTCTGCCTGTCGGAAGGAAAGGCCATCATCACCAGGCTGGCAGCAATCCCTGCCAGCAGAGCAACCAACATCATCTCCAGTAGTGTGAACCCGCGTTGCTGTTCCATCCTGCCCTACCTTGCGTGACCCACGCTATTTGCCGCCGATGTTCCAATTGCCGATATCATCTTCGGTGCCCGGCATGCCATCCGGCCCAAGAGAGAAGATATCCAGTTTGCCGTGCTTGCCCGGATTCTATAGTTGATAATCCGCGCCCCACGGGTCTTGCGGCAAACGCCGGATATAGCCGTCCGGCTGGTAATTCTTCGGTTCAGTCTGGATCACTGGTTTTTTTACCAATGCGGTCAGCCCCTGCTCCGTCGAGGGGTAGCGCTGGTTATCCAGGCGATACATATCCAATGCACTTTCGAGTGCCACAATGTCACTCACCGCTTTCTGGCGATCGGCTTTGCCTTTATTCCCCATCAGACTGGGGACCACCATGCTCGCCAGCACGATAAACAGCACTACGGCCGCCATCGTCACCACCAACAACGGTTCGAACAGCCCGAGCGCCATGGACATCTGCGCGTTGAACTCTCTGTCCTGATTATCCGCCGCCCGTTCCAGCATGCTGTCCAGCTCACCGCTGCGTTCACCGCTGGCGATCATGTGGCGCATCATCGGCGGAAACAGTGCCGTTTGCTCCAGCGCCTTGTGCATGCTGACGCCCTCGCGCACCACCTCCGTCGCTTGCGACAGGCGATGGCGCGCATAATCATTGCTCATCACATCGCCACTGATGCGCATCGCCTGCAACAACGGAACCGCGCTGGCGTTAAGAATGCTGAGTGTACGCGCATAGCGCGCGGTATTGAGGCCGCGCAGAATACACCCGATCACCGGCACGCCGAGTTGGCGGCGGTGATACGCCAGGCGACGCGTTTCCTGCTTGAGCAGCGCGCGGGCGACAAGGGCACCGACCACCAGCGCAATGGCAATCCACGGCCCGGCACTGCGCACCATATCGCTCAGGCCCATCAGCACACGGGTTGACAACGGCAGCGCCTGTTCCATGTGAATAAACTGTTCGACCACCTTATGCACCACGACGGACAGCAAAATGCTGACCACGGCAATGGCAACCACCGTCAATACGCACGGGTAGATCAACGCCTGCTGAATGCGGCGGCGCATCTGCTGGCGCTGTTCGGTATAATCCGCCAGCCGGTTCAACACGGTATCCAGATGGCCCGAGGTTTCGCCTGCGGCGACCATGACGCAGTAGAGGCGGGTAAAGCAGCCGGGAAACGTTTTCATCGCTTCCGCCAGCGAATGCCCTTCCATCACCTTGCTACGCACGCCGCTCATCAAGTTGCTCAAGGCCGGCTTTTCACTCTGACGCGCCCCCGCATCCAGCGCCTCCTCCGGCGGTAGTGCGGCTGCCACTAGCGTTGCCAACTGGCGTGTCAACAGCGCCAGATCCGCCGCGCTGATGCGCGTGGTGCGGCGCAGCGAAAAACGCGGTGTAGCGGATGCCACCCCCCACTGCCTTGCCCTTCGCTCAACGCCAATGGCGTCAGGCCTCGCTCGCGCAGTAGCTGTCGCGCATGGCGAGCCGAGTCGGCTTCCTGACTGCCGCGACAGCGTTTTCCGTGCTCGTCCAATGCCTGATAGTGAAACAGCGCCATCTCACTCCTCCCGCGTTACTCGAATAACCTCTTCCCAGGTGGTTAAACCGGCCAACACCTTGTTGATGCCGTCCTGGCGGATGGTGAGACGCTCCGGCCCCAGCAGGCGGGCAATCGCTAGTTCACCGTCGCCACGGTGGATGGCGGCGCGAACGTCGTCATTCACCAGTAAAAGTTCATGGATCCAGGTACGCCCCCGGTAACCGGTAAAGTTGTACTGTGTACACCCAACCGCCCGATAAACCGTGCTGAGTGGCGTAATGCCCATTTGCTGCGCCTGCACGGCATCAGCCGGGTGCGCTTCACGACAGTCAGGACACAGGGTGCGCACCCGCCGCTGCGCCAGCACTGCCAGCAATGAGGTGGACAGTAGAAACGGCTCAATCCCCATATATTGCACACCAACAGTGCCCCCAGCGCACTGTTGGTGTGCAAGGTGGAGAGCACCAAGTGGCCAGTGAGTGAGGCCTGCACCGCTATCTGCGCGGTTTCACCATCACGAATTTCACCGACCAGCACCACGTCCGGGTCCTGACGCAAAATAGCCCGCAGGCCACGCGCAAACGCCATGTCCACTTTGGTATTGACCCGCGTCTGCCCGATGCCTTCCAGTTCATACTCGATAGGGTCTTCTACCATTATGATGTTGCGTTCGGTGGCATTCAAGCGGCTCAGCGCCGCATACAGCGTGTTACTCTTACCGGAACCGGTCGGTCCGGTCACCAGAATGATGCCGTGTGGACGGTTGATCAGCACATCAATGTGTTGCCGCAACGCTTGCGACATCCCCAGCGCAGCGAGATCGAGCTGGACGCTGTTCTTGTCGAGCAAGCGCAGCACCACTCGTTCACCATAGCTGGATGGCAAGGTGGAGACGCGCACATCAACGGCACGTCCGCCGATGCGCAACGCCATGCGGCCATCCTGTGGAATACGCTTTTCAGCAATATCCAGACGCGCCATGACCTTGATACGCGACACCAGCAGTGACGCCAGTTTGCGTTGCGGGCGCAAAATCTCGCGCAACACGCCATCCACGCGAAAACGGATCAGCAGGTGCCGCTCATAGGTTTCAATATGAATATCTGAGACTTTGTTTTTGATGGCCTCGGTCAGCATGGCGTTGATCAGACGGATAATCGGTGCATCATCGTCAGCGTCCAGCAGATCGTCGCTGTCCGGCAACTCTTCCACCAAGGTGTAGAAATCCATTTCGTTGCCAATATCTTCCATCAGACGCCGCGCTTCATCGGAATCGCACTGATAGCAGACGATCAGTTGCCGATCGAACTCTTGTGCACTGACGCGTGCTACCGTGAAAACGCTGCCCGCCACGCGGCGTGCCTCCATCAGTGCGGTTGCCGTCGTCGCCGCATCACACATCAGGCTGTGCTGCTGCGTTGCGCCATCCTGCAATAGCAGGATGCGAGATGGGTGCGCGCGTAGGCAAAAGGTAAGAGCGGCCGCCATTCCGGCGTGCTGGCGTTAAGCTCGCTCATCGGCCCCCCCGAGGGGTAAAGCGCAGTAATGGCGGTTTTCACCTGAAGGAATGTTTGTGTGTTACCGCTGCCCGGTAAGCGCAACTGTTTGTCATGCAACAGGTTATCGCGGTTGTCCCATTCACGTTGCTGCCCACGCCCTTCGCTGAATGAGCGGTATTTATCGCTGGAAGCCGTCTGGTACTGCTGGCGATCGCGGATGATAGTGGGTCGAATAAACAGCATCAGGTTACGCTTAGTGACCTGTTTGCTGTTGGAGCGGAACAGCGCACCAAGCACCGGAATATCGCCCAATACTGGCACGCGTGACGCGCTCTCGGTGGTGCTCTTATCCAGCAAGCCCCCCCCACGACGACGGTCTCACCATTCCCGACCAACACCGCATTGCTCACAGTTCGGGTGTTAAAGGTCGCCCCCAATTCGGAACTGCTGCTGGAGGCGGAATCGGCCACGCTGGAGACCTCTTGTTCAATCTCCATCAGTACAGAGTCTCCCTCATTGATCTGCGGCTTGACCTTAAGTTTGATCCCGACCGTTTTACGTTCAACGGTTTGGAAGATATGGTCCCCGGAAGTGGTTTGCGATCCCGCTAGTACCGGCACTTCCTGACCAACGTTAAAATTGGCTTCCATATTGTCCAGCGTTACGATGCTTGGAGTCGCCAGAATGTCGTTTTTGCTGTCGCTGGAAATGGCCGTCAGCAGCATCGACCAGTTGCCCTGGTAGAATCCAGCTGCCATACCGTTAAAGTTGCCGAGTGCCGTACCCAGTGCGGTGGAGACGGTGCCATCTTTACGGTACTGATCCACGTCGGTTACTACGGTGGAAAGCGGCATAGGAGAGCGGCACCGTCACCACGTTGCGATCGCCGGTACGGTCGACGCGCTCAACGATCTCCATCAGGCGTTTCACTACCGCGGCGCGACCGGTCATCAGCAGCACGTTAGAGGGTTCGTAATGCACCACGCTGCCAGACCCTGTATTGTCATTAATCTGGCGCAACAACGGCGCTAAATCACGCGCGGCAACGTTATTAACCGGCACGACGCGTGCCACCACTTCATCACCGATACCCGGCTGGCTGTCCGTCGCGACCGGTATCGATGAGGTTTTGGCATCTTTGGCGGCAATCACCTTTAGCACGCCGTTATCCATCGGCACCACGGCAAAACCGTACACGTCCAGCACGCTGAGGAAGAACTGGTAATACTGCTCTTCGTTCATCATGTCGTAGCTGCGCACCGTAATAGAGCCCCGCACCGCAGGATCGATAATCACGGTTTTATTCAGATTCTTGCTGACAGTATTGATGAACTCCTGAATATCCGTCCCTTTAAAGCTGGCGGAAAATTCCGCGCACCAGCACCAGGCAGAAACCATCATGAGAAGGCCCGCCCCCGCCAACCGCAAGCCAGTCATCCGCCGCCCTTTGCTAAAAACACGTTGCGCCACCTGTTCGTCTCCCGTTACGGCTCATCTCTGCCAGCGTGCTGTTCACTCTCATAGTCCGCCGCCCCATCCAGGGTCAGCGTAATATCCTGGCGCTGTCCATCGCGTTCTATCGTCAACGTCAATTCGCTCAACTGTGGCAATTGCGCCATGGCTTGCTGCCCTTGTTCCACATCACGCAAATCCATGCCGTTGAGCGCCACCGCCAGGTCGTTGTCATGCAACCCCAGGTGGTAGAACAATTCAGTTTTTTTCCCCGGATTCAAGCGATAGCCCGCTAGCGCGTTATCTTTCATCTGAGGGACGATCGAGAGGTATTCCATCACCTTCATCGGCTCTGATTTCAACGTATTATGTACCGCGCTCAGTGCCGCCACCGGCGGCTTGGACGCACTACTGCTATTACTGTTGGTTGCGCCAACCTCATCGCGATACAGGTAGAGAGCTTCATAACGCCCCTGGTGTTCAAGTACGATACGATCGGCAGAGATGGTCACAATCCGGGCATCGTAGCCAGGAACGGCGTCACCGACGCCACGGCTGAATTGCCGACCATATTTGGCGATAATCACAATGGCGCGATCGGTCTGTCGGCTTGCCAGAATGCCGGTCACGGTCAGCTGCAGGGAAGAAACGGGGATATCCCCTTCTAATACGCCTTCTGGAACAGGCTTGAGCGAAGTAGCACTGGGAGAGCGACCAAACAGCGTATACACGGTGGTTTGCGAAGGCGCTGACGTGGCATGTGCAGGCGAGAGAGACGGCATTCACCATCGGTTGCGCCGGCAACAATACGCGCCAGGTCCAGACGGCGAGCTGTTGGCAAATCAGTAACAACAACCCCATCATCCCGAGCCTGAGCCAGGAAGAAGGCATGCGCGCGCCGATTGTCAGCAAATGTTGTACGCGTTGTTGCATCACCTGAGACATTCTCCTTTCCCCACGCCGGTGAAGGCGTGGGGATAGCGTTACACTACGGCGTTACTGCGTTGCGTCATCAAGCGTGATGGCTTGCGAGCCCGTCGTGGTAATAGTTTGATCATTCAAGCTGTCTTTCACCTTGACGTTGGAAACCCCTTCACCGAAGCTCCAGGCCTGTGCACCATTCAATACGTTGTCAAACGTGACGTTCTTGAACTGGCTGTCATACAGGAAGCCAATGGCCGTCGCTTTGACGTTGCGGAACTTCACATCTTCAAAATCGAAGTTCTTATGATACGCGTCGCGGCCTAGATCAAACCCATACGCGGTATCCATTGCAGTCTGAGTCATACCATCCACCGCGATACTGCTCTTCTTGTTGGAGCAATCGATCGTGATGTTGTACACGGTGATATCGCGGAACTGGGCCGGTTCTTTGGCCGGCAGCGTATCGTTGGTATCCGCACTGTAAGCGATGGTGAAAATAAACGGCTCGTTACCGCCGATATCTTTCATCGCGTTATCACGGAACAGCACGTCACGTGCGCCACCACCGTAATACGGACGGCCCTTCATACGCAGACCAACGTCCGTCAGGTACATCACGTTATTTTCTGCGACAATTTTCTCGATCCAGGCACCGGTATGGCTTCCCGCAACCACCGCACCGTGACCTTCACGGAAGTAGTTGTTGAAGATCCAGGCACCGCTTTGGGCTTTCTGACCAAACTCTTCAACCCCCGCACCATAACCTGCGGCGAAGTTAACGCTGTCATACCCGGTATCGAAGAAGTTGTTGAACACCATTACGTTTTAACTATTACCGAACTCAATACCATCGGCGTTATTGCCGTCATAGGTTTTGTGTTGCAGTCCGTGCATCACCACATTTTCTGATTCCAGCGCCATCACACCGTGGTAGGCCGGGTTCAGAACAGTCAAGCCACCCACATAGAGGTTGCTCACGCCACGCAGCGTCATCATTGAGGAACGGCGGTTTTTATAGGCATCATCCAGTGCTACACCTTCGTCTACAGCCGCTTGAGTCTGGTTTTTGGCCAGAATACCGTCGCTGCTAACTTTGGCCGAGCTACTGCTACTGGCACTAATCTGCGGCAGTTCATTGCCCAGTTCATCGGTGAAGGTTGCAGCAAGTTTGCTGGTGCTCAACCCTGCCACCCAACCATTACCGTCAATACTGCCTTTACCCACGATACGAATATTTTTGAAGGTTCCGGCGTGGCTGCTGCCCGTGTCGTTCGCCACCCGCGCATTGATCAAGGACGGAGGGCGTTTGGTCAGCTTCTCGCCTTGAATGAGGTACGAATATACGAATAAAGGTAGTAGCCTTTCGCCACCGGGTAATCCGCCGGATTTTCGGAGCCGAGCAGCTTGGCACCTTCAGCAATTTCAAAGGTCATATCGCTGTGCAGGAACAGCGCGCCACTTTTAAACACACCGCCACTCAGCAGCACCTTACATCCTTGTGGGTACGCTTGTATGGTGCAGGAATCGATCGCGTTTTGGATCACCGTGGTGTTTACCGTCGTACCATCATCCACCGCCCCGTCGGCTTTTACATCAATGACGTGCGGCGTTTTGCTGGTGCGCTGCGTGATGGTTTACTGTCTACTGACTCTTTGCCGTCTGCATAGACGGTACGAACCGTAAACTTGTATTCGGTATCCGGCTTCAAACCATCCGTGCTGTCGGCGGTGAAGTTGTGGAATTTGACGCGCACGTGCCAGTTATCCGCATCAAATTTGCTGTAGAAGTTGTCGATATACGGTTTGGCAGGTGAGTGTTTATCCTGGGTGTCCAGCGTGCTGCCCAGCAGTTTGCCGTTCATGTACACGTTGTAGTATTTAATCTCACCGCTCGCGGCCGTGGTTTTTTCCCACGCCAGCGTAATCGAGCTGTCATCAAAGGCCAGAGTAGGCACCTGCAATTTCTGCGGTGCAGCGGAGCGGTCAACCGGCGTGGTGGTATGGCTGGAGTTATTATCACAGCCCGCTAATACCAAGGTTGCGGGTAAAAATTGCGTCATAAAATCATTTCCCGTGTAATAGTGAATATTAACTGTTCTATTGCTAGCCTTAAAAAGCGGTGTTAAAAACCATCCATGGCGAATAATTAGTCAGGCAGCGATATTGACAATTTTCCTGCGCCCGCATTTTCCAAAACATATTTTTCGACGGCGGCGATAGATTTCCCCACGGCATAGGTATAGGGCGGTTCCCAATCAATATCATTAGTACAGGTTTCCAATGCCCAGTTTCCTGGTGCTTTACCTGCACTCTACGCAGCGGCTTTTTCTTCTTCTTGCAATGCTGTGCATTTTTCAATAGCGATCTGGTTCAAATTTTTAGCCTGTGCGCCATTAAACCAGGAGCCATTATCTTTAAACTTGCTGCCTTTATAGGCGCCAATAATGGTGCTTTCCTCTGCGCCAGCCCCTTGGAAATTAAAAACGTTTCCTTCGGATAAAATAGAAGAAGCGAATCCCATACCGATGGAATAAAGAATGGGATAATCAGCATCGGTGGCACCCCGATGGTAGTTATTCACCAGATGCACCTGCCCAAAACGTACACGCGGTGCACGCTGGGTTAAATTGCTCCACAGGTTACCCTCAAAGGTAATGCGGTATTCCCATTCATCGCTGTCACCCGAACCGATAATGGTAGTTTTATCGTGTTCTTCAAAAACGTTATAAGAAATGGTCAGGTAATCCGCGCCATCTTCGATATCCAGCAAACCATCATGACGTTGAATGTGTTTACCAAACAGCACCTGCTCTTTGCTGTCCGGGTGCTCACCGTCGGTAAAGGTACAGTGATCGATCCAGACATTTTTACTGGCATTGATAGAGACCGCATCGTAACGCGCATTCCAGTTCCCTGATGCGCCATCACCAGCATCCCAGGCAGTAGCAAAGTCACGCGGTGCCTGGAAGGTAATATTACGAATAATGATGTTGCTGTTATCCGTTTTGTTGAAGGTATGGCTCAGGGTATTGATTGACAGATAGCCCTCTTCCAGCCTTGCATCTTGTCCTACGCCCAAAATGGTGGTGTTGGGCGGCACCTGGAACTGAATCTGTGCTTTCTGGTTGTTGGCATATTGAGAGCGCTGACCGTTCTGTTTTTTCAGCAGAGAGAGTTCGGTCTGCGCCGCTGTAGCCTCTGCGCCACCGGCATCAATCGTCGCTTGCAATTGCGCCAGATAATCCTTATCAAACGCCTTCACATACAGATCGAAATCAAAAGTGGTTTTATTGGGTTTGGTTTTGTAAATAGGTGGCGTCCGCATAAGTACCATTGCCTAAATCATCACCACGAATGGTGCCAACCCAGTAGATAATTTTAGGCTCGAGTTTGGCGGTCAGTTCCGCCGTGACATCCCCGGCAAGGTAATTAGGACTGCGCACATTGCTTAACGCATCCTTCAATTCCTGGCGAGAACTCACGACGTAAATGCTTTCAGCCCGCGCGCCTTCTCCACCGGTTGTGGCCGCTGCCGTGCCATACACATCCTTATACTGTGCTGCCCAACCAAACGGTGCGGTTTTAACCGGTAGCGTTTCATCAGCCAATTCGGTATGCGATGAACTGTTATCGCATCCGGATAAAAATAAAGACGACAATGCTACACAGAGAACGCTATAACGGAAACGCCGACTATTTTTGACTAACATAAAGTTTTATCCCTCAGTATTGTAACAAAAAAAGACAACATAATGCCCTGCGGTTTTTTTTCACCGCATATAAAAATTATTCTTTAGATTCTTTGATATATTTTTTATTTAGATAAAAAACACCCTGACCAAGGGTAACCATGGCTTGTGGTTGTTAAATTTTATTTAACGTAAAAGTTACTTACATTTTCACATGCAAATTTTCCACATCATTTATTGACCACTATGTAGCACACCACACAAAAGAAACTATATATCTTTATTAATAAAAACTATATTTCATTAGCTTGGTCATTAAAGCATATCTACGCCTTTTTTTTGAGACTAAGCTCAAGGTTTCATTAGTAGTGCAAAGGTAGATTATGACTTTTTCATGAAATCAAATTTCCGTCACAGAACCATCAGGTAAAAGCATTTAGCGCTGTTCATTTGCCATAAAATCGGGCATGTAAAGAGACCCGTAATACACACGTGTTGTGTAAGCTGCCGCTACCGCCCTTCTCGCATCCAATCTGACGAGCAGAGGCACATGTTGAATGTAATAAGGAAAATCCCGCGTGGAACCGATAGCTCCCCCTCGCCTTTCGCCACGTATGCCCCTGACAATGACTTATGCTATGCCGGGCTATCTGTTGGCGACCTATGCGCTATTGCTGCTATCACTGGGGTGGTTTGCTCACCAACGCTGGACAGAAAGGCCCGCAAGCGTTGTGGCACCAACGACTAGCGCAGCGCAGCCACACAGCGAAACCCCACCGAGCGAGATTGCGCCGCCATTGGCGCAAGCCGCTACCGTATCCCAGCCGTCAGAACCGAAGGCCGAACCCTCTCCGCCCCCAACGGCAACCCCAAAACCGGCTAAAGTTGAAAAGGGACAGGTGCCGCCGCTGACTTATAGCGCACACGTGTTCACCTCGGACCCGTCGCGACGCAGCGTAACGATCAATGGCGTGCGTTATCAAGAATGAGATAGTCCGATGGAAGGGTTGGTTATCGAACAGATTCAGCAGGACATCATGCTATTCGATGCCGACGGCGAGATTTTCATTCTGTATGCACTTTCGGACTGGCCAGGCGGCGATATCAAAGAGGTGGGCGCTGAGTAGCGCCCGGCGACATACTGTGAGACGTATTACCTGAAACCTTTTCTGATGAAATCAATAAAAGGGGCCAGTGAGCGGTTGAACTCTGAACACTGCGCCTCTTTCGGCGTACCATCTTGCAATAACCCTTGATACAGGTTTTCGCTACGCGAGGCCAACTGTGTGAAATCGATCTCGACGCCATAACGTTCGTCATACCAACGTGAAATGGCCCGACGTAAACGCGGAATACCGCGTGAAGTGGAATAGCCGTGGGTATCATCCCACTGCGCTACCGTACACAGTTTCTCGACGATGTGAGGCGGTGTCGGCCCATCCGGGTTACTCATACTGAAGTCAATGATATCCTCGCCACGACGGCTGGCAGCCATTTTTAGCTCAGCGGTAATTTAAATACATACGGGGGAAGGCGATCGATACGCGTAAAACGGCGCGGAGAATTGGAATCAGCCATAACATCCTCAAGATACGTGAGCGCCCGGACCATCCGAGCGACGCTTAGCCCTTGTGGGCTAATGATTACGCTATCGTAGAAATTGTTGTCTGTCGAGAGTGCGAACAAGAAAAATGTAAAGCGAGAGCGCTTATCGCCAAATTTCATGCTGACATTTGCCATCACCCCTCAAGGTTCAGCATATTATTCCAAAGCGCCACAATGACTTTCCATTACTTTTTCTTGTTTTCAACACAATGATATGAGTAACGTGAATGAGGCTCTAACGCTTATTGAAAAATAATGACTCGCTGCATTATTAGTGGGCTCAACTTTATAGCATTGCGCCAAAATGAAGCAGACAAACAAAAACAAAAAACACTTAAAAAAACAACAAAATAAAAAGAATAAGAAAACAGTATGACCGTGCATTTTTATAAAAAACCGAGAAAATAACAAAATAACGCACAACGCATACTAAAACACCAAGTAAAAAACATCCAATTTACTCAATCGCCAAAAAACGCGATCAAGGCCATACATTATTCTAAAAACACCGCCATATTGACAATAAAAAGCCTATGAATATTATCAAAGGTAATCAGCTGTTATCCAGAGATAACAATCACTGACGCGCCTGATAGCGATTTATCATTTATTACGTCAAAAATTTAATGAGGAAAAATAATGGATATCAAAAAGCCCTATTTGCTTTTTCTTGGTGATGCGCACGATCAGTTAGCCGCCAAGGTCGCTATCGGCATCAAGCAATGGCATCCCGAATATTGTGTGGGCCAATACCTTATGGCGGACTGTCACGCGGATTGCGGCCTGCCGGATCTGGATATCGCAGCAGCACGCGCCGCCGGAGCACAAACCTTGGTAATTGGCTTAGCCAACCGGGGTGGCATTATTTCTCAGCAATGGATCGCCATTTTGCGTGAAGTGCTAGAAAGCGGCATGGATCTCGCTGCCGGACTGCACAACAAACTCGCTGACGTACCGGAATTGTGCGAACTGGCGGCAAAACTGGGACGTTCCTTGTTTGACGTGCGCCATCCAACAGAAACCTACCCGGTGGCAAACGGCCGCAAGCGCAGCGGCAAACGCCTGTTGCCCGTCGGCACCGATTGCTCCTGTGGCAAAATGTACACGGCGCTGGCCATCGAAAAAGAGATTCTGGCAAGCGGCGGCAAGGCGACGTTCCGCACCACCGGCCAGACCGGTATTCTGATCAGCGGTGCAGGTGTCAGTATTGATGCAGTGGTTTCTGACTTCATCGCCGGTGCCGTTGAAGTATTGGCTCCCGCCAATGATGCAGATCATTGGGATGTGATTGAAGGCCAAGGTTCACTGTTCCACCCGTCCTTCGCAGGCGTAACCACCGGGATTATTCACGGTGCGCAACCGGATGCGCTGGTACTGTGTCATGAACCAACACGCAAAACCATGCGTGGCGTTGACTACCCAATCCCCGATCTGGCGGCCTGCATGGCACTCAACCTGTCGATGGCACGGCTGACCAATCCTAACGCCCGATTTGTTGGCATCTCGGTGAATACCTCGGCACTGGATGAAGACGCCGCCCTCTCTCTGCTGGCAAACATTGAAGCTGAATTCGGCCTGCCGGCGGTTGATCCGGTGCGTCACGGTGTGGGCCGTATCGTTGAAGCATTGGCCAGCCTATGACCGAACTTACCTTATCTCGTGAAAGCTGGCCGCTGCGTGAAGTGTTTACCATTTCACGCGGCAGCAAAAGGCAGGCCGATGTGGTGGTTGCCGCCCTTCGGGCCGGTGATATTACCGGCTACGGTGAATGTCTGCCTTACGCGCGCTACGGTGAGTCGGTCGACAGTGTCACATAGCAAATCGCTTCGCTTGAGAGCGACTTGCGCAACGGCCTGGACAGACTCACGCTGCAATCCCGTTTGCCTGCGGGAGCGGCGCGCAACGCGCTCGACTGCGCCTTATGGGATTTGGAGTGCAAGCTCTATCGTCAACGCATCTGGCAACTCCTCACTCTGCCGGTACCGCACACGCTGGAAACCGCCTATACCCTGTCGCTGGACACACCAGAGCACATGCGCCAGGCGGCAGAGAAGCAGGCAAACCGCCCTTTGCTAAAGCTGAAGCTGGCCGATTAACACGATCTGGAACGCGTCGCCGCCGTGCGCGCGAGGGCTCCTTCTGCCCGCCTGATCGTGGATGCCAACGAGGGGTGGGATGAAGCACTTTATACCAGCCTGGTGCCGGAACTGGTCAAACTGGGTGTTACCATGATTAAACAGCCAATGCCCGCAGGGAAAGATGAGGCGCTGACATCCCTGCCACGCCCCATCCCGATTTGTGCCGATGAGTCCTGTCATGACAGCCATTCATTGGCCGGACTGGTGGGTCGTTACGACATGATTAACATCAAACTGGATAAAACCGGCGGTTTAACCGAAGCGCTGCGTCTGCGTGATGAAGCAGTCAAGCACGGGCTAAAAATTATGGTAGGCTGCATGGTCAGTACATCGTTAGCGATGGCACCTGCGTTTATCGTGGCGCAGGGGGCTGATGTGGTGGATTTGGATGGCCCGCTGTTGCTGCAACGCGATCGCGATAACGGGCTGGACTACCAAGGCAGCATCATCAACCCGCCTTCAGCCGCGCTGTGGGGCTAGTGCTGATTCGCGTGTGGTCTCGCATGCACTTTTACTGCCAGGCCATTTACCTTCTTTAGGGGTGTTGTAATGCAACGTATTGTGTATGTTGACGGTCAGTATGTAGAAGAGCAGGACGCCAAGGTTTCCGTTTTTGACCGCGGTTTTTTGTTCGCCGACGCCGTCTATGAAGTGACTGCGGTCATCAATGGGAAACTGGCTGAATATGACGGCCACATCACGCGCTTGCAGCGTTCCTGCCGTGAACTCGCACTGCAGCTGCCAGTCTCTATTGATGAACTGAAAAAGATCCATTTAGCGCTGATCGACAAAAACCAACTGCACGAAGGGGCGATCTATTTACAGCTCAGCCGTGGCAACGCGGGCGATCGCGATTTTCATTTTCCCGGTGCGGAAGTGAAACCCACGCTGGTGCTGTTTACCCAGGCACGCTCGGTTATCGATAACCCGACGGCCTGCACGTAGTGACCTGCCCAGATATTCGCTGGCACCGCCGTGATATCAAGACCGTCAGCCTGCTGGCCGCCTGTCTGGCAAAAGAAGTGGCCCACAGCAAAGGCGCGGATGACGCGTTTCTGGTGGAAAACGGGTTTATCACCGAAGGCAGTTCCTGCAACTGCTATATCGTGCTGGCCGATAACACCGTGGTAACACGCCAACTGAGCAATGACATTTTGCACGGCATCACCCGTCAGTCACTGCTTGAACTCGCCACCAAGGACAATATCGCACTGGAAGAGCGCCCATTCACACCGGAAGAGGCCTACCACGCCAGCGAGATTTTCCTCAGTTCAGCCACCATCTTTGTGCTGCCAGTGGTTTCACTACTGGATGGTAAAACCATCGGCACCGGTAAGCCAGGCCCGATCGCCAAACGACTGCGTCGCGCGAGTGAAAGCACAGGTCGAATAACAACGCTAAAGCAGCTTGTTTCAGGCTAATAAGTAAAACGCCCATCATGCTTTTTCACGATGGGCGTTTTTGTTATTCCGGCAGCAAGGTCGTGTCCGAGGCGTTTTCCAGCACCATTTTCTGAGGAGATGCCAGCGGAATGCTGGCAGCGCGCAGCCGCTTGATAATCTTAAACAACAAGTCGCTTTTTGCTCCTGAGACCATACGGGGGCTGGGACATACCCTGTCACACTCAGCACCATCCCCGCCGGCGTAAGCTGGCTAAAGGTTACCGAAGGCGCGGGGGTTTCCAAAATGGATTCATGATCGCCATAAGCGCTGAGCGGGATCTCCCTAATGGTTTCAGGATCGGCATCCAGAGGGAAAGTTAGCGCCAGCGTTGCCACTCCCATAGCATTCCCCATGGTGATATTACGAACGTTTTGCGAGATGAACTGTGAATTTGGCACAATCACCGTGGAGCGGTCGCCAAGTTGAATTTCCGGCGCGCGCACATTGATACGTCGGATATCCCCTTCTACACCGCTGATATTAACCAAATCCCCAACTTTGACCGGACGTTCGGTAAGTAAAATTAGCCCTGAGATAAAGTTCTTAACGATCTCTTGCAGACCAAAACCGATCCCGACCGACAGTGCGCTAACAATCCACGCCAATTTATTCCACTGGATCCCCAACGCAGCCAGCGTCAACAGAATAAGCAGGATATAACCGATATTGGTAAACAGGGTAACCAGCGAGGCACGAATCCCCTTTTCCAGCGTGGTCTTCGGCAGGAAATCATCTTCTAACCAACGCAGGGATGAGCGTAAAACATAGATACCAATCACCAGACAAACAGCGGCATTTACAAGATTGGCCGGGACGATACTTAACGACCCCAGCCCCTTACCGCCCCAGATTTCCACTGATTTTTGTAACAACTCGATCGGTGTCGTGGTACCAAAGGTGCCGTTTAGCAACGCCACGGCGCCCATCAGAATAAGAAAGACTTTCCCACACACCGACACCAAGGAAGTCGCCTGCGCCAGATGACGATCGTCCAGATTGAGAGAGCGTTTAATACGGCGCCCACTGGCGGTATTCGGCGAAAAAATGCTTTCACTGAGATCGGTCACCAGGGTTATCAGCAGATACAGGCAGGAAAGCACCATCCCCACCCATATCAGCTCATAAATCAAGAAACGCGCCAGCGAGATATAGCCAATTGCCAATGAAATCAGCACGGCAATCGCCGTCAGCAAAGTAGCCAAATGCACCAACCCTGACAGCGTAGAGCGCGCTTCCGGCTGTTCACCCGCTTCTACCATCTGCCGTCGCACCTGATTGCTGCGCAGCGCAATCGCCCCCACCGTTAACGCCAACGCCAATGCAGACAGCCCGTTCCCAACGATAGTGACAGCAACGGAGGTGCCCACCGTGGTGTTAAGCTGTTCAAGCATGCCAAACACGAACATCAGACTGGCGGCAATAATCGGGAACGGATCCATCGCTTTGGCAACCGGGTTAGCCATAGCGGGCAAGCGCCAGGATGGACGATGGTTGGAAAGAAACGCCCGCCCCAACCCAGCAATCATGGCGCTAAACACGGCAAGCCTCACCAGGTTATCGAGAAAACTCCCGATAGCGGCCGTTACATCGCCGGCGCGCGCTAACGTATAGTCCAGCAGATTCGCGGCAAGCCCGATGGTAGTGACGGAAGAGAGCACAGTAGCAGAAGCGAGGAAACTGCGGCGCAACCGTCCTTCCGGCAGCCAACGGATCCCGGCACGTGCCAGATATTTTTCCAATAGACGCTGGCCAGCCGTGGCTAACGCCAGCGCTAACAGCAGATAAAATAGCGTTCCATACCGCCAGTCCAGCTCCCAGGTCGTACTCAGCGTATCGCTGAGCTGCGCCTGAAACTGCGTCAATCGCTTTTCATCTTCGGCCTGAGACGCCAACAACGGGGACCAGAAACGTGCGCCCAGAATACTGCCCGAGTTAAGCGCCAGTTGCGTTTTTAGCGCATTGCGACGCAGCGTAATAATCTGCGCCGAGAGATTGAGAGCCCCCGTTCGGATGGCCTGAATCTGCTCCAGTTGCGCGTCCAGTTTGGTTTTTTGCACATTCAACGTGGCACGTTTACGCGTGACCTCTCTGGTTTCCGTTATCGCTGCCCCCTGTTCTGGCGCGGGCCACAGCACATCGACTTGCGCCTGAAGCTGTGCTAATGCGGTTGCGAGATCGTTAGTGTTGCCGATTAACTGCTGCACGGCGTCATTCAATTCGCCTTATTTGCTGTCGCTGGCAGCGTTGGAGACCTGCTGCTTGATGCCATCTAGCTGCTTTTGCAATTTGGCGACTTCACTGTCTACATTGATTTTTGCAGCAGCAGCCACATCCACAGGCGTGGTGTTATCAGCGGCCGTAGCCGATGGCTAGGCGCACAACAGAGTAAACAATACGGCAAAAATGACGGGAAGCCATACCTGCACAGCGCGTTGAGGCACTCGCATCAAAAGGTTTCGTTGCATCAATAGGGCTCTTCTCTTGGCAATTGTCAGACCTGCACGTGCTTAATACACAATAGATTGCTGTTATACGCAAGGGGGATGTGTCAGTACTGTAACGCCATATACGCTGTTAGATAAAATGGTGGCAGTCTAAATCAAGAACTTTAGGTTGATTCTTAGAAAAGAACCTAAAAGAAGGAAATGACTCATCAGCTTTAGTTAATTACGCAACATCAAATGATACCTATAAACACATATCAAATCTAAGAAATTGATTACAATGAAAATATATCACACTGAATCATAATAAAAAGAAATCTTTGACTTGCACCTGCATCAAAACATCTGGCTAGCACTGGCATTATTGCTATTAGAAAAAATTCACTTAAGCATTAAACACCCGCAAGAAAAGCATATATTACAAGTCACATACACAGAGGCCAGTAATGAAAAAATACGGCTCATCTCACATTAAAACTTATATCAACAAGGCAAGACCGCTCTAATTACTTTAATAAAGAAACACTGAAAAAAAGTATGTCTTTTATTAACTGGGATTCTTTATATCATAATACCGCCCGTATTCGCTGATGGAAATGGGGGAAACAGTGACTACAACTAGAATGACCAATTTGGCATAAACGGTGGTGCTGGCGGTGGTGGTGGCGGAAGCGGTGGACTCGACTCTCCTAATGTCTCTTCTGCAAACGATGGTGGCAACATTCGAGGAGGAAATGGCGGCAATGGCAGCAATGGTAACTCGGTGTCAGGGGGTACCGCGGGTAATGGAGGTATAGGAGGAAATTCAGGAACAGCCTCTTATCCAATAGGTGCTTCGGGTTCAAATGGGGGTGATGCAGTATGTAACGGTTGCACACAAGGAAATGGTGGCGGTGGCACGGGAGCAGTGCTCTCTGGTGGAACAATGAGCACCGTGGCTAATATTACGGGTGGGTCAGGCGGAAATGGGGGTCAGCAGAAGGAATTGGTGGTGCAGCCTACGGAGGTGAAGGGGGATCTGCTATTCGCGCACAAAACGTTACCCTTAACATAGGAAATCACCTTATTACTGGAGGCAACGGTGGCAGAGGAGGCAGTAGTGGCGATTCAACACTTATCCGTGGAAGGTACGGAGCGAATGGCGGAGTAGGAATCTACGGTGATAATAGCACCATAACTAATAGTGGAACAATTTCTGGTGGTAATGCCGGGGCAGCAGGTAATTATGCGACAGGAACACTTCCTGTCGGCGGATTCGGTATTACCGGAAAGAATATAAATATTATTAATAATAATACCATTCAAGGTGGATTTAATACAGATGGTTCAACGCGGGTAAATTCAATTTATTTCACCGAGGGTATCAACAGCCTGGAATTGCAATATAATTGGCTTTTTAATGGCAATATCTCTGCAAATTCAGACACTACTAACAAATTCATATTATGGGGCTCGACCACTAACCTGACGAGCAACACCACAGGGACTCAATGGTCGACCCTCTTTGATGTCTCGCAATTCGGCAACAAATTCCAAAATTTCTCCAGCTTTTATAAAGCTGACTCAAGTATCTGGAGACTGATTAACACCACAACAGCTAACACCCCCTGGACGCTGGCGGCAGGTATCTTGCAAATTGCCGCAGATGGCGCGCTGGGTAGCACAGCAGGCACCTTGACACTTGATGGTGGTACATTGCAATTAATCAGCAATGCCACCTTGTCGGCAACAAGAGCAGTGAACATCACTGACGCAGGCAGTATTTTTGATACCTAGAATAACGCTGTTACCATCAACAGTACTATTACGGGAACTTCCCTAACCAAAAATGGCAGCGGTGTACTGACACTTACTGGTGCCAATACCTATAATGGCACCGCCATCAATCAAGGTACCCTTGAGGTAAGCGGCAATGCAGGGTCAATCAGCGGGAATACGTCTGTCGCCAATAATGCATTACTCTCTTTTAACCGTTCTGGCACACTGACCTACAGTGGTTTGATTTCTGGTGATGGCGCACTTCGCAACACAGGCTCAGGTACCGTCATACTGACGGGAAATAGCAAGTATACGGGCGGTACAACGCTTTCAAGCGGTACCTTGCAATTAGGTAACGGCGCAACATCAGGTTCCATCGTCGGCAATATCATCAATAACGCAACGCTGGCTTTTAACCGCAGTGATGCGATTAACTACAGCGGTATTATTTCCGGAAACGGTGCGGTCATCCAAAACGGTAGCGGAGCGATAACGCTGAGTGCCAACAATAGCTACAGCGGCACTACATCAGTGAATAATGGCAGCCTGTACATCAACGGTAATCAGAGCGGTGCCACCGGAACAACCACAGTCAGTAACGGCGCAATGCTGGGTGGCAATGGCACTATCGGCGGCGCTATCACCGTGGCGAATGGCGGTATCTTATCGCCCGGCGCGGCCCCTGGAAGTGTTGGAACCCTGACGATTAACGGGAACCTTAATCTTAACAACACTTCAGTACTTAACTACACCTTGGGTGAAGCAGGTGTCATCAACGGCAGTAACAACGATTTAACCGTGGTTAACGTCAATCTCACGCTGGACGGCATACTTAACGTCACCGAAACCGCCACCGGTGCGTTTACTCCCGGTCTTTATCGCCTTATCGATTACAGCGGTACATTAACCAATAACCAATTGAATCTCGGAAGCCTCCCTGAAACGAGTGGCATCTTTATTCAGACATCCGTTGCCAATCAGGTTAATTTGATCAATAGCGCGGGACTCACGCTGAATTTTTGGGACGGTGGAGCACTGGCCAATAAAAACGACGGCATTGTTAATGGCGGAAACGGCATCTGGCAGGCTTCGACTCCTGGCAGTAACGATAACTGGACCCTCGACGCTGGCACTATTAACACGCCCTGGAGCAATGCTGCGTTTGCCATCTTCACCGCTGACCCTGGTACAGTCACCATTGATAACAGTGAAGGACAGTTTATCGCAGCAGGAATTCATTTTGCGTCAGACGGTTATACCCTCAATGGCGCAGCGCTAACGCCAGTTGAAAGCGAAGCCGGTTCAGGAGAAACCATAGTTGAAGTTGGCGACCATACCTCAGACGGTACCGGTTATGTTGCCATCATTGATGCTCTGTTACAGGGAGCAACCACGCTGGTGAAGAGCGATCTGGGCACATTGATATTAAACGGACTCAATACCTATTCCGGTGGTACGGCGATCAAAGGCGGCACTCTGCAAGTTAGCACAGACAGTAATCTCGGTGCCTTGGCAAGCAGCCTTAGCATGAACACCGGAACCATCGCCACAACGGGCAGCTTCTCCTTAACTCGTGCAGTCACTCTGGGTATTGGTGGCGGCACATTTGCTGTAGCCCCCACGACGACACTGATAATGAGTGGCGCTATCGGCGGTTCAGGCTCACTCACCAAAGCGGGAAGCGGCACGTTGACACTTACAGGAACAAGTAACTATACAGGCCAAACTGATATTTTGAACGGTACGCTACAGCTAGGTAACGGTCTTGGCACTGGTTCCATTAGCAGTAATATTGATGTAGGCACCAATGGCGTGCTGGCATTCAATCGCAACAACAACTTCTCTTATGGCGGAATCATTTCAGGTAGCGGGCAGGTCAATCAACGTGGCAGTGGTGTTACCCTTCTCACAGGAGAGAATACTTACACGGGCATCACCACTGTCGCTGCCGGAACGCTGTAACTCGGTGATAACGGCAACACTGGCTCAATAGTAAGCGATGTCAATGTGGAGAGTGGTGGCACACTGGCGTTCCAACGCAGTAATTTACTCACCTATAGTGACAACATTTCAGGTAATGGCGCTGTATCTCAAACCGGTTCAGGAAACACGGTATTAACGAGCAGCAACGCCTATTTGGGAGCAACCAATGTTACTGCTGGTGGGCTGTATATCAATGGCAATCAAACCGCAGCCACAGGCATCACCACGGTAAACAGCGGAGCCACACTCTGCGGCACTGGTATTATCGGAGGTGATGTAACCATTGCCGACGTAGCTACCCTATCCCCCGGCGCGGTGGGAGGGATCATTGATAAACTGACCATCAATGGTAATCTTACGTTAAACAGTGGTTCAATTCTCGATTACCACTTTGGATTACCTTATGAAGTGGGGGGACCCCTTAACGATCTGGTGAAGGTTAACGGGGATTTGGTTCTGGATGGGACAATCAACGTTACGGCCACAACAGGAGACTCATTTGGTCCCGGTATCTATCGTGTCATTGACTACACAGGAACCCTGACCAATAACGGTTTGGAACTCGGTGATATTCCGCCTGGCAGGGTTGAATATGTACAAACATCGGTTGCGAATCAGGTAAACCTGGTTGATACCACCGGTTTGACGCTGAATATGTGGGGCGGCGGCGCGGCGGGTAATAAAAATAACGGTGTAGTCAATGGCGGTAGCGGTATCTGGCAAACCGCTATTGTGGGTAATGACAACTGGACAGTTTCCAATGGCATATTAAACGCCCCTTGGCAGGATGGTGCTTTTGCCATTTTTCAGGCGGAAGCAGGTAACGTCACGGTTGATAATAGCCTAGGTCAAGTTACCTCATCGGGAATGCAGTTCGCCTCTGATGGATATGTTTTGAATGGCGCGGAACTGTCACTGGTAGAAACTGAAACCAGCTCAGGGCAAACCACGGTGCGAGTTGGCAATGGTAGCCTGCCAGGAGCAGCCTACACAGCGACCATCGATACCATCTTACAAGGCGATGTGCAGTTGGGGGAAACCGATCTCGGCACACTGGTGCTTAACGGAGCTAACACTTATACCGGGGGTACAGCAATTAACGGTGGTACGCTGCACATCACTAGCGACAGCAATCTTGGTCAGTCCGATGGGGGGCTATCTTTTAATGGCGGTACGCTTGCCACTGACGCAATCATGTCCACGTCACGGGCGACCCTATTGGGCGCCCTCGGCGGTACCATTGATATCGCCCTCGCCTCCCCGTTAACCTCAAGCGGTATTATTTCAGGCGCAGGAACCTTGACCAAAATCGGTACCGGTTTGCTCACACTGACTGGGGAGAACGCCTACACCGGAGATACGGTACTCACCCAAGGGACATTACAAATTGGCGACGGCAGCAGCACCGGTTCAATCGTCAGTAATGTGATCAACAATGCTACGCTGGCGTTTAATCGTAATAATACGTTCGTCTATGATGGTGTTATTTCCGGCACAGGTGTGGTCAACCAGATAGGCACGGGCTCAACGGTGTTGACAGCAAACAATACCTACACGGGGCTCACCACGATATCCGCAGGCACATTGCAACTGGGTTACGGCTATTCGGCACAGATTCCATCATTACTGTTGAACAATCAGCTACGCTAGCACTCGATGGGCTAAGTCAGATCATTGCCGGACTCAATAATGCGGGGACGGTAAATATGACCGACGGCAGCGGCCCCAGCGCAGCACTGACAGTGAAAGGCGATTATGTGGGGAATGGCGGGATCATTGTGGTCAATACTTTGCTCAGCGGGGATGCATCCCCCACCGATCGCCTGATCATTGATGGCAGCAACGCCTCGGGCCATACATCACTTCTGGTAAAAACAGGTAATAGCTTGGGAGGGCTCACCAACAAAGGCGTTGCCTTGGTACAAACTGAAAATGGCGGTACGACCAGTGCTGACGCTTTTCAACTTGACCCCAACTCCGATGGGTACAACAGTACAGGGATATTGAACGTTGGTGCATATAATTACAGTTTAAAACGCGGTGGCGATGGTGGAGAGGCGCAAGATTAGTATTTGGTTTCGCTACTTTCACCTGTGGTCGGCTCATACCTGCAAGAACGCCAATCGGCAATAGCGATGCATAAACATACTCTGCGCGACAGACAGTGGCAGGTGCCGGGGCAAGAAGATTCGTATACCTGGCTACGCATGGATGGCTCAATGGTTCAACACGATGGTGTTGATAACCAGGAAACAGAAGACAGACGCTGGGTGCTACATGGAGGGAGTGACATCGCACGTTTCAGTGACGGGCACGACGGCAGCATTCGGGTTGGGCTGATGGCTCAATACGGCACCAGTTCCGGCAACAGTGAGGATGAGGTCTCACGTTCATCCCATAGCGTTAAAGGCTACAGCGCAGGGAGCTATAGCACCTGGCTTGGTCACCACGATCCGCAAACCGGCCCCTATATTGTGATACCTGGTTGATGCATGGGCGATTTGACAACGACGTGACAGGCCAGGGGCAACGTACCGAGAGTTATCGCTCGCACAACACGACAATGTCCATTGAGAGCTGATATAAACTCAAGATGACTGAATCACTCACGGCACGGTATTACCTGGAACCACAGGCTCAGATCATTTACTCCCTGTATCGTGCAAAAGATCTCACAACGGCCAGCGGCTCCGTAGCATTTGATATGTCTGATAACAGCGCCACCACACGGTTGGGGGTCCGGCTTTATGAAGACAGACTGGAACGAAATGGCCAAACGTTGATGCAGGGGTTCATTGAAGCCAACTGGTGGCATGGGCCCTCATCACAAACAATGCGCATGGATGACACGGCAGTACGGGAATCGATGCCTGCCGATCGGGCTGAATTCAAATTTGGCGTGAAAGGCACTGTGATGCCGAACCTGAGTGTAACGGGTGCAGTCGGCGTAGATACCAATATGTCGTCTTATAAGGCTGGACGGGTTTCACTCGGCGTGAATTATTCTTGGTAACCGCTCGCCGTTATCATCATCGGTAATGATAACGGCTTTAACACACAGCATACTGAATGGTTGGCTCGGCAATAGAACTGTACAGTGATTCACCGTACGGCAGAAAATCTGGCCCAATTCGTTGACTCACTGAGGCGTGTGGGTATAATCCAGCCCACTGTTGTCAAACGACACAACCGCATCTCGCTATGCGCCCTTAGCTCAGTTGGATAGAGCAACGGCCTTCTAAGCCGTAGGTCGTAGGTTCGAATCCTACAGGGCGTGCCAATAAAATCAATGGCTTATGAGGATTTTGGTGGGTGTCGTTACAAGAAAAGGTGTTCTAACAGGTGCTGTTAGGATGCTGTTTATTTACCCACTCTTCATAGACCGATTCAGGCCATCCAAGAAACGTTCCGCTCAAGCTTTTCTGTGGCGCAGGAAATTCTTTCTTTTTTGCCTACATCCGCCACAGAGTGGGATGACTTTTGCCGGTTAGCTGGCACATTTCTTTAAGTCCAATATAACGGGTTGCCATTTTTATAAACCTCTCTTTACATGAAGGAGCTTCACTATTCATCATGACGGTGAACAGGTGTGAAGAATTGTGAATCGTAGGAATGGAGGGTGTGGTGATGCAATTAAATAGAGTCAGTATGTCGCTACCCATCTATTTAACTTGGCATCCTCACCACTTGATTTTTTTAGCGGCAGTTCCGGCCAAATAATATTCTGTGGATGATACTGAATATAATATTTGAAGCCAAAAACGGAATAAATGATGGGCTACTTTTATTGCCGTCAGTACAACGGGATTAAACTTTTATTTTTGATCAGTGGTACTTTGGACTTTTCTAGCGATACGATTAACCGGATAATATTTGTAGATGCTGGTTAGTAAAGTCCATATATAATTAATAAACTTCAAGATATTAGGGAGGGGAAGCGTGATGACCTTATTATGGGTACTTTCTGCTCGATAGGTCGCTGCATCTTGAAATGCTTTGAGTATATACCGGATTAACTCGAAGATGCAGGAGCTGATGAGTAAAGCTCTTACTGGCTGTTCAATCTACTGGATAGGTAACTGTATCTTGAAGTGTTTTAAGTATATTTAAACTAACTTTATATTTATCGCGTGGCTATTTACCCTTATTTATGGGAAGCTGCGCCAATATTCTTTCACAAAATTGACAGACTTATTTTCAAAACCAAAATGCTTTATATAAATTAATCTTTCTCGTAAGACCCCCGTGCAGGATGCGAATACCAATATTTTTTGATTACATAACATTATTTGGGATGGGTTTCTCCAGCCATGCTGCTTATTTATCAATCAATACACTCATTAAGTGAGCACACATGTTCTTGTCGCGCGTAACTTAACTATACTGAACATGAGGAGGCATACCTATATCTGATAACAACTCTTTTGTCATTTCTCATCGCAATCATTTGATTTATCTAGCAACACAGTCCCTCCAGCCAATAATCTGAGAAGGAGATATCCCTCCAGGGATTAGATATTCCACATTTTTTGCGGAAAGTGTATTCATACTTCCATGAATACGTTCAAGAGTTTTTTCAGAATTAATACCATGGTGTGGCGCTAGTTTTATTTTATACTCGTATCTACCATAAGAATTGCTTTTTAATCTACCGCTAGATGTAGATATGTAAGAGTATTGACTACGTGAGCCAAGTATATGATCTTTTATTGTTCCAATCTCTAATGTGCGCGGTTGGAAACCTCCTTGCTCTATTATTTCATTCAGAGAACGATTATCTTGCCTATATACTATAATTTCTTTTTCATTGGTAACCCATCGTTTTGCATCAAATCTTTTCTTTAAATTGACAGGACCATGTTGGGGGTTGTCTTCATTTCCGATAATATTTACAGGGATAAAATTATCATCAGGGGTGGATTGTAAATTAATCAAACTGTCAGATTTATATTTTTGTCGTTTGTTTTTTATTAAAAATCTGAGCATTACATTCTTCTAAGACACCATTAGTATTACGAAAATACTTACGAGCAAATGGCTCCCTAGTTACTGGATTTAGTTGTCCCCAGACTTCTCGGCCATTTTCTTTACCATTTAGTATGACAAATACATCTTTGCCAATATCAGGTCTAAATGCTATGTCAGCTTGGAGGTTAACTTTATCAGCATAAATTTTTGCATTAGTATTTTTACTGAAATTGTTAATATATGCTTTGTCAATTATATCTGTTATGTCGTTTGAGTATGTACCATGAAAACCAGCACATCCAGCGAACAATAAAGTTGTACCGACATCCATACTAGCAACCAAAAGCCCCTGCTGACGTTCTTCTTCTGAATCCCCGTTAACAGCTTGGTTAATTTCTAGTCCTATTTGAGATAAGAATGCGGCCGCACCTAAAACTGCGCCAACAGCACCTCCAACTACCCCTAATATAGGGCCGAAAAGCTGATTAGTTACTGTTATATATTCCAGCCATTGCTGTACACTGATTTTAGTGTTTGATTTTATCATTATATCCGCATCGCTAAAGTTTCTATCTTTTATTTGTTTAACTACTCTCGCAAATATATCTCCATACAAAAAATCACATTCATTATTATTAATTTTGCTTCCCAATTCATCCCAAATACCTAATGCCAGTTTTTGTAGACCATGATCGACCCCAGTATAAAAAAGCTATCCTGGCGGTCATGCAAAGAAAAATGCCGCTCCAGTTTGTTGATATTATTCGAATTTTTAGCTTGTTCTACAACCCAGTGACGCATTTCTTTATCATTTGAAAACACCTCAAAAACTTTTTTTCACTGGGTATATAAAGTATTTTTTTACCCACATCATTTTTTACAAAACGTAAAATGTCAGTAGAATTGTACCCATTTATATCGAAAAAACGCACACATTTATCATGTAAATATGCTTTTTTGTATAGTTCATATTCAGGTTCTAGTATGTTAAAGATAAAAGGTAACCACAATCCCAGGCTATAACTATCACTTTGTTTATTTACATTCACGGATTTTAATTGTTGGATTGTGACAGGTTTTTTTAGTGGAAGATGAGGTAAAGCCACTTGCATAACGAAAAGATAATCATCTTCAGAAAAAAAGACCCGTTGCCAATGCCCGCCTCGCTGAAGAAACAAATTCCGCTTTACTTAAAACAATAATATCTTCTTCATGATTTTTCCAGAACTGATTTAGATTCTCTTTTATTTGTTTGTAAAAGTTATTCTCATTTAATATTTCTCTTAAATCAGATGGTGATATTCGTACTTGATTTTTTTCTCCAAAATATTCATTCCCAAGTCTAAAAAATCCGGTGTATTTTTTGAGCCTTCCTCATAAACTCCATATTTTAATTTTAAATCATCTGGAGTCAGGTCTTGGTCGTGAGCGCTGAAATTTTTGAATGCAAGTTCCGTCAATGTCAAAGATTTTATTGGGTCCCAATATTCCCATCCGGAATATGTTTTAGGTGAATTTGAAGCGGATTTAAATGAATACAAGCGCACCTTATCAGGATCGATATCCTGTCCAGTTAATTTTTTTATGTTCTCACGCATAAAATTTTTTGCCATCAACTGCAAGTTTGGCATATTTTTGATGACTCTGTTTTTTAAATTTATATAGTCAGTTATTTCTAACTTCCAAAATTATTATTTTCACTATTTTTATTTTTCATGCCTTGGTTTCATCCTTTTTTTTGTTAGTACATGTTAAATTTCATTAAATATGGAAAATAACGGTTATTTTTCTAAAGGTGTTCCTTATTACACTATATTTTTTATGATTAAGTGTAGTTTGCTGATTTAAATGATTTTTTAATCCTGTGGTATTGATTTTTAAAATTTTACTTTTGCTCAGGATTTACGTAGGGCGCGTATTTTATTCTTTTAAAATTAGGTAATTAAGCGTTTTTCTGAATAACCAGTTATTTTACTAGATGCAGAACACTGTATGTATATAAATGTATCTTCTTGCGTAAGTCCTGTTACTGATTAACTGGACGATATTTATACAGACTCGCCAAAGAGACAACAAAGAGGGGCGCGACTTCTTTTCGATTATGCCCTTTGGCGATCAATCTAGCTGCTTGAGTCTGATCTGTCACCGAAAAAACTCATGACCTCCCAGCGATACGTCCTCTGCTCCTTGCGGCTGCTAAACTCGCTTTAGTACGTTCAACAATCAGTTCTCGCTCCATTTGAGCCAACGCGCTCATCACATGGAAGAAAAAAAGCCCTGCAGACGTAGAGGTATCAATGGCATCCGTCAAACTATGAAAATGAATCCCTTTATCTTCGAGTTCAGAGATTAAAGCAATCAAATGTTTGATGCTGCGACCCAGTCTATCCAACTTCCAGACCACCAAAGCGTCCCCCGATTTTAGTGCATTTAGCGCGCATTTTAATCCTGGTCTCTGGTCTGTTTTTCCGCTGATTTTATCCTCAAAAATCTGGTCGCAATTTGCACAAAGGAGCGATTTTCGCTGTAAATCGGTGTTTTGGTCATTTTTTGACACCCGCATATAGCCTATTTTTGCCATTTTTAACCTTTTCCACCCCTCTGTAAGCCTTGTAATCGCTGGTTATTGTCTAAATTTTACCTAATTTATCGATTTTATAAAACCTTGGTTTAACGGAAACGATAGATTGTGCAAAAAATGCACTGGATAAACGTATCGGCGGAACGATCAACGGCAACATTATCTCACTAGGCACCCAAATCTTATTGCAAGGGAATGACCGCAAGCATCTGGGATTTCATAATAAGGACGGTAGCGTTAGCATGTGGCTCTACAAAGACAAGGGAGGTGATGGCGTCCGGCTAAATAACGGCAATGACGGTGGCGGAGATTGGGTATTCAATAAAAACGGGCATTTTTATGCCCCGCAGGCACTCCATGCCGCAGACGCTACCTATCAAGAAGATGGCAATATTCACGGTTCGGTCTGGGGTGGTCATATCAGCGGATGGCTAAATAATACCTTTGTGCGTGATATTCGATTGGGGCATATGCAGGAAGTTCAGATATGGAATGGACCAGGCTATCGTGATGAACCTTCGTATGTGATTACCGGCGTGTATAACGGTAATGGTGATGCCTATGTTGATTATGTTCAACGGCGCGTCCTACAAAAAAACATTAATGGTAACTGGATAAATGTGTGGTTTATGTGATGAAAAGCATTAAAAACTTTAAGCGATATCATCCTGATTCTGCTGATAAAAAAGCGCTAGAACTTTCTGTTGGTGCCATTTTTCTTATCTCGGAAGATGGTCAAGACTGGTATGAGTGCCAGAAAAGCTTTCAGCCCGATACGATGAAAGTCGAGTATGAAGCCGACGGAGTTATACGCTCGATGGGTTACTATATCAGCGGTTTCTGTCCTGAAGGGTGCAGCGTGGCAGAAGTATCCGAATGGCCTAAAGAGTCAGTCCCTAACCGAAAATGGTGTTTTGTCGATGGTGAGGTTGTTTCTCGTGTTTATACAGCAGATAAACTTAAGGAGCAAGCGACCCATAAACGAGACTATCTGCTTGAGCAGGCAGCAAAAATTATAGCGCCGTTGCAGGGTGCGTCAGACCTTGACATCGCTACAGAAGCCGAAAAAGCTGCACTGCTGGCCTGGAAAAAATACCGAGTGCTGCTAAACCGTGCCGATATCAGCAAAGCGCCGGATATTGCGTGGCCGTAATCACCACAGAAACCAGAGTAAAGTTCAATACTGTCAGGGCAACCTAATCTTTTTCTTTTAGCAGTATGGTAGTGATATTCAGACAATTTAAATGTCGTACACCATAATAGTCAGCATATCCAGACTCAATGCCGAGTCTCTTTGGTTATCTACAGCATTAAAGAAATTGTCTTTGTATTCACCTGGTCAGTATTAATTAACGACGCATGACGATCAGAAAGCAACGTTCTGGTGCCATAGGCATTATTATAGATATAAAAATCACTGGTCGATGAAGTCATGACAGGAACGTTTTTTGACGATAATTCATCATTGAGCGTCATAAGGTACGTATACTTAACGTTGTCATCGGTATTGACGTGTCCATCAAAAGAGCAACCAATTTCTCTATAAATCAATCCCCCCCAGACGAAATGTTTTTGTTGAACCGGTAGGGACACCGTGCGACGGATAATGAATGCGGATAATCGTTTCTGTTGTGAAGCTATCTGGGGAACTGATTGATGTTACCACATATTTCCCCACAGTTTGAAATCGTGATGCGGTGGCAATATGCTCGAGAAGCAACAGTTTCGTCTTGCCTGTTTCAATAAACCGGCCTCGTGTATTTAAAGATGATGTTGTTTCTAAAGTAGACTTATCAAGCGCCTTAAATAATACTTCCCCTAACTGATGCACTGATGTTTGTAATATTGCTACCAGCTTCAATCCCAGTCCTAACCCGGTATAAATATTTTTTGTACCATAAAAGGCCACTCCATTAATATTCCGTGCTGTTGCTAGTTTCGTAGCCGTGCCTACATTACCTGTGGTGCTCTGGTTGCCTGCCATGTTCACACCTGGCAGGTTGATATGCGCTGTCCCATCAAACGCCACGCCTGCAATTTTTCTGGCTGTTTTCAGGCGAGTTGCCGAGTCCGCATTACCATCAATATTGCCGATGATTAGCGTGTTAAATGTCTGTCTATTAATCCAACGATTTTCTTTTTCCAACAAACCAAGGTTTTTTATAAAAAGATTTTTGTCCGGGATGTCTGCGCCATTTTGATTTTTTGCTAATTTTTGATTTAATAAATTAATCACTGTTTCCGAAAATTTCGCATCATTGCCAAGGGCTTTTGCAAGTTTGTTTAGCGTATTCAAATCTACTGTCGCACCATCAACTAACGCGATGGTCGCTTTATTCGCTTCTGCCACAGACAATTTTTTCACCGCCTGATAAAGCTGGTCATGCTGGCTTTTATCCAATCGGATACCTGAACGCTCAACCACAGTACAAACTTCTTCCTGTAGTGCATCATAAATATCACTTATTCAATTTTGTTGACGGTGTGCCAGTAGTGGGATCGCCGTTGGTGAACCCGTTTTCCCCTGACCAAATTTATCTTTTTGTGCGGTTGGGGTATCAATGAGATGCATCATTTCCTCCTTTTATGTAGGCAAAAAGTACTTGGGTATGTGAAGGACACTGACGCTCAATAACGCATTCCACAGCGTTATCTCCCCACGTCCGAATCGACTCATTGCAAGAACTGGTACAACTCATCCAGTGTACATTCGCTTCAGCAGGAATATTGACTCGCCAGTAGTAGCGCCACTTGTCACCCCAAGACGGATCGGGTGTACTATCAAGATGTTGAAATTGTTCTATTGTTGCCGTGGGATAACCCAATATTTCTAACTGCTTTTTAAAGAATGCTTCGCTTATACCACCAACCGTATTCACCTTGGCATCAAGCACTTGTTGCCGTTCTTCTATCGTCTGCTTTCTATTTGCCAGGCATTTGTCCGGCAACCCGCATAATTTTTCGTAGCGGTTAATTAATTCAACCGATTGGGTCGGGTTAATTTCAACCATAAGGCTATCAGCATGTTGATGGGCTTGGGCCAGTGAAGGAGCTAGCCCTTTAATGAGCGGATCTTCTTCATCCCATGCGGGGCCTGGTGGTAATAACGTTCTCAACAATTGTGTGTATTCGTCGTCCAGATTTGCCATGGTGCTCACTCTTTATATTTTGCCCACGTGACCTCACCCAATACCGGCACTTCCGTCTGGGTTAATTCAATGTCTGCTGTTGGCACAATAAGACGATGGGCGACTTCACCTGCCGCAAGACTGATGGTCTCCTTGCTGCCGGGTTCGCCTTCTCGCAGTAAGAAGGCTTTGATTTCTGTCATGACAGCGGCTCGAATTTCTGATGTATCCGTCGATAAGGCAAGCGAGAGGGGGACGCTTTTTCTGTTACCGCAAAAACCGTTAAGCCACTTCCGGCAACGGTGGCAAGGGGTAAGATGTGCTCTTTGACTTTGGTTAATATCTCCTGTGTGGGGGCAGGATGGTCTACATTATCACTAGCAACCATGACCCTAACGGTGCCGATACCGTTCTTGTGTCGATGTGTCCATGCCCGGCTGATTCCCAGTACTTCTTTCGCCCAGCGAACATAATCACTATCAGCACCCCCTTGTGGCGTATCGTACCAGCGAGCCATAATACGCTGTTGCCAGTTATCAAGGTCTTCAATATCCGTTCCCGTCCTGATGCTATCGGCATAGCCGGTCGACGATAAACCGGAAATAGGCGTAGCGAGTCGTAGCGCGTTGCCGTCTTCGCAATTGCCCGCCTGACCGCTGCTTTTTGCAACGACGGGCACACGAAGTACACCGTTTGCCGCTTTTTTTATCGCTGTTACGGTGTAGATTTGCCCATCATCACGGTGCATTTCAGTGTCAGTGGGCAGCGATATAGCATTTTGTACACCTTCCCAGCGAACAAATCCGCTCGCGTTGGTTGCCCCTTTTCGTGGACAACGCTGGATATTATCGTGTCGGGTCAACCAGTCTTCATCGGCTAAATCCGGCAAGATATTACGCGCTAAATAATCGATATAACCATACAGAGTGTGAGTGGCGGCGGCCTGTACTCTTGCGTACACCTCCGCATCGAGGCGACGCAACACGCTATCTTCATTAAATCGCGTCAACAAATCACCACGAATAGTGTCTATCAGTTGTGGCAGTGTCGGGCGCGAAAAGCCGCTAGTTTGCATGGATTACGCGCCACAGGTTGTTGATGGTCATCGTTTTTATGTTATGGTCAGGTAACATCAGGATGACAGTTGCGATTAATCTATCGATGCCTGAGCGTACTACCTCAATATCAACCCGAAGCGCGATACCGTCGTCTGTCATCCATGTGAGTGCCTGAGCGATATATTCCTTCGCCTTTTGCGCCGTCTGGTTAGTTAAAGTGCTACGTTTTAACAAGTGCAATCGAGAGCCAATCCGGTCATTTTGTACGGTCGGCCAAGTATCGCCCCACCACCCAAACGGCGTATCCGTGTCATCATCCGGTTCAGCGCGTCGCCAGGTGAAAAGCGAGATCATCACTGCCCGCCTGAGCCGTTCCTGATCGGGTAACGCCGTATTCACTTTTTTATTCATCAGCATATTATTTACATCGGTTGATTGGGTTTGCCTGTTACGCCACCGCTATCACCTTTGTGATCGTGGGTGTTGTACTGCATCCGCATGGTGCTCAATGAGCCGGTTTTGTCCTGTACTTCTGCCTGTGAAACGATGGATTCTGCCGCAGTGATCTTTCCCGGCGTTTCTACTTGTTGTGTGTCCAGCACGATCTTGGTTTTGGCGTGAATAATAAAAGTGTCCGTGGTCGCTTCTATCAATCGCCCACGCTTGAGCATGATGCTGTCGCCTTCATCCTGCGTATAAACAACCTCGCTTGCGTATAAACAACCTCGCTAATGACCAATTCCCGATTGTTAAAGCCGAGCACGGGATCAAAAACAATAACCCGCTGGTTAGGTTTCCACAGACTGCTGTCACCTTGCCGCCAACCTTGCACCGTATAAGTGGTTTCTTCGGTTCTGGCGGCCCGTTGCTGCGCTTCAAATTTACTCCGTGCGCGACAACTGGCCCCGGTTGTATTGCCGGATTGTTGAATGTACTGTGGACGATAGCGCGTTATCTGGCTATCTTTAGCTTTGGCCCGAATGGCGGTTAATGTCGCTTCCCCGAAATCGTCATCATCACCCGATCGTTGACCCGCAACCTGATATTCGGAAAAGCGTTCACGGATACTCTGTTCCGTATCACAGGTGAGAATATTTTCTCCCCAGACAAGCGCTGTTGTCGCACGATCATTGCCGACAGTACCAATTATCAGATTGCCGTCTTCATCATCCCAGGCTAGCGTCTGTTGGCTTCCTAGCGCCTTGTTTAGCGCTTCATGGACTGTTTCCCCATAATCAGCCTGAAAAACCTGTAGCGGCGTTTTGGGGGCTTTTTGGCTAATGACCTTAATACCGAAGGGTTTTGTCAGTTCTGACGCGATTTGATAAAGTGTTTCCCTCGTAAATACTGTCGAGTTGGCGGCGCAATCAATCAAATCGGCTGTCTTGCTCCGGCCACTAATGCCAACCTGGATACTTTTAGCGTCGTAGCGTATCGGGGTGGCTTCAATCCAGCCGGTTAAGACTTTATACTGACCCATCAGAACTTCGACAAGTTCACCTTTTTAATTCTGGGCTGTAACGATACACTTCCCGATTCACCGGGCCACTGGCGAGTAATTTCCACATTGAAATCGCGTGATAATCGTTCGATACCCGCCGAAATCTGGACGCGCGTCCAACCTCCCCATTCGCGCCCGTTGACGCGCAATATCACGTAATCACTCATCTTGCAGGTACTTTCAAGGGTTTAACCGGTATAAAGCCAGGATGGTTAACGGCATTTCGGCGGGTGATATCGGTTTCTCGTGCGGCATTGTCATACCAGGTAGCAGCCAACACCAGCGCGGGTAGCACCGTTTCTGGCGTACGGGTAACTGTTTTTTCAACTTGCGCCAGTCGTGTTGCAATATCCCGGTTGGCATCGGTTTTTACCTGTTGCAAGGCGAGGAATAACGCATCGTCAAGCGTTGACGCCTGTTCGTGCTCGATGGATTGATTTAATGTTTCTCTCACTGCAATCAAGGCATCCCACGTGACCAACACTATCCTTTCAATTGGGCTATCTGTCGTAGCAGAAACAGTATGCAATGCGGGATGAGAAATATTGACCTGCATCTGACGTTTTACACGTTGATTAATCGGTAATAGGGCAGTACGTGGCGGTGGCAATTGTGTTAGTCGCCAGGTTGCCTCATGGATCGCCGTCGTACGCAACAAAGCCGCAATACGATTACTGTGCCTACGTTCAGCCTGTACACTGGGCCTATCACTTTTCCAGACGCCCAGCGGCGCTAAATCATGCCCTAGCGTAACACCCGCTAGCGTTTTAATTTGCTGTGCCAGTGTCGCCGCATCTTGCCCAGTACGTCTGCCCGCACGCCACATACGCTGTATCGCTTCGACCAGGATTTTACCGGATGAGCCTGGCTTTAAGATCACCGAAATATCGCCATGCAGTAGCCTTGAAGCGGCAGTAATGCCGCTATCAATAGTGTCAAAAGCTTTAGTGACGTTGTTAATCATGCTTTTAGTACGCGCTAACACGCCAACCTGTGCAAAATCCGGTAAACCTTTTAAGCCCACGTTAGCAAATGCCTCACCAATGCGATTATTCAAGACTGAGCTGGAAGAAATTAGCGTTTGGCCTGTGGCAATACCAGCTGTTGGGAAAGATAGCTCTCCAGCCTCAACCACGTTAAAGCTAACGCGACACATCCTGCCATCGCGCCCGCTATGGCTTACCCTCACTTAACCGTCAATACAAACGGCAATTTCACCGTAGTAGGGATGAACCAGTGTCCCCGGTCCCGGTGTATCAATAGCCACTATCAGCCGATCTCTGACCTCGAAGAAATCATCACCGACCAGATAGGCGTTGATAGTAAATCGTCGTGCGGCGCGTCCCAGATCTTCTGTATAGGGTTTATCCCTGTTCGGGTATTCGTGAACTTGTACTCGCCGTCCGAAAGTCCCCTCGTCGTCTACCTGAAACGGTACGCCGCGAAAGGACGCTGGACGCAGGTTATCTTTCCAGCTCGTCATCTAACCATCTATATTTAAATAAATGTGATTTTAATCAATAAATGTTATTGTATTACCAGGGCTTGTTTTTCAGTTTAACGGTACGAAGTTTTTCCATCACATAATCAAAATAATGATCGGCATCTGTTTTATTATTAAATTTTAATCGATAAAATCCTCCCCCTGACGCAGGAAATAAAATGTCATAAGTAAGATTGGGATTAAGTTTGTTGGGGAATATCCTGTCAATATAAGGAATTTTTGATAAGTTGACTATCACATCTTCGGTTTTATTATTTTCACGATACTTTATCCTTACAAATTTCATAATTGTTACTCCTTAGTGATTTTTTTTGGTGATAAATCAATCGCCTCTAACTTACTAGCTATATAGTCAAAATAATCATCCCTTTCTTTTGTGTTTTTAAAGGATTTTCTTTCGGAAAGAATTAATATTTGAGGAATACCTAAACTTTCTAATTTTCTTATTGAATTTATAGACTCAAAATTAATCCCTATCGTTTTCGTTGGTTCGTATGCGTTTCCATTATCGTAATTATCAACGTCTATTGTTAAAAAACTCATATGACTTCTCCTTTGTTTCACTCACTGTTTGGAAAATCGGTTATAGCCGACATCGTAACTCAGCCAGGGTAGGGTATTGCCAACCGGGGCGACACGCATGCCCGGTGGGGTATTTTCAAAGATGAGTCTGACTTCACCGTCTCGTGGCTCGTTTTTACCAAATGAATCAAGGGTATTAGGGGTATCTTCCTTAAATTGCCAGTTACCCTTGTCATCCTTAAGCAAGTGACTGTTGCCAATAATTGAACGACCAAATTCGCCCCAACCACTCGCTGTCCGAAGGTTTTGAAACCATTCATTACCCCCAAACACCGCATTAAGACCCTTGTCGACAAGCGGTTCGACTCCCATGGATACCGCACCAATCATCCCCGCTTTTCCCAGTACGCCCTTGATGCCTGAGGGACTGTTTTTAGCCAATGTTTTCATCTCACGGGTGACATTCCGAATCGATTTCACCATATCGACAGCCCATTTTGTCGTCACAAAAACCAGAATGCCGGCGAGCACGGTTTCCCAACCGCCAATTGCCTGAATAACGCCATCAATATCTTGCCATACCGCTTTAATAATCGGGCCGATCGTTTCCCAGTTTTCGACGATAAGTCCGCCGCCTATTACCATTAACGTGACCAGCTTACCTAGCGTCGACATTTTCATCACACTGTTAAAAATCCTGAAAGCACGGGTGACAACACCGACTGCTGTCGCGGTTCCCAATAGATAAAGACCCCACTTGGCGAAGGATTTAATCAGTTCTGGATTAGCTTTTGACCAGGTGCGAAATTGCTCAATCAACGGCTGGATTTTCTCTGTCGCTTCGACAATTGAAGGTAGAAAAATACTACCGATACTTACGCTGGCAACACGCATCTGATTTTTAAACAGTTGTATTGCATTTGCGGTAGTGACGGCACGAGTAGCATATTCTTTTTGCATCGAGCCGCCGTACTTTTGTTTATCGGCGACGCTATCCAGGTTAACTTCCAGTAATTTAAGGTTGGTGAGCAACGGCGCAATTGCCACAAGGGATTCAGAGCCAAACAAATCATTTAATAATGAGGCCTGATCTTTTTTAGGGACTTTTTCAATGGCTTCCAGCACCATCAACATTGCGCCTTTCGCGTCTTTCTGCATCTGTGCGGCCAATTTTTTGGGGCTTATTTTTTAAGGTGCGTAACGCGATTTTTTGTGATTTTGTCGCTGATTTCCCTTTGGTTAACGCCGGCATAAAGTTTTTTATGCCGGTTGCCGCCACATCTGACTCGACGCCCATACCGGCAATCGTTGCGCCAAGTGCGGCAATCTCACCGGAGGCGAGGCCCGCTACTTCACCCAGCGGGCCAATACTGGTCACAATTTCAGAGATTTTGGCGGCATTCGCTGGCCCGTTATTGCCAAGGTAGTTGATTTTATCGGCAAGCGAGACGACATAATTTTGCGTTAACCGAAAGGCGGTACGCCACTGTGCCATCATCTGCCCAGATTGCTCAGCCGTCTGGTCAAAGGCGATACCCATTTTTACAGCGGATTGGGCGAAGGACATTAATTCTTCTTTCGCTATCCCCGCCTGGCCACCTGCGGCCACAATCTGTCCAATACCATCTGCGGCCATCGGCAATTCTGTCGATAGCTTAAGAATATCTTCCGACATCTGTTTAAACTGCTCAGGCGTATCAAAATCAACCACCTTGCGGACATTAGCCATCGTCGATTCAAAGTCTATTGCCTGCTTGATAGGGCCAGCCATTGCGGTAACAATCCCGACCCCTAATGCCGCCGCGCCTGCTATTCCCGCGCTAAACCCTTTCTTGAAGGTCTTCATTTCACGCCGCATCCCCTTTAGCGGGGCAGAGAGTTTATCAACGGCAGTGATGATCGCTTTTAACTCAAAACTATTCGCCACTGTGTCGTTCCTTATTGATGCGAACAGCCTCTCCCCCCAGTTCAAGGAACTGACTCAGCGGATGTCGGCGTAATTCGAAGGGGTTTATGCGCCAGAACCAGGCAACGTTGTAGAATCGTCGTCTGAGACTGCCAGGCTCTGGGCACCGGTAAAAAAACTCACGATGGTCATTGAGGCGAGAAAGACATCATGTAGCGCCATCTGTTGCGCAGAAGAGCGGGGGATCCCCGCCAGTTCAGGCAGATAAGACAGGGCGGAGCGGGTATCCAGCCGCATATCGCCTCGCTCAGAGTAACTGAAAGGAATGCCAAACTTTTCGACCTGATCAAACGTCGGTTCCTGAATCTCCAGTACTGAAATTTTTTCGTTGTATATCTGAATAGGTTTGCTCAGTGTAATTGATTTTATTGATAAAATAATTCCTGTCCGTGAAATTCCATCTCAACCGTACCTTCGTCAGCGTTATATGAAGATTCACCCGACAGCCACGCGCCCGACAGAACATAAACCATGCCGTTAGCCAATTCAGCGGTGATGGTCATTTCATCTGCTGTGGTGAGTTTTTGGAGGGGAAACTGTCTCTCGACCTTAAATTCCGCCTTGATATAAGGCGCACGGTGCGTTTCCTTGTAATGCACACTGCCATCGATACCCACCACATCCTCTCCCACAGTGAGATTCATCGGCACTTCCACACTGCCATTCAGTGAGAGTTGCTGGCCATCCACCTTAAAATAGCAGGTTCCGCCCATTCTTCTTTTTCCCGTCATCACACCACCTCACCCTGGTTATATTGGAGCCTGAATTGATTCACCAACGCAAATACCCGCAGTTGATTGATATAATCCGCAGGAAAGACCACATCAATTCGATTGGGGTCATTGGCGTTGCGCTCAACGATGAGATGTTGACGAAAAGCATCGAAATTTTCGACAATCCCTTCATTTTCCAACTGGCGATACACCGCACAGAGTTCACCCTTGATCACGGCTGGCGTTACGATCGCTTGACCTGCCCCGAATCTGGTACCGTCACCGGCCAGTTTTTGTCGCCCGTACTTGCTGGTGATCACCGATTTCAATCGCCGCAAAAGGTAAGCGCTGGTATAGAGTGTTTCACTGTCCAGATAGCTGTTATCCGCCACCCCGTAACTGTTTTTCTGGTAGGTCGTCACATCGCGCTGAATGCGTAATACGCCGCCTTCTACATTGGCGGTGGCGATACCGTGTTAAAGCAGGGATTGCTGCTCTGTCAAGGTGAAGCGTTTGCCAGACGGTGCGGGTAATACTCCGTTTAACTCGCCCGTGTGGGTGGGTATGGCCGGATCGTTACGCAGAAATATCGCGCACCGTGCCAGTCGTGCAGCAACCACTTCATCCAGCGCGGTCTGGATGGCGGGTTCGTATCCTGCGATGGTGAGATGCGGATCATTGAACGTATCGCCAAAAGCGACCAGTTCACCGACCGTCCCTTTTTTTGGCAGTATAAACATGACCGTACAACGGCTGATAGGGACTCCAGCGCCCGTTCTTGTCGTTCATCGCCGCGCCCATCTTTTGCAGGGAAGCAGAATCGGCGAAAGGCAAGCCAATAAAATCAAATAACAAGTCACCCATTGCGCTGATAATGCTATCCATATCGGGGGAGCCAGCGCCACCACGCATTGGCGTAATACCGATATTCAAACCAGAAGGTGTATTCTCACCGCCTGTCGGAGAATAATAGTTCAGCATCAACGGAATATCGTTGCCGCTTAACCCTTTATGTTTTGCCGTCAAGCTGATTTTTTCAGCCTCCATAGTCGCGGTGACGGGTAAGTCCTCATTATCGTTAATAGCCTTGCCAAGCGCGGCGGCCACCGTATTCGCGGTATCTGATTTCTTGACGGCCGCTAAAAGACGTTGATTGCCGATATAGAGTGTGACGACACCGGAATCGGTTGCAGTGCCACTTATCGCAATCTCCCCTTTTGCTTCAGTGCCCGTCGTTTCAGGTACGGCAATGACAAACAGTTCACCGACTGCATCAATCCGGCGATACGCTTGCACCATACGGTGTAACTGGCTGCCACGACCGGCTAATTGTTGCATCATTTCTGCCGAGGGCATGATCATCGGTGAGTTCAAAGTCATTTGTGCAGTGGGTAGTGCATGCCCAATAAGCAGTGCGGGCCGCTGGCTTGCATCGTATTGGCAGCGCTGTTATCCATTTCTGGATAAAAACCAGGCACACGCAGATTAGCGTTCACGGTATTAAAGCTAATGGTCATTCCTGCGTCTCCTCTTTAGCTTTTTTAATTTGGTTCTTGTGGTATCAGTCGACCCTTGCACAATTGGGGAATTATCGGATTGACTTACTTCTTCTATATCATCGCCCTGTTTTCTTCTGATCCAAAAAGGGTCTTTTGAACAGGTAATCCTTCTTCAGGCAAATATTTCCCAAAATACTCTTTGGTATCGCGCATATATTGCGGAATAGGCACTTTTCGCCCGTGTTTGGGTTTTATAAAAACAATTTCTGGTTGTGTACCCATCATTTTATCTTCATCTCCAGATGCGAGTTTACGCTGCTTGATTGTTCGTTTAGATCAATAGCAACGGTATGAAAATCTGGTAAATTCTTGAGGTCAGCATCGTGGCGGGTATCTTCGGCGTTGATGTCTGTTTCAGTATTAAATTTAAACAGGTAGTGATATTCGGCGCGGTTTGAATCGGCTTCCTCTGCACCGTCATAATTAATCACCCCACAACCCGGCTCTGGCTGCCAACCAAGTAATGCCCGCCAGATTTCAGACCTGACTTCATTTAATGTGTCGACAGAGGGATATTGTCCCTTTTGATTACGTGCATTATTTAAAATCACCACGACATAAAAACTTTCGGTTAATGATTGCCAATAATCCGTTTGTGACCGTTGTTCATCGACAACATCTTCTCCCGGAATAACGTAAGCAGCTGGTAAAGCCAGTTTGCCGCAATCGGGTAAATCCTCATACTTTAGAGACACTGCCCACTCTGTTTTCAAAACGGGGGCACAAGGTTCGTAATGCCGCAATAATTGGACTAAGTTTCATTATTTTTTCCTTTCCTTCGCTCTGCCCGCAGTGATTGACGCAGTGCTTTCTTTAGCGTGTAGCTCGTCCAACTTTTCAGCCGCGTTAACGTGGCGACCATGTAATTTTGACGTTTCTCAATACGCCAACCACCGCGTTGGTGGTGACGTTTTTGTCGTTTGTGCTGTTTAGACATGCCGCGAGAAGCGCTACGTACCCCGTAATGCAGAAAAACAGGATAAAAATCCCCTTCAATCGGTTTACTGCCGACACCGCGTTTCTGATTGGGGGCGATCTTAACCATTAACCCGGGGCGTCGTGATGCCGCTTTCGGAACGTAATAACCAATAGAGCGCGCTAATCGTCCGGTTTGCCACCGTGGGGTTTCACCGGGTCGTGAACGGCCACCCCGCTTAATCAGTTGACGACGTGCTGCTTTCAGGTGCATTTGACCGACTTTCACAAAAGCACGACGGATCCTTGCG
>NZ_JAFJYB010000003.1 GCF_018777385.1 Candidatus Symbiopectobacterium endolongispinus | reverse complement strand
TCAACCGCGGCGTCGATCCCTAAACAGCGCAATAGCAGCGCGGGCGGCGTGACCGGCTCCGCCTGCCAGGCCGGGAAATCAAGCGTCAACCACGCGTCACTGCGCGTGACCGTCAGTTCCCCGACAAACCAGGTCGAGAAACGGATCGTATCTCCCGCGTACCCCATGGCGGTGAAAATTACATGCGCTGCCGCCCGCGTGGCGTGTCCACACAGGTTGATTTCACCCTGAGTGGTAAACCAACGTAACGCAAAGCCCTGCTCTGAGGGCACGAAAAAGGCCTTTTCCGATTGGTTGTGCTGGCGCGCCATCTGCAACAAGCGTTCATCCGGCAACCATGCCGTCAATGGGCATACCGCTGCCGCATTGCCACCAAACGTGTGCTGTGTAAACGCATCGATCAAATAAAAATCCACGGTTAACATTGTTACTCCTTGATTGCCAGGCTGCTTAGCGCTGTTCTGTGAGATTTAATCGCCCTATAAACATTACTGCCATTCATGCGTTCGATCGGATTTCGTTCACGAGCAAACCTGAATGCCGATGAAAAAAGAGACTCCGTCTTCTTTAAAAAACTTTACGTTTCTTTTTGGTTGGTTAAATAACATCATGAATATTAAACCATTCATAAACAAGAATGAGGATTATCGTCATAATCCTACTTATTCCCGCTATTTACTTCGCTAAACTTACATTAAGAGTCGTTTTTTGTTATTTGCCGCGGTAATGATTTTCGACGCCATCTGGCGTAATGCGCACTGCTGCTCGGCACTGAGGGACAATCATGATTAAACCGCGTACAGAACGCTTTATTGGACTGGAATGGCTGCGTTTTCTGCTCGGCTGCTATGTGATGATCTATCACACTGCCCATGTTTATCCCCAGATAAAACGTGTGCCTTTTTTAAGTGAACTGACCAGCATGGGTTTTTTCGCCACCAGCACCTTTTTCGTGCTTTCCGGTTTTTTGCTGGCTCACGTTTATATTCGCGGTGGACAACTGCGCGAACCCGCCAGCCATTTTTGGGCCAAACGGCTGTTCACCCTTTATCCTATCCATATCATGGCGCTGCTCGCTTCTATCGCCGTGGTCACCCTGATGCAATGGCTGGCGGTTCCACCGGAGGGGCAGAATGAGCCGAATGTCGACCCGGAAAGCCTGCGCCATTACATGACCAATGCACAGTTGCTCTTCAATGGCCTGCTGCAGGTATTTATGCTGCAAGAGTGGAATCCCTACTTTCTGACCTTAAATGCCCCGCTGTGGTCGCTCTCAACGCTGTTTTTCTTCTATTTACTGTTCCCTGCACTGGGGCCACGCTTACTTAACAGTCGTCACCCTTGGCTGTGGCTTGGTATTGTTTGTCTGCTCTATTTGATACCACCTGTCTGGATTATTTGGGAGCAGCAGTTTGGTATGCCCTACACCGGTTTACTGCAACGCGGGCCTATTTTCCGTTTGCCAGAATTTTTAGCAGGGATTTTAGGTTATGCGCTATTCCGCCATTATCGCGATCGCGCCAGAATGCCGCTGACCAGTGGTCAACGTTCCGGGGTTGCCGCGTTCATTCTGCTGAATTTCATCGCGGGTGCCTGGTTGTTCACCAATGGCGAGGCCTACTGGTATTTCTTGTTGCACAACGGTCTGCTGCTGCCCGCTCAGGTGGGATTAGTGTGTCTGAGCGCGCTGGCACGCGATTCGGATAGCCACTGGCGCGCCATTGGTCACCGCGATTTGGTGCAGCATCACTCTCTATTTTTGCGTTGCATGTTCCGCTGTTTAATCTGTTCCGAACGCTGGAGCAACTGTTACGCGGCGATCCTAAGATCTGCTTTAGCGATTGGGAGCAGTGCGCCGTGGCCGCCGGGAACGTGCAGCTTTCACTTCCCGGCTAAGATATATTTCTGCTGGCAACCGTGGTTATCTGCTTACTGTTCCAGGAGCAAATTGTGGCGCGGGTGCGCCAATTTCTCACAACGCGTTTTTTGCCACGTAAGGCGCGTCTTGAGAGAAACCTGCGCAAGCCACAACAAACGGCATGATGTCCCTTCCCTCTCTTCGCACCACCGGACGGCGCAGAGGGGATAGCACCTTATTGAAATGTGATTTTGATCTGGTTATAGCGCTTAATCATCATTGATATGTTTTATAACAATTTAGATTCTAACGAATCGATGTTTTATTGTAGAGCCAGATCACATTTCCTGTTACTGTTTACAGTGCTGAAATTAACGGCCCAACTGCTTTAGCCAGCGCCATTGGCAGCATTATTCATCAACGACTTCCACTGTATTATCTCCCAAAAAATGACACATACTAAACACGCACTATCTTCCCTGGGGTTGGCCTTTGCTCTGGCGACGGCTGGCACGTCTGCAAGCTACGCCGATACGGTCTGGCTCAACAACAGGGACAAAATTACCTGGAAAATTACGCTGCTTGACGGCGGCAAACTGTTTATCACCACGGATTATGCAGGCTCCGTTTCTGTTGCCTGGGATCAGGTCAAAACCTTCGAATCCGACCACGGGTTGGTAATTCAGGGCGAGCGCTATGAAAACGGCGTGCTCTATCCTAGCCTTAAAGCTGGTGAAACCCGTTCCGTCGTCGGCGCGCCTGCCGGTGTAGGTCAAGGTGAACAAACGCTGGCGCTGACCAATATCAAATCTATCGTTACCGCGAAACCGTTGGTCACTGACTTCTCCTGGAAAGGCAATATCGACGCCGAGATGTTGCACAAGAAGAGCTCTACTGAGACAGAAAACTACGACGTCACCCTCGATACCCGGATGCGCCACGGCAACTGGCGTCATAACGTGGATGGTACATACCACGAAGCCACAGAGAATGATGTGCGCAGCACCAAGAATGCCTCTGGCGAATACGCACTGGATAAATTTCTCGATGAGCAATGGTTCGTCAAATCGCGTTACTATTACAAACGCGACTGGATCGAGAACATCAAGGTCAACCGCTCGTTCGGTCTTGGTCCCGGTTACCAGTACTGGGACAATGATTTAGGCGCGTTCTCTCTGACGTCTCTGGTCAACAGCCAAACCTTTACCTATCAGAATGAAACGGAAGGCAAAGAAGACAACTTCTACTCTGCCGTTCTGAAATGGGCCTACAACCGTTATCTGTACAGCAAAACCATTGAAGCCTTCACCAACGGTGAAGTTGGGCGTTCACTGGATGGTACTGCACCCATCTATTTGAAAGCGGAAGGCGGCTTGCGCTTCAAGTTGACCGACTGGTCTTCATTGAGTATGCGCGTGGTGCGCACCAGCATCGAAAGTAATCAAGGGGATGTGGACGATACCATGTATACGCTGGGCCTTGGCGTAGGTTGGTAACCAGTTGCGTCGCTATTGACTGATTTATTGCGGTCAATGGCGACGCGATAAGGTGTTGTTCGATGATGTGTTAATTAACGCGATGTTGGTTAACGATGCTAAACGCCCCACCAGTCGCCCTGCTGTGGATATGCCTGCTTCGCCTGTTCCTGAAGCTCTCGCCCCCGCTGCGCCAGCGCCGTTAAGCACTCATCGGCCATACCGTGTTTTTTGAGCGCCTCTTCCAGTGCAAACAGATACTGTGCATTAGTTCCCAACGGGCCGCTGGCTCTGGCAATCAGGGGAGCAACGCGGTGTATGCAGGTATCCGCTTCGATCAGAGGATGTTGATCTTGCGAAACAAACACCAACGCCGTGATGGTTTCGCCGTTTTGGCAGTGCAGATCGCACCATTCCGGACGGTAGCAACCAGTGATCATCTCGCGCTTCCACAGCAGTTACAGATCTTCATGCAGTGAAGCCTCCGGAAAACGAAATGCTATCCCGGTCGTTTTCCCACCTGGCGTTAATGCCAGCATGCGTCCAGGTTGCGTTGCCGTACCGCGTCCTGCCGTAAGGCGCAGGCAAAATGCACGCTGCCAGCCGGAAAGTGTGGCCAAACGGGCTTCCTCCGGTGTAAATACCGGATTCCACATCAGTGAGCCGTAACCAAAGACCCAAACCGGGCTATCAGGGCGACGCGATAGCGTCTGGTTCAGGGAGTCCGCTCGCTGCTGGGGCGTGAGCAGCAAGTTTTCTTCGATACAACCAAAAGACGTGCCACAATCAGCCTTTTGTAAAAAATCGCGTGTTAACAATACCTTAAACCCCACAACAGCCAATAACCGAACAATAACCGCCGCGTTTTTTCTGACAAAAAACAGCGTAACTGCTTAAAATTTCTGCAACTCATTCCAGAATATGCCATTCTTTGTGTGGCAATCAAGCTTGATCTTAATCACAAAGGGCTAATGTAACGCTGAAATCGTAACAAAAAAGGGTGAACAACGCTTTTTTAGCCACACGTGCTTTTTGCCTGTCACTAAAATGATAATCACTATCATCAACATGCTATGATATTGTCCATCAAATCAATAATTATATCGGCTGAATGATGGAGAAATTTAATGACTCATCCGACAGGTTTTCGCCCAGCCCAACCCCGACTAATCCAGGTTAAACGCATCACCGATCTCTCACCGCACTTGCGCTGCATCACTTTTCACAGCGATACACTGCCCGACTATCCGGCAGTCGGGCGACATGCCGCACATATCAAACTGTTTTTAGCGCGCCCAGGCCAGAAAGCGCCTACGTTACCCACATTGGGTGAGCGAGGCCCGCAATGGCCTGAAGTCGAGGTGCGCCCCGTCGTGCACACTTATGCTATTTTTATACATTCCGGCAAGAATTGGGCGAAGTGGATGTTGCCTTTGCCTTGCACGACCACGGCGGACCCGCCGTCACGTTTGCCCGCAACGCGCAGCCCGGAGACAGCGTAGGCATTACTCAACCGGGTGGTCCGCACCCCATGCTGCCTGCGTACAGCGCCTATTATCTGGCAGGCGATCCCTCTTCACTGCCCGCCATTGCGGCGCTGCCCCCCGATGCTACCGGCCATGCCGTTATCCGCATCGACAGTGAGCCGATCTCCTGCTACTGGCCGCCCTCACCGGCCTCAGCGTGCATTGGTTGGTCGGCTCGACCGCCAGCACGGATACGTTGTTGCAACAGTTCCACGCCGTGACGCGCGATATTGACGCCAGCCGCGCATTTTTCTGGCTGGCGGGCGAAGACCGCATCGTGGTGCAACTACGCCGTTACGTACGCAGAGAACTTAAGGTTGAGAGAAATCAACTCCACGCTGTGCCATATTGGCGTGAAGGGTTAAACGAAGAGGATTATCACCAGAAACGTCACGATGTCATGGATAATCCGGATAATTGAGTGGGCTAAAATTCACTAGCCACATCAATACAGTGGGGAGAAAACTGCCAAATTCTCCCCACTAATCCTATTTTAGTCACCAAGAATGTAAAATTACTTAAAATCTCCCGCCTGCTGCGCGCATTCTGCTAATCTGCTTCTGTTTTTTTAGGCTATAATTACCTGTAAGCCACTTTTTCCGCAACGTCACACCCTTAACCATGCATTGCCGTCGCTACCAGCGTGGCGCATTTAAATAGAACAATAAGGCGTGCGGCACTGTTAGTAAGACTCAATACTTTTGATAAGGAGCCGCCCGCCATGAAGTCGCACACCGAGGTGATCAAAACGCGTCACCACGAATATTACCTGATCTTCCCCATCATCGCGCTGTTTGTCTTGTTGCAATGGAGCGATGCACAAAACCTGATGGCAATCCTTGGCATCAACTTTATTGCACTGGTGGGCATTCTCGCCAGCGCCTTTAGCGTAGTACGCCATGCTGACGTGTTGGCCCACCGGCTGGGCGAACCCTACGGCTCACTAATCTTCAGCCTCTCCGTCGTCATTCTTGAAGTGAGCCTGATCTCTGCGCTGATGGCCACGGGCGATGCCGGCCCGGACCTGATGCGTGATACGTTTTATTCCATCATCATGATCGTCAGCGGCGGTCTGGTCGGATTTGCCTTACTGTTAGGCGGTCGGAAATTTGCCACGCAGCACGTCAATTTGATCGGTATCAAGCAGTACCTGATGGCCATTTTCCCGCTGGCAATTATCGTGCTGGTCTTCCCCACCTCACTGCCGGGCGGTAATTTTACCACCGGGCAAGCGCTGATTATCCCCTCATCTCCGCCGCCATGTACGGCGTGTTTCTCCTGATTCAAACGCGCACGCACCAGAGCCTGTTTATCTAAGAACATGAAGATGAAAGTGATGACGGCGACCAGCACCATGGCAAACCCTCTTCACACAGTTCGTTGTGGCACACCGCCTGGCTGCTAATTCATTTGGTGGCGGTGATCAGTATCACCAAAATGGACTCTGCGCTGCTTAATGCGCTGCTGACACGCATGAATGCCCCAGAGCAGTTCACTGGCTTTCTGGTCGCACTGCTTATTCTCTCTCCTGAGGGGTTGGGCGCCATCAAAGCAGTGCTGCGTAATCAGGTACAGAGTGCAATGAACCTGTTTTTCGGATCGGTGCTCGCCACCATTTCACTGACCGTGCCAGCAGTAACCGTAATTGCCAGCTTAACGGGCAATACGCTGAATTTCGGTCTGGAAATGCCAAGCATCGTCGTCATGGTCTCGGTGTTGATGTTATGTCATATTTAGTTCTCAACGGGCAGGACTAACGTGTTGAACGGCAGCGCACATTTAGCGCTTTTTGCTGCGTATTTGATGACAATCATGCTGTGATCCTACGGGAAAGCCCTGATTTTACGTCAGGGCACCCTGCATTTTGATGTAAGTCTTAACACTCCGCGCTTAACAGGCGTATCCTACACTTCACTTATCGACGACGGGCCAACTGCCCGCCATTTTTTTGGTCTGACATAAGATGAAAACGCATGGAGTAAGCGGGGTTACGCCTTTTAGTGCGCTGATCGCCGCCTGTTGGCGCGAAAAATATACCGCACAACGTTTGGTTCACGACATTATCGCGGGTATCACCGTAGGGATTATTGCCATTCCGCTGGCAATGGCGCTGGCGATTGCCAGCGGTGTTCCACCGTAGTACGGGCTTTACACCTCGGCAATTGCCGGGATTGTCATTGCGGTAACCGGAGGGTAACGCTATAGCGTTTCCGGCCCAACGGCAGCCTTCGTGGTGATTCTTTACCCGGTTTCCCAGAAGTTTGGCCTCTCAGGCTTGCTGATGGCCACACTGCTTTCCGGGGTATTTTTGGTGTTGATGGGCGTCTGCCGCTTTGGACGCCTGATTGAGTATATCCCGCTGTCAGTGACTCTAGGATTTACCTCGGGCATCGGTATCACCATTGCCACCATGCAGATTAAGGATCTGTTTGGTCTGCACCTGACCACTGTGCCGGAGCACTATATCGAAAAGGTGATGGCGCTGGCACAAGCGCTCCCAACTCTGACGATGGCTGATACACTTATTGGCCTGACTACGCTGGCAGTGCTGGTTTTTTGGCCCAAACTGGGCATCCGCTTGCCAGACCATCTGCCTGCGCTGCTGGCAGGCGTTGCTGTCATGGGTATCATGTCGCTGATGGGCCATGATGTCGCCACCATCGGCTCCCGCTTTAGCTATATGCTGGCTGATGGCTCTCAGGGTCAGGGCATTCCGCCTATTCTGCCGCAGTGGGTGCTACCGTGGAACGTGTCCGCAGCCGGTGAACCGGCGATGACGCTCAACTGGCAGAGCATTTCTGCCCTGCTCCATGCGGCATTTTCCATGGCGATGCTTGGCGCTATCGAATCGCTGCTGTGCGCGGTGGTGCTGGACGGTATGACCGGTAAAAAACACAACTCCAATGCCGAATTGATGGGACAAGGCTTCAGTAATCTGGTCGCGCCGTTCTTTGGCGGCATCACCGCCACCGCGGCTATCGCGCGCTCCGCCGCCAACGTGCGCGCCGGGGCTACGTCCCCCATTTCGGCGGTGGTGCACGCGCTGTTGGTGCTGCTGGCGCTTTTGGTGCTTGCCCACTGGCTCTCTTATCTGCCATTGGCCGCCATGGCGGCGCTGCTGCTGATCGTCGCCTGGAACATGAGCGAAGCCCATAAAGTGGTGGATTTGCTGCGTCATGGCCCCAAAGATGACATCATTGTCATGCTGCTTTGCATGTCCCTGACCGTGCTGTTTGATATGGTGATTGCGATTACGGTGGGGATTGTGTTGGCGTCGCTGCTGTTTATGCGCCGCATCGCCCAAATGACCCGGCTTAGCGAACGCCCTGAAACCTCATCGCCGACGCGACTGGTACTGCGGGTGAACGGCCCACTGTTTTTCGCCGCTGCGGAACGCATTTTTAACGACATTCTGCAACGTAGCGAAAATTATCAGACCATCATTCTGCAATGGGATGCGGTGCCGATTCTGGATGCGGGAGGACTGAATGCGTTCTTGCGTTTCAGCGATGCATTACCCGCTGACAGGCAGCTATTAATAACCGATATTCCGTTCCAGCCGCTGAAAACGTTGGCGCGCGCCAATGTGCATCCCATCGCGGGACGCCGCACGTTTTATCCCACGCTGGTGCAAGCGTTGGAAGCAACGCAGTCTATCGATTAATCTGATCCCCCATCGGGCCGCGCAAGCGGCCTAGACCGGTGTAATCTGGACGTTCAGGCATTCATTGTCATTGCGCTGCGACACTGTTGTTGACGCAGCGCAGGCTTCGCGGATCGTCACCAACTGTTGCGACGTCAGCGGATACGGCAACACAATATTCAGTGCTGTCAGTTTCTGCTGCTGCGCCAGCGCGATCAGTCGCGTCAGGTTGGTTTCATCGTTGACCTGCGTGGAAAGCACCTGCATTGCCAGCATTTTCATTTGCTCTTGCGGAGCGACCTGACGGGTCGACGCAGATTTCGTCACCATGCCGATAATCGGCAACACGCCATACATGGCATCAATAAAACGCCAGCGTTTATTACACAGCGCTGCCAAATACTCAGCGTAATCAATACTTAACGCCTCATTGGAACACACAGACTCTGGGTTATGTCCCATGTCCTTCTCTCCTGTTCGCTAGTGGGTTCATCGCGTCACTTGTACGTCAATCACCTTTCATCAAACGTCGATAATAAATCTGCCCTGTTTTACCAGGCTCACAGGTTACCCCTCTATAATTGTCACGAGCGTGAGTGATTTGACAGCGCGAGCACGTTATCAAGTTCACGATATTGCAATGAAATCCGGTATCTGCACGATATACCCTTTTACGCTTCATTGCTGGTGCCGCTAATGTGTGGGTGCTATGCTAACGCAAGACGAAAACGGTTTGCCACACGGCAGGCTGACTGTAGAGAACAATAGCTACAGTGACTATGCATAAGATTGCCTTTGTGGAAGATGACCCTGAAGTGGGCAAACTGATTGCGGCTTATCTGGGAAAACATGACATAGATATTCATCTGGAGCCGCGCGGCGATAAAGCGCTCGACTTCATCGCGCAGCAAAACCCCGATCTGGTGTTGTTGGATGTGATGCTGCCGGGCAAAGATGGCATGACCATCTGCCGCGAGTTGCGCCCGTTGTACAGTGGCCCGATCGTGCTGCTGACCTCGCTTGACAGCGACATGAACCACATATTGGCGCTGGAAATGGGCGCAGATGATTATATTTTGAAAACGACGCCACCAGCCGTACTGCTTGCCCGCTTGTGACTTCATCTGCGTCAATACTCGGCGCAACCCGCCACGCAGGTTCAGGTGCACAAAACGCTGCACTTCGGGTTGCTGTGTATCGACCAGGTTAATCGTGAAGTGACGCTGGCGGAAGAGAATATTGTGCTATCCACCGCCGATTTCGATTTATTGTGGCAGTTGGTGACCCATGCAGGACACACCATGGACAGGGATTTGTTGCTCAAAAATCTGCGCGGTGTCAGTTATGACGGCATGGATCGCAGTATATACGTGGCCATTTCCCGTCTGCGCAAAAAATTGCACGACAATGCACTAGGACCCTTCCGTATCAAGACCGTGCGTAACAAAGGTTACCTTTTCGCAACGAACGCCTGGGAGAGCGCCATACCATGAGAAAACTGTTTGTGCAGTTTTTTCTGTTACTGTTTGCCAGCTTCGTGGTAATGACGCTGCTGGTAGGATTGGTCTACAAAATGACCGCGGAGCGCGCAGGCCGTCAGTCGATGGACGATCTGATGAAAAGCTCGCTCTATCTGATCCGCAATGAGCTGCGTACCATCCCGCCGCGCGAATGGCATAAAACCATCAATGAGATGGACCTGAACCTGTCGTTCACGCTGAACATTGAGTCGCTGAGTAAATACCGTTTATCGCCGAAAGCGCAGCAGCGGCTGAATCAGGGCGAAATTATCGCGATTGAAGATCAATACACCTTTATCCAGTGTATCCCGCGCTCTCACTACGTGCTCTCGGTCGGGCCAATCCCTTATTTTTTCTGCATGAGATGCGGCTGTGGGATTTGCTATTTGTAATGATGATTGGTCTTTCTCTGGCACTGCCGGTGTTCTTGTGGATGCGACCACATTGGCAGGCGATGTTGAAGCTGGAAAATGCCGCGCAGCGATTGGGCGAAGGCCATCTTGAAGAGCGTCTGCACTATGATAACACGTCAAGCATGGTGCGACTGGGTATCGCATTTAACCAAATGGCCGATAATCTCAATCAGCTGATTGTCAGTAAAAAACGGCTGATCGACAACATTGCCCATGAATTGCGCACTCCGCTGGTACGCCTGCGCTATCGCCTCGCCATGAGCGACAATTTGAGTGAGGATGAACAAACGGCGCTCAACCGCGACATTGGGCAATTGGAAGCGCTGATTGACGAGTTGCTGACCTATGCACGTCTCGATCGCCCGCAGGTCTCACTCCACCTGGCGCAAATTGATGTGACTGCCTGGCTGCAAAATAAAATCGATGAGTGGCGCATGCTGCATGCGGAATAAGGTATTCGCGCTGTCGATACTGCCAGGTACGGATATTGGCTATCTTGATATGCGCCTGATAGAGCGGGTGCTGGATAATCTGGTTAATAACGCACTGCGTTTCTGCCACTCACGCATCATGGTCAGCGTATCCCGCGATGGGCCAATGGCCTGTCTTCAGGTGGATGACGACGGCCCCGGCATCGCTCAGGAAGACCGGGAAACGGTATTTGAGCCGTTTATCCGACTGGAGGCAGGGTTGGAAAACAGCAGTGGTGGTTGTGGGCTGGGCCTTGCGATTGTTTATGCCATCGTGCAGGCGTATGACGGCACTATTGTGGTGGAGAGCAATGAATGGGGCGGTGCGCGTTTCCGCTTCTGCTGGCCAATCAAAACCGATATCCCTGTTCGCCCTGCACTCCCATCCTGAAGGTGTACATTGCGTTACACACCGATACCAATGACTCACAGACCCTCAACGGGCTTTTTCTTATGCTTCTTTCACCGGGCCGCTTCAGGGCCCACATGTGAACGGAATAATGAGGAATTGATGATGAAAAAAGTATTAGTGTTGATCGCAGGTGCCGCTCTGGGTCTCTCCTCTGTCGCGTTTGCAGCGAACACCACGGCTGCGCCAGCAACCACACCTGCTGCACATGCTCAGGAACATGCGAAAAAGACCGTTAAAAAAGCCGCCAAACCGGCTGCTGCGCAAAAAGCGCAAGCCGCTAAGAAACACGTGAAGGAAGCCGCTAAAAAACCGGCGCCTACCGCAGCCTAACCGCATCACCGTTTCTTGTCTCAAGATCCCTGCTCCGGCAGGGACTTGTTAGCCATAAAACGCCGCCAACACCAGCGTGTTTCACGCAGAGTTAGCGAGTATGACACCCGGTGAATCGGGTGTTTTTTTATAACAGGCATTCCAGCCGCTCCCCTCCCGGTAGCCGCCGTATGCCCGGACGCACACGGTATATTAATGGGGTGCCTGATGATGTTCCATCGCTACTCATTTGAAATTGCGTTTACGTTGGTGCTGGTGTGCGGGTTTATCACGCTGCTGTTCTTTTTATGACGAACACAAAATCGATTCCAGATAGCACCTGAACCCACCATGCTGGCAAACCTGACTATAGTTAGTGGGCAACGTAAAAAGATATCGCTTTTCCGCAAGATAATCCTATTTATGCGTAAACTGGCTTGGTTGTTCTGTTTGATAGCGTTAACCGCAGCCGAGAGCTGAGCTGAACAATCCCCCTCGGAAGCGGAACGTCAGAAAACCCTTTTCTTCAATCATGACGACCGCGATCCGGTGCCGACACCCAACGCTTGGCCCTGGCAGGCCATTGGTCAACTGGAAACCGCCAGCGGCAACCTGTGTACCGCCACGCTGATTGCTCCGCATCTGGCATTAACCGCAGGTCACTGCGTCTTGACTCCGCCGTCAGGAAAACCTGATAAGCCGATTGCTCTGCGCTTTATTGCGGTCAATGGCGAATGAAAGTATGAAACACACGCCATCGAAGCAGTGAACAATAGCGCGCTACGCAAAAAATTGCAGCCCGACGGCGAAGGGTGGATTGTCTCTCACGCCGCCGCACCGCTGGATTATGCCCTGATTTGGCTGCGGGATACGCCTGCGGGCATCACGCCATTAACCACCTGGAATGGCACGCAGTCAGAACTGAAGGCCGCGCTGGCGCAACAACAAGCAAAGGTCACGCAGGCAGGCTATCCTGAAGACCATCAGGAAGCGCTCTATCGCCATCAGGATTGTGTCATTACCGGTTGGGCCGCGTCCGCGATTTTATCTCACCAGTGCGACACCTTACCCGGCGACAGCGGTTCTCCACTGATGCTGAAAACACTACAAGGCTGGCAATTGATCGGTATTCAAAGCCCTGCGCCAGATGCCAGCGAACGCGATCGCGCTGACAATCATGCGGTTGCCATCACCGCCATTCAGCGGCAATTGAAGGCGTTGGCACGTCATGTGATGAAAAACACTGCTGTTTCAGAATAATTTATCGCCAAACGCGGCGTAAAGCTAAACGCTGCGCATACAAGCGCTAGCCAGGCGATCGGTTTCATGTAAAATCGCTTTACTATGCCCTTCTCGTTTTCATCAGATAATGCAAACGCGGTACTTCTCCGGTTTTTTATCCTGTGAAATATCATGAATAGCGGTGCCTAATGACAGGTTTGTCCCCTATTGAATAGGCTAAGATGAGGTGTTCTTATAGCGCATAAAATAAATGGAGTCATCAATGCTAAGACAGTTGAATCATGATGAGGAGCAGCGGATGCATGCGCTCGATAGGTTATTGTTTCACCTGGATACATCTCAAGATAATGTACTTAGCCAAATCACTTCGTTGACCAGCAAGATATTGAATATGCCCAGCGCGCTGATCACCGTCAGTGATACCCATTCATTGCATATCAAAGCCAAACACAATTTCGTGCTCAGCGAGATGCGCAAAGTCGGCACACTCGATCAGTACACCATGCAAACTAACGAACTGTTGGTCTGCAATGACGCATCGCAGGATGAGCGCTTTAAGAACAGCCCATATGTCAGCGGTGAGCCTCATATCCGGTTTTATGCGGGTATCCCACTGATTACCAAAGCCGGTTATGCCATCGGCACCCTGAGCGTTGTCGACTATGTTGCGCGTTCGTTTTCAAAAATGCAGCGCCGTGATTTAAAAACGCTGGCATCCATTACCATGGCGCTAATCGAATACCGCAACGCTATTGGCCTGATCGATGCCGTGACCCTGTTGCCCAATCGCCAGCGCCTTATCGAAGACATCAGCCAGTCCACGGATATTTTCGAAGATTTCGTTCTCATCCTGCTCGATAGCATCGATCTTACCTATATCTATGAAATGGCGCGCTCTCTAGGGATGCCAACCGTAGAAAGTGTACTCAAAGATATCGGCCTGTTCCTACGGCTGAACATCAGCCGACAAGCCAGCATCTACAGCATTTCTGCGGGTCGGTTTGCACTGCTGGTCAAAAAAGATCAGCAAGAGCAGGTACTGAGTACGCTGATGTCGTGCGCTGACCGAATTCAGCAGAGCATCACCAGCCATATCCCGTTGAAACTGGAAATTTTTATCGGCTATACCGAATTTCAGATCCCGATTGATGACCCGCAACGTATTCTGCGTGAGGCGTTGGGTGCGCTACAAGATGCGCTTAAGAAAAATACACGCCTGATGGCCTATCACAAGGATAGTGATGAGTATCAAAAGCGTGCTTTCACGCTGCTTAACGATTTATCGGATACCTTGCAACACTGCCATCCGGGGCTGTATCTGGTGTACCAGCCGAAATTACATATCAAAACGCGGCGCGTGATCGGTGCCGAAGCGTTGATTCGCTGGCGACACCCCGAATTCGGTGAAATCTACCCGGACCAATTTATTCCACTGGCCGAAGATACCACCTTGATGCGTCCACTAACGGAGTGGGTTATTAAGCAGGCGGCACGGCAAGTCAGAAAATGGCGACAATCTGGCATTAATATTTCCGTCTCGGTTAACGTCACCGTTACCAACTTCGCCGAAGAAGATTTGATTGAACGTTTACAACGCATCCTACGAACCAATGAACTCAGCATCCACGATATTGAATTTGAATGCCTTGAAACGCAAAAAATAGTTAAAAACTCCGCTGCACTCTCCACCATTAAAAAACTGAAAGACCAGGGCTTCATGATCTCCCTGGATGACTTTGGAACCGGTTACAGCAACCTTAACTACCTGAAAAACACGCCAGCCCACGTGATCAAACTCGATAAGTCGCTGATCAAGGATATGAAGACGGATAAGAGCAGCCGCATTATCGTGCAGCACACCATTGAGATGCTGCATAAATTGAATTATCTGGTGCTGGCAGAAGGGATTGAAGATGAGGAAACGCTCGACTATATTAGGGCAGTACAATTGCGATCATGGCCAGGGCTATTATTTCTCACGCCCGTTGGTGGCCGACAATTTTGCACAGTGGTTAGAGTTACACGATGCCAGCATAAAATCGTAATCCTACGTCGCTATATCACCTACCGACGATCCCCTTTCTCCCAGTACCACGTCGTGTTTACCACTGCGTATCACTTACACAACGCCCCTCTTTGCTAAAACAGCGGACATAAAAAAGCAGGCGAACCGTTTCCTCTCCGCCCGCATTTTTGCTTCACAATACGCCGCCGACGCTTACAGCACAACCTGCTCCATGGCTTGCAGTACCAGTTTATCCGAAATGGTATAGGGTGTGCCCAGCTGCTGGGCAAAATAGCTGACGCGTAGCTCTTCAATCATCCAGCGAATATTTTTCACATTGTCATCATCGAGCTGCGCTTCAGGCACCTTATGCCACCACTGCTGCCAGGCTTGCTGCACCTGCTCCACCTTCAGCATCTGCGCCCTGTCGCGGTGAACATCCTGTGCCAATTTCTCCAGCCGGCGCTCAATCGCCTGCAAATAGCGCAACACATCGGGCAGTCGCTGCCAGCCGACATCGGTGACAAAGCCGCGATAAACCAAGCCACTCAGTTGTGCTTTGATATCGCTTAACGCCAACGCCAGCGCCATATCGACACGGCCCTTCAGACGTTTATTTATAGCGAAAACAGTGGTCAGGATCTGCTCCACCTGCTTGGCGATATCAACAACGGTTTCGTTCAGATCCGCGCGCACCTTTTCATGCAATTGCTGGAACGCGGCTTCCTCCCATACCACGCCCCCTGCTTGTGCCACCAGTTTATCAACGCCGCAGGCGATGCAATCATCGATCAGATCCAGCACTTTTCCATAGGGGTTGAAATAGAGCCCCAACTTGGCTTTATTCGGCAGCTTTTCATGCAGATATTTGATGGGGGACGGGATATTAAGCAAAAGCAAACGACGCAGGCCGTGGCGCATCGCGTGCTGCTGCTGTTCCGGCGTATCAAATACCCGGATTGCGACGCTCTCTTTCTCATCCACCAGTGCAGGGTAAGCCTTCACCGAGTAACCGCCGCGCTTCTGCTCATAGCGTTCCGGCAGGGTGCCAAAGCTCCAAATATGCAGTCCCTGTTGCTCCAGCCCATCATCGGCAACGGCAGATAAGGTCTGCTGCACTTTCTCTTTAAGCTGGGTTTTCAGCGCCGCCAGATCTTTGCCTTCGCGTAACGTATGATTTTTTTCATCGATTACGCGAAACGTCATTTTCAGATGATCGGGCACCTGTTCCCATTGCCACTCTTCACGCGGTACGGTCACACCAGTCATCAAGCGCAGTTCACGCTCCAGCGATTCCAGCAGTCCCCGTTCCAACGGCGTGGCACGCCCGAGAAATGCTTGTGCATAGTTAGGTGCAGGCACAAAATTGCGTCGTAACGGTTTGGGCAAGGACTTGATCAAGGTAATGATCAGGTCTTCACGCAGACCGGGAATTTACCATTCAAACCCGTCCTCACGCACCTGATTGAGAATCGGCAGCGGAATATGCACCGTGACCCCATCCGCATCGGCACCGGGCTCAAACTGATAGGATAAACGCAGTTTAATCGCCCCCTTATGCCAGAAATTGGGGTAGTTCAAGGCACTGACCTTTTCCGCACCATCTTTGATTAACATGCTCTTTTCGAAGTTGAGCAGGTCTGTGTCTGCGCGGCTGGCGGCTCTCCACCAGTTATCAAAGTGACGGGCTGAGATAACCTCGTGCGGGATACGCTGATCGTAAAACGCAAACAGCGTGTCGTCATCGACCAGAATGTCGCGACGTCGCGATTTGTGCTCGAGATCTTCCACTTCCGCCAGCAGTTTGAGGTTGGAGCGGAAGAACGCGTGCCGCGTTTGCCAATCCCATTCCACCAGCGCATGACGGATAAACAGTTCACGCCCCAGTACTGGATCAATCTGGCTGTAGTTAACCTTACGCGCGGCCACAATCGGCAAGCCATACAGCGTGACTTTCTCCAACGCCATCACTACGCCCTGCGCTTTTTCCCAGTGCGGCTCGCTGTAGCTACGCTTAATCAGGTGCTGTGCAACCGGTTCAATCCACTCCGGTTCAAGTCTGGCCGCCATGCGTCCCCACAAGCGACTGGTTTCCACCAGTTCCGCTACCATTACCCATTTAGGCGGTTTTTTAAACAGCGCAGAATCGGGGAACAGCGCAAAGCGTGCATTGCGCGCACCGGTAAACTCCTGCTTTTCTACATCTTTCTGACCGATATGGGAAAGCATGCCGGTCAACATGGCGCAGTGAACGCTGAGATAGTCAGCCGGTTCGCTGTTAACCGGTATACCCAGGGTCTTCACCACCTGGCGCAGTTGGGTATAAATATCCTGCCACTCGCGCACGCGCAGGTAGCTCAAGTAGTCACTGCGGCACTGTTTACGGAACTGGCTGGAGGAGAGTGCCTGCTGCTGCTCACGCAGGTAGTTCCACAGGTTGACCAACGTGAGGAAATCGGAGGATTTATCGACAAAGCGCCGATGTTTTTCATCGGACGCCTGCTTTTTGTCCAGTGGGCGTTCACGCGGATCCTGAATCGACAACGCGGCGGTTATAACCATCACTTCACGCACGCAGCGGGTTTTACTCGCCTCCAGCACCATGCGAGCCAGGCGTGGATCGATAGGCAACTGGGCCAACTGCCGTCCTGACGTCGTCAAGCGGTAGTGACCGTTCTCAGCGGTAGTGATCGCTCCCAACTCTTCCAGCAGACGCACACCGTCCTGAATGTTACGGTTATCCGGCGCTTCCACAAACGGAAACGCGGCGATATCGCCCAACCCAAGAGATGTCATCTGCAAAATGACCGAAGCCAGATTGGTGCGCAAGATTTCCGGGTCGGTAAATTCAGGACGCGACAAGAAATCGGGTTCCGAATAGAGCAGAATACAAACCCCGGCAGCCACGCGGCCACAGCGCCCTTTACGCTGATTGGCAGACGCCTGCGAAATGGCTTCGATCGGCAAGCGCTGAACCTTGGTGCGGTAGCTGTAGCGACTGATGCGCGCCGTACCAGGGTCAATCACATAACGAATACCGGGCACCGTGAGTGAGGTTTCCGCCACGTTGGTAGCCAGCACAATACGCCGCCCGGCGTGGGATTGGAAAACACGGTTCTGTTCCTGATTGGATAAGCGCGCATAAAGCGGCACCACCTCAGTGTGCGGCAAGTCCAACTTGTTGAGCGCATCGGCGGTATCTCGAATCTCCCGCTCGCCGCTCATAAACACCAGAATATCCCCCGGCCCTTCGCGGCTCAGCTCATCAACGGCATCGAAAATCGCCTGTAATTGATCGCGATCGCTGTCATCAGCCTCTTCAACCACCGGACGATAGCGTACTTCCACCGGGTAGGTACGCCCTGACACTTCCACGATCGTGGCATTGCCGAAATGGCGCGAAAAGCGCTCAGGATCAATGGTTGCTGACGTGATAATGACATTAAGGTCGGGGCGTTTTGGCAACAGTTGGCGCAAGTAGTCCAATATGAAATCGATATTCAGGCTACGTTCATGTGCCTCATCGATAATGATGGTGTAATACTGCATCAATAACCGATCTTGCTGAATCTCCGCCAGCAAGATACCGTCGGTCATCAGCTTCACCAGTGAAGTTTCCCCCACCTGATCGTTAAAACGCACTTTATAACCGACGCAGCCGCCCAGCGGTGTGTCCAATTCGGCCGCAATGCAATCGGCCACGGCACGTGCAGCCAGACGACGCGGCTGGGTATGACCAATCATGCCTCTGACACCGTGCCCCAATTCCAGGCAGATCTTCGGCAACTGGGTGGTTTTGCCTGAGCCGGTTTCACCGACAACGATCACCACCTGATTATCGCGCACCGCGCGCAAAATCTCGTCACGCTTCTGACTTACCGGCAGCTCGGGCGGGTAGTTGATGGCCGGACAACTGGCCCGACGCCGCGCAACGCGCGTTTGCGCCGCAGCGATCTCTACACTGAGTTCCTGCGCAATAGCGGCTTGCGCCTGTGGGTTACGCACTTTCGCCGCCCCCTGTAAACGGCGTTGGAGGCGCAACCTGTCGCGCAACATGAGCTCATCCAACTGAGATGACAATGGTGTAAGGGGCGATGTCACAATCCTGTTCCTCAAACGTATATCGCGCAAGCGCTACGCAGGCTGCCTCTGTGCCTGCGTTTTATCATTCGGCGGGCATGTTATCACATGCCGGCGCGGGTGTTATCACCGTGCCTTTTTTCTCTTGTTCGATAAAATCGAACAATGCCCTCGAAATATTGCACTTTCAACCTGTTGGTACACTACATAAGATGCTAGTCATCCGGGGGCAATGACAAGACGTACCCCATCCAAACGAGAAAAGGAATGACACAATGAGCAAAGTACTAGTTCTGAAATCCAGCATTCTGGCAGGGTATTCCCAGTCAAACCAACTGGCGGATCACTTCGTCGCCGAATGGCAAGCCGCGCATCCGAACGATACTCTGACCGTGCGTGACCTTGCAGCCAACCCGATTCCGGTGCTGGATGGTGAACTGGTAGGCGCACTGCGTCCTTCCGATACGCCGCTAACACCGCGTCAACAAGAAGCACTGGCACTGTCTGATACCATGATTGCCGAATTACAGGTGTATGACGTGGTGGTACTGGCCGCACCGATGTACAACTTCAATATCCCGACCCAGTTGAAGAACTACTTTGACCTGGTTGCCCGTGCCGGTGTGACGTTCCGCTACACTGAACAAGACCCGGAAGGTCTGGTGAAAGGTAACCGCGCTATCGTACTGACCAGCCGTGGCGGTATCCACAAAGGTACTCCGCCAGATCGGCCTCACCGCGTAGCACCAGACGAGAAGCGACATACGGTGCAGAGAACTCCGTGCTCTCCAATGTAAAATACGCACCTTCCACTTTGGCCGTCAGCGATAACAGTTCACTTTGGTAACGCAGGGATTGCTGCTGGCGCTCAATCACTAGCTGTACCTTCCCGGCATAGCTGTCCCACGGCAAAACAGCCAGACGGCCGATGTTGATGTCGGCAGCGAACAGCCGCGCCTGCCACTGTGCCAGTAACGCCGGCTCGGCGTCATCGGAGGACGCAGGCAGGCGGTGTCCAGCGTTAAGCGATCAATGTCCACGCGCCAGCGCTGCTGCGCGCGCTGGATATTATCGACATCAAGTAGCACACAGTCACCCACCGCAATGCGCACGCCCGCCGTGTTCACGCCCTGGTGCCAGACAGGGCGGGATTTTGAGGTAAAGGATGCGCCTTCAGGCAATACGCTTCTGGCAACAGCGGCCAGCCACTGGGGTGAGGTGTACCAGATAACCAGTACAAGCAGCATTGCGCTCCCTGCGGCAAACAGACACTTTCTGATTGAGGATCCGATCGACAGCAGTTTTTTTCACCTGTCCATAAGTATGTACACGTCTTTATTATTAACATTCCTTAACCTATTCAGTCACGCTTTGCACCATTCAGCGCACATATTACTTACAGATTAGTGATAAAATGTTTACTTACGCGTAAAAGCTACAATGCTTTAGCACCAAAATCATCGCAGTCTTAAGGCACATTGATAAGCATAAAAGTGCCACGGCCACGGGTTACGGCATTCAGGTTAGGTAATGCGTTTCTTGTGTTAACCACGCTGTACTCGGAATTTGTATTTAAAGGACTACGTCATGCGCAAAAATCTTCCCATCCTCTCGCAGCGCTATTCATTGGACGCTGAAACACGGCTTATGTCTGTGACCACGCCTGGTAGCTTTATTACCTACACCTACGCCAACAAAGACTTTATTCAGGTAAGCGGCTACCATGCCGAGGAATTGATGGGGGAGCCTCATAATATTATCCGACACCCGGATATGCCGCCATCCGCGTTCGCGGATATGTGGAACACCCTAAAGAAGGGCAACATCTGGACTGGCATCGTCAAAAACCGCCGCAAAAATGGCGAATTCTACTGGGTAAAATCCAGCACAACACCGCTAAAAAGGGCGATCGGCTTACGTGGTACATGTCTGTACGGATCGCCGCCACCCACGAGGAAATTGCCCAGGCTGAAGCCCTGTATGACCGGGTCAACCGCGGTAAACTGACACGCCAAACCTTTTTTCAAGGTCTGTTAGTCTATCGCGGCCTGTGGGGATGGTTAAACTGACAAAAACCTTACCCTTGCGCTGGCGTATTCGTATCTGCTTTCTGCTATGCAGTCTGTTGCCCCTATCCCTGGCGGGCGCGGCCCTGCACGCGCCCCCCTCTGCGCCCTTATGGCTGGGGCTGCTTGCCGCCAGTTCCATCGCGGGCTGTAAATTACTGGTTCGTCAGGTAGCCGCGCCACTCGCGCACATTTTACAGCAGGCCATGCGCGCCGCCGCCGGCCAGGCAGACTCCATGGAACAACTGGACCGCGTGGATAAGATCGGCATGCTGATGCGTGCAGTCAACCAATCCGGCCTGAACTTTCGTACCTTCGTTGACGACGTTAATAGCAACCTGCAAGCGTTGAATACCGCCTGCCGTGATATCGCGCAGGGTAATCATACGCTGTCGCAGTGCTGTGAAGACACCGAAGACAATTTGCAACAGACCGCGGCGTCCGTAGAACAACTCACCGTAACCATTAAAAGCAATGCGGATGCCACATTGCAAGCGTCTCATTTCACACATGATGTCAATTGAGCGGTCAACAGCGGCGAGGAGGCCGTGGGTCAGGTGTCTGCGACCATGGCGGCGATCACCCAGTCCAGAGCGCGCATTACCGATATTATTAGCGTACTCGATGATCTTGCCTTCCAGACCAATATTCTGGCGTTGAACGCTGCCGTGGAAGCGGCACATGCCGGAGAACAGGGGCGAAGTTTTGCCGTGGTAGCCAGTGAAGTACGTTCGTTGGCGCAAAAGAGCGCCGCATCAGCGCGTGACATCGCCGCCATCATCAATGAGACCCTCAACACCATCCGCGCCGGAGAACACCAGGTATCTCATACTCATACGTCCATGGGGAACATCCTGCAACAGGTGCAACGTGTCACCAATTTGATGCAGGAGATCAGCCTGGCCACGCAGGAGCAGTCACACGGACTGAACCAGATCAATAGCGCGGCCACCAAGATTGATGAACTGACCCATCAAAATACCGTATTAGCCAGCCAGTCGCACAGCGCTACCGATCAATTGGAGCGTCAAATCGCCGATATGACCCGCGCCATTTCCGTTTTCAGCACCCCACGTTAAGCCATCGTTTCGCAGCCGGATAAGATCACTATCCGGCTTTTTTTCTCACACGAAAACGTTGTAGCACCCTTCAAAATTCTGGACGTCACCTATAATGAATAGGGTCGTTTTTTGTTATTTGTCTCGCATCATCATTATCACAAAAAAGTAATTAGCCTCCTCACGGTTTTCAGCATTTGCTGGCCAGTCTGAGCGGGGTTATGTGTATTGTCGTCATCATTCGAACCCTTATCGCTGTCGTATTGGCATTAACGAAAAGGATTGGCAAATGCGAAAGAACTTTCCTGTAAGCGACATTCAGTATCCATTAGATGAAAAAGCCAAATTAATGTCGGTCACAACACCGACCGGACATATTACCTATGCGAATGCCGATTTTATTACCGCCAGCGGTTACAGCTCCGACGAAATTCTTCAACAGCCGCATAATATTGTGCGGCATCCGGATATGCCACCCATGGCATTCCTGATATGTGGCGCACACTGAAAGCCGGAAAACTCTGGACGGCGGTAGTAAAGAACCGGCGCAAAAACGGTGATTATTACTGGGTTAAAACCGGCTCTACGCCGCTAATGAAAGATGGCGAATTAGCGGGATTTATGTCCGTGCGTACCCCTGTCGGGCAAGAGGACATTCAACAGGCCAGCGCGCTGTATCGGGACATGAATGAAGGTAAACTCACCCATCGAACCCTTTACCAGGGAATATTGATATTTACCGGGCCGCTAAAGTTTCTCAGCATCGGCAAAGTTATACCGTTGCGCTGGCGTATTCGTAGCTATCTCTCAATACTGTTTCTTTTTACACTAGCCGCTTTATTCATTACCACCCCAATTACGCCGCCGCTTACCGTCTTTTTGTTGTCATTCTTTTTTGCCACCTTACTTGCCAGTGAGTTTCTGGTAAGACACATTGCCGCCCCGTTAGAAAAGATTCTCTCTCAGGCTATTAACTCCGCCTCGGGTCAGGCAGATAAACATTTTCAATTAAATCGTGTCGATGAGGTTGGCATGCTGCTGCGTGCCGTCAATTAATCAGGCATGAATTTTCGCACCTTTGTGGATGACGTGAACGGACAACTGAGAGAAGTCCGCAGCGCCTGCGGTGCTATCGCCCATGACAACCTGACATTAAGCCAGCGTTGCGAGGATACGGCGCAAAGCCTGCAAAATACGGCAGCATCGATGGAACAGTTGACCGCTACCGTCAAGAATAACGCGACCGCCTCTCACATGGCTTCGCAATGTGCCATGGATGCCAACAGCGCCGTTGACGTGGGTGGAAAAGCGGTGCAGCAAGTTGCCAGCACGATGAACACCATGACGCAATCCAGCCAAGCGATTAACGATATTATTAACGTGCTGGACAATCTGGCCTTTCAAACCAATATCCTGGCGCTCAATGCCGCCGTAGAAGCCGCACATGCTGGCGATCAGGGGCGAAGCTTTGCCGTGGTAGCAGGCGAGGTGCGCACGCTGGAGCAGCGCAGTGCGACCACTACCAAAGACATCGAGAGCATTATTGACACCACCATCGATAACATCAGTCGTAGTGACAAACTGGTGCACCACACCAGTGATTCGATGGGCAATATTCTTACTCAGGTACAACAGGCCACACAGTTGGTGGGTCAGATCAGTCTGGCAACCCAGGAGCAGTCCATTGGACTCAATCAGATTACTGATGCGGTTAATAACATTAGACGAGCTAACACGCCAAAATACGCTGTTGGCCACCCACTCAAGTTCCGCGATCGACTGTCTGGAAAAGCAGATTTCCACCATGGCAGACGCTGTTTCTGTATTCAGCACGGTGCGCAAATAATAACCTGATTTTTATGTGCTTTCTTTTTCAGCAAACCGCCACGACATGACTGTCGGTGGTTTGTCTCGCCCTGGTTTTCTTGCTAACGTAGCGGAAGTATTCTTGCGGAGAGACGCGTGATGAAAATCGCTATTTACAGCACCAAGCAGTACGACCGTAAATTTTTGGAAAAAGCGAACCAGCAGTTTGGTTACGAGCTTGAATTTTTTGATTTTATGTTAAGCGCGCAAACGGCCAAAACGGCGGTGGGCAGTCAGGCGGTATGTATTTTTGTTAACGATGACGGTGGCCGCGAGGTACTTACCGAACTGGCACAGTTAGGCGTAAAAACCCTCGCTCTGCGCTGCGCCGGGTTTAATAATGTGGACCTGTATGCGGCGAAAGTGTTAGGCATTAACGTGGTGCGTGTGCCCGCCTATTCACCAGAAGCCGTTGCCGAGCATGCCGTTGGGCTGATGCTCAGCCTCAACCGCCGCATTCATCGCGCCTACCAGCGTACCCGCGATGCCAATTTTTCTCTTGAAGGCCTGATTGGATTCAATATGCATCAGCGCACGGCAGGGATCATCGGCACAGGGAAAATAGGCATCAAGACCATGCGTATCCTGAAAGGATTCGGTATGAAGCTGCTGGCCTTCGATCCCTATCCGAATCCTCAAGCGTTGGAGTTGGGCGCGCAGTACGTTGATTTGCACACGCTGTATGCGCAGTCTGATGTCATTTCTCTGTACTGCCCGCTGACCCCGGAGAATCACCATCTATTGAATGCTGACGCCTTTTGAATGCTGACGCCTTTTCGCAAATGAAAGATGGTGTAATGATCGTCAATACCAGCCGTGGGGGGTTGATTGACTCACAGGCAACCATTGACGCCTTGAAACAGCAAAAGATTGGCGCGCTCGGGATGGATGTGTATGAAAACGAACGCGACCTGTTCTTTGTTGATAAATCCAACGACGTGATTCAGGACGACGTATTCCGTCGTTTATCCTCTTGTCACAACGTACTGTTTACCGGTCATCAGGCCTTTTTGACTGAAGAGGCATTGCTCAGCATTTCTCAAACCACCCTGAGTAACATCAAGCAACTTGCCCACGGTGAATCCTGCCCTAATCAGTTGGGCGTATAACTCTGACCGGCGGGCAATAGAAACTCAGCCCGCCGGACACATCCCATTCAGTAACGATGATTCATCGCAACGTTTACCGTTGGCTAGCTGGCAGGTGCCGATATTACTGCCGTTCAATTGCCGAGACTGCGCCATCGTGCCGCCCGCCAACGTATAATTAACCTCTGCCGGAGAGCTGCTTTTCAGCAACATGCTGTCTCATTCCGACTTATCGCATTGGCCTCGCTCTGCGCGGCCTGATGATTGTCACTGCTGCATGCGGTTACCAGCACTGCGCCGATACCAACCAATAGCTATTGAGACCATTTCATTCATTGGCTCCATTACTTATTTTATTCTCATTACGTTATGGTTTTCACGCTGATACCGTCCGTATTCCACGATACGTCACGCCATCCGCACTATCATTTTCTGCTCCACGGGCGGAATGGCGACGCAATAAATTTGCGACATGCATCACAAAAAACTTGCATTGTGTGACGAAAGTCATATTATAGACAGCAACAAGGCAACAACAGATATCGCCAACTTATTAACGCTATACGGAGTCAAAAATGAAAATTCGCGCTTTCTTTAAAGACATCCTCGATTCCTATATCAAATTATTCGAAAATGCCCCGAAAGGCGGCTTTTTCTAAGCACTGGCTTATACGAAAAAAAGCTGCTACGGCAGATTTTTTTGTGCCTTACCGCCGCCTTACGATCAACAGAGTCTTCGCATTTAAGCGACACGTTGCCCACCCACTGCATTCCCCCATCAGCGAACCGCCTTTTCCCGCACCCTCCCCTAATTGCCATAACGTTATGAATTACGACAATAGCCAATTTTCTGTTTATTTTTGCGGATGATAGGGAGATCGAATATATTCTTATCTCTCACTGACAAAAAGCCGACGTGTTCGACGTTAAATTAATATATTTTAATTACTGATTTGATACATTACTCAATGCACCATCCACCTTAGCCATTAATAATGACCAAGTGAAAAAAACGCCAGAATGATTGAAGCACATTGCTAAATGAATGCATACTTACATGACAATGATTGAGGTAAAACATTTCAAAATAGAATGTCAGATAAATTACAATCCCTCACTTTGACCATTTTAACGCACATGATTGACGATGGAAACCTTTGGTTGCTCGCTTTAATAAATTTTCACTCACATTCTCAATGATCAATAAAATCATTAGTATCATGCGATTACCTAAAACCTCGCTAGCAAATAACAATCCATAAAAATATCATAAATCCTTTAAATAAAATACCGTATCATTTTTTGCAACAAATTTAGAGTCATTTAAACTAAGTTAACAATTGTACATATTAGGTTTAATTCATAATTGTAGTCCTATCACGTTAAAACCATAAATTTTTACCATAACGATATAACCCTTAGTATTAAACTTAAAAATCGATATTTAAAATGGAGTTTCAATGCAGACTAGTGCTATCACATACCCCCTTCACGGAAATACAGGAATACAAAATTACAATCCAAAAACCAGATCAAATGAAACGCTCAATCAGATATCCAACGTATCTAACACTCAAGAAGAACATAGTATAAACACACCTTGGTCAAGTTCATCCGATACGCAACGATCATTGCTTCGTTTTGTATGTGAATTTTTTTCTCCGTCATCATAAGCATCAAAACAGAAACCAACACCCGATGAGTTGACGTTCATAGAGGAGGGGAAATCATTGATACTAAAAAGGGATAGGTTAATCCAACAAAATCAGCAATACAGTAATTTTTCGTTTTCCAGTGTACCCACATGTGGATGGAAAACAGTATTTGGATTAGGGTTGCTAACAGGTGCCAGTATAAGTTGTGGCGCTTTTTTGTGGGCACGGCAACAAAACGGCCTGATACCTAGTAATAGTTGTCCACCCAATAACTATTCACCGGTAAGCCCATTTTCAATGCCACTACCACCTGAAACACAGTCAACAACCGAAAGTTTGCCATTTACACCCGACACCATTCAACCATCTAAAAAAGCAGAACCGTTAACGGCAACCATGAGCACGATAAAACCTATACAATCAATGAGAAAGCACCTTAGGGGCGATTTCTTTAAACAAACCAAAGTGTGTGATAATTCAACAACACATTATAAAGATTGTCATGTTAGACATATTAATGCTGATAATTATCACAGGTACTGCTTCCTTTACTCAAAAGAAAAGCCCTGTGAAAGACCAGAAGACGTTAATAAGCCGGTTGCGCGCGTCGTTGAACCCAAAAGAAACATAGACACAGGAAAACTTAAGATTAAGCAACAGGTGAAAAATACTCAACTTGATAGCTGCACACAAAAGAATAGTTTACGTATACCCTATCCCCTGGAGGAGAATCCTGACACTTACATTCAGAAATGTTATAACTATGAAACCAAGTCCAGTTGTTTGATAAAATTAAAAGACTACGAGACAGAGTAATATTTTTAGCAAATGCCCTTATATCCCGGCCCAATGCGGGTTGGGATATAAGGAGATCTGATCGGGTGTTTTCTGCGATTCACCTTCGCTCTCGGGGCGCAATTAGAGCACCGCAAGCACAAACCCAGTGACGTCATCACATTGATTGCACGATTATGGAACTCGTCAGTGAAACTGATCTGGCATTCGTCGCTGTAATCCGTACCATACGCGCCATACTGATCCATGCATGTAACTTTCTGCAAGAGCCAACCCCAGGTTTATCACTACACAGATGTGGCATAAAAATGCACAATAGGTGTATGAATTCTAAGGCAAACGGATAGAAAACCTGAACGCAGATCTGGTTGGACTGCCGAGTAAACGGCCTTCCCCGTGAATCAATTTGTCCTGTGGTGCCCTTGAAGGGCATGGAAATTAAATGCAATAAAATAAACAAATTAGTCAAAAACAGCAATACAACATCAACAAACTGCAAAAGCGTTTACGCCGCAACGTGGGTGAAGCGATCGCTGACTTCAATATGATTGAAGAGGGTGACCGCATTATGGTGTGCCTCTCCGGCGGTAAAGACAGTTACACGCTGCCGGAAATACTGCGTAATCTGCAACAGAGCGCCCCCGTGAATTTTTCACTGGTGGCCGTCAATCTCGACCAGAAACAGCCGGGTTTTCCTGAGCACGTTTTGCCACAGTATCTGGACAGCCTGGGCGTTGAATACAAGATTGTCGAAGAGAACACCTACGGCATTGTGAAGGAAAAAATCCCTGAGGGGAAAACCACCTGCTCACTCTGTTCGCGACTGCGTCGCGGTATTCTCTACCGCACGGCTACCGAGCTGGGAGCCACCAAAATTGCGCTCGGTCACCACCGTGACGATATGCTGCAAACGCTGTTTCTCAACATGTTCTACGGTGGCAAGCTAAAAGGGATGCCGCCGAAGCTGATGAGTGACGACGGTAAACACGTAGTGATCCGCCCGCTGGCCTACTGTCGTGAAAAAGATATCGAACGTTTTGCCGACGCGCACGCGTTCCCAATTATCCCCTGCAACCTGTGCGGATCGCAGCCTAATCTGCAACGTCAGGTAATCAAAGACATGCTGCGCGATTGGGATAAACGCCATCCCGGCCGTATTGAGACCATGTTCACGGCCATGCAAAACGTCGTGCCCTCCCATTTGGCCGATCATCACCTCTTCGATTTCAAGGGAATCCAGCACGGCAGTGAAGTGATTGACGGTGGCGATTTAGCGTTCGATCGTGAAACGCTTCCGCTCCAGCCAATCGGTTGGCACCCCGAAGACGACGCCGTTGCCGAACCTGAGCGCCTTAACGTTATCGAAATCAAATAATGCCAGGGCACTACGGTGCCCTGCTGATATTTAGGCAAAAAAAATGCCGACATAAACGTCGGCATGGTGTGAATCAATTGTGCTATAGCAGTAATTCAAAAAAGGAAGTAAGGCAATATGGGGCGCAACGCCCATCGCTTGACGTTGCATTCACCTGCGAGAGTGATAGTGCCGTACCTGAGTGCATGAAATGTTGATATTTCTCAATATATTCAATTTTTTTGAAGACACTCAACATATTGTGATAGCAAGCGCAGTAACCCGTTGGAAAATTTCATAGCCATTTACTGCGCTTTAACCACAGGGCAACGCCCCCCCACCAAGACGAGAAACATAACGCAGAAGATGATAAATCCCATGGATGAACCACCGCCTGGGATCCCGCCCAGGTTGACGCCAAACAGCCCGGTCAAGAAAGTAGTAGGCAAAAATATCATGGCCAACACAGACATGCTGTAGGTGCGTCGATTAAGCGCTTCTGTCATATGCGAGGTAATTTCATCAGCCAGTACGGTGGTGCGTGCTACGCTGGCGTCCAGATCGTCCAATCCGCGCCCAAGACGTTCAGCAATCTCCTGCATCCTGCGGCGATCGTCATCGCCCATCCAGGCCAAGCGTTCGCCCGAAAGGCGGGAAAAAACATCGCGCTGAGGTGTCATGTAGCGTCGTAGCACAATCAGTTGCTTGCGGATCAATGCCAGTGTACCGCGCGCCGGAATCTTCTGCTCCAGCAGATCGTCGATAAATTCACTGATTTGGTCCGTCAGTGCTTCCGCCACGGAAACCAGCCAGCTACCGCTGTCAGTCGGGCCGTTGCCCTCTTGCAAATCAGTCAGCACATCATTGATGGCGGCAATTTTACGACGGCGCGTTGAGATAATCAGCGTATCGGTGATAAAGACCCGCACGGCCACCAACTGATCAGGGCGTGAATCAGCATTGAGATTGATGCTGCGCAGGGTGATGAGCGTCCCTTCCCCCAAGCGCGTAACCCATGGACGCGCACTTTCTCCCGCCAACAAGTTACGAATACCGTCAGGCAGCAGCGGCGTTTCATTCAACCAGAGTGCGCTGCCAGGCAGGCTGTAATCCAAATGCAGCCAGCAAGGATTGACGCTATAGACCATGCCGTCGGCCGAAATCGGTTTGATTCCACCCTTCCCATCCAACTGGCAGGCATGAACCGCCTCTGAATCCTGCAATACTTTTCCTTCAAACGGTTTCATGTTTTTCTCTCCCACGGCCATTACGCTACCCAATCACAATGACGGTCATACCGTAATGGTTTTACAACAGCTAAAGCCTAGCGATAATTAGATTTTTCGCAAATTCAATCAGTAACAAAATAGCTTCCGATCGTTGAGCGATTGCGTCATCGTTGAATAGCACATTTTTGACACATATCACTGCCGGTTTGCCAAAACCCGCTACAGTGTAAATGAGCTCTTGTTTCCACATCAGATGATGAACAGGAGGTGATATGTATAAGACCGTGCTCGTTCCCATCGACATATCTGAAAATGAATTAACGCAACGCGTTGTTGCGCACGTAGAAGCGTTGGCGAAGCTACATGACACCTACGTGCACTTTCTTACCGTGATCCCTTCATACCCCTATTACACCACCCTTGGTGTTACCTATCCTGCCGGGCTGCCCGATATAGAGAAGATGAAACGCAACACCAGCGCGGCATTTACCGAGGTCATCAAGCGTTTTAACCTGCCGGAAGACAGGATTATGCCGCACATAATGACCGGCACGCCCAAGGAGCAAATCCTGAAGCTTGCTGACTCACTTGATGCTGACCTCATCATCATAGGCTCCCACCGCCCCAGCGCCACTACCTTTTTACTGGGCTCCAACGCGGCCGCCGTGGTGCGACACGTCACCTGTTCGGTGCTTGTCGTTCGCTAGCTGTAGGCAGCCCGCGCAAAACGGGCTGCCTAATCGCTAACAGTAACAATCAATGTTTCAAGATATAGAGGGTATGGCTGTAAGCCACATCTTCGGGATTGGTGATCGGGTAACCTTTTACCCAGGGTTTGATCAAGCGTCCATTGGTGTATTGATAGATAGGGGCGATAGGCGCGGCATCCAGCAGCAGATTTTCGGCCTGGTTATACAGCGCGTTGCGCGCCGTCGCATCGGTTTTCATGCTGGCATCGTTGACCACGCGATCGTAATCCGCACTGTGAAAACGCGCAATATTTCCACTGTGCGTTGAGGTCAGTAATGACAGAAACGTCGAGGCTTCATTGTAATCGCCTACCCAGGATGCGCGGATCACATCAAAATCACCGCTGTTACGGCTATTGATATAGGTCTGCCACTCCTGATTAGTCAACTTCACGTTGACGCCTAGCTTTTGCTTCCACATTGAGACGATGGCGATAGCAATTTTCTGATGGTTTTCCGCCGTGTTATACAACAGCGAGAGCGTCAGCGGACGATCGGGCCCATACCCCGCCGCGGCCATCAGCGCTTTGGCCTGCATATCCAACTCTTCCTGCGAGTAGTGCTGTAGCTGGTTAGGCTCCGGCGTAAACCCGGCGGTCACATCAGGCGTGAAGCGGTAGGCCGGTTTTTCTCCGGTGCCCAGCACCTTTTCGGCAATGATTTTGCGGTCTATCGCGTAGGAGAGCGCCCGGCGTACGCGTGCATCATTGGTCGGGGCACGCTGGGTGTTGAAGGCGTAATAGTAGGTTCCCAACTGCTCCGGCGTGTACACCTGTCCCGGCACATCCTTGAGTAGCTTCTGGTACATTTGTTTGGGGAAAGATTCGGTGATATCGATATCCCCCGCCAGATAGCGCTTAGTGGCGTTGGATTCCTGATTGATTGGCACAAAGGTCACTTTGGTCAAACGGGTGTTAGCTCTATCCCAGTAGTAAGGGTTAGGTGTCAGCACCAGCTTTTCATTGACCACGCGCTCTTTTAACGCGAAAGCGCCGTTACCCACCAAATTCCCCGGTTTAGTCCAGTCGTTGCCAAATTGCTCAACGGTTTTCTGGTGCACCGGAAACAGACTGAAATGGCCGACGAGGTTGATAAAATAAGGCACCGGCTTATTCAACTGCACGCGTAGCGTATGCGCATCCACCGCCGTTACACTCAGTTGATCTGGCGTCTGAGTCCCGGCAATGATCTGCTCAGCATTAACGATCCCCGCCAGACGAGCAAACCAGGCAAACGGCGAGGAGTTGGCGGGATCAACCAGACGCCGCCAACTGTAGACAAAATCCTGTGCGGTCACCGGATCGCCATTCGACCAGCGCACATCATCGCGGAGCGTAAATAGAAAGGTTCGGTCGTCATTGGTTTGCCAGCGCAATGCAACGCCGGGGATCGCACGTCCTTGTGCGTCCTGATTCAGCAGCCCTTCGAACAGATCGCGCGACACCTGCGCCTCGGGCAAGCCGACCGCTTCAATCGGGTCCAGAGAAGCTGGTTCATCCTTGATATGGCGGACAATTTCCTGTTTATCCGCCAATACGGCATCGGCAGGCACGTTGGCTGCCACGGCACTGCCCGTTATCGTGCCCAAAATGACCGCCAGCAGGCTCCGTGATAGGCCCCGTTTCAGCCCTGTATTATTATGGTATTGCATAGCCATTCACCTCATCCATCATCAGGTTACGGTATCAGTCACGGTGTATTGCAACTATGATAGCGGGAAATAGGCTATGTCGCCTTATTGCATTGGCGCTCTGTGTGTATCAATGCGAAACGGGGCACTAATAAGGCTTTTTTCATCGCACCTTTTATGATGAAGTATTCGGATGAATGACCACAATGATGCTTTGGCATCATCATGACGAGCACGTGTTTGCTGACACCACGCCACCAGCGTGGACCTCTTAAGGTATCCGGTGAACGCTATGGTTTATCCGCGTTGGGCGCACCGTTACTCTACTTTCCTGCCGAGCACACCAGTAGCGACACCGGCCTGATTCTCGCAGGCACGCACGGAGATGAAGCCGCGTCAATTTCCGTTCTCTCCTGCGCCCTGCGAACGTTACTCCCTGGACAACGCCATCAGCATCTGGTGCTATGCGTCAATCCGGATGGCTGCCAGCTTAGTCTGCGCACCAACGTCAATGGCGTTGATTTGAAACGTAATTTTCCCACCGCCAACTGGCAGGAAGCCAATACGGTCTACCGCTGGAACAGCGCCACGCCTGAACGCGACGTGCAGCTTTCCACCGGCGCGTATCCCGGCTCAGAGTCTGAAACCCAGGCATTGTGCTCGCTGATTGAACGTCTCGATCCAGCCTGGATTGTCACCTTCCACGAGCCACTTGCCTGCGTTGACGATCCGGACCGTTCTTCGCTGGCAGGATGGCTTTCACAGGCTTTCTCATTGCCACAGGTCTAGCATATTGGTTACCCCACGCCGGGTTCTTTTGGCAGTTGGTGCGCGGAGCGTCAGTTGCCGTGCATCACCTTAGAGCTGCCGGCGGTTTCTGCCGACGACGCCAGCGAACGCTACCTGTCCCCGTGTGTCGCCTTGTTGCAGCAAAAGTTTTTATATCAATGTTGCTAATGTTGCCCTACACTGATGTCCGTGTTAACCACCTGTAATTGAAGGACAAAGAAATGTCAAAAAATGTGCATTTTCAAGGCAATCCTGTCGCTGTAGCCGGAAACTTTCCTGAGAAAGGCGCTAAAGCTCCCGCCATCACACTGGTTGCCAAGGACCTTTCCGATGTCGCGCTGACCCAGTTCGCCGGTAAGCGTAAAATCCTGAATATCTTCCCAAGTATTGATACGGGTGTCTGCGCCGCTTCCGTGCGCAAATTTAACCAATTGGCTTCTGAGCTGGATAACACCGTGGTGCTCCGTATCTCCGCCGATCTGCCGTTTAGCACAATCGCGTTTCTGCGGTGCAGAAGGTCTGAACAACGTGGTGGTACTCTCTTTGCTGCGGGGTGCGGAATTCAAGGATAACTACGGTGTTGCTATCGCCGCTGGCCCGCTGCACGGACTGACAGCGCGCGCTGTGGTGGTATTGGATGAGCAAGACAACGTGTTGTACAGCGAGTTGGTGAACGAGATCACCACCGAACCTGATTATGATGCCGCGCTGGCTGCACTAAAATAAGTCTCAACAGATAAAAAAACGGCTGCCTCGGCAGCCGTTTTTTTGGATTATTCCTCCGCCTCATCTGCGGCTTTACGCTGGCTCAATCCGTATTCACGCAGTTTGTTGGCGATGGCAGTATGGGAAACGCCCAGACGTTTTGCCAGTTTACGCGTGCTGGGATAAGCCTGATAAAGGCGGGTCAGCACTGAACGTTCAAAGCGCTTGCTGATATCGTCCAGTGACCCCTCAAGCAAATCATCGTTCTGTACAGTATCAAGGGTGAACTGAGGCAGATCGATATCCTGCACGCGCAGTTCGCGCCCTTCCAACTGAGTCAACGCACGATAAACAGTGTTTTTCAACTGGCGCACATTACCCGGCCATCCGTACTGCGGCAGCAGATGATACAGCTCCGGCGCAATGCGGGGTCTGGCAATACCTTGCTCATCGGCAAAACGCGCCATGAACAGTTCGGTGAGCGCCATGATATCCGCCGGACGTTCGCGCAGCGGCGGCAAGGCAAGCATCAACACGTTAAGCCGGTAATAGAGATCTTCACGAAACTCACCGCGCTGCACCAGTTCCAGCAGGTTTTTTTGCGTGGCGCAAATCACCCGGACATCAACGTGCACCTCGTGCTCTTCCCCAACCCGACGGAAGGTGCCGTCATTAAGAAAACGCAGCAGCTTGGTCTGCATCTGCGGCGACATTTCGCCCACCTGATCCAGCAATACAGAACCGCCATTGGCCTGCTCAAAGAAGCCTTTTTTGCCTTCCAGCGCATTGGGATAAGCTCCCGGTGCGTGGCCGTACAGTTCACTTTCCATCACATCGTCAGGCAGTGATGCGCAATTGAGCGCCAGGAAAGTCTTTTTGCCGCGAGAACTGCGCAGATGGCACGCACGGGCCAGCATATCTTTACCGGTGCCAGTATCACCCACGATCAGCAACGGCGCATCGAGCATGGCCAGCTTTTTACCTTGCTCAACCACCTGACGCATTTTGGGGCTGACGGCGACGATATGATTAAATTCATTCTCATCGTTAACCGCCAGATCTTGTAACTGGCGGCCCATACGCACCGCCGATTTCAGCATAACCAGCGCGCTGGCAATCACGCTTTCGCCCGCGTCATTATCCAAATACACCGGGGTGATTTCCAACAGGAAATCTTGCCCGCGAATCACCACACGCTCCGCTTCCAGCCGGCGATCATCGCGCTCCAACCAGCGTGTGAAGTTGTAATTGGGGATCAACTGGTTAATGGTGACCGCGCCGATGCTGTCAGCAGATTGTTCGAACAGCGCCAACATCGCCGGATTGAACAATTCAATATTGCCTTTCAGATCGAGGGAGAAAACCGGCTCTGGCATCGATTCCAAAACGGCATTCATCGCGCGCTGCTCTCGCTCGGAAGGCATGAACGCCACAGTGCGCACATCGCGCACGCTTTCGATACGTCGAATCTCCGCTATCAGTACACGGAAATCGTCAAATCCAAGCGTGGCAAAATTCAGGTAAATCCGTCCGGCGGGGTCAATTTCAATACCCCGCAAATCAATAGCGCGCGAGGCCAGTAAATCTAACAACTCGCGCGTCAGGCCAATTCGATCTTCACAAAAGACTTCCAGACGCATTAACAGCTACCTTCTTCCAGGGGAATGGATATCTCCGGCATCATACCGCGTCCCATCCCACGGATGAAGCTACCTGTCAGCAAAAGTTGACAGGTGGCAACATCTTTTTCCCGTTGGCGGTATTTCGAGCGTTCGTGGGTGTTACGGCGGCGTTGGTGTGTTTTTTTTCTGTACCACGGCCTTGATTTGCCCGACCAATTCACGCCGGAAATCCCCAAGCTGCGGCTTGTCGTCGAGCCATGGCAATGGACGACAGAGTTCCATCGCTTTAATGCCGAGTCGTGCGGTCAGCAAACCAGCACCAATTCCCTGTGCAGCGCGGGCCGAAAGGCGCGCTGCCAGATCCTGCGACATCCAGTACATGCCGATTTCACGCACCATCTCTGAAGCACCGGCGAAAGCGATATTCAGCAACACCAATTTAAACAGGCGAATGCGACTAAAATAGCCCAGATCAATACCGTAAAGCGCGGCGATACGATTGATCAGACGCAAATTGCGCCAGGCTATGAAAGCCATGTCCACCAGTGCCAGCGCACTGACCGCAATTATCAGCGTGGATTCAGCGGCCGAACGGCTGATCTCACGGCGGGCGCGGTTATCCAGCACCGGTTGCACCAGATTGGCGTAAAGTACCAGCACTTCTTTATCGTTGTGTGTTTCATGCAGCGAGGCACACCAACGCTGGGGTGCGGGATGCCCATCATCCAACACGGCCTGCTGCGCCAGCTTTTCACAAAAATCGCGCCCCTGCCCAATACCGTGAATGCCGAGCAACTCTCGTGCTTTATCGCGCGCTTCGGCACGAGCCCGCAAACGGTACAAACGCCGCCACTCGGCAATCAGGGAGCCTGCGCCGGCAGCCACTATCATACCGCCCGCGGCCAACCCACCTAGCGCAATCCACTGCTGTTCCAGCCAGGCGGTATGTACCGATTGGATGCCCTGCGCAACCGCGCTGGCACCGAATAAGGTGATACCTGCTATCACCAGCTTGCGCCACAGACTGCGGCGTGGTCGCAATGCCGCTTCAACGGCGGCTTCCGCCTCGCCCTCGCTGCTCAATTCTGCTTCGGGGACCGTTGGGGAGAAGTGGCGCGACGCATAATCATCAAAAGTGATACGTGGCTTTAGCGGTTCACTCATCGCAATTTATCCCCCCAATAAAAATTCCATGACGCTGTCCAGCCGAATGTGCGGCAGCGGCGTATCAACGTTCATCGCTTGAGGTCGAAAATCTTCAAAATGGAAGCCCTGTTGCTGCCAAAAGGCGGCACCGGGCAAACGCGCGGGCACTTCACCGGGATAGAGCGTCAGCGGTTCACCGTCGCCAAGACGATGTCCGCGCAACGCGGGCAGGTTCTGCCGTGATATTCCACGATACCACTTTGGGTTGACTGCACGGACGCAATGCCCGCGCAATCCATGGTGATGCCCTCAAACGCCGCATTCTGCCAGGCTTCATGTACAAGTTGCTGCAATAGCGACCCAGATTCGCATGCTGATCCGCCGTGATATGGTTCGCTTTACTGGCTGCAAACATCAGTTTATCGATGCACGGCGAAAATAAACGGCGCAACAAGGTGCGTTTGCCATAATGGAAACTTTGCATCAATTGCGTGAGCGCCAGACGCATATCAGTAAAAGCGTGTAGCCCGCGGTTGAGCGGTTGCAAACAATCCACCAGCACAATCTGGCGGTCGAAACGTGAAAAGTAGTGCTTATAAAAACCTTTGACTACGGTTTGGCAGTAATAGTCATAGCGGCGGCGCAGCATGCCGAGCGTGCTTTTTTCATCCGCCTGCGCTAGCGCAACGTCTCCCAGTTGTTGCGCCTGCGGCCACGGGAAAAATTGCAGAACCGGCGCACCAGCCAATTCACCCGGCAGCACAAAGCGCCCCGGCTGAATAAAATGCAGCCCCTCCTGCTTGCAGCGCAGCAGGTAATCGGTGTAGCGCTGCGCAATCTCCGCCAGAAGATTTTCATCAGCGGGGGCCAGCGGATCGAGCTTATCGCACAAATCTAACCACGGCTTGGCCCACAGGGCGCGCTCACCTTGCAGCAACCCGAACATTTGCCGCGACCAGGCGAGGTAATTTTGCTCCAGCAATGGTAGATCCAGCAGCCATTCACCGGGATAATCGACAATCTCCAGATAGAGCGTCGAGGTATCCTTAAAGTGGCGCGGCAGCGAATCGTTGGAGCGATAACGCAGCGCCAGACAGATTTCACTGACGCCGCGTGCCGGCGTCGGCCACTGCGGCGGATCGCCAAACAGCGACATCATGCCTTCGTCATAAGCGAAGCGCGGCACCGCCAGATGTCTCTGAGGAACCCGTTTTGCGCCAAGCAATCGCCCTTCCCGCACCGCGGAAAAAAGTGGCAACTGCGCGCCGTTATGCACGTTGAGCAGTTGATTGACAAAACCGGTGATAAATGCGGTCTTACCGCTGCGGCTCAGCCCGGTAACGGCTAACCGCAGTTGGCGATCGACACTGCGATTAATCAGGGCTTCAAATTCATGCTGTAAATGATGCAAAGGTTGCTTTAGGGGCAATCCGTCACTCCTTGTTCTATACCCCATGATTCATACGCCAGTAGATGACATCACAGTTGACGAAAACGGCTTTGTACCGCAAAGGTCTCCGAGGTGACATAGCGCTCCATGTCACGCAAACGCGCTTCACTGTCACGCAATACCGCATCTGCCTCGCTCAGTGTTTGACTTGGGCGCACGGCATCATCATCGTGCTCATAAGTGCCCGCCGGCGCCGGATCGAGGACAAAGGTCAGCACGATATACGCCACCAGCGTAAAGAAAAACAGTCCAAAGAACAGCGACAGCACCACAATGATACGCAGCAGTTTTACCGGCACATCCAGATAGCGCGCCAGCCCGGCGCACACGCCTTTGATCATACCCTCTTGCGGTAACCGGTACAGCTTGCGGCCGTGCGAATTCATCATCGCGTTCAATTTTCCTTTTATCATGATTGCCTCCAGTGGGGATGTTCTGCATCCAGAATCTCTTCCAATGCCTGGATCCGCTCGCGCATCTGTTTCGCTTCTTGAGACAGCGTGGTCAAACGCTGGAGATCGCTTTGCCCCCAGGATGCCTCCCCTTGCGCCGCATCACGTTGCTTGCGCTGACTGTAATGCAGCCAAAGCCATATCGGGGCTACGAACAACATGAAAATCGTCAATGGGATGGCAAGAAACAAAGCGCTCATTATATCTCCTTGATAGGCGTGTTAGTGTGGTGCGGGCGGCCCAACAGGCTGGCCGCCATCAGGCTTCCGGTTTGATTTTTGCTTTTAACGCAGCCAACTGAGCGCTGATTTCATCATCAGCCTGCAACTCGGCAAATTGCTGATCCAGCGATTTCTGCTTACCGAAACCGGCGCTCTCTGCTTCCGCCTCCATCGAATCGATGCGGCGTTCGAACTGTTCGAAACGGGCCATCGCTTCATCCAGTTTACCGCTATCGAGTTGACGGCGCACATCGCGAGAGGAAGAAGCTGCCTGATGACGCAGCGAAAGCGCCTGCTGGCGGGCACGGGTTTCCGTGAGTTTGTTTTCCAACTCACCAATTTCGCGTTTCATGCGCGTCAGCGTTTCGTCCACATTTTCCGCTTCACGGGTCAGCACCGCAATCACGTCGGCCAGTTTCTGTTTTTCAAGCAGTGCCGCACGCGCCAGATCGTCTTTGTCTTTACGCAACGCCAGTTCGGCTTTTTCCTGCCATTGTCCCTGTTGGGATTCAGCCTGCTCGACACGACGCGCAATCTGTTTTTTCTCCGCCAGCGCCCGCGCCGAGGTGGAGCGTACTTCTACCAGTGTGTCTTCCATTTCCTGGATCATCAAGCGCACCAGCTTTTGCGGATCTTCCGCTTTGTCCAGTAACGAATTGATGTTCGCGTTCACGATATCGGCAAAACGAGAAAAAATACCCATTACAGTGTCCTCTTGGTCATATCACAGTGCGCATGCACTGGGTGGTGATGTTGATTCGTCATGCTTGATGCCGACCAACCTTAGCGTTCCCCCTTGCTATTACAAGATGCATGCCAACATAGCGATAAATTTATCTGACTGAAATTATTGATTATTATTTTTTTGACAAATGAGCATCATCGGATAGATTGGTTAAATACGCCAACAGTTAGCAAAATTAACCGCAATAAAAGGTGATATCTGATGGAAAAAGGTCAGGAGAATCTCCTGGGTGAAGCCGACAGCTTTGTTGAAATGCTGGAGCAAGTTTCACAATTGGCGCAGCTTACCAAACCGGTGCTGGTGTTAGGCGAACGCGGTACCGGTAAGGAGTTGATTGCCAGCTGCCTTCACTACCTTTCGCCACGTTGGCAAGGCCCGTTTATTTCCCTGAACTGTGCGGCGCTTAATGAAAATCTGCTGGATTCAGAGTTGTTCGGCCATGAAGCCGGGGCGTTCACCGGCGCGCAACGCCGTCATCTGGGGCGTTTTGAGCGTGCAGACGGCGGCACGCTGTTCCTCAATGAGTTAGTAACGCGCCAATGCTGGTGCAGGAGAAATTGCTGCGCGTCATCGAATATGGCGTTTTGGAGCGCGTGGGAGGCAGCCAACCGCTTCAGGTTGATGTACGTCTGGTGTGTGCCACCAATGAAGATCTGCCCGCACTCGCTACGGCTGGTAAGTTTCGCGCCGATCTGCTCGACAGACTTGCTTTCGATGTGGTGCAACTGCCCCCGCTGCGCGAACGCCAGCAGGACATCATGTTATTGGCGGAGCACTTCGCCATTAAGATGTGCCGGGAATTGCAACTCCCTCTGTTTACCGGATTTTCTGCGCGCGCCCGTGATACCTTGTTAAATTATGCCTGGCCCGGCAATTTTCGGGAACTAAAAAACGTGGTTGAACGCTCGGTTTATCGCCATGGCGCGGCGGGAGAACCCTTGGATGCCATTATTATTAACCCATTTCAACGCACCGCTGAAACACCGGTTACTCCAGTTTGCGTTGCTTCTACCCTACCGCGTTTACCACTGGCGCTGCGTGAATGGCAGCAGACACAAGACAAAGCCCTCATTGAGAAGGCATTGTCTCAAGCGCGTTTTAACCAACGTAAGGCCGCAACGCTGTTGGGATTGACCTACCACCAGCTGCGTGGGCTGTTGAAAAAATACGATATCACCAGCGGTGAGGGATAAATTACAGATAAAAAAACCCAGCAAACGCTGGCTAAAATAATACTGGGAGCAATGTGAGCAATGTCGTGCTCCCCTTCCTCGCTTACGAGAAGCCTTCTTGAGTGCGAAATGAGTAATAATAGTTATCAGTATCAGTTGCAAAGCACTTTATTGAGAGTTTTTCTCATTTCCGTAGTGACGGTGGGGTTCTTCTCTATTTTTGATACTTTTCGACGAACTGCTGCCAACTGGAGATCAGCGTGTCAAACTGTTCGTCTTGCTCTGCATCACGATAAGATATCCGCGAATACCACTGGGTCAGCTTATCCGTCATGACCTGCGTATCCTCTGTGCTTTCACTTATTGCCATCACTTGCCAGATTTCTATCTGAGCACGGTAATTACCCTGAGCATAGGCGCTGACGTTCTCCTGCGCTTCTTCTATACGAGGCCCATCTTTCAAGAACTTGGCATAATCTAATTCATTATCCAGCATTCGCTTCATGCTTTTATCGCGCACTGTCAGTTGCCGTTCCATATAGTTATCAATATCGGCACGGACCTGCGCCTGATGCTCTTCGGGTATGTAGTTGCTGTTGATGAAATCCAGCTTCTCCCGCATCAATGCAATACCTGCGGCCTGGGTGCTGTCTGCCGAACTCTCGAGCGGAATAGTCACAGCGTCATAAAGGGCATCCGCTAATACTCGAGTCGATTCACGCGTTACATTTGGTGCCAGAGCAAAAAAAAAGCGCGAAAATCCGTCAATGACACGTCAGAGCCCACTGTGCTGTATAGCGGATGCGTCACCCCGGGCGCTCTGCGCTCCAATTCATCAAGATAAGTATTCCTCATCTCCAACATCAGTTTCTTTGCCGCTTCCTGCTCTTCTTGGCTCGGAGGCGTCGCATTTGCAAAATCCTGCTTAAGACGCGCTAATGCTTCAGGCGATAGGGTCGAGTCTACCGAGGCTAACGATTCGATCGACTTTTGTCGTCCGACTAAGACGGCATCAGATTCAGACACCTTATTCGTAGCATTGTAGGTTGCCGTTGATGGTAAAGCTGACGGATAGACTGAAATTACACTCACACGCATTTCTCCCTGTTATATTGCATTCTCGTGGCCCATTCAGAGTTATCTTTTGTATAACGGCAGTTGGCGTTAATTCCTTAGCGAAAAAATAACAAAAATTATCATTTCGTGAGGTAGCACTCTACCTTCAGCGATGTAGACGTCTGATACCAGGTTCAGCGCTGCATTTTTCCAAATTTGGCGGAAAATACAGCAGGTGAGCATCTACGGAGTGGGGAGCTTTAGCAGAGTGCGGTACACTCTTATAATGACAACTCTGATTTTCAGCCAACTAACAGCGCATCGTATGTCTGGATACACATCCTGCCTGATAAAAATAGGCGCGCTGTACTCCGCCTGCCTGTGCGGGGTCTGCGTCAACGGCGTGGTCAATACCTTCAACCCGCAAATGGCGCGCAGCGGTGTGATCATCGATACACTGGCAGCACAGCTTTACGACCGACTGCTGGATGTGGACCCTTACACCTACCGTTTATACCTGCGCCACGATGTGCCGTTTCAAACCACCGACTGGTTTACGCCTACTCGCCCGTTAAACGCCGATGATGTGATTTTCAGTCTGCAACGAATGCTGGAAAAACCCACCCGTATCATGACGTTAACGGCGGTGAATACCCCTATTTCACCAGTTTGCAGTTTGCCGATGTGGTGCAAAGCATCCACCATGCTGACGCTGGCGATCATTACCGAAGTGGTGTTCAGTTGGCCCGGTTTAGGGCGCTGGTTGGTGGATGCGATTCGCCAGCAAGATTACTCCGCTATCTCCGCCGGGGTTATGGTTTCGGAGCAATGGTAATTACGGTCAATGTGCTGTCCGATATTTGGGGCGCAATGGCAAACTCCCTGAAGCATAAGGAATGGTATGCCCTTCGATAGGGCAACCGAAAAGAATAAACATACATCAATCGATTAAACAATGATACATGCGATAAGTACTCCATCTTCGCTTTTCGTTCTTCACACGCAGGCACCTGCTTGCGTGCCTTGATAATGTTTTTTATATTACCCCTTCCCTTTTTGATGAACAGAATCGGTTCCGAACCTTATGAACACCCAATGAGGCGTGCATTGCGTGACGATGTAGCAACCAATCCAGGAGCAGCAACCTACAACAAAGGAATCATTAATTCTTACGTGACTGAATTAAATGCCTACCATAAGCCAGATCCGGAGGACAGCCAAAGAAAATATATTTCTGAAATGGTTTTTAAAATCAAGCATGCAGAAAGCGATTAGGAAATTGCTTCTTTAAAAGGAAACATTAAAGCGATTGTGGAAAACATGATTGAAGATATGTATCATTCAAGAAACAACACGTTTGTCATACATAATGCCTACACCAAAGATGTTTATGGCGTTTTGGCGGATAACTGCACAACCTATGACCGGGGTAACTATATTAAAAACGTCGTCAATCTCCATGAAATAATTGGCGAAGTGAACCAGTTGGCGGACAGGCCGTCATTCTACCAATCTAAACATCCTAGCGTTGAAGGGCCTTACCTGACATTTATTCAGACCATGAGTTTTTCAAGAAAATATTAGGTACACACTCGCTTCACAATAGCACAGCAATATATGGCGATCTTAAAGCCCTTTTTATGATTATGTCTGAAAGCAGCTTAAATCCTAAGATTCCAAGAATGGTTCCTTTTTTTGCGTTTAATAAGAGCTTGGTGACAGTTTAAATTCATTGATTCAATGCATTGATAACTAGTAAACTTGATACTTGCACACCAGTACAGTGCTGATGCCCCTGTCGCTGCATATTGTCCCTGATTTTTGCAAACCCAACAATCGCATCCCCTGTCACCTCCGGTTCAGTACGGTCTATGCCTCTGCGAGGTAACTCTCCGTGTTAGCTTCTTGCCGTGCTCATCAAATAAACAACGAGCGGATACTCGAAATAATCAAGTATCCTGATATCATTACATTCATCGAATCTTTTGCTATGTTGCTGTAACTTGTGCTGATTTAGCGCTATGATAGAGAGTGATTAAAATAGACTCTCAGCCATAGCAGCGGAGATACTTAATTGATATCATTATTGTTTTTAATCATAAGGAGTATCTTGAATGAAAAAAACACCTTCTTTATTTTATGTTCCCTCTGTTCTTATCTGTACAATTTAATGCGGAGTCCTGTACCAGCCTGGCTATTCTGGATACAAACAACAATTTATACCATGGCCGTACGCTTGAGCTCACGACATATATCCCTTCTTGGGTAACCTATTATCCGGAAAACACGGTTTTCCAGAAAAAATGCCCGACGGTAAAAATGGTGTTCGTTATCAGTCTCATTATAAAATACTAGCCATCAGCACCAAGGTATATGGTGATGTTGATATTTATAACATTTCCAAGGGATGAACAGTGGGGGGCTTTCATTCAGTGCCAATATGATAAATAGCGCTGAGCTTGATAATTTAAAACCCCAATGAATATAAAGATGCCATCCCTGTCACCGCGATAGGAGAATGGGCTTTATCTCAATTTTCAAGTGTCAGCGAAGTAAAAAAAGCTGTAGAAAAGACGAAATTCCGCGCCCCGGTCATTAAAGGATTTGGTGATATTAAAGCCCCATTTCATTATGCTTTCTATGATAAAAATGGCGGCAGTATAGTTGTTGAAGTAGTTGACGGTAAGTTGAAGGTTTATGATAACCAGACTCGAGTTATGATAAATGGACCTGATTTCTCTTGGTACTTGCAGAATCTGAATAACTATACACAACTAACCAACGTTGATCGTTCTCACTCAACGTTTGGGAATATGCCAGTCAGTCAACCCGACAGCGGTATTGCCATTTCGGCACTGCCCTCTTCAGACACCTCTGTAGGTCGATTCATTCGTGGTGTATTTTATACGACCTATGCACAAAAGCCGGCAAATTCGCAACTCGCAATGAATACACTAGCGCATATTATGAACAGATTTGACCGTATTAAAGTTATTACTGTGGATGAGAGAAATGTGCAGGGTGAGGCGAAAACGCCACAAACAGAATATAACGTATGGACAAGTTTGTCTGACCTTAAAGAAGGAAAGTTGCTGGTTAAAGGATATACAGATATTAACTACACAGAATTTTCTTTTGATAAAATCAAAGGGAAGAATAAGCCATTTTTTGAAAGGATAAATGTGGGGCAGTAAACAGTATTCAGGGAGTCCGCGACGCGGGTTATAACCTCCGGTGCTCCAGGTTCGAAATTGCTACCTGTGTTCTCTTGCCTGCGACAGTGATATAGAAGGATAATCACCTATGCTTAACGCTACGGACTTCTTTCCTCAGCGCTATCGGTAAAAAGGCTGCGCCACAGGAAATCGCGAGCCTGACATTCAGCCCGTGTAAATCAGAGATTACCTCTACTTTGTCTCGGTACTTTTCTGACACAAGGTAATGATATGATTGATATAAGTAGAGTAACACCACATGCATCAAGAGCAGTCCAAGTGAAATCATATGCCCTTCGATAACGTTTACAGTGAAAAGCGCCTGCCCAGCCGCGTGCGGGATATCTGGCAATTTTTCCATCGCGATACGCTGGCGATGATTGGGCTGTACGGCTTTTTGGCGCTGCTGTTTCTGTGTCTGTTTGGCTCTGCTATCGCCCCTTATGCCGTCGATCAGCAATTTCTGGGCTATCAATTGCTGCCGCCTTCCTGGTCACATTACGGGGAAGTGTCCTTCTTTCTCGGTACAGACGATCTGAGGCGCGATCTATTAAGCCGGTTATTGACCGGTACTGCGGCGACCGTCGGTTCAGCGTTGATCGTCACCTATGCGGCGGCGTTCTACGGCATTGTGCTCGGCACATTAGCTGGCGTAACGCACGGCCTGCGTTCCGCATTATTAAACCATATCCTTGATACGTTGCTGTCAATACCGTCATTGCTGCTGGCTATCGTGGTGATCGCCTTTATCGGCCCGGATTTGACGCACGCTATGCTGGCCGTGTGGCTGGCGCTGCCGCCGCGTATGGTGAGAACGCTCTACACCGCCGTGCACGATGAGATGGATAAGGAATATGTGATCGCCGCCCGATTAGACGGCGCATCAACCCGCTATATCATTTGGTACGTGGTGTTACCCAATATCGGGCCGGTGCTGGTGTCCGAGTTTACCCGCGCGCGCTCTATCGCCATTCTAGACATTTCAGCACTGGACTTTCTCGATCTGGGCGCTAAAATGCCAACACCCGAATGGGGCGCCATGTTAGGTAATTCGCTGGAACTGGTTTATGCCGCGCCCTGAACGGTGATGTTGCCGGGTGTAGCCATTACCCTCAGCGTACTGATTGTGAATCTGCTGGGCGATGGCATCCGCCGTTCCCTGCTGTCACAAATGGATTAATGGCGGAGACGAACCATGGCACTACTCGATATTCGTAATCTGACCATTGAATTCCTTACGCCTGACGGTCCGGTCAAGGCCGTCGATCGCGTCAGTATTACCCTGACCGAATGGGAAATCCGCGGCCTGGTGGGAGAATCGGGATCGGGCAAGAGTCTTATCGCGAAAGCCATCTGCGGCGTAACCAAAGATAACTGGCGGGTGACGGCTGACCACTTCCGCTTTGATGATATCGACTTGCTGCAACTCTCACCCCGTGCACGGCGTAAGCTGGTGGGCCACAACGTGTCGATGATTTTTCAGGAGTCTCGATCCCTCCGAGCACATAGGCAAACAGCTGATGCTTGCCATTCCCGGCTGGACCTACAAAGGTCGTTGGTGGCAACGCTTTCAGTGGCGCAAACGCCGCGCCATCGAACTGTTGCACCGGGTAGGCATTAGGGATCACAAAGATATCATGCGCAGTTACCCCTATGAATTGACGGAGGGTGAATGCCAGAAGGTAATGATTGCCATCGCCTTGGCGAACCAGCCGCGTCTGCTGATCGCCGATGAACCGACTAATGCGATGGAATCGACCACGCAGGCGCAGATTTTCCGGCTTCTGTCGCGACTGAATCAAAACAATAACACCACCATTTTATTGATCAGTCATGACCTGCAAACCATGAGTAAGTGGGCCGATCGCATCAACGTGCTTTACTGCGGACAAACGGCGGAAAGCGCGCCAAGTGAAGAGCTGATCACCGCACCACCCTTACACCCAGGCGCTGATCCGCGCCATGCCCGATTTCGGGCGTTCGGTGCCGCACAAAAGCAGACTCAACACGCTGCCGGGCGCTATTCCGTCACTAGAGTATCTGCCGGTAGGCTACCGTCTCGGTCCGCGTTGCCCCTACTCGCAGAAAAAATGCATGCAAACACCACTGTTGGTATCGACCAAAAATCACTGGTTTGCCTGCCATTTCCCGCTTAATACGGAGGAGCAATGATGGATGACATTCTGCTCGAAGCGCGCAACCTGACCAAAACGTTCCGCTACCGCACCGGGTTATTTCACCGCCAACACGTTGAAGCTGTGAAATCCGTGAGTTTCACGCTGCGTGAACGGCAGACGCTGGCGATTATCGGTGAGAACGGCTCCGGTAAATCGACCCTGGCGAAAATGCTGGCGGGGGTCATCCCACCGACCTCCGGTGAACTGCTGATTAACGATCATCCTTTGTGCTACGGCGATTATCGCTTCCGTTGCCAGCAGGTGCGCATGATTTTTCAGGACGCAGGCAATGCGCTCAACCCACGCCAGCGTATTGGCCAACTGCTTGATATGCCGCTGCGGTTGAATACCACATTGAACGGTCACGAGCGGGAAAAATGATCAACCAGACGCTGCAACAGGTAGGCCTGCGCCCTGATCACGCCTACTACTACCCGCAGGCGCTGGCACCCGGCCAAAAACAGCGCGTGGGATTGGCACGGGCGTTGATCTTGCAGTCCAAGGTGATCGTGGCTGACGAGGCACTGGCCTTGTTAGATATGTCGATGCGCTCGCAAATCATTAATTTGATGTTGGAACTTCAGGAAGAACAAAGCATCTCCTATATTTATGTCACTCAGCATCTGGGCATGATGAAGCACATCATGGTAATGCATGAGGGTGAAGTGGTCGAGCGAGGCAGCACCGCAGACGTGCTGGCCGCGCCGCTACACGATTTGACCAAACGCCTGATTGCCAGCCACTTTAGCGAAGCGCTCAGTGCCGATGCCTGGCGCCGTGACGGCGCGCAGTTTTAGCCGGATTCGCCAGCGCGACATCGTGGCAAACGCGCGGGCGATACTGCTCGGAGTACCCCACGGGGGGCAACCATGCTAGAATCGCCCGGTTTACTCACTTCGAACGCCCTGATTAACGCATTCTGTGCGGGCGTTCGCAGCAACTATAATCACAAGGATTACTGCTATGGGTTTTCTAACCGGTAAGCGCATTTTGGTAACTGGTGTTGCCAGTAACCGCTCAATTGCATTCGGTATCGCACAGGCGATGCAACGCGAAGGCGCTGAACTGGCGTTTACGTACCAGAACGACAAGCTGAAATCGCGTGTTGAAGGCTTCGCACAAGAGCTGGGTTCCAGCATCGTACTGCCGTGCGACGTTGCGGAAGATGCCAGCATTGAAGCGCTGTTTGCCGAACTGGCTAACGTATGGCCGACCTTTGACGGTTTTGTCCACTCCATCGCGTTCGCTCCAGGCGACCAACTGGATGGTGATTACGTCGACGCCGTGACCCGTGACGGTTTCCGCGTTGCGCACGATATCAGCTCCTACAGCTTCGTGGCGATGGCAAAAGCCTGCCGCGCCATGCTGAACCCGAACTCCGCGCTGGTAACACTCTCCTACCTCGGTGCCGAGCGCACTATCCCGAACTACAACGTGATGGGTCTGGCCAAAGCCTCTCTGGAGGCCAACGTTCGCTACATGGCTAACGCCATGGGCGCGCAAGGTGTGCGTGTTAACGCCATTTCCGCTGGCCCCATCCGCACGCTGTCTGCGTCTGGCATCAAAAACTTCAAGAAAATGCTTTCCCACTGCGAGGCGGTAACGCCTATCCGCCGTGTGGTCACCATTGAAGACGTAGGCAATACGGCTGCTTTCTTGTGCTCGGATCTGGCTGCTGGTATCTCCGGTGAAGTCCTGCACGTGGATGGCGGCTTCAATATCGCTGCCATGAATGAGCTGGAACTGGATTAATTTCCAACCGCTATCGGTAAAAACCACCGGCATTCGGTGGTTTTTTTTCGTCCCAACTCAACCTGCGTTTTCTGCCAGCCACGTTTGTGCGAAAACAAAGAAATTTTGTGCCAGGGCAGTAACCTTGCCAACTGGGGCCACAACCAGCGCCGCCTGACGCTGCATTGGTGGCAGTGTGAGTGGGCGAAAACGCAGTGCGGGTGTCATTTCCGGCAACAGGCTCCCTTGAGGCACGACGGCACAGCCCAATCCTAAAAAGACGCTTTGCATCAATTGCATCACCGAGGTACTTTCCACTTTGACCTTCGGCGTCACACCTGACTCACGAAAGTGTCCATCGAGATAACGCCGAAAATAGCGGCTGGGCTCAACCAGACACAGCGGCACATCCGCCAAATCCGCTAATGCCAACGGCGTCTCTCCGACCATCTGTGGGAATGCTTGCGGGTGGTAAACCAGCGAAATCTCACTGCGGTGTACGGGAGCCGCCTGAAAAGCCAGCTCTTTGAGCGTGGTAAGCTCGAAAAATCCCAGACCGATATCAACCGTGTGGGTATTGAGCGCTTCAAGAAGTTGGTCCGCACTGAACAAGGAGACCTGATAGTCGAGCTGTGGGTAGATCTCATGAGCAGCGGCCAACAGTTGCGCCAGCACCATTCCCGATTGCGGCACCGCACCAATGCGCAATACGCCGCCCACGCCACGCTTAAGCGACGCCACTTCCAACTTCAATCCCTGATAAATCGAAACGATTTCACGCGACCAGACCAAAACGCGCTCACCCTCCGCCGTGAACCATTCAAAATTGTTACCGCGATTAATCAGCGCCAAATCGAGCTCGCGCTCCAGGTTTTTCAGCCGCATAGAGAGCGTGGGCTGGCTGACGAAACTGGCCTCCGCCGCACGTCCAAAATGGCGCTCTTTCTCAAGATTGCACAGGTAAATAAGCTGTTTGATGTCGATGATGTCGCTTCCTGTCTGGCATACGTTAAGGGGAGCGTCCCCACAGAAATGACAGTGAAACCAATTTCGCCGTACACCGCAAGTCATTCGCCTATAAGGGGTTATAAAATGTGAAATATACCAAGCGCATAAACTCAATAGCCTTTCTTAATCGCGCCATAGCCACAGTCGATTAGACGATCGACGCGCTCACTCTTAGACTGGCCACACATCGCAAATATTTAATATAAAATTTACATAACACAAACATTCAACACCTGCGGACACCACCATGAAATTCAAACCCGCCATCAAACCATACCAGAGCGCAGCAGGTGGTTGGGGCTCTTTAGAAGCCACAACCAGTTTTGTGCTCGACAGCAAGCAAGCGCTGAAAAATATTCGAAACTTGCTCCGTGTCAATAAATCAAAAGGATTTGATTGTCCCGGCTGCGCCTGGGGTGACGATAACAGCAGCACCTTCAGTTTTTGCGAAAACGGAGCCAGGGCCGTGAGCTGGGAAGCCACGCGTAAAGCCATCGATCCGGCGTTCTTTGCCGCCCACAGCGTGAGCCGACTGCGCCAGCAGAGCGACTATTTTCTCGAATATCAGGGACGGTTGACCCATCCGATGCGCTATGACCGCGCCAGCGATCGCTATGTACCGATTGAGTGGCGGGACGCTTTTGCGCTGATCGCCCGGCATCTCCATGCGCTGTAACACCCCAATCAGTTAAAACTGTACACCTCGAGACGGGCCAGCAACGAAGCCTCTTACCTGTATCAGCTGTTTGGTACCAATAATTTTCCCGACTGTTCCAATATGTGCCACGAGGCCAGCGGTACCGGTTTGAAGCAAAGCATTGGCGTCGGTAAAGGCACCATCCGCCTTGAAGATTTTGAACATGCCGATGCCATTTTCGTATTCGGACAAAATCCCGGCACCAACCATCCGCGTATGCTCCACAGCCTGCGTCATGCCGCCGATCGCGGCGCGCACATCGTGTCATTCAATACGCTGCGCGAACGCGGTCTGGAACGCTTTACCAATCCGCAAAACCCGTTGGAGCTGCTGACACCGCTGTCCGGCACCATCAGCGAAACCTACCTGCAACCCCATCTCGGCGGCGATATGGCCGCAGTGCGCGGCATGGTCAAAGTCCTGCTGGAAACCCACCGTCAGCGTCTGACACAGCAGCAACCGGGGTTGTTTGACAGTGCGTTTATCACCAGCCATACCGCCAACGTTGAGGCGTATCTGGCGGTGGTGGATGCCACCACATGGTCCGAGATTGAAAAGCAATCCGGTTTAGGCGAAGCGAAATTACGCGCCGTGGCCGATATTTATCAGCGCTCGCCGCGCGTCATTTGCACCTGGGCCATGGGCGTAACACAGCATAAACATTCCGTTGCCACCGTGCGGGAGATCGTCAATCTGCAACTGCTGTTTGGTCAGTTAGGCAAGCCTGGCGCAGGGCTATGCCCGGTGCGCGGACACAGCAACGTGCAGGGTAATCACACCATGGGCATTGATGAGAAACCGAGTCAGGCGTTTCTCGACAGCCTCGGCGCGCACTTCGCTTCCCCCCCCCCCCCCCCCCGCGCCAACCCGGCCATAATACCGTTGAAGCGCTGGAAGCCATGCTGCGCGATGAGGTGCGCGTGTTGATCGCTTTGGGCGGTAATCTTGCCGCCGCAGCACCTGACTCGCCGCGTACCGAAGCCGCATTGCAGCACTGTCAGCTCACAGTACACATCAGTACCAAACTCAACCGCAGCCACCTGATTACCGGTGAGCAAGACGCGCTGATCCTGCCGACACTGGGACGCACCAAGCGCGACGTCCAAGCCAGCGGCCCGCAGTTTGTTACCGTAGAGGATTCCTTTAGCATGGTGCACGCCTCGGAAGGTGTGGGCTACCCCCTGTCAGAACAACAGCGCTCTGAGACCGCTATCGTCGCCGGCATTGCCAATGCCACGTTGGGCAACCAACCGGTGGATGGGCTGGCACTCGCGGGAGATTATTCACTGATCCGTGACCACATCGCTGCCACCCTGCCCGGCTTCAACGATTTCAACGCCCGTTGCGAACAGCCCGGCTGGTTCTATCTGGGCAATGCGGCGGCTGAGTTACGCTTTAACACCCCGAATCACAAAGCCAACTTCTGCGCCGCCGAACTGCCGAAAACCCTGTTCCCACAGCTTGGCACGCAACAGGCTCCTTTTACCCTGCAAACCCTGCGTTCGCACGATCAGTACAACACCACCATTTATGGTCTTGATGACCGCTATCGCGGCGTTTACGGGCAACGCGAGGTGCTGTTTATCAATCCGCAGGACATGGCTGCACTGGGGTTGGCTGACGGTGACGATGTGGATATCGAGACGCTGTGGAACGATGGCATCACACGTAAGGTGAGTGGATTTCGCCTGGTCAGCTACAATATTCCTCGCGGCAATCTGGCCGCCTATTACCCGGAAACCAATCCGTTAGTACCGCTCTCAAGCGTAGGTGTGAAACCTTTACACCGACCTCAAAATCGGTGCCCGTGATCATAACCCGCAGCCAGCGCGATACAGAAACTGAGCGACGTATCGCCTGATATACTGGCGTCTCGGCACTGGCCGGGACGCCTGCGTTCCACTTCCGTTACGCGATGCATTAGCGGTTATTCTCAAAACGCGAAGATTGCTCTCATTGATATACATCACGCTTGCCGCCAGCACGGGTTTCGCGTAAAACTGTCTGCCATTCATTAGTGTCGTTAATAACCGCATCTGGACATCTCTTTTACTCATTATGTTTCAAGATAATCCGCTGCTTGCCCAGCTAAAACAGCAACTTCACTACCAAATTCCGCGTGCTGAAGGCGTAGTGAAAGGCACTGATAAAGGGTTCGGCTTTTTGGAAGTCGACGCACAAAAAAGCTACTTTATTCCACCACCGCAGATGAAGAAGGTGATGCATGGCGATCGTATCGTTGCGACGCTCCACTCCGATAAAGATCGTGAAATCGCAGAGCCGGAATCCCTGATTGAACCCTTTTTGACGCGCTTTGTTGGCCGCGTGCAGAAAAAGGATGACCGTTTTTCCATCCTGCCCGATAATCCGCTGTTGAAAGAGGTGATCCCCTGCCGTACCGGACGCGACGTCAATCACACCTTTCAGGATGGTGATTGGGCCGTGGCGGAAATGCGTCGCCATCCGCTCAAAGGCGATCGCAGCTTCCATGCTGAATTAACGCAATACATCACCACCGGCGACGATCCGCTGGCGCCGTGGTGGGTGACGTTGTCACGTCATAATCTTGAACGTACTGCGCCAGAAATGGACAGCGAATTGACACTCAATGACGGCAATCTGACGCGCGAAGATTTGACCGCACTGACCTTTGTTACCATCGACAGCGCCAGCACCGAAGACATGGACGATGCGCTGTATGCCAAAGACAACGGCGACGGCACGCTGGAACTCACGATCGCCATTGCTGACCCTACCGCCTATGTGGAAGCGGGCAGCACGCTGGATAGGCTGGCGCGTCAACGTGCGTTTACCAACTACCTGCCGGGATTCAATATTCCGATGCTGCCGCGCGTGCTTTCCGACGATCTCTGCTCGCTGCGCGCGCAGGAGCGCCGCCCGGCAGTGGTGTGCCGCGTCACCGTCGCGGCCGACGGTACGCTGGGCGATGATGCGCAGTTCTTTGCCGCTTGGGTAGAATCCAAGGCCAAACTGGTTTACGACAACGTTTCAGACTGGCTGGAGCAACAGGGGGAATGGCAGCCGGAGAACGATGCCGTTGCCGAGCAAATCCGTTTGTTACACCGCATCGGTCTGGCCCGCAGCGCTTGGCGTGCCACCCATGCGCTGGAGTTTAAAGATCGTCCTGATTACCGTTTCCTGCTCGGTGAGCAGGGCGATGTGCTGGATATCGTGGTTGAGCAACGTCGCATCGCTAATCGTATCGTCGAAGAAACCATGATCACCGCCAATATCTGCGCCGCACGCATGCTTAAAGAGAAGCTTGGCTTCGGCATTTACAACGTGCACAACGGTTTCGAGCCAACTCAGGTCGATCAGGCCGTGACGGTGTTAAGCAACAACGGCATTGAAGCGGACGCTGCTGCGCTGTTGACCCTGGACGGCTTTTGCAAACTGCGCCGAGAGCTGGATGCGCAGCCGACGTCATTTTTAGACAGCCGCATTCGCCGCTTCCAAACCTTCGCCGAGGTTTCCACTACGCCAGGGCCGCATTTTGGTTTGGGGCTGGATGCGTATGCCACCTGGACCTCACCCATCCGCAAGTTTGGCGACATGATCAACCATCGCCTGCTGAAAGCAATTATTTGCCGACAGCCCGCTGAGAAACCGCAAGATGACATCACGCAACAAATGGCGGAGCGCCGTCGTTTAAACCGGATGGCCGAGCGTGACGTCGGTGACTGGCTGTATGCTCGTTTCCTGAAACAGAAAGCCGGGACTGATGCCCGCTTCCGCGCCGAGATCATCAATGTGACGCGTGGTGGTCTGCGTGTACGTTTGCTGGACAACGGTGCCGTTGCCTTTATCCCGGCTTCGTTTATTCACGCAGTACGCGATGAGTTAGTCAGCAGCCAGGAAACGGGCACGGTCTCCGTCAAAGGTGAAGTGGTCTACCGCCAAAGCGATACGCTAGATGTGGTATTGACCGACGTGCGCATGGAAACGCGCAGTATCATTGCCAAACCCGTAGCATAAACTTCTGGTGTCGCCAACCTGCGGGTTGGCGACACCGATTTTCTCCGCATCAGATTCTCCCTGCCCCTATCATCATTAGCCAAAACTGAATTTAATTTACAAAAATTCACTCTTGCTCACACTTTCTCATCTGCACCTGCCGCGCATCACGCTGAAATACACTATGTTTTTAAGGGTTGCGCCGTTTGCCATGGCGCCACGCCCTAAAAGCCAGCAAAACTCTCGCCCCATTAGTTGGGTAACGAAGGAGCCGTTGTCATGAATAATGTCAAGAGTATAGTGATCTGGCTGTTGGTCGCTTAGCGGGGGCTATCGCCTTCGCGATGCTGGCCTTAAGCCGTGGAGAGCACGTTAATGCCGTGTGGTTGGTCATTGTCGCCTTATCCTGCTACAGCATTGCCTACCGCTTTTACAGTCTGTTTATTGCTAAAAAAGTGTTTGAACTGGACGACCGTCGTGTCACGCCAGCTGAGCGTCACAATGACGGGTTGGATTATGTTCCCACCAACAAGTGGGTGTTGTTTGGTCACCACTTTGCCGCTATCGCCGGGGCTGGTCCGTTGGTTGGTCCGATTCTCGCCGCGCAGATGGGCTTTCTGCCGGGCACCATCTAGATTTTGGTCGGGGTGATGTTCGCCGGTGCGGTACAAGATTTTCTGGTCCTGTTTATCTCGACGCGCCGCGATGGCCGTTCGCTCGGGGAAATGGCAAAACAAGAGTTAGGCACCTTTGCGGGCGTGGTGACGATGCTGGGTGCACTGGGTGTGATGATAATCATCCTTTTCGCACTGGCACTTGTGGTGGTCAAAGCTCTGGCACACAGCCCCTGGGGAGTATTTACCATTGCAGAAACCATCCCGATTGCGCTGTTTATGGGCGTCTATATGCGTTTTCTGCGCCCTGGCAAAATAGCTGAAGTCTCATTGATCGGTTTTGTGCTGATGATGATGGCCATCGTGTACGGCGGCGACATTTCTGTCCATCCGTACTGGGGTCCCTTCTTCACCCTGCAAGGTACCACGCTGACCTGGGCGCTGGTGATTTACGGCTTTGTCGCTTCGGTGCTGCCAGTATGGCTGCTGTTGGCCCCACGCGACTATCTTTCTACGTTCCTGAAAATTGGTGTTATTGTCGGTCTGGCTGTAGGTATTGTGTTCGCCACACCAGAACTGAAAATGCCGTCTGTGACACGCTTTATTGACGGTAGCGGGCCGGTGTTCTCCGGTAGCCTGTTCCCCTTCCTGTTTATCACCATCGCTTGCGGTGCCATCTCCGGGTTCCACGCGTTGGTCTCCAGCGGTACCACGCCTAAGCTGATTGAACGCGAAAGTCACATTCGCATGATTGGTTATGGTGCGATGCTGATGGAATCGTTTGTGGCGATCATGGCGCTGATTTGCGCTTCAGTTATCGATCCGGGCGTCTATTTCGCCATGAACTCACCGTCTGCACTAATCGGTACCACCGTTGAACAAGCCTCACAGGTGATCAACGGCTGGGGCTTTATGATCACACCGGAAGCTCTGAGTGAAATAGCCAAAGACGTGGGCGAAGCCTCTATTCTGTCACGTGCCGGTGGGGCACCTACCTTTGCGGTAGGTATGGCGCATATCATCACCGAAATCTTTAACAGTCGGGCCATGATGGCATTCTGGTATCACTTCGCCATCCTGTTTGAAGCGCTGTTCATTTTGACTGCTGTCGATGTCGGTACCCGCGCCTGCCGTTTCATGGTGCAGGATCTGGTCGGCCTCGCCATTCCCGGTATGGGCAAGAGCCACTCCTGGCTGGGTAACATTGCGGGCACCACGGTGGCGGTTGCCGGTTGGGGATTCTTTGTCTATCAGGGCATTATCGATCCTCTCTGTGGGATTAACACCTTGTGGCCGCTGTTTGGTATCGGGAACCAGATGCTGGCTTCTATGGCGCTGATTCTTGGTACCGTTGTGCTGTTCAAAATGAAGAAACAGCGCTACGCCTGGGTAACTATACTGCCGATCATCTGGCTGTTTATCACTTCCATGACAGCCGGCTGGCAGAAAATCTTCCATGAAAAAGCCAGTATCGGTTTTCTGGCTCAGGCTAAACGTTTCTCGCAGGGTATTGAACAAGGCACGTTAATCGCTCCGGCCAAGACCATCAAAGATATGGAAACCATTGTGTTCAGCAACCAGATCAACGCCGCACTGTGCGGGTTCTTTATGCTGGTAGCGGTTACCATGCTCATTTCCGCCTTTTTCGTAATTCGCCGTGCGCTGGCAAGCGAGACGCCGACGGCAAAAGAAGTGGCTGTTATCTTACGTGAAGAAACAACGCACCGTTAACCGCCTCATTAACGGTGCTGTGTGCCGATGCCCGTCAGCAATGACGGGCATTTTTTTCCATTGTGATACTAGGATGAGGCCTTCGGTTGCAGGGCGCGTTCGCGCGACTGCCCGACAAAATAAGGTAAAAACAGTTGGATCAGAGGACCAATCGCAAAGGCATACACCACCGTACCCACGCCGACCGTACCGCCGAGTATCCATCCTACCACCAGCACCGTCAGCTCAATTCCGGTTCACACATAACGAATTTGCCATCCGGTACGCGCCACAGGGCCAAAACCGGCACCGATATACATGCCAGTAGCTAGCCCGTTGGTGATGACACCCCCGATCAACAGCGCCGTGCGTGCCCCGAGGTGTTCGATTTCTGGCAGTAAATCCAATCCCACATTGGTTGCCAGCCCAATCACAATAACGTTACTGATGGTCCCCAATCCTGGTCGCTGGCGCAGCGGGATCCACAGCAGCAGCACTAACGCCCCCATCAGGATGATGATGGTGCCCACACTCAGTGGCAGATGCTGCGCTAACCCGAGGTGAAACACATCCCACGGGTCCACCCCTAAATTTCCCCGGATCATCATGGCGATTGCCATGCCGTACAGCGCTAATCCCACATACAGTAACCCAAGCCGATACGTCATAGAACTTCACCCCACCATAAACCCTTCGTCACCAACAGGGTGACGTCATCAAGGAAGTTGTGTTACCTTGACGCAAAATGGACTTTATTTTAAGGTCCAGTTTATCGAAAGTGGCTTTTTAATCCGTTTGGGGGTTTGCTATGGCTGCACGGCGAATCGGCTCGGCCTCATTACAGCGTCTGCTCGGTAACTGGCAGCAACCCGAATCACGCACTCCGGCTTATCGACAGCTAGCAGATAGCCTGCGGTTGCTGATCCTGAACGGACGTTTGCCGCTGGATACCCGTCTTCCGGGCGAGCGCGACGTGGCGGAGATATTGCACATCAGCCGTACCGCAGTGACCGGCGCCTTGGCCGAGTTGCGCAGCGAGGGTTATCTTGCCAGCCGACAGGGCTCCGGCTCCCTCACAACGCTACCCATCGCACGCACTGAGCCGGATTTGGCCCGCCTGCCGTTGCCTGCGGTCGATCTCTCCTGCGCCGCCCTGCCCGCGGGTCCTGAGATCCATCAGGCCTATACCCGCGCCCTGTCTCAGTTGCCAGAGTACCTTGAACACAGCGGCTATGACGCTGCCTGGTTGCCACGGCTGCGCAGCGCGATTGCACAACGCTACAACGCACGCGGTCTACCCACTACGGCGGATCAAATCATGGTGGTGAACGGCGCAGTCAGCGGTTTTACCCTGCTGCTGCGGCTGTTGACCGGCCCGGGAGACCGCGTAATTATTGAACACCCTACCTATCCTCATGCGATTGGTGCGATAAAAGGCGCGGCCTGTCGCCCGATTCCAGTGGCACTCCCCGATCAGGGATGGGATACCGATGGTCTTGGCATCACGATTGCTCAGGCAGCTCCGCGTATCGCCTACCTGATCACCGATTATCACAACCCCACCGGTCGCTGCATGGACAGCGCCACGCGCCAAATTGTGGCGGAGATCGTGGCACGCACGCGTACGCCAATAGTGGTGGATGAAACCATGTCGGAACTGTGGTATGACGTGCCACCGCCGCTGGTCGCCTTTGATGACAGCGGGCACGTCATCATGCTGGGATCGGCTGGCAAAAGCTTTTGGGGCGGACTGCGACTCGGCTGGATTCGTGCCAGCGCCCGCACCATAGCCGCATTGATACAAATTCGCGATACTGTGGATTTGGGTTCTCCATTATTGGAACAGCTCGCCTGTGCGGAACTGTTGCAGAACGCAGAACAGATTTTACCTGCACGCCGCTCCGGATTGCGTCAGCAGCGGAACGAGACCGGTGCCGCCATCGCGCGCCAGTTTCCTGAGTGGCAGTTGAATACGCCCAGCGGTGGCCTCTGTTGGTGGGCAGAGCTGCCACAACCCGTCTCAACCATGTTGGCAGCCAATGCATAAACCTTGGGGATACGGATTGGCGCAGGACCGCGTTTTGGAATTGAAGGGGCTTTTGAACGCTTTTTGCGCGTCCCTTTTACGCTGCCAGTCAATGAAATTGAAGATGCGCTAATACGCGCATCAGACCGGTGTGGGATCGTATTGCAGCCCACCGCGTCATTTATCCACGCGGTGGTTTGATTTAAGGTTATTGCCTGTAATAGGCGTTTTTACTGTGCTTACGCAGATAGTGCTTATACAACAGTTGCTGCTGCATCGGGCCAACGTCCGGTGTCAGTTGGCGGGTAAATATGCCCATGTAGGCGATCTCTTCCAGTACCACCGCGTTGTGCACAGCGGTATCGGCATCCTTTCCCCAGGCGAAGGGGTCGTGTGCGTTGACAAGCACGGCGGGGATATCCAAAGGGGGAAAGCCGGCGTTGATGAAAGGTCTCTACAATCACATTCCCCGTTTCCCATTCATAGCGGCCGTCGATCTCCGCGTCTGTCATCAGACGGGTGCAAGGGATTGCGCCATAAAAGTAATCGGCATGGGTGGTACCAAAGGCCGGCAAATCTTTGCCCGCCTGCGCCCAAATTGTCGCATGGCGTGAGTGCGTATGCACAATGCCACCAATCTGATCAAACGCCAGATAGAGCACGCGATGTGTATCTGAATCCGATGAAGGCTTCTTGCTTCCTTCAACCACGCGCCCGGTTGCCAGCTCCACCACTACCATATTTTCGGCGGTCATCACCGGGTAAGCCACCCACGACGGTTTGATGACCATCAGCCCCTGCTGACGATCGACTGCACTGACATTTCCCCAGGTAAAGGTCACCAGGTGATGCGCTGGCAGCGCCAGATTAGCCTCCAGCACCTGCTGTTTGAGTTCTTCTAACATCATTCGCCCCCTTTCATCCGATAGGATATTGTCGGGGAGTCGGAGTGCCGCACCTATGGGCTAACTGGCTAAAAACCCTGCTACGATCTGCTGCGCATTACCGTTTATGACCGGGAAATCATTTATCACCGCGCTCACCGTTATGGTACAAACAGCATTTACGGCAAACCTCGCGCGAAGCAATTAGGATTTTTCCACCTGCCCAGAGTACTTCCGACGATTATATTGAGATAAAGAGAGATGACCGACAAGGTCAGATTAAATAGTGCAAATATCGTGTAATGCGATATTTTCCCGCAGTCGCGGGCGAAAAAATCAGGAGATCACCATGGTTGTGAAAAAAGGTTTCGTCGTTACTGCCCTTGCCGTAGCACTCGTCATGACGCTCAGCGGCTGTTCCAACATGTCCAAACGCCGCCATTGGCGCTGGGGCTGGCGCAGTCGGTGGGGCAATCCTGACCGGTTGCGGCACGCTGGGTGGTGCGGTCATTGGCGGCATTATTGGCCATCAGGTCGATTAATAGCGAGTGACAGCATGGGTCTCCCTGCTGTCAGATTCTGTATTAACCACCCGCCAGCTTAACCTTCAATCCTTTTGCTTCCAATAGCTGTTTTAGCAGATCGCGCTTATCGCCCTGAATCTCAATGGTGCCTTCTTTGACCGCACCGCCACAGCCACACTTCTTTTTCAGTTCTGCGGCCAACGCGGTCAGCGCGTCATCATCCAGATCGAGCCCCGTGATAATACACACACCCTTTCCTTTGCGCCCGCTGGTTTGCCGTTGGATGCGCACTACACCGTCGCCTTTGGCACGCGTTACCGGAGCGGGTTCTTCCTTGATGCGTCCGGTATCGGTGGAATAGACCAACCGACTGTTACTCTCACTCATGCCTGCCCTCCCACCAACAACGAATGCCGAATCTGCGCCAGCGTGTGCGCCGGATCGGCAGATTGGGTGATCGGACGCCCAATTACCATATAATCAACCCCTGCCGCCTGCGCTTGTTCTGGCGTCATAATGCGACGCTGATCGCCACTGGCGCTGCCCGCAGGGCGAATACCCGGCGTGACCAACTTGAACGCGCTACCACAAACCTGCTTCAGTCGCTGTGCTTCCTGCGCAGAACACACCACACCATCCAATCCACAATCACGGGTCAGCACCGCAAGGCGCTCAGCCTGCTGAGCCGGTGTCGCGGTGATGCCTAACGCCAGCAGATCGTCCGCCTCCATGCTGGTCAACACGGTAACGGCAATCAGCAACGGCGCATCGGCGCCAAAGGGCTGCAATGCCGCTTTCGCCGCTTCCATCATCCGCCGACCGCCACTGGCATGGACGTTAACCATCCACACACCTAATTCTGCCGCAGCCGCCACCGCATGTGCGGCCGTGTTAGGGATATCGTGAAACTTTAGGTCGAGAAAAACGTAAAAGCCGCGCTGTTGTAACGCCTTAACAAATTGTGGACCGAAAAGGGTAAACATCTCTTTGCCCACTTTCAACCGACAATCCTGTGGGTTAATGCGATCGACAAACGCCAACGCCTGATTCTGGTCAGCATAATCTAATGCGACAACGATTGGCGACGTAACGGCATGCGGTGGGGTGATGTTCGCTCATGTCGCCCTCAGTTTTGCTTGGCGATTGAATCCGTGGAGTGAGATTGGTCCGCGTATGAAAATTTTCCGCCGCATTCTACCCTTCTCTCCCGCGAAAGCCCAGCGGCCCTGCTGGACCGCGCTGCATTTCGCGCGATGTTCACCGTGAATGTGTTTTCAATAATAAGTATGTTGTAACTAAATTGCGTTTTATAAAATAGACAATAGCATAAGGCACACCCTACGCTATTGTCCGTCCAGACCACGAATCGGTTTGATGCTGGCCCATGAGCGGCATGAAGGACAGTGCCAGTATAGGGATTGCGAGGTGAAGCCACACTTCTGGCAGCTATAGCGCGGTTTGGTGCGTATCTGTTCTCCCACCATATCGCACAGCGCCAGCAAGCTCTCTTTGGCTCGACCATCTTCGGCTTCACTCAGGTGGAAATCCATCAGACGATGGAAAACACGCATTGTCGGGTGACGCTGTAACTGGCGGTTGATGTAGACCTGTGCCACCTCAGCCCCTTCTTTGCGCTCCAGGATATCCGCCAACATCAGATCGGCGCTGGCACCGGTATTCTCTTCAACACAGCGTTTGAGAAAATCTTCCCATGCCTCCGACGCAGGCAAGTTCTGGTAACAGGTTTCCAGCATCGACAGGGTTTCACTGACAAAGGCTTTATCCTGTTCCAGAACCTGCTGGAGCACCTCTACCGCAGGCGCATAGCGCTCCTGAGCGATATGAATGCGTCCCATCATGATCGACGCCCGAGCGCACGCTTTATCCGTTGCTGCACCATTTTTCAGTAGCGTCAACGCTTTATCCAGATCGTCACTGCTCATCGCTTGCAGCGCCAGTTCGCAGTAGAAATGGGCGATTTCCGTATTCAACTGCGGCTGGCCGAGTTTGACCAGTTTTTCCGCAATATCGATCGCCTTCTGCCAGTCGCTGGTAGCCTGATAGATCTGCAACAGTTGTTGAAGCGCGCTGCGACGAAAATCCTCTTCATCCACCAGTTGGGTGAAGATCTCTTCAGCACGGTCATACAGCCCGGCGGCCATATAATCACGCCCGAGTTGCTGCACCGCCAGCAGGCGCTGTTCGAACGATAATGAAGCGCTTTCCGTCAATGCATGATGCATGCGAATAGCACGGTCGACCTCACCGCGTGAGCGGAACAGGTTACCCAGCGTCAGATGCGCCTCGAAGGTGTTACTCTCGTCCTTGATCATATCAAGGAACAGTTCCACCGTTTTATTCTGCTGATTAGAAAGCAAAAAGTTCACGCCTGTCACATACTCTCGCGACAAGCGGTTGGCTTCCTGCTCCTTGTCCTGCTGCGCGCTTCTGCGGCCCATGTACCACCCGTATGCGGCGGCCACCGGCAATAACAGAAACAGCAGTTCTAACATAGAGGAGGATCCTTAGTGGGAAACAGAGGGCGCAGAGGGCGGCGTTTCGCTCCCTGTTACAGACCGTTGCTGTTCCAGGCGTTTGATTTTACGTTGCGCACGGCCGAGGGTGATGCGCAATCGCAGGTAGAATAAACCGCAGATCACCCACCCCAGCACAAACCCGACTGCAAACAGCGTAGCAAGTAGCGTGGAAACACGATATTCGCCCTGTGCCAGCAGATAGTTGAAGGTGACAACCTGCTCGTTGTGCGCCCCCAATGTAATGGAAATGATGAATATCGCCAGTACCAATAAGAAGATCAGCAAGTATTTCACGTTCTTGTTCCTGTGATATCGCCTTAACCTGATGATTATGCCAAATGTTGGCGCTAAACCCCATAGAATTATCCATTATAGCCGGAGAAAGGACGTGGCTAGCTGAGGTAGCATCAGACGAGAGCGGCAGCACCGCCTGTTTTTGAACAACCCGATAATAAAAAGCGATGATCGACAAAACGCGATTCAGGCAAAAGCAATTTTATATAGGGCAAGAACGCGTGGCGGGCTTCAGCCGGAGGCATGAAATGGCCGCTGGCATTACTCCAAAAAGTCAGCTGCTGTTGAGCAAATTTTAGCACCCCAGAGAAATGCACCTTGGTGGCATTCACAAAAGAAGAGCGTCCTTTAAGGGGGAACCTGCTTATCGGTTCTTCAGGGCATGCTAGCGCTGCGCACTGGATCTTGTAGGGCGCGTCGACAGGGATGATAATAACCGTCAATGTGTGAGGCTACCACCTCAATCGCATTGATCATGCGGTACTCCGTTCCCCACTTTTCCAACGTAAAAATTTCGGTTGGGTCGTAAGGCAATTGCACCGTTTTACCTTTGACGATAGTGTGCTGAGACACCAGGGTGACGTTCAACCTCAGATGTAAACTCTCTAGCGCATCCTGTAATGTGGTTCCATCTTTGGCGACCGCATGATTTAACGTGGCCCGTATCCCTGTTTTTATGCACCATGGGGACTTCAGCACCGTAGGAACCGGCTTCAGTTTGCAGTAATGTGTATTAGTCACAGAGACGATTTTACGTATCAGGCCGTTCACGGATATCCGTCGCAAGTGATCATAGCGGACCACGGCCCATCTGCTTGAAACACCAGAAAGGTTCACGGTATGAACCGCAATGCCTGACATCATAAGAGGGGTCACTGATGCCCCTTTTTCACGTCATCATCACTTTGCTTTTCCTGAGGCGATCGCGTTAATGGACCACACCAGCGCTGCGCCAGTGTACAAGCCAGCACCACCAACACCCAGCTCATCAGGGTCGCCGTAATCAAATCCTTCGGCCAGTGCATGCTCAACGCCAAACGACTGGCCATTAGCCCCGACGCCTACACCATCAATACCACCACTGTTTTATAGTGCCGCCGCGCCCACAACAACCCTACCGCCAGCAACGCCCAGGTTGCCGCGAATAGAGTATGCCCTGACGGGAAGGCAAAACCCGTTTCAAATTGCCAATGGGCGCGCAGCCATTCAGGTATCTGCGTCTGTGCGCTCAGTTGTTCCGCCACCAGCCGCGCACGCTTGTGGCGTGGCAAAGAATAGAAATAGCGTTCATCGACCTGATACGCTTTTTCCAACCAGACCACAAAGGGGCGCGGCTCCTGAAGCCGCTCTTTAATTAACGACTTCATGCCCTGACCTACCAGTACAGTCAGCGCCATGATTGCCAGCACGCCCAGTGCCGGTTTGAAACGAAAACGTAAGCACCACAGAAACCAGAGCGCCAACAGCGCGCTGGTCACTATCCCCCAAGGTCGCATCACCGTTTCCGTGACCCAGAACAGTCCACACAGCCACAGTCCCTGTGTTTCAGGTTGCCATTGCCAGCCGCTCAACCCTACGGCAACCGGCAATATCAGCAAAATTCCCGCACCGAGGGCAGTGCGTTTGGCAATGTCGTACATAGCTTCCCCTGTTTCACCTTTCACTCACAAACGCAGAAAAACACGGTTAAAGAGTGGATGTAAATCGCAAATTTTTCATAAATTTATCATGAAATCTCCCCGCCTTCGTCAATGGAACGTAAACTACTCCATCGTTATGTTAGTACCTGTACTTCTGTACAAACATCGTGCTGTGGCACAAACCTGATGAATACATGCAGAACACCTGCGCGGTTTGCGTTTGGTTTTATTGCACAATGGCGTTTTTACTGGTTAATTGCGTTATCCGGCAGTAGGATACGCGCAATCTTTTTGTGTTGGAGATGTAAAATGCAGCTTAAACGGGTGGCCGAAGCAAAATCACCCACCCCCTGGGGCGATTTCCTCATGGTAGGATTCGAAGAGTTAGCCACAGGACACGATCATCTCGCGCTGGTTTTCGGTGATATCTCCGGTCCAGCGCCTGTTCTGGCACGTGTCCATTCCGAATGTTTAACCGGTGATGCATTGTTCAGCTTGCGCTGCGATTGTGGATTCCAACTGGAAGCCGCATTAGGCCATATTGCTGAAGAGGGGCGGGGTGTGCTGCTCTATCACCGACAAGAAGGGCGTAATATCGGCTTGTTGAACAAGATTCGTGCCTATGCGTTACAAGACCTGGGGGCCGATACCGTCGAAGCAAATCATCAACTCGGGTTTGCGGCTGATGAGCGCGACTTCATGCTATGTGCGGATATGTTCAAGCTGTTGGGCGTGAATGAAGTACGTTTGCTGACCAACAATCCGCAAAAAGTAAAAATCCTCAACGATGCAGGCATCAACATTGTTGAACGAGTGCCGTTAGTCGTGGGACGCAACCCTAAAAATGAGCGCTATCTGGCAACGAAAGCGGCCAAAATGGGCCATATATTGGATCTCCCTCCGCGTTAATGTGTGTCTATAGCGACTTGCCGCTATCAACAACACACTGACGTTGCTATCGTGGCCTTCGGGCCCCGATATTTCCGCCCACTGACCATCACAACATCTTGCGAATGACGTAGTGCAAAATACCGCCGTGCTGATAATAAGTCAGCTCATTACTGGTATCGATACGGCAACGAGTTTGAATAACCTGAGCGTTTCCCTGACTGTCCGTGAGGGTGACGTCCACCGTAGCTCCCGGCATCAAGGCTTGCAGGCCCGCTATCGAGATACGCTCTTCACCCGTCAGCCCTAAGGTTTTACGCGTCACGCCAGGGGCAAACTCCAGCGGCAAAATCCCCATGCCAATCAAATTGGAGCGGTGGATGCGCTCAAACGACTCCGCAATCACCACTCTGACCCCGAGCAACCACGGTCCTTTTGCTGCCCAGTCGCGGCTGGGACCCGAGCCGTACTCTTTTCCGGCAATCAACGCCAACGCTACCACCGTAGGAGTTAAAATCCTCCACGCTGACCCCGCGATCGAGCAAGTAATGGCCCGCCGGGCTCTCTTTTTTGATGCTGCCCGCAGGAGAAATATGGTCGGTAGTAACCGAATCCCGCAGCAGAGCAAGAATTCGCGCCCCGTGAATATCCTGTATCGGATCGGGGTCTTTGCCCATGGTGGTAAAAAACGGGGTTTCACGAATATAGGTAGAATCCTGCGGCCATTCGTAGGTCGGGTTATCCCCTACGTCTATCGCCTACCACTCGGGCGTACCTTCAAAAACAGCAGCGTACTCTTTATGAAACAGGTCAACGCTGACATGCTGCACCGCGTCGGAAACGTCCTTCGCCGAGGGCCAGATATCTTTCAAGAACACCGGTTCACCGTTGTGTCCTTCGCCCAGCGGATCGCGGGTCAAATCAAGCGTCATATTGCCCGCCAATGCATAAGCGACCACCAATGGCGGCGAGGCTAGCCAATTGGTTTTCACCAGCAGGTGGATGCGTCCCTCAAAGTTACGGTTGCCCGAGAGAACGGCACCAACCGTCAAGTCGGCGGCCTTAATCGCCTGTTCTATTGGTTCCGGCAATGGCCCTGAGTTACCAATACAGGTGGTACAGCCATACCCTACCAGTTGAAACCCCAGCGCATCGAGATAAGGCATTAATCCCGCTTTGGCGAAATAGTTCGGAACTACTTTGGAACCGGGTGCCAGCGAGGTCTTCACCCAAGGTTTACGTCGCAGGCCGCGCTCTACCGCGTGCTTTGCCAACAACCCCGCAGCCATCAACACGCTGGGATTGGAGGTATTGGTGCACGAGGTGATCGCCGCAATCACGACAGCACCCTGCCGTAGCGAAAAGGTTTCACCCGACCATGTCACGTCAACCGCATCAGCCCCCGCTTTGCCACTGCTGACATCCAGTTCGCGACTGGCGGTAAACGCAGCGGGCACCTGTGCCAACGCGACGCGATCCTGTGGGCGCTTTGGACCCGCCAGACTGGTTTCCACCGTCCCCATATCTAACGCCAACTGGCTGGTAAAACGAGGTTCATCCCCCGGATGCCGCCATAGCCCCTGTGCTTTGCTGTAAGCTTCTACCAGCGCTATCTGTTCGTCGCTGCGGTTGGTTAAGCCCAAATAGGCCAAGGTGACATCATCGATAGGGAAAAAGCGCAAGTGGCACCATATTCGGGTGCCATGTTGGCAATGGTTGCCCGGTCCGTCAGGGTCAGGTTGTCCAGTCCATCGCCGTAAAATTCAACAAATTTTCTGACAACTCCGTGCTTACGCAGCATTTGTGTAACGGTAAGCACCAGGTCGGTTGCCGTGATCCCCTCCCCCAGCTTTCCGCTGAGTTTGAAACCCACCACATCCGGCAACAACATCGAAACCGGTTGTCCTAACATGGCGGCTTCGGCTTCAATACCACCAACGCCCCACCCCAGCACACCTAACCCGTTAATCATGGTGGTGTGTGAATCGGTACCGACCAGTGTGTCGGGATAGGCGATGATTTTGTCCTCCACGGTTTCACACCATACGGCGTTAGCCAAATACTCCAGATTGCCCTGATGGCAAATGCCAGTGCCCGGTGGCACCACGCGGAAATGACGAAACGCCTTTTGCCCCCAGCGTAAAAACTGGTAACGCTCATGGTTACGTGTCATCTCAAGCCGCGTGTTTTCTACCAGCGCCTGCGGATCGCCAAAATGGTCAACCGTCACCGAGTGATCTATCACCAGATCGACGGGTGAAAGCGGATTCACCCTGTTGACCTCTCCCCCCAGACGGTGCACTGCATTGCGCATTGCCGCCAAATCCACCACGGCAAGTACGCCGGTAAAATCCTGCATCAGCACGCGTGCAGGACGGAATGCAATTTCGCGATCCGAATGGCCATGTTCCAACCACGCGGATACCGCGTCAAGATCCGCCTGTTGCACCGTCTCGCCATCGAGATGACGCAACAAGTTCTCCAGCAGCACGGCCAGAGACTTTGGTAATTTTTTTAATGAGCCTAACGATTTTTCAGCCTGTGACAGGCTGTAGTAGTGATAAGTCTGTTGCCGGACATTGAGCCTATCCAGATAGGCGTTGTGTAGCGCCTGTGACATGCTGCCTCCCAATGGCTTGACAGGTTATCGACATTATTGGACCGCCCTGTCACAGGAGAGAAATATCCCTCTGATTCACACGGTTTTGTTTAAATATAACACAAACAAAAAATAACGTTTTAGTAACAAGGGGATTATTCAGCTATCACTGCAATCATCGTTATAAATCGGGCGTTTCTGACACATTCAGGCAAAAGCCAGTACAAATGCGTAAAAACATCGTTTACTTATTGTCAGTAATATGAATTTTTTATATCACAATCTAATTGCGAGTGATCGCACACCTTGTTGAATTGATTTCGGGCACGATAGAGGGTGGTTGGGGCGTTTGAAACACACCACGGTCTGGCGCATTACTTTGTGGAAAGGGTCTTCCGCTCCCCATATCCTAATCTAATGATAAGAAGGAGCTGTTCATGAAGTTGTATTATACAGCAGGAAGTTGTTCTCTTTTTCCCCACATTGTTTTACGCGAGGTTGGTCAAGATTTCACGTTAGAAAGTGTCGATATTAAAAAGAAAAAAACGGCTGGCGGTAAGGATTTTACGGCTATCAACCCGAAAGGGATGGGTGCCGGTACTTCAATTGGATGATGGTACGGTGCTCACGGAAGGCGTCGCCATCGCGCAGTACATTGCGGATAAAGTGCCCGAATCCAACCTGATTGCACCGATAGGCACCATGGCGCGTTATCACTGTGTTGAGTGGCTTAACTATATTTCCGCCGAACTGCACAAAACGTTTACCCACATTTTTCGTCCAGGCACACCAGAAACCTACAAGGAACTGCTACAGGAATACCTTCAGGTTCGTTTCCGCTATATCAACATCGTGCTCAGTGAACAAAACTATTTGGTGGGAAATCGTTTTTCCGTCGCGGATGCATATCTGTTTACTGTGATGCGGTGGGCGCAGTCGTTAAAGCTCGATGTGTTCCGCTATCCGGCCCTGGCCGCTTATCTCGACCATATTGCAGAACGCCCGGCGGTGTTAACGGCATTGAAGGTTGAACGATTGAAAGGGTAAGAGAGAGTGCGGCACCCAAGGGTGCCGCCTAACGCGCCATTAACCGAGGCGTTCCGCCTGAAAATGATGACGTTGGTTGGCAATGCCATCTTGTGCCGCCACCAATTGCAGTTCGTACTCGTCCATCTCTTTGGTCACCAGCATCACTTCATATACTGCTGCCGTGGTGTGCTCCAGCGCCTTATCTAATGCAACGCCTTTGAGCAGGTTCACCAGTAACAGGCCGCTGGTCAAATCACCTACACCAACAGGCTGACGTTCGAACTCCACCAGCGGACGGCGGATATGCCAGGCGTCAGTAGGCGTAACCAGCAACATTTCAAAACTGTCAGCACGGCGTGCTGCGCGGCTGAGGTGTTTAACTAACACGATTTTCGGTCCGCGCTCACAGAGCTGACGCGCTGCGGCAACGGCCTCATCCACATTGTGTACCGTCACACCAGCCAGAAGTTCCAGTTCCGGCAGGTTCGGCGCAATCACATCGGCTGCCAGCAGCGACTGGTTACAGTGGAAACCCGAAACACCGGGTGCCACAAAACAACCTTTCTCGGGAGTGCCCATCACCGGATCGCAAAAATAGATCGCCTGCGGATTCGCCGCTTTAACCTGACGGACGATATCCAGAATGCTGGCGCCCTGCTCGGGGGAACCGATATAGCCACTCAGCACCGCATCGCAGCGCGCCAGTCTGTCAATATTGGCAATCCCCTGCACAATGTCGGTCAAATGACTGGCGTCCATCACACTACCGGCCCACTGCCCATACTGCGTATGATTGGAGAATTGTACCGTATTGAGCGGCCAAACGTTTGCGCCCATACGCCGCATCGGAAACTCTGCGGCACTGTTCCCTGCATGTCCAAAAACCACATGGGACTGAATAGAAAGAATGTTTTTCATTTATCAACAACCTGACCTTGCTTATCACTAACCTCGGAGTGTTACCAAGAATAAAGGGAGCCTTCGCTCCCTTATGCATGCTGTTTTCTTATGCCGTCCAACAAATCAGGCAGTAGTGCTTTTTACCACGGCGTAGCAGCGTATAGCGGTCAAACAGACGATCGCTGTTCGTGAAGGTATACTCAGGGTTAGACTGTTTTTCGCCGTTAATGGTCACCGCATTTGAGGCGATCATGGTACGCGCCTGACCACGAGAAGGGACCAGTTCGGCCGTTACCAACGCCTGCTGCAAGTCAGTATCACGCCCCAGTTCAATAACCGGCATGCCATCTTGTGCCAACTGGGCAAAGTCATTCTCTGTCAGCGCATTCAGTGCACCTGAGAACAGACTCTGAGTAATGCGCTGCGCCGCTTGCAGACCCTCTTCACCGTGCGCCATACGCGTGACGTTTTCTGCCAGCACATACTGGGCGCGCGGCGCCTTGCCGCTGTTTTTGTCCTCTTCTTCCAACGCGGTAATCTCTTCAATGCTGAGGAAGGTAAAGAACTTCATGAAGCGATAAACATCCGCATCGGCGGTGTTGATCCAGAATTGGTAGAATTTGTACGGGCTGGTTTTCTTGGCATCCAACCAGACTGCGCCGCCTTCCGTTTTACCAAATTTGGTGCCGTCTGATTTGGTGATCAACGGAACGGTCAGTCCGAACACCGTATTCTGGTGCAAGCGACGGGTCAGATCGATCCCGGAGGTAATATTACCCCATTGGTCAGAGCCGCCGATCTGCAACGCAACGCCATATTTTTCGTTCAACGCCGCGAAATCATATCCTTGCAACAGGTTGTAAGAAAACTCGGTAAAAGAGATACCCACATCATCACGGTTCAAACGCTGTTTCACCGCTTCGCGGTTAATCATCTGGTTAACGGAGAAGTGCTTACCGATATCGCGCAGGAAAGTCAGCACGTTCATGCCGCCGAACCAGTCATAGTTGTTCGTCATGACAGCGCTATTGTCGCCGCAATCAAAATCCAGAAACGGCGACACCTGATCGCGAATCTTCTCAACCCACTCGCCCACGGTTTCGTTGGTATTGAGTTTACGCTCTGTGACTTTAAAGCTCGGATCGCCGATAAGTCCAGTGGCTCCACCGACCAATGCCACGGGTTTGTGTCCTGCAAGCTGGAAGCGACGCAGGCACAACAGCGGCACCAGATGACCCAAATGCAAGCTGTCAGCGGTCGGATCGAAACCGCAATACAGTGCAATTGGCCCCTGCGCCAGCTGCTCTGCTAACGCGTTTTCGTCCGTTACCTGAGCAACCAGGACCCGCTCTTGCAATTGTTGAATCAGGTTACCACTCGCCATCAATAGCTCCATTTTCGTAAAATAAACGATGTTTAAAAAAACGTATTCCAAGGGAAATAACGTAACGTCATAGAATAAAGCGCCCCCGAGGGGAGCGCCAGTATTTAAAGGGGATATTTGCTACAATTCGCAGCACTTAAGGTGCCAGACGATCGATTTGCCAGTTCTCGCCGTCGCGCTGGTAGATAAAGCGGTCATGCAGACGATGCGCCCTGCCCTGCCAAAATTCGACAGTATCAATGGCCACACGGTATCCGCCCCAAAAGCTCGGTAACGGCACCACGCCTTTCATGAATTTTTGTTTCAGTTCTAAAAACTTGCTTTCCAGTACGCCCCGGGCCGATATGCGGCTCGATTGTTGTGAAACCCAAGCGCCTATCTGGCTCTCTTTCGGCCGGCTGTGGAAATATTTCAACACCTCGATGGTGGATAAACGTTCAGCATGCCCCGTCACAATCACCTGGCGATCCAGGCTGTGCCAGGGAAACAGTAAACTGATACGCGAATTCAGCGCCAGATGCTGTGCCTTGCGACTGCCCAGATTGGTGTAAAACACCATACCTTGCTCATCGACGTGTTTGAGCAACACGATGCGCTGGTATGGTTGGCCCTGCTCATCGACAGTGGCAACGCACATCGCGGTAGGATCGGACAGGCGCGCATCGCACGCCTGCTTGAGCCACTTATCAAATAAATCGAGTGGGTTTGCGGTCAATTCATTGCGGCGTAAACCGCCACGGGTATATTCGCATCTGACGTCCGCAATTTCATCTTCGGTCGGAAATGCGGCGGAGGGAAGTGAGGTGTTGTCCTGTGTCATAACATCCTGCTGTGGTGTGTCGGGACGAAAATCATCATTCCATTCTGCGCCCACAGCGGGAAAATCTCAATGTAACACGTTGCGTCAAGGCGCATTCTGTAGGAGGCAATAATCCGCAATGATGTGTCCGCTACGCTCAATAAAGGCGCGTTCCCCCTTGCTCCAGAAGGTATACCGGTTATTGCTGTATTTGGTGCCTGAGGCAGAAACCACCTGCGGAAGTTGCAGACGCTCGCCATCCAGCAGGAAATGCACTTCCGCTGGCTGGATATCCTGTTTCAGCGTCATGGTGAGCGGCAGGGGCCACACTGATAATGCAGCGTTTTTACCGGTGTCTGCCGGTTAAACCCGCTACAGCCGGACAGAATCATAAGCCCTAACAGCACGCCCGCGCGGCCCGATAGCATTATTTTCATTGTTACTTTCCCGTTGTTACCTGTCTGAAGGTTATCACCAGGTGACCACGACACAGTCTGTCGAGTCACAGAAAACAACAGTGTAATAACTGGTTTTACAACGACCTCTCAGCAAAATCTGATTAGTCGTTCAGAACGGGAAAAATCGCCCCCAATATCGTCGCTTTGCTGGCACCGGTCACTGACGGCAGATTACCGGGCAGTCCCGACAAGGTGCGCGCAGCGAGCCAGGCAAAAGCCAGCGCCTCCATATCGTCGCCGTTCACGCCACACTCATCGGTGGTATTGACCTCAATGCCTGGCATCAATGCAGACAGACGCGCCATCAACAGGGGATGCGCGCCCCGCCGCCGCACACCAGCACACGTTCACAGCCTCCCGTTAACAGCACCTGGTCGGCAATGCTGACGGCGGTTAGCTCCGCCAGTGTGACCTGTACATCCTGAGGCGCAAGGGTGCCATATCCCGCAAGCTGCTTTTCCAGCCAGCCCAGATTAAAGTATTCGCGCCCGGTGCTTTTAGGTGCAGGTAAAGCGAAATAGGGATCGGCCAGCATGCGGCGCAACAAGGAGACGTTAACCTGTCCGGTTGCCGCCCACTGCGCGTCTTTATCATAGGGTTGCCCTTGACGACGCCAGATCCAGGCATCCAGCAACATGTTCCCTGGCCCGGGTATCATAGTCACGTACCGGACAGTCAGACGCCAGCAGGGAGATATTGGCAATCCCCCCGATATTGAGCACTACGCGACGCTCATCCTGGTGCATCAGCAACGCATAGTGAAAACCCGGCACCAGCGGCGCACCATGCCCGCCAAGCGCGATGTCACGTCGGCGAAAATCGCCCACCGTGGTGATGCCAGTCAACGCCGCAATCTGGTTGTTATCACCGATTTGCAGCGCACAAAGCGCGTCACCGACCGGTTCGTGCCACACCGTTTGTCCATGGCAGCCGATCGCCATGATATCGCTGGCATCGAGTTCGGTCTGTTTCAACAGCATTAGCACTGCTTCGGCAAACAGCTTGCCGAGGCATGTATCCAGCTGACCTAGCGTTGACAGCGTTACCGCCTGCCCCTGACACACGTCCAGAATCGCTTGCTTAAATGCCAACGGCATTGGATGACAATAGCTCGCCTGCTGCGCGACCGTGTGCTCATCAATCGCTGCAAGAACCACATCGACACCGTCCAGACTGGTGCCCGACATCACTCCGATGTATCTGCCTGATTTCATAACGGTGTATTTCCCATCCCGTGCTGTACACGCACACAAAATCCCCATAAACCAAGCTGCACTTGTTTACAAAATAACATGGCGAGCGGGCGAACGGCTCAGGTATTCTTCATTCTACGGCGGATTCGTTATCCTATTCTTTGAATGCGCGTTTATTTTGAGGAAAAAAAGGCCGTTTTTTGCTATAAAAGGAACATATGCGCCAATAGGATGAAAGAGAATAGTGGCAGCAAGGAACTTTAGCCATTTTTCATTATCAATATAATCCTATTATATCAGGGTGAGTTGTGCGCAACGGCCAATTTGGCGTTTCGCGGTGACCGTTTGATAAGCATTACCACGTTAGCCTTCAGTAACGGAAAGCTGACACATTGCGATTACAGGAGTCTTATATATGATGAAGCGTTTACTTGTGATTACTTTAGCCGGTATGACATTGGCGGGCTGTGCCAACACCAGTTCGCTTTCCGGTGACGTTTATCGCGCCTCTGAAGCCAAACAGGTTCGTACTGTAACTTATGGCACCATCGTTTCATTACGACCTGTACAGATTCAGGCTGGCGATGAGAATGGCACCATGGGCGCTATTGGTGGCGCAGTACTGGGTGGGTTCCTGGGTAACACCATCGGTGGTGGCACAGGTCGTTCATTGGCAACCGCAGCAGGCGCTGTGGCGGGTGGCGTAGCGGGGCAAAGTGCACAAGGTGCGATGAACCGCGTTCAGGGCGTCGAGTTGGAAATCCGTCGTGATGATGGCACCACCATCATGGTGGTGCCACGCCAGGGTGATATCCGTTTCAGCGTAGGCCAACGTGTTGCCATGTCCAGCAACGGCCAGAACGTGACTGTAGCGCCACGATAAACACGCCTCTATTTTCTGTTATCACCACCGGCACGGTGGTGATAACATGCATTATTGCTTAGGTCAATAATGTCACTTCACATGAAAAGTTCATTCGGACACAATGCAGCCTCAATCGTACAGGCATGCTGAACAAATAATTGCAATCGCATAAAACACGTCGGGTACAACACGTTTTTAACGAAAAATAGCATATCATCTAAAAAAGATGTCAAGAAGGTATATCACCTGCCCAGGCTAAAACCTCACCAGCTTTTTTCAGTTAAAAAACATCCACACGGCATCAATAATTCACCAGAAATAGGGATCAGGTAAAGGATCGTGGCGTGATGTCATGTTTGAATACAGTGCATTATTCAATTCGGCTTGATGGACATTTATTCTACCCACGCATTATTCTGTCTGGTGACACATCAATGATGGCTTTCATGGCTCTCATGTAATGCGAGAATATTTTTCTCCAGGCGTGCAATAAGGCCAGTCAGTGCACTGACTTCCTGTACCAAAATACCCAGCAAGATTTCACCACGCGTTTGGCTTATCACATCATCAACCGCCTGGATGATCGGCTCTGCCGCATCGGTCAACGCGATGCGTTTAGCACGCCGATCGTGCGCACAAATACTCCGAGTAATCAGCCCTTTCTCTTCCAACTGATCCAAGGTTCTTACCAGTGACGACTGCTCGATGCCAATGGCTTTTGCCAATTGAATCTGTGACTGCCCCGGAGGCAGTTGGTATATATTATGCAGCGTAACCCAATGCGTCTATGTTAATTACAGCGGTTTCAGGCGAAAATCAATTAATGATCGCCACACGCGAACCAATCTGGCCAAATCAGAACCTAACGGCAATTCCATAACATCTCCTTATTATTAGCGTACTAAGTTATATCCCTGGATTGCAATCAACTCTGATTTTAAAAAAAATGAAAAAGGCGCCTTGCTTAATAATTTATCCATAATGGCGGTAGCCACATTGCTGTTATACCAAATATATACACCTTGAGGAAATTCTCTCAACGCATAACGGTGCAAAAGAGTTGTTCTCTCTGCATTATGCAACATAAGTTATTAGGGCCGTAGCCGCACTACTCATCGTTGAATAACGAAGACTGCTGCCACTCGCTATTCAGTGTAGCCTTTTCCGAACGTAACATCCGTTTTTCGCGCTGCCGGCAAAGCCTCAGCACGTCCTGTTTTTGCGCATCGCTCATCTGCCCCCAGGAGAAACGTTCTGGATTTGCCCCTATATTTCCAGACGCAAGATCACTCTTAAGTTAGCGATTCTCGCTGGCGACGATACTCTCGTGGTGAGCGATACCCCAGCGCGTTGTGTGGATGCTTCTCGTTATAGTGCTCGAACGCGATAGCCAGGTTTTTCAATGCCACTTGCTGATTCGGTTTGGGCATTATACTGATATAGTCGCGCTTCATCGTCTTCACGAAGCTCTCAGCCATTCCATTGCTTTGTGGACTCCTCACTGCCGTTGTCCTCGTTTCAAGATTCAATAGATGACCGAACGCCCTCGTTTCCTTCGCTGTGTAACAGGAGCCGTTATCGCTCAGGAACTCGATGGGGACCTCTGGAAGCCCATTTCCGAACCGCTTACTGACGCTGTTTACCATCACATCCATCACGATTTCACTGGTGTACCCGCCATTTGTCGCTATACAGTCCAGCGCCTCACGGTCACAACAGTCAAGCGCGAACGTGACACGCAGCTTATCGCCATTATCGCAGTTGAACTCGAAGCCATCCGAGCACCACCTGAGGTTACTTTCAGCAACCGCAACCCTGCCGTTGTGACTTCGCTGCTCTTTAGTAACGCCCTTTCTATCCAGCAACAGATGATTGTCGCGCATTACTCTGTAGACCCTTTTGGCATTAACTATCGCAAGCCTATCCTGCTGGCTTTCATCACGCAGTAATGCCCAGACTCGTCTGTAGCCATAGGTCGGCAATTCAGCAGTATGATGCCGTATTCTGCTGATAAGCTCAGCATCGTTGTGGTTAGGCTTCTGTCGGCGATCCTGCCACTCGGCAGAGCTTAGAAGATAAACCGATAACTGCGCACGCGACACATTAAGAGCGCGGCTGACCTGTGTCAGTCCGAATCCCCGGGCAGCAAGGGCGCGTGCGCTATCCATTTTTTTGCCCGGCCGTACTCCACGGCTTCTTTGAGGAGCTCAACCTCCATCGTTTTTTCCCCAGCAGCCGTTGCAGCTCTTTAATCTGCTTCATGGCAGCAGTGAGTGCAGAGGCCGGAACCACTTCTTCTGAGGCACTGACAGCAGTGAAGCTGCCATTCTGATACTGCCGGCGCCAAGTAACTACCTGATTAGGATTGATGCCGTGCAGGCGAGCCACGTGAGATACTGTCATCTTGGGCTCCATAGTCTGCTGAACAATAGCGATTTTTTCCTGAGCGGTACGCCGATGGCGGCGTTCAGGCCCTGACAGAACTGAGATCATTTTTTCGTTGTGACCGGTATTAAACATAGTTTTTAGACTACCTCTTATTTTAAGAGTGTCTATCTGTCTGGAGATCTAAGGGGCCAATCTAGCGACAATGGCAAGCTTTAGGTGTAGAGCGGCGCTGGTTGTAAACGATACTCAGTATTATATATTGTAGCGCCGAAGATTTCTCTAGCGACACTATTTATTTGGCCTGTCATTAATATACCGCAAAATTATGGCATAAATGTGATTTTTGTCCACTGCGGCACTCAGGGTGTACCTTCTACATCAAGGGTTTGGACTCAATCCCGTTACAATGGTATACTTTGTAACGAGCCTTTGTGATGGCGGTCAACCACAGTAGTCAATCGAGGATATTATGCGCTTACTTCATACCATGTTGCGTGTTGGGGATTTACAACGCTCAATCGATTTTTACACCAAGGTACTGGGTATGCGTTTGCTGCGAACCAGTGAAAATACCGAATACAAATACACGCTCGCTTTCGTGGGTTATACCGAAGAGAGCGAAGGGGCCGTCATTGAACTGACGTACAACTGGGGCGTTGATAAATACGATTTGGGTAATGCTTTCGGGCACATTGCGCTGGCGGTTGAAGACGTTGCCGCAACCTGCGAGCGAATTCGTCAGGCGGGCGAAAAAGTGACGCGCGAAACTGGCCCGGTTAAGGGCGGCACCACAATTATTGCCTTTATCGAAGATCCCAATGGTTACAAGATTGAGCTGATTGAAAAAGCGCAATCCGGGAACGGGCTCGGCAACTGATTGTCAGGCAATGCTCTGCGGCGACTTCTGTCCGCCGCTTTTTTGGCTTTCTCCTTCCCCTTCTCTCTTACGCTGTGCTCATTCCATTGCGCACTTCTCCCCTTCGGGGTGCTCAAGGCATCAGGTTTACTGCATTGATGATGGGAATTTGCCATAATGCGCGCTGCATTTAGTAAATGATTAAAGAGAACATGGCTGATAAAAATAACCTGAACGCACTGAGTGGCCGTTTCCGCGGGTTTTACCCGGTTGTTATTGATGTTGAAACTGCAGGGTTCAACGCGAAAACTGACGCACTGCTGGAAATTGCCGCCATCACGATGAAAATGGATGAAGACGGTTGGTTACAGCCCGATGAGACGTTGCATTTTCACGTCGAGCCATTTGAAGGCGCGCTGCTTGATCCCGCTGCGCTGGCATTTACCGGCATTGATCCCCACAATCCGTTGTACGGTGCCGTCTCTGAATACGAAGCCCTGCATGAAATATTCAAAATGGTGCGTAAAGGTATTAAAGACAGGGGCTGCAATCGCGGGATTATTGTCGCCCACAACGCCAATTTTGATCACGGCTTTCTGATGGCGGCAGCGGAACGCTGCGGGCTGAAGCGCAATCCGTTCCACCCCTTTGCCACCTTTGACACTGCCGCGCTGAGCGGATTGGTGCTGGGACAAACCGTATTGGCAAAGGCCTGCATGACCGCTGGCATCGCCTTCGACTCCGCACAGGCACACTCAGCGCTTTATGATACGCAGCAAACCACGGCGCTATTTTGCGAACTGGTTAATCGTTGGAAGCGGCTGGGCGGTTGGCCATTGCCCGTGGAAGACCAAACGGACTGAGTTCCCCGAATACGACCATAAACAGGTTTCATCCCCAAATAAAAGGGGACCCAGGTGCTGGGTCCCCTCTTTTACCTCAGATACCGGCGGTATGCCCGCCTACAGGCACGATTTACTGTGTGCTGTCTCCATCCTGCGGCTCACGTTATTTGTCTGCGGTTTCTTTGATCAGTTGCTGCAATTCGCCACGTTGATACATTTCAATGACAATATCGCATCCACCAACCAGTTCACCGTCAACCCACAGTTGGGGAAAGGTCGGCCAATTAGCATATTTTGGCAGCTCAGCACGAATATCCGGGTTTTGTAAAATGTCCACATAGGCGAAGCGTTCACCGCACGCCGACAGCGCTTGCACGGCTTGGGCAGAGAAACCGCAGTTCGGCAACTTCGGGGAACCTTTCATGTATAACAGAATCGGGTTTTCTGTAATCTGGCGCTGAATTTTTTCAATCGTTGTCGTCGTCATGCTTTTTGCTTCCTCAAACGGTGTTTCTGCGAGCCATCACGATGCCCTCTTCCTGTATGAGGGATCGCACGGCATCATTATGTAACGGGGTATTATCGCACCATTGTCGCGTATGTGCTCTGTTATCTAAGCGATTGCAAAGCACATATACCGTTGCTTCATTGTAGCGAGAGCCGTCATGACAAAAAAAACGCCATTTTTTGTAGGGCTTTTCCTGTCGCCGTTCCCTCTAAGCCATCCTCGGTGAAATATGCCGCAATAAATGATGATATTTACAGCTGGAAAACAATTATTAACGTTTTCTCATGATTCTGTTAAGCGAAAAGGTGATTTCCTGCTTTTTCTCATGCCGTTTTCGTGAATACTGTTCGAATTGAGCGAGTTAAGGATTGTATTCGGTCTCTTTTATCATGCGCGTATTTATTACTCTGATCTTTGTTTTCTTCAGCCATCTGTTTGTTAATGTTGCCCAAGCAGCTCCGCACACCAATGCGGAGAAGAAAGCCAGCGCCAGCACGTATGACAAACACCTGAAAAAAAACCAGACCACCAAAACCGCTAAAAAACCACAAACCCCACCAGAACCACCGAAGAAAAAGGCGACGCGGGAAAAAGCCAAAGTAGCGCAAAACACTAAATCCACCAAAACGACGGCCAATAAAAAGATCTCTGCTGACGTTGAGACCAAGAGCGCGATGTCAAAAACCACGTCATCGCGCTACCACAGCGCAACTCACGCAAAACTGGTAAAGGGGCTAAAAAAAGGCACAAATGCCACTGAGAAGAAAACGGCGGCGATAAAACCAGGAGCCAAGAAAGCGGGCAAAGAGTTGGTGCTCAGCGAAGCGCATAAGCGCCGTTACCAGCATGCAAAAATGACGGCGATGAACAAACTGATGAGTCAGATCGGTAAACCTTATCAATGGGGTGGTAACTCGCCCTACACCGGTTTCGACTGTAGCGGTCTGGTCTACTATGCCTATAAAGATGTGGTGAAGATTCCTATCCCGCGCACCGCCAATGAAATGTATCACCTGCGCGATGCTGCGCCCATCAATAAGGGTGAACTGGAGATTGGCGATCTGGTGTTCTTTCGCATCAATGGTCGCGGCACCGCCGATCATGTCAGGGTTTATCTCGGCAATGGCAAGTTTATTCAGTCACCGCGAACCGGTGCCGATATCAAGATCAGTAAATTGAGCGAAGACTACTGGCAGGAACACTAAATTGGTGCGCGTCGCGTGGTGACACCACAAACGATTCGTTAATCGCACATCGACGCGTTAGCGATAATAAATACCAGGTGGTACCTATGCAACCTGGTCTTTATTTTAATCGCGATCAGTTCAACACGACAACAAAGCTAAATACCATGATCATGACTAACGCTCCAACCGTGGTCAGTAATGACATTTTCAAATCAGTATTCATTCTATCTCCTTGAAACACAGAAACGCGTGAAAATTGCCGCCGTACTGGATGCCACGTTCTTTCCTGCACATCACTACCAGCAGCACAATGACGCCAAAAAAGCATCGTTACACATTTTATAGGGAAAATCTCCGATCCCGGCTGCACTAATTAAATCAATTATCCCTTTCACTTTCGCGGCAAATCAGCCAGAATTCGCAGTTTACCGTGCGCTGCGTCGGTGTCCGAACACGTCATCTTCGATGGGATCAATGCGTCCCCTTTAGGTACAAAGTATTTCGGCAGTCTCCTTCTGATATCCTGTTTATACCATCGGAAAGAGAACATTACGCAAAAGCAAACGATTAACAAACTATATACTGCCGTAACAAGTAGGTTCAGGAGTCATGTTTAGATGGCAACGATCAAAGATGTGGCAAAGCGTGCTGGCGTTTCAACAACAACCGTCTCTCACGTCATCAATAAAACACGTTTCGTCGCCGAAGAGACCAAAACGGCCGTGCGGGAAGCCATCAAGAAATTACACTACTCCCCGAGCGCAGTGACTCGGAACTTAAAGGTAAACCACACAAAATCCATCGGTCTGCTCGCCACCTCGAGCGAAGCACTCTACTTTGCGGAAATTATCGAAGCGGTTGAAAACAGTTGTTATGCAAAAGGCTATACCCTGATTCTGTGTAACTCGCATAATAACCTGGAAAAACAGCGGGCCTATCTTTCCATGCTGGCGCAAAAACGGGTTGATGGTCTGTTGGTAATGTGTGCGGAATATCCGCCTGAACTGCTGAGCATGTTTGCCGATTACCGCAGCATTCCCATGGTGGTGATGGATTGGGATCAGGCACACAGCGATTTCACTGACACCATCATTGATAACGCCTTTGAAGGGGGATATCTGGCTGGGCGTTACCTGATTGAACGCGGCCACCGCGACATCGGTGCCATTCCCGGTATTCAGGAACGCAACACAGGCAGCGGGCGTTATCTGGGTTTTCTCAAAGCCTTGCAGGAAGCGGATATCACCGTTCGCGATGAATGGATTGTTCAGGGCGATTTCGAGCCGGAATCCGGTTATAAAGCCATGCACCAGATTTTGGCGCAGAAACAGCGCCCGACCGCTATTTTCTGCGGCGGTGACATCATGGCCATTGGCGCCATCTGCGCGGCAGATGAGCTCGGACTACGCGTACCGCAAGATATTTCCGTGATTGGCTACGATAATGTTCGCCATGCACGTTATTTCACGCCAGCCTTAACCACGTCCACCAGCCAAAAGAGCGTTTGGGCCAATCGGCTTTTACCATGCTGCTCGATCGCATCACCAGTAAGCGCGAAGATGCGCAGATGATTGAGGTTCACCCAACGCTTATCGAGCGTCGTTCAGTGGGTGACGGCCCTTTCCGCGACTACCGCCGTTGATGTTTAAGACGATTTTCTTATAGCACCTTGATTTGTAAATTCTTTATGACTGCATCAATCAATTTTGACTTGTCCTCTGATTGAAGCAGCCATACACTGTTTTTCATTCGGACAATATCCCTACACTTATCCTTATTATAACGAACGCACGACTGCGTATCAGGATATGCGCCCCTACGTGTTACCACGTACCGGCATTGACACTTCATTCCCTCTGGGTATCCAGAGAGTAAACGATGGATGTTATGCCAGCTGCCGCTATGCAACGGGCAAGCATAAACGGCTGCGCACGAATGCAACCGCTTACTATTTGAACAGCGGGTAACCTGCCCGTGATTCGAACACGCTGCGCGCAAGCCGCAGCGTTCGGGTTGATGAGAGACTGTCTATGCTGTTCCTTGCGGCGCTGTCTGGCAAGGTTGGGAGAAGTTATGAGTTCATCATATGTAGAGGAACTGGCAGAACATAACACGTCCTGGTTCCGGATCGTACATGCGTTATTGGATATCGCCGATATCAAAATCAATGGTTCACGCCCGTTTGATATCCGGGTACGTAACCCTGATTTCTACAAGCGCGTTCTGCGTGAAGGCTCCCTGGGGCTCGGGGAAAGCTATATGGACGGTTGGTGGGAGTGCGATCGTTTAGACTGTTTTTTTCGGCGTATTTTACGCGCGGGGCTTGAGAAAAGGGCCCCCCATCATCTTAAAGACATTTTGCACATTGTCGCTGCGCGCTTGATTAACCTGCAATCCCGCAAGCGAGCCTGGATCGTCGGCGAGGAGCATTACGATCTGGGTAACGATCTGTTTAGCCTGATGCTCGACACGCATATGCAGTACTCCTGCGGCTACTGGAAAGAGGCCACTACCCTAGAACAGGCGCAACAAGCCAAACTGCGCATGATTTGCAAAAAACTTCAGCTTCAGCCAGGCATGACACTGTTGGATATTGGCTGCGGCTGGGGTGGGCTGGCCGCCTATGCGGCACGCCATTATGGCGTATCGGTTTACGGCGTGACCATTTCGCGTGAGCAGCAAAAACTGGCTCAGGCGCGCTGTAGCGATCTCAACGTCACCATTGAATTGCAGGATTATCGTGACCTTAACCGATATTTCGATCGCATCGTGTCTGTCGGCATGTTTGAGCACGTTGGACCGAAAAATTACGATACGTACTTTCGCGTCGTCAGCAAAAATCTCAAACCCGAAGGATTGTTTCTGCTGCATACCATTGGGGCAAATAAAACCGATTCGCAGGTTGACCCCTGGATTAACAAATATATCTTCCCAAACGGCTGCCTGCCCTCCGTGCGCCACATTGCCGCACGCAGTGAACCTTATCTGGTGATGGAGGATTGGCACAATTTTGGGACCGATTACGATAAAACCTTGATGGCCTGGCACGATCGCTTTGTCGCCGGTTGGCCACAGTTAGCGGACCGTTATTCGCCGCGTTTTAACCGTATGTTCCGTTACTACCTGAATGCCTGCGCCGGGGCGTTTCGCGCGCGGAACATTCAACTGTGGCAGGTGTTGTTTAGCCCCCAAGGGATTGAAGGTGGCGTGCGTGTAGCGCGCTGATTTCGGTCAGCTTAACGCCGTACAGCCAAGGGTGTACGGCATTTTTTATCGCCTTTTCAGCGCAGGCTTCAGGCGCTCTGCGCGGCATTTGCCGTTGCGGCCTCTTGTGCCTGACGCTGTGCCAGCAAACGTTCAACCGTGTCGATCACAGCCTGAGTTTGCGGGTCGATTTCGATATTGATCCGGTTCCCCAATCGTTTCTGGCCGAGCGTGGTGCGTTGCAGCGTTTCGGGAATCAAATGCACGCAGAAACGGCTGCGAGTCACCTCACCCACCGTGAGACTGATGCCATCAATCCCGATAAAACCTTTGTGCAGCACATATTTCATCTGCGATTCATCGGAGAGTCGGAACCAAATCTGGTGGTTGTTTTCCGAGGTAAGAATTTTAAACACTTCGGCTGTGAACATAATGTGCCCGGACATAACATGTCCGCCAATCTCATCGCCGTATTTTGCGGCACGTTCAATATTAACCAGATCGCCCAGCGTGATATCGCCCAGGTTGGTCAGACGCAGCGTCTCTTTCATTAAATCAAAACTGACCCGATCGCCATCAATTGCCGTCACCGTCAGGCAGCAGCCGTTATTGGCAATCGAGGCACCTGTCACCAGGCCGGTCAGTAATTCGGGAGGAAGTTTTACCACATGCGTGCGGAAGTTCGTTTTTTCATCGATGGACACCACCGGCGCGGTGCCCTGAACAATACCGGTAAACATACGCTTGCCTCATAATAAATCAGTGAAATAACTGAATGCTACTGTGCCAGTCTCTACCCCTACGCTACCGTGGCACGCCGCGAGGGAATAAAGGCTGACAAATCATTTTGCAGTTTGCCCCATAACGACTGGAAAACCAAACGTATTCCCGCCTTTGTCACCTGACAAATCCGATAAGACAACAGAACCTCTTCATTGACACAATACCCTTACGAAGAAGTTGGTTTACTTATGCCAAGCCGCTACACTAGAACAACGTTCTGTCATCGATTGATTTTCCATCTCAGATGGATGGCTTCGAAAGCCATTTGTGCTCGTTATCTCGCTTGCGGTTGTTTACTTTCATTCATCCCAACCCCCTGCTGGAAAAGCAACGCGCCACCTCGCCGTGCTGCCGTATAACAGAAAGCGAGGGGGTATCGACGTCAGTTTTTCGTTTTAACAATTCAAGGAAGGTGTTTGCGTGCAGAAATATTTGTCAGAGGCGCGGAGCCTGTTAACGCTCGCGGTTCCTGTCATTATTGTGCAGGTTTCCCAAACGTCCATGGGTGTCGTTGACACCATTATTGCGGGTGCTTATAGCGCAACCGATATGGCAGCGGTTGCAGTAGGTACCTCCGTGTGGTTACCGGTCATCCTGTTTGGACATGGTTTATTAATGGCGCTCACGCCCGTGGTAGCCCAACTCAACGGATCTGGCCGACGCCAGCGCATCGTTCAGCAGGCGTTTATTTTGGCCGCGATCGTTGCGGTTATCACCATGATAGTGCTGTATAACGGCAAGCATGTTATTGCCATGATGCATACCGACTCACCGGAGCTCGCGAATGTTGCCATCGGCTATCTGCACGTGATGCTGCTGGGAGTACCGGGCTATCTGTTCTATCAGGTGCTGCGCTGCCAGTGTGAGTGGTTATCCAAAACCAAGCCGGGCATGGTGATTGGCTTTATTGGCGTGCTGATCAATATTCCGCTGAACTACATTTTTATCTACGGCAAATTTGGCATGCTCGAACTGGGCGGTGTGGGTTGCGGCGTCGCGACAGCCTCTACCTATTGGATCATGATGCTGATGATGGCGTTTTACAGTATGCACGCACGCTGGCTGCGCGATATCAAGTGGCAGCCTGGCAGATTGATTTCTCCGCCATGCGGCGTCATTGACGTTGCCGGGCATCAGATAGCACTGAACTTCAGTTCTCTGATGTTCGTACTGCCGTTGTCTATCGGCATTGCCTCGACGATCCGCGTTGGTCACCGGCTGGGGGAAGGCTCCGTGGAAGATGCGCGTGTTGCGGCCTACACCGGCATCGCGACCGGCGTGATGCTGGCCTGTTGTACCGCCATTTTCACCGCGTTGCTGCGTGAGCAGATCGCCTTGTTGTATAAAAAAACCCTGAAGTGGTCGCTATGGCGGCGCAGTTGATGCTTCTGGCCGCGATTTATCAGATTTCAGACGCGGTGCAGGCTATCGGTAACGGCGTATTACGTGGCTATGTGGCTATAAAGATACGCGTTCCATTTTCTACATCACCTTCGTCTCCTACTGGATACTCGGTTTACCCAGCGGTTATCTGCTGGCAATGACCGATTATTGGGTGCCGCGCATGGGCCCTGCCGGTTTCTGGTGTGGCTTTATCATCGGACTCACTGCTGCCGCCATCATGATGGTGCTACGTATCCGTTATCTGCAACGCCAACCGCCCGGCGATATTCTGGCGCGCGCGGCGCGCTAGCCCTGATATCACCCAACGCAAGGGGGAGCACGCCACCAGCGTTGGGTGAAAAAAATGCAAAGTGAACACAAGCGCAGCAGTCGTGCGGTTCAACCGCATAAATGTTGCATTTGCGTCTTGCCAGCACCACGTTCACTCGCTACTATGCGCCCCGCACGGCAGCACAGGGCATTGCCCGCTGCATTAGTTATCCGCCTTACAAAATGCGTTCTTAGCTCAGTCGGTTAGAGCACCACCTTGACATGGTGGGGGTCGATGGTTCGAGTCCATTAGAACGCACCATTTCTTGTTCCTCAGTGTTCTATTTATCACGCAGTTTCCAATCTCCTGAAGCTCATTTTTGGCAATAACACTCGACATTTATCATCAAGAGGCAAACCAAAGAGGTGGTCTGCACAGGGATTGTGCTCTACACTGCGCGCTGCAAAAATAAGGTGATAAACGATTAGGTAGGCGGTAATGGCGATGAACGGGACGATCACAACCTGATTTAAAGATAAAGGCTTTGGATTTATCAAAGATGAAAACGGCGATAATCGTTATTTTCATGTGATTAAGGTCGCCAATCCAGATCTGCTTAAAAAAGGCGCGACTGTCAGTTTCGAACCCACCACAAATAACAAGGGTCTGTCGGCTTATGCCGTGAAAGTCGAACCGGAAAGCAAATACATTTATATCGCAGGCTAGCGCATCAAGCTTACCGCCATTAAATCCTTTCTGGTATTCAGCGAAGAAGTGTCGGCCGATACCCGCATTGATAAAGAAAATACGGTGCTTTCTGTGGGCGCGCTAATGGGAAATATCAAGCCGAAATCAACCGCTAAATCCAGTGACGTTCGTTCGATGAAAAAATTGGCGATCACCATCTTCCAGGGTTCGACGTTAATTTTCACGGAAGATGAAATAGACATTGAGGCCACGGTGAAACTGCTCAAGGTGTGAAGCCATTTCGCTGCCGTGTTCACTGCGTCCCTGATGGCGTCCTCCAGATTCAAACGCCGTGGCGATCGGGTTTTGCGCCAGGTTACAGCCTCGGCGATTACAGGTATAATCCCACAAATTTTTCTACGGTTTCGAAACGACGATGACAAAACTCACCTTACAAGAGCAGATGCTGAAAGCGGGATTAGTGACCAGCAAAAAAATGGCCAAAGTTGAAAGAACGGCCAAAAAATCACGCGTTCAGGCGCGTGAAGCCAGAGCCGCGGTAGAGGAAAATAAAAAAATCAGCTTGAACGCGATAAACAGCTCAGCGAACAACAGAAACAGGCTGTGTTATCTAAATAGTATAAAGCGCAGGTGAAACAACTGATTGAGATGAACAAAATCGACATTGCAAAAGGTGATATTGGTTTTAACTTCACGGATAACAATGTAATCAAAAAGTTGGTTGTAGATAAGCTGACGCAAACTCAGTTGATTAATGGTCGTCTCGCCATCGCGCGTCTGGTTATTGATAACAAGGGTGAGAGCCAATACGCAATTATCCCCGCGAGCGTGGCCGAAAAAATTGCGCAGCGCGATGCGAGCAGTATTGTTTTACACAGTGCGCTGAGTCAGGAGGCGCAAGATGAAGAAGATCCTTACGCCAACTTTAAAGTGCCAGATGATTTAATGTGGTAACTGACGCAGTAGGTTTTTGTGGTTTTACTGCATTTCACCACCTGACTAGACAATGTTGGTGGTACGGACAAACACCTTACCCCGTGGGGACAACGTATGAACAATGAAATACCCCTTAAATATTATGATATTGTGGATGAGTATTCGACGGAAGTCGCCACGTTGGTGAATGAGTCAGAGCGTGACGCTCTGGCGCACTATTTCCAATTGCTGATCACTCGCTTAATGAATAATGAAGAGATCAGTGGGCAGGCTCAGCACGAAATGGCGCGTGAGGCCCATATCAACGACCAGCGTATTGATGAGATAGCGACGTTTTTGAATCAATGGGGCAATGAGTAGTGTTGCACAGCACATAAACCAAGGGCGATGCTGAGTTTTTCTCGCTCATCGCCCTTCAATAATGTGCGCAGCGCCTTTACCTCGCCGGCTCTCCTTTTAAGCCTGGTTGCCCAGTCTGTGCAGCAGAATCTGTCGGGTGTATGCCAGACGCGGCTGACGTAACGCACTCGGCAGCCACACCAGATTGTAACGAATTTCCGTGTCTGCCACTGGTGCTTTAAGACGGGCCAGCTTACCTTCATCAAGATGCTCACGGCACAAAAATTCCGGCATGACCGTCCACCCAAATCCTTTACACAACAGACTTCTCTGACCGCGTAAATCCTGACCGACCATTGCAGGAAGCAACGAGCTGAATTTTATCCGGTTTTTGCCCAACCAGTGTTCGATCAGTGAAAGCTCAAGATTGTAAGCCAGCAGCGGCTCATTCAATAAATCCCGGCCAAAATGTTCACTGTTATTCAGGCGTTCGGCAAGGGCTGGCGATGCAATCGCGATCACGCGATCGCTAAATATGACATCCCCCCCCCTTTAATCGCGTATCGGTGACCGGATGCGCCGTGATACCCAAATCGCAGTGCCCTTCTATCACCATCTGGGAAACCATCGGACCATCTCCGGCATGCAAATGCACGCGAATACCACTTTCCAGTAATTGCGGCAGTTCCCCCGCCAATTTCTCTGCCATAAAGTCAGAATGACCAATGATCTGTAGCGTTCCCGCAACATCCATGGATCTTGCCCTTGCTGAGGCAAGTGCGGATTCAGCATCATCCAGTTTATTGCCGATATCCGCCGCCAGATCGTCAGCGACCACAGTCGGTTTAACCACCTGCGGTTGGCGCTCAAACAGGCGCCTTCCGATGGCTACCTCAAGGCCGATGATGTGCTGAGAGACCGCAGGCTGGGTCAGGTTCAACACCCGTGCAGCCCCGAAATCGAGCGTTGCCGGTACACCTCTATGAAAGTGCGTAGACGCAACAATGACATAGCTTACCCATAAATTAATTTATACCCTTGACAAAATAGCGTTGTTATCCGTAAACATCCAGACACTTTATGCTGTTTTCACCCCACGAAACCGCCGTACCAACAGGAAAGTCACATGAGCGAACAACATCATTATCAGGCGTTATCACACATCCTTGACGCAATGAAGAAGTACCATCGACAGAATGAGCCCGCTACGGCTGCATTACGCCGCGATCGTCTTATTCGCAGCGCCGCCTTGATTCGTGACAACCATGTGGCCCTGACCGATGCGATAGGGCGCGATATTGGTCATCGCAGCGGCTATCGGACGCAGGCCGCCGATCTGATAACCACCATCAATATGTTGACGCATCCCGCCGAAAAGCTGGAGCAATGGATGCAACCGGAAGCAGCCGAGGTACCGCTTCCTGGAATGCAGGCCTGGATCGAACCACAGCCGCTGGGCGTGGTGGGCATTATCAGCCCGTGGAATTTTCCAATAAACCTCGCCTTCGGTCCGCTGGCGGGTATATTTGCAGCGGGCAACACCGCGATGCTGAAACCCTCCAAGCTGACGCCTTTTACCTCTGAATTGCTTGCAGAGCTGATCCCTCATTACTTTGATTCGAATGAGCTCGTGGTGGTGTTGGGTGATGCGGATGTAGGTCAGGAGTTTAGTCAGTTACCGTTCGATCATATGGTCTTTACCGGCAGCACGGCGGTTGGCCGTCACGTCATGCGCGCGGCTGCCGAAAATCTGGTTCCCGTTACGCTTGAACTGGAAGGAAAATCCCCGGTAGTGTTGGATACCGATGCAGACATCAGCATCGCCGCCGAACGGATACTGACGATAAAGACATTTAATGCCGGACAAATCTGCATCTCCCCGGATTATGTCCTGCTGCCGGAATCATCCGAAGCGGGCTTTGTCGATGCGGCAAAACGTTTTATGCACGAGAGCTACCCAACGCTTCAGTGCAATACGGATTACACCGCTATTATTAACGACAGACACTATCAACGATTACTCATGCTGCTGGACGATGCTACCAGCGAGGGGGCTAACATCATCAGTCTATCTCCCGATAACGAACCTGATTTTGATCCGCACAGCGGAAAGATCGCACCGCATCTTATTCTTGGCGTCACAGAAGAGATTCTCGTGATGCAGGAAGAGATCTTCGGGCCACTCCTGCCGTTAAAAACATACGCATCCGGGATCGGTGACGCCATTCATTACATAAACGCGGGCCCGCGTCCACTTGCTGCCTACTACTTTGGCCATGACGCGGAGCGTCAACGCCAAATCGCCACAAGGACAACGTCTGGTGCCTTGGTCATCAACGATGTCATGACTCATGCTGCAATCGATAGCCTACCCTTTGGCGGCATCGTGGCTTCAGGAACCGGGGCATATCACGGTATCCATGGTTTCAGGCGTTTCAGTCATGCAAAACCGGTTGTTGTTCAGGACAGAGCCGGCATGGCCAATCTTCGTCTTCGCGCGCCTCATCAGGATAAAGCGACCGTTGCCGAAGCGTTCCTGAACAGCTAATTCACCTGCACCAGCACTATCGAGGTTAACAATGAAAATTTTAATGGTTCTGACATCCCATGCCGAACTGGGCAACACAGGAAAGAAAACAGGCTTTTGGTTGGAGGAGTTTGCCGCGCCCTACTATGTCTTTAAAGATGCGGGGGCTGAAGTGGTTCTTTCCTCCCCGGCCGGTGGCCAGCCGCCACTGGATCCCAAAAGCGATCTTCCTGAATTTCAGACAGCGCTGACGGCGCGTTTTAAAGCGGATAAAGACGCACAGGACGCGCTTTCTCAAACGGTCAAACTGGAAACCGTATCTCAGGAGGATTTTGACACCGTGTTCTATCCTGGCGGCTACGGCCCGCTATGGGATCTTGCGGAGTCAGCAACATCGATTGCACTGATTGAATCGTTCGATCGCACCGGGAAACCAGTGGCCTTTGTCTGCCATGCACCGGGTGTGCTGCGTAAGGTTACCTCCGCGACGGGCGATCTGCTCATCAAAGGACGTAACGTTACAGGCTTCACTAATAGCGAAGAAGAGGCCGTTGAGTTAACCCATGTCGTCCCGTTTTTAATCGAAGATACCTTTATTGCTGCTGGCGCACATTACCAAAAAGGAGCCGACTGGATGCCGTTCGTCGTGGAAGATGGCAATCTGATCACAGGGCAGAACCCGGCCAGTTCAGAGGCCGTTGCAGTCGCCCTGCTGAAAAAATTGAATAACGAAAGCTCAATGAGCCATTAAAAATTACAGGGTGCGATGTTGGGCTAGCACAATTAACTATGATAACAAAGTAGCTCTCAATGCAATGACTGGGAGTTATCATGGCGACAATGAAGGATGTAGCCCGCCATGCGGGTGTTTCTGCGGCAACGGTATGCCGAGTGATCAACAACAACGTTTACGTTAAGCCGGTTACTCGCGAACGGGTTGAAACGGCGATGCGTGAGTTCAACTATCAGCGCAATGTTACCGCACACGCCATGGCGAAAAGGAGTGGCAAGACACTCGGGCTATTTACCGGAAACCTGGATGATCCTTCTTCTCGCGTATGGCGCGTGGCATTGAGGATACCACGCGTAAAGCCAGAGTACAGTTGGTCGTTTGTAGCGGTGGGCATCGCGCCGAGCAGGAAAAAGCTGGGCTTGATTTACTGATTAATCATGGGTGTGAAGCCATTGTCGCTTATCTGCCCCGTATAAATGAAGAGGATATCTTGCGCTATGCGGCCCATACGCCTGCATTGGTGGTGATTAATCGCTATTTACCGATCATCGCCAATCGCTGTGTGTGGCTGGATAATGTCAGTGCCGCTCAGGCCGCAACCAATCAGCTCATTCAACATGGCCATCGGAAAATATCCTGCATCACGGCAGATATTCCCATCGATGATAGAACTCACCGCGTCGAAGGTTACCGCAAAGCCATGGACATCGCTGGGATTCCGGTAGCAGATGACTGGATCATCAGCGTTCCATTTAATGAACACGGGGGTGAGCTAGCAGCAGAGAAACTGTTACAGTCCGGGCTTAACTTCACTGCGTTGGTCACCTTTAATGATGTCATGGCCGCTGGCATCATGCGAACCTTTCACTACCATCAGGCTCGCGTCCCCGACGACATCTCCTTGGTGGGCTTCGATGACATTGCCTGGGCCAAATATCTGCACCCAACCTTGACGATCATGCATAATCCCATTGAGAAAATGGCACGCAGTGCCGCGACGCTGGCGTTACAACTTAATGCCGGAATCGTCGGGCTACCGCAAAATAATGCCTATTGTGCTGAGCTTATCCATCGGGCATCGGTCAAGCAGGTTTAATTCCGCTTTGTCAGCCCGGAGCAAGCCAGAAAAATGCGAATCGCGTCGCAGTGATTAAACACATGAAACCCGTTACACCCACAGCGGTCCGGGATCACATTTATGCTGCCTTACTCTTACTACGCTGGCCTCTTCAATGCTTAAAGGAGTGAGAAATGAAAGCTAAAAAGGAACTTAATCTGGGATTGGCACTGCTTCCCATCGTTGCCATGCTCATGTTGTTGGTTATTTGTAATGGCTCGCAATCGAAATCCCTCGTGCTCGCAATCAGCGCGATTTTCGGCTCAGATTAAGTGACAATGAAAATCCTGCCGGGCTCACATTAAGTGATAATGAGCTCGCATTTATCTTTTCCGGCTCGCCATTCATTGCCTCGGGCTCACAATAACTGCAAATGAAAAACGTCATATCTGGAGCCCTACTGCCAGCATTCGGTCCCGCAATTCTGCCGCCCGGGCCGGATCAAGTTGATTGTTGAACAGGGCCCTGATTTCTGCCGGTTTGGCATCAAACTGCTCTACCATGTCTTTAAGTCGATAACCATGGCGCGTTAATGTAGGTTCCAGATCGTCAAGTTGACGGGAAAGTACCGATTCAACCAGGGCAGCAGTTATCGGCTTTTCTCCTGTCTGATAACCTGCCTCCAGGGCCAGTGTCAGATTCTGTTGAACCTGAAGTGGGGTGCGTAGTTTCATTGCCAGCAGGTCGATGGCGTCAGCCGTCAGAATGTCTTCGGATTTGCCTTTTCCCATGCTGGATTTCAGTAACCACTGAATATATTCCCGCTGGCTACCGGCAATGCCATCCAGCGTAAAGATATCGGTGCGATAGCCAATCTCTTCCATGGTCGGGCGTCGCAGATCATTGCGTAGCTTTGGGTGACCCGCCAGAACAACCAACAGGCGGCCACCGCCGTCTTCCACAACTTCCATCAATCTTTTGAGTCCGGTCAACGTATGGCCGTTCAGGTCATGCGCTTCATCAACGAACAACGCCACCGGGCGTTTCCCTTTTTTGACCAACTCCTGCAACTCACGCTCGCGCCGTTCGCCCTGCTTGGGGATCTGAACCTGCTTATCCTGTGTCAAATCGTAAAAGAGAGCACTGATCAGCGTAGCCAGCTTAATGCTGCTTTTTTCTATCGACAGGGAGCGTGCAACGGTAATTTTATTTTCCTCCCTGAGACTCTGTTGCAAACGCCGCATGGTGACTGTCTTGCCACTGCCAACCACACCACAAACAGCAATTAACCGGCCTTCGTGGATAGCACCCCGGATATCCTTGATAAGCTGCTTATGGTGATCCGTCTCATAGTAGCCGGCCTGATCGATGGGTTGTGCCAGCCCATAATGTTCCATTACCCCAACCCGCATGATCTTCTCCTGACTGGTTGTTGCGAAAATACTCCCTAATCCTGCTGAATATCTCACTGCGGATCAGCGTGTCTGTCAGCACCTGGTCGATAAACGCCTTGTCTTCAACCGATAGTTTCGCCAATGGTGTGGACAGATCAGCAGCAATTGCCAGCTTCGCTGCCACCGGTGTAGGAAAACAGTACTCAAATGTTGGGGATTCGAACGACTGATGTGGCAACAGCCGTGTACTCTGGGCGCTATCAGTCACCAGTTTGAGGTCATTGCCGGACATGGCGCTGATGGGTAAGTTCAGTTGCTGAGCCAACGCCTGGATACGGTCTGCCCGCACCGCCGCTTTGCCGCGTTTGAACGTCCGGTAGCGATGCAGGGGGATGGGGCCGGAAACGGGAAAGTAAGGCCCCCACTTTTCGTTGTCAAACTCCACGAACATTTCGTCATCAAACAGGCCCCACAGCAGGATAACGGTTTCGCCCGCCATATCTGGTTCGACTTCGTAAGCGGTCCCGTCAAGGGTTATACGGGCGTCCCCCCCACCTTGCGGGATTCCGACTCCCGGGCAAAGCGGCAGTACTGTTCCCAGGAGCACATATCCTGAAGCCCCTCCGGTGATAAATGCCTCAGCCAGTCTTCCAGGCGGGCATGCTTTTCGCTGTGATGCTGTTGTGCGTTATAGCGTATCAGGTAGTTCCAGAGCCATTCATTGGCCTGCTGTTCTGTTTCCGGTTTATGAAAATGATACAGCGTTTCATGGGCTTCCTTCACAGTGCGAAACGGACGCTCAACCTTACCTTTTGACCTGGCAGTGGTGCGGGTGCCATCCTTGCCTGCCGGCATATGCGTCTGCCAATCAATATGCAGTGCCCGCATTACATTCTTGAATACATGGCTTTTTGCCACCGGGTTATTATCGAGGTACAGCATTTTCGGCCGGCCCTGGAAAGGCATTTCCGGATTGCTTTTTGGGGCCATGGCATTGAACAGAAAACACAGGGCAGACTCAGCATCTTCGCTATACACACAACGGTATTCCTGGTAAGTCACACCGCTGCGATCATCTACCACGCTAAATAACATCAGTGTGGGTAGCCCATGTGCCGGATCAATCCAGTTTGGGCAATCGATATGTTTGAGATCGGAGGGCGACATATCAAACTGCCAGCAGTCATTACTGCATTCAGCCTGAAACCGCACTGCCGGCGGTTCCCGCAACAGGCGTGAATGATCAAGTCGGAATAGGGACAGATAGCGGTTAACCGTTGGTCGGCGTAACAATCCCGGTGGGGGTTTAACCAGCCCCTGAGCCGTTTCCACACCATGCTCTTCAAGCAACTGAATGGCGCGAGTTGTTGACAGGTGACGACCCTCTTTAATTCGTGGTACGTAATTTCAATGCAGCGATCAGTTCACAATTAAGTGTTCGAGTTCGGACGGTGGTAATACCCGGGGTTTCCCATAATCACGCCGGTGTGCAGTATGGGGTTTCTGGAAGGAGCGAAGTGTGCGATAGACGATGGTAACGGAAATGCCGTACAACAGGGCCGTCGCGGTGATCTGGGCCGCGCGCTCCGGGCTTTTTGGTGGCAGGCGATCAAGCCGTTGCCGCAATTGCAACAGAGAATCCGCGGGAATGGCCTTACGCCGGCTGCTCATCGCGCTCCAGCACGCGATAGACAGAGGCCCGTCCGATCCCCAGTTGGCGGGAAATCGCGGTAGCGCCCATTTTCTCGTCAACGTACAACCGCCGAACCTCTGCAGCATCAATGCGTGGTTTGCGCCCCTGATAGACCCCGCGAGCTTTGGCTGCCGCAATACCTTCCAGTTGGCGTTCGCGGCGCAGGTTAGTTTCAAATTCAGCAAAGACGCCGAGCATATCAAGAAATGCCTTGCCTGCTGCAGTTCGTGTATCGACAGGCTGCTCTGTTGCCTTGAGGGTAATGCCCTGCTGATTCAGGGCATACACGGATATCCTGCAAATCTTTAATGCTACGGGCCAGGCGATCGACTCGCGTGACAATCAGCGTGTCGCCAGGTCGTAGAAAATCAAGCAGAAGCTGCAGCTCTGTTCGCCCATCCCGGCTGCTCGCAGTGTTTGCGCCTGCAAGGTGAGATCCTGATCGCTGCTTGAAACCCTGGCATAGCCATAAAGTGCCATTTTACTCAAAGTGTCTCGTTAGACTTTAGATGAGGAAAACGTAACACGCAGATGAGACAAAAACGACCCAAATGAGACAGAAAAACTGTCTCATCAAGCTGTTCTCTTAGGGTGTACTCATACAGGACAATAGGTCGCCTAGGGGATCTAATTTCAGTATCACTTAGCGTGAGACGGCAAAGTGTGACAGCTACGAGAATTCAGTTTACCATCCCTAGCTGTTTGCTACGGAGTCGTTGTTATAACATTTATCATCAAGTACAGTTAGATTTATTTTATTGTATTGACTCACGTATAACTTTTACAACATTATCTCCGGCATGGAATAATTCCGGATAAGCAACAGAGAGATTAACAATATCTTTTTTATTCACATGAATGGGGGGCGTTTCTGCCCAGTAATTCCTAAGTGTGCTGGCTAGATTTGCAACGACAAATTTTTCAGTGTCTTCAGTATGTCGGTAAACTTTGTTGAAAGAAGAAAAGATATCGTTCAGATATTTTAAGTTTATTTCCGAATGCTTGAAATTAATCGCGACGTTCCATAGTTCGCCAGGAAACAAGTCTGGCCTGAAAGCTCTACTCTCTCCACATGGTATAAAACTTGTGATCCCATTTCTACATAAATCAACTACTTTACATATACGATCTGGATGAGTGTTTTTATAACTATCGGGTAAGTATTCCGTTCCTATCTGGATGTTTCCTTCAAGAATGGGGTGCGGACGTGAAAAACAGTTTTTCAAACTTAATGTTATCTCTTTTGTTTGATTACCACCAAGTAAGTTTCTGATTAGGTTGTCACACATTATTTCTCGAATGTTTTTCTCTACATATCTCGAGATTTTCCCATGCGTTAGCTTGTTATTCATTACAGAAAAGCTATCTAAGCTTTCGCTCATGATTTTACCTGTTGCCCGTAAGCTGGCATAATCTTTTGAATCAAGATTAAAGGCGATTTTTTGTTTGAGTTCTACTGGTAGGTTACATATATTGATCATTTTGGATAAAGCACATTCAGTATTTTGTGATGATTCTTGCGTATCTAAAGTGACTCGATAAGTATCACTCCTGCTACCGCATTCAGTTGGGCTAATCATCTATCTATCTCCTTGATGCATCACTATTGTTAAGTATATCCCCTATTGGTAATACATAGATGAATAATTAGCATTCAAAAAAAGTCTTCCCTTCAAATTCGCACTTCAACTTACCATTAGTACTGAATTCGATTGTACGGGAATGCACTAGATTTATCATGTACTTAGCGATTTATCGTGGTCTTTCTGGTTGAAGCCTTGTTGTTATCGTATTGATATTTTTAAGCTGGATGGCATTTGACGTTTTTCATTTGCAGTTATTGTGAGCCCGATGCAATGGATGGCGAGCCGGAAAAGATAAATGCGAGCTCATTATCACTTAATGTGAGCCTGTCAGGATTTTCATTGTCACTTAATCTGAGCCTAAAATCGCGTTGATGCAAGCACGAGGGATTTCGATTGCGAGCCGTTACAGTTATTGGTTATGGTCAGTATAAATTACCCATCGAGTCGCTATTGTTGGTCTCGGCTGCCGTCGCTACAGCCGTTGCCTATTGGCAAGGCTACCACTGGGTAGACATCATAGACGCAATTGTCGCGAAACTGGCCAAAGCGATGCCCGTGAACTGATATTGATCTGCGTCGGTGGCATGATCGGAGCCTGGATGTTAAGTGGCACGATCCCTTACATGGTGTATTGGGGCCTGAAACTGATCAGCCATCAATATATCGTTATCACGGCCTTTCTTATCACCTGCGCAACGTCGGTTTGCACAGGTACCTCATGGGGCACCGCGGGGGTGGCGTTGATGGGCGTCGCCGCTGGCCTTGATGTCTCTTTACCCGCCACGGCGGGTGCGGTGGTTTCAGGGGCCTATTTTGGCGATAAGCTGTCACCGCTGCCTGATTCCACCAATTTCGCCGCCATCGTCGCTGAAACCGATCTCTACAGCCACATCCGCCATCTTATGTATACCACACTGCCGAGCTTTGCCTTAGCCGCCGGGGCCTATCTGTTTTTTGGCTATACCCATCTCCCCAGCCACGCGGCCAATCTGGATAAGGTGGATCAAATTGTAACGTCGATAGCGAGTTTGTATCACTTTAACGTGATCCTGCTCGTCCCGCCCATCCTGGTATTGTGGGGTGCCATCACCAAACGCCCTGTGATACCCGTTATGTTGGCAGCATCCGTCTTGGCAATAGGCATCGGCGTAGGCCTACAGGGATTTACCCTGCAACAAGGGTATATTTCATTGATTCACGGTTTCAACACATCAATGTTTGCCGCACAGGGTACAGAGGTAACCGGCTTAATCAGCGACATTCCCCGTTTGCTCGATCGTGGAGGGATGTTCTCCATTATGAGCACCATCCTCTTGGTGCTTTGCGCATTTTCCTTTGCAGGAGCCTTAACGTTGACATGGGCCCTGACCGTAATCATTAACTGGTTGCTAAAAGCGATTCGCAGTGTGGGTCCGTTGATTGCAGCTACCGTGGCAATCACCCTATTGGTCACGGGAGCAACCAGTGACGGGAAGTTGGCGCTGCTTATTCCCGCTGAATTGTTTAGAGAATCATATCTGCGTATGGGACTGGGACACCAAGAACCTATCGCGAACGGTGGAGGACGCGGGTACAGTGACTGAGCCATTACTGCCCTGGACCTCGGCTGGGGTGTATATGGCCAGCACCCTGTGGGTTAGCACATTGGACCTTGTTCCATGGGCAATCCAATGCTATACAGCGATCTTCTTCGCGCTAATATACGGCTTCACCGGGTTTGGTATCGCCAGATTACCCACCGTCGCCAGAACAGCACCGCAAGGCCTAAACCATCTGTAATACGGACGGTCCAAAATAATAACACCCAGCCATTGGGTCACACTGGCTGGGCACAAAATTAAGATAATGTGTTAACTCAGGCAATTTATCTTATTCAAAACAGTATGTGGATCATCGTAAATACTCACACCACCTTTTCCCCTAACAGCCTGATTATGGATTAACTTTCTTCCTGAGCGTCTGCGGAACAAGCCCGAATTTCGAGGAAAATGCTTGCGCCTCCAAAGGCTTACCAAACCAATAGCCTTGCCCTTCCTGACAGCCGTGCTGGCGTAAGTCATGCCACTGTTCTGCGGTTTCGATTCCCTCCGCAATCGCTTCAATCTCGAAATTACGGGCAATATCAAGAATGGCATAAGCAACAGAGGTATCGCGTCGTGAAGTGAGCAAATTTTGAATAAATGAGCGATCAATTTTTATGCGCGTTACCGGGTACTGATTTAGCATACTCAACGACGCATAGCCCGTACCAAAATCATCGAAGGCAATAGAAACACCCATATCACGAATTTTTTGCAGTGTGTCCGACATGATTGAATCATTGTTATTATTCAGGGCGATATTTTCCGTTAATTCAATTTCCAAGGCTTCTGCGGGAAGACCGTGGCGTTTCAGCACGTCCGCGACCTCTGCGGCCAGATCCACTGTCGTCAGTTGCACATCGAACAAATTCACGCCGATGCGAAAATCAGGTGCACCACACCGACGCCAATAGGCCGCCTGTGCACAGGCTTCATTGAGGATCCAAGACCCCACGCTAACCACATTGGCCCGCGTGCCAATGTGGTTAAAAATTCCGAAGGGGGTAATAGCCCACGCGTGGGGTGTACCCAGCGGATTAACGCCTCCGCGCCGGACAATGAACCATCACTCAGCTTTATTTGCGGCTGATAAAACAACACAAACTCTCTGTTGTCCGTTGCGCGTAATAGCTCCATGGCGTGATGGCGGCGCGCCGTTGCCTCCTGGCGCAACTCCGGCGTAAAGATATAGAGTTGATTACGCCCCGTCCGCTTCGCCCTTGATAAGGCCAGATCGGCGTTGGCAATCAGCTCCAGCGCCCCATAGCCGTGTTTCGGAGCCAGTGAAATGCCGCCACTGACCGTTACACTTATCGGACTGCCCTGTACCAGAATCGGCTGAGCGATATGCTCCATGATTTGCTGGGCATAAAACCCGGCCTCAGCCTGTTCGTAAATATCCGGCAGCATCACAGCAAACTCATCACCGCCAATGCGTGCGACAATCTGCGTTTCCTTGGTTGATATCAATAGTCGATGAGTGATTTCACATAAAATTTCGTCACCGGCAGCATGCCCAAAAGCAGCATTGACATCCGAGAAACCGTCAATATCAATCATCATGATGGTAGCATTGGGGTCTCACAATACGGCGTCTTCGACGCAACGATAAAAGCGGCGTCGATTTCTCAGCCAGGTTAGCGGATCGCAATCGGCACTGATGGCAATGGCCTTTTTATCCTGTCGATAACGAGTCATATCTCGTAACGCGGCGGTAAACTGCAAATTGCCACCACAACATTCACAAAACAGCGATAACACAAAGAACAACTTGCTGCCGTTTTTATGCCGTCCGCTGACCTCAAAAGGCGGTGTTTCACTGCATGTACCGTCCGCAATAACACGGCGGATGGCGTTCCAGAATTCCGTATTTTCATCAATACCAAAAAGGTCGCTGACCACTAATTCAGCGCTATCATCCTCAGCGTAGCCCCATAACTGTGCTGTCGCCTCGTTCCAACTGGTAATGCGCAAGGCCCGATCAAAGTGGATAACCGGCACTTCCACCGTCAATACCGTAGTGTCCATCTCGGCGCGATGCTCGCTGGCCACTTCATCAATGCGTCGCAGTTCAAGACGATCGGACGCCATTCTGGCCAGTTCGGTCAGACGAGCGTGATCCTCAGCGGTAAAGTTTTGGTGGGGACTGTTATCCAGAATACACAACGCACCCAGCGCATACCCTTCGGGGGATCGTAACGGCACACCAGCATAAAAACGGATATGGCTCGGCCCGGTCACCAAGGGATTATCATGAAAACGCTCATCCCGCTCGGCGTCACGCACAATCATACCGTTTTCGGTCAGAATGGCATGCGCACAGAAAGAGGCATCTCGGGTCATGTCAACAGACCCCTCACCCAACCCATGGCTCGCGGCAAAGAACACACGATCGCTGCCGATCATATTGACTGCCGCAATGGGCATATCGAACATACGTGACGCGATGCGCACGACTGGCGACAAACTGGATAAGGTCGCTCCAGGATCAAGCGCATATTCGCAGAGCGCTTTCAGTCTTTGTGGATCATCATCAGGAATGCTCGGACACTTCATAGAGTCTCCTTAATACCAAACCATACAGAAAATCTTACAAAAAAACGTTACAGAGATAAGCGTAGGACAAAATTGCATAATTCCGCCACCCCTAAACTTTTCCATCGCACGCCAGTAGGCATCAAGACTGTGAAAATTTTCTGCCATGTTGAGCACAATTAAGCACTTTGGCTTGTGAACCGCTTGAAAATAGATACATTACTTATTTTAATGAGCCGCACAGGTGCGCGTCAGTATCTTCACGATCGCTCACGAACCCACGCTTGCCAACATTGAACAAGGGGGTTGAACTCGCGCGACAGTATGGAGTAGATGCCGTTGTCAGCCTTGGCGGCGGCGCGGTTATCGATGCAGGTAAAGCAATCGCTACACTGGTTAAAGCACACGGGCCGCTGATTGACTATCAGGAAGTGGTTGGTAATGGCCGAATCCTGGAGTCAGCCCCCTTAACCTTCGTTGCGCTGCCCACTACCGCCGGGACAGGTGCTGAGGTAACCAAAAATGCTGTTATCAACGTTCCTGCACACCGTCGAAAAGTCAGCCTGCGTGATAACCGCATGCTGCCAGACCTCGCCATCATTGATCCAGCTCTGACAGACAATACGCCTCGCAGTGTGACGCTCGCCTCTGGGCTGGATGCCTTGACGCAGGTGATTGAACCTTATATATGCAATCGCGCAACGCCTTACACGGACGCCCTGTGTCGAGCCGCAATCCCGCAGGGCATCAGCGCGTTAATGCAACTGATGAAACAAGAATGTCCGCATAGCCGGGATACCATGGCGTGGGTAAGCCAGTGTGGCGGTCTGGCGCTGGCGAATGCCGGGCTTGGCGTGATTCATGGCTTGGCGGGCCCATTGGGCGGATTATGCGATGCCCCACACGGTGCACTATGCGGTAGCCTGCTCCCCTTTGGCTTGATGCTGAATAATGCCCATGTCGCCGATCCAACGTTACTGGTACGCTTTGATGAAATACGCCGTTGGTTTGCCAGTGCGCTCGATGTTCCTCCCTACGCAGGCCTTTGAGGCACTACGCGACTGGCGTCACCAGGCTGGTTTAGGCTCACTCAGTACGCTCGGTGTCTCACAGGATGCGTTGCAATCCGCCGCGTTGGCGGCCAGCAGTGCATCATCCATGAAAGCCAATCCGGTGCCGTTAACCTACGATCAATTACTCGGTATGTTACAACTGGCTTGGGAATAACGCGTTCGTAATAATGCAGGCCAAATACGATAGCGGCGTTTATACCTTGGCAAGCGCGATCAGGCTCGCCTCGGATCTCAAAACAAAGGAATTACTGATAACCCCGCAGACGGTTAATCTGACGGCTATGCCAACGCCGTTTTATAGAATTTATTGACCAGACTGGCAAGGCTGTCCGCTTGCATTTTCTCCATCACGCGAGCGCGGTGCACAGCGCGATATGCATCTTTTCCGCGATTTCCCGGTTGATCATCCCTTGCACCACATAACTGGCCAGTTCCCGTTCTTTAGGCGTCAGTTCAGCATAACAGCATCGGATCTGGTGACATGCAAACAGGTCGGCAGAGACGGTAAATGCCTGTGCCAACGCGGCGGTCAACGGCACAACGGCGACCGGCTTTTGCAAAAAATCCACTGCCCCCTGTTTGATTTGTGTGACCGCCATCGGCACATCGCCATGCCCGGACAAAAAAATTACGGCCAGCGTGCTGCGCTGTTGCCGCATGGCGGCGTAGACCTGCTGCCCATCCATTCCCGGCATGCGCATATCCCCAGCGTATTTTTGGGACTGAGACGGTTTTCCAGCGTAATCTCGCTGTCGCATTGCCGCATCAAACGCTGGCAAATCGCCAGGCCTAACCCCATGCCCGTTGCTTTGCTGGTGGTAAACGGCGTAAAAGCCTGACTGAGTGTATTATCACTCATGCCACCCGCATTATCCTGAAGCTCGAGCACCACAGTGGCCTCATCACGCCATCCGCAGAGCCAGATATCCTGTGCGCCTGCCTGGGTCGCATTCAGCATCAGATTCGCCAGGACCTGATCCAGCAACACAGGCGGCAGCCTAAGCGTCAGGTCATTATCGACATCCAACCAGAGCCGGACCTGCGGATATTGTTGTTCCATCCGCAACAGGTGCCAAACATGCTGTGCCGCAGCAGTCACCGCCACCGATTGCCAATCCCCTGCTGCCGCGCCTTGTGATTGGGTCGCCCACATGCGTAAATTATTCAGGGTGTCACCGCCGCGTTGCGCTTGAGCGTCAATATGTTCCAGCGCCTGGATCAGCGGATGGTGTGCATCCGCATTGCGTAAACGAATCACCCCCCCTTTGCGCATAGTGGCGTATCGCCGCAAGCGGCTGGTTTAATTCATGAGCAAAACCGGATGCCATTTCGCCCAGCACGCTCATTTGTCGCGCCGTCGTCAAGGCCTGTTCCTGCTGATGCAATTGCGCACTGGCCTTTTCCAACTGCTTGCCACGCCGTCGTACCAGCAGCATCACCCAGACATAATTCACGGTCAGTACCGCCAGTATCATTGCCAAGATGCTCATCGCAAGCTGGTGCTGAATCAGCCAGCTTTTAATATCCAACCATAAGCGCCGCTGTTCCGGGTGTTGATTCACGTCACGCAGTAACGCTTCAACCTGGTTGATAGAGGCTGGCGCACCCCATTGATATTCCGCCGTCTCGGGCGCATTCAACAATATACGCGCCACGCGATCGACCAGCACATTATCTCCACATCAGGCAAAGCGGCAAACGACCAGTTGGGATAGAGCGCCGTGCTGGTCACACACGGAAAGGGCTGCACTTGCGCTAGCAATGGGCGAAACTCCGCCTTGTTGATCAGCCCCTCTTCATCCATGTTTTCTAACAAGCATACCGGCACAATCGCGGCCTGAATGGCGCGCTCACGCAGCAGATACAGCAAGGCATCCGCAGGGAACCCGGTAAAACGCAGTTGGAAATCGTGTTCCGGTCGCAACCCGGCGTCGTTAAGCACTTTATAACCTAATAAATAACCACCAAACGCCTGTGTATCAATCGAGCCCACGGTTTTTCCTATCAGCGCTTGCGGGCTGACAATATCACTGTCACGCCGTACCAAAATGGCGCTGCCAATCAGGTTCCCGCCCTCCATACCTCCGCGACGTGAGCGTAACGACGCCAACCAGCGCAGATGATAATGGCTGTTAAGCTGGGCAAATTGCGCCGGATTGGTCACCAGAAATTGCACGCTTCGCTGGTTGACGGCCTCACCCATTTGCCGTAAATCCAGCGGCTGAATATGAAAGCGTTCTTCAGGAATCGTCTGGTTTAACATCTGTTCCAATGCTTGCCTCTGCTGCCGGGTATTGGCCTCACCGCGCATGGCTAAAATCCCCACCGTCCACTCTCCCGCAATCACCATTGGGCACAGTAGCAAGCACAACACCGCGACCACAAGCTGTTTCACCCCACCTCCCAAGCAATACCCCTGTCGTTATTGTTGTTTTAGATCAACAACGCTTCGGGTATGTGGTTAACCACAATATAGCCATACCCGCCGCCATTTTTACACTGTAAATCATCGACATTGTTAATTCATCGCTCACCGGCTGACAGCGTGACACAGGTTACGCCGTTACGACGTGATGGGAGAACACCATGGACAGCAGTAAACAACAATTTCTGCAACGCATAGGCATGATTACCGCAGGTGCATCGCTGGTTCCACTGGCGCAGGCTGGCATGACATTGGCCCCTCAGCGCAAAGGGGGCTCCCGTGAACATCTCTATGCGATGTTGATAGACCTGCGCCGCTGCATTGGCTGCCAGTCCTGTACTGTCAGTTGTGCCATTGAAAATCATGCCCCGCATGACGCCTTGCGCACCCATGTTAGCCAGTATCAGGTGGTGTTAACCGAGGCACACTCGGTCACCAATGTGCTATTGCCGCGATTCTGCGATCAACCGCCTTGCGTGCCCGTATGCCCGGTGCAAGTCACCTTTCAACGCGAGGATGGCATCGTGGTAGTAGATAACACACGCTGCGGCGGCTGTGCCTACTGCGTACAAGTCTGCCCTTACGACGCACGTTTTATCAACCATGAGACCCAGACCGCAGATAAATGTACGTTTTGCGTTCATCGCCTTGAAGCGGGATTACTGCCCGCCTGCGTTGAGTCTTGCGTCGGCGGCGCTCGCATTATCGGCGATCTGCGCGATCCCAACAGCAAAATCAGCCGCATGCTGGCACAACATCACAGTGACATCAAGGTGTTGATGCCGGAACAGGGGACTGCGCCTCACGTGTTTTACCTCGGCCTTGATGGGGCCTTCGTCACCCCACTACTGGGGCGTGCACAGCCCGCACTGCATCAGGAGGTTTAAATGACACAACAGATTATGATCGAAGAACTGGTCACCCAGTCTCAATCCATCACCTGGTTACCCTGGGCCGTGCACTTCTTCTTCATTGGTATTGCCGCCTGCGGCGCGCTGTTTGCCTGTGGCCTACGCTGGCGTGGCGATGTCCATAGCGCACGACAGGAACATATCACGCTCATCATTACCCTGACCTGTGCCATCACGGCACCCTTGGCGCTGACCGCCGATCTGCATCAACCCGCGCGCGTGTGGCATTTCTACGCCTATCCAACCCCCTGGTCATGGATGCCGTGGGGTGCAGTGTTTTTACCACTGTTCACCCTGTTGCTCGGGATATGGTTTATCGCAGTACAGTACAACACACCGACAGGAAAATCGTTTGCCGCCACACGCTGGCTGGCACTCTTCAGCGCACTGGCCGCTATCGGATTGCTGATCTACACCGGCAGAGAAGCTTCTGTTCTTAAAGCGCGGCCAATATGGTTTAGCTATGCCTTTCCCATCACCATGTTCCTGAGCGCATTGCAAACGCTGTTCGCTTTACTCATTTTCGCCATGCGACAAGACGACGTGTGGCGATGCCGATTAGGGCGCGCGCAGCTTTTGTCGCTCCTCGTATTAGCGGGCACCGTTACGCTTTGGGCAACCGGTGATACCGTCTCCGGTAACGCCGTTCGCCTGTGGCTGACAAACAGTGCTTCCGCACGCCTGTATGCCGGTGCATGGGGGCGCTGTGGTTATGCACCACCTTGCTCGCCATCGCGGTAAGCCTTCGGGCGCGGGCACCGCGTATCTTGCTGTGTGGTGCCTGCTGTGCCATGGCCCTACGCTTGGCTAATTCGTTGGACACTGCTGATTCAGGTCCAAACCGTTCCTAAATACAACGCGCACCTCACCCCTTATACGCTACCGAGCACCACCGACGGCCTGCAAGCCCTTATTGGTACCTTCGGACTCTGGGTAGCACTGCTGATTATGGTTCGAGAAGCCCTCGGATGGCTCGCAAGGAGAAAACAACATGGCTAAATTGACACGACGCCAGTGGCTGAAAGTGGGCCTGACGATCGGCGGACTTTCCGCGTTTGGGTTAAGCTATCGCGATGTCGCAAAGCGCGCCGTTTATGGTCTGATGAAGGGCGCCTCGGGTACGATCACCCGCGATCGTATCATCGGTAATGCGTTGGAGCCGGAAGGGATAGCCCTCAATGGCTGGCAAGCCAATCCACAACAAACCGTATCGATGACACAATGCTTCAGCTGCTGGACGCAATGCGATTTGCGCGTCAGGGTCGATCGGACATCAGGGAAAGTACTGCGCATCGCGGGCAACCCTTATCATCCGCTGTCGCACGAACACCACATCGACGCAGCCATTCCGATGGCTCAGACGCTGGCTCGTTTATCCGGCGAAAGCGGCCTTGATGAGCGTTCTACCGTCTGCGCCCGTGGTGCCACGCAGGTAGATAGCCTATACAGCCCGCTGCGTATCCTCGAACCGATGAAGCGCGTTGGCAAGCGCGGCGAAGGTAAATGGCAACGCATCAGCTTTGAACAGTTAATCACTGAAATCGTCGAAGGTGGCGATCTGTTTGGTGAAGGACACGTTAACGGTCTACGCACCATCCACGCGCCCGACCCCCCCATCGATCCGCGCCATCCCAGCTATGGACCTAAAACCAATCAGCTACTGGTGACAAACGCTGCTGATGATGGGCGCGATACCTTTCTGCGTCGTTTCGCACAAAACAGCTTTGGCAGTAAGAATTTCGGGGCACACGGTGCTTACTGCGGTCTCGCCTACCGCGCCGGTTCAGGCGCCCTATTAAGCAATCTCGATAAAAACCCGCATGTGAAACCCGACTGGGACAACGTCGAATTTGCGCTTTTCATGGGCACGTCTCCGGCACAATCCGGCAACCCGTTTAAACGTCAGGCACGGCAGCTAGCCAGTGCACGGTTGCGCGCAGCCTTTCGTTACGTGGTGGTCGCACCGGCACTGCCACTAACCACCGTGTTGGCGGATGATAACGGTCACTGGTTGCCGGTCAATCCAGGCAGCGATGCCGCGTTAGTCATGGGGATGATCCGTTGGATCATTGAAAACCAGCGTTATCAATCCGCTTACCTCTCCATTCCCAGTGTGGCGGCGATGCAGCGTTAAGGAGAAAAGAGTTGGACTAACGCTACACATCTGGTCATCGTTGATGACGATCATCCACAAGCAGGCCTGCACCTCACCACCACACACCTACACAACGACAGCACAGCCTCGGCTATGCCCATCGTGGTTGATGCCAGCGGTGCGCTGGTTGCGGCAGATCGCTGCGATATGGCGACGCTGCTGGTGAATCAGCAGGTCACCCTGTACGACGGACGGCAAGTGACGGTGAAAAGCAGCTTCCAGCGCCTGAAAGAGGCAGCAGAGCAGATGACATTGGCGGCGTACAGCGCGCAATGCGGTGTGCCAGTTGCACAGATCCAGCAGCTTGCGGAAACCTTTACCCGCTATGGGCGCAAAGCGGCAGTTATCACCCACGGCTGCATGATGGCGGGCAACGGTTTTTATAACGCTTGGGCGACCATGATGCTCAATGTGCTGATCGGTAACATGAGCCTGTCTGGCGGCGTATTCCTCGGCGGCGGTCAGTTTAATGGCGTCAGCGATGGGTCGCGTTATAACCTGGTCAGCTTTCCCGGTCAGGTCAAGCCGAAAGGGCTCAATATTGCGCGCAGCAATACCGCCTATGAAACCTCGGATGAATACCGGGAAAAAGTCGCCGCAGGCGTTTCACCCTGGCCAGCCAAAGCGCCCTGATATCCGTTCGTTGCCGGGCAACTGACGGAACTGCTCAACTCCGCGTTGGACGGTTATCCCTACCCGCTCAAGGCATGGATTTCCAACATGACCAACCCGATGTACGGCATCCCAGGATTACGCGGCGTCGCGGAAGCCCGCTTGAAAGATCCGGCACGCTTACCGCTGTTTATCGCCATCGATGCGTTCATGAATGAAACCACCGCACTGGCAGACTATCTGGTGCCCGACACCCATAATTTTGAAAGCTGTGGATTCAGCGCACCATGGGCTGGTGTAGCCAGCAAAGCCTCCACGGCACGTTGGCCCATCGTCACGCCAGCAACCGCACGTACCGCCGATGGACAACCGATCGGCATGGAAGCCTTCTGTATTGCCGTGGCAAAACGGCTTGATTTGCCCGGTTTTGGTGAAAACGCCCTCAGTGATACACAAGGTAACCGCTACCCGCTGCATTGTGCAGAAGACTATTACCTGCGCGTTGCAGCCAATATTGCTTTTGCCGGTAAAGCGCCAGTAGCCGCCGCAACGCAACAAGATATTCAACTGTGCGGCGTCGATCGCATCATGCCGTTGCTTAGACAAACACTTCGCACCGACGAAGTTGACCGCGTGGCGTTTATCTACACGCGTGGCGGCCGCTTCGCCCCCGATGCCAGCGGACGCGTTGATGACAGCGTGGGTAATCGCCTGGACACACCGTTGCAAATCTGGAACGCGCAGGTCGCCTCTCATCGCCATGCCATTACCGGTGAACGCTTCAGCGGCTGCCCAACCTGGTATCCCGCACGCTTATCCGATGGTCGCGCCATTGAACAGCTCTAGCCTGCCACACACTGGCCATTAAAGTTGATCTCGTTCAAATCCAATACCATGGCAAGCGCGTCTGCAGTGATCCCGGCTACATCAGGTGAAGCCGAGCAATCTGGTGGCGCTCAATCCAGCGGATGGACAACGTTATGGCCTGCAACACGGCGATCGGGCGCGCATCACTACGCCAGGCGGCAGCGTCATCGCCCAGATCAGTCTATTTAGCGGCGTCATGCCCGGAGTGATCGCCATTGAACACGGCTATGGGCATAAGGAAATGGGCGCGGCACAGCATTATCTGGACGGTGTTGCGTTACCCGTCAATCCGCAGGTAGGCGCAGGGATCAATCTTAATGATTTAGGTTTTACCGACCACACGCGCCAGATCCCCAATACCTGGCTTGATTGGGTTTCTGGCGCATCGGTGCGGCAAGGGTTACCCGCCAAAATTGCACGCCTGTAACGCGGCAAACACGCGGGTCATTCATCGCACCCGCGTGTTTTCACCTTATGGCATAACAAATAAAAATACCTGATAGCTGACAACCGCAGAGGGATATGCAACACTATTTCGTACAAATGTACGACACGCAAGAACCTATTATTGGTGGTGAATATTCATTAACGGTCAATAATCACACTCACTGCTGTGCGTACTGTGCTACCCGATAATGTGAGAAAGGTTTGTTGTTATGTCTTCATCCGTTCTGCGCCAGAAAATGGCGTTATTTTCCCTGATGTTTTTGCCCGGCTTTGCCTGGAGTTCCTGGATCACCCGAACGCCGTTGATACGAGACACGCTGCATGCGTCTACTGAGGTTTTCGGATTGATTTTGTTTGGTTTTTCCTGCGGGTCTATGGTGGGAATACTCTGGTCAGGAAAACTGATCAACAAGTACGGCATTCGTCGCGTTACGCTAGCGGGTTTTATGCTGCTGGCTATCGGTTTCCTGCTTCTGGCCGTGGCGCTTTTACTGGCAAATCAACCTGTCGCGTTTTGTGCGCTGGCGCTGTTTGGCATGGGGATGACCGCACTGAACATCAGCATCAACCTCCATTTTGGCATAATTATCAGCCTGACTGCGCTGACGCTTGCATTGCAATTTACCCATATGCCGTGGGCAAGCGCCCTTGTGGCAGAGCAACACAGTGAAAACCGCAGCTATAAAGCGCAGGTGATTCATGAACTGAAAGACGCGCGTCTAATGCTTCTGGGCGTAGTGATTTTAGCGATGGCGCTGGCGGAAGGCTCTGCCAATGACTGGCTGCCGTTGTTGATGATCGATGCGCATGGTTTCAGCCATACATCAGGCTCTCTGTTCTTTGTCGGGTTCGCCGCAGGCATGACCGTCGGGCGCTTTGCAGGCGGTTACATCGTAAACCAATTTGGCCGCACTGCCATTCTCAAATTCAGCGTGATTTCAGCCGCCCTGGGATTGGGACTGATTATTTTAACCCACATGCAGTGGCTCGCGGCCCTCGCGGTTATTTTATGGGGGATTGGCGCATCGTTGGGCTTTCCACTCACTATATCTGCCGCTGGCGCTACGGATGAAAACCGTGCGGTGCGCGTCACCCTTGCAGCCATTCTCGGCTACATCGCTTTTCTCGTCGGGCCGCCAGCGCTGGGGTTTATCGGCGAACACGCCGGGCTGCGCATCGCCATGCTGCCGGTATTGTGCATGGTGATCCTGGCGTTTTTCTGTACCTCTGTCGCCAGAGAAAAAAAGCCCCGTTAAAGCACCAGCGTGATGCGTTTTGGCCTCACCGTTGGTGCCTATTGTTGGCACCAACGGAAACTGAGGCAATATTTATCTCAATGGCGGCCGCCATGACTGACGATTGACCATACAGATACCGACACACATTAGCACGAGCGCGATGGCATAGCGCCATTCCAGCATTTTCTCGCCCAAAAACAGCGCAGAAAGCAGCACGCCCGCAACCGGGATCAGGAAATTAAACGGCGCAAGCACACCCACTTTGTTGTATTTCAGCAGTTGGCTCCACAGTGCAAAACTGACCGACTAAATCAGCACCAGATAAAGCAATACCATGCAGGCCGTGCCGCTTTCGATACGAATATTGCCTCCCAACAGGTAGCCCGCCGCAATCATGACTACGCCACCAATGGTCAATTGGTAGCCCGTCATCATTGTTGCGTCCATGGCAGCAGAAATACGTTTACCGTAAATGCTCGCCGCAGAGATTAAAAATGCCGAAATCACGATGAAGCCGTCACCCATCAGCGTAAACGTGAAATCGCCCAGCCCGTTGATATTCACGATGGCAACACCCATAAAGCCCACCAGGCAGCCGACACTTTTATTGATGCTTAATTTGTCATTATTGTACAAATAGTGTGCCAACAGTACGCTGAAAAACGTCTGAGTGGCATTCATGATCGACCCGTTAACCCCGGTGGTGTGTGCCAAACCAATATAAAATAGCGTGTATTGCACAGCAGTCTGGCTTAAACCCAGGATCACCAACTGTTTCGGTTGGCCAGGCAGTAGTTGCGTCAGAGAACACCCGCGTACTTTTGCCAGCAACAGCAACAAGATGCCTGCAATCGCAAAGCGGTAACCTGCGAATAGCTTAGAATGAAGTGGTGTCCAGCGCAGCAGCAATGGGGAATAAGGAGCAAAAGATGGCCGCCTCGTGCGATCAGACAGATATCGTAACAGATACACCCACCAGGATCGCGCAAGCCGCGCTAAGCGTAATCCTTGAACATGGTGTGCGCGGTACCACGTATCGCCGGGTGGCGGCGTGGGCGCAACTCTCTTTAGGCACCTTAACCTATCGCTATAAAAGCATTGATGCGCTGTTGATCGACGCGTTCACCTTTATGATTGACGAAATTTCTCACGCCTTCCATCAGCGTCTGGCACAAGCAGAAGAGATCGATGGGGCCTGTGAAGCCGTCGCCGATCTGATTTGCGGGAATATCTGGGCAACGCCGAACCACCTGACGTTAAGCTTTGAACTCTATGCGCTGGCTTCGCGCCAGGAAGCCTACCGCGCGCTGTTACAAGAGTGGATGTCGCGCAGCAGGACTGCATTACACCGCCATTTTAACGAGGAAACGGCATGGACGCTGGATGTATTAATTGAGGGGTATACCATTCATAACTTTTTTAATCGCCACCCATGAGTCGGGAAAAAATTCTGCTGGCAATCACCCGATTGGTGCGGGAATAATGGCACAGCTCGCGATCAGCCAAGCCCCGTATTCACGCGTTTGCCAATCTCTTTCAATTGCGCGTATTTTTCCAGTAACGCCGGGCTGTCATCCAGGCTCATCACAAACATCCACAAGTAGGTCATCACAGAATAAACGTGCCCAGCATCAATGCCTTTTTTCCCCGCCATCAGCATGATAACACCACCAAACAGCAGCGCTGAGGCAGCACCGATAGCAAGATAGCCCCACGCCTCACGATCGGACAGACGGATACGCAGACGCGCCATCATATCATAATGGCGATGCAGTTTCCTTTCTCCTGCACTGCTGACAACCGCAATATCCTTTTCTAATCGGTTATTAAGCCGTTGATAGAGAATCTCATTCCAGCGTGTATATTCCGACAGGAAAAAAGCGAAAAAGACCAGGATCCCCAGGCAAAAGAAACCTGCCATGCGCTCAATGACCAGCAGCATGACAACAGCACCACACATCGACGCTAATGACGTAATCAACGGAGGCAAATGCGTTTCGAAAAAGCTGACCTACTCCCGAGACATCGCCACGCGGGCGGCAATGGTAGAGTTGTTCTGCGCGTCCTCACGCTGTGTCAAAATCACCGGAACCGCAAGCGCGGCATAAATACGCGCAAAAGTACGCATATCAATACTGCGCCGCGCCGGTGCGGCCAACAAATAGCAGGTACGCCATTGAGTTTGGGCTTGGCAAAGAGGAATCCCTGAAAACGCCTAATGCCTGCTGCTTCTAACCAGCACCACTCTTCCACCGTTTCGACCCCTTCCGCAACGACACTGATCTCCAGTTCCGCACAACATTTTACGATGGCCTGAACAATCGCCTGCTTGGGCCCATGTGCATGGATATCCGTTACGATGCTGCGGTCGATTTTGATTTTGCCTGGCTGAAACTTCGCAAGCAGCGATAGCCACACCAATCCCCGCCGAACGTAATTGCTGGATAGCAGAGGAAAATGCGTCGAAACTGGAAATGACTTCATCCTCCGTCACTTCAACAATGACCTGTTCAGGCACCAGGCCATTGCGGTCGATCTGCTCCAGTAAAATATCAACGGCATTCGGCACCTTGACCAGCGACATCGGCAGCAGGTTAATAGAAATTTTATGGCTGCCAATATTGATATTTTTCGCCAACGCCCACGCCCACGCCCACGCCCACGCCCACGCCCACGCTTTGGAGGAAAGATCGGTTTCATGCAGTTTGTCGGGCGGAATCGACGCGAAATAATCCTGCGGCGATTCACCTTTCGGACCACGGATCAACGCTTCAAACGAGCTGATTTGCCCACGCAGCGACTCAATAATGGGTTGCAACGCAAACTGGCAAGGTTGCCCTAAAAACGACTGTTCTGGAGGAGAGGTAAAAGGCGGCGCTTCTGACAAGAAACCCCAGGACTCAGGTTCTCTGCTGTAGGCCAGTTGTTTTTTCCAGCGACCTCCCACATAAGGTACGAATAAATTTATAAACCCGGTCATCACTCGCCAGATTATAGCGCAGCGCGCCAGTTTTTATCACCGCTCGCAGTACGGCACCGGGTTTATCATAGCGTAAATCAAACAGCGCCATGCCCATATTGATAAAACGGCGCTTCGCCGCATAATCACGCATCAACTCAACCACACCGTCATGGCGAGGATCGTGACAGATCGCGTCATACAACTGATTCACGGCTTCTGGTTCACCTTCCAAAACCTGAAGAAAATGACTGCCATCAAAGATCAGAATGCCGGTCAGTTGCAGCGTCATATTACGCGCCTGAGACTGCGCCACTAACGCATCAAGCAGCGATAGATCAAATGTTCGGCTTGCACGGCTTCGGTAAATCAATGTAGGCAGCATAAGACCCAGGCCCTTAGAAAAAAAATAGGTGTTTCAATCTTCCCACCATCAGGGAAAGGCATAACCATAGGTAAGATACTAGACAAGGCGTTTCTCGCGTATCACCGTTTTTCCTAAACGCACTACGCTGCCCCCGTATTCAACGGACGATCGCGGCTGTAAGGTGTCCGCTAAAAGACACGTTCATGGACAAAGATTAGCAGCAACAAAATTCATCCTCCAATTTTCAATACCCTGTATCACACCAATAACCCGTTGACATCAATGACTATGCCTGCAAACCGTTACCGATAGACACAGTAGAAAAGCGTTTCTTGCTAGTGTTGAGAGTACATCAAACCGGAGAAAGCACCACCACGCAAATCTCACCTTTAAATTACTCGGTATATTAACCCATTACAGAAAACTATCAGAAAACCGCTTGATCGATGGGCATTGCACATACACTGTATTTATATGGGTCTTCCCTTGTTGTGGTGGCTGAAGGCATGATAATGGCGTATTAAATCGCCAGAGGTCACCACCATGGACGAAAAGTCTCTCTACGCTCATATCCTCAACCTGTCTATTCCGTGGCAGGTAAAGTCTCTTTCTCTCGATGAAAATGCCGGTTCTGTTACCGTTACAGTTGAGATTGCGAAAAACACTCAGTTAACCTGTCCAACCTGCGGGAAATCTTGTCCTATTCACGATCACCGACATCGTAAATGGCGCCATCTCGATACCTGTCAGTTCGCGACAATAGTCGAAGCTGATGTACCCCGTATTATGTGCCCGGAGCATGGCTACCAGACGCTGTCTGTTCCATGGGCCGGCCCCGGTAGCCGGTATACGCTGTTGTTCGAGTCGTTCGTTATCTCATGGCTGAAAATCAGCACCGTGGATGCCGTCAGGAAACAGCTGAGGCTGAGCTGGAATGCTGTCGATAATATTATGCAACGGGCGGTTAAGCGTGGACTGGCCCGTCGAAAAACACCTCAGGCCGCACGTCATCTCTGTGTTGATGAGGTCGCTTTCAAAAAGGGGCATCAGTACGTCACCGTTATCTCTGATACCCAAGGACAGGCATTGGAACTCAAAGATGATCGCGGAGTTGAAAGTCTTGCTGGCTATCTCCGGAGTCTGGGTGACCGCCAGATTGAATCCATTAAAACCCTGTCGATGGACATGAATCTATCCTATATAAGCGCAGCGCGGCTCCATCTGCCTAACGCGGTGGAGAAGATCGCGTTCGACCACTTCCATGTAGCGAAAATGCTCTGTGCCGTCGTAGATAAAACACGACAGTTGGAGATGAAAACCATCCCGTTAACGGCACGAAAAAGTGCAAATCGTTCCCGTTATCTGTGGTTGTACGGTCGCCATAAACGTCATGGTCGAATAGCAGAAAGACTGGAAGCAGCGCAGATGGTTCTGCCTGATACCAGCCGTTGCTGGGCAATGAAGGCGCTGGCCCGGGAACTCTGGAACCGCCGGTATGACGAACACAGCAGGCGTCTGTGGCTGGAATGGATAGGGATGGCAAAAGACGTTGGTGTCCCGCTACTAAGCAGCGCCGCCCGGACGTTACGTAAACGACTGTACGGGATCCTGAATGCCATGAAACACAGGGTATCAAACGGTAATGCAGAGTCACTAAACAGCAAGATAAGGCTGCTGCGGATCAAGTCCATAGGATACCGGAACAAAGAACGCTTTAAGGTGGCAGTGATGTTCCATTACGGCAGGTTAAACATGGGGTTATGAGTCTCCCACCATGATAGGGGAAGACCAATTTATATACATATATAGAGAAAATCATCATGCTGTTATCCACTCCCGTTCTGCTTCCACGACTCAGCGTCAATGCCTCTTCGTTGCCCTTTTTTATAGAACACGTGCCCTGTGATTTCCCCAGCCCGGCGCAGGACTACGTGGAAGATCGGCTCGACATCAATCAACTGGTGATCAAACACCCCAATGCAACTTACTTCATCCGCGTCAGCGGTGATTCAATGATTGATGCCGGCATTGGCGATGGCGACTTACTGGTGGTTGATCGGGCATTGACGGCACAGCACGGTGATATCATTGTGGCCGCCGTGAACGGCGAGTTTACCGTTAAAAGAGTTGCGCACCCGCCCTTTTCTACAATTGGTGCCGCATAACACACGCTATTCACCGATACACTTTCAGCATGGGGAAGCGCTTGAGATCTTCGGCGTGATCACCTTTACGGTAAAGGCGATGCGCTAGCGGGAAGGAAAAGGGAAATGCGCCTATCGCTCGACGCATGACATCCGGTTAAATCAGCCCTTCTTCTCTGCAAATCAACCACAAGCGCATATCAAATTCGTACTGATGGTAGTCCGGTTCCATGTGACAACAGAGCTGATAAAAGGCTTTGTTGTGGTCCTTCTCACGCAGGTGTGCCAGCTCATGCACCACGATCATGCGCAAAAAGGCTTCAGGCGCGTTCCTGAACAGGGTCGATATCTTGATTCCATTCTTGGCTTTTAACTTCCCGCCATGATTTTTAGAGATAAAGGTATTGGTGCCGAGCGTGCCTTTAACGGGATTTAACGCACCGTCATAAATAATTTTGGCAAGCGCACTTTCCTTTTTCAGATAGCGATTTTTTATACCATTGACATAGTCGTAGAGCTGTTTGTCATTCGTCACCGTATGCGGCGCGGAGTACTTTTGTTTAATTACCGCAGCCAGCTTGCCAGATTGCAGCAAGCTATCAACACTCGCGATCAGTTCTGATGGGTAATGCTTTATGTAATCCAGTTTGCTCATCGTGGCCGTAAACGTGTCAGCAGCAGTTAATGCACAGGGCGAAAAATTTACGGACATGCTAATCGATTTTGCCCACGGAGGCTATCAGGGAGCACCGTGTCATTTGCTCACATCGGCAGTGAATAAAGTAGTGGTGGTGTCCAACAATGACGGTTGCGTAATATCTCGCTCTCGAGAAGCCAAAGCGTTGGGTATAAAAATGGCAGCGCCTTATTTCATGGTGAAAAAAGCGTTTCCCGATGCGCAAATAGCCGTGTTCAGTTCTAACTACACCCTCTATGCCGACATGAGCAATCGCGTTATGGCCACATTGTTTGAGTTAGCACCAACGCTGGAAATCTATTCTATCGATGAAGCCTTTATGGATTTGTCCGGCGTCTGCAACGCCGCTTGCCGTGTTAGGCCAACAGATCCAACAGAAAGTCCTTAAAGAGATCGGGCTGCCAGTCGGTGTCGGTATTGCACAAACCAAGACGCTGGCCAAGCTAGCAAATCATGCTGCCAAAGTGTGGCGAAAAACAGGCGGTGTGGTGGATTTGTCGAACACCGATCGACAGCGCAAACTGCTGTCTCTGGTGCCCGTCAACGAGGTATGGGGTGTGGGGCGGCGTATCAGCAAAAAACTCAATCTGATGGGCATAAAAACGGCGCTGAATCTCGCGGAAAGCCCAACCTGGCTGATTCGCAAGCACTTTAACGTGGTGCTGGAACGCACCGTGCGTGAATTGCGCGGCGAGCCCTGTCTCGGGCTGGATGAGTTTGCACCGACAAAACAGCAGATTGTCTGTAGCCGTTCATTTGGTTATCGCATCACCGATTATAGTGACATGCACGAGGCTATCTGCGCCTATGCCGAGCGCGCAGCCGAAAAACTACGGCAAGAACGGCAATATTGTTGTCAGGTTAGCGTGTTTTTGCGTACCAGCCCACACGCTGGTGGTGAAACCTTCTATGGCAATCAGGCTTCCGGCAGGGTGAGTATTCCCACCAGCGACACGCGCGACATTATTCGCATGGCCACCCAGGCGCTCGATCGCATTTGGGCCAACGGGCACCGTTACATGAAAGCCGGTGTCATGCTGAGCGATTTTTACAGCCAGGGCACCGCCCAGCTTAATTTGTTCGATACCAACCAACCGCAAGCCAATAGCGCAACGCTCATGCAGGTTATTGACCACGTAAATACCTCGGGAAAAGGGTCGATATGGTTCGCTGGGCAAGGTATTCAGCAGCCCTGGGCGATGAAGCGCAACATGTTGTCACCCGCGTATACCACCCGGTTCGCCGACGTACCGATTGCAAAATAGACGACAGCCGTCACGAACATAAAACGCGCAACCCACTTGTGGAGAAGCACAGTACGCTTATTGCGTCACCATATCCATAACTGGCGTAAGTAATTTATTTCTTCGGTTGCGACGTAAAAAACTCAGGTATATCGATTTATTGATTTTCTGCTTTAACGGAATAGTCACTACATGCTCACGTTTATATAAATCGACAATTGAGCTGGAAAATAGCGCAATGCCTGCATTGTTCTCAACCATATCCATCACAATATCTATCTGGCTGCACTCTTTATACTGTCTGGGCTTTATGCCCGCCAGAGAAAATGCCGTTGAAATAATCGAATACGCTCCCGTGTCCTTTTGCGGCAAAATAACGTTTTCATACGCCAAATCTGACAAACCGATCTCTGATTTCGACGCCAGTGCGTGCTGTAACGGCAGTACCGCGACAACGTGATCCTCCAGCACTAACTGATGTTCCAGCAAACCATCATCAAGCTCCTCTTGTGACGGCGTACCGAACGATGCAAGCAACGTGGTGTTTTTCACTTTTTCAATGAGGGCATGGCTAGAGCCATCAACAAAGGAGTAATTAATATTTTTGACAGTCTGATTTAATGCCAGGGAGTTTTAAAAAAAATACATACGCCCGACAGGAGGAATAACGCCGATAAAAGCATGATCTAATGTCCCCTGCCCCTGATGCGCATCGATAAGCGCCATTAATTGATCGAATTCATCGACAATACGCTCACAGCGCTGCGCAAAAATAGCCCCAAACTCCGTTAATGAAAACGTACGCGTTGTGCGGTTGATTAATTTAATGTTTATTTATTGTTCTAATTTTGTAATTGAGTGTGTTGAGTTCGATTGTGAGATATTTAACATAGCCGCAGTCTTAGCAAACCTCCCAACCTCACTAAGGGGCTGAAAATGAATGACATTTTTAATATTCAACATGAAATAAAAAACCTTTTTTATCGACGTTATTAATAAATGATATCCATTATTTCAAAAAAAATAATGTGAGGCTAATCCCACAATCCTTCTCGCTGTTTCGCAAATATAGCCGCCATCAATTTATCTGCGAACAGGAGTAACAATGCTTCAAAATAACTATGACGTAGTGGTGATCGGCGGCGGTGCCGGCGGTGTTGCAGCAGCTATTGGCGCAACGCAAGCGAGGGAAAAAGCATTATTGGTAGAAAGAAGCTCCTATTTAGGAGGACAAGACACAAATTGTTCTATTCCCACCTATGACGGTTTTTTTTACACGTCATGAAAATAGCGAACAAATCGCGGGCGGCGTCGCCAGCATGGTAATGGAGAAACTCAAACAATATCACGGCTGCGGTGAGCCATTGAGATCGCCGTGGGGCAACGTCATGCTCCCGGTGAACAACGAAATGACCAAGATTGTATTGGAAGAGTTGGTCATGCAATCCGGTGCTCACCTGTTGCTAAACAGCCAGTTGTGCGACGTGATGCGCAACGAAAATACCATCAAAAGCATTACTTTACTGACCGATGGCGGTAAGGTACAGATCACAGCACAGGCCTTTGTCGATGCCAGCGGCGATGGCAATCTGGTTTACCTGTCCGGGGCGGAACACACGTCACCCGACGTAGAAAATCTGCAATTCGGCTCTCTGCTGACCCGCTTTGGCGGCGTGGCAAGCGAGGCAGATGTTAGCCCGACAGCACTGCGTACCGCCATCGCCCAGGGCAAGGCGGCGGGTATTACACCGCTCAGCAAAGACAGCGGTTTTGCCATGCGCATTGTTGGCACCGAGGATGTCATCGCCATTCTGTGCAATGAGAAGGTGAACCAGCTCGACGCTGACAGCCTGACACAAGGGCAAATTCGTGCACGCAAGCAGGCGATGGCCTATCTGGACACCTTCAAGCGCTTCTTGCCGGGTTTTGAGCAGGCCTACGTCATCAGCACCGGGCCGCATATCGGTATCCGCGAATCGCGCCACGCAGTGGGTGAATATGCGCTGACCGGGGACGATGTGGTCAATGCCGCCACCTTTGACGATGCCATCGCACGCGGATGTTGGCCCATCGAACGCCATACGTCAGCCAACAAAATGCGGGTATACACCTGGATCAAAGACGATGGCTATTACGAAATTCCGCTGCGCAGTCTGAAAAGTATCAATATCGATAATCTGTGGCTGGAGGGCAGAATTGTTTCCTGCGACAGCGAAGCTTTTGCTTCGGTACGCGTTATGGGTACGGCATTTTTAACTGGCCACGCCGCAGGTATTGCCGCAAGCATGAAAAACACGCCAACAGAAAACGATATAGCAACGATCCAATGCGAATTAAAACGACAAGGCGCGCTCATTTAAATCAGGGATAACATAATGAAAACAGAAACGATGGTTCAACCTACCTCGCATATTACCCGAAAGCACATTACGATATTCGTGCTGGTGTATGCCTGCTATTTACTCTCCTTTTTTTCACGGTTATTGATTAACCCAATAATCCCCACCATTTCCGTCGATCTGGGGTTAACCAAGGCGCAAATGGGCGGATTTATGTCTGCCTTTTATCTTGGCTACGTATTGACCAATCTGCCGGGCGGCCTGCTAACCGACAAACTGGGCTACCGCAAAGTGATTCTCGGCACGCTGTTAGCATTAGGTGTCAGTACCCTGCTATTTGGCACCGTGACCAGCTATAACACCGGTTTTATGATCCGCGTGCTGGCCGGTATCGATTCCGGTGCTACGTTCTCAGCGTGCCTGCGTGCCATCTTTGAATGGTTCCCGAAAAACAAAGGGATGGCGACCGGCATCCTGCAAACCGGCACCACCGGCGGATTACTGCTGGTGAATCTGGCAGCACCGCCGTTTACCGAGCAACATGGCTGGCAATACACCTTTTTTATTATGGGCTTGATACCGCTGGTGTTCTTTGCGCTGTCTTTCTTCTACCTGCCTAACCCAGTGCAGACCGACAAGCCCAAAGCCAGTAGCGTCCCTTCCACGTTCTGGCGCGACGTGCTGTCGATGTTCAAGAACCGCAATCTGGTGTTACTGGGCTTCTCTGGCTTCTTCGCCATGGCAGCCACCTGGGGCACTGCGTCATGGACAAACAACTACTTGAACGGTCAACTTAACTTGTCACTGGTGACGGACGGCCGGTTCCTGGATGTCGCTGTATGCCATTGCCTCTGTGATCGCCAAACCGCTGACCGGCTCCTTGATGGATAAATTCCAACGCAAAAACAAGAAGTATTATTTGCCAGCGCTGCTGTTGGTACTGGTGCCGGCGCTGATGTGGTTTAGCCGCAATAACAGTGTCAGCGCGCTTTATGTGTTGATTCCTCTGCTGGGAATAACCGCCTTTGCTTACAGTCCAGTAATGAATACTTTTATCGGCGAACTGGTCCCGGTAGAAAAAACCGGTGCGGCAGTAGGATTCCTTAATGCCATTTGGCAATTGGGATCGTTGTCCGCACCGATCGGCATGGGGATGATTCTAGACACCTTTGGTAACAGCTATTATTACGCCTTCTCCGCGCTGGCAGCCTGTGCGTTCATTTCTTGGATGATTGTGTTATTTATTTCCTTGCCTCAAACGGATAAATAATTTTTCTTAATAGAAAGCAATACGGCTTTCCATTATTATATCGGCAAGTGTTATTCCAGCACAATTGTCGTAGAACAGGCATTGCTTTTTATCAGAGAAATACAACACAAAATATGCCCGAATATAGCGTTCGGGCATCGCGTTATTATTAACACAACGCGCTGGGGTATCGCTCACCACGAGAGTATCGTCGCCAGCGAGAATCGCTAACTTAAGAGTGATCTTGCGTCTGGAAATATAGGGGCAAATCCACGGCGGTATGCACCAGCATCGACGGCAATGCAAATACCCATGTCGCCATCACCCATATAATAAGCGGGTGCAGCAGCAATTTTAGGATGACCAATAGGCCGATGATCACATTAGGTTGATACGGCGCTTTACTCGGTTTGTTAGCCAGAAATAAGCACAGCGCGATCAGCGCACAGGGAGACGCGGCACCGCCGAGTAGCTTCAAAAATACCGTTACCGGTGATGGTACACTGAGTCCGGTCAAGGGGAAAAACATCGCCACAACCGGAGCCACCAGCAGCGGGTTACGCACCAGAGATCCTGTCACTTTCATCACCAGACGCACACCGCGCTGCTCACTCTGCACGCCCACTTCGATAATCACGATAGCAATGGCAAATAGCACGCAGACGGTAATGATGGTAGCAATCAGCGTCGGCGCCAGCGCGTCTTGCCCTAAAAATGCCAGCGCTAAGGGAAATCCCATAAAACCGGTATTGGCATAGCTGGCATTCAATGCGTCCAGTGCGGCATCGGCCAGGTGGCGTGAGCGTTGCATTTGCAGCACTACTGTGACGACAAATACCAATAGCGTTCCAAGAGTAAACGCCAAAATAAAACCGGGTTGCCAAACGTCTGCTGGACGCGCGTGGGCGATAATATCGAATAACAGTGCGGGCAATGCCAGATAGACGACAAAACGGTTTAGCTCGCTGGTCGCATTCGGGCCCAGAATCCCCAGCGTGCGGGTAAACCATCCGGCAAAAATAAGGGCGAAAATAGGTAAAACAATACTCAGGGTGGATAGCATGACAACAGCTCACTTCAATGGATAAGCCACGACAATACGGGCAACGACACCAGGCGAGCGACAACTGTAAAAGCGCAGGGTCATATAATCCAATGCACTTTTACAGCGATCGTGATACCTTTTCGGTATCATGATCGATATACGTCAACTGCGTTACTTTGTGGCACTGGTAGAAACGCGCCATTTTGGTCGAGCGGCACAGCGTCTGCACATCAGCCAACCCCCACTGAGCCGCCAAATTGCCGCGCTGGAAAAAGCACTGGGTGCACGACTGCTGGAACGCCATGCCCACGGGGCTACTCTCACCTATGCCGGTGAAATTTTTCTTACCGAAGCGCGTGACGTGTTATCAGCGTTTGACCGAGCCTGCCGCAATGCACAGTTGGCAGATCGAGGCGAACTGGGTAACCTCGCCATCGGTTTCATGATGCATGCCGCCTACACCAGCGTGCCTGAGTTGACGCGACGCTTTATCACCCACTATCCCCAGGTGCAATTGGAACTACGGGAAACCATTCCCGGTCTGTTGGCAGACGAGGTGCTAAATGGACAATTCGACGCGGGAATTCTGTTTAACCACGGCCCTGTCGATGGGTTAGAAACGCTGTCACTGTACCGTGAGCGTCTATGTTTAGCGCTGTACACTTCCCATCCCCTTGCTCAACGAAGCCAGCTCAACGCGTGTGATTTGCAAGGAGAAGCATTGATCGCCACACCGCACGAGGTTGCTCCCATGCTGCGTGATGCCATTGAGGTATATTGCCGCTCGGGTGGCGTTGCGCCGCATTTCCGGCTGGAAACGCAGTTGCAGCAAACCATTATCAGCTTTGTCGCGGAAGAACTGGGCATTGCGCTGGTGCCACAGTCGATTGCCATAATTGGTGTAGCCGGCGTGGTTTACCGTGAATTGGAAAATAGCCCCTACGTTGAGCAAGTGTTGGTGTGGCGCGCTGGCAATCGAAACCCCTCGCTCACGCTGTTTCTGAAAGAAGCCGAAAAGGCGGCGCAGCGCTGGGCTACGCCAACCTGAATAGACCGTTCACCATGCCCCGTCATTCGGCGGCAAGTATGGTCCACAACAGTGCTTAATTGCTTAGATCGGCACCGTTAGAGGCAATAACTTTTTTGTACCAATGGAAGCTTTTCTTACGCGAACGCTTCTTGCTGCCATTACCCATATCATCCTGATCGACATGGATAAAACCATAGCGTTTTGACATCTGTGAGGTACTGGCACTGACCATATCAATCGGTCCCCACCAGGTGTAGCCAAACAGTTGAACGCCGTCGGCAATCGCTTCTCGCATCTGCTCAATGTGCAGCCGCAGATAGTCAATGCGGTAATCATCTTCAATGATGCCGTTAGGCCCCACTGCATCGACGGCACCCAGACCGTTTTCCGCAATAAACACCGGCTTCTGATAGCGATCATAGAGTTGGTTCAGCGCCAGACGCAGCCCTTTGGGATCGATTTGCCAGCCCCAGTCGCTTTCTGGCAAGTGTGGATTCCGGATACCGCCGGTGATCAGGTTGCCCTTAACCCCCCTCCAGTTTTTCCGGATGTGCGCTGACAGTGCTAGACATGTAGTAGCTGAACGACACGAAATCTACCGGATATTGGCGCAGGATTTCATCATCGCCCACCACTTTCTTCAGCACCACGTTCTTCTCGGCAAACATACGCTCTGTCCAGGCGGGATAGTAGCCACGCGCCTGCACATCGCTGAAGAACAGAGAGACACGTTGCACCTCTTCACATGCCTAAAGATCGTCGGGATGACAGGTATGCGGATAGAGGATTTGGTAGCTGATCATGCAGCCAACTTTGGCATCGGGAATGATTTCATGGCACGCCTTGGTTGCCAACGCACTGGCGACAAACTGGTGATGCGCGCCCTGATATTTCGCCTGCTCCAGATGCGGGTGATTCTCCTCTACTACGCCAATGCTGACGTAAAGGTGATGCTTCACGCAGTTGATTTCATTGAAGGTCATCCAATATTTAACCTTGGTGCGGTAACGCTGGAACACCGTTTGCGCAAATTGGACATAGAAATCGATAATCTTGCGGTTGGGCCAACCGCCGTATTCGGTCACTAGCGTCAGCGGCATTTCATAATGGGAAAGCGACACGATCGGTTCGATGTTGTGTTTGCGCAGCGTATCGAACACCTTATCGTAAAAGCGCAGCCCGGCTTCATTGGGTTGCGTCTCATCACCGCGTGGGAAAATACGCGTCCAGGCGATAGACATACGGAAACATTTAAACCCCATTTCAGCAAACAGCGCGATATCTTCTTCATAGTGGTGGTAAAAATCGTTACCGTTGCGCTTCGGATAGTATTTCTTACTGTCAGGATCCTGCGCTTCCGCTATCTGCGCATGGGTCATGCCAGCCCATTGATCCAACCAGCGTTCTTTCGGCACACTGGCATCGAAAATGAAGACATCAGAAGCAGACAGCCCCTTGCCATCAACGTGACATGCGCCTTCCAACTGGTTAGCCGCCGTTGCGCCACCCCATAAAAAATTGTCAGGGAAATCCTTGGTAAAGGTCATCATCTTTCCTTACGCCGCGGTTGCGGACAGTTGCAAAAAGGGTTCACGTTCACTGATATTTCCCTGTTTCACCAGGCTGATATCACTGTAGTTTTCGGTATTGGTCACGATCACAATCACACTGGGGTCGATGTTTTCCGCCAACAGCGCATTGAGATCGAAGCTGATAAGCGGGTCGCCCACCGCCACGCGCTGCCCGTCTTCGACGTGACGCGTAAAGTGGCGGCCATTGAGTTTCACCGTGTCGATACCAATATGAATCAGCACCTCAGCACTGGTATCGCTTTGCAACGTAATGGCGTGATTGGTGGCAAACACCGCGCCAACAACGCCAGCAATCGGTGAGCGTAATTCGCCGCGTTGCGGCACGATCGCGATCCCTTTGCCAAACACCTCATCGGCAAAAACCGGATCGCTCAATTGATGCAAAGGCACCATGTTCCCGCCCAGCGGAGCAAACAGCGCTTCACTGCGCGTGGACACGGCAGCAGATTCCGTCACGGCGGGGGCATCCAGGTGTTCATCTTTCGGTTGGGCATTTTCAACCGGGTCTTCAAATCCCATAAAGAAGGCAAGCACGGTCGAAACCGTAAAGGCAATAACCAGACTGACCAGCGCCCAACCAAAAGTCGGTCCGACCAACGCCGGGAGGCCGGGTAAACCGCTCAAGGCATAAGCGTATGTATTGACTCCCATCATAAGCGCAAAACCACCGCCTCAGGCACCGCCCAGCAACGCCGCAGCAAACGGACGCTTGAAGCGAATGTTGATGCCATACATCTCCGGTTCAGAGACCCACATCAGGGCACTGAATGATGTCGACAGTGCCAGCGATTTCAGTTTATTATTGCGTGAACGCAAGAACACACCGAATGCCGCGCCCGCCTGACCAAAGTTGGCGACAAAGAACAGAATTTTTACCGGATCAAAACCCAGACGGCTGATGTTGTTGATCATGATTGGCACCAGCACGTAGTGCATGCCGGTTATGATCATCAATGACAGGGTGCCCACCACCAGAACCACGGCCAACGCGCCCATGTTGGTCAGCAGCCAGAAAATGCCGCCCGACATGGCGTTACCGAGGGAAATACCGCCCGGCCCGATAACAATCAGCATCACCGGTGCCACAATCAGCAGGCTCAACAAGGGCACAAAGATGGTGCGCAGCGCGGCATGCATGACAGCATTCAGCAGGCGCTCCACCCAGCTCAGCAGCCAGACAGCACGATGGGAATAACCGATGAGGCATAGGGGACGGGTGAAACGCTCAGCCCCGGGAAGTGGACCGGCGCGCCGGATTTAAGTAGCGTGGCCAGCGTCGGGTGAAACAGCGCCGCCGCCAGCGCCACGCTGACAAACGGGTTCGCACCAAATTTCTGTCCGGCGCTGAATGCCAGCACGATCGGCATAAAATAGAACACGCCATCGGCGATCGCGGACAGGATCTGATAGGTTTGATTGGTGTTTTCCACCCAGCCAAAGGAGATGAACAGCGAAAGCAACCCCTTCATCACCCCCGCCCCAGCAATGGCGGGAATAATCGGTGAGAAAATCCCGGAAATCACTTCAAACAGCGCCGAAATCGGGTTGCGTTTTTTCGTCGTGTCGCTGTGGCTTTCACCTTCTGCGGCCTGGCGCTCAAGGTGGGGCAATTGCACATAAATAGCCTGACACACCTGCGCCACTTTCCCGCCAATAATCACCTGAAATTGATCGCCCGAGAGGTTGACGCCCATCACGCCATCCAGGTTTTCCAGCGCCTGGCGGTTCACCTTGTTGGTGTCTTTTAAATTAAAACGTAAACGCGTGATGCAATGAAACAGAGAGATAATATTCTGCTCGCCACCAAGATGTTCAATTATCCGGGTGGCGCTTTGTTTGATATCCATCGCCGAGACTCTCCAGAAAGAAACGTGTCGTTTCGCTCAATATCGACCGATAGCAAAGCTATGGGTCACCTGGCTTCCTCTGGGGTTTGCCTGATTAAACAGTAACAAGCCTAAATAGAATGCTGTTGTCGCTGCATCATGTTTTCAATGTGCACCGTTAAATACAATTTCTCCGCATCTGTCATCTGATACTGATAATTCTTTTTATAAAATCACCGATCGCATTGACGCAATTAACCGTTTTTTCATGTTTTTTCTTGACCAGATTAAATAAGTCATCGACATCATAATTCAGTTCGCTTTTTCGTAATACACGCTGGGCAAAGAATTTAATATGTGTAATAAAACGTTGGTAGCCGATGCTTTGCTCATCAATAGCCATGCTATACCAGTATTTTACAATGTTCTGAATCTGATAGATAAGCTTGGTGATTTCAGTTACCTGACCATCGGGGCTTTTCATGCCAGCGTTCACCATATGCAGCGCAATACTGCACGCCTCGGCGTTAGGCAACAACACACCAGTGCGCGCGGCAATGAGCGCAAGCGCCTGTAACGCGACGGTATATTCCTCTTGATAAAAGTGGCGAACTTCCCATTCCAGAGGATTGTGTATTTCCTGCCCCTGTTTTTGCCGCTCAATGGCATAATGCAAATGGTCAGAGAGTGAAACATATAGCCCTTCACTCAATTTGTAATCCAGAGCCTGTTGTGCCAGTCGGACAATATCATCGGTGAGCTGAATAATTTCCACCGGAAGCTCATTGAGCAACACCATAAAACGGGAAGTTATCTTGTCATCACGCAAGTGGAACGTTTTTCTACTTTATCTTCCGAATCTTCCGACACAATATCGCAGACACGCGCTTCAAAACCCAAGCCTCTACCGGTCAAAATACGTTCATTGCCTGCGGCGTCAATGGCACTGACCACATTGTTATTTAATATTTGTTTGATCGTCTGTGTCACTGCCATCCCCCAAAAACAAAAGCGGGCAAAACATAAATGCAAACGGAAAAGAAAAAATTCTTTTTCGCGCCTGCAATTAGGTTTTGCCCGCCGAACGGTAACAAGCTCTAAAAGCTGACTGGAATCTACCACTGCGGCAATAGCGGGTCAAGGCAGCGCCGCAAACAGATTCTAGAGGATGTTAAAATTGTGATCTCAGTAACATGGCGAACGAGAACAGCGTTTGTCATTCATTTATGCGAAATGCCATCACCGCGGCAGCGCATAAGAAGAAAAGCGCATGTATCGCATCAAATTCATGAATTATACTCATTGGTGCATGCACATTTTGCTATCTGGTATCGGATTACGCGATGCGATACGCTCGATGTAATACCGTTTCGCGCCCCCATAACACGGCGATGCACACTGATGACAAGCCGCATAACCTTTTTATTTAGACGCAAACTGTCAATCACGCCAAACAGAGAGCCTATCATGAAAACCATCGGTTACGCCGCACTGAGCCCCAGCACGCCGCTTGCCTCGTTCACCTTTGAGCGCCGCGCCCTGCGCGCCAATGATGTTGCTATGGAAATTTTATACTGCGGCGTGTGTCACTCGGATTTACATACGGCACGCAATGACTGGGGGTGGACACAGTACCCCGCCGTGCCCGGCCACGAGATAGTTGGACGAGTTACCCAAGTCGGCCAGGACGTTACCCGTTTTCGCGTGGGCGATGCGGTTGCGGTGGGTTGTCTGGTCGACAGTTGCCAAGAGTGCGACCATTGCCACCAGGGTGAGGAACAGTTTTGCACCAACGGCAGAACCGATACCTATAACGCGCCCGATCGCATCACCGGAGAAAACACCTACTGCGGCTACGCCAAGCATTTAGTGGTGCGTGAAGAGTTTGTTCTGCGCGTACCGGATACTCTGACGCTGGCGCATGTCGCGCCACTGCTGTTGCAGGTATTACCACCTACTCTCCGATACGCACTTGGAATGTCGGTCCCGGCAGCCGGGTTGGCGTCATTGGACTGGGCGGTTTAGGCCATATGGCCGTCAAGCTGGCGGCGGGTCTCGGCGCAGATATCACGGTAATGAGTCGCACCAACAGCAAAGAAGCCGATGCGTTATCGCTCGTGGCAGACCGGTTGCTGGTCTCCAGCGACAGCGCCGCCATGGCGGCCGCACAATCCCATTTCGATCTTATTATCGATACCGTTCCGGTCAAGCACGACGTTAACCCCTACATGCCCTTGTTGAAAGTCGACGGCACGCTGGTGTTGGTGGGACAAGTTGGCCCACTGGCAGAACCGACCACGGTGCCGTTGATCCTCGGACGCCGACGTATCGCCGGATCGCTGATTGGCGGCATCCGTGAAACGCAGGAGATGCTTGATTTTTGCGCGAAAAAACAGATCCTGCCCGACTGTGAAATGATTAGTATGGACCAGATCAACGAGGCATTCGATCGTATGGAACACGCCTATGTGTGTTACCGTTTTGTCATCGATATGGCCTCACTGCCTGCGACCAGCGCACAGTAATCCTTTGATATACGCGTCGCCGCACAACGCCGGGGGCGCAAACCGGAAGGCCACATGCTGAAAGAAAACTTCAACGATCTGCTGTCATTTTTGGCGATTGCCAGAGAGCGCAGCTTTACCAAAGCTGCCGCTCACCTTGGGGTATCGCAATCCGCGCTGAGCCATTCGGTACGCAGTCTGGAAGAGCGTCTGGAACTGCGATTACTCACCCGCACCACGCGCAGCGTCGCGCCAACAGAGGTCGGCGAGCAGCTCGCAAGCCGTCTTGAACCCCATCTGGCCGACATTGAAAACGAACTCATCGCGCTGCGCGACATGCGTACGCGTCCGGCGGGCAATATCCGTATCACAGCCGGTGAACACGCCACCGATTATGTGCTATGGCCCATACTGAAATCGTTCCTCGCCACTTACCCGGATATCAATATTGAAATCACGGTTGATAACGCACTCACCGATATCGTCAGAGAGCGCTTCGATGCAGGCATTCGTCTGGACGAACAGGTGGCAAAAGACATGGTGGCGGTGCGTATCAGCCCGGAGATGCGCATGGCAGTTGTCGGTTCGCCCGACTACCTTGAGCGCAACGGCGTGCCCTCATTCCCTCAGTCGTTGCAGCAACACCGTTGCATTAATATGCGTTTGCCTACGTTAGGTGGATTATATGCCTGGGAGTTTGCGCATGCCGGTCACTAAATGCGGGTGCGCGTGGATGGACAGTTAACATTCAACAGCTTGCGCCAGCGTATTGATGCCGCATGCCACGGTTTTGGCCTGGCTTACGTGCCGGAAGATGCGGTTTGCCAGGAACTTAAGGCTGGTACCCTGACGCGGGTGCTGGAGGAATGGTGCGCGCCGTTTCCCGGCTACTATCTTTATTATCCGACACGCAAACAGCACCCCACAGCATTTGCCCTGTTTATCGATGCGATACGCTACCAAGATAAATGACCAATAGGAACCGCGCAGCACAAACATTCAGCACTCAGTAAAAAAGCGGTAATAAAGCACTTGCCATCACGGGAGGACAACGCCATAATAGCGCCCACTCCACCAACTGGGGTGACAAAAAATGTATTTAATCAACTAATTGATTGATACTACAAACAGTACGACCATAGCTCAGTTGGTTAGAGCACCACCTTGACATGGTGGGGGTCGGTGGTTCGAGTCCACTTGGTCGTACCAATTCACATTTTATAGACAGATAGTGATGTCTATAATGCCTTGAAAAAAATCTTATCCCTTTTTTTCTGTCAGATTTTCGAGATCTGCACGTATCCAAATCAGTTTGATGTCTCCCTACTAAGCTCGTACGTAGCGCCTGCTCGCGAAATTCCTTTTGCGGGTTAAATGTCGAGTGTGGTTCACCGTTATGGACACTGAAAACAAAGTCGGTATCTCAGCTATCGTCCATAACCATGCATTTCCAAAACCGAGCGCCGCTGAATCGTGGGATGCCGACCGCAAAACAGCTATACATCCACTCCGGCGATGAACCTGTCCGGCAAGTGGCCCAGAGAGCCCAGATTTGACACCGGCACTGGCGTAACGGTGCGTATCGCTAATGGCTGTATTGTGCTGATATCCGACAACGACGAGGTGTAGGCACTTCGGCAGCAGCCTCAGCAGACGCAGCGGGCGGTTAAGTGGATGGTAAGCAAGGCGGATGGAGTGCGGGACTGCTGTAGGTAAAAAATGGCCGGAAGGATATAAGGATCACTTCCGGCTTTTTTATATAGATAAATTAATAAATAACTAAATTGCCTTTAGGCCATTCACCAGCCCAACCACAAGGCATATATCCTGTCTCATAAACAGTGATGAGTCCATCAAAAAATAAGTTAAATCTTAATTTATTTTTATATACGTCTTCCATTAAATAACTAACCAAGTCCCATTTGATATTGGCCTGCAATACATTCATACTCACACCATCAACTGAAGGGACCAATGGAAAAATTACACTCTCAACGTAATCCCTTGCCTCTCCAGCCAATAAATCCCACTGTTGATATATAGTGCTATGCCTGCTTGCCAAAAAGCCAGTTATTTCATTCCTGGCTTCCAATGTGGCATTTTCCCATTCATCACTCTCAAGTGATTTCAGAAAAAAAAATCAACACCTTCAACCCTATTAAAACTATCATCAATAGGTTTACCCAATTGACTAAGCCAGCTAATTTTTGCAAGTCTCTCTTTTGCAGCTTCAGATATATTCATTATTTAACCTGCCCTATCCTTCCAGGTAGTCTTGACACATCCATTCCACCAAGAGCGCCATGCTTCATTCTATTTTTTATACTATATTTTACTGACTCATTTACCTGACTGGATGATAGTCCAGAAGATTCTAAAGATCGCTTTAAAGCCTGAGTATATTGCGTATTTGTAGACATCTTTCCGTAAAGCTCGCCATTCTTGCGATATTGATCCCAAAACTTCTCCATCGACTTATGAGCTTCATAATGCTGTGATCCCGGCTCGGTAAACGCATTTCCTTCTAATTTAATTGCTGCGCCTTGATCTTGTGGGATAACATCCCTAAACGTGGCATCCTGATTTAAGTGGTGAGACTGTCCGGGGCTTGGATCGTTTTTCAGTTGCCCTGTGGGCCCTATCGCAGGACCTTTTTTCTCCAACCCAAAGGGATCACACCACATGAATGGATTCGTGACGTAACCCTGCGGCCTTACCCCCCCCCCCAACATCCCTATCGGGTCCGACGAGAGATACTGCCCGCTATCCGCATCATAGTAACGATGCCGGTTGTAGTAAAGCCCTGTCTCCGCGTCGTACAACTGCCCCTGATAGCGCAGTTCGCAGTATACCTCTTCGTTCGACGCATCACCCAGATAGCGTCGCAATGCGATGGGCCGGCGTTCCTCCCGATGATTGCCCCACAGCGCCTGTTCACCCCGCCAGTGAACCTCTCCCTCCTCACTGCATAGCTCGCGCGCCGTCCCCGTCAAATCCGTGACGATATAGTGCAGTCGGGTAACATCGCCTTTTCCTTCCACCTGCGCCAGCGGCCGGAAACTCCCCGGTTCATACACCCACTGCACTGCACGCGCCGATGTGCCATCCGCCAGATACTACTGCTGCCCTACCAGTTGGTCTCCGTCCCAGCGGTAGGCTACCCGCGCTCAATAACGCGACCGGCTGCATCATAACGCGCCAGTGACTGCACCACCACATCTTTCTGCGTCAGCGCTTCGCCCATACCGGGCGCTATCTGAGCAATTTCGCACAAATTCTGTTCGCTGTCGTAACCGAACAGCCGTGCCTGACGACGGCGCCCTTCCTCCCGACGCTCGGCCGTCACCTGTCCGGTGCCGTTTAACCGGAAGGCCTGTTCCCCCCAGTGACTGTCACTGATGCCTGTCAGCCTGTCCAGCACATCATACTGGTAGTGCCGCTCCAGCACGTAGTTGACCCGACCATCCGCCCCTTCCAGCGCCTGGCGTTGCAACAGCCCGGTTGGACCCCACTCCTGGCGCAGCGCAAAGCCGCTGCCGTTGCTGCGCCGCTGCTCTTCACCGGATGCGGTGTGGCTGAACTGCAACGGCTGATGTGTGCCAATGCCCAGCGCAGTCACGCGGCCTGATGCCAACGCCAGTTGTAACAGGGCCAAAATACCTTCCACCCGGGCGCGCTGCCCGCTGTCATCATAGTCACTGGTGAGCACTTCACTGTTAACCGTTTCGGCAATCACCTGCCCTGCCCGGTTATAGGCGTACTCTACTACCGTGTCCGGGTTGGCCGTTTTTATCAGGCGTCCCGCCAGATCGTAGTGCAGTTCGGTCACCGCTTCGGTGTCACCCGACGCGCGCCGCGTCACAATCCCGGTGATGCGCCCTGCGGCATCATAGGCGTACAACATGTGGCTGCCATCCGGGGCCAGGCGCTGCGTTAACCGGCCTGCCACATCGTAGTGATAGCGCACCGTGGCGCCCAGCGGGTCGGTCGCTTCCAGCAGGTTGTCGAACGCGCCATAACGGAACTGATAGCGTTGTCCCAGCGCATCGGTCACCGCCGTCAGGTTACCTCCAGCATCATAACCAAAGCGTGTTTCACTGCCGTCTTCGTACACCACTTTGGCGGGCGTATCGCGAGTGCCTTCATATTCCCAGCGACGGATTTGTACGCCTGTTTCATGAGCGATGTGGCGCTCGGTCAGGCGATCAAAGTCGTCATAAAGAAAAGTCGCGGCGGGCGTGTTATTCCGCTCAATGCCGCTTAGCAACCCACGGCGGTTGTAGCGGTAGTGCTGGAGTACGCCGTCCGGGCCGATCAACGCATCCAGTTGCCCGGTGGCGTTGTAGCGATAGGACCACTCCCGTTGTTCCGGATCGTTAACTTCAACGATCTGCCCCAGCGCATTACGTTGGTAACGCCATGTGTTACCCAGCGGATCGAAATAAGCCAGCAGTTGCCCTGCATCGTCATATTCGTAACGATGAATCGCGCCATCCGGCAGCGTCACCGTGGTAGGTTGCCCCCACGCGTTACGCTCATAAACCGTGCGCTAGCCCAACGGATCGGTTTCTGCTATCAGTTAGTTATATACCCATTCAAAATTGGTTTCACCGCCATCGGGCATGCATTTGATCAGGATATTGTTGCGGGCATCGCGCACATAGCGCGTTACGCCGCCAAAGCCGCTGTGGTAATAGCTGGTGAGATTGGCGTCATCGTACTCAAAGTGACCGGCCCAGTAGCCTTCGGAAGTGCGATCGCGTATCGCGCGTCCGCTGTCGTCATAGTCATGTTCGACCCAGGTGGTGCTTAAATCAGACCAGCGCAACAGCCAGCCTTGCGGGCTGTATTGGTAGTCGAAGTTGCGGCCCTCGCTGGCCCGCACACTGAGCAAGTGCCCCTGCTCGTCATAGGTATAGCGTGCTAACGTTTTTATCGGCTGGCGCTGCGCCGAGCAGAGCGTCAGCTTGACGATACGCTGCTGCTCGGTGAGCACATGAATGAATCGCCCGTCAGGCAGTGAGATCCAGCGAAGTTCCGTGAATTCCCACTCGAAGTTCACTCGGTTGCCCGCAGGGTCTTCAATCGCCGTCAGGCAGAGTTGCATACCGAGCGCATGCTCAAACCGGTAGCGCAATCCGCCTACGCGCCTGACGATCAGTTGGTTTTGTTCACGCGTGAGCCGCCATTCCTGGTTTGATGGCGCGCGATTCACTTCGCCTTCGCCCGGCAGGATAAATACTGCGCGGTTAAATTCACCGTCGATAAGCGTCGCCAGGCTGCCATCCAGCTCAAGGCTGATATCCCAATTACTGCGCCACAGGTTACCCAGCAAACCAGGGTGACGTTCACCGGTTGAGCGGTAGAAACGCGCCAGTGAGATTGGCAATAGCCCCGCGAGTTGGAGGTCAGTGCGTCGTTCCACCACGGCACCCGTCGCCATATTCACCGGGTCACCATTCTCTTCTGCGGTTTTGCTATTACCGTTGGTTTCCTTGTCTTGCTGGTTGGCTTTGTCATTGTCTTTGGGATCGGTGCTTCGCGTCTCTTTTTTACTTCTTGCTTTGATATCCTGAGCACCGCTGTCTTGGCGTTTTTTCTGTCGTTTCTTCTTCCCTTTTGAGGTTTTCGGCGTTTCGGTTGTCTGCGCTTTATCACCCTGAGGCTCAGCGCTGTGCTGAGTGGTGGGTTCACTGGCTTTGTTGTGCGCAGGAGCAGTTTCCGTACGCGTCGAGGGGGTATCCGTTTTTACTGTGTCAGATTTACCGTGCTGTGAGGATGTCTGCGCGTGAGTGGTTTTCGGCGATGCCTTGTGCGTGCCGCTCGCGGCAGGCGCGTGACGGCCACCCCGGACCCGGCCAAACCCTACCGCCGCCATGGCTGCCGCAATCCCTACCGCGCTATTGGTTAATCCGGTGTCTTTTGTTCTCTTAACATCTTCATTGCTCTCTTCCTCGGTACGATAATCCCCCGAAGCGCCTTTCTCTATTTCCAGCCCTGAAGCGCTGCACGTTACTTTGGCGCGCGCACTCCCCACTGCCTGAGTCATGATATTGGGAATAAAGGCAACAAATTCGCTATCAATTAACGTGACGGTAGCGTCGACTAAATCAAATAGCTTACCCAGATACTCCACCATTTTATGGAAAGTATCTTTCATCAACGTGATAATCCAATTATTACCCAGTGATGATTCATTAATAACTTTTTGTAACGCCACTTTCATCTTCGTCAAGATGACCTTGGCTTCATCCGCATAAGTTCTCATTTCGGATCGCATTTTTGCGATCCACTTGACAATGTTTCCGTTACTTAATCCACGAATCAGTTTTATGGCTTCCTGAATTTTTTTCAGGCGACCAAGTTTTTACTTTTCGCATCGCATCGGTAATGGCGCGCCCGCTGATTTTCATAGCGTCGCCAAGCCCGGGAATAACGCCGATAGCGCAAAAAACGCCGTCCATTTGATGCATCGGATCATCAAGCAATGCGGGTTTTTGATAGGTGTTGTAACACCATTCAGCAATACAGATCGCATCTATCGCCGGCCCGACAACCGGGATACACCCCAGAATGATTTCTCCCATTAGCAATACAGCAGAGTCTATCTGCTGCGCAGAGGTTGCAACCTCTGCGGAGATGCTGTTATGTATGCGGCCAATCTCTTTGCGAAAAGCGGGATCTCAGCGGCGGATTTTCCGGACTAAAACACAAAAACGCTCATAGGCGGGTTTATAGTGGGGAGGAATACTGTGTGCATGATACCCAGCCTCGCCGCAAGCTGGGAATGCTCATCATAAACCACCGGATTCAGCTTTCGCATTTCTACATAAAGCGCAAAATATTCCCCGGCCAATGCTGCATTTTCTGGTGAGGATTGTATCACCGGGTTATTTTTTCCGTGGGAACGAATTTATCAGAGCCTTCACCCAATAATATTTCAAAGGCACCGCACCCCATGTTATAGATAAATACTTTTCCGTTCTCATCCGTTTTGCCTTCGATTTTAGTATTTTTGCTGTCGGTCAAAACGAACTGCGCATCCGGTACCGGATCGCCTGAATCGTATTCGTAATTAATGAGGATTTCGCAGGCGCACGTCGCACATCCCCCCGATATTCGGTTATTGGTGCCAAAGTTTTCGACCGCGGCTTCACCACTTTGCGCCAAGGCATGTTTTTCCTAAGTCATAACATGACGTCCTTATTACGCTTCGTCCAGTTGATCAATAGCGGCTTGATACAGGCGATCCATACGACTTTTAATGCCGATGTTTTCCGGCTGCGACAGAAGAGGTTGCGCCCAAGGCTGTTGGGGAAAATCCGGCCCCAGTTCGGTGACCAGTGCCAGCGTCCCGATCGTTGTTGGACCCGTTTTGCTGCGCCTGTGCCATATGCTGGCGGGTAAAGTCCAGCAACGCGTCCTCTGGCGCATCCTTCCAACGCGTGTGATACGTGCGCAGATGCGCCGTATAGCGCGCCAGTTCCTGCTGCTGTGCGGGTTCCAGCAGCGCTTGCCACTGCGCTGTGCTCAGTTGGCGCGGTAGGCTATCCGACACCGAATGCGGTTCGCGCGCCGTCAGAGTCAGGGCTTGAACGCGGCCTTATGGCGCAATATCGCAGTAGCTGGCGACCGGGCCATAGAGGGCATTGGCCTCTTGTGCCGTGCTGACAGCGAGCAATGCATTCACCACCTGCCAGTCACCGATACGCAGAATGGCACTCTCGCCAGAGGGCGGCGAAATCAGGCTCTACTGACGAAAGTGCTTCATCAGCGCCATCAGTTGATCGCGCGGCGCATAGGCCCGCATAAACCACGCCTTACTGCATTCCCATGCCCCAGCCGTCCTGTATCAACAGATGCTCTCGCACCTGTGTCCAGTTGGCGCTGTGCACCGGAATGCAGTAAGGCGAAATGCTCGCGTGCTCGCGACCGGCCTCGCCCCAATACACACGCGTTTGATCCAAGTTGCCTCCACAGCGTTCAGCCAGCCAGGGCACGGCATCGTTGAGTGCGGCCTCCGCAATCACAAAGCAGCCACCCTGAGCCAGACGTGCTTGCCAGGCGGCGTCATCTTCCTCAACTAACGCTAAAAACGGTGGGGAAACACTCACAGCGCAACCTCCGAAATGTCGGGTAAATCGCCCCGCATCCAACCGGGGCGATGATAATGAAGACGCACACTGTCAAGGTGTTCAGGCGCGGACTTAAAAATCCGCAAGCTGTCTGCCAGCGTGTAGCGTTCGGTGAGAGGAATAAAAGCCGGATGGTGATAAAACTCGCTGCCCAATACCCAACGGTGTGCAGACCAGGCCTCGCACTCTGCTTCACCAGCGAAGGGGTAATACTGTTTTGCCAGCGCAATGCCACTGAGAAAGCGCTGTTTGACCACCTCGATATCAAGCGGAAACGCCGTGAGTGTGCTCGCATAAAGGAAGAGTTCATTGGCCAAACGGTGCAGGCGGTTGTCATGCGCCAGCAGCGCATACTGCTCTGGCGTAAGTTGAATCTGGTAGAACGTATCGGCGTGTACGGTTGCCGGTGTATCTTGCTGCGCCAGCAGGCGATAGCACCGCTTATCATCATCAATCATGGGGAGATAGATCTGTGTCATCTGGTCAAGAAACGCCCGCCGTGCCCCGCCGCAGCGGTTTCCTCCAGCCAGTGCACCAGCGTTTCTCCCGCTTTGCCCTCCTATACCTGAACCACCAGAGGAGCTCAGCGCTGCCACGCTTCTGCTTGCGGCGTAAAATGCAACTGCTGCCAGAGTCCCGCCGCAGCGAGCTGAAATGCCTGCCAATATTCGGGCAGTTCCGGATAATCCAGCAGGGATATCACGGCGTACAAGGGTGCTGCACGCTGGCTGATGTCAAACAGGGTAAAGCTGTTTGTCATCGTTATTATGTTTTCTGAATTCGTCATGTTTTGTGGAATACATTCGTCGCTAACGCGTGAATGTGAGGTGCCGGGAAGTGTCCTGCGCCGAAAAAACGCAGGACAAAACGTAATAGCGAGGTGACAAAAAGATTCAAATGGGTTTTGAGATTACGGCGTGTGGCCTTTTTCCCACTGTGCGCGCATCTGCACCGGAGAGCGCGGCGGGAAGGACACACCTTTATCCCGCAATTGCTGCTGCACCTTAAGCAGCCAGGGATATTCCGGTGATTGCTGTGCCATAATGGATACGCTTTCGTACACGCGCCATGCCAGACTGCTTCCCGTCACGGAATAGGTTTCTACCTGTGCGTCCTGCTCAATCAGCCAGTGCACCATCTGATATTTGTTCAAATAAGCGGCGTAATGCACACTGGTGGTCTTCGCCTCATCGGCCAGCTCGATATCAGCACCGCGCGCCACCAGCAGTCGCACATTGTCCCAGCGATCTTCACCGATGGCAGCAAACAGCGCGGGTTGTCCACGCCGGCCGATGGCATTCGGGTTACCACCTGTATCCAGCATGAGGCGCAGCCATTCGGGATCTTTCGCTCCCGCAAGGGTATTGACCGCGCTATCACCGGCGCCATCTTTGAAATTGGGATCGGCCCCCAGCGTCAGTGCCCATTGCACTGCACGTTTATCCTGGGTTTGATAGATGAGCCATTGCCGCGGCGTCACCCCCCCTCTTTGCCCTGCACATTGAGATCGACTCCGTGACTCAGTGAATAACTGGCTCCTGCCGCGTCACCTTTTTGAATGTTGTGCAACACCGCCACCACTGAGGGGGAAAAAAGTTCACTGGCATCCATACTGTGCCCCCCTGCCTGACAAGCCGTAAGCAGCCCGATCAGCACTGCTCCCAACCATGCCGCCCGCGTGCGACCGGTTAGCCCAACAGCAGGCCATAATCCACGGCGCGGTAGCGCTTTGTGTCTGACTAACCATTGCATTACATCCCCCCGAAGGTGCTGGTGATTTGTCCGATGTCTTCTTTTTTCTGGTTTTCAATACCGGCAATCACCTGATCCATACCGTGACGGGCCAATGGCGATCCGCCGGAATCAGGTAGAGATAACATCTCTCCGCTCGCTTTCGGCAACGCGCCGTCCAGTAACTTGACCACACCCATCACACCGCCGATTGCAGCGCCGGCATTGCCGCCAATTAATGCTCTGGCGCCGGAAAGCAAGCCCGGCAACAATGGGGTAGCGTAGTTTTGCACCAGGGTGAGGATCTCACCATCCATCGCCTGCGTTTTAATCAGCGTAGAGGTATCTACCAGCGATGTCCCTCCAGCACGCGCCACCGTGTTTTCATGCAATCCCGCGGCGTTAAAGGTAAACCCCGGCAGTTTGGTGACACTGACGGCAGCGGAAGCCAGCCCGCCGCCCAGCGAATGACCAACAATTACCGGAGCTGGAGAGATCACATCCTTTACCTTGGTTGCCAGGTACATCGCCTGGTTGTATTGATCGGATTTCATCCCCATCCCCTGGCTGGCATTCGTCACTCAATCTTGCACGCCGGTCACCGCATTGTTGGTGCCCCGGTAAGTCAGCATGGTCTCTCCATTCACCGCTGATTTAAGCAGTGCTGCACCAAAGCCGGTTTTGCTATCGGTAAAGTCGCTCGCCGCCAAGCCGGGCAGCTTGCTGGTATCCAACAGTTCCAGCCCGACGGGTGCTTTCAGTAATTTATCCATTACACCGCGCCGAAATTCGTCCACCGAGTAAACATACTGTGCAGCTTCCGCTCGCAGAATATTGTCGTTGTTGAACGCCAGACGTTTCGCTGCATACACCAATCCCGGCAGGGATGTCGCCTCGGTTGCCAGTTTGGCGCGCGCCAGATAGCGATCTTTGCGTTGCGCCAACGTCAACAGCTCATCCACCATCGGCAACTCCGCCGATTGTGCCCACTCCATCAGCGTAGGCAATAGCATCAGTGTCAAGGCCAGCAGTGGTGCACGATTTTTTGCGGACTGTTCCGCGCATGCTTTGACCGGAGATTGGTAAGGCGTACTGCCAATAATCACATCGCCGCTGCCTGCGGCAACGGAACCACCGCAGCCGATAGCGTCGCCAACCAGTGCCGCCAGTTTGCCATTGATGATGACATCGCCACTTCCGGCGATAATCGGCGTAGCAGGAAAACAGCCGTGACCGGCACAGTTGTCTCCCAGTCGTGCTGCACTGGGCATGCTCTCTCCTTAGCGTCTGTCCGGCGCGTCGGGCAACGTGGGGGCTCTCGGTGTCTCGGGCGCAATGGAGACTGGCGCGGTGCCCGCCCCCGCTGAACCACCATCGTTAATTTTGACCAGAGTGCCGGAAATGGTGACACCCGCACTGTCAATTTTGATAAACCCGCCGGGCGCTTTGATGGTTAATGCCTGGCCGGCTTCCAGCACAATATCCGCCGCTTTCAGGTAGCTGTCGGTATTAACTAAAACCCGTTGATGCGCGCCGATCAGTGTCTCTTCCAAGCCAGTGATGGTCGAGTGTCGACTCCCTTCGATATGACTCACCTCACCCCCGCCGATAAAGCGTTTCAGCGACTGGCCGATTTGCTCGAAATCATCCTGACCAACAGTGCGGTGACGATGGCGGTCAACGCGCTGAAACTGGTCCTGCGCCACGCTCAGGTGTTGGTCACGTCCGATGCTTTGCCGGTGAATATTGTTCACCAACGTGTCACGATCCTTCTGCGTATGCAGATAGATCTGCTCACGCGTGGCTTCATCTTCAAAACGCAATTCGTTAAAACCGCTGCCCTTGTGCGTGTCGGTGCGCAACGTGGTACGGGTCTTGTGCTCCGGCAACAAATACGGCGTCGGGTTGGTGGCATGGAAGGTGCGCCCGGTGATGATGGGTTGATCGGGATCCCCCTCCAAAAAGCTGACGATCACTTCATGCCCAATGCGCGGGATAGCAATCAAACCATACTGACCGCCCGCCCAGCCCTGACTGACACGCACCCAGCAGGAACTTTGATCATCACTGGCACCGTAACGATCCCAGGGGAATTGCAGTTTGACGCGGCCAAAATTATCGCAGTAGATCTCCTCGCCTGCCTGACCAACCACTGTCGCAATCTGTGGGCCGTCCACCATCGGCTTAAACGGGAGGTTCGAACGCCAGGTCGTACCGGCTTTCGCCACAGAGAATGCGTTGCTTAGCGTCGTGGGCTCGCCCCCGCTCTCCTCTTCCAAAGCCTGAGGCTGCTGACCAACATGCGTCACTGACACCGTTTGCCACACGATGTTAAGCGCCTGTTGTGGATGCTTCGTCAACGTAAACATGTTGCCGGGCATCAACGCCGCACAGTTGGATTCTCCGGTGGCGGTAACGGCGTCGGCACGCAGCGCATCCAGACGGAAAGCGCTAAATGCCTTACCGCTCGGGTCCTGTTTAAAACGGCCCGGATAATCATAGTGCTGGTATGTTTCGCGCTGATGAGTCAAATCCCGGCTCAGATTGCTGTGCATCAATCCATAGGAGGGGGTTTTAAAGCTGTAGTCTTTCAGCGCAACTTCCGCCGTACTGACGCGTTCCGCATAGTGAAAACGCCTGACGTAAGCGCCTTCCGACAATCCCTGTGCCGCCAGATTGAAAAACAGCTCAGGGCCTTTCTCCAACGCACCCGCATCATCGGCGAACACCACCCGGTGTTTGCCTGCTTCATACTCATGGAAGAAATACATTCCCTCTTCCGCTGCCAGACGGCTGATAAATGCCAGATCGCTTTCACGATACTGTACGCAATATTCGCGCTCAGCATGCTCGTGGCGCAGCGCAAAAGCGAAATCAGTAATACCCGTTTCCTGCAACAAGGTGCTGATAATGGCATCCGGCTTCTGCGATTGGAAAATGCGCGTGTTGGTGCGCAGGCCCGCGCGCCGCAAGGCCGGACGCACCTCTGCCTGATAGCGGGTACGACGAAAACCGGTATCGCCTTGGGTAAAGGCACTGACGATGCCGCTGACGCGACGCTGAAGTTCACCTTCGAACCATATCAACAGTTCGCAGGGCTGATCCAACACGGCGCTGAAATCAATGTCTGGCTGAGCGCTGGCCAGATTCAGTGACAAGCTAAAGGGACGATTCAATCCCTCATCAAGCCTGAAATCCACCACCGCAAACGTGCTTGCTGGCAGCGTGCCGAGTGTCACGGTGAACTGTAATCCTGTGCTGTTTGCCACCTGTTCTCTCCTTATTGTTTCGCCCTACCATGGCTACCGCACGCCCCGATGACTGACCGGTTCGTCGTCGTTTCTGTCATGACGCTGTGCGTTGGGTTAACCCAGTGCACAGCGCCCGTGCTTGTTGTGGTGCTGATGAATCAAAACGGTTGCAGTAACAAACGCAGAAAACCCGGCACAGTGCCGGGTTATACATCTGCGCTTAGGCTTCGACCGGCGCACGCCAGTCATCAGAACCAGAGGTTCCGGCAACAGTGTGCTCCCAGTCGATTTTGCGGTAGGCCAGAGGGACTTCGATAAGCTGGGTATAGTCCAGCTTTGACGGGGCCTGGCAGTGTGGCATCTGGCAGTTGATGTCCACGATGGTGGCGTCAGTCAACACGGTAGAGAAGAAGTGCTCCTGCTTGCCTTCCACGGAAGTGCGATACCACTTCAGGGTCACGGTCGGCAGCATTTCACCGGAGGCCAGCGCGTTGTACATCAGCGGAACGGCTTTGTTCAACGCGACGGTGAATTTGAACGGTTTGTGGACGCGTTGACCAGAAGGCTGGCCTGATTGCGGGTCAGTCGGTACGGTGACAACGTGTTTGAATTCCTGTACCAGCATTTCATCTTCGTGGCCCTGCACGTATATGTTGCCGACGGAGTCAGAGGTGAAGGCACCTGCGGTGATATTGCCCTGTGTTTTTCCTTCGATGCTGATATAGCATGGAGTTGGCATAGTGTTGCTCCTTGTTATTGAACGGGTTGAGTCATTGCACCGTTCGTAAAGCAATTCGCATGCTAATTTTTATATTGTTGTTTTTAAACAATAATTACTTGAAGGCCATTTCCCTTACGCCAAGTCTGAGCAAGAAGTTGCGCAGAATGCGCAGTTATGCTGATACAGCGTGCTGACACAATATCCTCTCCATCCTCTCCCGCTTGACACCCTTTATTCCTGCCTGTCTGGCTATTTCAGCTCTCTTCAACCGCCATATTGGTGACTTTCAGCCGTGCCACTTCGTCACCTGGCGTTGCGCCAAAGTAGCGTTTAAATTCCCGACTGAATTGTGACACGCTCTCATACCCAACGCGCACCGCCGCCGCTCCAGCCCGCACGCCATCATTGAGCATCATCAGGCGCGCTTTATGCAGCCGGTAAGACTTCAGGTATTGCAGCGGTGAGGTATTGGTCACCGCCTTAAAGTTATGGTGAAACGCGGACACGCTCATATTCACTTCCGCCGCCAATTGCTCCACATTAAGGCTATCCGCATAGTGATTTTCGATACGACGCAGCGCTTTAGCGATCTGGCTGAAATGGGTATGCCGGTTGACCAGCGCCTGCAACGCCGCTCCCCACACAGGATATGGTAGGTAATCTCTTTGACGATCATCGGCCCCAGCACTCGTGCATCACGGGGAGTTTTCATCGCATCAAACAATCGTTCAACGGCACACAGCATCTCTTAGGTAAACGGCACACTGTTCACACCGCAAGAGTCTGAGCACGGGCGAATAACGCTATCATCATCGCCAATATCCAGCAGCAATTCCTGGAGTACCTGCGGATCGATCCGGATGGAGATCCCCACCAAAGGCTGTTCAACACTGGCAACCGTCTCGCATTCAAACGGCAGCGGCACTGTCACCAACAAATAGTTTTCTGCGTCATACTGAAAAACGGTATCACCCACATAGCCAATCTTCCTGCCCTGAAACAGGATAACTATCGTCTGGTCATATATCACCGGTACACGTGTATGGGACTGGTCCGCGTAAAGGATTTTTACCTGTGCTATCGGCGAGGGCGTAACCCAGTGTTGGGTTGTGTAGCTGAGCGCCTGCTTGATTATCTTGGCAAACACTGGGTTGTTTTGAGCACGCGTCATCAGTAAGGCCTCACTCGGGTGGCAACCGTCTCTACAATAGGAAAACAACATGACACAAACGTCATTTTTTATCACCCAATTCTCCTGGTAATTGTAGAAATAGGCAAAAACCCAACAGAAATGTGCATTGAATGCCTGAGACCAGCTGCTGATAATAGCCCACATCATTCATACTGAACGATCGGTATCCATCTCCCACAAGCGTTACCCGGGATTTCTTATCAAGGCGTTGAACTGGATAATTACCCTATGCAAAATTTCACACTTCATACCCCGACCAAAATTCTGTTTGGTGAAGGCAAAATTGCCGAAATAGGCAAAGAAATTCCTGCTGATGCGCGCATCCTTATCACTTACGGTGGCGGTAGCATCAAGCGTAACGGCTTACTGGATCAGGTTTATCAGGTGCTGGATGGCCGTGATGTGCGTGAGTTCGGCGGTATCGAACCGAACCCGTCTTATGAAACGCTGATGAAAGCCGTTGAATTGGTCCGTGCCGAAAACATTGACTTTCTGCTCGCGGTGGGCGGTGGCTCGGTCGCCGATGGCACCAAATTTATCGCTGCCGCTGCACACTATGAAGCCGCGCAAGATCCCTGGCATATTCTGCAAACCACCGGCGCACAAGTGACGAATGCCGTGAAAATGGCTTGCGTACTGACCCTGCCAGCAACCGGTTCTGAATCTAACAATGGTGCCGTTATCAGTCGTAAAACCACGGGTGATAAGCTGCCCTTCTTCTCCCCATACACCTTCCCCCTGTTTGCCGTACTCGATCCGGTCGTCACCTACAGTTTGCCGCCGCGTCAGGTTGCCAACGGCGTTGTCGATGCGTTTGTGCATACCGTTGAGCAGTATCTGACCTATCCGGTAGATGCCAAAGTGCAGGATCGTTTTTCTGAAGGCTTGCTGTTAACGCTGATTGAAGAAGGCCCACGCGCTAGCCGAACCGGAAAACTACAAAGTCCGGGCCAACGTTATGTGGAGTGCCACCATGGCGCTGAATGGATTGATTGGTGCAGGCGTGCCGCAGGATTGGGCTGCTCATATGATGGGCCATGAATTGACCGCATTGCACGGGCTTGACCATGCACAAACGCTGGCGATCGTATTGCCTTCCTTGCTGCAAGCGAAAAAGGCGCAAAAACGCGCCAAACTGTTGCAATATGCAGAACGCGTATGGGATTTGCGTGAAGGTAGTGAAGATCAACGCATTGATGGTGCTATCGCGGCCACGCGTGCGTTCTTCGAGAAAATGGGCGTACCAACCCACATGGCGGATTATCAATTAGATGGAAGCACCATTCCGACGCTGGTTGCCAAACTGAAAGAACACGGCATGACGGCGCTCGGGGAACACGCTGATATTACGCCAGAATTGAGTCAGAAGATCTACAAAGCGGCACGCTAAGCGCTGCCCCCATTGCTGTGTCTGCAAAGGGAGCCATTGTCTCCCTTTGTCATGGAGGTATATCAGGCAAGTACGGCTAAATCTGCCGCATTAAATCCGCGTAGAGAATCCGTTTGGCCAGACTGGACTTTTTCTGCCCAGTGCGCATCAGAAAGCAGAACCCGACCTACGGCGATTAGATCAAACTCGTCCCGCTCCATACGCGTATACAGGTTATCCAATGCTGCCGCACCCGATCCTTCACCGCCAAAGGCAGCAAAGAAGTCAGAGCTTAACCCACCGACCCAACGCTGATGGTGGCCGCACCGGTTAACTTCTTCGCCCAGCCGGCAAAATTCAGCCCTTGCTCGCCGTCAATGTCCGGGAATTCCGGCTCCCAGAAGCGACGTTGTGAGCAGTGCAGAATATCAACGCCCGCCTCAACCAGCGGTGCCAGCCATTCCGTCATTTCTTGCGGTGATGTCGCCAGACGCGCTTTATAATCCTGCTGTTTCCACTGGCTAACACGCAGGATCATCGGGAAATCAGGGCCAACGGCAGCGCGAACGGCACGCACAATGTCCGCCGCTCACGGATGGTTGCTCCGCCGAAAGCATCGGTACGCTTATTGGTTCCCGGCCAGAAGAACTGGTCAATCAGATAACCATGCGCACCGTGCAGTTCCAACGTGTCAAACCCTAACCGTTTGGCATCCGCTGCCGCTTGGGCAAAGGCGGCCACCGTATCAGCGATATCCTCTTCGGTCATCACCACGCCGCGTGGAGCATCCGGTCCGACCGAGCCAGAAAGGGCTTTCCACCGGGGCATCAGGCTCCCACTCTCCCGCGCGCGTTGAACCGGTGTGCCAAATCTGTGGGCCAATTTTACCGCCCGCTGCATGAACGGCATCGGCAACGCCCTGCCAGCCAGTGCCGCGTCACCGTGGAAAAAGGGAATGCCTGCCATATTACGCGAAGCAGGACGGTACCACCGTGCCTTCCGTCAGGATAAGCCCCACGTTGCCTTGTACGCGACGACGATAATATTCCGCATTTTCAGGGCCTGGGATCCCCGCTTTTGCCATACCGCGCGTCATCGGAGCCATCACGATTCGGTTAGGCAGTTGCAACCCTTTCAGTTTAAAGGGGGGTGAACAAGATATTGTCGGACATGGACCTTTCCTTTTTAACGATTAACGTTCACGAAGTGAAGTAAACGCAGTCAATTCTCAAGACAGGCTGCATCAAGGGCATTGGTGAGGTGGCTCGGTAACTCCTTCGCCGCCGCCATCAAGGCAATCAATACACTCTTCAAGCAGTTGATGCAGCGCAGCGACACGTTCAGCGCCCAATTGTGCCACGATCGCCACCTGCGCCCCCTGCCACACCCGTTGCGCTTGAGCCTGTTTCTCCCGCCCCGCCGCCGTCACTTCAATACGACGACTGCGCGCGTCATTCCCGGCACAAATTTTTAGCCATCCTTGCGCAACCAGAGGCTGCATATTGCGTGTTAACGTAGAGGCGTCCATTTGCATGTGTCGGGCCAGATCGACGGGACAGACAGTCTCACGGCATACGATAACAACGCGTACTGCGTATTTTTCAACCCGCATTTCGCAATGTAGTGATCGTAATGTCGCGTCACCATCCGCGTAAGCTGGCGCAGCTTGAGATTGGTACAGCCTTGAGACGCGTCTGTGTTTTTCATGTCGTTAATTGTATATGCAACATTTTTACATCAGGAAGATCGCGGTATTGGTCCATTATCCGGCTAATAACGCGAGCAATATATGAGTGTTCACGGTTTCACCCGAACCAGATTAGCGATAAGCTTATGTTTTTTTCTATCTCTTTGGAGTCAGCGTGAAACGCTTGTTATCAACCCTGCTTTTGGCAACGCTCACCGCTTATTACACACGCAGCGCCTACTGCCACAGATATCACCATGACAACAGCATCCCAACAAGACACGGATGCCAGTTTGGCCAAGAAACATCCCAGCGAACTCTATCTGCATGCCAAACAACTGTTTGAAACCAGCCATAAGGATGAGGCTGTGACCTGGTTTTATATCGGCCAATTGCGCTGGCGCTACCATTTACTGGCACACCCCGAACTGCCGCCCGATGGTGAACCTGCGGCAATGGATGCCCTTAATGCCACGCAGGGGCAAGCGCTCAATGAATGGGCAGGCGGATCGCCCAAAGCCTGGCGCGCAGCGATTAGCAAAGCGCTGGCATGGGATGCCGCTAACCCTAACCCTACCACACCCAAAGCGCAGTATGCCGACCAATGGCAGCAGGTGCGTACCGGACTGATGCAGCTTGATGGTTACCTGCGTGATAATGAAAACCAGATCCGTACGGAGCGTCAGGCTCGCGGTTTGGAAAACCGGTAAACAGACCTCTTCAGATTCAACGAACAGAAAACCACACAAAACGCACTCAGGCTGTGTTTTCCAGACCGAAACACAGCCTTTTTTCACTCGTACACTTAGGTATCGCTCATAATCACATCAGTCGTTTACCGCAGACTATCCGTGCGCTCAGTGAGCGCTGCGCGAGGGCGCAGCGTAAACCCACCACTGTGCAGTTGCGCAATAAAAAGAAAGAAAATGAGGGAAAATGATAAAATCGTTAGTTTTTTTGCGCAAACACAAGAAAACGTGCTATCTTAGCAGCGTAATTATCTTGTTTCCCCATGTGTTATAACTATAACACGAAACGTTGTTTCATTGAATGGTTTCAGCAAATCGACGTGCCGAAAATACTACGATTAGACACTGTTACTGCAAACATAACTCCCCGAGACACGCTTAAGGTTGAAAGACGCGTTTTACCGGTGGCGAGCGACACGGTTGCAGCGTATCACCGCACTCGGCTTACTGCCGGTGGTAACAGGCCACGTCCATCATCTTTCATTCATCGTTCCGCTACAATTACTATTAGCTTACTATTCGCTCTGGACTCGCAAACACATTCCCTTCGTCGGCCTCGTAGTATCCGGTGCCCGCGAACTCATGATTTTTTATCCATCACAACTTGTAGAAAACACTCTTATGAAAAAGACTAAAATCGTTTGTACTATCGGTCCGAAAACCGAATCAGAAGAAATGCTGACCAACATGCTGAATGCAGGCATGAATGTGATGCGTCTTAACTTCTCACATGGGGATTATGCTGAGCACGGGCAGCGCATCAAAAACATGCGCGCGGTCATCGAGAAGACAGGTAAACAAGCCGCCATTCTGCTGGATACCAAAGGGCCAGAAATCCGTACCATGAAACTGGAAAACGGTGCGGACGTTAGCCTGGTTGCAGGCCAGACCTTTACCTTCACCACTGACCAAACGGTTATCGGTAATAAAGAGCGCGTTGCGGTTACCTACGAAGGTTTCGCTACTGACCTGTCCGTCGGCAACACCGTATTGGTGGATGATGGTCTGATTGGTATGGAAGTCACCGCTATTAACAACGGTGAAGTGGTTTGTAAGGTGCTGAACAACGGCGACCTGGGTGAGAAAAAAGGCGTGAACCTGCCGGGCGTGTCTATTCAGTTGCCTGCACTGGCTGAAAAAGACAAAAGCGATCTGATCTTCGGCTGTGAGCAAGGCGTTGACTTCGTTGCTGCCTCTTTCATCCGTAAGCGTTCTGACGTCGAAGAGATTCGTGCCCACCTGAACGCCCACGGCGGCGAAAATATCCAGATCATCTCAAAAATCGAAAACCAGGAAGGTCTGAACAACTTTGACGACATCCTGGAAGCATCTGACGGCATCATGGTTGCCCGTGGCGACCTCGGCGTGGAAATTCCGGTTGAAGAAGTTATCTTCGCCCAGAAGATGATGATCGAAAAATGCAACAAAGCACGTAAAGTGGTTATCACTGCTACCCAAATGCTGGACTCCATGATCAAAAACCCGCGCCCAACCCGCGCAGAAGCCGGCGACGTCGCGAACGCCATTATCGATGGTACCGATGCAGTTATGTTGTCTGGCGAAAGTGCCAAAGGGAAATACCCGTTGGAAGCCGTCACCATCATGGCGACCATCTGTCAGCGCACTGACGTGGTGATGAACGCGCGTCTGGATGCACAGCAAGACTCTGCCAAAATGCGTATCACCGAAGCGGTATGCCGCGGTGCGGTAGAAACCGCAGAAAAACTGGATGCGCCGTTAATCGTGGTAGCGACCAGCGGCGGCAAGTCTGCGAAATCCATCCGTAAATACTTCCCGCACGCGCGTATTCTGGCACTGACCACCAATGCCATCACTGAGCGTCAATTGCTGCTGAGCAAAGGCGTTGACACGCTGCTGGTGAATGAAATCGCCTCTACCGACGACTTCTATCGTATTGGTAAAGAAGCCGCGCTGAAAAGCGGTTACGCACAGCCAGGCGATGTGGTTGTGATGGTTTCTGGCGCGCTGGTTTCCAGTGGCACCACCAACACAGCATCCGTACACCGTCTCTGATCGTTTCCACTGGCTGTTGCCGTTAACTGCGCAGCAGCCAGTCAACGCGCGATCGTGAGTGAGTAAATGATCGATAGTAAAAAAGCGCCATAAATAGCGCTTTTTTATATTTTTATGTTATCAATCGACTACACTTAGTAAATAAGCACTATACTGATCCACCTATTTCCGCAGAATATATCCCCCAATTCGCATCATAAAATACCGCTGTTTTCACTCCTTTTTTAACTACTCTGTAAAACTCGCTGCTTCTTTGAGCGAACGATCAAAATTAAGCATGTTCTCATCAAAAATTTATTCTCATTAGAAAAAGCTTTGTGTAATACTTGTAACGCCACATGGAGATTAACTCAATCTAGAGGGTATTAAGAATGAATCGTACTAAACTGGTACTGGGCGCGGTAATCATGGGTTCTACTCTGCTGGCAGGCTGCTCCAGCAATGCTAAAATTGACCAACTGTCTTCTGACGTTCAGACTCTGAACGCTAAAGTTGATCAACTGAGCAACGACGTGAACGCAATCCGCGCTGATGTACAGGCTACTAAAGATGACGCAGCTCGTGCTAACCAGCGTCTGGACAACCAAGTTCGTACTTACAAAAAGTAAGAATTGGTTAAGTAGTGAAAATGGCGCACAGTGTGCGCCATTTTTTTTGCCTGCCGTTTTGCCTATTCAGCCTATGTCGTTAACGCCTCCCGCAACCCGCTGACGCACGTCACAAGATTCAGATAAACTGGCATTGAGAACAACATTTTCCGGATTTCACCGAGTAGTGGCGTTAATGCGCGCTCAACGGTCGCTGAGCGCATTTTATCAATGAATTAGGTGCACTCACAGAAGAGATAGGCGCAGCCTGATGCGTCTCAGGCGCTGTTAGCGCTGGTTCCTGAAAATGCTCGACGCTGACCAGAATCGGCATCCCGGAACGGCGTACAATAGCATCGGCCACCATTTGGCTATCCGTTTCCGCCGCATGGATAAAGCTATGAATCTGTTTATTCAGCGGAATTGCCATGGTTTGTGGATCGTCCTTGGACGTTTTAGACAGCGGCTGATGCACTTCAATGTAACGCTTGCCGTCAGGCTCCAGCGAGGTTTTCACCGCGTCATTGATGATCTGCACTCGGGTGCCTACCGGTACGTTATTAAACAACCATTCAATGTCATCGGCACGCAGACGGATACAGCCGGAACTGACACGCATACCAATACCGAAGTTAGCGTTGGTGCCGTGCAGCAAATACACCCCGCCATGGGCCGCCAGACGCATGGCATGCAGCCCCATCGGATTATCGGGCCCCGCCGGGACAACCGCCGGAAGTTTGATGCCCTCTTCTTCCAGATAACGCTTACTGATGTTGGCCGTCGGCGTCCAGGTCGGATTGGCACGTTTTTCGCTGACCGACGTGACCATCAACGGGGTGTTACGCCCCTGCTGACCGATACCGATCGGGAAAACGATGACGGTTCCCTTCCCTTTAGGGTAATAGTAGAGACGCAGCTCAGCCAGATTGACGGCAATTCCCTCGCGCGGCGTATCCGGCAGCAACATCTGCGTCGGGATGGTCAAGGTGGAACCCGGCGTTGGCAAATAGGGATCGGTACCGGGATTGGCTTCCAGCATATTCAGCAGGCCGATTTTAAAATCAGACGCAATCGCTTCCAGCGGCCGACCATCATGGGGCACCGGGTAGGCAATGTTCTCACCGATCAGTCGGCTGCCCGCAGGGGGCAATGGGTATTCGGTGGCGCTCGCCGCCGAGCTTCCTACCAGGTAGGTCGCCAGTACCATACCCAAAAATGTAAACATACGCTTCATACGAAAATCTCTACAGGTTGACGTTATTATTCGTTTGTCATTGATACCAGCCTGGGCCTGAATGCGGTCACTTCCGTCGGATTCTGCAAGTGTAGCATGCCAAAAATACCCTCATATTTTATTTGCTAATCAATGCGTTAATGTACAGTTCTTGACAAAGCACCACGACAGAATAAAGAGTTTCTGGTAATAACCAGTGGGGTAATCTGAAAAACCAAGCGGTTGGCGCGCACACGCCGTGCTTGAGTGAACCAGCCCGCAGTAAACAGGCTGGTTAGCAGGATCAGGCCAGGGTCGACGCTTTGGCGCGAATGGCGCGCAGCATCGCTTCCAGCCCCTGTGAGCGAGATGGCGTTAAATGCTGCTCAGCGCCAGTTCCGCAAAGAAAGGTCGCACATCAAGCGCCAGCACTTGCTGCGCCGTCAATCCCTGATACAGGCTGAAGACCACGGCAACCAGTCCCTTGACGATAGCCGCATCGCTGTCACCGCTAAAAACCAGGTGGTCCTGCTCATCACGCGTCATCACAATCCATACCTGACTCTGACAGCCGGCAATCAGGTTCTCGGGTTGACGCCACTGCTCTGGCAAGTTTGCCATGAATTCCTCCCAACAGGCTGACATGCACGCTCCCCCCATTGCCGCCTGGCGACAACGTCAGAACAAAAAGACAAGGGGAAACGCAGGCGCGCACAAAGGCTTATCAGCCTCCCAGCAAACGATGAATACGCTGTAGTCCGGCAACCAGCCGATCTATTTCTTCTCGGGTAGTATAAACCGCTAACGAGGCGCGGCACATACTGGGTACGCCATAGTATGCCATCAACGGCATCGCACAGTGATGACCGGTACGAATGGCAATACCGTACTGGTATAGGAAACTGCCGACGTCATAGGCATGATGCTTGCCGAGGTTAAAGGCAATCACCCCTTTTCGCTCCGCCGGACCGTAGAGGATGATATCCGGTACCATGCTCAGCGCATCCAGCGCGTAGTGCATCAGCGCCGTTTCGTAATCGTGAATAGCATCCAGCCAGATGGCGGAGACATAATCCAGCGCCGCACCCAGTCCCATGATCCCGCCCGTGTTGGGCGATCCTGCTTCAAAGCGCCATGGCGCATCGGCATAGCGGGTGCCCTGCGTCAGGCTGACGTCACGAATCATCGCTCCGCCTCCTTCCCACGGCGGCATAGCATTGAGTAGCGCGTGCTTGGCGTACAGCACGCCAATACCGGAGGGACCGTATATTTTGTGGCCGGAAAAAGCATAAAAATCACAGTCTAACGCCTGCACGTCCACACGCTGATGCATCACCGCCTGCGCCCCGTCTACCAGCACCGCGCTGCCAACCTCCCGCGCCCGCGCAATCAAGGTTTGCAGCGGGTTTTCCGTGCCCAGCACGTTAGAGACCTGAGCCACGGCCAGCAAGCGGGTACGCGTATCCAGCAGCGTATCCAATTGGCTTAAATCCAGTGTGCCTTGCGCCGTGAGTGGCAGCACGTGCAGCTCAACGCCTTGGCGTTCCGCCAGCATTTGCCAGGGTACGATATTGGCATGGTGTTCCATTTCGGTGATCAGAATATTGTCACCAGCTTGAATAAAAGCACTGCAGTAGCTGTTGGCGACCATATTGATCGCTTCCGTGGTACCACGCACGAAGACGATCTCTTCCGCCGAGGTCGCATTGATATAGCGCGCAACCTGTTCACGCACCGCTTCCATCGCGCTGGTCGCCTGTGCGCTTAGTGTATGAATGCCGCTGTGCACCGCGGCATATTCATTACTGTAAAATGCCACTTCCCGGTCAATCACCGCCTGCGGTTTCTGCACACTGGCGGCGCTATAGAGATACGCCAGAGGCTGCCCGTTGACCTGCTGCGCCAGCACCGGGAAATCGCGGCGAATACGTTCAATCGGATAATTCATCAGGCCACTCCTGCCGCGTTCGGCAAGGCGCAGCGCAATACGCTGCAACACAGCTTCTTGCAGCGTGTCGTTATCCAGCGCTTCCGTCAATTAGGCGGCAAACGCATAGATGATCATCTGCTGTGCATCCTGTTGTGAAATACCACGCGAACGCAGGTAGAACAGTTGCTCGTCATCAATACGTCCAACCGTGGCACCGTGGCTGCACTTCACATCATCAGCGTAAATCTCGAGCTGTGGCTTGGTATCCACTTCCGCCAGACGCCCCAGCAGCAAGTTGTTGTTGGTCATCTGTCCGTCTGTCTTCAATGCCCCCGGCGCGACCTTGATCATACCGTTGAACACCGCCCGGCCTTTGTCACTGACAATCGCCTTGTGCAGTTGGCGGCTTTCACCGTGGCCCTGATTATGTTCAAGGTAGGTACGGGTATCGCACACTTCGTTGCCAATCGGCAAAATCAGGCTGTTGATAGAAAGGTTGACGCCTTCACCGTTAATCTGTGCACTGGTGTGGTGCCGAGTTAATCCGGCACCCAGCAAGAAACTGTGGCTGCGTACACGCGCATCCCGCTCCAAGACCAGATCGTTGTGGGCGAAGTGGTAACTGGCGGCAGCCTCAAACGCCAGCTTGAGGTGTTTTACCTGGCTGTTGGCAGCGGCATGCACCGTCAAGCGCGTACCGGTGAAGTGCGCCTTGTCATCCAAACTGACGTAGTGCTCGATAATCTCTGCGCTGGCTCCCGCCCCGACATACACATGGTGACGCTGGCGTGCCATTTTCAGGCTGGCAGACTGTCCGCTGCTGATATGCAGAATATAAAGTGGTTTCTCCGCCTGACATCCGGTCGGTAAACGAATGGCACTGTGCTGCTCCGCCAAACTTTCCGTCAGGTGCAAAAACAGTTCTGGTTGAACCGCCGCCAGGTCGGTGGGTGCCGCATGGGGCGCGTTCACCGCAATCTGGTAAGGCCCCCACTGCGCATCACTCAACGCCGCGTTGAATACGCCATCAACAAACACCAGACGCCAACTTTCCAGCGCCAGTGCGTGTGCTGCCAGCGTATCGTCATCAAGGGTCACCGCATCTGGCGCGCTGAACTGCTGTGCCAGCAACCCATCCAGCAGAGTGTATTTCCAATGCTCGTGTTTGCGCCCAGGCAAGCCGAGCCGCATCACTTCCTGCCAATGGTGTTGCGCACTGGATGCATCCGCCGCACGTGAAGCGTTAAACAACGCTTGCCACTGCTGGAGCGTTTTGGCCTGTTTTTCAGCCAGCGTGTTACTGTTGGTCGGTAAGCCAGCCATAGCCTTGCTCCTCCAACTGTTTCACCAGCGAAAAATCGCCCGATTTGACGATGCGACCTTGATAGAGCACGTGCACATAATCGGGTTGGATATAATCCAGAATACGCTGGTAGTGCGTCACGATAATAAACGCGCGTTGTTGGTTACGCAGAGCATTAACGCCGTTGGCCACAATCTTCAGCGCATCGATATCCAGCCCGGAGTCCGTCTCATCCAGGATACACAGTTCTGGCTCCAGCGCTGCCATTTGCAGAATGTCATTACGTTTTTTCTCGCCGCCGGAAAAACCCACATTGACCGAACGGGTCAACAAATCTTCCGGCATTTTCAGCAGTTTGATTTTATCTTCAATGAAATCAGCGAAATCGAATCGGTCCAGCAGCTCCTGCTCGCGATATTTGCGCACGGCGTTGACGGCGGTTTGCAGAAAGAACTGGTTACTGACGCCAGGGATTTCGACCGGGTACTGGAAGGCCATAAAGATGCCCTCACCAGCGCGATCTTCCGGGTCTAACTCCAACAAGTCTTTCCCCTTGAACGCCACCGTGCCGTCGTTCACTTCATAATCTTCGCGGCCTGCAAGCGTGGCGGAAAGCGTACTCTTTCCGGAACCGTTAGGTCCCATGATGGCGTGAACTTCACCGGGCTTCACCTCGAGGTTCAGTCCGTTCAGGATGGCCTTACCTTCAACGCTTACATGTAAATTCTTAATGCTTAACATAGTTTATCCTTACGGCGTCGTGCCGAGCACGCCTGATAACATCAATTCGCGTAGGGTGCTACCAGATTGACATCCGGCACCCTGCTGCATTTTTATTTTGCGACGCCCTTAGCCGACGCTGTGTTCCAGGCTGATGGCCAGGAGCTTCTGCGCTTCTACGGCAAATTCCAGCGGCAGCTCCGAGAACACGTCCTTACAGAATCCGTTCACAATCATCGAAATGGCGTCGTCTTCGCTGATACCGCGTTGCGGGCAATAGAACAGTTGGTCTTCACCAATGTGTGAGGTTGTAGCCTCGTGCTCCAGCTGCGCGCTGTTGTTGCGCACTTCCACATACGGGAAAGTATGCGCGCCGCAGTCGCTGCCAATTAGCATCGAGTCGCACTGGGTGAAATTACGCGCATTGGTGGCAGTCGGCATGATTTTTACCAGACCGCGATGGTGTTCTCACTGTGACCGGCAGAGATCCCTTTGGAGATAATCGTGGAGCTGGTGTTTTTGCCGATGTGGATCATCTTGGTCCCGGTATCCGCTTGTTGATGCCCGCTGGTCAGCGCAACAGAGAAGAACTCTCCCACCTAGTTATCTCCGCGCAAAATCACGCTCGGGTATTTCCAGGTGATGGCCGAGCCGGTTTCAGACTGGGTCCAAGACATCTTGGCATACTCGCCGGCACAGAGTGCACGTTTGGTCACGAAGTTAAGGATACCGCCTTTGGCATCCTGGCCGGAGAACCAATTCTGAACCGTTGAGTATTTAACTTCGGCGTTTTTGTTAACAATTACTTCGACTACGGCGGCGTGCAGTTGGTAGCTGTCGCGCACGGGTGCTGAGCACCCTTCGATATAGCTGACATAGCTGTCATCATCGGCAATCAGGATGGTGCGCTCGAACTGCCTGGTCTTCGCCGCATTGATGCGGAAATAGGTGGGGAGCTCCATTGGGCAACGCACGCCTTTCGGTATGTAGACAAAGGTGCCATCAGAGGCTACCGCGGCGTTGAGCGCAGCAAAAAAGTTATCGTTGGCAGGCACCACCGTACCAAGATATTGGCGCACCAGATCGGGGTGTTCCTGAATCGCCTCGCTAAACGAACAGAAAATAATCCACTGCTGCGCCAGCTCTTCGCGATAGGTGGTCGCTACCGATACGGAGTCAAAAATCGCATACACCGCCACGGCTTGCCCTTCTCGCACTGGCACGCCGAGCTGATTAAAAACATTTTCGACTTCAGCGGTCAGATAGCTGTTCACCTCGGCTAATGCTGGACTGCTGCTTGGCACCGGGTTCAGAGCCGCAGGTGTCATCACAGTGACCGCAAGACGGAGCGAATAATAGCTGTACTCCTGATAGTCCAGCTTGCCATAGTGCGCTTTTAGCCAGTGCGGCTCCTCCATCTCCAGCCAGGCGCGGTAGGCATTGAGACGGAACTCCAGCATCCACTCAGGTTCGTTGCGTTTGGCGGAGATCGCTCGCACCACCTCTTCATTGACGCCACGTCCCAGTTGGTCAGTAGGCAGTTCGGTGAAAAATCCCTCTTTATAGCGGTCATCCCCCATCCAGATTTGCACATCATCAGGTACATCTACATTGCTACGCGCCATATCAGTCATCACTCAATGCCAAAGCTTTCGCCACACCCGCAGGCGTGCTGCGCTTTGGGATTATTAAATTTGAAAATCTGGTTCAAGCCTTCACGCACATAATCCAGTTCGGTGCCATCGATAAAAGGCATCGCCTTTAAAGGGACGTACGGGTGTGCGCCCTTGCGCTCGAACACCAGATCACCCGCATCCGGTGCGTTGACCAGATCCAGTACATAACCAAACCCTGCACATCCTGATTGCTTGACGCTCAAACGTAACCCTTTCACCGTGTCATCAGACTGGACAAGACGCAGGATTTGTTGAGCGGCACTGGCCGTCAGCGTCAGCCATTTCCAGGTATTTTCATCCAGTGAAAATGTTTCTACGTTTCCCGTTTGCATCCGCCGTACCTCGTTTCAGAAAAGCTCTGTCTGAGCCTAATGTTAGTGATAATGATTATTGCTTCAACCTCTTGTTTCGCAGGGGTATTTGTAACATTTCATCGGTGCCTGAAAAAAACCGTTTTTTTGCCTGCCCACGCGTTTATAGACTGACAATAAAAAAATAACCTGTTGATATAAAATAACTAATTTACCATCGCGTGACAGACCAACGAATTAACATCAACATATTGTTACCATAATTATAACATTCGTAGACGATACCTATTTTTAAAACAGGAAAAATCGTGACCGATTTTATGGTTTGATTGCGCAATTATTGACCATAAAAAGTCCTATCAGGCCGTATACTTTTTTCTCTGTTACGGGGCGATAGGTTGATCCCGATGAACATTAGAAATATGATAATGATTATCATTAATATCCATGGTGATCCCTATGCAATCCGTGAATGCCTGGCTACAGCATCAGATTGATGAGTACAAATTCTTGATCCGGGATGTCACCGTAGATTTTTATATGGCCGAAGCACGGTTGAATCGGCAGGAAAGCCATATCGATCACCTGCGCCGCTACCATAATGCCTGCATGGAGATGATCGATCTGTGCCGTAAGAACGGCGATGATGAGGGCTATCTGCATGCACTGGTAAAATTACATAACCGTTTGATAAAATAGATTAATAACGAAGGGCGCTGCCATCTTTTCCGCGTGCAGAGCTACTATTTTGCACGCAACACGCTAAAGCTGATTTGCCATCAGCTCAGCCTTGAAGGCAGTTGGGATAAGGCCACCGCTTTTCAGACCGATTTTGTACGGCGCGTGCCTTTTTTACCTTGAAGGACGAGGCCGCCAGAATGCGCGCCTAACGACGCACATTCTGCGGTTAGTACCGGATTAAGGTGTTACCACCGCGGTGGTGAGGCGAGACGTGCAGCGCGCGGCGCACCACTCGCACCTCGCCAGAGGTCACAGCTCGTAAATGGTTGGCGTTAATCTCCATCCCGACGACACGCTGTTCCCCTTCGGTACACAGGTAGCCCGCCACGGAGCCGAGCGACTCCGCCAGCATCACCGAAGCTCCGCCGTGCAACAGGCCGAAGGATTGACGCGTGCGCGCATCCACCGACATCGTACCTTCCAGAGTATCTTCTGCAATACGGGTAAAACGAATCCCTAGGTGCTCCATCATACAACCCTGGCTGTGCTGATTAATCTGCTCCAGCGTAGCCGGTCTTTTCCACAGCATAACTCTCTCCAGTCAGACGAGATCCAGTAGCGCCTGCAACGGATAACGCAACCCTTACCCTTCCATCCGCTTCACCTGACTGCGGCAGGAATAGCCGGTTGTCAGGCAGCGTGCAGAGGGTAATTTTTGCAATGCCTGCTGCCAGGACAAGGCGTAAATCCCCTTGGAATCAGTGATGTTTTTACTTTCATGACCATAGGTGCCTGCCATGCCGCAACAGCCAACACTGACATTCTCCAGTCGGACACCGAAGCGGGCAAAGATATCGGCCCACTGTTTGCTACTGGTCGGCAGCGCAGTGGATTCGGTACAGTGACCAAACAGATACCAGGCATCGTCGCGCGGCGTGGCCGGGGGCGTTCTCGCCGACAGCAGCGGCGGCAGCCACTCATGCACCAGTAGCACCTGAAAATCGCCGCGTTTGTCACCCAGAATTTCACGGTATTCATCGCGATAACAGAGAACCAACGCCGGGTCGACGACAATCATTGGCATGTCCAGCTTGGCAACCCGATTCAGGAAATCCGAGGTTTTGGCTGCGGTTTTAGCAAAACGCGTCAAAAAGCCTTTGATATGCTGCGGCTTACCGTTAGGTGAGAAGGGCAGCAGTACCTGCTTGAGATCCAGTTTTTCCACCAGATGCACCAAATCGGCCACCACTTGCGCATCGTAATAGCTGGTAAACGGGTCCTGCACAATCAGCACATACCGATCGCGGGATGCGGCGGCGACACTTTCCAACTGCTCCAGCGTAGTGGTCATTGCCGGGTGCCCGGCAAATTGCTGGCGCAGCGAGGGGGAAGAGAGTAACGGCAGATCGGTCATACCGATCGTCCGGCGGCTCAAGGCGTCAACCAGCGGCATTTTCAGGAAGAAGTTGAAGGTTTTAGGGCTCAGCGCCATCAGCGGCGCGTAACTTTCTACACCGGCCACCAGATAATCACGCGCGGGACGTAAATAGCGCGTGTGGTAAAGCTGGAGAAAACGTGCACGGAATCCCGGAACATCTATCTTGATCGGACATTGGGTTGAACAGGCTTTACAGGCCAGACACCCGGACATGGACGCCTTCACTTCATGAGAGAAGTCATACTCGCCTTTGCGCGCGCGCCAGCTGTTACGCGTCTTTTCAATCAAACCACGTAGGCTGGGCGACCGTGCGGTCAACGACTGCTCCAGCGCCACCGGATCGATCCCCTGCTCGTCAAGCAAGCGCAGCCATTCGCGTACCAGCGTCGCTCGCCCTTTCGGCGAATGGATACGGTTTCCGCTGATCTTCATGGAAGGACACATCGGACTGTTCACGTCAAAGTTGAAACACAGCCCGTTGCCGTTACACTCCATCGCGCCACGGAACGAGGTACGCACCGCCAGCGGAATACGGCGATCGAAGGTGCCACGCTTATCGGCATCAATACGCATCATCGGCGCATCGACGGCCAACGGCGCGCAAATCTTGCCTGGGTTAAGGCGGTTATCCGGATCGAAGGCGGCTTTGATGCGCCGCAGTTCGTTATACAGTTCTTCGCCAAAAAATGCCGGACTGTATTCGGCGCGAAACCCTTTACCGTGTTCCCCCCACAGCAGACCGCCATATTTGGCCGTCAGCGCAACAATCTGATCAGAAAGCTGTTTCATCAACACTTCCTGTTGCGGATCGCACATGTCAAGGGCCGGACGCACATGCAGTACGCCCGCGTCCACGTGACCAAACATGCCGTAGGTCAGATTATGGCTATCGAGCAGCGCACGAAACTCGACGATGTAATCCGCCAAATGCTGCGGCGGCACACATGTATCTTCCGCAAAGGGGATTGGCTTGGCCTGCCCTTTACTGTTACCCAGCAGCCCCACTGCTTTTTTACGCATGGCGTAGATACGCTCAATCCCAGCAAGATCGTGGCAAATCTGATAGCCGATCACTCCCGCTTCATGGGCCGCGAGCAGGCCATCAATGCGCTCGCATAACCCACGTACTTGTCCATCGATCAGCGCTTCATCATCCCCAGCAAACTCAACGATGTTCAGGCCCTGCATATCCTGGCCGTGCACATCCTGAATCAGTTCGCTGACGGAGTGCCAGACGATATCTTCACGCGCCAAATTCAATACGCGGGAATCGACGGTCTCCACCGAAAGCGCCTTGGCTTCCACCATAAAAGGCGCGCTGCGAAGCGCTGAATCTAAGGAATCAAACTTGACGTTGACCAGACGCCTGACCTTAGGCAAGCGCGTAATATCCAGCTTAGCTTCAGTGATAAAGGCCAGCGTCCCCTCAGCGCCCGTCAGGATGCGCGTCAGGTCAAACGTTTGCATATCATCGCTGAACACATGGCGCAGATCGTATCCGGTCAGGAATCAGTTCAGTTTGGGGAATTTATTGAGAATTAGCGCACGCTGGTCGCGGCAACGTTCAAAAACGGTGCGGTACACACGCCCTATCGGTGAAGATTCTTGCGCCAATTGCTGCGCCAGCGCCACAGGCATCGCCTGAGTATCCAGCATGTCACCGCCCAACAGCACGGCACGCACGCCAGGACATGGTCCGAGGTTTTGCCGTACACCAGAGAGCCTTGCCCTGAAGCATCAGTGTTGATCATGCCGCCAAGGGTGGCGCGGTTACTGGTAGACAGTTCCGGCGCAAAGAAATAGCCGTAAGGTTTGAGGTACTGATTGAGCTAATCTTTGATCACCCCAGCTTCAACGCGAACCCAACCTTCCTCTGGATTGATTTCCAAAATCCGGTTCATGTAGCGGGACATATCCACCACAATACCCTGGTTTAGCGCTTGCCCATTGGTGCTAGTACCGCCGCCACGCGGGGTAAACGTCAGTGCACGGTATGGCTCTTGTACTGACAACTGCGTCAGCGGCGCCACATCTGCGGTCGATCGGGGAAACACCACCGCATCGGGCAACAGCTGATAAATGCTGTTGTCGGTCGACATGGTTAAGCGATCGGCATAGCTGGTGGCGGTATTGCCGGTAAAACCACGTTGCTTCAAAGCATCCAAAAAATTAAGCACCGGCTGAGCCAGCCCAGGTGCATGAGAGATCTGTGGGATCATTATGTGTTGACCCTGTCTGTCGACTAAAAAATAATTAGCGTGTTGTGAGTGTGTTTATTGTAAAAATCATTGTGCGAATTCGCGGTTTTACGTTTTATCACATTTCGGCGCTATGCGCCGCCACCCTAAGAAAAACTTTTTGCCTAGTGGTCCAGCATGATTTTTGGAACCCTGTCCGTGAATGCGTTAACAAAATAGCTCACACGCTGTCAAAAACACGAGAAATGCCCCATGATAAGTTATCCCCGCCGGATGACCCGAGCGATCGCAGGTAACTTGTTCAACGTCGGGTCTCTATACAGAGGTATTGTCCATTGACGAAGTCATCATCGCCCAAACCGCTGGCCGCGCATTCTCCACTGTCCGCAACGATGCAGCAAAGTGCACGCCAGCAGCGTTTTGATTTGCCCCGCATCCTCTTTAGTCTGATGTTTATCACTATCATGATCATCACCTGTTTCTGGGTGGTGCAACCCTTTATTCTGGGCTTTGCCTGGGCCAGCATGGTGGTGATTGCCACCTGGCCGCTGATGTTGAAAATGCAGAATTTACTGTGGGGCAAGCGCGCGTTAGCGGTAACCAGCATGACGCTGTTGCTTTGCCTGCTGTTTGTGATGCCGATTTCCATCCTGGTCAGCATGGTGATGGACAACACCTCCGCCATCGTCAGTTGGGCCTCCGGGCAAGAGAAACTGACGCCTCCTCGTATGGAGTGGCTGACATCCCTGCCTTTTGTCGGCGACAGGATGTTTTCAAGTTGGCACAGTTTGCTGCAAAGTGGCGGCAGCGGCGTGTTTGCCAAAGTGCAGCCCTATATCGGCCAAACCGCTACCTGGCTGTTATCACAAGCGGCCCACATTGGACGTTTCCTGATGCACTGTGGCCTGATGCTAATTTTCAGTGCCCTGCTTTACTATAAAGGTGAAGCGGTTGCCCAGGGCGTGCGCCACTTTGCGCTTCGTCTGGGACGCGAGCGCGGTGATGCAGCGGTGATCCTGGCAGCACAATCGATTCGTGCCGTCGCGCTCGGCGTGGTGGTGACCGCTATCGTACAATCGGTGCTGGGTGGTATTGGCCTCGCCATCTCCGGCATCCCCTACCCAACCTTGCTGACCGTCGTGATGTTCCTGTTCTGTCTGGCGCAACTGGGACCGCTTCTGGTGCTGATCCCCGCGATAATCTGGCTCTATTGGAGCGGTGATACCACCTGGGGCACCATTCTGTTGGTGTGGAGTTGTGTGGTGGGCACGCTGGATAACGTAATCCGCCCGATGTTGATACGCATGGGCGCCGATCTGCCCATGCTGCTGATTCTGTGCGGCGTGATTGGTGGCTTGTTGGCATTTGGCATGATCGGCCTGTTTATCGGCCCAGTGGTGCTTGCCGTTTCATACCGCTTGCTCTCTGCCTGGATGAAGGAAACGCCGTTGCCAGAAATTATTGCGGATGCATTGCCGTCGCCAAACGATCGTCCGACACACTCGCAGTAAGCACTGCTGCCGCAGCGTGAAACCTTAGCGCTGCGGCAAATCCATCAATAGATAAGTAATCTTAATGTTTTGCGTGTAGCACCCACGGATTATTCTGATTTACTATGGATAAGCGGCGGTATTACATCAAATAGTTTGACAATATGCATCTCTGCGTGACAAATCCATTAAAAAACGTTAACCATTAGGATGATTCTTAATGACTTAATGCCCCACAGCTTCTAGCATTATTCATGAAACGATTGCCAACCGTTGTCTTGCTGAACAAACGCTTTTTGTAAGGACAACGCGAGTTTGCCAATGAGGTTTCCTCCTCGTCAGAGCTAGTAACGAATTGCTGTGTGTAGTCTTTGCCCATCCCCTAAGGTGGGCATTTTTTTGTGGTTTATCCTGTACTTTCCCGCTGCTGTTACTGAAAAATTGCGCCTCATCCTGTTTTTATCAATCTCCGCTTTGCAAGCACGCATTAATGGATTATTTCTAACGTCTCTTTTTATCAGGAGTCATTTTCTATGTCACATTCCCCACTGGCACGCAGAGTGTGCCTGATTCTGGTCAGTCTGGCGGTCTACAATACCGCGATGGCCGACAGCCGGCCATTGACCAGCCTGGAAGGTAAAACCATGGGGACCTTTTACAGCGTAAAGATCAGCGGGGATCTGCCTGAAGATAAAGCGCATCTGCAACAAGAGATTGATGCCCTGCTTGAACAGGCCAACAACGATATTTCCACTTACCGTGAAGACTCCATTCTGTCGCGCTTTAACCGCTATCAAGGCAGCGATCCTCAGCCCATTCCCGGCGGTATGGCAGATATTATCCTGGTAGCCAAGCGTATTGGCCGGGCGACAGACAATGCCATGGATATTACGGTGGGACAGTTGGTGAATCTGTGGGGCTTTGGGCCGCAAAAACAGCCGGTGACCATTCCTACTCAAGCACAAATCGATGACGCCCGTCAGCGCGTCGGCTTGCAGCACCTTACGCTTACCAGCAACAGCAAGGGAGAGTGGCTGCAAAAAGATCTGCCGTCGCTGTATGTGGATCTCTCAACCTTGGGCGAAGGTTACGGTGCCGATTTGTTGGCGCAGTTGATGACACGCAAGGGCATTACCAATTATCTGGTTTCAGTCGGCGGTGCTATTTCAAGTCGCGGGGTCAATGGGCAAGGGATGACGTGGCGGGTGGCGATTCAAAAACCTACCGATAAGGAAAACGCGGTGCAAGCGGCAGTCGATCTGCAAGGATATTCCATCAGTACGTCCGGCAGCTATCGCAACTATTTCGAGCAGGACGGCAAACGCTATTCCCGCGTCATCGACCCCAGCACCGACCACCCCATCAATCATACGCTGGTGTCTGCCACAGTGATTGCCAAAACCGCGCTCGAAGCGGACGGTTGGGACACAGGGTTAATGGTATTGGGAACGGAAAAAGCGCTGAAAGTAGCCGAGCAGCACGGGTTGGCGGTTTATCTGATCACAAAAACCGACAACGGGTTCGAAACGGTGATGACATCCCAATTCAAAGCCTTCTTGCAACAAGAGGCTAAACCTTAACGTCGGGTGAGATTGCCGATAAACAGCCCTACTCCCCCTCATTCCTTCCTCGTTATCCTCGGCGAAAGTCGGGAATGACGGCGGTGGAGGGAATGCCGAGAGGTAAAGTGACTCTGTCATCAGTCTCAGGCCCCAGCATTGCCGGGGCCTGCTGCTACTGCACGATTACTTTTCTGCCAGCGTTAACCAGGTCTGCACCACGGTATCCGGATTGAGCGACAGGCTGTCGATGCCTTGCTTCATCAGCCAAATGGCAAAGTCTTCGTGATCGGAAGGGCCTTGTCCGCAAATCCCCACGTATTTCCCCTGTGCCTTGGCTGCTTTTATTGCCATCGAAAGCAGTGCTTTCACCGCGTCGTTACGCTCATCAAACAGTTCAGACACCACGCCGGAATCGCGATCCAGCCCCAACGCCAACTGCGTCATGTCATTAGAGCCGATGGAGAAACCATCGAAATGTGCCAGGAACTGATCCGCCAGCAGCGCGTTCGACGGAATCTCACACATCATGATCACTTTGAGGCCATTCTCACCGCGCTTGAGCCCTTGCTGCGCCAGCTCAGTAACTACGGCTTCCGCCTGTGCCACGGTGTGCAAAAACGGGATCATCACTTCCACGTTGGTCAGCCCCATGTCATTACGCACGCGTTTCACCTCCGCACATTCCAAGGCAAAGCACGCTTTAAAATCCGGTGACACATAGCGCCCAGCACCACGGAAGCCCAGCATCTGGTTTTCCTCATGAGGTTCATAGCGCTCGCCGCCCACCAGGTTGGCGTATTCGTTGGATTTAAAGTCGGACAGACGCACGATAACGCGTTTCGGCCAGAACGCCGCCGCCAGTGTGGCGATCCCTTCAGTCAGGCGCGCAACGTAAAACTCAACCGGATCGTCATAGCCCTGCATCAGCCCTTTGATCTCTTTTTGCAGTTCTGGCGTTTGGCTGTCGAACTCCAACAACGCACGCGGGTGCACACCTATCATGCGGTTAATGATAAACTCCAACCGCGCCAAACCGACGCCATCGTTGGGCAGGCGAAATCAAATGCCCGATCGGGATTCCCCACATTCATCATGATCTTCAACGGCACCGAGGGCATCTCGTTGACTTGTGAACTCTTGACCTGAAACTCCAGCAGATCGGCATAGACGTATCCGGTGTCCCCTTCCGCACAGGATACGGTGGCTTTTTCGCCGTCATGGAGGCGTTCAGTCGCATCGCCACAGCCGACTACCGCAGGAATACCCAGCTCACGCGCAATAATCGCTGCGTGACTGGTGCGCCCGCCGCGATTGGTCACGATAGCCGCAGCTTTCTTCATGATCGGCTCCCAATTCGGGTCGGTCATGTCGGTCACCAGCACATCCCCCGCCTGCACCAGGTGCATTTCGCTGATATCCTGAATCACTTTTATCGGGCCGGCACCGATACGGTGACCGATGGCACGGCCTTCCGCCAGCACCTTGCCACGTTTAATCAGTTGGTAACGTTCCATCACCTGACCGTTGGAGAGTACCGTCTCTGGCCGCGCCTGTACGATGTAGAGTTTACCGGTGTGCCCGTCTTTCGCCCATTCGATATCCATCGGGCGACCGTAGTGTTTTTCAATAAGCCGCGCCTAATGCACTAACGCTTCCACTTCGGTATCCGTGAGGCTGAAACGCACGCTCAGTTCAGCGGGCACATCCTCAATACGCACCTGTTTGCCATGAGCCTGACTGTCGGCATACACCATGCGGATTTTTTTCGACCCCATGGTACGGCGCACAATGGCAGGTTTTCGGTTAAGCAACGTCGGTTTGTGCACGTAAAACTCATCCGGGTTCACCGCCCCTTGCACCACCATTTCCCCAAGGCCGTAGGCAGACGTGATAAACACCACCTGATCGAAACCGGATTCCGTATCCAGCGTAAACATCACCCCCGATGCCGCCAGATCCGAACACACCATGCGCTGCACCCCAGCGGAGAGCGCCACGCCACGATGATCGTAGCCCTGATGCACACGATAAGAGATGGCGCGATTGTTAAACAACGAAGCAAACACATGCTTCACCGCCACCATCACCGCATCGATACCCTGCACATTGAGGAAGGTTTCCTGCTGCCCGGCAAAGGAGGCGTCCGGCATGTCTTCTGCCGTCGCGGAAGAGCGGACCGCAAAAGAGGCCTCTTTTTCCCATTCGGCCAGTTGATCGTAAGCCGCGCTGATCGCCTGCTCAAGTTCAGGCTGTAACGGTGTATCGATAATCCACTGACTAATTTGCGTACCCGCTTTGGCAAGTTGGTTCACATCATCGATATCGGTACGATCCAGCAGTTCATAGATGCGCTGGTTGATACCGCTCTGCGTAAGGAAATCGTTAAACGCCTGCGCCGTTGTCGCAAAACCATTGGTAACCGATACGCCAAGTTCTGACAAATGAGTGATCATCTCACCCAAAGACGCATTCTTGCCGCCCACCCGCTCAACGTCATGCATACCGAGCTGGTTATACCGAAGGACATTACGCAAATCAGGGCCGTTATTGGACATCGAAAATAATCCTTTCTGCATACGATTTCGGCCTGCATACCACAGGGTATGGAGACCATTGGGGATATATAAAATGTTGGTTGGGCAATTGCCTCAACGCCATGAATGTAGCATAGCGTTTAACAAACCTGGGAAAGGTGAATCGTTCAACCTATGAAATAAAAACGATTTCACTGCTGAATCTTGCTTAACGGGGTAAAAATACAATACTGTAAAAGTTTAACTGGTTTATCATGAAGATAATGAAATGATGTTTCATTAAAAAATCGTTCTACGCCAATTTTTGAACGAGTTTAGTAATGTTTTTTCGCAGAAAAAATGCAGGGGTTGATGTGGAAAGAAGCGTCTTTTATATCTCCGATGGTACCGCCATCACCGCTGAAGTATTAGGCCATGCGGTGCTTTCTCAGTTTCCTGTCAACACGGTCAGCTACACGCTGCCGTTTGTGGAAAGTGAAGAGCGCGCCAACGCGGTACGCGAGCGCATCAATACGCTCTACCAGCAAACGGGCATGCGCCCTCTGGTGTTCTATTCCATCATTAGCCAGACGGTGCGGGATATTATTAACAGCAGCGACGGTTTTTGTCAGGATATCGTGCAGGCGCTGGTTGCGCCATTACAAGGAGAGCTCAATATTCCTCCTGCACCGGAGGCCAATCGCACCCACGGTCTGACCGCTAAAAACCTCGGCAAATATGATGCACGCATCGCCGCCATTGACTATATCCTCGCCCACGACGACGGCATTTCATTACGCAATCTCGATCAAGCGCAGGTGATTTTACTCGGCGTGTCCCGTTGCGGCAAAACGCCCACCAGCCTGTACCTCGCCATGCAGTTTGGCATTCGCGCGGCCAACTACCCTTTCATCGCCGATGATATGGACAATTTGCGCCTGCCTGAAGCGCTTAAACCGTTTCAACACAAACTGTTCGGCCTGACCATCAATGCCGAACGTTTGGCGGCGATCCGGGAAGAACGTCGCGGCAACAGTCGTTATGCGTCGTTACGTCAGTGCCGGATGGAACTGAGCAAAGTAGAAGCGCTGTTTCGACGTCACCAGATTCCTTATCTCAACACGACAAACTACTCCGTGGAGGAGATTTCCGCCAAGATCATCGACATATTAGGCATGAGTCGTCGCATGTACTAGTATATTATCATTTTTTAGCGAAAGCGGGTTGAATTGCCCCCTGATTCGGTTATCGTGGATGTCATGACTTCCCGACATGTCGTCGTAGCGAAGCAACCCATTTGGTAGGGGACGGGGAAAAACTGACACTCACTTAGCGCCCAAGAGTCCCGCCGCCGTCTGACATGATGCGCGAGCCACTCACTCACGTAGCCTTATCTTCAGGAAGATAAACGCAGTGTGAGCGATGACTTATTTTCTATGCGCGTTACCCCTTGGTTCAGCGGCGTTTTTTTGCAAGACGAACCGCCATGCGACACGGTCCCCTGACCGACCCTTAAGCAGAGATATTGCATGTTAAAAACTGATGAGTTACGCAGCCGGCGGCTCGATCGTCTGATCGCGCCGCAGGTGCTGCTGGCGCAATTGCCGGTTTCACCTGCGGTTGCAGAAAACATGACAACGTCACGAAATAGGATAGGAAATATTCTCACCGGAAAAGATCCTCGGTTGCTGGCGATCGTTGGCCCCTATTCTATCCACGATGTTGATGCTGCGCTCAATTATGCGCGGCAGCTCGCTACGCTGCGTGCTCGCTATCAGGATCGACTGGAAATCGTGATGCGCACCTATTTTGAAAAGCCGCGCACCGTTGTCGGCTGGAAAGGGTTAATTTCCGATCCAGCCCTTGATGGTAGCTATCAGGTCAATCACGGCTTGGCATTGGCACGCCGTCTGCTGCTGGATATCAACGCGCTTGGTCTACCAACAGCAACAGAATTTCTGGATATGGTCACCGGGCAATACATTGCCGATATCATCAGTTGGGGAGCCATTGGCGCGCGAACCACCGAAAGCCAGATTCACCGCGAAATGGCCTCCGCCCTCTCCTGCCCGGTGGGTTTCAAAAATGGCACCGACGGCAATCTGCGCATCGCTATTGATTCCATCCGTGCCGCGCGCGCGTCTCATCTGTTTCTCTCGCCAGATAAACAAGGGCAAATGACCATCTACCAGACACACGGCAACCCCTATGGCCATATCATTCTGCGCGGCGGGAAAAATCCCAATTATCACGCCGCCGATATTCAGGCCGCCTGCGAACTGCTGCGCGAATTCGCTTTACCATCACAGTTAGTGGTGGATTTTAGCCACGGCAACAGCTACAAACAGTACCAGCGACAAATGGATGTGTGTGCCGATGTGTGTCAACAGATACGTTCGGGTTCGCGCGCCATTGCAGGTGTTATGGTGGAAAGCTTTCTGGTTGAAGGTCAGCAACCGTTGGCTGCGCCGCAAACGCTGGTTTACGGTAAATCGATTACCGATGGCTGCCTGGGCTGGCAGGACACTGAAACCCTGCTTGCACAATTAGCCGATGCGGTAGACAGCCGCTTCTAACGCCCTACTGCCTTTCAACCGCGCACGGTCATTCCTGGTCGTGCGCTGCCGCTCCATCATCCTCTGCTGGCTTACCTGTTTCCGACGTATTAAGAAATCTTCACTTGATGTCACCTTTTGGCAACATGAAAATGATTCTCATTTATTAAGTTAATTATTTCTAATACGATAATATCCATCGCAGAACGACCACAGGAACAGACAATGCCGAACGCGATTTATGCTCAATACCTGCAAGCCAAAAACAACAATCCCCGCCAGTACGCTCGTGATATCGCCACGACGCTCGGCATCAGTGAAGCAGTGTTGACGCATGCACGCGTCGGTCATGATGCGCAACGCTTGCGAGGGGATGCCAAGCGCTGGCTGCTGGCGCTGGAGAAGGTAGGTCAGACCAAGTCCATCACGCGTAACACCTATGCGGTGCACGAACAGGTTGGCGTTTACCAAAATCAACATTTGGACGGCCATGCGGGGTTGATCCTCAATCCTTACGCGCTGGATCTTCGCCTGTTTTTGCATCAGTGGAATGTGGCATTCAGTCTGCGGGAAGAGACCGCACGCGGCGAGTGTCAGAGCATTCAATTTTTTGACCATCAGGGTGATGATATCCTGACACCGAACAGACCGATATGGCGGCATGGGACGCCTATCTGGCTGAATTTGTCACGGACGTTAACCCAGAGGTGCAGTTACGTCAGGAAACCCCGGCGACCACTCAGGCTCCCAGCATCGACCAGGCGGCATTTGAAGCCGAATGGCGTGCTATGACGGACGTACACCAATTTTTCATTCTACTTAAACGCTACAATCTTACGTGTCAACAGGCTTTCCACGCCGTTAAAGACGATCTGGCCTGCAAGGTCGATAACAGCGCCCTGTCGCAAATTCTTACCGCTGCGCAGCAGGATCAAAAAGACATCATGGTGTTCGTTGGCTAACGTGGCTGCGTACAGATTTTCACCGGCCCCATCGCCCGGGTGGAGAAAATGGCGCAGCACGCGGAATGGATCAACATTTTCAACCCGGATTTCACCCTGCACCTGATTGAAGATGCGATTGCCGAAAGCTGGATCACCCGTAAACCAACCGCAGACGGTGTCGTCACCAGCCTGGAACTCTATGCGGCTGATGGTACGCAAATCGCACAGCTGTTTGGCCAGCGCACTGAAGGCACGCCAGAACAGGCACAATGGCGCAAACAAATCGAGGCGCTCACCGCAAATAAGGAACTGGTCGCATGAAAAACTGGCTTTACGCACTGCTCCTGACGCCGCCACTGAGTGCCAGCGCCAATGAACGTATCGTCTCCATTGGCGGTGATGTCACCGAAATCATCTATGCGCTTGGCTCTGAGCAGCAACTCATTGCCCGCGACAGCACCAGCATGCACCCGGCCGCAACGCAAGCACTGCCGGATGTTGGCTATATGCGCCAATTGAATGCGGAAGGCATTCTGTCATTAAAACCGTCGTTAGTGATTGCCAGTGAGTTGTCACAACCCTCTCTGGTGCTCAAGCAAGTGGCAGACAGCGGCGTCAAAGTGATCATGGTGCCTGCACAACCGACGCTGGAAAGCATTCCGCAGAAAATCAACACGATTGCACAGGCGTTGCAGAAAGAGAGCGAAGGCAAAGTACTGACCGACCGTTATCAGCAGCAGGCGTCCGCCGTGGCACAGCAACCGTTGCCCGTCAAAGCGCTGTTTGTTCTCAGTCACGGTGGCATGACGGCCATGGCGGCAGGGAAAAATACTCCCGCCGATACGGTGATTCGCTCTGCCGGATTACAAAATGCCATGCCTGATGTAGTGCGTTACCAGCCGCTATCGCAAGAAGGCGTTATCGCCAGTGCGCCCGATCTGTTGTTGATCTCCGCACAAGGGCTGCAGAGTTTAGGGGGCGAAGAGAAAATCTGGCAGTTGCCCGGTGTTGCACTGACCCCTGCTGGCAAACACCGCCGTGTCGTGGTGGTCGATGATATGGCGATGCTTGGCTTTACGCTGGAAACCACTGCGCTGTTAACCACGCTGCGTTACGCCGCCGAGCAGGTAAAATGAGACTAAGGCAACGTCCCCGCCTGATTCTGGCGGGGCTGATGTGCTTCACTCTGCTGTTAATGCTGGGTGCCGCCAATATGGGGGCACTCACCCTCTACTTCCGCCAACTGTGGCATGCTCCGATCAGCGATCCGCTGTGGCATATCTGGCTCAATATTCGCCTACCGCGCGTCCTGCTGGCACTGTTGGTGGGCAGCGCGCTCGCCGCAGCCGGTGCAGTGATGCGGGGGCTGTTCCGCAACCCGCTAGCTGATCCCGGATTGCTGGGTATCAGCAGCGGAGCGGCGTTGTTTGTCGCGTTTGCGGTTGTTGATGCCTTTGGGCCTTCCGCAGTTGCTGGCGCTCTATAGCCCGATGTTGGCCGCTTTCGCCGGCAGTCTGACGGTGACAGCCATTCTGTTTATGCTGGGACGCGATGAGCGCGGCGGCGTGACGCGCCTGCTGTTAACCGGCATTGCACTGAATGCGCTATGTGGGGCAGCCGTTGGCGTACTGACCTACATCAGTAACGATCAGCAATTGCGTCAGTTTTCGCTCTGGGGGATGGGCAGCCTGGGACAAGCGCAGTGGCCGGTACTGCTGGTGGCCGCTTCTCTGATCGTTCCCGCGATGGCGTACGTACAGTGTTATGCCCGCAAACTCAATCTGCTTCAGTTGGGTGATGGAGACGCACACTATCTGGGCGTGAAGGTAAAACAGACCAAGCTTATATTACTGCTGCTCAGCGCACTGCTGGTAGGCACGGCAGTGGCGGTCAGCGGCGTGATTGCGTTTATTGGGTTGGTCATTCCACATTTGGTACGCATGAACCTGAGTGCCGATCACCGCTGGTTGCTACCCGGATCAGCGCTGGCAGGTGCAGGATTGCTTATCGCGGCCGATACGCTGGCTCGCACGGTGCTGGCTCCGGCGGAAATACCCGTGAGTTTGCTCACCAGTTTGATAGGCGATCCCTACTTCTTATGGCTCATTGTCACGCACAAGGGACGAACCCATGACTAATCGCCTGATGGCACAGCATCTGCACTATCAGGTCGCCGGACGCACATTGATTGATGATGTTTCGTTGGACATCAACTACGGTGAGATCGTCGCGATTATTGGCCCGAATGGGGCGGGAAAATCCACGCTGCTGCGTCTGCTCACCGGCTATCTGGCAGCCGATAGCGGTGAATGTCAGTTTGCCGGAAAAGCGCTCGCTGACTGGCAGTCTGATGCTTTGGCACAAACCCGCGCCGTCATGCGTCAACACGGCGCGCTGAATTTTCCGTTTAGCGTGCGCGACGTGGTTGCTATGGGACGTGCGCCCTATCGCCACGATCGTGCATGTGACAGCGTGGTCGATCATGTCATGGCGTTAACCGAATGCACGGCGTTAGCCCAACAGGATTACCGCCATCTTTCCGGCGGCGAGCAGCAGCGCGTGCAGTTGGCACGCGTGCTGGCGCAGTTATGGCACCCGACACCGACGCCATGCTGGCTGTTTCTGGATGAACCGACATCTGCACTTGATCTCTATCATCAACAACACCTGCTGCGTCTGCTTAAGCAGCTTACACAACAGCAGCCCCTTGCTGTGTGCTGCATTCTGCACGACCTGAATCTTGCCGCGCTGTATGCCGATCGCATTGCACTACTGCATCAGGGAAAACTGGTGGCACAAGGCACGCCGCAAGCGGTATTGCAAAGCGAAACGCTCACGCAGTGGTATCAGGCCGACGTGCTGGTACATCCGCATCCCGACGACGCGACGCCGCAAGTTTTTCTGCGCCGTTAGCCTAGCTCGAACAAGACACTTCCAACGCTTTACCCCACGCTGGCGGCGCTGCCGCCAGCGATTCATATTCAGGCTGTTCATCATAAGGACGAGAAAGCGCCTGATGCAACTGCGTCAATGGGCCTACATCATCCTGCTCTGCTGCTTCAATCGCTTGCTGCGCCAGATAGTTACGCAAGATATATTTTGGATTATCCGCTTTCATGCTGCGCTGGCGTTCAGCGTCACTCTGCGTCTCCTGCGCCAGACGTGCGCGATAGTCGCAAAACCAGGCGTCAAATGCAGCACGGTCGATAAACAGGTCACGCAACGGCGACTCGGCATCCCGCACGTTGGTGTCACTCAACAGACGGAAAGTACGGGTATAGTCACTGTGCTCACGCGCCATCAAGTTCAGCAATCCCACCAACAGATCGTTATCTCTGGCATCTGCATCGAAAAAACCCAACTTGGCACGCATAAGTTGACCAAAATGCGCCATCAGGGTTGGTTCATAGCAACCCAGCGCGGTTTCAAGTGATTCCACCGACAACAATCCAGAGAGTGCCTGCGCTAAGCGATGCAAATTCCACAGTGCTACTGCGGGCTGGTTGTCAAACGCATAACGACCGTGGTAATCGGAATGATTACAGACAAAGTCAGGTTGGTAGCCATCCATAAAACCGTAGGGGCCATAATCGAACGTCAGGCCAAGGATCGACATATTGTCAGTGTTCATGACGTCGTGGGCGAACCCCACCGCCTGCCAATGGGAAACCATGCGCGCCGTGCGTTCGACAATATCGGTAAACCAAAGTGAGTAGCGTTGTTCATCGTGCTGCCACTGTGGCCAGTGGTGCGTGATGGCGAAATCGGCCAGTTTTTTCACCTGATCCGGCTGACGCGCATAGTAAAAATGCTCAAAATGCCCGAAACGCAGATGACTTTCGGCAACACGCATCAGCATCGCACCCTGCTCCTGCTGTTCGCGCTGAACGGGTTCATCACTGGTAACGATCGCCAAGGCGCGCGTGGTAGGAATGCCCAGATGATGCAGAGCTTCCGACGCGAGAAACTCGCGAATCACCGATCGCAGCACTGCGCGACCGTCTCCCATGCGCGAATAGGAGGTCAACCCTGCCCCTTTCAGGTGCCACTCCATGCTGGAGCCGCTCGCCAGCCGCTGCTCACCCAGCAAAATCCCCCGCCCATCGCCCAGTTGTCCGGCCCATACGCCAAACTGATGGCCACTATAGACCTGCGCCAACGGCAGCATACCGGGCAGCAGCGTTTTTCCTTGCCAGATATCAATATGTTCAGGCTGAAACCAACGGGCAGGCACCCCTAATTGCTCCGCCAGTTCCGCGCTGTGATACAGCAAGCGCGCCCCCAGTAACGGTGTGGGCAAAAGAGCCGTGTAACATCTGGGCAAAGCGTCATGGTAGTGATGGGTAAATCGTAATCCCTGTGTCATCGTCGTTATGTCACTCTACAGCGTCTGTCAAACTTGAGTGTAGAACGTCAACACGGAAATAAACACGGAGGAAATACATGGATACTGGTTTACGCCGCCGGAGTCAGTTCCTGTTCCAACGCATCCAACGGGATGGCAGGCCACAGCTTGCCTTGTATCGCATCCACCTTGAGGTGATGCACTTTTTTCAGATGTTCGAGCGTATCAATCCATTTAACTATCACCCCGAGGCCCTGCTGGTGGCTTTTCATCACGTTAAGCAACGGATCCATGATCAGATACGGTGCCGGACGCGAGAGAATATCCCACACCAGTTTAGGATCGATTTTCACATAGCTCAGCAAACCATCGTGGAACGCCTTGAGGTTTACCTTACCTGAGCCGAAATTATCCAGCCACGGGGAAACATGTTACTCAGTTCGGTGATACCAAGGTTTCCTTTACCTTCGCCGAGGTGAGGAAACGCCTCATTAATTTCCAGATGGACAAAGGGTAACGCGCGGATCGCGTTGCGGTGTGGAATCGATGCCATCAGCAGTTCGGCGCAATGCTTCTCAATGCGCTATACCAACAAAAACCGGTGCAGTTTAAGCCACCCCGCTTTGCGTTGGATGATATCGATTTGTTCATCCAGCAACGTCAGTTTTTGCGCCGTGGTCAACATACTCGTCAGGATATCGCCAGGCACGGTGAGTTTACCATCCGCACTATTGAAACACCCCGTCATTTCCAAGGCCAATAGCCGTTCATCCCGGCTATAGATGGGCCAGAACAGGTATTCACTTTGGTAGTCAACGTCTAACGTGATTTTCATGATCGATGTCTGTGGAGATAAGTGTTCAATATCACTCTAGCGCCAACGATGAGCGCTCAACAATCCCTTTTTCATTATCCTGATGCTCCCCTTACAGTGATGTCACGCTGTTAACGATTATGCCGCTTTATCGGATATTCCACGCGTTCACGTGTTTCAATTCAGACTGATGTTAGGGGTTACTCCTCCATTGCAGTGTGACTATTTTGTCAGAAAAAGATCTGCCCGCGCCTTCACGGGATCGGTGTCCCGATACGTTATTTAGCGCAGATCTGTGTATTCATCTTCATCGGACTTACTGCCATCGACAAACATGTCGTAATGCCCGTTGGACTGAGGTTAGGATGAACCGGTGGATCCGCTTACGGGGCGGCAAAGTCAACACCAAAAAGAAAATCATACCTGGAGACAAGAAACGGTTCGATATCCTCCTTATGCTGGATGAAATTTTCACCGTATTCGTCGATTAATAAAAAATAAGTTCATTATGCCGGTCGCGATGATAATCAGTACTGTCGTAATAAATACGGTACTGATATCGAAATATCTCGCTATGGCTCCACCACTTAAAGGTCCCAGAATATGACCTAGGTATTTGACCGAGATCAACCAGTCGAGCAACGTTCCAGAGTATTCAGAAGAAGCATTATCGCCGACAATTTTAGTTATAGTTGGTATTAATCCGGCAAGCGTCAGCCCCATTAAAAACCGTAAGAAAATAAATTCCAGAGTTGTGGTAGAATAAGCCTGAGGAATAAGCAAAAAACCTGTAATAATAAGGCAGGTAACTATAAGAGTCCATGGCCCTATTTTATGTGATAACTGACCAATAAATGGAGAAAAAAGTATGCTACCGAGAGCCGTCGATGATATGGCCAAACCAACAATTAATGATGGTTTGCCATTTTCGCCGACCATATCAAGAAGGATAGCAACATGTTGAATGCTGCAATTATTGGGTATGGAAATGCCGGACAGCGTTTTTCACATGCAATAGACATGGTCAATGCAAGACAACACACTATAGAAGTTAAGTGTGTTGCGGATTCAAATTTTTTGGCTCTGTCCGAAATAAACCTTGGAAAAATCTCAATTTATGAGAGCTATCAGGAAATGTTATTTGAAAATGAATTGGATCTCATTTTTATTGCGACTAATGATAACACTCACTTCAGTCTTTTCAAATTTATAAAAGATTTTAATATAAATTATAGAAAAATCGTGTGTGAAAAGCCTCTAGTGAACACAGCTTCTGAAATGGAGTTTCTGTATGATAACTTTCATGCAAACTCGATATTTGTTCATTTTGTTGAAAGATACAGCGATGCATGTCAAGAATTAATCAATTACATAAGTGAAAACAAAAGAAAAGTTAAAAGAGTTTTTTTGACTGGTCAAAATTCAGGCTAAATGATCCGCGCCCGACAGTTGGCGTCTTCTCAGAAATCACACACCCACTCGATCTTGCTCTTTTCATAAGTGATATTGGCTGTGACGTAAATTTTAAAAACATTAGTACATGGATAAGTAGAAGCGATTTTCATGTTGGCGGTATGTCCAGACCCGATAGCATCACTGTAACGTTAGATTTCGAAAACGGCCCCATTGTATTCGGCAGTAGCAGTTATCTACGTTCTGAACGCACAAGAAAAAGCATCAGAAATTGCCACCCTTGAATTTGATAAACCGCTGTGGGATTACGACTATTTAAAAATCTATGACATAACCAAATCAGAAGGAAATCTCATCAAGATTTATGAACGATCAATTAAACCTAAGAAGGATAATCACAGCGGTTTAACTAAGATTTGTAGGTTCATTGAGCTTATTTATGAAAATATTAAAAATCCTAATAGCAGGAATCTTGCAAATATGGAACAGGGACTTCTCGTACAAAAAATTGTATTAAGCCTGGTTGAATATAACACAACATCAGATCAGGAATTATTCGAAAAAAATCATGAAATAACACAAAACATTCTTCAGGTGATAATTTTTTATTTAATACAAAAGGATGAAAGTAACTGACTATGACTGATAACAAAATAGGATTAATTGGCATTGGTAAAATGGGGTATGGGATAGGACTGAGTCTTATTAACCGTGGGTGTGAACTATATGTCCTGGGAAATAAAAACCGCGAGGGTATCGATAAGTTATTAGCCATAAAGGCAAAAGAAATCGATAACATTAGTCAGATGATCGCGGAATGTAAAACCATAATTCTTTCCCTTCCTTCATCTGCTGAGGTGGATGACGTTTTGTTCGGCCTTAAGGGTATTGAAGAAGGAGGGAATGAAGGAGGGAATTATGATGGGCTCATCATTGATACGGCAACCGGTGACCCGACCTTGAGTAGGATGATTTTAGAAAAGCTATCTTTCTTAGGATTCAAGTATGTTGATGCACCTGTCACAAGAGGCCCTAAAGAAGCGACTGAAGGTCGGCTAAATACGATTCTTGGCGGAGAAGATAGTACCAAAACGAAAGCTAATGAGATTGTATCTATGTACTCTGAATTCATAATACCAAAGCAAGGTACAGGTAGTGCTCATAAATTAAAGCTATTAAATAATGCGCTATCGATAAGTGTTGTTGCGATCAGTGCCGAAATATTTGCCGCGGCAGATAAATTGAATATTGGTCTGGAGTCACTTAGGAACCTTGTTAAGCATGGTGGAGTTAACAACGGACTTTTGCAGAGTTTATTTAAGTGGGGTTTAGATGGAAATAAAGAGAGTTTAGATTTTTCCATATCCAATGCAGAAAAGGATCTGCGTTATTTCGAACGACTGTGTATCGAAGATGGCTACGAAACATTCATTGTGAAATCAGTACATCAGCTCTTCAAAGAAAGCACTGATGCTGGACTTGGAAAACTTACACTGCCTAACATTATTAATGTAGCTCGTTAGTCTTTACAGACAACCTAATTGAGACATAATAATATGATACGTCGCACTACATTTGACAATTGGTTTTCCGCAAATGCTTTAAATATTAATAAACAATTAATTAAATATTTAAGCATTGATACATCTAATGAAAAAGAAAAGGATGCTTACGACTACCTGGAACAGATCCTGACTCAGTATGGTTTTGATTTTTACATTGAACCTTATCATACAGAATTAGATGAGCATAATCTGTCAACATACCCTGTAAATGTGGCAGGCGTTAATATAAGAGCCATTTATAAAAAAGGGGTGAATAATCAGAATAAGATACTCTTTAATTGTCATGTAGATGTCGTACCACATAGTAAATGTTCTAAAAACCAATTTCAGCCATATATCACAGATAATAAAATTTATGCACGTGGGGCATGTGACATAAAATCCAACATGTTTTTATTGCTGGGTGCAATTAAATTTCTGTAGGGAACAGGTAATGATATTGAATTTGATGTACGTTTAGATCTGGTTTCAGATGAAGAAACTGGGGGTAATGGAACGTTATCTACTCTTCTCCATGGCGTTGAAGCTGATTTAGTTGTGGTTTTTGAACCTACAAATCTGGATGTACATAATGGTCACAGAGGATGCCTGACGACAGAGTTAGACATTCAGGGGAAATCTGTGCATATGGGAAGTGATCTTACTGGTGTGTCGGCAATCAAACGTGCTGCTGATGTCATTAAGAGTTTAGAACAACTTGAAGGGTCAATGTTAAAGGAAGCGAGTAAGGATGGAGCATTCAATCTGGATTTGCCCCTATATTTCCAGACACAAGATCACTCTTAAGTTAGCGATTCTCGCTGGCGACGATACTCTCGTGGTGAGCGATACCCCAGCGCGTTGTGTGGATGCTTCTCGTTATAGTGCTCGAACGCGATAGCCAGGTTTTTCAATGCCACTTGCTGATTCGGTTTGGGCATTATACTGATATAGTCGCGCTTCATCGTCTTCACGAAGCTCTCAGCCATTCCATTGCTTTGTGGACTCCTCACTGCCGTTGTCCTCGTTTCAAGATTCAATAGATGACCGAACGCCCTCGTTTCCTTCGCTGTGTAACAGGAGCCGTTATCGCTCAGGAACTCGATGGGGACCTCTGGAAGCCCATTTCCGAACCGCTTACTGACGCTGTTTACCATCACATCCATCACGATTTCACTGGTGTACCCGCCATTTGTCGCTATACAGTCCAGCGCCTCACGGTCACAACAGTCAAGCGCGAACGTGACACGCAGCTTATCGCCATTATCGCAGTTGAACTCGAAGCCATCCGAGCACCACCTGAGGTTACTTTCAGCAACCGCAACCCTGCCGTTGTGACTTCGCTGCTCTTTAGTAACGCCCTTTCTATCCAGCAACAGATGATTGTCGCGCATTACTCTGTAGACCCTTTTGGCATTAACTATCGCAAGCCTATCCTGCTGGCTTTCATCACGCAGTAATGCCCAGACTCGTCTGTAGCCATAGGTCGGCAATTCAGCAGTATGATGCCGTATTCTGCTGATAAGCTCAGCATCGTTGTGGTTAGGCTTCTGTCGGCGATCCTGCCACTCGGCAGAGCTTAGAAGATAAACCGATAACTGCGCACGCGACACATTAAGAGCGCGGCTGACCTGTGTCAGTCCGAATCCCCGGGCAGCAAGGGCGCGTGCGCTATCCATTTTTTTGCCCGGCCGTACTCCACGGCTTCTTTGAGGAGCTCAACCTCCATCGTTTTTTCCCCAGCAGCCGTTGCAGCTCTTTAATCTGCTTCATGGCAGCAGTGAGTGCAGAGGCCGGAACCACTTCTTCTGAGGCACTGACAGCAGTGAAGCTGCCATTCTGATACTGCCGGCGCCAAGTAACTACCTGATTAGGATTGATGCCGTGCAGGCGAGCCACGTGAGATACTGTCATCTTGGGCTCCATAGTCTGCTGAACAATAGCGATTTTTTCCTGAGCGGTACGCCGATGGCGGCGTTCAGGCCCTGACAGAACTGAGATCATTTTTTCGTTGTGACCGGTATTAAACATAGTTTTTAGACTACCTCTTATTTTAAGAGTGTCTATCTGTCTGGAGATCTAAGGGGCCAATCTATTTACAGATAAATGTAGGGAAAATTAATGGTGGAGAGTGGCCCGGCTCAGTCGCTGAGAAATGTTCCCTGGTGTTCAATACGGGTTTTCTCCCGCCCTCATCTATAGAATCCATAGAAAGCCGTATATGTAACCATTTGCGAGCTGTTATTGATGCTTATCCCGGTATCAAAGTAAATTATAATTTTAAAGCAGGATTGAGAAATCAGGCATATCTGAGTTCTATTGAGAATAGTTTGATTAACAGATTTATGGAAATTGCATCTTTAATAAATAAAAAGCACACCTCAATTAAATCTTCAGGATGGCGTGTAAGTTGCGACGCAAGACATTATGCTAATCTTGCAATGATTCCTACCGTTATATTTGGTGCAGGTGCTTTAGAGGATGCACACTCTGCAAATGAGCATATAACAATCGATGATTTGAAAAAAGGGATGTTTATTCTTGCGAATTTTCTGTCCGGGGGTTATGAAAAAATGTATAAGGGGACTGACATTGGGAAAAATATTCTTTTTTGCGGTAATGGTCTCAGTGGAGAAATATTAAATGATGTCAGAAACTGGGGCTATAATATTTTTCTTATAACTGAGTTTCCATATGATAATGGTTTAGAGTATTGTACCGAAGTCGTAGAAGCCAACTCTAAAAATGTATCGTGTGCAGTTGATACAGCAAGAAAGTTAGTAAAAAAGGTTTTACCTTTGATGGCGTGATGAGCCTGTGTTGGGATACAGCCAAATCTGTTTCTGCAATAGCCCCATATTATGGTCTGATAGGTATATCAAATGCCTCTGCAATACTTGCAACTGATAAGGAAATGAGATCAAAAGCATTTGAGGAAGAAGGTATTCCTGCACCCCGTTTTGAAATCTGTTCAAATCTAGAAGAAGTACGGAAATTCTGTGAATTAATCAATTTTCCGATTGTTTTAAAGCCTATTAATCTGTCTTCAAGCAAAGGCGTGATCTTAGTAAAAAATGAGAGTGATTTTGAGAAAAGCTATGATTATGTAAAGCAATATGAACCCTCTGATAAAATTATCGCTAATCAATTTATATTATGGTCCGAGCATAGCACTGAAGGTTTAATGATTGATGGAATTCTCCATCTTACTGCAATTTCTGACAGAGTGTTTAAATACAAAGAGTATGAGTCTCACTTTGTAGAGGTAGGCGACATAATGCCTACATTTATTGATGAATTTATGCAAAACGAGTTGAGATTAATCACTGAGAAAGCCGCATTGTCATTAGGTATATTTAATAGTGTGATTAAAGGCGATATTATAGTTTCTACTTCTGGAGAAGTTTATGCTATAGAACTGGCGGTCCGTTTAGGTGGCCCACGCTTTGACACTGAAATGGTTCCACTAAGTAATGGAACATGTATTTTAAAGGCTGCAATACAACAGGCATTGGGAGAAAACATAGATGTAACGCTGCTTATTCCAAAATTCAGAAAGAGAATGGTCAATAGATCTATTTTTCCAGCCACAGGAGTAATCAGTAAGATTGACGGAACTGAAAGGATTAAGTCCAAAAAAGGTTGCTACGATTTTAAATGGTGGGGTAAGGAATTAAAAGTCGAAGATGTTATATACCCATATGAAAATGGTTGTGGAAATGTAGCATATTTCATTACCGGCGGTTGCACACGGAATGAGGCAATCTCTAATGCATATGAAATAGAAGCTGAGCTTGTTTTTTAACCAAACCTAATGAAGTGAACAATATCTCTTAAGGACAATACGCATGGAATTCGACACCCTTAAATTTAACTCGAATGTGTTGATGCTTGATGCAGACCGTAACGTATCTTTAACTGAACTGGTTTATTATTCTCAACCCAGTATGAGTGTAAATTTCACAGACCTAGTGAAAGAACGTATCATTGCATCAAGAAATACCTTAACTTGCATGGTAAACGATGGGAAAATAATTTATGGTGTCAATACGAGTATGGGGGGTTTGTTGACCGACTCGTTCCTATAGAAAAAGCAGCTGAATTACAAAATAACTTAATCAATGCGGTCGCCACAAATGTGGGCAGTTATTTTAATGATCACTCTGCAAGATCCACTTTTCTTGCTCGTATTATTTCACTGGCAAGAGGTAATTCAGCTTTATCCTTCGATAATTTTAAGCGCATGGTAGATATTTATAACGCTGGGGTCATCCCCTGTATTCCTGAGAAAGGTTCACTGGGCGCCAGCGGTGATTTAGGATCACTGGCAGCTATTGCGCTTTGCCTCACTGGTCAGTGAAAAGCGAAAGTAAAAGGACATGAGCTTTTTGGCAAAGACGCACTTGCCGAGGTCAATATCAAACCATTAAAACTCAGTTACAAAGAGGGACTAACTCTGACAAACGGCACCTCCACAATGGTGGGTATAGCTGCTATCAATGTTTTAAAATCTGAAAATCTTCTGATGAAATACCTTCAAATTAGCGCCCTTACGTTCGAAAGCCTGCGTGCGAAATCAAAACCATTTGACCCTAGAGTACACCAGCTCAAACCGCATAAAGGCCAGCAGGAGGTTGTGACTATACTTTGGGAGGCACTTGAGGGTTCTAAATTGATCGAGGATGAGTCGGCGGTATCGAGTTTACTATATGAAAAGATGTCAGATAATGTGAAACAGGCCGATCAGCCTATTGAAGATAGCTATTCTATTCGATGCACACCACAGATTTTGGGGCCTGTACTTGACAACATCCGCTATGTTCATGACGTTATTGAAAATGAATTGAATTCATTAAATAATAATCCTTTAATCACGCCTCAAGACAATGAGGTTTTCCACAACGGTCATTTCCATGGACAATATATTTCTATGACTATGGATCACTTGAATGTTTCCCTGATTGTTTTATGTAATCTTTCTAACAGGCGAATAGACAAATTTTTGACCGTAACGAATAGTAATGGCTTACCTCCTTTCCTGTGTAAAGAAAACCCAGGTCTCAGATTAGGACTTATGGGCGGGCAGTTTATGTCTGCCTCATTAACCGCTGAAAACAGATCTCTCGCCACTCCCCTTTCAATCCAGACACTTACCACTACCGCTGACTTTCAGGATGTTGTTTCATTTGGTCTTGTTGCGGCTCGTCGCGTTCGTGATGTTTTAGTTAATACAAAATATGTTGTGGCATTTGAATTACTGTGTGCTTGCCAAGCCGCTGATATCCGCGGTATCGATAAGCTCAGCCCTAAAGGATACGCTCTCTATAGAAAAATGCGTGAGTTCATTCCTTATTTCGATCGAGACATCGTACTGACAGAATATATTGAATCAATCGTCAACAATATCCTTTGTACTGATAATGCTTGAGGTTTTACTCTAACTGAGAATACATGCGATCTATTATCGATAGCTTTCCATTAATTCTTTATTAACATGTCAATAAAGACATCAGTTGAGGCCATATGGATATTCGCAAGAAGAAAATAGCAGTTATAGGATTGGGTTATGTTGGGTTGCCCTTAGCCGCTGCGTTTGGAAAACATAGGGATGTTGTTGGATATGATAATTCCTCTAAGAGAATTGAAGAGTTAAGATGTGGTATAGATAACACTAAGGAACTTGGTGTTGATGAGATAAACAGTATAAGTTATCTATCTTTTAGTAATGACATTAACGATCTACATAGTTGCGATATTTTTATTCTCACAGTTCCCACTCCAATAAATTCAGGAAACCAGCCTGATTTTAACCCTCTCATCAGTGCCAGTGAAATGATTGGTAAAGTAATGAGAAAAGGTGCAATTGTAATATATGAGTCAACCGTCTTTACTGGCTGTACAGAGGATATATGTGTGCCTATTTTACAAAAAAATTCAGGCCTGATTTTCAACGAAACATTCTTTTGTGGTTATAGCCCTGAGAGAATTAACCCTGGTGACAGTGAAAGACGTTTAACAAACATCAGAAAAATCACTAGTGGCTCAACGCCTGATGTCTCTATTGCTGTTGACGACTTGTATAATGAAATTATAAAAGCAGGTACGTTTATGACCAGTAGCATAAAAGTTGCTGAGGCTGCTAAAATAATTGAAAACGTACAAAGAGATGTTAATATAGCTTTAGTTAATGAGCTGACATTTATTTTTGACACGCTTGAACTTGATATAAAAGAAATTTTTACGTCAGCAAATACCAAATGGAATTTTTTGCTATTCAAGCCAGGTCTTGTCGGCGGGCATTGTATTGGTGTAGATCCTTATTATTTGATTTACAAAGCTCAGGAAGCTGGTTATTACCCAGAACTTATCTCAGCCGGAAGAAGAGTTAATAATAGTATGGCCAAGCATATAGCAGACGTGACCATCAAACGCATTCTTTCCGCTGGCAAGTCTATTTTAAAAGCAAAGGTTTTAATCCTTGGGTTGACTTTTAAGGAAAATTGTCCTGACATACGTAACACTAAAGTTGTTGATCTTTTTAATTCACTCAAAGATTACTGCATGGGTGTTGATATATATGATCCACTAGTAAATATTTCTGAGGCTGAACATTCATACAATTTAAAATGTTTACATTCTTTGCCAGATTCTGGGAACTATTCTGCAATAGTAATTGCTGTAGGTCATAATGAGTTTGTTAACATGGGGCTTTCTAAAATAAAGGCATTGGGCGATAGGAATGCATATATATGATTTAAAAAATATCTTTACATGAATTAACATCGCGAATGGAGGTGGTTATGGAGGAATACCGTGATATTCTAAACGAACTTTGCCGAGAAAGTAAGACATGGCTGATAACAGGCTGTGCATGTTTCATCGGTAGTAACTTACTAAAGGTACTGCTTAAATGTAACCAATATGTAGTGGGTTTGGATAACTTCAGTACTGGCAGCCCAAAAAATATAGACGATGTAAAAAACCTAGTTAATGAGCAGCAATGGGAACGGTTTAATTTTATCAATGGCGATATCCGTAATGCCTGCGACTGCGATAATGCCTTGATGTGGAGCGCCAACCGTCCGGTCGAATATGTCTTACATCAGGCTGCATTGGGCAGTGTACCCAGAAGTATTGACGACCCTACGGAAACGAATGGCGTCAATATTACGGGGTTTCTTAATGTTCTGATGGCATTAAAAAAGAGTAAGGTTAAACGTCTTGTTTATGCTGCCAGTAGTAGCACATATGGCGATATTCAGGATGTGCCAAAGGTTGAACACTCGATTGGTAGTCCAATGAGCCCTTATGCTGTTACAAAATATGCTAACGAACTTTACGCAAATGTCTTCCATAAAGTCTATGGTTTAAATAGCATCGGACTACGTTATTTCAACGTATTTGGTCCCAGACAGAACGTAAATGGCGCATATGCCGCGGTCATCCCTAAATGGATTTCTCAGGTGATAACTGGACAGGGAATCATAATCAATGGTGATGGAAGTACCAGTCGTGATTTTTGTTACATCGATAATGTTGTTCAGGCTAATCTTCGCGCGGCCCTTATTCAGTCTGAAACCGCCATCAACCATATATATAATATCGCAAACGGAGAGAGTACCTCATTGAATGCCTTACTTAAATTTATAATAGCAGAAATTTCAACGACCCTAAAAACAGTATCTCCTGAAATAGATATGCAAGACTTCCGCCTCGGTGACGCTCTTCATTCTCTCGCAGATATACGTAAAGCGCAGAATTTTTTAGGGTACAAGCCTCAATATAAAGTATTCGATGGTTTAACGAAAACCATTTCATGGTATGTTAATCAATATAAATGATATTTTACCCATAACCAGGAGTCTTTATGATACCCAAATCTCTATTCATAAATGGATGGCCTAATTCTGTTCGCCCCCTTGATGATTTTATTCCTCATTACAAAAAACAGTTGATAATTGTCTGCGCGGAGAACTTAGCTGTAGCATTTAAAGCACAGGGTTGGGATTGTTTTATTGTTTCTTCTCATTCCATTGAATCATATGAGATTGAGCTTCTTCCTGTATTATGTGACATGGAAATATTCAGCATTATTGCAGACAGTGAACTGCATATCTTGCCTGCCGCCTATCTGAGAGAAAAACTTAATATTCAGGGACAAGATCTCAGGAGTGCCAACGACTTCAGAAATAAGCTAGAGATGATTAATTTTTTTTAAAAATCCTAAAACATTCAAAGTGCCTTTGACTGTTAATACAGAATCTAAGGTTAAGGGGGACGTTGAAAAAATAGAATCTGGGAAAAATTATATAATTAAACCTATATCTGGAACTGATTCTTTTTAAGTGACAAAAATCACTGAAAGTGACCTTCTAAATAAAATTAAAATTAGTCAGGAAGGTTTTTTATACAGGAATTCATTGACTTTCTCGTTTATCATGTAAATGGTGTAGTATGTGGTGGTGAACTGATTTTATATTCAGTTTCAAAATACGACGGCACTTGTTTGGCTTATGCTAAATCAGAATCTCTGTTTTTAGGTAGCACTGTAGTTTTCGATAAAAATATTATCGATAGTTTCGGCCATGTCATTCATGAAATACTACCTCTGATGCCCACCCCTGAAAATACAACATTCCATTCAGAGTTTTTTGTAGATGATGAATCTAAAGATATTTATTTTTGCGAAATCGCTTCCCGCTCCCCCGGTGGAAGTGGAACATTAGTTAATATGATTGAATATATGTATGGTGTGAATCTGTCTTATGAAATGATTGCTCATAATATGCCATCCTATGTCCCAAAAGATGACCGTTATGACATTGTCCGGCAGGAGAGACAAACAGCATCAACAATGTTTGTACCATTAAGTCTTGTAACTCACTTCCCAGAGACAATCCCCGATAATGTCATTTACTATCACGGCCCCAACGGACGGGATCCAGCTTATACGGATCATTTCAGAACTTCCGATGATGCAATCAAAATTGTTTTCACTTCAAAAATCTCTGATTTACTTAATGAAAAGAAAAAATACTCAATCTATTTGGCTGCGGTGATAGTTAAACCCTATCGTTATATTCAGACGCGCTAATAAATGAGAAACACTGGTGTATATTTTTTTAAATTAATCAGTCGAGTTTAATAAGATCTTCTCGGGAGCAAACTGATATGATCGTAAGTATCTAACGAATGCTCTCAGCCAACCATGCATTCAGCTGTTGCAGCTCAGACTGCTGCTCGGGAAATTGTTCAAACAGCGCTTCGCCTGCCGCGATAATGTCTGGGACACGGTAAGCCTGGCCCCGTAAAGCCTGTGCCAGCGCCGCTAGCGGCGCTGGGTTCAGACTGTCCGTAAACAGCTGGCTGCGTGTGATCACGCCGCGATCAACATCCATATGTAGTTCAATACCGCCCCAAGGAAAACGTGTATCCAACGCATGGGTAAAATCCGGAGCCTGACCAAAATTCCATTCCCAGCTGCTTTGTTTGGCAAACTGCTCGCGAAAGCCGGGAAGATCGGGCATTTTCGCGGGTGAGATGTGCTCCGCTGTGCAACTATCCGCGTAATAGGCAAAAAACGCGTCACGTACCGCCTCACACACTTGTGCATGATCGACCGTCGGCAACAGTTCCACCAGATTGGCAACCCAAGAGCGAACTGAGGTAATACCTTTGGCCTGTAATTTCTTCACATCCGGGTTGAAGTAATTTGCCAAACGTGAAAGATCGGCATTGAGCAACAGCGTACCGTGGTGAAAGCCACGATCCTTGGTTTCCCGGTAGGCAGACCCCGAAACTTTAAGTTCACCGTCAGGCGTATCCACTCCACCACCAGATCGTTCCGCCCTGAAGCCGAAGCAGCTACACCTAGCGCAGTCAGCGCATTAAGAATGATAGCGGTTGAAACGCTTTTATCGTAACCCGGTTTTCCAGCCATAAAGGTAAGCAGGTGTTGCCCAAATCGTGGAAAACGGCGCCGCCACCGCTGCTGCGACGCGCCAGCTTGATGCCATCCTCCTCCATCTTGCGCGTGTTGCACTCTTTCCACGGGTTTTGCGCCCGACCAATCACCACGGTTTCCGCATTGCGCCAGAGAAACAGCACGTGCTGCGTGGGGGGACATTTGGCGAAAGATGCACTCTTCGACGGCCAGATTAAACCAGGGATCGTAAGAGTCAGACAGCAACAAACGGAGTGAAGACATTGAGGCTCCATGCGCAAACGACCTGCCGACATCGGCAGCCGTTACTTGAGAGTGGAATCAGATTCGGCGCGCCTGCCAGTAGGCCCGCTTCCAGTAGACGTTATCCAATGACGATCGCATTACACCCTGGCTGGTCGAGGCGTGAATAAACTGATCGTCTTTATCATAAATACCCACATGCAATCCGCTGCTGCCGCTACCGGTTTTGAAAAACACCAAATCGCCCGGCAACAGGTCGTCCCGGTCAATGCGGGAACCCAATTCCGTTTGCGCCTCGGTGGTGCGCGGCAGTTGCATACCGAAACGATCGCGAAAGGTTAAATAGACAAAGCCAGAGCAATCGATGCCACGGTGATCCAGCCCGCCATAGCGATACGGCGTGCCACGCCACTGCGTGAGCTGTTCATTAAGTTGGCTTATCACCATGATGGGGTCGCCCAGACGCGGATTAGGCGGTGGAGCGCGGTGGCTGCTGCACCCGACCAAAAACAAACTTGCGATCAGCAACCCCTGAATCAAGCGCATCTGCGGTATCCTGCGAGTATCGGTTCGTTTTGTTGTTCACCGCGCCCTGCGGGGAATGTCACGCTATCAGAATGATATTACAGCCTAATTTAGCGTTGATTTCACTGTTTTGGCAAGCCTGACGCGGTAAATGACCGGTTACTCGGACACCGGCACCAACCAGTCGCTCTCGCCAACGCGATGACGTTGGAAGTCGATGCCGAAAACCGGGGCCAGTCGTTCAGGCTTCATGACGTCTGCTGCGTCTCCAGAATCAATCATTTTACCTTTTGAAATAAACCAGATATCATCATCCTGCTGTAAGCTGTGATTTAAATCATGAGCGCTGGCTAGCACAATCAACCCTGTCTGACACAACACTTTCAGCATGGCATCAAGCGCCACGCGTTGCGCTACGTCCAGACCAGTGGCGGGCTCATCGAGCACCAACAGGCGAGCATAAGGGTTCAGCGAAGGCCATCCTGTAAGAATACGGCGGCAAGACGTACACGTTGCCACTCGCCGCCGGACAGCTCCGTCAACGGACGCGTCAATTTATCCGTTAACATCAGACGCGTAGCAAGTTGGGCGACCACTTCATCGACCGCCATGACACTCACCTGTTTCGGCTGGTGCAGCGCCAGATACTGGAACACGGGCATCAATGCACTGTGGTTTTGCTGCTGCGACAGATAAGCGCGACGCAACGCCAGATCTCGCGCAGACAAATCGGCAATCGGCATGCCGTCCAGTTCCACACGCCCTTCGCCGTCTAGCAGCCCGGAAACCCGTGCCAGCAACGTGCTTTTCCCAGAGCCATTGGGCCCGACCACGTGAATCAATCGACCGGCATAGGCGCTGACGCTGACGGGCTGTAAACGCCGCCCACAGGCGACGTGGGTCAGACGCAGCGCGCAGGGAACGTGATGCTTCAACTCTTGCGTCAACAATTACTCGGCCACCGCAGCATCAATGGCGTTAACAATCATTTTGTCATCCGGAGCGATATCGGGAGAGAAACGCTGAATCACCTGACCATTGCGCCCGATCAGGAATTTTTCAAAGTTCCACAGAATATCTTCAGGATGCTTGGGCGCCCGACCTTTATTGAGTAAACGCTCATAAAAACCGCTAAGCAGATTTCCCTTAGCTTTGGGCTGTGCGGCAATCAGGTGACGGTACAGGGGATGACGTTGCTCGCCATTTACCTCAATCTTGCTGAACATCGGGAACTGCACGCCAAAGGTGGCACGGCAAAATTCCTGAATCTCAGCGTCGCTGCCCGGCTCTTGTCCGGCGAATTCATTGGAAGGAAACCCCAGCACCACAAAGCCGCGCTCGCGATAGGTTTCATACAGTTTTTCCAACTCATCGTACTGTTTGGTTAAACCGCATTTGGAGGCCACGTTAACAATCAGTGCGACCTGTCCCTGATAAGCGCTAAGGGTGGTCGCCTCGCCGTTAATGGTGGTCAACTGGATTGCATAGATGTCGTTACTCATAGTCACCTTCCTGTTGTACGTCATTAGGTTACATTTACCGGATTACGCCGGCGCAGCAGCAGCCAGATAAACAACGGTGCGCCGAGCGTCGCGGTGATCACACCGATGGGCAACTCGGCCGAGAGGATCATTACGCGTGCCATGGTTTCAGAGAGCGAGAGCGTCATGGCACCCGCCAGCCCGCAGCCCGTCAGCAAGTAGCGTTGATCGGTCAACCCCATCAGGCGCAGCGCGTGGGGGACAATCAGCCCGACAAACCCGATAACACCGGCCAGCGCAACGCTAATCCCCACCAGAATGCCCACCACCAGCACCAGCACCAACACCAACACCAGCACCAGAAGGTTACGCCAGCGATAAACAGAGATCCCCAACTGCCGCGCCTGAATCTCACCCAGCGAAAGACGGTTGAGCGTCTGTCCCTGACGGCTTAGCCACGCCAGACAAGGTAGCAATGCCACCATCAACCACCCGTAGCGCCAGTCAACGCCGCTGAATCCGCCCAGCATCCAATACATCAGTTGACGTAGATCCAGACTGGTACTGAAATAGACGGCCCAGGTCATCACGGCGCTGCACACAATCCCCAGCGCTACGCCAATCAGCAGCAAACGCGCATTGGAAATGTGACGTCTGGCAAAATGTAATAGCGAGAATGTGGTGGCTAGCGCCCCAACAATTGCACCAACACTCAGCACCCAGACTGGTTGCAACCCCTGCCACAGCAGGACGCCAAGCACCAGCGCCACGCCAGCGCCATTAGCAACGCCCAGCAAGCCCAGCTCTGCCAGTGGGTTATCGAAAATGGCCTGCATCACGGCCCCTGACATCGCCAGGCTCGCCCCCACCAGCATCACCGCCAGCGTTCTCGGCATACGCAACTGCCGGATGAAAACACGCTGGGCATCATCCCATCATGACCAGGGCATCACCCAACGATCGCCAGCACATAACCAGATGATCACGGTCACCGCCGCCAGTAGCGCCAACACCACGATGCGTTGACGGTCGTGATAACGCTGGCGTAAACGTAACAGCGAGTATCCCTTGTTCAATGGCTGCATAACGCTATCCTGTACACTGCGGTCACACCCGCAAACTCAACTCTGCTTAACTCGACCGTCATTTCGTGTAGCGTCACTGCACGCCGTTCATCTCGCTAAGGCATTCCAGGTGCCGAGTAGCGATCAAAACGCCACTTTACGCCGCCCTGTCAACCAAGCGCCGACAAACTCTGGCACCACTTCTGTCGCCGCGCCGTAGATTTTTTCATCAAACTGGCTCTCAACCTGACTCGGTTCGAGATTCAGTTCTATGGTGTAAGCACCATGGGTGTGCGCTTCATGAACGAATCCCGCTGCCGGATAAACATGACCGGAAGTTCCGATAGCGATGAAATAATCGGCCTGCGCCAGCGCCTGATAGATACGTTCCATACCAAGAGGCATTTCTCCGAACCACACCACGTGCGGGCGCAGTCGCGCGGGAAACTGGCAACAGTGGCAGCGTTCATTAGCAGCGATATCACCGGTCCAGTCGATAACCTGTCCACTCTGGCAACAGCGCACCTTGAGCAATTCACCGTGCATATGAACAACCAGCTGGCTGCCCGCACGCTCGTGCAGATTATCGATATTTTGCGTCACCAACAGGAAGTTATCTCCGAGCGCCGCCTCAAGATTGGCTAACGCCAGATGCGCTGCGTTGGGCACCACCTCTGGCTGCTGCAACTGCTTACGGCGCGCGTTGTAAAACGCCTGCACCAGTTGCGGATCGCGTTGAAATCCTTCCGGCGTGGCTACATCTCCCACCCGGTGCTCCTCCCACAGGCTATCCGCCGCGCGAAAGGTGCGAATACCGGATTCCGCTGAAATCCCCACGCCAGTCAGAACCACCACGCGCGGGCTTTTTGATTCATTCACCGCCAGATAATCCTTATGGAAAATACGTGAACGCAGACGCTGCTGACGCAGTCGCTTTCCTTGATGAAACCGGATCATCCTTTGACGCGTATGCATGTCTGCTCCTGTGAAAGCTGGGTGGAAAGTGTCTAACGCTGCCAGCTTGATTGCCAATAAGCGTTTACCGCTAAAAAAACTACTGCGAAAAAAAGTGCAGCAGGGCCGCGCCCCGAACGCCACCTGCATCACCATAGCGCGCCTTCTCAATGCGCGGTAAGCGCGCAACCGGCAGCAAATACTCAGGTAACCGCGTCGGGAGAAACTGATAGATCTCATCAAAGTTAGACAACCCACCGCCCAGCACCAACATAATGGGGGTCAAATATTATCAACAGATTCCCCACGCAGGCCGCCAGCACGCTCATATAGCGATCGACGTGCGCCAGCGCGTTTGCTTCACCCGCCCGATAGTGGCGAATAATGGTGACAGAATTAAGACTTTCGCCATAGGTATGCGCATAAAGCCATTCAAAACCTCGGCCAGAAATATAGTTTTCAATACAGCCAGATTGACCACAGCCGCATTTCACCCGAGGGATATCTTCCCCCATAATATCCAGTGCATCCACCGGTAGCCGGAAATGGCCGAATTCGCCAGTAATGCCGTTGCGACCATCAATCACTTCGCCATTAATCACCAGACCGCCACCGACACCGGTGCCAAGGATCAGCCCCAACACCACAGGATACTGACGGAATTCACCCTCCCAAGCTTCCGAAAGGGCAAAGCAGTTGGCATCGTTGGTCATGCGCACATCACGCTGCAACAGGCGTTGCAAATCCGCCTATAGTGGTTTTCCCATGGTTGCAGGCAGGTTAGCAGTAAACAGCGCACCATCATCCCCGCCACGCATACCGGGAATGCCGACGCCGACAGTCCCCTGTTTGCCCGTCAACGCATCGGCTTCCTGCGTGAGTGCAGCAAAGGCCGCCAGCAATGCATCATAGTCATTACGCGGCTTAGGCACCCGTTTTTGCCATACGGACCTCATATCCGCATCAAAGACGCCGACTTCAATCTTACTGCCGCCCAGATCAAAACCATAATACATGGCTCACTCCTCTGTGGCTGAATAGGTTATGCGATTGCAAGTGGCCGTAGCGCTATTGCCCGCTTAACACGCGAGCGGGCTCAATACGGCTGGCGCGCCGCGCCGGATACCAACTGGCCAGCAAGCTCAACGCCACGGTGGTGAGCAGTACCAAAACCACATCCATCATGTACAATTCTGACGGCAGAAAATCGATAAAATAGATATCGCCCGACAGAAAATGGTGTCCGGTCAGCGATTCAATCCCGCGCATGATCGCACTCAGTTGTAGCGTCGCCACCACCCCGATCACGGCACCGATCACACAGCCAAGCAGGCCTGCCAGCAGTCCATACCAGATGAAAATGGCACGGATCAGCCTGTCGCTCGCCCCCAAGGTGCGCAATACGGCAATATCGCTGCTTTTGTCTTTCACCGCCATCACCAGCGTGGAAACAATGTTAAAACAGGCAACACCAATCACCAGTACCATCGCTAAATACATGATAGTCCGAATCATCTGGATATCGCGATACATGTAACCGTAGGTGCCAATCCAGTCACGAATATAGATATAGGTGTCGGTCACTTTCCCCGCGTCACGCACCAGTTTGCTGGCGGCAAACACGTCATCGACCTTGATGGCAATGCCGCTGACATCATCACCCATGTCAAGATACTGCTGCGCGTCAGCCAACTGGATCAACGCCAGACTGTGATCGAGTTGCCCGCTAAGTTGCAGAATACCGCTCACGTGCAGGCGAATGCGCTTCGGCTGCAACAGCTTCATTTGCGGATCGCTGCTGGGGATCATCACCGTCACCCAATCCCCGGTTTTGACCTCAAGCGCCTGCGCAACGCCCTTGCCGAGAATAACCTTCTGCTCACCCGCTTTGAAATTGGCCCACGCATTTCCTGCCACAAACGTTGGCAAAGTACTGAGGCGTTGTTCCTGTTGCGGATCGACGCCTTTCATCTGTATCGCGCGCAGTCTGGCTCCGCTCTCCAGCAGCACAGTAAAATGCACATAGGGCACAGCGGCAACGATGCCAGGCACCTGCTCAATTTTAGGCAACATGTTCTGCCAGCCGGTGAAGGGCGGATTGACCGGTTCCATTTCACCATGAGGCACTACTGCCAAAATACGATTTTTCAATTCACGTTCGAAGCCGTTCATGGCGCTGAGGCCTACGATCAGCACCGCCACCCCAAGCGCAATACCGATGGTGGAGATCACCGAAATCAGGGAAACCATGCCACCGCGCCGACGGCCCCGGCTAAAACGCAGCCCAATCAGCAGGGAGAGCGGGGGAAAACTCATTGCGCGACTCCCATAAGGGTTAACTCTTGCTGAAGTTGCCCGTCACGCATTTCCAACTGGCGACGCAAACGCGCAGCCAGCGACAAATCGTGAGTCACCACCAGAAACGCGGTGCCCTGACGCACGTTTAACTCGCCCAGCAGTTCAAAAATGGTATCCGCCGTGCGCTGATCGAGGTTACCCGTAGGCTCATCCGCCAGCACCAGCGACGGGTTATTCACCAACGCGCGGGCGATGGCCACGCGCTGACGCTCCCCGCCGGACAATTCGCTGGAACGGTGCTCGCGCCGTGCATCCAGACCCACGGCGGCCAGCATAGCGCGCGCCTGATCCTGCGCCTGCGCGGGCGGCGTGTTGCCAATCAGAAGTGGCATCGCCACGTTTTCCAACGCGGTGAAATCCGGCAATAAATGGTGAAACTGATAGATAAAGCCCAGTTCACGGTTGCGCAGCGCCGATTTAGCAGCGGCGGAGAGCCCACTGAGCGCCTGACCTTTGAAGATAACATCACCAGTGGTGGGCGCATCCAGCCCTCCCAGCAGATGCAACAGGGTACTTTTCCCCGAACCGGAACTACCGACAATCGCCATCATTTCGCCGGCCTGCATGCTGAATGTCACATTACGCAGCACTTCGGTGGACAGCTTCCCTTCCTGGTAGGTTTTGCACAGATCATTACATTGCAACAACAGGGAATCATTCATAGCGTAAGGCCTCTGCGGGATGAACGGCGGCGGCGCGCCAGGAAGGATAAAGGGTAGACAGTATGGCAACGATCATCGCCACTAGCGCGATAGTCACCACCTGCACCGCATCAATATGAACGGGTAGCGCGGCACCATCCAGCAACAGCCCCAATGCCGGGATCAGCGTATTAAGCTGGCTAGCCAACAGCGTACCGAGTACTGCGCCCAACAGAGCACCGACCACCCCGGCGCTTCCCCCCTGTACCATAAACACCGCCATAATCTGGCGTTGGGTCAGCCCCTGCGTTTGCAAAATGGCCACCTCACCCTGCTTTTCCATCACCAACAACCCTAACGACGTAATGATATTGAACGCCGCGACGGCGACGATCAGGCTCAACAACAGCCCCATCATATTTTTTTCCATGCGAACGGCCTGAAACAGTTCGCCCTTGCGCTCACGCCAATCTTTCATCACCAATCCTTGTGGCACCGGCTGCGCACTGAACGCCACAATATCCAACGGGTTTTCCAGCCACAGGCGCCAACCAGTTATGTGCCCGGTCGGGTAACGCATCAGACGCGACGCATCCTGCTGATTCACCAGCATCTGGTAACCATCCACTTCACTACCTGCGGCAAAGGTACCTGCTACGGTAAACAAGCGCTGGCTGGGAATGCGCCCCATTGGCGTGAGTTGACTGGCACCGGTGACCATAATACGCAGTTGTTCACCGCGTTTGACCCCAAGTTGAGAGGCCAACTGCTCGCCAAGGATCACCTGGTATTCACCCGCTTGAAGTTGAGTGAGCGAGGTATTTTTCAAAAAACGTGACAAAGGCTCAGGTTCATCGGGATTAATGCCCAGCATGACTCCGACTGCCACCCTGCGCGCGCTTTGCAACACCACTTCGCCCGTGGTGATTGGCGCTATGCGCGTTATGCCCTGTAAGGAGCTCAACGATGATGCAGGCAATGCCTGTGGGTCGAGTGAACCGCTCGCTGTGGTCACCACCGCCTGCGGCATCAATCCCAGGATGTTCTCCTCAAGCTCCTGTTCAAATCCATTCATCACCGACAATACGGTCACCAGCGCTATGACGCCTAACGTGATGCCAATGGCCGATAACCAGGAGACAAATCGCCCAAAGCGATCCGATGCTCGCCCACGCATATAACGCAGGCCAATAAATAAAGCGACAGGTTGATACATGAAATCCGTCTGGATAAGGTTGCTAAAGCAAAGTGATCAAGGATAATAAAGGGTCATATCACTTTATGGAACCCTACCCCGCTTCCTACACTGCTTTTTATTATGCTGGAACGGGGCAACACCAGATATTCGGAATATGCCTGAAAAAAATCGCTATGCTCTGCCCGTAAAAGCGGGTGAACAACGTCTGTTAGGCCAACTAACCGGCGCTGCCTGCGCCGTCGAGTGTGCCGACATCATTGAACGCCACGCCGGGCCGGTTGTACTTATCGCACCTGATATGCAAAACGCGCTGCGGCTACGCGATGAACTTCAGCAGTTTACGGTGCATCCGGTCACCACGTTGTCTGACTGGGAGACGCTGCCTTACGACAGTTTCTCGCCGCATCAGGGGATCATCTCGGCGCGTCTCTCCACACTGTATCACCTCCCTGAAATGACCCGCGGCGTACTGGTGTTGCCGGTCAATACGCTAATGCAGTTGGTGTGCCCGCACACCAACTGCACGGTCATGCGTTGATGGTGAAAAAAGGACAACGCCTGCCTGCTCCAACTGCGCGCGCAGTTGGAGCAGGCAGGCTATCGCAGTGTCGATCAGGTAATGGAACACGGGGAGTTTGCCACGCGCGGTGCGCTGCTGGACCTCTTCCCCATGGGCAGTGAAGAGCCCTACCGCATCGATTTTTTCGATGATGACGTAGATAGCCTGCGCGTATTTGATGTTGATAACCAGCACACGTTGCACGAAGTGACACAAATCAACCTGCTGCCTGCGCATGAGTTCCCTACCGACAAAAATGCCATCGAACGCTTTCGCAGCCAGTGGCGCGAAACCTTTGAAGTGCGTCGTGATGCCGAGCATATTTATCAACAGGTCAGCAAAGGTACCTGGCCTGCGGGCATTGAATATTGGCCACCGCTGTTTTTTGAACAGCCGCTCAGCACGCTGTTCAGCTATCTCCCCAGCAATACGCTGCTGGTTAATACGGGCGATCTTGAAGCAAGCGCTACCCGCTTTTGGGCCGATATTCAACAACGTTTTGAAAGCCGCCGCGTAGACCAGATGCGTCCTCTGTTAACGCCGGACGCCTTGTGGTTGCGAGTCGATGCGTTGTTCAGCGAACTGAAAGCCTGGCCGCGCGGTCAGCTCAGCAAAGAAACGCTGACGGAAAAAGCAGCGCACCGCAACCTCGGTTACCAAACGCTGCCGGACATCGCCATCCAGCACCAGCACAAAGCGCCGCTGGATGCACTGCGACGTTTTTTGGAAGGTTTTACCGGACAGGTGATCTTTTCCGTTGAAAGCGAGGGGCGTCGTAAAACCCTTCAGGAATTACTGGCACGCATCAAACTGGCGCCAACGCCAATTACCCGTTTGGATCAGGCGGACAAACCAGGCGCTTATCTGATTATCGGTGCCAGCGAGCACGGTTTTATCGACACGCTGCGCCAACGCGCCTTGATTTGTGAAAGCGATCTGCTCGGTGAACGCGTTGCACGTCGACGTCAGGACAGCCGTCGCACCATTAATACCGATACACTGATCCGCAACTTGGCCGAACTACATCCGGGACAGCCGGTGGTGCATATGGGGCACGGCGTTGGGCGTTACGTCGGCCTCACGACGCTGGAAGCCGGTGGCATCACCGCAGAGTACATGATCCTGACCTACGCTGGGGAAGATAAACTCTATGTTCCGGTTTCGTCATTGCACCTCATCAGCCGTTATTCCGGTGGGGCCGATGAAAATGCGCCATTACACAAACTGGGCGGCGATGCCTGGTCACGCGCGCGGCAAAAAGCGGCGGAGAAAGTACGTGATGTGGCAGCCGAACTACTGGATATCTACGCGCAGCGCGCAGCGAAAAGCGGATTTGCCTTTAAGCACGATCGCAAACAATACCAACTTTTCTGCGAGGGGTTCCCGTTCGAAACCACGCCTGATCAAGCACAAGCCATCAATGCCGTACTGAGCGATATGTGTCAGCCGCTGGCAATGGACCGGCTGGTATGCGGTGACGTCGGCTTCGGTAAAACCGAAGTTGCGATGCGCGCCGCGTTCCTCGCGGTGGAAAACCACAAACAGGTAGCCGTGCTGGTGCCGACCACTCTGCTGGCACAACAGCATTACGACAATTTCTGCGATCGCTTTGCCAATTGGCCCATTCGTATCGAAATGCTCTCCCGTTTCCGCAGTGCCAAAGAACAGACGCAGGTGCTGGAACAAACGCAGGAAGGCAAGGTAGGCATTCTGATTGGCACCCACAAACTGCTGCAAAGTGACGTGCACTGGCGCGACCTTGGGCTACTGATTGTGGATGAAGAGCACCGCTTTGGCGTGCGCCACAAAGAGCGTATCAAAGCGATGCGTGCCAACGTGGATATCCTGACGCTGACCGCCACACCGATCCCGCGTACTCTCAACATGGCGATGAGCGGGATGCGCGATCTCTCGATTATTGCCACACCGCCCGCGCGCCGTCTGGCGGTAAAAACTTTTGTTCGCGAGTACGATGGCCTGTTGGTGCGTGAAGCGATGCTGCATGAAATTCTGCGCGGCGGACAGGTTTATTACCTCTACAACGACGTAGAAAACATCGAGAAAGCCGCTCAACGCTTGGCGGAGTTGGTGCCTGAAGCACGCATCGCGATTGGTCACGGCCAAATGCGCGAACGGGATCTGGAACGGGTGATGGGCGATTTCCATCATCAGCGCTTTAACGTGCTGGTGTGCACAACCATCATCGAAACCGGCATCGATATTCCCAGCGCCAACACCATCATCATTGAGCGCGCCGACCATTTCGGTTTGGCCCAGTTGCACCAGTTGCGCGGGCGCGTCGGACGTTCGCACCATCAGGCCTATGCCTATCTGCTGACGCCAAATCCGAAGGCGATGAGTACCGATGCGCACAAACGGCTGGAAGCCATCGCATCACTGGAGGATTTGGGTGCAGGCTTTGCACTGGCAACCCATGATTTGGAGATTCGCGGCGCAGGTGAACTGCTTGGCGAAGATCAAAGCGGGCAAATGACAACCGTCGGTTTTTCGCTCTATATGGATCTGCTGGAAAACGCGGTCGGTGCGCTCAAAGCCGGGCGCGAACCCTCTTTGGAAGATCTGATCAGCAGTCAAACCGAGGTGGAATTACGCCTACCGTCCTTGCTGCCGGAGGCCTTTATCCCTGACGTCAACACGCGACTGTCATTCTACAAGCGCATTGCCAGCGCCAAGGACGATAGCGCATTGGAAGAGCTGAAAGTGGAACTTATCGATCGCTTTGGTACCCTGCCGGATGCCACGCGCCATCTGTTGCAGATTGCCGCGCTGCGCCAGCACGCGCAATCGCTAGGCATCAAACGTATCGAGGGCAACGAAAAAGGCGGATTTATCGAGTTTAGTGCCCATAACAGGGTCGATCCTGCACACCTGATTGGCCTGTTACAGCGCGATCCTCGCGTCTATCGTTTGGATGGCCCTACCCGCTTGAAATTTATTAAAGACCTCAGCGAAAGGCCAGAGCGTATCGACTTCATTGCTGGACTTCTGACTGACATGGCTCAGCACACCTTGGCGGCATAAGCCTGCACAGTGGTGGCTACTATCGCTTAGCCACCACTGTGTGCGGGGTTGGATATAACGTATACACACTGCACTAAAACTAACGTTAGGGAGACTACAACGTCAGCAAAAGGCCCATGCTGTATTAGCTGTAAACAGTGCTGGTAAAAAATTTAAACTTATAAATTCCCCAATAAGAAACCATAGCAACCAATAATGAGTTAATAGCGGGCACACCACATCTATCTATTGCCCCCACAAAGCTCCCTAACAAACAGCAAAAAATAGCGTCCCAACCTATTAGTGGCGTGATGTCATCCCCGGGCAAGGTGTTGGCATCACGAGACTGATTCAGTTTTTCAGCATTCTCCTTTACGCAAAAATATCCCACAATCATCACGCCAACGACGGGTGGGAAAATAATGCCTAACAGTGTCAGGAAATTGATAAACCTATCGAGTATTCCTAGTATCGAAAATACAGTCCCTGTGATGCCAATTACAATCGTAATAATGGTATAACTTACTTTTTTACCTGTGAGAATCTCAACGGCATTTGCAATGCTTAGCGATGAAGAGTAAAGATTCAAATCATTGACTCTCAACGTCGAAAAAATGACCGCTAATAATCCAATGCCTGCGGTTGTTTATGTCATGATGGTGACAACATCTTCTGTGTTAAGCGCCCTGGCTAGCATGATGGCTAACCCATTAATAACAAATTCACCTGCAAAGATGGTAAACAACGTTATTGAAAAAACATGAGATGTTTTTTTAGCATAGCGTGTTATATCGGGAGTCATCAATGCGGCCACAATACAACCTCCAATAATAATGGTTATTGCATTAGCTATTGTTAAAGGCTCTCCCTGTGGCGCAGTGTGAAAAAGAGTTGTTACATTAAGATTGGAAAGAATTTGAATAGAAATAAAAGCGATAACAGCAATGAATATTGGAACAGCAATTGAGGCGGCAGTTTTAATCGCTCTAATACCAAATGCGACGAGGAAAGTAATAAATAAGCCTGATAATGCGGCAGAGAACTCAAACCCTAGCATTCCATTCAATGCATGATCGATGCCTTTGGCAAACACTGCATTTTGTACACCGAACCACCCTAACAGACTGACGGCTACGATTGCACTGATCAATACCGATCCAACTCGCCCGAAGCCTGACAAACGCGCAAGTAGGGTAACGGTTAATCCTTCCTTAATTCCAGCATAGCCCAGTGCGAAGGTAATAGCACCAAATACAATACTCGCCATCGTAATGGCGACAAAGCGTCCTGTAGGGTCATCGAGTGACCCAGAATCGCCCCTAGCATAAATTGATCAAGCGCAGTTAACATACCAGCATGGACCAGCATTATGCCTAATAATGGTAAGCGGCATTCAGGTTGCACTCGACTGTATGAGTGATTTTCATTTCTTTTCATAAATTATAAACACCCATTTTTAAAATTGCTGTCGGGATAAAGTCGCCTATATCTTGGTCAACATAAATTGCACGTAGTTGTGCTATATTATGTATGTCAAGCTTATCAAAAACCGAATGCACTCTATAATTTACCGTGCGTGAGGTTATATTAAGAATACGTGATATCTCCTTGCGTGAATACCCATGAATAAGTAACTAAATCACTTCGAGTTCTTTTTCTGTTACCAGACCGATTCCTGTTGATGTTATTTCATAGTTACTTTTATTTAATGACTTTAGAATAGGGTGAATACAGCATGCCGGCTTGGCATCCCAAAGAATACCTATACATTTATTAAAATCATCATAAGTGGGGATTTTTGTGCTAATGTAAGCAATCGGTTTATCATTACCGTTCCAACAGTGTACTTCGAATACGCTAACGCTTTTTTTACTGCTCATTGTGTCTTGATCGTGTTTAATCAAATCAAGATATAATTCATGCCATGCTGTTGGAAACTCAATATCATGCCGACCTTCAACTGAAAAATTTTTTGGTGTATTAGTGTACCGTCTTGCAGCAAGGTTGAGATAGACATGCCTCGATTCAGCATCTTTTATCCCCCATGGCTCATCAAGATTTTCTATTAGCGAAATGGCTCTAGAAAAATCTGCTGCAACGCACATATCCCCCTTAAAATCAGCCAAGTTGCTTTACCAAGTAGTGCCTTGAAAATTTCATAAAAAAGCCATCAAGACTACCATATTCCGAATAGCCCAACTTTATATAAAACCCACGTGCCTGAAAGCTGAATGTATCAACATAAGAAAAATGGCAATCTCTTTTTATCGCCTCACGCTCAGCCATTAGCATCAATTCTCGCCCAACGCCGTTTTTTTGATATTCTGCCGCAACCCAAAGGTATTGAATGTCTAATCCACCCCACCATGTTCTGGCTATTATTCCCCCCTTTATGTTATCTGATTCATCTTTAACCGTGATTCGCAATGGTTGAATGTCAACAGGTGCAAAATGATCATTATGTTTCCATAAACCATCAAGTGTCTGTTTCTCTTCATTTTCATCAGGTGTGCAGTGTAATAGGTAATTCATCGTTCCCCCTTGTGGTTGCTAATAACTCACGTAGTTCACTGAATGAATCTTAACGGCATAAAACTATCCAATGTTTAAATAAATATAAAATACCAACCACTTACTAACGTGTTCATAGGGTTCAACATGTCAGGAATAGTTTGCGATATTGGCGCCAATCAGTATCACCTGATTTACCTGTACTGACAGGGCGCCAAGTCGTCACAGAAAAGTAGCTGTTTTACACATTAAAGACAGAGCTGAGATGATATTCCGTTTTGTTTCTTAATGACTATCATAAATACTCTCTAGCCTTTCATAGTCTCATGATTACGTTTTTTTGCACTGTAGTTTTCATCAGTTGAGTATGTTGGACAATAGCTATCATAATCATGACTATAACTATTTCAATGACTGCCAGTTTTTAATTAATAATGGAAACGCCGGGGAAAATAATAACGCATTAATGAACATACCATGCGTTATTATTTATAGAAAAATGATGACACTAATGACGTAATGGACTATTTATCCTTCACGGTAAATGGATAATACCGCCAAGATAACGCTCAAGCGCTGCGGGAAGCGCACCTTCCCTCACCCACTACCGTGTTTTAGCCAGCAATAGCAATAGCACATAGACCAGCATGGCCGCACCCAGGTTATAGAACATTCCCATCACAAAAGCATCAGCGTACTGGCCTGCTTGTGCTACCGTGCCCCCACCGGTAGTCAGCACCTCACCAAACAGAATGCCAACACCCGCCACCCCCAGCGCCGCGCCCACCTGCTGTACCGTAGAAACCACACCAGATGCCATACCAGCCTGAGTTTTATCGACAAAGCCCAGCACCACATTTAGCAACGGCGTCATGATGAATCCCTGACCGACACCGACCATAATCAGCGCGGGAATGAGTCGCACAGCAACTAACGCCGCTCCCGCCATGCTCACCTGCACGATCATCCCCCCGATGGAAAGCATATAGACCAACGCACCCACCACGATCGCATGCGTGCCAAAGCGTGACACCAGTCTCGGTGCAGCCAGCGACGCCAGCATAAAACCCAAGCTGCGGGGAGCAAAGATACTGCCCGCCACCAGAGGATCAAGACCCAGCCCGGTTTGCATCAGCAATGCAAAACATAAAAAGAAGGAACTTGACGTCGAATAAACCAGCAACACCAGCACAGCCCCCAACGCAAAACGGCGTTGCGATAGCAACTGCATATCGATAAGAGGGGTCCCACCGCGCACCCGCCGCCGTTCCTGCTGCCGGTAAAACAATGCAAGCAGCGCCATTGCTGTACAACGCTATTCCCATCCAGGGCAGAACATTGTGGCGCACGAGTTTCAGGAATGCAGCGCGCAGCACCGATGGCAAACATTCCAATAGGTACATTGATGAGAAAGATGCTGCGCCAGCTCAGTCCGAACAGATCGGCATGCACCATCCAGCCGTCTAGCACCTGACCCGCAATCGCAGACAAACCGAGCGTCATTCCTAACAGGCCAAAGGCACGGCGGCTGTTATCCCCGCTGAAATTGACACGGATGGATGCATAGACCTGAGGAAACAGCAAGGCGGCGGCCAAGCCTTACAACGCCCGCGCCCCGTTCAAAAAACCTGCGCTCGGTGCCAGACCGCATAGCACTGATGCCAGGGTGAAGCCCGCCATGCCGACAATAAACAATTTACGGCGACCAAACCGATCACCCAGTCGCCCGCCGGTGATGATCAAGACACCGAAGGCCAACTCATAGCCAGACACGATAAAACCGACCTGTGAAAAGCTCGCGTCCATCCCTGTTTGCATACTCGGGATAGCCACATTGACCACGAACAGGTCGAAGATGGTCATGAAACCGGCTAACAACAGCACGGACAACCCCAGCCACGGTGGGCCACTGGCGGCACGCTCGGACGAAAGTGTACAACAAGAATTTGTGTTCATATTGCGCTTCCAAAATCAAGAAGCGATCATTCTCAAATTCTTTTTAAACGATTACAATTTAATACCTTATGCTATTACTAAAATAACGAGATAAACAATGCGAACTCTGGAACGAACCAGCCCCGACTTGGCGGCTTTCCTCCGCACGCACCGTGAGCGCCTTTCTCCCGCCGAGGTCGGTCTACCCAGCGGTAATCGACGCCGCACGCCGGGACTCCGACGTGAGGAGGTTGCCGCGCTCGCAGGTGTTGGCCTGACCTGGTACACCTGGTTGGAACAAGAGCGTGATATCGGAGTATCGGCCAGCTTTCTCGATAATCTGGCTCGGGTGCTTAAACTGGATGCGGCCCAGCGCAGGCACCTGTATCTGTTAGCCCACGAACGCCCCCCCGCAGAACCGGGCAAAACCTGGTGTGTGCTACCGCCATTGGTGCGACGCCTGATGCACGACCTGCCACATCCGGCCTTTGTGCTCAACTTGCGCTGGGACATACTGGGCTTCAATGCTCCGGCCGATACGCTTTTCAGCTTCAGCAAGCACGCGCCCGAACGGCGCAACTTACTGTGGATGCTGTTCACCGATCCACTGCTGCGTCAACGTATGGACGCCTGGGAGGAACAAGCGCCGCTGATGCTATCGAGCTTCCGCCACGACTTCACGCGCGGCACGCAGGAAGCCGATATTCGCGAACTGGTGAATGACCTGGAGCGAGTGTCACCCGAATTCAAACACTGTGGCGGCAGCACGACGTTCATGCGTCCTGTAGCGGCGTGCGCAAGCTGGTCATAGACGGTCAGCCCACTCCCTTCGAGCACACCTCGCTAACGGTGGATTAAGACCGGCATCTACAGCTGGTGGTGTATGCACAACAACAGCCCAACGATTGAATAAAGCGGTAACGATGGCTGGAGACACAATCCATCGCACCTTGAACAGGAGTACCTCTATACAAGTCGCTTCACACGCAGTAAAATCCCCGCCTTTTTCTTGTTACCGGGAGGTATGACATGTTTATCGGCTTTGACTACGGCACGGCCAACTGTTCCGTTGCACTGATGCAAAATGGCACGCCGCGCCTGTTACCACTGGAAAACAACTCTCCCTATCTCTCATCCATGCTGTGCGCACCGACACGTGAAGCCGTCAGCGAATGGTTGTGGCGTCATCATCAAGTGGATGCCCAAGGCGAAAATGCGCAACTGCTGCGGCGCGCCATCAGCTATAACCGCGATGAAGATATTGCCGTTGACACCCACAGCGTACACTTCGGACAAGCGGCGCTGGCGCGTTATATGGATGACCCGCAAGAAGTGTGGTTCGTGAAATCCCCCAAGTCATTCTTGGGGGCGGTAGGGCTGAAACCGCAGCAGATCGCCTTTTTTGAAGATCTGGTGTGCGCCATGATGTTGCATATTCGCCAGCAGGCGGAGCTGCAGGCGGGAGATGCCATAACAGGACATTCTTGAGCGCGCAGCTACCAGCGCCGGGTTTCGTGAGATCGAATTTCAGTTTGAGCCTGTCGCCGCCGGGCTGGATTTTGAAACGACGCTACAACAGGAAACGCGGGTGCTAGTAGTCGATATCGGCGGGGGGACCACCGACTGCTCGATGCTGCTGATGGGGCCTGCGTGGCACCGCAAGAAAGAGCGCCACGACAGCCTGCTGGGACACAGCGGATGCCGTACTGGCGGCAACGATCTCGATATCCAACTGGCCTTCAAACAGTTTATGCCGCTGCTCGGCATGAATGGCATGACGGAAAAAGGCATTGCCCTGCCGACCTTGCCTTGGTGGAATGCGGTCGCCATTAACGATGTGCCGGCGCAGAGTGCTTTTTACAACAATGCAACCCGCACTTTGATCAACGAGATGATCCGCGATGCGCGTGAACCGGCACAGGTCAAACGCTTATTGAGCGTCTGGCAGCAACGCTTGAGCTACCGCTTGGTGCAACAAGCAGAAGCCTGCAAAATTGCCTTATCCGATAAGCCTTTGACATATGCTGCACTGGCGTTTATCGAAACCGCGCTAGAAACACGCGTCTCTGCTGAAGAGATGGTTCAGGCGATTGCTCAGCCTGTATCGCAGATTCAAACCCAGATTCGCCAGGCGTTGGATGACAGTGGAACACGTCCAGATGTCGTCTATCTGACCGGCGGCAGTGCGCGCTCGCCGCAATTGCGTCTGGCGGTACAACAAACATTGCCTGATGTGACTATCGCCAGCGGCGATGATTTTGGTTCCGTCGCCGCCGGATTGGCACGCTGGGCAGAATTGCTGTTTCCGCGTTAAACGGTGAGTAACGCGTGAGGTTGCTGACAACCCCACCCAAAACTCTCATCCCGCCTACTCCCAGTCATTCCCGCGAAGGCAGGAATCTCGTACAGGCTAAACGCGTTCATTCGGCCAGAGATTCCCGGCTTTCGCCGAGGGTTACAGGGAAAGTGATTTTCCCATCACTCTGACACGCCCAGAGGGGCGTGTCAGATTTCCACTTAGCCTTTTGGTTCAGTACCAGTTGCCCATTTCTGTCCAACGGGATTTGGGTGCCGGGATCGCGATCCATGCGGATCTTGCCTTGCTGCGCGCCAATTTTGTAAGTGATGTCATAGCCCAGCACTTTCTTGGATTTGTCATATACCGTCTGGCAACGCTGTTGCGTCGTGGTGTAGGTATCATTGTTCTGCATATGGCCCTGAACCTGATTGCCTGCATACCCGCCCGCCAGAGCCCCTGCGACCGTGGCAATATCCTTGCCTCGACCACCGCCGACCTTATGACCCAATACGCCACCGGCCACCGCGCCAAGCACCGACCCCGCCAGACGATTCTCATCTTGCACCGGACGACGATGGGTTACGCTGACATCACGGCACTCCTGACGCGGTGTTTTCACCGTTTCTTTAATGGGTGTTGCCGAAATAACCTGAGCAAACTGCGGCTCGGGTGAAAAGACCTCCATGCTGGCTACCGCCGCTACGCCTAGAGCAGCAGCCACACCGATACCCACCCCCGCTAACATGGATTTGTTCACAGAAACCTCCTGAATGACCGCTCGCACCTGCTTTATTCGCTGTATCCATGGGCGTCAGAGGATAGTGCCCTTAACGTCGGTACCAGCCATTACGGCGTGCGTTGTTTCGTTGATAACTGGCAAAAGTGTGCATTCGAAGAGAAAAAGTGACAATCAGATTAGTTAACCAAAAGCGTAGATGTTAATAAAATGCGGTTATTTGGGATTTTTCTTAGGGGGTAATTGGCGTTAAGGCGAGATGTTATTCTGAGAGTGGAAAAGCGCTAAATTCTAGCCCTTCAGGACCGGGCAACGTGCCACCACAACCGGCAGCACGTTGTAGAACCCCGTCGGTTAATGCATTTTCAAGCGCGGACGAATCACGCGGTTAATACCGCCCACCAGCATCATCAACCCGGTTTTGGTGTAGCCGTGCAAGGCAATCTGGTGCATACGGTACAGTGATATATACACCGCACGCGCAATGCGTCCTTCCACCATCACCGATCCACGCATCAGGTTACCCATCAGACTGCCGCCGGTGCTGAATTTAGACAGCGACACCAACGAACCGTGATCCTTGTAAACATAAGGCTTCAGCGCCTGGCCATTGAGCTGGGCGAGGATATTGTGATAGCAACGTGTCGCCATCTGGTGCGCCGCCTGGGCACGCGGCGGGACAACGCTGCCGCTGGGTTGCAGGCACGATGCGCAGTCGCCGATGGCATAGGTATTCGGATCGCGCGTGGTTTGCAGCGTCGGTTCCACCACCAGTTGATTGATGCGGTTGGTTTCCAGACCGGCAATCTCTTTCATGGCATCGGGTGCTTTAATCCCAGCGGCCCACACCATCAAATCGGCTTCGATAAACTCGCCCTCTTTGGTGTGTAAACCACCGGGTTTCGCTTCCGTGACCATCGTTTTGGTCAGAACACGTACACCGATATTGGTCAACTCCTGATGTGCTGTGGCAGAAATGCGCGGCGGCAACGCGGGCAAAATGCGCTCCCCGGCTTCTACCAGCGTGACGTTCAGTGCCTGATTATCCAGCCCGTCAAAACCGTAGCTGTGCAGTTGCTTCACCGCATTATGCAGTTCTGCGGAGAGTTCCACTCCAGTTGCACCGCCGCCGACGATAGCAATGTTGACCTTTTCCTTGTCGTCATTAGCGTTTGAGGTAAATTTCAGGAACAGGTTTAGCATTTCATTGTGGAAACGGCGCGCCTGTTTGGGGCTGTCGAGAAAAATACAATTGTCTTTAACGCCTGTGGTGCCGAAATCGTTGGAGATACTGCCTAGCGCGATCACCAGAATGTCATAGGGCAGCGAACGTTCAGCTACCAGCATTTCACCCTGATCGTTATCGATTTCGGCCAGTCGAATACATTGACTGTCACGATCGATTCCATCAGCGTGCCTAACTGAAAATGGAAGCCATGGTTGCGCGCATGTGCCAGATAGCTCAGCGCGTCAATGTCATCATCCATCGAACCTGTTGCCACTTAGTGCAGCAGCGGTTTACATAAATGACTTTGATTACGATCAACCAAGGTGATCTCAGCTTTGCTTTTACGCCCCAGCTTATGGCCCAGGCTGGTGGCTAATTCCAAACCGCCGGCACCACCGCCGACAATAACAATTTTTTTAAGTGCTGATGTCAAAACGACCACTTGATTGTTAACCAATAGTTAATAAGGCGTAAAAAAATAATATCCTTATATTACATATGGTTCTCATAAGTTAAATGCCAAATCTGTGGGAAGAATAGCACGTCAGGTCATTTGATCATACCAAAATTGATATATCAATTTATTTTTTATCCGCTTGATTCGCGGCAAAAAATTTCCTTTTGAATTCATCAAATTATTTTGCAGGTGCTGATATCAGTATAGGACACACGACGTTAGACGAGGAACATCAAACGCCGTGGCAGGGAAAAAGGTGGGGGTAGAGTTGTTATCGATTAACCGAGCGTTTTAAACGCTTTAATGCGCTGAAGATGCGGCGAGATACTCTTGAATTTATGCGTCTGGATGTCGTCCCAAATGACTTCATAGAGCGATCCCAACAATGCGGCACTGCGCTGGCTATCGAGAATTTCATCGTTGCGCGACAGCACAGTCAGACAGCGGTCGCGATTCTTCTCACAGAAATTAGCGACACACTTGGTGGCAATGTCCGCATACTCTTCGGGCCTGTCGATTTTTCCTGCCATGTTCTCTTGCGGGAACAGATTTGGATTAAAAATGACCTGGCGAATATCACATAAAAAGCCGATACGTTCGGCCCAAAAGCCGCCCAGCCCTACACCGCAAATCAGCGGCCGCTCGTCCTGCGCACGCTGGATCAGCTTGTCGACTTGTTTGAGCAAATGTTGCATATCATGCCGTGGATGAAGCGTACTATAACTCGGCAGCTCAACGTCCTGGTCAATAAACTGCAACTGCAACACTTTTTCATGGTTGCCAGGGCTAGTGGAATCAAAGCCATGCAAGTAGATAATCATCTGAATCTCATCCTCCGGATACGACCAACGCCAGACGTCACCGCCTATCACAACAAGCAAACGCTTTTTTGATAATACACCTGATGGATTGTGCCTGCATTGAGCGATGACAGGTTATCTGGCACACAGTGCCTAGATTATTCGCCCGGATTACGTGTTTAGCCCAAGAGCACGACGCGATGCCGAACCTGCCGCTAAAAACGCCGTTTGTCCCGCTTGATGCCAGCACACCTCACACCACATCAGAATAAGATAATCGGCCCAGGGCAGCCACTGTTGAACCGATGTGTTCAACGCCTGCGCGCACAAACCGGGCCGCTGCTGCTGGTAGGTTCGCAGCAAGCGCCGTTGCGACTCAACGTCAAGCCCATTGCCACGCACCAACAGCGCCAGTTCCAGTCCAATATCTCCATCGGCGGCGTATTCCCAATCGATAAGCAGCAGCGCCCCCTGCGGCGTGATCAACACATTCTCGCTATGTACGTCTAGATGCAACGGTGCCCACGCGAGCAAGTCAGGCTGCGCAATACGCTGAAAATGGTGGTGCCAGCGCAGTAACGCTGGCGAGCGTCGACGCGGATCCATATTTTGCCAATGATGGATAAACTGCGCCGGTAAATTCAAACGAAAGCCACAACACGGCTGGCAGTGAAGCTGGCTGAGCAGTTGTGCCAGCGATCCGTTTTCCAATAAGCCTGAAAAATCCTGCGCAGACACCGTAGCCCCTGCGGCCCATTCCACGATGAGACAACCGTCGCGGTAGACAACTGGCTTAGGAGCCAACTGCCGTGCAGAGAGTTAGCGTAACACCCGGTATTCACGTTGCCTGAATACGCCCAACTGCGCCGCCTCGGTGGTTTGTGGCCGCGCTAGCAATTGACGATCGCCCACGCGAACGCGCCAACAGCCGCGTCCCGAACCGTTCACAGCTTAGAAATGAAAACCAGCGGTATCAACCGCCGGAAAGTGTTGCGCAAGCAGACGTTCAAGAACCAATTTACTGTTGGACGGCACCATTTCCCGACCACACGATTTCACCGGTTTGCACCAGCATCAGCTGCATGTCCAACTGTGGGGTTTTCACATCACCGCTTACATCGCTGTAGAGCACATACTGCGCGCTCACGTAGCGCGCCAGGCCAATCGCCTTAGTGCGCGAGCCCAGACTGTCCTCTGCTGATAACCCCAACGTCTGTTTCGCCACGGCCACCTGTTCACATGGCACCAGCGTGAACGCGTTGCCGTTCGCCAGCGCATCATAAATCGCCGCTGTCGCCTTCGCGACCGGCAGTGAGCCGTTGGTGTTGTTCTTCACTCTGTCAATCAGCAGGATACTGCCAGGTGCTACGCCGCTGGCCTGTCGCATTTGTGCCACTAAGGGCCCGACGCTTCCTTCCCAGTTCAGGGTTTGAATTTTCGGAGGCGTAGGCACCGGCTGCCCCGGCGGCGGCGTGACCACTTCCGACTGTGACGGTTGCACCGGTTCGATCTGCGCCGGTGGCTGTTGCTCTGGCGGACGGGTCATACAACCGGTCAACACCATCGCCCCGAAAAGCAGCACAAGATACTTTTTCATGCGTTCCTCTCTAAACACTTTTACAGAAACAGATGGAGGCGGACTTGCTGAACATTCTGCCCCTCGTGCGCGCCAGAAATACGCACTTCGCTCTGCGCCTGAACCAGAACGCTGCGCACATCGTCATAAGGCAGCACATCCAACCCTCTTTCCGTCATACCAGTAGAAGCGGTACTACACCGTCACCGCCTGGGATGACGTATTGCGCAGTACCGCCCAAGCACTTCCGCCCTCACTGCGCGTGGTCAGAGCAGGTTTTGATGCCGTAATCCCAGTGTACAGTAGAGAGGCATCAAGCACTAACGTTTGCCGCTCATTGATGGTCAACACGGGGGGCTGGAACACGCGACGGCCCCCAAGACAGCAGATAACAGGCCGCGCACAATCTGGAAGTTCATGAAGTTAGTCCGACAACAATGGCCCCAGAGGACGTCCACCCAGCAGGTGCATATGAATATGATAGACCTCCTGGCCGCCATGGCGATTGCAATTAACGATCAGACGATAACCGTCTTCATCAATGCCATCGTCGCGCGCAATCTTGCTGGCGACGATGAACAATCTTCCCAGTGCCTGTTCGTGCTCAGGCAAAACATCGTTTACGGTCGGAATCAATACGTTAGGCACGATCAAAACGTGCGTTGGCGTGCGAGGCGCGATGTCACGAAAGGCCGTCACCAGTTTATCCTGATAGACGATGTCGGAAGGAATTTCCCGGCGGATAATTTTACTGAAAATGGTTTCTTCAGCCATGTTTGAGTTCCTTATAAACGTGTAACGCCGAATGGTTACGGCAGTATGAGTGACACTTTCGGTTGCTTTCAACCTTCTTTCTGTTTTTTCTTGTTCAGATGTTTGAATTGCGGCTTTTTCACCACAGGTTAGCGCCCAATAAAAAAAGGAGCTTACGCTCCCTTTATCACTCCCCGAACAACGAATCAGTGATTACGGATGTAATCATCCATATCCGTTTTCAGGTTGTCAGATTTAGTACCAAAAATTGCCTGTACACCGGAGCCCGCAACAACAACGCCAGCTGCACCCAGTTTTTTGAGGCCTGCCTGATCCACTTTGGCGACATCACCGACGCTCACGCGCAGACGCGTAATACAGGCATCCAGATTGGTAATGTTTTCTTTGCCACCAAAGGCAGTCACCAGCGCAGCCGCCATTTCATTATTGTTCTGCGCAGACTGTTCAGAGGTGCTCTCTTCGCGGCCCGGCGTTTTCAGGTTCAGTTTGGCAATCAGTACACGGAAGATGGTGTAGTAAGCCAGCGCGTAGCGCAGGCCAACGATCGCGAACAGCCACAGATTGCTGCCGTTGCCGCTCAGTACTACGAAGTCAATCAAACCGTGGGAGAAACTGGTGCCATCGCGCATGCCCAGCAGGATACAGATGGGGAACGCCAGGCCCGCCAGAATGGCATGGATCACGTAGAGGATCGGTGCCACAAACAGGAAGGAGAACTCAATCGGTTCAGTGATCCCAGTCAGGAACGAGGTCAATGCCGCAGAGAGCATAATGCCCGCGATTTTCCGGCTTGGCGGAATGCCAAATGGCAATCGCCGCCGCCGGCAGATCGTACATTTTGAACAGTAAGCCACCCGCCAGTTTACCCGCAGTCGGGTCACCGGCCATGTAACGAGGGATGTCACCGTGGAACACCTGGCCCGCCGCGTTGGTGAATTCACCGATCTGCATCTGGAACGGCACATTCCAGATATGGTGCAAGCCAAACGGCACCAACGAGTGCTCAACAATACCGTACAGGCCAAATGCCAGTACCGGGTTCTGGTAGCAGCCCAGTGTGAGAACGTTTGGATTGCGGTCCCTACCGGTGGCCATATAAAGGAGAGCACCACACCGGTGATAATCGCTGTCAGACCAGAGATGATCGGCACAAAGCGTTTAACGGCAAAAAAGCCCAGGTGTTCTGGCAACTGGATACGGTAGAAACGGTTAAACATGTAGGCCGCAATCGCACCAGCGATGATCCCACCGAGCACCCAGGTATCCGCCAGGTGTTCTTTGATGATCACCTCAGGCGGCAGTTGCAGCACGAGTGGAGCCACCGCTGCCATCGTCTTCACCATAATGCCGTAGGCAACAACGGCCGCCAGCGCGGAAACCCCATCATTATGGGTAAAATAGAGGGCAACGCCGATGGCAAAAATCAGTGGCATATTGGCAAATACGGAGTCACCCGCTTGAGACGATGGCCGGCAGCCAGCTGAAGTTGGCCGATCCGACACCCAGCAGGATACCTGCAATGGGCAGTACGGAAACAGGCAGCATCAGCGACTTACCTACTTTTTGCAGGTTGGCAAATGCATTCTTGAACATAATTGAGTGTGCTCCTGAGTAATAGTGCTTTTACGGCGTTATAGCAACAAAAGACGGGGAGGATACCATTTGTTATTTGAGGGATTTATCCCTCTTTTAATTTTTACGCAGAGTAAAATAAATGGGTCATTCAATGTTTGACTACTATCACGTTTCATTGCGCCAACAGGTCGAGTAGCGCACAAAATCGCTATTTATGTACGTAACAGACGGGCAGAACCTCTGTCACTGGTGGCGAAACCACCAACCAGCGCACAGATGAGCGTCAATTAACTACGCAGCACAAAAAAACTCGGCCATTTTAAACACTAAACGGCGGCGGTCAACCGCTGTGAATCGATGTGGAACAGGCGGGAAAAATTCTCTGTGGTAGCCGCTGCTAATTGTGCAATATCAACACCTTTTAGCACGGAAAGATACTCGGCAACATCGCGCACGTAGGCAGGCTGGTTCTCTTTACCACGAAACGGCACCGGGGCCAACCAAGGGGAATCGGTTTCAACCAGCAGGCGATCCAGTGAAACAAACCGGGCAACGTCACGAAGTTCGTCTGCATTACGAAACGTCACAATACCTGAAAACGAGATATAGAACCCCATATTCAGCAGCGTGTGCACCGTGGCAATATCCTCAGTGAAGCACGCCACCACAGCGCTCAACTCCCTCTTCTTTCAGAACATCAAGGGTATCCTGACGTGCCGAGCGGGTATGCACGATAACCGGCTTGTTTAACTCACAGCCGACGCGAATGTGTTCGCGAAAGGAATCACGCTGTTGCGCCTGTGTTTCCGGCTGATAGTGGTAATCGAGGCCGGTTTCACCCATCACCACCACGAGTGGATCAGCAGCCAGTTGGCGTAGCTCAGCATAATCATACGGTGCGTCCTGATTGATAGGATGCACACCGCAAGAATAAGCCACTCCCGGGCGATCGCCGATCAGTTCACGCATGGTGCGATAACCGGGCAGCGTGGTTGCCACCGCCAGCACAAAGCCTACGTCACGCGCCCGCGCTTTGGTCAACACATCAGACACATCTTTATGCAGAGATTGATAATCCAGACCATCAAGGTGGCAGTGCGAATCCACTAATAACATGCTATTTACTCAACGCTTATCAAACAGAGAAAGAAGGGAGAGAATTCAGGTTTGCCGTTTGGAACCGTTGTTCCCATTCCAGCAACACATCGGCCAACAGGAGTTCACGGTTTACGCCTGTCACCGTCAGGAGCTGATGACGGCAACGCAGCCAACGAGCAAGCACGGCGTCTATTTCCGTAGCGGGTAACTGGCTAGCTAACAGCGCTATCAGCGCATCCTGATCGAGGTTAACGCGCGCGCGCGCGGCTCCACGCTGTATTTTTAACGCATCCAGTAGCAGCGAGGAAAGCCAGTGAAGACGCTCCGATGCGTCATCGTGGTTCAGTTGCGGCAACAGCGAATAAAACGCACGCGCTGACACCGCGTTTGCCAGCGCCTGACATAATGTCGTGCGCTGGCGTGCGGTATCATCTTGCAGCAGGTGCTCAGCCGCCAGCGGCGCACCGGCCTGCAAACGCAGCGCGGTTTGCAGCGCCTGCTCAGACGCAGGGTGTCGTTTATTGAGCCAAACAACGCTTTGTGCTTCGTCAGGCGTAGGCAGATAAAGGTGTAGGCAGCGGCTGCGCAGCGTAGCCAGCAAACGTGTTGGCTCATGACAACCCAGCAAAAAATAGGTCGCTTCTGGCGGTTCTTCCAGGGTTTTTAACAACGCGTTGGCCGCCGCTTCAGTCAACTGCTCACTGTTTTCAATCCATACCAGCTTGGCACCACCCTGCCGTGAACGCTGATAGAGGTTTTCCAATACGCTGCGTATCGCATCAACCCCTAACGTCTGTTTGCCATTTTCCGGGCTGAGGGAATACCAGTCCGGGTGCGTACCTGCCATCATCAATTTACAGGAATGGCATTCGCCGCAGCTTTTCATGCCCTCTGGCTTCTGGCACAGCACGCGTCTTGATAACGCATACACCAGCGATTCGCGTCCCATACCCGGCAACGCGTGCATCAGCACCGCGTGGTGCGCTCGCCCCTCCTGATATCCCTCAATCAGTTGCCGATAGGGCCCATTCAGCCAGGGATACCATTCCATACTTAGCGCTCCTGTACCGACAACGGTGCAGCATCTTGTGCCTGTTGCTGACCAAGCCACTGCACCAGAGCGGCTTCAATATCCGCAATCACCTTGTCCAACGGTTGTGAGGCATCAATGGTAACGATGGTGGCATCGGTGGCAGCCAGCGCCTGATAACGTGCACGGGTACGGGCGAAGAAATCCAATGATTCCTGCTCAATGCGGTCGAGTGCACCGCGCTGGCGTGCACGCGCCAACCCCTGCTCCGGCGGAATATCAAGGTACAAAGTAAGATCGGGACGAAATGTGCCCAGCACGGTATCACGCAGTGACTGCATGAGCTGTTGATCCATACCGCGCCCGCCGCCCTGATAAGCCTGCAAGGAGAGATCGTGGCGATCGCCAATCACCCAGGGACCCCGCGCCAAGGCGGGTTTTATGACATTTTCCACCAGCTGTACGCGCGCAGCATAGAGCATCAATAATTCAGCTTTATCCGTGATTCTCTCGTCGTCGGCCCCCTGTTTTATCAGGTCACGTAGCCGCTCGGCCAATGGCGTACCGCCCGGTTCTCGGGTAAAAACCACATCCTGCACGCCGTGCGTCCGCAAGGTCGCTAATACGGTGTTCTGCGCACTTGTTTTACCTGCGCCTTCCAATCCTTCAATCACGATAAATTTACTGTTCATCCCGGTCCTTCAGCGTTGAGCGGTAAGCGCGCACTGCACGATTATGATCGGCAAGGTTGGTCGTGAAACGGTGCCCCCCCTTCCCGTCCGCCACAAAATAAAGATAATCTGTTTTTGCCGGATGCGCGGCGGCTTCAAGTGCAGCTCGGCTCGGCATGGCGATTGGCGTCGGCGGCAACCCGGCAATCACATAGGTATTATACGGCGTGTCGGTGTCCAGTGCGCTACGCGTTATCACACCACGATAATCCTCACCCATACCATAAATCACGGTAGGATCGGTTTGCAGACGCATGCCTGCGCGTAGACGATTTACAAACACCGACGCGACCTGAGGGCGCTCCTCTTTAACTGCCGTCTCTTTTTCTACGATGGAGGCCATGGTCAGAAGTTCCTCCGGCGACGCATAGGGCAACCCTGTCTCGCGGTTTTTCCACACTCCGTCTACCACATTACGCATACGATGATGCGCACGCAGCAGCAGATCGCTGTCGCGTGTGCCTGCGGTGTAAAGGTAAGTGTCAGGGTAGAGCCAGCCTTCCGGGTTCTCCGCCTCTTTAATGTCCAGCAGTACAGCAATCTCTTGCGGCGTTTTATCCTGTACGCTGTGCGTCAGGTAGGGTGCGGTTTTCAACGTTTCTAGCCAGTCACGCAGCCGCGATCCTTCGACAAAACGAATAAAGAACTGCGCCTCTTTGCCGCTCGCCAGCAACGCCAGCATCTCCCGTACCGTCATACCCGGCATCAGGCGATAGGTGCCCGCTTTGAACTTTGCCAATTCGGGCTCCACGCGCAGCAGCCACTGAAACAGCACCGTTGGAGGGATCACCTGCTGTTCTGTCAGCGAGTTTTCCAGCCCTTCTCTGCCGGTTCCGGCCGGGAGGGTGAAAATGGTCTCCTGTTCAATCAACAGCGGCGAGCGGGCAAACTGTTGCAGGTTATGCCATGCAGCGCCGAGTGCCGAGGCGAGTACCATCACCACCAGAAGGGAAAATAGCGTTTTCTTTCTTTTCATCATTCAACCATCGACTAACCGTTAGGGCTCAGTAGTTGGTACAACGCCCTGGAGCGATAACACCAGGTATCAATTTGATTGACCGGAAGCACCGGCATCAATGCATTACAAACAAACACCTCATCAGCATCGGCGAGCGTCGTCACAGTTTCACGCACTAGCTGTAGCCGATAATCGGGATACTGGGCCAAGCGGGTCATCACCTGCTGACGAGCCACACCGCCCACACCCGCGAGTGACAAATCCGGCGTAAATACCTGATAGCCCTTGCGCCAAAACAAATTAGCCGCACAGCATCCCACCAGGCAGCCCCCAGTGTCAAGCACAACCACGTCATCGACACCTTGCGCTTCCATCTCCTGGCGTATCAGGATCTGCTCCAGACGATTCAGGTGTTTAATGCCCGCCAATCGCGGATTGCGCCCCAACGTGACCGGACTGATGCCAAGAGAGATACCCTGCTTGCGCCATTCGGTGTATTGAGCAGGATAACGCGTCTGCATGACTATACGTGTCGGTTCGCCACAAGACAGCGTGCTATAACCTCGTCCGCCACTACCACGGGTTACGATGGTTTTCACTACGCCTTGCTCCACGCCCTGCGCCGCCCGCTCCATTTCGGCTTGCAGTCTATCCCATGCCGCAAACGGAATATGCAAACGCGCAGTGTCCTGAAGTAACCGCGCCATATGCAATGGCAACCACACGATCTTGCCTTCCAGCACGCGTGCGGTGGTGAAGCACCCGTCACCATACTGGAGGCCACGATCGGTAACGGCTATCTGCTCTTGCGCCTGGCCATTTATCCAAAACATACGCTGTCCTCACCCAACAGGTTCATGAACGCCGATGCCAACAACGCCAAGGGTAGTGGCAACAGCATGACGTTCAGAGTGCCAGTAACCCATGACGGCAACAAGTGGCGCGTTCTGAATTATGCCCTGTCCACGATGGTGAGTGACAGGCAAAAAACCCGGTTGCCCGGGCTTTTAGCGGTATCGCTGCGCCATTACACGCGGCGGAACACCAGTGAACCGTTAGTGCCGCCAAAACCGAAGGAGTTACACAGTGTGTATTCCATATCGGAAACCTGACGTGCTTCATGCGGTACAAAATCCAGGTCGCAACCTGCGTCCGGGTTATCCAGATTGATGGTCGGCGGAACAGCCTGATCGCGCAGCGCCAGCGCCGTGAAGATAGATTCCACAGCACCCGCAGCCCCTAACAGGTGGCCGGTCATGGATTTGGTTGAGCTCACCATTACGCGGCTCGCTTGTTCACCAAACACGGATTTGACTGCGTGCGTTTCCGCCAGATCACCCGCTGGCGTAGAGGTACCATGCGCGTTGATATACCCAATCTGGGCCGGGGGGTAATACCTGCATCGCGCAGGGCATTTTGCATCGCCAACGCAGCGCCAGCGCCATTTTCCGGCGGTGACGTCATGTGATAAGCATCGCTGCTCATGCCGAAGCCAACGATTTCGGCGTAAATTTTCGCGCCACGTTTCTTCGCATGTTCATACTCTTCCAGCACCATGATCCCGGCACCGTCACCCAGCACAAAACCATCACGATCTTTATCCCACGGACGGCTTGCCGCCTGAGGATTGTCGTTACGTGTGGAAAGTGCACGGGCTGCGCCAAATCCACCAACGCCCAGAGGCGTACTGGCTTTTTCCGCGCCTCCAGCCAGCATAATATCTGCATCGTTGTAAGCAATGATGCGCGCCGCATGGCCTATATTATGCACGCCAGAAGTACAGGCAGTGGCAATGGAAATACTCGGAGCACGCAGTCCGAACATGATGCTCAGATGCCCAGCAACCATGTTAACAATGGTGGAAGGGACAAAGAACGGACTGATTTTACGCGGACCGCCGTTCACCAGTGAACTGTGGTTCTCTTCAATGAGCCCCAAGCCACCAATGCCGGAACCGATCGCCGCACCGAAGCGCGTCGCGTTTTCTTCCGTCACTTCAATACCGGAATCACGCATGGCATTAATGCCAGCAGCAATACCGTATTGGATAAAGGCATCCATATTGCGTGCTTCTTTGCGCGAGATGAAATCCTCACTATTGAAATCCTTTACTAAGCCAGCAAAAAGGGTTGCATAGGCAGTAGTATCGAAATGGTCGATCAGGCTGATGCCACTCTGACCGGCAAGAAGAGCACTCCAGGTGGACTCAACTGTATTGCCGACAGGAGTTAACATGCGCAGTCCGGTCACAACTACACGACGCTTAGACACGCTTGTCCTCCAGGGAGGGAAATATGACACTGCGGGACAAAGAAAACTTAGGCGGTCGAGTGACCGCCTAGATATGTTCGCTTACTGCTGGTTAGCCTGAATAAAATCAATGGCTGCCTGAACAGTTGTGATTTTTTCTGCTTCTTCGTCTGGAATTTCAGTATCAAATTCTTCTTCCAGCGCCATTACCAGTTCAACGGTGTCAAGAGAATCAGCGCCGAGGTCATCAACGAAGGAAGCGTTGTTAACCACTTCTTCCGGTTTAACACCAAGCTGTTCAACGATGATTTTCTTAACGCGTTCTTCGATAGTGCTCATATTCTTAAATTTCCCATCAAAACTCGCTTTCGCGATGGTTTTCGTAGTGTATGAATGTTGAAAAAGTGCAACAAAATCCCGGCTGGTCTAACCACGATTTTGTGCTATTTTGCGGTTTTCACCGCAAATAAATTCCGAGCTAATTAGATCATATACATGCCGCCGTTGACATGCAACGTCTCACCCGTAATATAACCAGCCTCATCGGAGGCCAAAAAAGCAACAGCACTGGCGATCTCTTTCGCTTCCCCAAGTCGGTTCGCAGGAACCTGGCTCAAAATGCCTGCACGTTGTTCTTCTGTCAATGCCTGCGTCATATCGGTTTCGATAAAACCTGGCGCAACCACATTGACAGTAATGCCACGTGAGGCCACTTCGCGCGCCAGCGACTTGCTAAAACCGATCAGGCCCGCTTTCGCTGCCGCATAGTTCGCTTGTCCGCCGTTCCCCATGGTTCCCACTACGGAGCCGATGGTGACGATACGGCCAAAGCGTTTTTTCATCATGGCACGTAACACCGCTTTTGACAGACGAAATACCGATGTCAGATTGGTGTCGATGATATCTTGCCATTCGTCGTCTTTCATTCGCATCAACAGGTTATCACGCGTAATACCTGCGTTGTTGACCAAAATGTCGATTTCACCGAAATCCGCACGAATCGCTGTCAATACCGCTTCAACGGACGCCTGATCGGCGACGTTGAGCATATACCCTTTGCCATTGGCACCCAACCACTCGCTGATGGCTTGCGCGCCATTTTCGCTGGTAGCGGTTCCCACCACGGTGGCACCGCGAGCCACCAGCGTTTCTGCTATCGCACGGCCAATACCGCGGCTTGCACCCGTTACCAGAGCAATTTTTCCTTCAAAGCTCATGGTACTCTCCGTTTTATTGTTCCAAGGCCTCAGACAGTGAAGCCGGATCGTTAACTGCCGCCGCACTCAGGGTGTCAACAATACGTTTTGTCAGCCCGGTCAACACTTTGCCTGGTCCCACTTCCAGCAAGCTCTCAACGCCTTGAGCCGCAACGTAGGAGACACACTCGGTCCAACGCACCGGGCTGTAAAGCTGTTTCACCAGCGCCGCACGAATGGCATCAGGATCGGTTTCGCTACGCGCATCAAAGTTGTTAACCACTGGAATGGCTGGCGTAGTAACTGTAATCGTTTTTAACGCCTCTGCCAGCTTTTCTGCCGCAGGCTTCATCAACGCGCAGTGGGAAGGCACGCTCACCGGCAGCGGCAACGCACGCTTGGCCCCGGCGGCTTTGCAAGCTACACCAGCACGCTCAACGGCTTCTTTGTTACCCGCAATCACCACCTGTCCCGGCGAGTTGAAATTCACCGGAGAAACCACTTGCCCATCGGCAAACGCTTCACAGGCAGCCGCAATAGCATCGTTATCCAAACCAATGATAGCGTACATCGCGCCCGTACCTTCCGGCACGGCTTCCTGCATCAGTTTGCCGCGCAGCTCAACCAGACGCACCGCTTCCTGAAAGTCCAGAGCACCGGCGCATACCAGTGCCGAATATTCACCCAGACTGTGGCCGGCCATCAGCGCGGGCTGTTTGCCGCCCTGCTGCTGCCACACCCGCCAAATCGCCACCGACGCCGTCAGCAGTGCCGGTTGGGTTTGCCAGGTTTTATTCAGTTCTTCCGCTGAGCCTTGTGCAGTGGACTGCCACAAGTCGTAACCCAATACCTCAGAAGCCTGGGCAAAGGTTTCTTGTACTACCGGGTACTGTGCTGCCAGTTCAGCCAACATGCCGACTGTCTGGGAACCTTGCCCCGGAAATACCATTGCAAATTGCGTCATATTAAACGTCCCGTTTGATCAAAAACGAACCAGCGCAGAACCCCAGGTGAACCCGCCACCAAAGGCTTCCAGCAGGATCAACTGACCGGGTTTTATCCGTCCATCGCGCACTGCTTCATCCAGCGCGCTGGGTACGGAAGCGGCCGACGTATTGCCATGGCGATCGAGTGTCACCACAACCTTGTCCATGCCCATACCCAATTTCTTCGCCGTGGCACTGATGATGCGCAGGTTAGCCTGATGCGGCACCAACCAGTCCAACTCGCTCTTATCGAGTTGTGCGGCATGCAGCGTTTCTTCAACGATATGCGCCAGTTCCGTCACGGCTACTTTGAACACTTCGTTGCCAGCCATGGTCAGATAGGCAGGTTGATCCTGATGCGCACGATCCTGATGAGGCAGCGTCAACAGGTGGCCATAGCGGCCATCTGCATGCAGGTGGGTTGACAAGATGCCTGGTTGTTCCGACTGGCCCAACACGACCGCGCCCGCGCCGTCACCGAACAGAATAATGGTACCGCGATCGGCAGGATCCAAAGTACGCGCCAGCGTATCTGAACCAATCACCAACGCGTAATCTACCGCGCCGTTTTTAATGTATTGATCGGCAATGCTGAGCGCATAGGTAAACCCTGCGCAAGCCGCGGCGACGTCAAAAGCGATAGTATCGCGGATCTCCAGCATCTGCTGAATCTGACAGGCGGCACTCGGAAATGCATGCGTAGAGGACGTGGTTGCAACAATCAGCAAGCCAATCTTGTCCTTATCGATGCCCGCCATCTCCAGCGCGTTCAGCGCTGCCTGATGTCCCATGGTCGCCACGTATTCATCCGGCCCGGCAATGCGGCGTTCACGGATACCGGTGCGCGTCACAATCCACTCATTGGAAGTGTCGACCAATTGTTCTAAATCAGCGTTCGTCCTGATTTGTTCAGGCAAAAAACTGCCCGTTCCGATTATTTTAGTATACATGTACGCTCAGTCACTCTTGGGTAATACAGTTTTCAGGCGCGCTGCAATCCTGTCGGGAAGTTGCCGCTGCACCGCCTGCATTGCCTGTTCGATAGCGACGGCAAACGCCCGTTGGTTTGCTGCGCCATGGCTTTTTATCACGGTGCCCCGCAGCCCTAACAGACATGCGCCATTATATTGATCAGGATTGAGACGACCGAACCGTTTCGCCAATCGCTTTTGGATAAAACGGCCGATCAACGTGAGCCTCCACGCTTGCTTCGCTTTACGTCCGACATCCGTCGACGACGATTTGAGCAGTGGCAGGAACATCCTTACCACGCCTTCCATCGTCTTCAATGTGACATTACCCACAAAGCCGTCACAGACCATCACGTCGGTTTTGCCCGTCAGTAACTCATTGCCTTCAAGATAACCAATATAGTTAATCGAGGGCGTATTCTTTAACTGCGCGGCCGCATCGCGAATCGCGGCCAGGCCTTTGGTCTCTTCTTCGCCGATGTTCAGCAGGGCAACGCGCGGATTGTGCAGCGACAGCACCTCTTCAGCCATCACTGAACCCATCACGGCAAACTGTACCAATTGCGCGCTGCCACACTCGACGTTGGCACCCAGATCCAGCACCACCGTTTTGCCCTGCTGCTGATGCGGCAACACCGTCACCAAAGCAGGACGATCAATACCTTCCAACGGCTTGAGCAACAGTTTCGCCAGTCCCATCAAGGCACCGGTATTTCCGGCACTCACGCACGCCTGTGCCCTACCCGTTTTAATCAGTTCCAGCGCAATGCGCATCGACGTACCACGACTGGCACGGATCGCCTGCGACGGACGCGCATCACTCGCAATAACCGATTCAGCCGGCACAATTTCCAACCGGGACAGTAAATCAGAATCGACTTTGGCGAGTAATGGATGAAGCGCGGCGGGATCGCCGACCAATAACAAGTGAAGACCCGGATTAGAAGCCAGTGCCTGCAATGCCGCAGGCACCGTTACGCAGGGACCGACGTCCCCGCCCATTGCATCTAACGCCAGTGTGAGGCGTGTCAAGGTATTGCCTTGCTAATAATTCGCGAGAATTATTTGGCAATAACCTTGCGACCGCGGTAGTAGCCATCCGCAGTGATGTGGTGACGCAGATGAGTTTCGCCAGAAACTTTGTCTACGGAAACAGAAGAGGTGGTCAGCGCATCGTGAGCACGACGCATACCACGTTTGGAACGGCTAGGTTTGTTCTGTTGTATGGCCATGGACCTTACTCCTTAATTACTTAAATTACTTACGCTTTAAACTGGCTAATACGGCAAACAGGTTCGGTTTCTCCACCTCTTCAGGCAGTTTACCGAACACAATGTCCACTTCGGACACTTCACAGTGTTCAGAATCATGTACCGGAGCGATGGGCAATACGAGAATAATCTCATCTTCAACCATCGCCAGCAAATCGACCTCGCCAAACTCATCGACATCGATTGGCTCATACGCTTCCGGCAAAGCCTCTGCCTGCTCGTCATTGACGACAGGTTAAACAAAATGTGGTGTGAATCTGATGTTCGAACGGCTTTTGGCAGCGCTGGCACATCAGCGTAACGGCCACTTGTGCACTGCTGTTAATCACCGCCAGGCGCTGATTATCGATATGAAACGATAAAGAGACCTGAACATCAAAGAGACCTGAACATCACTATCCACACTGACCACAGACTCGGCAACGCGTGCAACCGTGTAGACACCAACATAGTCTAAACGTTTTTGAGCCGTGCGAACCGCATCCAGGGTCAGGGGTAATTTTACCTTTTGCATAGGGTGCGCATATTAACGTCGTAACGACTTAGAGTCAAAGGAAAAGGCGGCGTTGCCTTACTATTTTATCAAGATTCGCGATCGCCCAGATTCGCTTTCTCAGCGGCGCACAGTGTAAAATGCCTTTTTTGATTACGCTACGGTTTATCGTAAAAATTATGTCTCAGATTGTGCTTGCCTCTACCTCTCCTTACCGTAAAAGTCTGCTCGCCAAGCTGGGACTGCCTTTTCAGTGTGCCAATCCCGATATCGATGAAACGCCACGTCCGCAAGAAAGCGCCGTCACGCTGGTTGAGCGATTGGCACGGGAAAAAGCGCAAGTGCTGGCTACTCGCTATCCTGCGCACCTGATTATCGGTGGCGACCAAGTCTGCGTGCTTAACGGTGTTATTACAGGAAAACCGCTAATTGCAGAAAAGGCAGCGCAGCAGTTGCGTCAGGCCAGCGGTAACCGCGTCACCTTTTATACCGGTTTGGCGCTGCTCAACAGCGCCAGTGGCGCGCTGCAATCGCAGGTCGAGCCCTTTGACGTGCATTTTCGTGCGCTGAGTGAGGAAGACATTGCGGCCTATCTGGCGCGAGAGCAGCCGTGGCACTGTGCAGGCAGTTTCAAAAGTGAAGGATTGGGGATTGCCCTGTTTGATAAACTTTCCGGACGCGACCTCAATACCTTGGTTGGCCTGCCACTTATTGCGCTGTGCGAGATGCTGCGCCATGAGGGCGTTAACCCATTAACACTGACCGGATTAGGGTAACCAGCACGCACCGCGTCACAGTCCATCTCGTTATCCTCGGCAAAAGCTGGGGATCCCTGTGAGAATAAACGCGTTTTTCCGCACGAGATTCCCGCCGTCGTGGGAATGACGGTTGGTGGCGGGAGTTACTGTTTTAGCTAGATTACCAAACATCACTGATGCTATTTCTGCTGCCGCAACACCTGTAAGCAGTGGCGTAATGCCCCATCAAGCGGCGCTTCGACACGCATCATCTCACCGGTGGCCGGATGCTCAAAGCTCAACGACTGCGCATGCAAGAACAAACGCGACAGCCCGGTAGCAGCCAGTTGCCGGTCAAATACTCTGTCGCCATAGCGATCGTCAAACGCGATAGGATGGCCTGCGTGCAGCGTATGTACGCGGATCTGATGGGTGCGCCCCGTCACCGGACTGGCGCGCACCAGCGTCGCCTGCTCAAAGCGCTCTTCCACTTTGAAACTGGTTTCTGATGGTTTCCCTTCGCTACTGACCCGCACTACGCGCTCGCCGCTTTGCAAAATATTCTTTAACAGCGGTGCCTGCACCACTTTGCAATGGGATTGCCACTGACCGCGTACCAGCGCCAGGTAATTTTTCTGCATGCCCTTGAGCCGCAGTTGTTCATGCAGCGCACGCAGCGCCGAACGTTTTTTTGCTACCAGCAATACGCCTGACGTATCACGATCGAGCCGGTGCACCAATTCCAGAAAGCGCGCTTCAGGTCGCAGCGCGCGCAACCCTTCGATGACACCGAAGCTCAGCCCGCTGCCGCCATGCACCGCCGTGCCGGAGGGTTTATTGAGCACGATCAAGCTGTCATCTTCATACAGAATGCAATCGGCTAACGCGGCCACCTTATCGAGACTGGCTGACACCACTGGTTCATCGCGTTCCGCTACGCGCACGGGAGGAACACGCACCACATCGCCATCCAGTAGATTATATTCCGGCTTAGTACGTTTTTTGTTCACGCGCACCTCGCCTTTACGCAAGATGCGATAAATCATGCTTTTCGGCACGCCTTTAAGCCGCGCCAGCAAAAAGTTGTCGATACGCTGCCCTGCTTCATCGGCAGAAACTGCGATAAATTGTACTGATGGATTCTCTGTTTTCATGATGCGCGATTCTAAATAGACCGTGCAGATAGCGCCACTCCTTTTTATGTGCTTAACTGTCTGTCAGGTACTTAATGGGCTGTTACCGAGATATTGGGTCAACTTATTGCCATCGAACGCGCGAACTTCAGTCATACTGCTCGCACATTTGATAAAAATCACGACAACAATCTTGTTGCACATCAGTAAAGTCACCTTGCTATAACAGTACCAGCAATGGAATAATGCTGTGGTTTTACCCGCCTATCTTCCTGAAACAGTGGAAAGGGCAAAATAGGTAAATTTGCCTGATAACGCATAAGCGCAGCAATGGCGTAAGACGTAATGCGTAATCAAGCAGTTAGCGGGCTGCGGATGGCAGCTTGGCCGGTAAATGGAATCAGATCTGGTGACCATTCTTCAGAAGCTGTTCCCTCAATAAATGTGCTGTTTTCCATCAGGAAATACAGGCTACCGAAATATGCGCCTCTATACAGGCGACAACCGGGAGGTTGACGTCCCTGCGATAAGCCACGAGGCCATCGGTGAACCCGGTCATTCAGCATCTTTGTCCGTAGCTCTATCAATGATGCAAGTAAAAATAACGAGTAAGTTAAGATGAAAAGAATGTTAATTAACGCGACTCAGCAAGAAGAGTTGCGTGTTGCTTTGGTTGATGGTCAACGGCTCTACGATCTGGATATTGAAAGCCCAGGCCATGAGCAGAAAAAAGCCAATATCTATAAAGGAAAAATCACCCGCATCGAACCCAGTCTTGAAGCTGCTTTTGTTGATTACGGCGCAGAAAGACATGGTTTCCTTCCGTTAAAAGAGATTGCTCGCGAATACTTCCCCAGTAACTATGCCTCCCACGGCCGTCCCAACATCAAAGATGTGTTGCGCGAAGGACAGGAAGTTATTGTTCAGGTTGACAAAGAAGAGCGTGGCAACAAGGGCGCGGCGCTGACTACCTTTATCAGCCTGGCGGGCAGCTATCTGGTGTTGATGCCGAACAACCCGCGCGCGGGTGGCATTTCTCGTCGCATTGAAGGCGACGATCGCACCGAATTGAAAGAAGCACTGAGCTCGCTCGAACTACCTGATGACATGGGGCTTATCGTGCGTACCGCTGGTGTCGGCAAATCTGCCGATGCGCTCCAGTGGGATCTGGCGTTCCGTCTGAAACACTGGGATGCCATCAAAAAAGCGGCAGAAGGTCGCCCTACCCCTTTCCTGATTCATCAGGAAAGCAATGTTATTGTTCGCGCATTCCGCGACTATTTACGCCAGGATATCGTTGAAATTCTTATCGATAACCCGAAAATCCTCGACCTTGCCAAAGAGCATATTTCTGCCCTGGGTCGTCCAGATTTCAGCAGCAAAATCAAATTGTACAGCGGTGAAATTCCGCTGTTCAGCCACTATCAGATCGAATCGCAGATTGAATCCGCTTTCCAGCGTGAAGTGCGCTTGCCTTCTGGCGGCTCGATTGTCATAGATACCACAGAAGCATTGACGGCGATCGATATCAACTCGGCCCGCGCAACACGCGGCGGTGATATCGAAGAAACCGCCTTCAACATCAACCTCGAAGCGGCTGATGAAATCGCCCGCCAATTGCGTCTGCGTGACCTCGGTGGCTTGATTGTTATCGACTTTATCGACATGATCCCGGTTCGCCACCAGCGCGAAGTGGAAAACCGCCTGCGTGATGCTGTTCGTCAGGATCGCGCCCGTATTCAGATTGGTCGCATCTCTTGCTTCGGCCTGCTGGAAATGTCTCGTCAACGGTTGAGCCCGTCGCTCGGTGAATCCAGCCATCACGTCTGTCCGCGCTGTAGCGGGACGGGCGCTATCCGTGATAACGAATCCCTGTCGCTCTCTATCCTGCGTTTGATTGAAGAAGAAGCGCTGAAAGAGAACACCCGGGAAGTTCACGCTATCGTACCGGTGCCTATCGCGTCTTACCTGCTGAACGAAAAACGCGAAGCCGTGAATGCCATTGAGAAACGTCAGGGTGGCGTTCGTGCCGTTATCGTGCCGCACGATGGTATGCAAACGCCGCACTACCACGTTCTGCGTGTGCGTAAAGGTGAAGAAAAGACCACGCTCAGCTATCTGCTGCCGCAGCGTCTTGATGCAGAGGCACAACAAGTTCAGGAAGAGCAATCTCTGGGGCGCAAGATTCCTGAGCAACCGGCCTTGGCCACGTTCACCATGCCTGACCTGCCTGAATCGCCAGTAATCACACCGAAACCAGCGGCAAAAACAGCGCCGGAGCAAGTTTCTGCGCCTGCAACGCCTGGGCTGTTTGGCCGTCTGTTCGGCGCGTTGAAAAACATGTTCGCCAGCGCGGAAAGCCAACCGGAAAGCGCCAACACGCAAGAAACCGCCTCGACGGAGCAACGGCAAGAGCGTCGTTCCGGTCGTCGTCAAGGATCGGGCAACCGTCGCGATCGTAATCAACGTGATGGCGCGCGTGACGGCCGTGATGGTAACAAAAAAAGCCGTGACAGTAACCGCGAATCACGGGATGAGAACCGTCGCAATAAACGTCAGAACGCGCCAGCGGTGACAGAATCTGCCGTTCCTGTTGAAGAAGCGGTAGAAAAAGCACCACGTGACGATCAGCAACGTCGTGAACAACGTGCAGAGCGTCAACGTCGTCGTCAGGATGAAAAACGTCAGGCCCAGCAAGATGTTAAAGCCCTGAACCGTGATGAAGGAAGCGCACAGGATGAGAGTGAACAGGAGAAACCGACGCCGGTAATGCCGCGCCGTCAGCGCCGCCAGTTAACACAGAAAGTGCGTATCATTGACGGTGACGCAGCACACGCTGAAAGCCAGGTTGAAGCATCAACATCCCCTGCACCGGTAGCAGAACACGCGCTGCCACTGTTGACGGATGCCGTGACAAACGCGCCTGCGGAGACCGAAGCCAACGCAGAGCAGACAGAGGCGGGCCGTAGTGATGCCAATATGCCACGCCGCTCGCGCCGTTCACCGCGTCATCTGCGCGTGAGTGGTCAACGTCGTCGTCGCTATCGTGATGAGCGTTATCCGACACAATCGCCGATGCCGTTGGCGCAGGCTTCTGCTTCGCCGGAGATGGCATCCGGTAAAGTGTGGGTCCGCTATCCGGTGGCTGCATTGACACAAAACGACGAACAGTCGACTGAGCTGGCACCAACTGTCGAAGCACCCATTGAGGCACTGCCAGTCATTGCTGCACTTGACGAGCAAGCACAGCCTGTTGCAACACCTGCAACGGACATCGTCATTGCACCACTCGTAGACGACACGGTTAGTCCTGCGCCGATCGCAGTTGAAAATGTCGCACAAGACTCGGTCGAAGCACCTGTTACCGTTGAACAGACCGAAGTCCCTGAGGCGGTCGTAACAACAGAACCCGTTGAGGTTGCTGATGCAGAAGTGACTGAGCCTGTCGCTAGCACGGAAACCGCCTCAGAGCAAAGCGCAGTTGTCGAGGAACAGCCGGTGGTAACACCAGCGGCACCCGCAGCAAGCGCTGAGCAGGCACCTGTTGAAGCCGTTGAGGAATACCCCGCAGTAGCGTCGGTTCCTCAGGCAACAGAAAAAACCGCACCAGCGGTTGCTGAAGTTGAAACGACTGGAGTCGAAACAGCTGAAACGGCCGTGACAGCAGCCGACGCGATTGAGACCGTTGCACCCATTGCAGCTGTCGAACCTGCGCCCGTGGTTGCCGAGCCTTCTGTTGCGACCACGACTCGTACGGTACAACCGTTACGCAGCACGGCTAAACAACAGCACTCTGCCTCCGCACCGATGACCAAAGCGCCTGCTCCAGCCTACGAGGCGGAAGCACCGCGCCACAGCGATTGGGTACGCCCGACCACCGAGTTCGCCGGTAAAGGCAGCGCGGGTGGTCACTCTGCCGTCAACCACGCGACCGCAGCAGCAGCAAAACCCGCCGCGTTTGAGTAAATACGCCATCCAGGCACAAAAAACCCCTCTTCCAGAGGGGGCTGTATGGCCGTTTTGAAGGTTCCATCACCGCCCCTGGACGTTACAACACCAGTCGACTGGATAACTACCGCGCCAATGGCGAAGTGAACATTCCATTGGAACAATCGGTTGAGCAGACGCTGACGCTGGGTACCGAATGGAACCGCGAACAGTTAAATGACCCAGCATCCAGCGGATACAAAGGTGAATCACAGGATACCCTACCCGGCACCAAAGTGATTTCCGGTTTGCATTTTGATTATCATAGCCGCTTTGGCAGCAACTACAGTCCCAGCTTTAACCTGCAACAGGAACTGGGTGAGATGTTCAGCCTGAAAGCCGGTATTGCACGCGTGTTTAAAGCACCTAACCTGTACTAGTCATCGGCCGGTTACCTGCTTTATTCGCGCGGTAACGGTTGCCCGATAAATATCTCTAACGGCGGCTGCTACCTGCTCGGGAATCCGGATCTGAAACCGGAAACCAGCATCAACAAAGAAATCGGATTGGAGTTTAATCACGCGGGCTATCAAAATTTACCGAATGGTCTTTCTTCGCGCACCATCGGCAGTTACGCCGTCTGGGGGGCGGGCGCAAGCTATCAGGTGAATAAAAACCTGCGCGTCAACGGCGGCATCAGCAACCTGTTTGATAAACGCCTGTACCGCGCCGCAGATGGGGCTTCCACCTACAACGAACCGGGTCGAGCCTACTATCTGGGCGTAACGACATCGTTCTAACCTTTTACGCTTAGGGCGCGAAACAGTGCGCCCATTCACAGCAATCATCACAACTGGGGGAGCGGCACACCAGCTCCCCCTCACTGTGCAGACAACGTTGTCGGTAGAAGAATTTTTTCCAGCGCATATTGTTCACATTGAGTGCCACCAACGACGGAAAGCAGTCCGCCATCAATTCCAGCAGTTCAGCCCGTGAGTCCAGCCCCAAATCTTGCCACAAGTGATTAACCCCCCAGCGAAGCGCTGGCAATGATACGGTGCAGCGGTACTGCATCGTCCACCAGATGCTCAAACAGCCAATTGGCAAGCTGGTCACACTCTGCTTTTCGGTGCGACTGCAACTCGGTTAACAGTATCAATCGCTGTTGATGCGCAGGCGTAAGCGACGCAGCCGACCAGCGCATCTGCGCCAGCAAGGCACGCCAGGCCGCCGTGGATAACCCCATATGGTAAGGAAAGCTGGCGGCCCCCGATTCATACTGCGCTAACAACCGGCGTAGCCAGTAATGCGCTTGCGTCATCAGGCCGCTCCTTGCGCCTTCGGTTCTACAGCAGGCAGTGCTTGCCGAGCTTGCCACCAATCGGCGAGCACCTCGGTCACATTTTGCCAGGCACCTTCCACACAGGGCTGAATGCCACGTTGTTCCAGCTGCTGCCAGGGGCCATAGCCGATGCGGGCACAAAATACCGCCTGTACATCTGCCAGCAATTCCAGCAGTCGCGCCATGCGATCGCCATTTTCCTCCAGTGGGCTCTCTGCGCTGCCATGGCAGTATTGCGGCGTAAACCGCTCATTGACCCGAATTACCCCAGCCGCCGACAGGCTGTATATCTGGAAGCGTCACACATGCACAAAATGCTGGTCAATCACATCGCCCTGTGATGACGCCACAGCCACCAAACAGGCGTCCGGCTCCTCGGATTCACCGTGCGTCGCAATGCTGGCATGCAACTGCGCACGCTGATGCATCAACGGCGTGTAGGGCTGCGGCGTGCTAGGCAGCGCCGACAGCGGGAACTGCTGGCTGCGATCCTCGCCCAGCATACCGACTGCGTCGGCACGACACTGTTGGCAATGTGGCATTTGCGGCATCGCCTGACCACAGAGAGCCCGCACGCGTGCCATGCATTCCGCATCCGGCTCTGGCTGCCCTTGCAGACCGAATACCGTGCCGTGTTCAGGACGCGCAATCAGCAGCATAATGTTGTGCAAAAAAAAGCGCCCCACTCACGGGCCTTTTCACTGACGGCCAGCATCGAAGTCTCGTTAATATCCGGGATCAGCACAGAGTTAATCTTGACCAATATCCCACTCTCGGTCAGACGGCGAATGCCCTCCTCCTGACGCGCCAACAGTATTCTGCCCGCCTCTTCGCCGGTGTAGCGTTCGCCGTCTAGCCATATCTAGGCATAGATCTGCGCAGCGATGGCGGGTTCCAGCGTGTTGAGCGTAACGGTGACGTGATCGACGCCAACGTCCAACAGACGCTCCACCGCGTCTGGCAGCAGCAAGCCGTTGGTGGACAGGCACAATTTCACATCTGGCAATTGCTCGCGCAGTTGCGTCAAGGTGTTAAAGGTGCGCGTCATATTGGCCAGCGGATCGCCCGGCCCGGCAATGCCGACCACCGACAGTTGCGGTATCGCCGCTGCCACCTGGCGCGCTTGCGCCACCGCTTGCTCTGGCGTGAGCAGCGTCGATACCACCCCAGACCGCGATTCGTTGCTGCAATAATACTTACGGTTACAGTAGTTGTATTGCAGGTTGCAGGCTGGAGCGACGGCCAGATGCATCCGTGCGTAACGATGATGACCACTCACCGAATAACAAGGATGGTGTGCGGCTTTGCTGGCCTGCAACGGCGTCAACCCGTTAAATTGAGATGTCCGGCAGCCTGCGGCGCCGGATCCGGAAGGACATGCTGTCATAAGAGTGCCTACGGTTACGGAATCCTGCTTAGGCAGGTGCAAACGCCGTACCGCATGGAGATTCGATAAAAAATGTATATAAACATAGAGATAGAGTATTTTTCCGTACCTGGCATTTGTCAGGATTGTTGCAGTGGCGCGACAATGTCCCTAATCCCACAATCCCGACAATGTGCGTATGTTATTGGTGTGGTGTTCGGGGCAGTGATACCTGAACAAGGTCGTTTTCTTCAATGTTTTGGTTGTTGTCGCATAAAAAATAACGCAGAGGTGGGTGAGCGGCGTGAGGTTGCTGACAAACCGCCCTACTCCCACCATCATTCCCTGAAGGCGGGAATCTCTTGCCGAAGAAACATGTTTATCCTTACAGAGATCCCCGGCTTACGCCGAGGATGACGAGGGGGAAAGTGACTTTGTCAGCAGTCTGACGTAGCGAAAGGCCAAGGGTCACGGGGTGATGGCGTTTAAACACCCCGTGTCGGGCGCGAGCGATGCAAGATGCAAATAACCTCATTAGTTAACGCGTACGAAACATCAACGGTACGTACAATAATAGGTATCTTATATGCACAGCAGATCTCCTGCAAAAAGCCCTATAGCCGATGCATATTGATATCAAGCGTCTGGATACGGTAGGCCACCTGGCGCGGTGTCATACCAAGCAGCCGTGCCGCTTTAGCCTGCACCCAGCCGGTTTTCTCCAGCGCAGCAATCAGCCGCTGCCGTTCATCGAGCGATTGATCCAGCCAGCTCTCTTCGTGTACGTGGGCTGCCGCGCTCGCCTTGGGAGCCGCATCGCTATGATTGAATAGAATGGCGTCCCTATCAATCAGTCCACTTTCTGACATCACGGCGGAGCGCTTCAGGCAGTTTTCCAGTTCGCGCACGTTACCCGGCCAGCTATAGCTCATCAGCAAGCGAATTGCGCCATCGCTGATACGCAGCGCACGGCCTTGATGCTGCCCGATTTTGCGTACCAGAAAGTGTGCCAGTTCGGCGATATCCTCCTGACTTTCGCGCAGCAGCGGGAGCGCCAGCGGCATCACATTCAGACGATAGTACAGATCCTCGCGAAAATGGCCGGCACGCACCTCTTCCTCCAGATTGCGGTTGGTCGCGGCGATTATGCGCACATTCACCCGCAGCGTTTCATCGCCACCAACCCGTTCCATTTCACCTTCCTGCAAGATACGCAGCAGTTTGGCCTGAAACGAGGCGCTGCTTTCGCCAATTTTATCAAGAAACAGCGTACCACCATCCGCCAGTTCAAACCGACCTTTACGCTGACGCACCGCACCGGTGAATGCGCCTTTTTCATGGCCGAACAGTTCGCTTTACAACAGGTTATCAGGCAAGGCAGCGCAGTTGGATTTCACAAAGGGTGCAGCAGCACGCGGCGAATGGTGATGAATGGCGTTAGCCACCAGTTCCTTGCCAGTACCGCTTTCTCCCTGCACCAATACCGTCGTGTCCCAACGCGAGACCTGACGGATAATCTCCATGGTTTGGCGCATTGCGGCACTTTTCCAGACCATATTTTCAAACCCGAACGGACGCGGGGCGGCACAGACCGGAGCGCGTTCGGCGGGGCTTGGCGCTTCCGCCACCGGGCGCGCAGGCTGCATTAGCCGCACCGTCTTCGCCACCATATTGGCGACCGTTTCCAAAAAGCGCGTGCAGGCTGGAAGTGTTCTTCATAGTGGGCCATCGGTTGGGCCGCCAATACGCCGATAGGTTGGGTCTCCACCCCAAACAGGGGCACTGCAATAAACGGCAGGTTGTAGTCGTACAGGCCAAGGCGATCGAGAAAGCGTTGGTCATCAGCCACCCGTAGCAACACTAGCGGTTGGTGCTGTGATAACACAGTGCCCACCAAGCCTTCGCCCGACAGGTAACGCACCTGACTACCGCTGGCGATTAACTGTTCATCCGCTTGGTGCAGCGCTTCCACCGTCAGCACCGCACGTTGCGTATCATAAAGGCAGATCATGCCATGTTGCATAAAGGCATCGTCATGCAATATACGCAGCGCGGATTGCAGCACCTCACGCACGCTGGTGGCGCGAGTCATTTTGCACCTCCAGTCAAAACCGCAGAGAGGGGAAAGCGGAGCGTAAGGCAAGTGCCCACTGCCGGACGCGATGTCAGATCGATAGCGCCCTGACGGTGCGCTACCAGCGTTTGTATCAAGCGCAGCTCCATGCCTTTACCCGGAGTGCTGATGGTTGCCGTTGCCGCTGCCGCTGCGGCATAGTGCACCTGCATCAGAGGGACGTTGTCTTCAATATAGAGTGATAGCCAGCCGCCCTCCTCCTGGGCATAGATCTGCACCGCCAGTGAAAAGGGAAGGGTCTCAGCGGGCACTATCTCTGTCGACAATGCCAGCGTGCGATAGAGCCATAAACTGAGGCAGGCCAGCACCTGTGTTCGCTGACCAAATCCGGTCAGTTGCGGCGATACCAACACGCAGTGCAAAGCGTTAAAACGGGTGTGATAAAGCGCACAGAGATCGTCCAGCAACGCTTTGACTGGCCATTCACCGGCCGTCTCAAACGCCAATGATGGCCGGCAGGCCTGTAAGCGCGCCACAGCTTCTTCGCCCTCATGCCAGGCCGATTCCAATGCCACATTGCTGCGATCCTCACCGTTAAGACGCCGTGCTGCCGCCAACATATTAAGCGGACAGTTAAGCTGTACCAGCGCCGCATCCAACGATTCACGGATCGCCGCCAGCAGCGTGCCGCTGGTGATCTGCTGCTTTAATCGGTCGAGTTGGCCTTGCTGTTGCTGCTCCGTACAATCGGTGATCACAATCAGCGTGCGCGGCAATGCGCTGTCGGTAAAATAGCGGCTGGCCTCCTCATTGACCCCCGGCAGCGCCCAGATGCCCAACGCAAGCCAGCGCGTCATGCCACGCACCGATACCGGTTGCGGCCTCCCGTCACGCAGCGCCGCTTTATTATTGTGGTAATCCAGCACCGCCAGCAGTTCCTGCCCACCACAATCGGCACACAGGGTTTTGTAGGCCAGGTTATCCATGATCACGCGGTCGTTTTCATTCACCACCACCGCGGCGGGAATATTGTTCAGCACCGCCGTGGTTAACGTCATGTGGTTATGCAGCCGTTGTTCGAGAGTATAGCGGGCGCTGATGTCCTTGTGCATGGCCAGATAGTGTTCCAGCTCCCCTTGCGAATTCACAATGGGGGTGATGTCGATATCCGCCAAATACATGCTGCCATCGCCGCGTCGGTTAATCAGTTGACCGCGCCAAGCTTCCCCTTGCAGCAGGGTGTGCCACATCTCCTGATAGACCTCACGCGGCGTCTGCTGGCTCGCCAGCACGCGGTGATTCTCCTCTAACAGTTGCGACAGTAAAAACCCCGTCAAGCAACTAAAAGACCGGGTTGGTGTATACAATGCGTGCCTACGGATCCGTTAAGGAAATGGCCACCGACGATTGCTCCACCACGGTAGAAAACAACGCCTGGTGTTGGCGCGATAAATGGCTGGCAATCTCCCCCAGTGGGAAAGACTACGTCATCAGGTTCATGGTCATGGCTTATCCTTACAACAACCGACGCCGTTATGTCAGGTTCGCAACAATTTGTGCCACGATCCGACAACCTTTTCCGGCCTGCTACCGGTGCTAATAGCCATGCAAACAATGCACCTTTTATTCATTAACTCGCCTGAACATTGATCCTGATGCGGGTTTTTTCGCCATTTCACACATCGGCGGCGTTTTACCAGGCTTATTGCCCTGTTTTCTCGGATGGCATCACCATCAGAATGGTCACTAATAGTGCAATATTGCGCCATAAATGTGCAAATTATCGCCAATCAATCTCCATAAAAAGCTGGCACGATCTTCGCACCCTGATAGTCACCAGAATGTGCGGATACCCACCTCCAATATTCCACTTTCACCGGGTCAGTCAGGAGCATGTTATGGCGAACATTGGTATTTTTTGGCACCGATACCGGTAAAACACGCAAGATAGCCAAGTTGATTCATCAAAAACTGGGCGATGCGGCAGACGCACCGGTCAATATCAATCGGACCACGCTGGACAGTTTTCTGTCCTATCCCGTGCTGCTGCTCGGCACGCCAACGCTGGGGCAAGGACAGCTACCGGGTATGGATGCCGGGTGCGAAGGCGAGTCCTGGCAGGAGTTTATTGACGGATTATCCGGCATGGAACTAACAGACAAAACCGTTGCACTGTTCGGTCTGGGCGATCAGGTCGGCTACCCGGACAATTTTGTCAGCGGCATGAAAGCGTTGTATGACGCCGTGACCGATCGCGGAGCCCGTGTGGTCGGTGCCTGACCGAGTGCCGGATACGATTTTAATACCTCTGCCGCACTGATTGACGACAAGTTTGTCGGGTTAGTCTTGGATCAGGATAACCAGTACGATCTGACCGAGGAACGGTTGGACAGCTGGCTTGAGCAGATAAAAACTGCATTGGCCGCCTGATGCGGTTATCGACCACAAGGTGTGTTTCTCCACGACGAAATGCACCTTGCCTTTTTTAGCGTAGCTGCATTTTCCGCTTTCCCCTTCAAGCACTTCGTCATAGTCTTGGTGCTCACCGAGATGATTACCCCGCAAGAGAACAATCATGCCTATCACTGTCAGCCCTATCACGGCTGATACCTGTCTGCCGCTGCGTCAAAAAGAGCTGTGGCCCGATCGCCCTCTCGATTTTCTGCGTATGGAAGGTGATTAGCAGGCTCAACATTACGGGCTCTACCTGGATGATGCACTTGTAAGTTGTCTTTCCGTTTTCCCGCTCGCAAATATGGCCCGGCAAATACGCAAATTCGCCACAGATGCCGCTTTTCAGCGCCAGGGATATGGCAGCAGGCTGTTAACTCAGGTGTTAGAGAAGCTCCAGGCGGAAAGCATCAATGACATCATGTTGAACGCCCGACTCACCGCCACAGAATTTTATGTGCGTTTTGGCTTTCAGGTGGCTGGCGAGGTGTGCCACAAAGAAGGCATCGCCTATGTGAAAATGACGAAAACGCGATAGCTACGCATCGGCCAGGCTACGCAGCCACACTCGTTGCTGCTGCTTTTGTCGCTGGTGCAGCGGGTGTTGATAGACTTTCGGCAATGCTTCTTCCCGAGCTAGCGGTGTTTCAGGTCGAACCGCTTCACATAGCAACAGATGCCAAGCGAGATCGGTCGCCACGGGCTCGCTCAATGCGCCCGGCGGCAGTACAAACAACGCCTGTTCCAGCGGCGCAAACAGCAAACCGCGACTGACCAAGCCCAATACACCGCCTTGCATCGCGGTCGGACACTGGGAGTAACGCTCCGCCAGCGCGGCAAAGGTTTCTCCCTCACGAGAGAGTTTGTCCCGCAGCGTCAGGATTTGCGCTTTCACCGCCTGCTGATCTACCGCAGAAAACCCGGCTTCGCCGAGCTCAGCCGCTAACGCATCGGTTACGGCAGCGGTCAAGACGTCAGAGAGCGTCGACCGATGTTGCAATGCGGCGTCCTCCACGGCCTGTTCCAAGCGTAACTGCTACGCCAGTTGCCGTTCCAACGCACGCTGACGCTCAGGAGACAGTGTATCAGGTGCCCGGTTCCACAACTTTTGCGCCAGTTGCCACCGGCTGAAGCGCTGCCAGGCTAACATCAGGATGTCTCCTCACACAGTTCCAGCGCGCTGGAGGGCACCTGAAACCAGCGTTCACCAAACACCACGGTGTAGTACTCGCCGCGTTCCCCCTGATCGGTCGCCTGAACCTGCCCTTGCTGACCCGCACTGACTACCGGCAGGCCGTTTACCGCCAGTGCGGGCAGGCAAATGACCAAGTCGCCGTATTGAAATTCGCCACGGTACCAGGGGGCATCTGCGGCGATCAGTTCCTGTGCGCGACAGCCGACAATCCTGTCCATCTCAAGAAAATGTACTTGATAGATCAGTTGATCCTGTAGAAAAGTGCCCCATTCGCGCACATAGCCTATGCTGCCACGCCGCACCAGCAGCTCACCGCGTTTTAGACCCGCCACCGTGCCATCATTGCGCAGCGGGCGCACCACGCGCACCGCATCACCAAATTCGAAGCGCGTCATCATGATGGCGCTCCCGGCTGTTTGTTCTGGTAGCTCTCGGCCAGCAGACGGCGAGCCAGTTGCCAATCGGCATCCGGTGCCAGTTCCAGCGAATTACGCAGCGGCACCGCTGCGCGCAGGCGGCGATGAAACTCGCTGAGCACCGTCAGGTTGCACGCTTGAAGCTCCTGCGTTTCATAAGGTACGGAGAAAAACCTGAAAAAAGACTCGGCGCTGTCCAGCGTTTCAACGCCGGGCATTTGGTAGAACCATTCCATCGTCCCGCCTCCCCGGTAACAGAGTGCTGTCGCACAGCGACTGGAACATGTCCAGCAGTTCATAATCCAGCGGATTACGCTTGGTACTTTCGGCAAACTCGCGCACAGCGGTTAATAGCGCCGTGGTCTGCGCCACATCAGGCTGATAGCCGAGCCGGGCAAAAATGCCCTCGACGGCCTGCCGTCCTGAGTGCTTACCCAACACCAGCCGATATTCACGCCCCAGCAGCGACGGTTCAATTTCCTGGTAGCTGCCGCTGTCCTGCAACAGCGCCGCGACGTGAACCCCTGACTCATGGGTAAACACCTGCTCGCCGACCAGCGGTTGCTGCTTATCGATCATACGCTGCGCAGCGTTCGCCACCCGTTGGCACAGTGCGGGCAACAGCGGAAAATGGATGCCACTGTCATATCCCAGACAGCGCTCCAGCGCCACCGTTTCCAACGCTGCATTTCCCGCGCGCTCGCCAAGCCCTAACACCGTGGTGTTAACATGCGTCGCCCCGGCGTTGACCGCCGCTAGCGTGTTTGCCGTTGCCATCCCCAAATCGTTATGGGCGTGCATTTCGATTTGCCCTGCCCAGACTTGTCGCAAGGCGCTGATGCGGGTGAAGGTGGTAAAAGGATCGAGCACGCCCAGCGTATCGGCGAAGCGCAAGCAGCGTGGCTAAGGTTTCATCGCTGGCGCGAGAAGCATCCCCACACCCCAGGCAGACGCGCAACCCCTGCCGACGCGCCAGCTCGATCAATTGGCAAAGTTGCGGCAACAAGGCGTCAAGCGGTTGGCGCAACTTCTGCTGGCGTAATCGATAGGAAGCCGGAATGGAAATATCCACCCAGTTCATGCCCAAATAAGCACTTTGCTGAATTTCTTGCGCATTCATCCGGCACCAGGTCATCATCACGGTTTCCGGCAAACGACGGCGGATCACCGACATGCGCACCCGCTCATCGCCGCCCATCGCAGGCGTACCGACTTCCAACTCTTTAACTCCGGCCTCCACCAGCGCTTGCGCAATCGCCAGCTTTTCGCTGGCGCGAAATGCCACGCCGGGGCTCTGCTCCCCATCACGCAACGTGGTGTCATTAATCCTGACCGTGCCGTTGAGCGTCATATCCGCCATGTTCTCTCCCCTGTATCAGCCGTAGGCCGGTGCAAAATCACCCGCCGTCGCATGCGGTTTTCCCTGCTGCCAATAGGGTGAGAGCGTGCGCAGCCGTTCAACGATCGGCGGCAACGCGTCGATCACCCGATCAATCTCTTTTTCACGGGTATAGCGCGACAACGAGAAGCGGATGCGACCATGAGCCGCAGTGTAAGGAATGTTCATAGCGCGCATCACATGGGAAGGCTCCAGCGAACCCGATGTGCAGGCGCTGCCGCTGGAAGCAGCTATCCCGGCGTGGTTGAGCAGCAGCAGGATGGCTTCGCCTTCGATAAACTCAAAGGCAATATTGAGCGTGTTAGGGATACGCGGTTGCTCCCCACCCATCACCATCACGTTTGGGATGATCTGGATCAACCAGTGTTGTAAGCGGTCACGTAGCGGGACCACCGCCGCTGTCATCATGGGCAAGTGCACTTCTGCCAATTCGCAGGCGCTACCCATCCCGACAATACCGGCAATATTCTTCGTGCTAACACGACGCCCGCGCTCCTGATGCCCGCCACGCAGCAAGGGGCGGAAGCGGGTAGAACGTTTCAGATAGAGACAGCCAACGCCTTTCGGCCCGTGTATCTTATGCGCTGAACACGAGAGCATATCGATCTCGCTGCTGGAGAGCACAATCGGGATTTTCCCGACCGCCTGAACCGCATCACAATGAAACGGCGCACCGTGCTCATGGGCCAGCGTGGCCATCTCACGCACCGGAAACAGCACCCCGGTTTCATTATTCGCCCACATCACCGTGACCAGCGCCACGCGGTCGCTCAACAAGGCACAGTACTGCGCCATATCCAGCTCGCCCTGCACCGACACGCCCAGGCGATGGATGATATACCCCTGACGCTCCAGGTGCTCACACACTTCCAGCGTCGCCGGGTGCTCTACCGCCGTGGTAATGATTTCACGCCGCTTGGCATCAAGCGCGACAGCGGAGTGAATCGCCGTAGACGTTGCCTCAGTGGCGCAGGAGGTAAATATAATTTCGCTGTCGTGGCGCGCGCCGAGCAGGCTGGCAACCTGCTGCCGCGCCCGCTCTAGCGCCCCGCGACAGGGCGTACCGAAATCGTGAATTGACGACGGGTTGCCGTAATAATCCGTCAGGAAGGGCATCATGGCTTCCAGCACCATGGGATCGAGACGGGTAGTGGCGTTATTATCCAGATAGATATTTTTCATGTTCGCTGCCTCACTGAATACGCAGTCAGCTCACGCGGCCTGTGCCACAACCACTTCCATATAGCGCCCGGTGCGCTCCACCAGTTTTTGTTGCAACCAGGTCAGCGTCATATCCGTCATCATGCAGCCGCTACAGCTTCCTGATAGGCTGACCGTGACCTGATGTCCACTGACGTTGAGCAACGTCATATCACCGCCATCCGCCTGAATATGTGGGCACAACTCCGCCACCGCGTCCGCCACCTGACGCCATTGGGGGTCTTTAACATCCACCGCTGTGGCGACTGCCGCCACAGGAGCGGCATCTCGCTCAGCCAGCAGCGCTTCCAAGGTTAGTTCGATTTTTTCATGGCAAGCCGTGCACCCGCCGCCCGCTTTGGTGTAATTGATTACCTCTTGCAGCGTGGTCAACCCGTTGGTCATCACCGCGCGACGAATCTGCCCTTCATCCACGGCAAAGCATTTGCAAATCAGAGCGCCTTCTTCATGATCGTCGTCCAGCGTTTCACCACGGTATTGCGCAATGGCAGCGCGCAAGGCCTCTTGCCCCATCACCTAGCAGTGCATTTTTTCCGGTGGCAAGCCATCAAGATAGTCCGCAATCTGTTGGTTGGTCACCTGCTCGGCTTGCTGCAGGGTGCGGCCAATGATCAGTTCGGTCAGCGCCGACGAAGAGGCAATAGCGCTGCCACAACCAAAGGTTTGGAAGCCAGCCTCCAAAATGGTTTCGGTTACCGGGTCTACCCGTAGCATCAGCCGCAAGGCATCGCCACAGCTCAGCGATCCAACATCACCAATCGCGTTCGCCTGCTCCACCACGCGGGCATTGCGCGGATTAAAAAAATGGTCTTTCACTTTCTCGGAATAGTTCCACATGCTCTTTGCTCCCTAGGGGTGACGGGGGAAGTCCTCGCGGGTCGTCTTCCTCCCACACGCACGTCATGGACGGGTTCACAGGGAACTAGCAAATGTGATACCATTCACAAAAACTGCTTATAATCAATGCGATGAGATTCTATGTACAAATAAACCGCGACCAATGTCGCGGTTTATGTCGGTTTTGTCGCACAAGCGACGATCTTGTCAGCGTTCAACAGGCATCGTCTTAATCCTGCCATTCTGTTTCCGCCAGCAGGTGAACAAAGCGGTTCGGATCGCGCTGGCGTCGCCGAGAGCTTTGTTCGTTGTCTGCCCAGCACAGCTGTATCTGCTGCAACAACTGCGCGATAGAGGTTTCCGGTGGTACACGCACAGCACGCCCACCACTTGTAGCAGTTGGCGAAACACCGCATCACCGATGGCGACGCAGTAGAGCGTCACGCACTCCTCCAGCGCGTTGATACGGCTCGCCAGCTTCTCTTCCTGATGGCCGTGCTGCACATTGAAATCCACCACTTTCAGCAACCGCACCTGATCCTGTTTTACGCCATAGACCACCAGCCGCGGTGTGGCACCAAAATGCTGATCCACATGGTGGTAATCCGAGCTGGCGAAGGCGACCTGCATCGACCAGACGGCCGAACTGATGGTGCTAAGATGACGGCTAACAGGTTGCATGCCTCACCTCCGAACGCTGTGCGCCGCGAAATTGCTGACGCAAGGGTGAGTGATAGGCAGATACCGGATGATGGTGTTCCAGCATCAGGTTCGCCAGTTCGAACAAGGTATCCCGAATACCGGCATAGCCTTGTCGCACCTTGCGAAACTCGCCCAGCCTATCGAATACCGGGAAGCCCGCGCGAATCAGCGGAATACCAAACTGTTCCGCCAGATCGGCAGCATGAGAATTCGCCACCAGCATATCCGCGGGGTGTTTAATCAGCAGATCCTGCATGTCTTCCAAATCGCCAATCACCACCTGTTCGACGGGCAGAGAAAGCAATCCCGGCTGCATGCCATGGCTCAGCGCAAAATCACTCCATGCCGCCAGCAGATCGCCTTCTGCCGCCAATGCAATCTTTCTGCCCTGCAACGCCATATGGCAGTCGATCATCGCATCCTGCACCTGACCGCGCTGGCGCTCAATCCACGCGGGCACCTCACGCCCAGAGAGCTGTTGCAGGTGATGGATAACCGCATCCACCGTCGCCATCGTCATCATATGTGGCACCGTTAACGCCAGACCGCGACTACGCTGCGCCATTAACCCGGCGGCACGCTGGAGTGACAGCCCTACGCTGATGGTGCTCAGGCTATGCCCCATCTGTTCGATAGCGCGCAGCGTTGTCCCACCCTGCGTCACAGACTGATAATCCCCACTGGCAAGATGCCCGTCCAACGACAGTGACAGATCTGGCACCATCACCGCTTGCAGGCCGAATGCTTTAACATAACTGCGCAGCAGTTCCACTTCGCCAGGATTCACCAGATGGCTGAGCAGCAGGTTTACGCGCCGGTTGCGCACGCCTGCGGGCGGCTTTTCCGGCACCCATTGTTCAACCACACTTTCAACCACCGCACTAAACCGGTTTTCCAGCGATCCGTATAAGTCCGGTGTATTCACCGTCAGAATCGCGGTGGATTTAAAGCGCGGGTGTTCTGCACGAAATTCGCGTACCGCGCGTGTCAAGTCACTACCCTGCGCTTCCGACAGCCCGGTGCTGATCAACACGATGGCTTTGGTGGCATTGCGCTGACACATGGTGCTGAGCGTCGTCAAAATGTTGCCATCCGCGCCCATCACCGTGGTTGTTGGGTCCATTGCCGTCGATTGCAGCGGAATCGGATCGTGAAAATGTTGGATAAAAACACTTTGGCAAAAGCGCTGCACCCCTGTGCACCATGTACCAACGGAATGCTCTGCTCGAAGCCCTGACTCGCCAGAATGGCACCCAACGGTTGCCCACTCTTGATAGGGCTGGTGGCAAACGGTTTCTTATTACGGATAACGTCAGCCATTACGAACTCCTTAGCGCCAGGGGGCAGATTGATGCGTTTGCGGCCAGATCGGGCTTTCCAACGTCAAACAAATGTTTTCTGCCAGCGTGATGATGCCGCGATAACCCGCGTAGGCGTGTTCACGCTCCTGATTGATATCGAGAAATGGCATGCGCGCTTTGTAAGCGGTGTACATGTTGCGCCCCCCAGCAATCATCATATAGGCACCATAGCGATAGGCTACGTCCAACAGGGTGCGCGCATTGCCCTCATCAAGCATCACGGCGTTATCCCCCATCAGTTCGCGAATGCGTGCTTTATCTTCCTGCATCTTCCTGCGTAGATTTCCGCGCGCCGGTAGCAACCACCGTCATACCGAGATCTTGTAGCGCCGATACCACTGACCAGGATTTCACGCCGCCGGTATAGAGCAGTGCCTTGCGCCCCCTGAGCCGCGCACGATACGGTGCCAGCGCCTTTTCCGCAGCGGCTTCTTCCCGAGCGATCAGCGCTTCGGTGCGTTGTATCAGGGCGTCATCCTGCAACAATGCGGCAAGCTGGCGCAGCGCATCAGACATGGCACGTACACCGTAGAAGCTGCCTTCGAACCACGGTGTGCCATAACGTTGTTCCAGACTGCGCGCCACATTGATGAGCGCGCGGGAGCAGACCAGCATGTTAGCCTGTGCACGGTGCAAGGTCTGAATTTCAGCAAAGCGTCCATAACCGGACAAATTGCCCAGTACGCGAATACCCAGTTCGTCGAGTAGCGGATGCACATGCCAGAACTCACCCGCGATATTGAACTCGCCAATAAGTCCGATATCGTGGCGATGCGTGACAGGGATTGCGCTGGTTTCCGGCCACGGCGCGGGTTCACGCGTGCCAATCACCTGCTTGAGCATCACCTCACCGGCCAGACGGTTGCCAAAATTTTTGCTGCCGTAGAAACCCGCCGCATCCACAGAGATCACTGGCACGCCCACTGCCACCGTTGCGGCACTGCACACTGCATCGATATCATCCCCTTCCATCGCAGGAACACAGGTATTGTAGACAAAAACAGCGGCAGGATCGTAGCGCTCCACAATATGGCGCACGGCATGAAACAGCCGCCGCTCACCGCGCCCCATGATCACATCCTGCTCATTAAGATCGGTGGTAAATCCCCGTCGGTTCAATCTTGGCCCAGAACTCTGACTGCCACGATTATCCCAGGAACTGCCCGCACACCCGATAGGTCCATGTACCAAATGAGCAACATCAGACAATGGTAGTAGTGTTATCTGCGCCCCATCAAAGGCGCAACCGCCCGCTGTGGCACTGGGCTTTGGTGCGCTACACCCGGTTTTCTGTTTGTGATTATGCTCGCAGGCAGGCTCATCAAGCAGCGCCAAAATTTCATTCCCCTTCATTTTGCCATCGTCGAGTCAGTTGACTTTATGACGCTGTTGCAATTCGCGGTCCATAAATAAACGCTTTATTTCATAGTGATATAATTGTTTGTTTTGCAACAAACGCGACAAAGAGGTAAAAGGAACAGAACCTGACAATGGCAGGGCTCGAGGTTGCCGCCCCGTATCTAAAGGACAAGGCCTCCGCGCTACGGTTTTTGACGCGCTGCCCAGTAACACGGAGATCCACACTTTTACGATCACCGTCGATAAACCGACGTAGTGGCACGCTATGGGGTTACTTCAAAGGGGGCGTTATTAATCGTTCTCATATTTTCTATTGCTAATTTATATAACACGAACATCATATCAAACTTCAGTGGTGTTGCTGCTCTGCTAACTCTGGCAACCGTGTCACTGTTGAACGGTCTGCCACTGCCAAGATCAGAAATCATTGTTGCCAGAAAATCTGCATTTTCCATAAAAGCATTTGCGCGCAACATAGGATCTCTTTTGAGAATCTCTTTGAATTGAATTTCATCAATAGGAATGTTGGGGTGTTGTTGTCGGTATGCTTCAAGAAATTTATAATCAATGGAGATAGACTCACCGTTTCGACCAAAAATACCGTCAATAAAACTATCCATAAACTCACTGGCATCCCCTACACGGCTCGTCGATGGCGCTATATGAAAATCGAGGGAACCAGAAAAATGTGAGACTTCATGCAGTGTAGTAAGGTGCATTTGGGTTCCGATTTGACCCGCGACATGAAAATTATCAACCATGATAATCATCCTTCTAAAAACATCATCCCTATATACAAATGCCATCACACCCTTTTCATTAGCTAGATAGGGATTACTGATTGTATGAGATGAAGCAAAATAAATATTATCAACTTCATGTTTCAAATATTCGTTAATTTTTCCAGTATGAAATATTAACTTTTCAATGGCCTCACACTCAATGCGTTGACGAAGATGAATATCTGTTATTTCCTCTAAGCCCAAAACGTCTGATACATACTTCATTATTCTATTTCTCGTAGGGTAATTAAGTACCCTATTATCATTCCTCATCATTGTTCTTTCGAATTCATGTGCCAAGTGACCAACACGCTCCCTGGCTATATTCACAGAACTTTTATAAGTTTCAATATTCTGTTTCAATTGTATGAACTCATTTGGCACCGATTCTATGCTTTGATTAAAACGACAAAGGTATACATTATCACGAGAATAATGATCCTTTACCGCTTGAATAATCTGATTCGACTTGAACGTATGTTCTGTGAGCAAATGAGGTTGTTCGCCAACACTGACATACGCTGTGCCACCGTTACTTAGATGAAGGAAAGGGACATTTGTCGAGGGTAAAAATCCTGTTTGCATAGTTATGCCTTCTGGAAGGCTAACGACATAACCATCAGGGTTATTATTACGCATAGAGATATCATATTGATCCATTTTTTGAATATTATCTTTATTATCAATTCTAGCGCGCTTATTTTTTTGATAGAGAACAGCGTCAACATTTGGATTCAAAATATTCTCTTTTGACAAACCATAATATTTTCCAAACAACGTATTGTTATCTGGGTTTATGGATACGCATATATCTTCGCCATGAAAATTATCTATTTTTTTACCGGGACATCGATAGTTGAATCCGGAAATCGAGCAAGTATAATTCCTTGCGCTGTCGCAGATGTTTTTTTCTGTAGCACGTTAGGAGATACTAATTTTTGTGCCAATTCAATGCCTTTCTTCTCTTGTTTGAGATAAGCAATCAGTTTACTGGAAATCAACCCTCCACTCTTAGCTAATAACTCAAATCCAGGATCAACAGCTTGGAGTGAGAGGCGGCCAAATTTTATATATTCACTCATTGCCGGTAGACTGACATTATTCAGCAGTACAATTCTTGCTCCAGAAAATGTGCCCCGCATTAATTGTTTTCCGGCCAGTCGAATGCCTCTTGTCAATCCCATCCCAAACTTTACTCCAAGGGAGGCGGCATATCCCGCAGCAGGGATCAATGTCAATGCATCCAAATAACAGGAACCAATGTATTCTTCAGCAGCATCTTTTTTGGTAGCCCCCTCGATGCAGGTATAAAAAGGAATAAAATTTTTTGTAAAGTTCCATATTTTTTGTAATTGAGACTTATCATTGCCTTTCTCATAAAACTCTTCATAAAACTCATTAGTATATTTATCATTGAAATATTCGACAAAAAAATCTTTCCCTCTATTATCAACTTCAATAGTAGAATCTCCTTTAATAAATTGATAATAATAGGTAAATTTGGCGATTAGTTTATTACCTTCAATTTTATATTTTTCAAAAAAATTATGATTTAACAAGCCCGCTTTGATATATTGATGCAAAAAACGATCGGCGCGAATTATTTTATAAGGGGAGTCTGATGAAAGATTTTCTTTTTTAAGGCATAAACCATTTCCTCGTTCCCTACCGTTACAGAAAAGAGATCGGCATCTTTTACATCAATATAGAAATTCGGATCGTAATAAGTATCGTGTCCTGTATTTATCATGGGGAGCAGCGTATGCATGAATAGTCTTATTGAATTAACTTTAGCCCCCGCAGATGAAATAAAATCCAACTCAGATTTTTCTATTAAAGAGAAAGCATTGTTGATAAAAAAGCGGTTGACGGTTTTGAACTTCTCAGATAAATCTCTCGTCAACTTTTCATATTCTTTATCAAGGCTATCCGGAGCGGCGTCGCAGGGTTTCGAAAAACCATTCATATAGCCTTCTCTGATCGATCCCGATTTAATCATAAGTTCTTTTTTTGGAGATACAGTACCCGTTTTCAAAAATTCAGAGGTAAAACAATCATCGATGATACTATCTGCTAATGTTATTTTAGAGACCCACGAAGATAAAGAAGTGCTAAAATCATTGTACTTAACAATAAAATCTTGCTGTGACGCGATCACTTTTTTCTGATACTGAATATATTTATCAACAACCGCAAGTTTAACACTCAATGAGTAATCTTCAGGGTCTGATTGATGAGTGGTATTACCTGCCATCATAATGACTGAGGGTAAAATGAGATACCCGGCCTCATTAATTGTAATACTCTCACTGAAAGCCATATTCCACAAAGACCTTCCGACTGCAGTTATCTCTTCTGAAGAGGTTTCAGCCATTTTCCCCATGTGATTTACCGCTTTGTATCCCGTATACAAATCTGCAAAATCCTGACTCTGTAGTGACATGGCTATAATATTTTTATCCTGACTTTGCAAAAATGGGAATTCCTCACTAAGATGATTTTCCCACATGATATTTAAACCATTCCGTTGTTCTGCATCCAGATGTGCAATATTTACCCTTCCCTCCTTAATAAGCTCATTCATATTAAATATGGCTTTCAGACTGCTGACAGTAAAATATGATGGATATCCAGATGAAACCATTTTATCAAAAATATATTTCTCCAGAGAGCAAGCCAATACTTGATGAAAAAGCCACTCTTTTATAACAGTTTTAGCCATAGCAGGTGAAATATATTCCCCATCTACGCCACCATACAGGTTAGCACTTGCTAATATAACTCTAGCTACTTTTCTTTGTTTTTTTGCGTTTCACCATAAGAAGTTTCTGTATAAAGATATTTCGCCAGGGCCGAGATCACTTGTTCCTTTTCACTATGTTGACCCGAAGAAAACGCGTCTATCAGACCATTTCGCTGCAAAAAACGTATGATACGCTCTTGGCCAGTCCCCTCAGTTGCATGCAAGGTGTTCCTTTTTTTGATGACGTGCGTTGGAGACGCTTTGATGCTCTTTTCACTGAAAAGCAGTGGAGTAGCGGTTTCCTCCATCCCAGAGCCAGCGGCCATAGCGGTTGAATCACAGTTTTTTTCAGTTCACCGATTGCTTCAATTCTATTTTTTTATCATTCAAGCTAAGGGCATGATCAATACTTATTTTATTACTTTGATTTATGTTTTCAATAATCTGTTCATGCAATGAAGTTATTGGCAAAAGGTTTTCACGAATGGGATTACGATTTTCTTGAGGTTCTTTGGATTGTTTCTCGTTTCTGCAGGGCATTTTATCGAATACGGATAATGTGGTGGTTGAGATTCCTTGCATAGCAAATTTTCCTTGTAAGTATAAATTAAAGGAACAACAACTATGGAATAGCCAAGACTCTAGTGCGGTCACTTATTTGGTATAGCATGATTTGATGCTGCATGATTGATATTAGAGAAGATATCTTTTAGCGGCAGCCGTCATTACTTACTTTATATCAAAAATAAAAAAACACAGGGGAATGTGTTCAACGTTGTTTCTTAGTTTACCATAAAAGAACAAGAATCAGATAAGTAAGCATTTATATTGATTAATCCATTAACTAATAAAGATAAAAAGCACCTCTAAAAAATATATATAAAATTCAGGTTGTTCTCATATATATGAGAACAACCTGAGAAGAGGAACATCGTTAAAAAATACGCAATTCAAGCGGGTTACCCTTCTCCAGCCGTTTTGCCAGTCAGGGTGGCAGGCGATCGGTCATCAACGTTTGCAACGCGTCACGCTGTGAAGAAATGCTAGTGCCGGGCGGCACTTTCATTGGATGTATATTATGGCGAATAATCCGCGCCGCCGCCGGGCCACCAATCGCTTCACAGAACAGCAGATGGCAGCCTGCAAGCAGTTGAGCGCGTACTTCATTGCTTTCCTGCTCCCCCGGTTCACTGGGATAACGGCGCAACCCATGTAGCCACGAGCCCGTGCCGTCAAAGGCGTAAATAAAAAACAGGCGGCACTGCCCAAAATGGCCGTTGATCGCGATACCATCCCGTGACGAAAATGTCACCAGCAGTTGCGGTTCGCGCCCCGGCGGCGACATCACCGCAAGGTGCGGGGGCATTTCGCCGCGCAGACACGCCATCACCCGTTGCCAGCGGCCCCGAGTCATCACCGCGCGATCGCCGGGAAAACGCGCCATCAGTTGTGGTTGATCCAGCGACGACAAGTAGGCCAGATCGAGCGAGGCTTCATCCTCGTGCGCAATCCAGCGTAACAGTTGCGGTGAGGAAAGTTCAGGCAGGCAATGCATCAGCGCAAACAGTCGCCAGAACAGACGATCATCATCAGACATGTTCTCTCCTCATTCATGCCAGGCTGGGGCGCGAGGCCAGCAGGCTGACAGGAAACTGCGGTTTTTCCGTTTGCGGGTTCACGTAGTAGCGTTTTTCCCCTTCCAGCGCCACTTCGCCCCCCCAGCAATCCTGACTGTCAAACTCTATCCCAATCACCCTCGCCTCTAAATCCTGCTTGGCGATATAGCAATACAGTTGCGCGTCGCGCTCACGAAAAATCACTATCGGCATAAACGCCTCCTCAGTGGCAACCGTGGCAAGGTGACGGCCCGGATAATGCCGAGCCGATAAGTGGGCCACGTTGACCAGGGGATCAACGAACAAGATCGAAGTTGTAGTCTGTCTTGCCGAGCTTCATGGTATCTCTGTCGATCTTCTCCATTACCGCATTAACTAACTGAAACTAACTGAGTAAGAATCGACATAACCCCTTCATACCCCCAGGTGGTTTGGCGATGCAGATGATGGCGATCGAAAATAGGGAATCCCAGACGAATCAACGGCACTTCAAACTGCTCTCCCTTCGCCAAGGTGTCGCGCTGAATGAATTTGCCGTAGGAGTTACCAATCATGAAATCCGGTTTGTTGGTGAACATCAGCGAGCGGAAATGCCACAGATCGCAGTTGATATACACCTCACTCCCCTGCCCATAAGGAGAAGCACTCAGCATTTTTTTCATCGCTTTCTGCCAACGTTTATTGGCGTTGTGGCACAAGATGACCGTCGGTTCACAACCCAACTCCAACAGGAATTGCGTCAGCCCCATCACAAAATCCGGAACGCCGTAGAGGCCAAAGCGTTTGCCATGTAGCCAGGTGTGGGAATCCAGCATCATATCCACCAGCCTGCCGCGCTCCAGCGTCAACGCATCACCGACTGGCACGCCAGTCAGTTCACTCACTGTCATCAGCAGTTTGTCCGCCGCATCCAGTCCAATCGGCACATAGACCTCGGTAGCCGGCTGATTCCAGTTCTCCTGCACCATTTTCTTAGTTTTTATCAGGTGCCACGGTTGCGACAGCAGCGTATCGATGGCGTTCGGTGCATCACGCATCTCTTGCTGGGTAGTCCCGCCTGCGTACATACGGTAGTGGCCGTCTGCCGGCGTATCCAGCACCTCTGACGGATCGGACAGGACGGTGCACGGCACGCCCATCTGTTCCATCATGCGTTTCAGTACCCGGTAGTTGCCCTGATAGGTTTCAAATCCGGTAACCAGATTCAGGCGCGCCAGACTACCGGGCTGATAGTTATTGCCTTCACCGCTGATAAAAGTGCGGGCAAACCCTTCAAACATGTTGTCCCACCCGGTGATATGGCTGCCGATAAAGCTCGGCGTGTAGGCGTAGGGGATAGGCATTTGCGCGTCGACAAAACCGTCTTTCTTGGCATTGGCGATAAACGCTTGCAGGTCATCGCCAATGACTTCCGCCATACAGGTGGTGGAAACGGCGATCATCTCCGGTTTGTAGAGTGCGCTGGCGTTCTGCAAACCGGCATTCATGTTGTTGTTCCCACCAAACACCGCGGCGTCTTTCGTCATGGAGTCAGAAACACAGGCGATGGGCTCCTTGAAATGACGGTTAAAATAGGTGCGGAAGTAGGCAACGCACCCCTGAGAGCCGTGCACATAGGGCAAGGTGTTGGCAAAACCCAGCGCGCACAATACCGAGCCCAACGGCTGGCACGCTTTCGCCGGATCAATGGTGAGCGCTTCGCGCTTAAAGTTAAGTTCCTGGTACTCCGGCGTGGTAGTCCACTCGAAGACTTCACGCACGCGCTGCTCGTCATGCGCCTCTTCCATCGGGCGTTTGTTGTGAAACAGCGCCTGGTATTCATCCTGCTCAAACAACGGAAAGCAGGCATGGGTTTTTTCAGCAGTTTGACTCATGGTGTACTCCTCCCGCGCCACAAATCGGTGAACAAACGGGATATCAGGATAAGGGTTAGGCCGATTTCAGCCACGGAGCTGTCAGTTCACGCCAACTGGGGTTATTAAGCGTCATGTCCATGTCACGGGCAAAAATGGCGAAACCGCCATAGCCGTGGTACGGACCGGAATAATCCCAGGAGTGCATCTGGCGGAAAGGCACCCCCATCTTTTGAAAAAGATGTACTTTTCCTTAATGCTGGAACCGATCAAATCGGGTTTCAGCGCCTTGACGAATACTTCCAGCTCATAGCTGCCGGCATCATCAAACAGCAGCGTGCCTTCTTTCAGATACGGCAGCGTGCGGTCGTAGTCGTCGTTGTGGTCGAATTCATAACCGATACCAATAATCTCCATACCGAGATCTTCATAAGCACCGATGATGTGACGTGGACGTAATCCCCCGAGATACAGCAGTACCCGGCGGCCTTCCAAACGCGGACGGTACTTGGCGATAATCGCCTCCGTTTGCGCCTGATAACGGGCAATCACGGTTTCGACATTTTGCTTGATGGTGTCATCAAACTGCCCGGCGATTTTGCGCAGCGATTCGGCAATCTTGGTCGGGCCAAAGAAGTTGTATTCCATCCAGGGAATACCGTGCTTTTCTTCCATATGCCGTGAGATGTAGTTCATCGAGCGGTAGCAGTGCACCAGATTCAATTTCACGTTGGGGGTGTTTTCCATTTCCACCAGCGTGCCGTCGCCGGACCACTGCGCTACCACACGCAATCCCATCTCTTCGAGCAGAATACGCGACGCCCAGGCGTCACCGCCGATGTTGTAGTCCCCGATAATCGCCACGTCATAAGGCGTAGACTCAAAGGGTTTACCTTCACGGTTATCCAGCACCCAATCGCGGATCACGTCGTTGGCAATATGGTGACCGAGAGATTGCGACACACCGCGGAACCCTTCGCAGCGCACAGGTACCACCGGTTTACCAATCGCTTTACGGCTGGCATTGGCCATCGCTTCGATATCATCGCCTATCAACCCCACCGGACACTCGGACTGGACGGAGATCCCTTTACTGAGCGGGAACAACATTTCCAGCTCTTCAATCAGTTTGGCGAGTTTTTTGTCACCGCCAAACACTATGTCCTTTTCCTGAAAATCCGAGGTAAAGTTCAGCGTGCCAAAGCTATTTACACCGCTGACACCTGTGTAATAGTTACGACGTCCGGCACGGGAGTACTGGCCGCAGCCAATCGGGCCGTGTGAGATATGCACCATATCCTTGATCGGTCCAAACACTACCCCTTTGGAGCCGGCGTAGGCGCAGCCGCGTACCGTCATCACCCCCAGTTGCGATTTACGGTTTGATACCAGGCATTTCCCCACGCTCTCCTGCGCCGGGTCGGTAACCATCATGTGTTTTTGGCGCTCTTTGCGCGTTTTTTCAGGGAAAACTTCCAGCACTTCCTGTATGATTGCCTGATTGCGTTCACGGGTTGCGTTTGTCATTTCACTGTTCCTTCTGCATCAGGGCCCCCACGGGCGGGGGCTGACGCCGTTGAGCGATCAGGCCGCATTCTCTTCGGCAGCGGTTTTACCGATGATGCTGGCGTCTTCTTCCATGATGCCGAATTCCATCAGCAGATCTTCCAGTTCATCCATGGTGCAAGGCACCGGGATCACTTTCATGGTGTTGTTGACAATCTTCTGTGCCAGCGTGCGGTATTCATTAGCTTGCTTACAGTTCGGGTCGTATTCGATGACTGTCATACGGCGAATTTCAGCGCGCTGTAAGATATTGTCGCGGGGTACGAAGTGGATCATCTGCGTGCCGAGTTTTTCTGCCAGCGCGATGATCGGCTCATCTTCGCGATCGGTATTGCGCGAATTACAAATCAATCCCCCTAAGCGCACCTTACTGGTTTTGGCGTATTTCACGATCCCTTTGGAAATGTTGTTGGCGGCATACATCGCCATCATTTCGCCGGAGCACACGATGTAAATTTCCTGCGCTTTGTTCTCACGAATCGGCATGGCGAAGCCGCCACACACCACGTCACCCAGGACGTCGTAGAACACAAAATCCAAGTCGTCTTCATACGCCCCTTCTTCTTCCAGGAAGTTGATGGCGGTGATCACCCCACGACCTGCGCAGCCAACACCCGGCTCCGGACCACCGGATTCGGCGCAGCGCACGTTGCCGTAGCCAATTTGCAGCACATCTTCCAGCTCGAGGTCTTCAACCGAGCCGACTTCTGCCGCAATTTCCATAATGGTGTTCTGCGCTTTAGCGTGAAGAATCAAACGTGTGGAGTCCGCTTTCGGGTCACAACCGATGATCATGACCTTCTTGCCCATTTCCGCCAGTGCGGCGACCAGATTCTGAGTGGTGGTGGATTTACCAATCCCCCCTTTGCCATAGATGGCACATTGACGCAAAGCCATGATTGCTTCTCCTCTTTCGGGTTGGAGGCGTGTGGTACGCCGAAGGTGTTGCATTCCCCATGTTGCAGGGAACGTACCATTCATGCCAAAACAGGTAATTAATTGAAATTACTAATGTTGTAAGAAGTTTGCTTGCCGGGGAGAAAACAAACACAAAACAAATGGCAACCCAATTGTTGTAAAACGGACAATCGAGCCACAGAGGAGCGGCAACGCGGCTTTCCGGTGACAGGAGCGACAGTTTGTTGGCTGCACGACAGGATGTGACCCTTTCTGTCTTATTTCATGCAATTTTCCCTCATTACACACCGCATCAGATGCCAAGAAAAGTTCGTAAATCATTAAATAAAAATATCTTTTAATCTTATCATGGAAATGGTACAGGCTGTGCTTCAAGCCTCGCTGAAACGGCGAATCGATGGCGCGCCCGCCAAGCCGCCCCGTAATCACCCACGCCATACCAATGAGGAAGCCCGCATGAGCAGAAAAATGAAAACGATGTATGGAAATGCCGCCGCCGCATACATCTCTTACGCCTTTACCGACGTGGCCGCCATCTACCCCATTACCCCCTCCACGCCGATGGCGGAAAACATGGACGAATGGACCGCACAGCATAAAAAAACCTGTTCGGTCAGCCGGTACGATTGATTGAAATGCAGTTCGAAGCCGGCGCACAAACGGAGCCACTGTGTCTGGATGTGAAAAATGCCTATTACCGTCACGCTCAGCCGCCGTTGATTGTCGGCGGTCGCTACGGCTTGGGCGGCAAGGATATTTTGCCAACGCACATCGTGTCCGTCTTTGAGAATCTCACCCGTCCACTGCCGCAGGATAGCTTCACCGTCGGCATCACCGATGATGTCACCCACACCTCACTGCCGCAGGCCAGCGCAACGCTCAATGTAGCGCGCGTCGGCACCACCGCTTGTAAATTCTGGGGGCTGGGATCGGACGGCACGGTTGGCGCCAACAAAAGCGCCATCAAGATTATCGGCGATAAAACGCCGCTTTATGCGCAGGCCTATTTCTCCTATGACTCGAAGAAGTCGGGCGGGATCACCGTCTCTCACTTGCGGTTTGGGCAAAGCCCGATCACCTCGCCCTATCTTATTCATCACGCGAATTTTATTGCCTGTTCGCAACAAAGTTACGTTGAAAAATATGACCTGCTGGCCGGATTGAAACCGGGCGGGACTTTCCTGCTGAACTGCACCTGGACGCCGGATGAGTTGGCGCTAAAGTTGTCCACAGCCATCAAGCGCTATCTGGCCCAGAACCACATTCGCTGCTACACCCTTAATGCAGCAGATTGCTCAGCGTCTCGGCCTTGGCTGGCGCTTTAACATGATTATGCAGGTCGCCTTCTTCAAGCTCACCAACATTATTCCCCTAGAAACCGCCGCCGACTATTTAAAAAGCGCGGTAGTAAAATCCTATGGCAGTAAAGGTCCGAAGATGGTGGAGATAAACCACGCCGCGATCGATCAGGGCATGCAGGCGTTGGTGGAAGTGGCTATCCCCGCAGTGTGGGCCACGCTCCCCGATGACACTCGCCCTCCCACTAGCACCGTTTCCGATTTTATCCGTCAGATTCTGGAGCCGATGAACCGCCAGGAAGGTGATACGTTGCCCGTCAGCGCCTTTATCGGCATGGAAGATGGCACCTTCCCACCCGGTACGGCGGCCTATGAGAAACGCGGCATAGCAATTCAGGTTCCCGTCTGGCAGCCGGAAGGGTGCGCCCAGTGTAACCAGTGCGCCTTTATCTGCCCGCATGCGGCTATCCGCCCTGCATTGCTGAATGAAGAGGGGCGCGCGGCAGCCCCGGTTTCCTTACTGAGCACCCACGCGCAATGAGCCAAGACGATGGAGTATCATCTGTCCGTATCGCCGTTGGATTGCTCCGGCTGCGGTAACTGCGTGGATATCTGCCCATCGCGCGGTAAATCAGCCGCTTGAAAGCCAACAGCATCAGGTTGGATTGTGGGAGCATGTGCTGGCACTCTCGCCCATGGTCAATCCATTTAGCAAAACGACGGTAAAAGGCAGCCAGTTTGAAACACCGCTGCTGGAGTTTTCCGGTGCCTGCGCCGGTTGCGGAGACGCCTCGCTGAAACGCCAGCATCCGGCGGTGGCCGACAGCCTGTTTGAACAAACCGAACAGGATGCCAAGGATCGCTTTGAGCGATATCGCCGCTTGGCGGAAGGCTGATCGCATTTTTCATCGCTTGTTGGGTTATTTTTATCGGGTTGGCGCATTTAGCGTCAACCCGACGTGACATCACCACCAATACCCGCTATCAGCACCTTCTTCCTGTTCTTCGACCTAACGGTTCCCCCCCCCCCCACTTATCAATGCCTCGCTTGCAGGCTAAACAGATCGATACAGTTTGCAAATATCGCAGTTAATACACTGAAAATAATAAATTTATTTTTTTGCATTGTTATTGCTTATACCTTGTCAGTAAAAAACAGAGCAGTGATTGTCATCATTTAAGGAGCCAGTAGTGATGAACGAACAGGTGGATAGCGATTTTGAGGAGTTGGTGATTAACATCATCGTCAATGCAGGTCAGGCGAGAAGTCATGCCATCAAAGCTATTGAGTGCGCGGCACGTCAGGAGTTTGGGCCTGCACAGGAGTTGTTGGAACAGGCTACCGAAGCATTGCGCGTCGCTCATCTGGCACAAACCAATCTGATAGAAGATGAAGCACGCGGTGTACATCACCCGGTCACGCTGTTGATGGTACACTCTCAGGATCATTTGATGAACGCCATTACGGTTAAAGATTTGGCTCGACAGCAGGTGGCTTGCTACCAGCATATGGCTGAATTAAGCAAACAGGTGCAAGCACTCTCACTTACCCAGGCACACTATTGATACGAGGAGTAGGCCATGTTGCATATTACGTTGGTTTGTATGGGCGGTTTTTCCACGGGCATGCTAGTGAAAAGAATGCATGAAGATGCCGTCAAACAAGCGCTAGATGTGGAAATTAACGCGACATCCGAAAGTAATTTTAAAAACTTCGCCGACAAAACCGACGTATTACTGATCGGCCCGCAGGTGAGTTTTATTGAAGGCACGATGGAAAGCCGCTACCCAAATTTAAAAATCGCTGTCATCAATGCCGTGGATTACGGCTCGATGAACGGTGGAAAGGTACTCGAATTCGCCCGTAATTTGTGAACCTGTAGTTATTACTGCCGCATTCTTTCACCGCGTTGTGCGTCACTAGGTATATTGGCAGCAGATAGTTCTCAGGCTAATGGTAGTCCTTGCACCAGCCCTATTTTGCGCAAATGGATCAGGAGCACCAGAGCATGCGGATCGACATCGTCTATGACAAATTGAAGGCGCTTAGCGTCGAATCTGGCATCTCCGCCCCGCAGTTGGCGGAGGCGCTTGGCTATGCCAGAGCCAATATCAGCAACGATCTGAACAGCCTGGCCGCGGAAGGAAAAGCGGTCAAAATCAAAGACAAGCCCGTGCTGTTTCAGGCGATTAATCCAGGTGCTCTGGCCCGCAACAGTGAAGGCGAATTTGCGCAGTTTATCGGCAGCAACGCCAATCTGTTTCCGGCGATAGAGCAAGCCAAGGCGGCGGTGTTCTACCCTCCGAACGGGATGAATATGCTGATTCTGGGCGAAACCGGCGTGGGAAAATCCCTGTTTGCTGAGCTGATGTACCAGTATGCCAAAGCCATCGGTAAGCTGCCGGCGCAGGCACCGTTTGTGATTTTTAACTGCGCCGACTATGCCAACAATCCGCAACTGCTGCTGGCACAGTTGTTCGGGTGTAAAAAAGGGGCCTATACCGGCGCCGATGAAGATAAGATTGGTATGCTGGAGAAGGCGAATCACGGCGTTCTATTTTTGGATGAAGTGCGCCGTCTGCCGCCAGAAGGACAGGAAATCTTTTTCACTTTTATCGACAAGGGGATTTTCCGCCGTTTAGGAGAAACGCAGGTCGAACGCACCGCCAGCGTACGCATCTTCTCCGCCACCACGGAAGAGCCGGATTCCAGCCTGTTGCACACCTTTACCCGACGTTTTCCGATGGTTATCCACCTGCCCGCCCTGAGAAAACGCACCTTCCAGGAACGTTTTGCGCTGATCCAGTTTTTTTTCAATCAGGAAGCGGCGCATTTACAGGAGAGTATCTGCGTCTCCGTGAATGCCCTGCTGAGCTATGACTGCCCGGGTCTTCCCTTGTTGTGGTGGCTGAAGGCATGATAATGGCGTATTAAATCGCCAGAGGTCACCACCATGGACGAAAAGTCTCTCTACGCTCATATCCTCAACCTGTCTATTCCGTGGCAGGTAAAGTCTCTTTCTCTCGATGAAAATGCCGGTTCTGTTACCGTTACAGTTGAGATTGCGAAAAACACTCAGTTAACCTGTCCAACCTGCGGGAAATCTTGTCCTATTCACGATCACCGACATCGTAAATGGCGCCATCTCGATACCTGTCAGTTCGCGACAATAGTCGAAGCTGATGTACCCCGTATTATGTGCCCGGAGCATGGCTACCAGACGCTGTCTGTTCCATGGGCCGGCCCCGGTAGCCGGTATACGCTGTTGTTCGAGTCGTTCGTTATCTCATGGCTGAAAATCAGCACCGTGGATGCCGTCAGGAAACAGCTGAGGCTGAGCTGGAATGCTGTCGATAATATTATGCAACGGGCGGTTAAGCGTGGACTGGCCCGTCGAAAAACACCTCAGGCCGCACGTCATCTCTGTGTTGATGAGGTCGCTTTCAAAAAGGGGCATCAGTACGTCACCGTTATCTCTGATACCCAAGGACAGGCATTGGAACTCAAAGATGATCGCGGAGTTGAAAGTCTTGCTGGCTATCTCCGGAGTCTGGGTGACCGCCAGATTGAATCCATTAAAACCCTGTCGATGGACATGAATCTATCCTATATAAGCGCAGCGCGGCTCCATCTGCCTAACGCGGTGGAGAAGATCGCGTTCGACCACTTCCATGTAGCGAAAATGCTCTGTGCCGTCGTAGATAAAACACGACAGTTGGAGATGAAAACCATCCCGTTACCGGCACGAAAAAGTGCACATCGTTCCCGTTATCTGTGGTTGTACGGTCGCCATAAACGTCATGGTCGAATAGCAGAAAGACTGGAAGCAGCGCAGATGGTTCTGCCTGATACCAGCCGTTGCTGGGCAATGAAGGCGCTGGCCCGGGAACTCTGGAACCGCCGGTATGACGAACACAGCAGGCGTCTGTGGCTGGAATGGATAGGGATGGCAAAAGACGTTGGTGTCCCGCTACTAAGCAGCGCCGCCCGGACGTTACGTAAACGACTGTACGGGATCCTGAATGCCATGAAACACAGGGTATCAAACGGTAATGCAGAGTCACTAAACAGCAAGATAAGGCTGCTGCGGATCAAGTCCAGAGGATACCGGAACAAAGAACGCTTTAAGGTGGCAGTGATGTTCCATTACGGCAGGTTAAACATGGGGTTATGAGTCTCCCACCATGATAGGGGAAGACCCTGACTGCCCGAACAACATTGGTCAGCTCAAAGCAGATATTCGCTTCGCCTGCGCGGGCGCGTATGCGGAATACATGACCGGCAAAAAAACCAGTTTCGCCATCAACAGTCGAACGCTGCCGAACCACGTCAGTCAGGCGCTGTATACCCATCTTGAGCATCGTCAGATCTGGAACACAATTATCGGCATCAGCAAGAAGAGCGTTACTTTCTCTGGCACCAGCAATACGCCGCTGTTTGAAGACGATGCGCTCAATGACATTTACGACATGCTTAATCTGCGCATGTCGGAACTGCGCAGCCAGGGAATTGAAGGCAATACTCTGTAAGAGGAGATTGAGAAAGATATCGCAGACTACTTCCAAACCAGGCTCAGCCGTTATCATGGCAAATATGACACACGCCGTCTGGAGAATTTGGTCACCCCTGCGGTGCTGCGTTTAACCGAAGAGATCATCCGCTATGCCGAAGGGAAATTGCAGCGCACGCTGGACAATTAAGGTCTATTACGGTTTGGCAACCCATATTGAAAACGCACTCGATCGCGTGCGTCGCAACAAAAGTATTGTCCATCCGCAGTTGAACCGTATTCGCACTGGTCACCCGGATGCTTTCAATGCGGCGTTGGATTGCCTGCGCATGATAGAACGGGTGATGGAAATCACGCTGTCCATCGATGAAGCGGGATTTATCGCCATGTTCTTTGTCTACAGCGAGCGGGATCTGGAGCAACGGCAGACCGATGTCAAGGTGATCGTCGTGGCGCACGGGATGGACACCGCCAGCGCGCTGGTTGCCACCGCCAACGAACTGCTCGGGGTCAATTATGCGGTGGGTTTTAACGTTCCACTCTACGAAAAGGCGCAGTTGGTGCTGGAGCGCATCATTCGCCACATTCAGGCCAGCGAAGGCGTATCTGAAGTGCTGCTGGTTGATATGGGGTCACTGACCACCTTTGGTGCCGCCCTGGCACAGCACTGCGACGTGGCAACGCGAACCATACAGTTAATCAGTACCATGCACATTGTCGAAGCGATCCAGAGTGCCATGAACGGCCTGCCCTTACAGGAGGTGTGCCACAACGTGCTGATGGTCAATCAGTTACTCGAAAAGGAAGTGCCACGCGATCGTGAACCAGCACCCGCCCGCGTGCCAGCGACTGCCGAGAAGAAACTGGCCATTGTCATGATCTGCACCACGGGATAAGGCACGGCAAAAGTACTGGAAAACCGCCTGTCACAGGCGCTGTCGAGTCGTATGCAGCGCGTCGCCGTGCTCTCGCAGCGTTTTGATAACGATGCGCAGCTCAATCAGGAACTGGTCGCACTGGACCAACGCTATACGCTATACGCTGGTCAGCCCGTTTCCCATCGCCACAACGCTCACGCAGTTCGATCTGGCCGATGTGCTGTACTACGACGGCGTGACGGCGTTAGATCTGCTGATCGAGCGAGAATCCACCTACCTGCGGGTAGCCGAAACGCTGACACAGATTTTGCAGCATGTGAAACCGGATACGGCGCTGCTTGCCATCAAGTGGTTTAACGCGCGCGTGTCTGCGGCATTGGGAATAACGCTCTCTTCCAATATGCTCATCGGTCTGACCATGCATCTGGCTTGCCTGCTCGATCGTTTGCTGGAAGGACCAACCCATACCGATTTTCCCGATAAGGAGCGTTACGTTCAGCAGCATGACGCGATGATTAGTCTAATTCGTCACGAGTTGATCGCCATTGAACAGGCATTTTCGCTGGCTATAAGTGAAGACGAAGTATGTACCATTTGCCGTTTTTTTATTTCGCAGGACATCAGTCAACCGACAAAAGAGGTTATTAACGCATATCCATAATAAATGTGTAGAAAACATATAAAACATCGACCAGGCGAGTTCACTTGCCGAGCGTTCTATACCATAAATTTTCTATCCGGCACGTATAATTATAAGGGAAAGAAAAATGGCTAACCTACAAAATGCCATGTCCGGGCTGCAATTAGCCGCCTCGCACATGCAAAGCAACAAATATTTGATGTCAATTTCCAACGGTTTTACCGCTGCACTTCCGGTATTTATTATCGGGGCGTTTTCCACGTTATTGGCAAATCTACCAATTGACAGTTATTTGGCTTTTATTAAATCTTACGGATTACAGCAGGCGATTGCATTACCCGCCAGCGTGACGTTAAAAATAATGTCGATTTACGTGTGCTTCTTTATTTCTTATAAATTGGCAGGCTCGCTGGGCCATAATGAAATGGTGGTCAGCTCGATTGCCATCATGTGCTTTCTGATCGCCAGTCCGGTGACGATTGTGGATGGTGCGGAGGTAATGCCCTTTAAATATATCGTGGCTGGTGGGCTATTTGTGGCGATTATGGTTGCCCTGCTGGTGAATAAAATCTATTCCTTTGTCGTCGATCGCCATCTCACCATACGCATGGGCGACAACGTTCCTCCGGTGGTAGCGGAAACCTTTAACGGCCTGATCCCCGCCATCATCAACGTCATTATTTTTGCTACCATTGCGGCCCTATTCAAACTGACCGCCGCTGGCAGCCTGCACGCCTACATTTACTTTATCATCCAGCAGCCCTTGCTCGGCATCACCGGCTCTTACAGCGGCATGATCACGTTTGTCGTGGTAGCGCATGTGCTGTGGCTGTTTGGCATTCACGGTCCAATGGTGACCGGCACTATCTGGAAACCGCTTTATCTGGCGATGGATCTGGAAAACCTGACCGCGTTCCAAAACGGCGATCCGCTGCCGCACATTGTCGGCTATGCGTTCTGGGGCGTCTGGGCCAGTCTGGGCGGCAGTGGTTCCACGTTGGGCCTGAACCTGTTGATGGCTTTTAAAGCCAAAAGTGAGGGGCTGAAGAAGTTAGGCCACATGGCGCTGCCAACCTCGTTCCTGTGCATCAACGAGCCGATTATTTTCGGTATTCCCATCGTACTTAACCCAATGTTAGCGATTCCTTTCGTATTGGCACCGGCGCTGAACGTCACCGTCGCCTATTTCTTGATAGCGACCGACGTACTGCCACGCATGATTGGCGTATTCAACGTGATCGGGATGCCGGTGTTTGCTAACGCCTTTATTCAGGGCAGTTGGCTGTTTGCGCTGTTGCAGGTGTTCCTTATCGTGCTCAACACGCTGATTTACTATCCGTTTTTCAAACGGCTGGATAATACCATGCGTACTCAGGCCACGCAGGCTTGAGGCGACACAGTTTTAAAACAAGGGAGGCCGCACAGATGACGATCGCAGTGATTGATACCGGCACCACACAAATGAAGCTGGTGCTGTTCGATGTACAGGGTACAACGACGTTTCAGCACGCTGTCAGCACCGCGCCACACTATTTTGATGACGGTCGCGTGGAACAGGATCCGCAACGTTGGCGCGATGCACTGGCAGTGCTGCTGCGCGCAGCGGCGCTGTTTCTCTCTGATCAGGGGCTGACGCTACACGCACTGGCGTTGACGTCACAGCGTTCGTCGATTATTGCTGTCGATGCGCAAGGGAACCCATTATCACCCACGCTGATGTGGCAAGACACGCACACTCAGGCACTGTGTGACAGTCTGGCTGGTGCCACCGCCCAGGTGCATCAACGCTGCGGCCTACCGATCTCACCGGTGTTTTCCGCTGCAAAAATGGGATGGCTGAAGCAAAACCAAACGGCGCTGTATTAACGCGCCGCAAAGCTGGTCGGCATTCATGATTTCCTGTTGCATACGCTGACTGGCCGTTTTTGTACCGACTATTCGCTAGCGTCACGTACCAACCTGTTCAACCTACGCACCCGGCATGTGGGATGACAGCTTATTAGCGCTGTTCTAACTCGATGAGGACAAGCTCTGCACCTTGCTCCCTTCCGGCAGCGTGGTGGGGGCGTTGCTCCCCTCCATTGCCGCACAGGTCGGTCGGTCTGCGGGGATTCCCGTGATCACCGCCGGTGGCGATCAGCAATGCTGCGCGTTGGGCATAGGGCAGTTCGCCTCTGACCGCGTGATCGTCAATGTCGGCACCTGTGCCTATGTCATGGGCATGGCCACTACACTGGGTACTGCGCCACTCGACAACCATTTTGCCTACAACCACGCCGCCCTGCCGACCAACATCGTCATTGAGGGCGCGTTGCTCTCCGCCAGCTGCGCTTACGACTGGTTCAATCGTACGTTCTATCAGGCTGACGGTGACTACCACACCATCAATCAGGAGGTCAGCGCCGCCTTGCCCGGGGGATACGGGCTGGTGTTGTCGCCTTTTTTCAAAGGGAAGCTCATCCATCAACCGCCCGGAGAGGTAAAGGCGTTCTTTTATGACATCGCCTTGCACCACACCAGGGGGGGATTTCGCCCGCGCCATTCTGGAAGGAATTGCCCATGAACTCCATCACCAGATCCAAGGCATTACCCCGCTGGTGGGGGAAATAACCGATATCTACACCGCGGGTGGCATCTCTCAATTCGACACCTTCAACCAGATCCAGGCGGATATTTACAACCGTCCGGTGGTGGCGCTCGAAGATAACGCCACGGCAGCGGGTGTCTGGATCTCTACCGTGGTCACGCTGCAACACTACCGCAGCTACTCGCAAGCCCATCAACAGATCGCCCGTCATCAACACACGCGGCGCTTCTTACCGCAGACCGATAACGTGGCGCTGTATCAGGCTCAGACGGTAAAAAGCCGCATCGTGCAGGAACACATTTATTCATGATCGTTTTCTACTCATACACCAAGGTGATTGTATGCTGAACAAGATAAAAACTGACTTTCCGGCTGACTTTCTGTGGGGCGCAGCCACCTCAGCTTTTCAGGTAGAAGGTGGCTATCTGGATGATGGAAAAGAGCTTTCCACGGCGGACGAGCGCGTTGTTGAAATCTCATCTACAGGCCGACACCAAAGTCGCCAGTGGACACTACACCCACTGGCGGGAAGATATCGCCTTGATGGCCGAGTTGGGCCTGCGTTCCTACCGTTTTTCCATCGCCTGGACCAGCATCTTCCCCAATGGCGATGAAACTGAGCCAAATCAGGCAGGGATTGATTTTTATCTGACACTGATCGATGAGTTACGCCACCACCACATTGAGCCCATCGTCACCCTGTACCATTTCGACTTTCCGGAAGGATTGAATAAAAAAATACGGTGGCTGTCTGGCGCGCGAATCGATCGCCGATTTTGAGAAATATGCGCGCACGCTGTTTCGCGCCTTTGGCGATCGGGTGAAATACTGGCTGACCATCAACGAACAGAACCTGATGCTGTCCGTGAATGTACTCGTGGGATTGCAGGGTCTGGATGCCAACGAGGCCGATCGCCGTCGCTATCAGATGAACCACCACATGTTTCTGGCGACCGCCAAGGCGATTGAAGCCTGTCATGAACTGCTGCCACAGGCGAAGATTGGTCCGGCGGTCTCCTATGTGCCTATCTAACCGGCATCACCGCGCCCTGAAGATGTTTTAGCCGCGCGTCAGAACCACGATCTGCGCAACCACGCCATGCTGCACGTACATTGCTATGGCGACTATCCCGGTTACTATCAGCGCGAAAAGAACCCCTACCTGAAGGCGACAGAATATGGCTGGCAGATCGACCCGATCGGCTTTCGTTTGGCCTTCCGTGAACTGCACGAACGCTATCGACTACCGCTGATGGTGACAGAGAATGGGTTGGGTACACGTGATGAACTCACAGCAGACGGTCAGGTGCACGACGACTATCGCATTGCCTATATTCGCGATCATATCGAGCAGATGCGTCTCGCCATTCAGGACGGCGCGCAGGTTCTTTCCTATAACCCCTGGACCTTTATTGATGTGCTCAGTTCGAGCGATGGTTTCAAGAAGCGCTATGGGTTTGTCTATATCAATCGGGGTGAGTTCGATCCCACCCCGTTAACGCGTATCAAGAAGGACAGATTCTACTGGTATCAGGCGTTGATCCGCAATAACGGCAACGCCCCTGAGTGAGGTTATTCCCAGCGAAGGCTGGGTTGCGTCCCACTGGTCGGCAGGCCAGCCCCAGTTGCCACACGGCCATGGCATAGTGGACGCTGTGGTTGTAGCTGGTGATTGTGTAGAAATTCGGCAAGTCGAACCAGTATTGGAATTGGTTACCCATATCCAAACGCAGCAAACTGACCTCAGTATACCCAATCAGCGGTTGGGCAGTACGCAATCCGGCCGCCGTTAGCGTCGCCACCGGATAACGCATTTTGAAACCACTGTCCCAGGTGTTGGGTACCTGCCCTTGTGTCGGGATCGCCACCTCGGCACCGGCGGTCCAGCCGTGTGCCTTGAAGTAGTTGGCCACACTGCCGATAGCATCAACCGGATCCCACAAGTTGATATGTCCGTCACCGTTAAAATCGACGGCATACTGCTTAAATGACGATGGCATAAACTGACCGTAACCCATGGCACCCGCATAGGAGCCTTTGAGCGAAAGCGGATCGTCCCCCTCTTTACGCGCCATCAGCAGGAAGGTTTCCAGCTCACCCGCAAAATAGTCGGCACGGCGCGAATAGGCAAATGCCAGCGTGGCTAAAGCGTCGATAATGCGGGTTTTTCCCATCACTCGTCCCCAGCGGGTTTCCACGCCAATAATGCCGACGATGATCTCGGGCGGCACGCCATAGGTTTGCCAGGCGCGTTGTAAGGCATCGCTGTACTGATTCCAGAACATCACCCCATTTTGTACGTTATCCGGCGTAATGAATTTGCTGCGATAGCGCACCCAGGCACCGTTTGGGGTTGGAGGTCCACCGGCAGAGACCGGCGCTTGCTGATCCATCAAACGGATCACCCAATCGAGCTTTTTGGCCTGTATCAGAACATCGTGCAATTGCTGGCGATCGAACCCGTGCTCTTGCACCATGCGGGCAACAAAACGGTCAGTTTCTTTGTTGAATGCAAAATCGCCTTGTTGCAGTGGTCCGGTATGCTCAGGTTGCAACAAAAAGCCACCGGATACCGGCGGTTGGGTGGCAGGATCAGCCGCCGAGGGTGCAGGGGTATGGCTGCTACAGGCAGCCAGCAGCATGGGTAACACAACAGCCAAATAACGCATCAGAAAGCCATTTAACGCCAAATGATAGGATACATCTATGGTAAACCAAAGCTCGGTATGAAAAAACAGAAATATCGAAATGAAACAGCGCGGTGCTATGTCTGTCGTGGTCTCAGACTGATGATAAAGCCGCTTTATTCATGGTAATCCTCGGCGAAAGCCGGGGACCTCTGCATGAATAAACGCGTCTCTTCTGCGCGAGATTCCCGCCTTCGCGGGAATGACGGAAATGGGCAGGAATGACGAATGGGATCGCCGTTTTAGGCAAATTTGTCAGCAACATAAAACCCCGGCAACATTTGCCGGGGTTTTTCACTAACATGCTATGGAACACTAGGCTTTGGCGCGCGACGTAATAATCGCCTCCATCACGTTGCGCGGTGCTTCAGCGTAATGCTTGAACTCCATGGTAAAAGTAGCTCGTCCTTGCGTCATGGAACGCAGCGTGGTGGCATAGCCGAACATCTCTGACAACGGCACCTCTGCGCGAATTACCCGGTCACCCAGTCGTTCTTCCATGCCTTGCACCATGCCACGTCGTGAAGCTAAATCGCCCATCACGTTTCCGGCGTAGGGTTCTGGTGTTTCGACTTCAACCTGCATCATCGGTTCCAAAATCACCGGATGCGCGCGTTTTACCCCCCTCTTTGAAGCCGAAGATCGCCGCCATGCGAAACGCCATTTCTGACGAGTCCACTTCATGATAGGAACCAAACGTCAGCGTGACTTTCACATCCACCAGCGGATAGCCCGCCAACACGCCGTTGTTCATGGCTTCCCGCACCCCTTTTTCCACGGAGGGGATATACTCACGCGGCACCACACCACCTTTGGTCGCATCCACGAAGCTGAACCCGGCACCCGCGGCCAGCGGTTCAAGTGACAGCACAACATGACCATACTGTCCTTTACCGCCGGATTGGCGCACAAACTTACCTTCTACGTCCGTTACCGTCTGTCGTATCGTTTCGCGATACGTCACCTGCGGTCGACTGACGTTCGCTTCCACGCCAAATTCACGCCGCATACGATCGACGATAATCTCCAGATGCAGTTCCCCCATGCCAGCAATCAGGGTCTGACCTGACTCTTCGTCCGTTTTCAGGCGTAACGACGGGTCTTCCGCCGCCAATCGTTGTAAGGCAAGCGCCATCTTTTCCTGATCGCCTTTGGTTTTGGGTTCAATCGCCAACGCGATCACCGGTTCTGGAAAGACTATTCGTTCCAGAGTGATGACCGCATCGGGATCGGACAAGGTATCACCGGTTGTGACATCCTTAAGCCCGACACAAGCGGCGATATCTCCAGCGCGAATCTCATCCACTTAGTGGCGCGTATTGGCATGCATTTGCACGATACGACCAATACGTTCCCGTTTTCCCTTCACCGGGTTATAGACGCTATCGCCTTTGCTCAGCACACCCGAATAAACGCGCACGAACGTCAATTGACCGACATACGGGTCACTCATCAGTTTGAATGCCAACGCCGAGAACGCTTCTTGGTCATCGGCGTGGCGTTCTGCTGACGCGCCCTGCTCATAGACACCCTGTACCGCCGGGATATCCAGCGGTGAAGGCATCAGTTCCACGATGGCATCCAGCAGACGCTGCACCCCTTTATTTTTGAACGCACTGCCACACAGCATGGGCTAAATCTCACCGGCAATGGTGCGCAGACGCAAGCCCTCTACGATCTCCGCCTCGCTCAGATCGCCCCGCTCAAGATAGCGATCCATCAACGCCTCGGGGGCTTCCGCCGCCGCAGACACCATCTGCTCACGCCATACCTGCGCCGTTTCCATGACCTCGGCCGGGATAGATTGGTAGCTAAAGGTCATCCCCTGAGTGGCATCATCCCAAAAAATGGCACGCATCTTCACCAAATCCACCACGCCGCTGAAATGCTCTTCGCTACCGATGGGCACGACGATCGGCACGGGATTGGCTTTCAGGCGCTCAACCATCATCTGACGCACGCGGAAAAAATCGGCACCGGCGCGATCCATTTTATTCACGAAAGCCAGACGCGGAACCCGGTATTTATTAGCCTGACGCCAGACGGTTTCCGATTGCGGCTGAACGCCACCTACAGCGTCATACACCATCACCGCACCATCGAGCACGCGCATCGAGCGTTCTACCTCGATAGTGAAATCCACGTGCCCCGGGGTGTCGATAATGTTGATGCGGTGCTGAGGAAAACGGTTGTCCATCCCCTGCCAAAAACAAGTCACTGCCGCAGAGGTAATAGTGATACCGCGTTCCTGCTTCTGCGCCATCCAGTCAGTCGTGGCTGCACCGTCATGCACTTCACCCAGCTTATAGCTCATCCCGGTGTAAAACAGGATGCGCTCCGTGGTGGTGGTTTTCCCTGAGTCGATGTGCGCAGAGATGCCAATGTTGCGGTAACGGTCAATAGACGTTGTACGAGCCATGATATGTCCTTAATAACGAAGGGGTTCGGACGTGGCAGTGAACTGTCGCAGGGAGAACCCGGATTGATAACGGCGATGATTATAGTACAATTGTTCGAGTGTATTCGAACAATTTTTTTGAAAATGTCATTCAACAAATTGCCCCACCGCACTCCTTCGCACGTTGATGGACAGTGAGTGATAGCGACTTTCAGCCTACGCCTCGTCAACACTACCTGCAATCAGTGATGGGTTTTGGTTACAAAAAACGCGCCTAACTCGAAACGCTTTTTATAAAAACCATAATATAAACAAAAGTATTAATAATAATTTTTATTTATGCTAAAAAACTAAAGTGGAATATGCAAGACATTATTATCAAAAAAACAGATATTAATTTTTTAACCGATAGGATATCACCATGCCATTCTTTAATATTAATGAATTAGCAGATCATCTCACGTTCACATCAGATTCCAGATGGAGTAATAGAAATCCAATCAGCGCCGGAATTTTTTTAACGAGAGTCAATCGTGCACAAAATGAATATCTTCAACTACAGTATAATTCCATATATACGGGCAACCTATCAGAGTTCGGCAGTGAAATACCAATCAATCCCCCCCTTCTAGAAATGCAGAAAACTCCACCGCTGATATAATTAGAATACTTTTCCAGCCACAGTTAAATTACTTTCCATCAGATGTAAATATAATCACCTCCACAGAGAGTAAAGGTTTGCTCATGGAGATCTCCTATTGGTATACGCCAGAAGATTTAACCAGTAAACCGCTGGTATCACAACCAAACATAACGAAATTGGCACACTGGGAGACGCTTGCTAAAAACAGAAACAGTACATCATTTTCCCAATTTTTGAGCAAACTCAGAGCCTGTGATGTCGTTATTCACTCTTCTGAATTTAAACAGCATATCAGTACGTTTCTGGACAATATTGTATTATCCCCTTCGGTGGCAGAAACCGTGTTTGCTATCGCCTCTGACGGAACCTCCAGTTGCAACGACAAAACCCTGTTCACTTACAACCAGATGCAGCAAGTGATGATTGTTGATGACATTGACAAGGGTAAATATGACACCCAATTAGATGCGTTGATTGCCGTTGCCAGATGCGTTTACCGCACCAGACAATTAAATATGATTGCCAATCAACATATGAAGCGACACCCTAACACCGATGAAATTGAGGTTTACCTCGGTTTCCAAACCAGATTGCATAGCGCGCTAGACCTGCAACACTTCGCACCAAATATGCACAGTTTTATTTGCTCAAAGATTTCATCCTATGATCTAAATACTGCGGAGAAAACCATTAAACGAAATGAAAATATTCATTTTGCTTCCTGGCTCGCACAATGGGAACCATTACATGCGTTAATTGAACGGCTTGCGCCAGAAAAAATACATGCTGCTCAAGAGCGAAGATACTACATGCTGGAATTTGAATACCAAAAGCACATTGATGATTTATTGCGAAAGAACCTATTAAAAAATATCCCTGATGCTGAAATAAATGCGGGAAAAATAGTATTAAACAAAATCCAGCTTGATATTGACTGGGCTCTGATTGCTGATTTTTTTCTCAACATCAGCTCAATAGCTCAATTGAGAATGAATTCTGGACAAAGGATAAATACAGCACGGTGTAAAACACACGCCAGGATGACATCATCAAACGTACCCGTTATAGTGATCGCCGACGAACAGTTACGGCAGCCAGGCGGCACCGTTGATACATGAATACGGAGTTCTATGATCGCTCACCATCCCGACCCCGAGCAGATTCGATTAGAGAACGTTTTGCTGGCTTTGGGTAATCCAGTACGGCTGGAAGTAGTACGTATTTTAGCCCAGCAGGGGGAACAATCCTGCGGAGCACTTTCGCAAGGCGCGGCAAAATCCACGATGTCGCACCATTGGCGAGTCTTGCGCGACAGTGGTGTAATCTGGCAGCGCCCTAACGGACGTGAAAATATCCTCTCTCTGCGACGTGAAGATCTGGATGCACGTTTTCCCGGCCTGTTAGACACGTTGTTGGCCGCACTGGAGCAGCTCGACGCATAAAAAAAGCCGGTCTGGTTGCAGACCGGCTTTCGTGCATGAGTTTTACTCAGCGTATCAAGGTAGCGTTTCACCCTACAGCGTATTCCTTAAGTTGAATGTCATTCGGTTGTGCACCCCGCAGTTTTTTCAATACCTAACCGGCTTGCAATAACACCTGTGCGCACTGGTTGTGGGTAATGGTTAACGGCGGTTCGATGCGAACCGATTTGGCATTATTTAGCGTACCCGCCACCAGAATGCCGCATTTAAACAGCTCACTGGCGAAGACATAGCCAATTTCGTTTTCTCTGAATTCGATCGCTTGCAGCAAGCCTAAACCGCGCGCCTCGACAATCAGTTCTGGACATTCGGTGGCTAACCGCCGTAATCCATCCAGTAAAAACGCCCCTTGTTGCGCGGCCCTGTCCGCCAGATTCTGCGTGATCAGGACGTTGATGGTTGCCAACGCCGCGGTACAGGCCAACGGATTACCACCAAACGTCGTGGTATGCAGGAACGGGTTATCGAACAACACCGAAAAGACCGCTTCTGTCGCCACAGTCGCACCGATGGGCATCACACCGCCCCCAGCGCTTTCGCCAAACAGAGGATATCCGACTGCACGCCATAGTGCTCACAGGCAAACACTTTACCCGTACGCCCCATTCCGGTTTGCACTTCATCCAGAATCAGCAGCGCACCAATTTCATCGCACAACGCACGAACCGCTGGCAGGTAGTGTGCCGGAGGAACAATAACGCCGCCTTCCCCTTGAATCGGTTCCAGAACGATCGCCGCAATGCCATCGCCGCGTTTTTCACACAAAGCTACCTGCTGTTTCATAGCCTCAATGTCACCAAAAGGCACATGATGAAAACCAGGTAACAGCGGCATAAACGGTTGCCGAAACGCCTGTTTGGCCGTTGCAGATAATGCCCCTAACGACTTGCCGTGAAACGCGCCGTTGGTTGCGATAAAGGTGAAGCGTCCGCGCGGCGCCTGATAGGCTTTAGCCAATTTCAGCGTTGCTTCCACCGCTTCGGTGCCGCTGTTGCTGAAAAAGCTGTACTGCAAACTGCCCGGCGTAAGCGCCGCCAACGTTTTCGCCAACATGGCACGCATCGGATCGAGCAATTCCTGACTGTGTAACGGTTGCTTGGCCAACTGACTCTCTACCGCCGCCAGCACCGTCGAGTTGCGATGGCCAACGTTGAAAATGCCATACCCTCCCAGACAATCGAGATACTCCTTTCCTTGCGTATCAACAAGCGTATTCGGACCGCTGGCGCGCCACTCTACGGCGCCAAAGTCCCCTCCTGAGGTGACAGATTTTCTGTAGCTCAGAAAACCCGGATTGACGTAATAGCGGAAGTTACTCAGCACTTCCTGATTTAATGCGATGGTTTCTTCTTGCGTGAGGGTCTCTTTATGAACCCACAGTAGTGCCCGTTGAGAACACTCTAACGGGGTGAGTGTAGTGCGTAGTCTGGACAAACTGTGCTCCTTCCTTCGCAACGGATATCACGTGATATCAATTTAATTAATGCACAGAACACGCCAATTGTCTGTCAAAAGGCGCACTTTGAAACAAAATTTTCACATTGGAAGGTCGACAAGAATAAAGCAGTGGGATTATGCATGCTTATCGGAATTAACTACCGCATCGAAAATACTAATGAGAGTAAATATATTGAAAAACAATATGATTTCCCCATTATCGCGCATATCGCCCCATAATGGAGCATCTGAATAACGTCATAAAAAGCGCTGGCGTCAGTGCATCGATTGCCCATGACACCAGATATCCACACCGATAAGACAGGTTTATCTTAACATTTACGAAACACAACCTCGCGACGATTAATGACGAATCATAATGTGTCGCACGACGGTGTAATCCTCCAATCCATACATTGACATGTCTTTGCCGTAGCCGGAAAGTTTCCGCCCACCATGCGGCATTTCACTGACCAGCATAAAGTGGGTATTGACCCAGGTGCAGCCATATTGCAGACACGCAGCCAGACGATGCGCCCGCCCCACGTCACGCGTCCACACCGAGGAGGCCAACCCATAACCAGAAGCATTGGCCCAGGCGACAACTTGCGCCTCATCGTCAAACGGGGTAATAGAGACCACAGGGCCAAATACCTCTTTTTGTACGATATCATCATCCTGCTGCGCACCCGCCAGAACGGTCGGCTGGAAGTAGTACCCCGGCCCATCAACCCGTTGCCCCCGTAATTACCTGAATATGTGGCAACGCGCTGGCCTGTTCAACGAAACCGGCAACACGCTCTAACTGGGCGGCGGTAATCAACGGACCGAGCTCTGTGTCTTCGCTATTAGGATCGCCCATATTGAGGCTGGCGACGGCCTGACCCAATTTGCTGACCACGTCATCATAGACACCACGCTGCACATACAAGCGGCGGGCGGCCGTGCAATCTTGCCTGGCGTTATAAAAGCCAAAGCTGCGAATACCGTCCACCACCTGATCAATATTGGCGTCATCGAACACGATAACCGGCGCTTTACCGCCCAGTTCCATATGCGTACGTTTAATGCTAGAGGCGGTGTGCGACAAAATATGTGCCCCGATCGCAATCGATCCGGTGAGCGACACCATATTCACCAGAGGATGCCCGGTCAGTGCATCGCCAATTGCCGCACCGGTACCGAATACCACATTGACCACACCCGCAGGGAATATGTCAGCCAATAAAGACGCCAGATGGAACGTGGTAAACGGCGTTTGCTCCGCGGGTTTCAAGACCACACAGTTACCAGCCGCGAGCGCTGGTGCCAGTTTCCAGGCGGCCATCATCAACGGGTAGTTCCAAGGCACAATGGAGGCCACTACGCCGATGGGATCGCGTCGAATCATTGACGTATGCCCTTCCAGATATTCACCGGCGGCAGAGCCACTCAGGCATCTTGCCGCACCGGCGAAAAAGCGGAAAACGTCCGCTACGGCGGGCAATTCATCATTCAACGCAGCGTGATAGGGTTTTCCGCAGTTCAACGACTCAAGACGCGCGAAGGTTTCTGCATGCTGCTCAATAGCATCCGCTAGTTCTAACAGCAGCAACGAGCGGGTTTTTGGCGTGGTCTGCCCCCATTGTGCAAAAGCGCTTTCCGCAGCGCGCACGGCTGCATCAACCTGGTGCAGGTCAGCCTGGGGTATACGTGCAATTTCTTCCCCCGTCGCGGGGTTGAACACAGCCAGCGCAGCGCCCTGGCCCGCTTCGAGCTTACCGTCTATCAGCAGTTTGTCGTGCATCATCGCGTCCTCGTCACCAGAAATCAGTCTGTTGTCTGCATGGTTTTTTCTGCATTGTGATGCTAAGTGTGCAAAAAAACCTGCCACTTTCGCTCACCACAATGCCATCAATCTGGACGTTCCTTATTGGCATTTTGCGCCGCCGCTCGCGCAGCGTCTGCCAGCGCGTCGATCTCCTCTTCGGTTAACTGTTCTGCCGCCTCGTGCACTTTTGCCAGTCCGTCACCTACCGTAACCGCTTTAGGATCGCCCGTTTGTTGTTCTGCCATATTGACCTCTTCTACCTGTTTACTGGCTGCATCTTTGACCCTTAAGTGTAGTCGAACATCTCAGCCTGCTCATGGCGGCAATACGATAGCAAAAGCAAATCTGCCAGCCTTGCAGAAAGTGCCTGTATATTTTCTTCATGCTAACTAAAGTTATTCTTAAATTAGACAGTAAATAATTTTTTAATAACCGATTATGCTATAAAAAAACACCACATCGGTTTTCTTCTTCGGTAAGAGAAAGCGCAATAAAGGTGAAAACCGATTTTAGCGAAAGACGTAACATGACAACTGGCACAATGCTTGCTGCAACAGCATAGCGGTAATGAAAAAACCCCTTACCACCAAAGAGGTAAAGGCATTGAAAATCATTATCATAGATAATAAACATTGCGCAAAGCGCACCATCTTCTTTTTATTATCGATTTAGTAGCAAAAAAACTTAAGCAAAGCAATAAAACAACAAATTAAAAACAACATTGAAAAATATAACAAACATTAAATAAGATAATTAACGCAATAAATTCACTCTATGTTTTAATACCCCTAATATAATTAATTTTAGAGTTAAATAACTAAATAAACCAAATAATTATTATTGGGATCTGCTTCTTTTATTTGAATTAAATTTTGTAAATATAAAAAATTGTAGACATGGGTCAAATAAATAATAATCCAATAATCCCTATAGTACCCACGACGACAGTAAGCCAACTTAATTAATTTATCTCGTCAATATTGAGCAATGGGGTACCTATGGATTTTATCATTCAATTAGTGATCGTTCTGATCTGCCTTTTTTACTGGGCAAGAAAATGCGGTATAGAACTCGGCCTGCTCGGCGGTATCGGGCTGGTTATTATGGTCTTTGTGTTTAAACTCAAACCCGGCACGCCGCCCGTCGACGTTATGCTGGTGATTATCGCGGTGGTTGCTGCTTCCGCCACCCTCCAGGCCTCTGGTGGGTTGGATGTGATGTTGCAAATCGCAAAACGTCTGCTGCGCCGTAACCAGAAATACGTTTCTATCATCGCACCGTTTGTCACCTGTATCCTGACCATTCTTTGCGGTACCGGCCATGTGGATCTTCCTGGCAGCCATTGCTGCGGTAGCGATTATCGGTGCCGATGCCGACTTGCGCCCAAGCTTTGGTGGTAAACCGCTTTCCATGGTGCTGGTCATCCAGATGTTCATGCTGTTTGCGGGTGCAGTGATTATCATTGCCACTAAAACCAATCCGGCCAATATCTCCAAAAACGAGGTCTTCCGCTCTGGGATGATCGCCATCGTTGCGGTGTGTGGGATTTCCTGGATGGCAGAGACCATGTTCGGTGCGCACCTGGATCAAATCAAGGCCACGCTGGGCACGCTGGGCACGCTGGGCACGCTGGGCACGCTGGTGAAAGAGTACCCTGGGCTTATGCGTTGATCTTGCTACTGGTGTCGAAGTTTGTTAACTCGCAGGCGGCAGCACTGGCAGCGATCGTGCCGGTAGCGTTAGCCATCGGTGTGGATCCGGCATATATCGTCGCCTCAGCGCCTGCTTGCTATGGCTACTATATTCTGCCTATCTACCCAAGCGATCTGGCTGCCATCCAGTTCGACCGATCCGGTACCACCAAGATTGGCCGCTTCGTTATCAACCACAGCTTTATTCTGCCGGAGTTGATTGGCGTACCCACATCCTGTGTGTTTGGCTGGGTATTTGCCGCCATGTACGGCTTCCTCTAATTCTTGCAATAAAAAACCGCCCGGTTCTCGGGCGGTTTTTTATTGTCTTTCCAACGCGTTAATCAGACCTTGCTCTGTACCAGCCGTGAATCAGTGCCCTTGATTTCGCGCTCGTAGGCGCGGGCTTTCTCTTCATCAAACTGCCCTTCCCACTTCGCAACGACCAGTACGGCAAGCGCGTTGCCCACTACGTTCAGCGCCGTGCGCGCCATGTCCATGATGCGATCCACACCGGCAATAAAGGCCAACCCCTCCAGCGGAATGCCCACGCTGCCCAAGGTTGCCAACAGCACCACAAACGAGACACCCGGCACACCGGCAATCCCTTTGGAGGTCAGCATCAGGGTTAACACCAGTACAATCTCCTGCCACAGAGAGAGAGCAATGCCATAGAGTTGGGCAATGAAAATAGCGGCGATACTTTGGTACAGCGTAGAACCGTCCAGGTTAAACGAGTAGCCCGTCGGCACCACAAAACTGGTGATCGATTTTGGCGCGCCGTAGGCTTCCATCTTTTCAATGATGCGCGGCAACACGGTTTCTGAACTGGCGGTGGAGTAGGCCAGGATCAGTTCATCTTTCAAAATACGGATCAGCATAGTGACACGCAGACGGCACAAGCGTGCTACCACCCCTAATACCACCAGCGCGAAGAACAGAATGGCGACATACACCAGAATCACCAGTTTGGCGAGCGGCCACAGCGAAGCAAAACCGAAGTTGGCAACCGTCACTGAAATCAACGCAAACACCCCAACCGGCGCGTAACGCATGATCATGTGCGTGACTTTAAACATGGTTTCCGATATGCCGCGAAACACGTTCAACAACGGATCGCGGTGCGCTTTGGGCAGCGACGACAGTCCCAGCCCGAACAGGACGGAGAAGAAGATAATCGGCAACATATCGCCTTTGGCAATCGCCGCAAAAATGTTAGGTGGGATGAGCGACAGCACGGTCACCACCAAACTGTGCGACCCACTCTGCACCTGTTCGGTGGTCTTTTGGTACTGAGAAATGTCCACCGTGGCCAATGATGACATATCAATGCCGTGACCGGGTTGGAACAGGTTTGCCAGCGTAATGCCAAGAATAATGGCAAAGGTGGTGATCACCTCAAAATAGACAATGGTCTTAAGACCAATACGCCCCAACTTCTTGGCATCCCCAACCCCGGCGATGCCCACGATCAGTGTGGCAATCACAATCGGCACCACGATCATTTTGATTAGCCGGATAAAAATATCACCGGCGGGACTCAAAATGTTACTGATAAGCCACTGGCGGTCATCGGGGCTTTCATGCAATACGGCACCAACAAGGATGCCAAGGAACAACGCAATAAGGATTTGCCAGGCTAGGCTGATTTTGATTGATTTCATAGTGAATTCCATTGTAAGACCACCCGGTGCCGCGAACGTACGGCCACAGCGCCTCTCTTCCGATTGAACGGCGCACAAGTGTGGCTGATATAAAATGCGACCAATGTGAATGCTGAGGCAGTACATCTTGATAACCCTTGGTACGGCGCACACGTTTGAATACGGCCCGTAATAGCGCTAAATGGATTGACAAGTGACTGTATCTGAAAGCAAAACATCAGACATACGTTATTGTTATGGCTGGGGATACTACCATCCCATTTCCGTGAGATCAAGCAGGCAAACAGCGTCAAAAGTCACAGTTATGTCAAAAAAATGTGATAAAATACTGAAAAGCGCGTGAAAAAAGCAGTTATTCACCACGCTAAAGAAAAGATAAAGAAGATATGTCAGACTGAGGTAAATGCAGCAGGATGCATAACGGCCACGAATAGCGATTCACTTGATCGATATCAAGCAAACCGCTTGTGTGAGGTTCCGTGGGTTAAGAGCCTATCCCAGTAGGCGTTATTGGCGCAGCCAGTTTGGTCACGTACAGCGCGCAGAAACCGGAGCGCACACGGAGTACGTGAGGATTTCGAGCACTACCGGGCTAAAATGGTAAGTAAAATAGCCTAGTGGAGTAGGCGCTAAATCTGGTAGTCGATAACCGACTCTGCGTTATCCGAAAAGACTTTATCCTTGATCTCATCCAGTGAGAGTTTTCTGTTGCACAGTTGCAATAATTTCCAGGCATAGTTGCGCTGTAGCTGGCTTTTCTTCAGACCAATCCACACCGTGTTCCCTTCAACATTCAAGCGTACCAGCCCTTTATCACGCGCCGGCTCGTAGGAGTGATCGGCAACAATCCCCACCCCTAAACCCAATTCAACGTAAGTTTTAATCACATCCTAATCCTGCGCGCTAAAGGCGATATCCGGCGTCATGCCTGCCGCCAGAAAAGCGCGATCGACGCGAGAACGCCCGGTAATACCTTGTCGATAAGTGATCAGCGGCAGTTTGCTGAGCATATCCAGCGTCACCGTTGGCACGTCTATCAGGGGATGCTGCTGTGGCACCATGATAGCGTGATGCCAGCGGTAATAGGGAAATGCCGCCAGAGTGGCGTCATTCATCAGTTGCTCACTGGCAATGCCGATATCTGCTTCACCGGAGTGCAGCATGGCAACGATATCGTCCGGCGTGCCCTGGTTAAGCACCAGGCGCACTTGCGGATAGATGGCACGAAACTCTTTAATCACATTGGGCAGGCTGTAGCGCGCCTGGGTGTGCGTGGTGGCAATCACCAGTTGACCCACATCGTTTTGGTGAACACATTAGCCAGACGACGAATGTTGTTGGCATCATTCAAAATACGTTCCGCGACCACCAGTAATTCTTTGCCTGGCTCGGTCATGCCAAGCAGTCGTTTGCCGCGGCGAATAAAGATTTCGATGCCCAGTTCTTCTTCCAGTTCTCGGATATGGCGACTCACGCCCTACTGAGACGTAAACAGCGAATTGGCGACCTCCGTCAGATTATAGTTACGCCGTGCTGATTCTCGAATAATCTTCAGTTGTTGAAAATTCACGTTGTTCTCCATCTCTACATCGTTTTACCCTAACGCCATATAGATACGGGGAAAAAATGCTGCGACAAATAAGCAATCGGATGGTGTTATATTATTTTCTACTAAGAAAATAAGCCGTGGCCATCTGAGCAACATTCTTTGATGCATAAAGAAACAAAAACATTTATAATCAATGCATTAAAATAATCACTTTTTATGTTGATTTAATTTCTTTCGCGGTTCGATAAATTTTTTGTTATGATTTAGATAAATCCGGTCTTACTCCTTCAAAAATACGTCATGGACCTGCACATGAATAACGCCCCTCTCTCGCTGTTGGATAAAAAAGAAGGTGTCGATCGCGAGATGTTCCAAGGTCCATTGGATCGCGCGCAATTTCGTCATGTGCCGCAGCAACCCGGCGTTGAATTATATCAGGCGCACATTGCCCGCTGTGCTTTTGAACCCCATACCCATGACGCCTTTGGTATCGGCACTATCGACTTTGGTGCCGAGCAGTTTCGCTATCGGGGGGCTCAGCACGTGGCAGCGCAGGATACGCTGGTGTTAATGAATCCAGATGAACTGCATACCGGGCAGGCTGTCGGCAAGGAAGGATGGCGTTATCACATGATCTATATAGATCCCACAAAGTTGGAGGTGATCTCCGGTGAGCAAGGCTGGTGGTTTAGCGATGTGGTACGGCATGACCCACTGGCAGCCCGCCAACTTTCTGCGCTGCTGGCCGCACTGTGGCGTGCTCACGACCAGCTGGCTTGTGACAGCTTGATGCTGAGCATCATCGATCTTTTTCGTCCCTTTGACCGCGTAGCACAGCCGTTAAAAACGCAAGGTCTGTCGCGCTTTGACGAAGTGAAGCACTACCTTAACGATAACTTTGCTCAAGCCATCACGCTTAACGAGTTGGCCGCAGTCGCATCCCTCAGCCCTTATCATTTTCAGCGGCGCTTTAAAGCGCACTATCACGTCACCCCACACCAAATGCTGATGGCGATTAGTTTACAGCGGGCCAAACAGTTGCTGTGCCGCGGCATGCCCGCCGCACAGGTGGCGGCGGAGGTTGGGCTGACGGATCAGGCCCATCTGACGCGCACCTTTGCCCAGCGTTATGGCATTACGCCAGTTCGCTATCAAAAACAGGTTATGCCGCACGGCCGCCTCCGCTAAAAAAAGCGCAATATCCTACAATATGTTATCCGGCTTACCGGTTAGGCTTCCCGTGATACGACAACACAAGGGCTTGGCCCTTCAAGCATAAATGGGTAACGGGTGTGATATGTTAAGCGGTATCGTTTTCGCCCTGACGGCTGGTTTGATGTGGGGGCTTATTTTTGTGGGCCCGTTGATGGTTCCGGAATACCCTGCCGCGTTGCAGTCTGCGGGCCGTTATGTGGCGTTTGGGCTGATAGCGCTGCCATTGGCATGGGCTGACAGGAAACGTCTGCGTCGGTTGAGCCGTGCGGACTGGATCGAAGCGCTGAAGCTTTCAGCGGTGGGTAATCTGCTCTATTACTTTTTCCTTGCCAGCGCTATTCAGCGTACCGGTGCTCCCGTCTCTACCATGATTATCGGCACGCTGCCGGTGGTGATTGCCGTTACCGCCACCGCTGCTACTGATTTTGCTTGGGCTGTTATGCGTGAATCTGGCAGAACTGAGCGCTCAGGATCAGCAGGTCGATATGGAGCGTTATCTGAGTGGGCTCGGCATGGCGATTATCGCGGTCATCTGCTGGACCTGGTATCCGCTGCGTAATGCACGCTGGCTGCGCCGTAATCTGGATAAAAATCCACCAATTGGGCCACCGCACAAGGGATGGTGACGTTACCCATGGCCTTGCTGGCCTATGTGATTGTCAGCGGACAACTTGCCCTGACCAAACCGGACTTTTCCCTACCGTTTGGCCCGCGCCCACTGGCGTTTATTGGCTTAATGCTGGCGATTGGGTTGCTCTGCTCCTGGCTTGGCACCTTCTGCTGGAATCAGGCCAGTCAACGTCTGCCGACGGTGCTGGTTGGACCGTTGATCGTATTCGAAACGCTGGCCGGGCTGACCTACACCTTTATGCTGCGTCAGGCGTGGCCACCGCTGCTGACACTGTGCGGCATCTTCTGTTTGTTGGTGAGTGTGGTGGGTGCCATGCGTATCAAACCAAAACCTGTCGTGGTGAAGGTGGATACGGCAGTGCAGGAAAAATAAACCTGAAGGCGGCGCAGAGTTCCCCATGCGCCACGAGCTAAAGGGGATTAGGCCCCAGTGGCGAGTTGTTTGAACAGCGCCGTTAACTGTTGCTCATTGCGGGCACCTTCATGCTGGGCTGTCACTTTACCCGACGCGTCAATCACGAACGAGGTTGGTGTACCCACCACCTGATAGCGTTCCTTGGTAATGCCCAGTTGGTCACGAATGACCGGGTAGCTAATGTGCTGCTGCGCCAACAGTGCAGCAATATCCACCCCATCAGGATCGGTATTCACCGCGACCACCACCACGTTATCCGCGTAGGTTTTGCTCAGTTTCTCCAACGTGGCCATCTCTGCCAGACAACCACCACAGCCGGAAGGAAGACCAAAAGTTGAGATAAATCTGTTTGCCCTGCCAGTGCGCCAGTTCCACCTGTTGTCCGGCCAGATCGTAGGCCGCCAGCGCAGGTGCGCGTGCGCCAACCTGTACCTGCTCTTCTTTGCAGCCCGACAGCAGTGCCAGCGCGCCCATAAGACACCCTAGCGTTATCAGTTTACGCCACTGCATGTTGTTGAACCTCCTCGCTCAGGTACTTGCCGTGCTGCAAGCGGATAATACGATCGGCAAAACGCCCCAGTTCCGGGTTGTGCGTCACCATGACAATGGTACGTCCCTGATGATGCAGATCCTGCAACAGCGCCAGCACGCACTGTTCGTTCTCTTCATCCAGATTACCGGTCAGTTCATCGGCAAAAATCACCGGCGGCTCATTCACAAGCGCGCGAGCAATACAGACGCGCTGCTGTTCCCCACCGGAAAGCTGACTCGGCAGGTGATCGGTTCGATGCTCCAGCCCGACCTGCGCCAGCACCTGGCGCGCCGCGGTTTCATCCACCACGCTATGGTAATGCTGTGCCAGCATCACGTTTTCCAGCGCAGTGAGAAACAGGATCAGGTGGAACTGCTGAAACACCAGCCCGATTTTGTCCGCGCGAAAGCGTCGGCGTCCTTCTTCATCCAGCGCCGCAGCATCGACGCCATCCAGCAGCACCTGCCCTTCCGTCACGGTATCGAGGCAGGTCAGGATATTCATCAGCGTAGTTTTCCCCGAGCCGGATGCGCCCATGATGGCGACAAATTCACCGCGCTGAATACGGATATTGATGTTTTCCAGCGCAGTGACATGCCCGAAGCGTTTGTACAGTTGGCGGGTTTCAATCACCGCCTCTTGCGGGTTATGTGCAACACCCATTGAATCACTCCCCTTTTAACACTTTTGCGGGCTCGACGTGGATCGCGCGCCGGGTAGGAAACCCAGCGGCAGCGGCGGCCACCAGCAAGGACAGCAGCAGCGTCAACGGCAGCACCGGCGCACGCAGCGAAATGCTGGCATTGAACACCGTCAGTCCCAGCACCTGTGCCAACAGATAACCGAGCAGGCAACCACACACCACCGCCGCAAGCGCAATCACACCGGTTTCGGCCAGCATCTGGCGTACGATATCTTTACCGCTCGCGCCCAACGCTTTCTGCAACACAAACTCTTTGGCACGCTCACCGACAATCGCCATCAAGGTGGTGTTCACACACAGAGAAGAAAGCACCAGAATAACGGCAGAAACCAGTCCTATCAGCCCCTTATCTTGTCCAGCACCTGTCCTTCCGAGGCGGACACCTTCAGGATAGGCCGGATCTCGAGGTCAGGATATTGTTGTTGCAGGCTGGCGGCAAAGCGATCCACCTGCCCCAGATCGTTGCTGACACTCAACAGGGCGTTACTGATGGTGCCTTCCTTTTGCAACCATTTTTGCGCCAGTTCCAGATTCACAATCAGCATATTATCGGTAGCGTCACCGGCTTCAACAATCCCTTTGATACGCAGGCGCTGACGCTCGCTCCCATCGATCAGCGTAACATTATCGCCGACTTTGACATGCAGTCGTTCCGCCAGCTTGACGCCGATCATCGCGTTACGATCGTCAAACTTGACGCCAATCCAGTCGCTAGTTACCAGCCAGTAGGGAGAGAGTTGGCGCAGCGCATCAAACCACACGCCCATCAACACCACTTTTTCCAACTCGGTGCGCGCCATGCCGTACAAATACGGTCTGGCGGAATTGATTAACCTCGGCGGGGTGTTGTCGAGAATCGGCTGAAAGCCACTTTGTGCCAGGGAGCCGCCGTGTGCCGGACCAATATAAAAGTTGGCACCAAAGGTACGCAGCTCCTGGCTCATTTTGGCGTTGATATCAAAGTACACCGCCGACATGGCGGTAACGATGGCGGCACCGACCGTCAGTGCGGCAAACACCACGCTGACACGCTGCATGCGCAAGCGCAAGCGCAATGCGCGAATCACCAGTCGCCAGAACATACTGCCGATCCTACGCTCTGAACCCGAGTGTTTAACGACCATACAGCACCTCCACCGGGTAGAGTCGGGCAATGCGCCGCGCCGGGAACCAAGTGCCTATAACGGCAATCAGCATGGCGATCACCAGTACACACGGGATCACCACCCAAGCGAAACTGAGCGGTACGCCGAACAGCATCAATCCAATCGCACGCGCCAATCCCCAACCTGCGATACACTCTAATGCGCCGCCGAGCAAGCCGCTCATCGCCGCTTCAAGATAGAACAGCAGCATGATCTGCCACTGCCGTGCGCCGAGTGCTTTCATCAAACCGATTTCCTTGGAGCGTTCCATGATGGTACTGGTCATCAAGGACGCGATGCCCATGGCGGCAGCGACCAGTGCGGCAAAGGTCACCACGCCCAGCAGCAACTGAATCTTGTCGATCACCACACCTTCTGATGCCGCCACCTGCCAGATAGGCCGAACCACCGATCCTGATATTGCTTCTTCCAACTGGTGGGCAATCGACGACACGTAAGCGGTGCAATACCACAGGTCATACTCTTCCGCGTTGAGCGCTTCGAGATTCTCCCGTGCCCGGCGTGACAGCTCATTTTCCGGCACCGTCAGTGCAGACACACGCACGGCCTGAATCTTTCCTTCCAGTCCCAGCATGTTCTGCACCGCTGCCAGCGGCATCACCAGGCGGTTCTCTTCATCGCCACCGCTGGCAAGAATGCCGCTGATACGCACATCCAGCGTGCGTTCAGGCCCTTGCAAACGTAACGTTTGCCCCACCTGCCAGCCGTTTTGCTGTGCCAGTTGTTTTCCCGCCAGCACGTCAATCCCCTGCCCGCTCTGCAAGGCGCTTTCGCTCACCGGTTCAGTAGGCCAATTGCCGGTCACCTGCCAATAAGGGCTGACGCTCTGTTGTCCGGTGTGGTAATCCTCTTCATCCGGGATGGTGATCGGCTGAGAAAAGAAGGTGCCGAGCACGGAAATGTGCTTACCGGCAACGATCACATCCCCGCTGAGCAGCGGTGCAAAGCCGACGATATTGTTACGCCAAAAGATATCCTTGATGTTGGGTAGTTCTGATTCATCAAGAAACTCTTCACTGGCCAGCGGATTGCTGTTTTCACCAAAGAGCGCAGGCAGCGCCGCCTGACCGGCGGGTTCCACCAGAATATTGGCACCGTAGGATTTCAGCTCGCGCGCCATTTTGTCGCCAATATCGATCGATACAGCCAGCAGCGCCGAGATCAACCCGGCAGCCAGAAACACCGTCAATACCGCCAGCGATTTGCGCCGCACATTGCGACTCCATGACTGACGTAGCATGCGCCATAACATGATTATTCCTCCTCGTCCGCTGCGGCGTTATCCGTAGCAGACTCGTTATTACCAGCTGGATGTGCTGTCACAAAGCTGCAGGGATTGTCACGGAACTTGTTGTAGTTGGCTTCCGATGCAAAGAAGTAGGTCTTCCCGGCATAGCGGTATTTGTGCTCGGCTTTCAGGTTGGTCAGCTTGCTGCCGTCAACCGGATCCACCACATCCATGGAAACCACCGTGGTGAAGTAGTTCGCTCCCACCGCCAGCGACGCGTAGCTGATCACCAGTTCGTTGTCGTCGTTGCCCCAGCTTTCAATCGGTACCGGGTTACATCCACCAGCTTTACCGATGGAAGGAATAAAGATCCGCACACCGCAAGCCACACAAATCACCTGATTGCCTCCCATCACGTAGCCCTGATCGCCACACAGAAGACAAGCATCAAACACCACGCCGAGGCGAAGTCGGTCGGGATAGCGGTTAATCACAAAGAAGTGAACGGCTTTGCCGTCATCAGCAATCCAGACAAAACGGTGCAGTTTGCCGTCACGCACCTGCTCGATAGGAATATGCACTTTGCCATCAGGGCCCAGTGTTACGGATTGCGCTTCCGACAAGCGCGGAGGCTGCGATGCCACCTTGTCCCAATAAAGCTGCCCCAGCGCCACCACCAGCAGCGCCAGCAACGCTGCGGTAAAGGTCCGGCGCGTATTCCGGTAATCAGCCGTTGCCTTGCGCTTGGCTATCGCCTCATCGGTTGCCTGCATCTGCTGACGGGTTTTCAGCAACGGCAACATGAAGCCGGCCGATAGCAGCGCCAACAGCAGTGCGCAGAAATAGTTAAGCGCCGCGCCGTTATTGGTGACGCGCGCCACAAAGCTCAGGCGCGGTTTGGTCAAACCCAGCGCTTGCAGCTTCATCAACATTAACATCAGACCGCCGCTCAGCGGCAGCACCAGCAATGCCACCAGCAGCAGTAGCGGCCAGCGCAGACGCGGTAAACGCCGCACCATCATGCTGCACAGCACAGCACTAAAAGCGACCCAACCAAAGGCCAGAATCACCGCGCTGATATTTAACAGTAAATCGGTGTTCACCACATGAGTGGTAGTCAGTGCCGTCAGATTGGGATCGTCGCCCCAATGCACGGCGGCCCCGATGATCAATACCCCCTGCCAGAGGTAGCCGAGTTTGCTACTCTGCGTGAATTGGCTCAGTAAAAACAGCGCCAGCGCGACCAGTTGAATCAGGGTAAAGATGAGTTGAACGGTTTGACTGGAAGGCAGGCGAATTCCCACCAACGTACCGACCAACAACGCCAGTAGCGTGGTCCACACTAGCGGGCGCAGACGAGGAGCAGAACGGTGACTCCAGTGGAGCCCTAACAGCAGTGCGGCAGGTAAAAACGCTTGTAGCACGGTAACAAAAAAATGACTCATAACGCACACTCAGGCGAAGCCCCCTGCGCCCAGTGCGGCAGGGGGAGTTTCCGTAACGGCCTTACGCAATCCAGGATCGAATTATTTGTCCAGACCAACATATTTAAAGTCATAGCTGACATCAAACGGTTTCCACCAGCGGCCAACACCGGTTTCGCCATCGGTATGGCGGTGCATACCGGCTTTTGACGGTGGCTCAATGTGGTAGGTCACTTTGTAGTTACCTACGCTCATCATTTTGATGTTGGCACCGTAGTGCGGGCCATCGCTCGCCACCATCGGCATGAAGGTCCCTTCCTGTTTGGCACCGGTATCGGTGTTCACCAGGGTGTAAGCGATGGTCAGGTACGGCATCCATTCGCCTGCGCCGAAGCCGTTTTTGTTACCTTCGACAGCGTGGATATCGGCTTCCAGGTGAATATCGGATTTAGCCGCTGGCAGACCCATGCCGCGCGGTTCCATGTCAATCGGCTGCAAGTAGACCACAGCGATCTCCAGTTCGTTAATGGTGATCGGCTCGCCAGCCGGATGTTCGGTAAACGCGAACGCGGCAGGTACCGTTAACACTTCGGCAATAATCGCGCTGGCAATCAAACTTTTTTGCATCTTCATCAAACCCATCCTCATATCATCAATATCATGTTGTTTTTGATTTTTGCTTATCATTGCTTCCCGTATTCTAACGTCTCAGCGCGCTGACGCATAATCCACAGCGCGGCCAGAGCAGCGAACACCAATACGACTTGCGGTATCAGCGTTTCGACGTAGGGGTAGATCCCCAATACGCTGATTTCAGGAACCCACGTCAACAGCGTCGGCTCAAACAGCTTGCCTTCAATTAACTCCAGTACCCCTTTACCGGCGAACACAAACGCCATCAGGTACATAAAACAGCCGGTAAACATGAAGAAGGGTTTCAGCGGCAGTTTGACTACGGTAAAGCGCATCACCAGATAAGCGATAAGCAATATCACGCAACCAATCAGGAAGCCCGCCAAAATAGAGAGGTGCCCCGCCACGTTGCTGGCATCCCCCACTAACGCAAAGTAGAACAGTACCGTTTCCGCGCCTTCTCGGTACACCGCCAGGAAGCTGGTCAGCCACAAACCGATTACCGAACCTCTGCTCAGGGAGTGCGGCAGCTTTCCTTCCAGATACGCTTTCCAATGTCGGGCTTCGACTTTCGACAGTAGCCAATAGCTCATGCTGAACAACATCACCACCGCAATCAGCATGGTAAACCCTTCCAGCAATTCACGGCTAGCACCGGAATTACTAAACAGCATCTGGAACAGCACGGCGGTCAATACGCTGCACGCCAGCGCCACGTACACCGACTGGCGGATCAACGGCAGCTTGTCATGGTGATTGTTTTTCACCAGATAGGCGACGATGGCCGCCACGATAGCCTGCGCCCCCTCGCCCAACGAAGCACCGATTCGATCGCTATTTTTTTGTTATAAATTCACTGGTAGTGGCGGTGCAAGATGACGCTGGGCACGGGATCCCTGTTTTTGGGGTGTTATCAATATAAGGCCCTCTACAATGCGTGATAAACGCCTTCAATTGCGATCTTAGATTATCATTAGACACCTGCGCCAGCTCTTTATAGAGCTCATACGACAATATTATCGACGGCCCCGAAGGCGTAACAGGCTTATTATTTATAAAAATTCTCTTGGCATCCACCTTAGGAACGGAAAAGGAGGAACTGGCTATTTTCGCTAACTTTTTTAACGTTTTTGAGGAAAGTGTATTGTTATTTGTCTTTTTCAGTAATGCGGAATAAATTGTATCTTTTTTAACATCTATTCGCGATTGAGTATTTATAAAGATCATCGGGCACCTCAGTAAAAACGCTAATGTACACAATAATTATCGGTTGCCCTTCAAGAAAACAATTTTAGGGTACTTAAACACTGACAAAAGTATTTCATTCCTCTTCATTGGAAAATGATAAGGCAATACCTGTAAGCCAATGCGTCATGCCATAGTCACCCTTTTCGCCACTAATGTCGAAACCGACATCGTCAACACCGTCACCGATAGACTCCGCCACACCGCACCCTAGCAAAAACGGGCCTCTCCGGCTAACTCGCTGACGTGGCACAGAATATGCTTTACGCAGCCCAACATAGGAGAAAGCCCCTGAGGGTATGGCTATGAATCGCTTCGTCATTGCGAAGCCCAAACGCTGTATCTGATGTAACACCTGTATGGCAGCCTGTACGCAAGTACACCGCCAGCATGGGTTGCAAACCCATCCCCGTTTGACAGTGGAGCGAGATGCCCAAGGCACTGCCCCCGTCCTGTGTCGCCACTGTGAGGATGCTCCGTGCGCACAGGTATGCCCGGTTAACGCCATCACGCAGCGCAACAATTCTGTGGTGTTGGATGAAGTAGCCTGTATCGGCTGCAAGCTGTGCGCCATCGCGTGCCCTTTTGGCGCGATAACTCCGTCTGGTAGCAAGCCACTGGCCGTGCCGCAGACCTTCGCTCACCACATTCCCGTTGAAGCCTTAACGGACGTACCCGTCAGCGTTGCCTCCATCAATCCGTTCCTGTCATGGAATGCGGGTGTGGAAAGCGTGGCGGTAAAATGTGACCTGTGTGCCTTTCAAGATAAACCGGGGTGTGTACGCGTTTGTCCAACGCAGGCACTCTTTGTCGTGGATGAGCCACATATTGCCGCCGCTACCGAGGCCAAGCGCCGTCAGGCAATGATGTGGCCGCAGGGCAATCAGCCATTTGCAGCAGCGGAATGGGAGCCAAAATCATGATGACCCCCTTTGCATGGCTGGCTCTTTCGCTGGCGCTCTATCTGGCAGGCGCGCTGTTATCACTTTGTCTGGCCCGCAACGATGACTGGGCAATCAAGCTCAGTGGCACCTCTGCCCTGCTCGCCGGGCTCGCTGGTGTCGCCACCGCATTTCCGGTGCTGACCAGCACCGAGCCATTACTGGCATCATTCGATGGCCCCTTTGTCGCTTTCGCGCGATTAACCCTGCGGCTGGACGCACTGGCTGCCTTTATGGTGCTGGTGATTTCACTGCTGGCAGCCATCACTGCCCTCTACTCACTCGCCTATCTGCAAGAGTACCGCGGACGCGCTGGCGCGATGGGGTTCTATATGAACCTGTTTATCGCCTCAATGGTCGCGCTGGTGGTAACGGATAACGCCTTCTATTTCATCATCCTGTTTGAAGTGATGTCGCTCAGTTCATACTTCCTGGTGATCTCCGATCAGGATGACGAAGCTATCAACGCCGGGTTGCTCTACTTCCTGATTGCCCATGCCGGATCGGTGCTGATCATGGTGGCGTTCTTCCTGCTCTACCGCGCCAGTGGCAGTCTGGATTTTGCCGATTTCCGTCAGGCGAAATTACCGCCACTACAGGCTTCTGTGGTATTCCTGCTGGCGTTCTTCGGGTTTGGCGCAAAGACCGGGATGTTGCCGCCGCACGGCTGGCTGCCGCGCGCCCACCCCGCCGCGCCGTCACATTCCTCTGCGCTAATGTCGGGCGTGATGGTGAAAATCGGTATCTTCGGCATCATTAAGGTGGGTATCGACCCGCTAGGAGCCACAGCAACCTGGTGGGGCGTAGTGGTGCTGGCATTCGGCGCGGTCTCGTCAGTGCTGGGAGTCCTGTACGCGCTGGCGGAGCACGATATCAAGCGCCTGCTGGCTTATCACACAGTAGAAAACATCGGCATCATTCTGATGGGCGGCGGCGTCGGCATGATTGGCATCGCCACGCATCAGCCGCTGCTGGCCGCGTTAGGTCTGCTGGGCGGGCTGTACCACTTGCTGAACCATGCGCTGTTTAAAGGATTACTGTTCCTGGGTGGCTGCGCGGTTATTTACCGACTGCACAGCAAAGACATGGAAAAAATGGGCGGCCTTGCCCGCCGTATGCCGTACACCGCGCTGGCGTTTCTGGTCGGTTGTATGGCGATTTCCGCGCTGCCACCGCTCAACGGCTTTGTCAGCGAATGGTTCACCTATCAGTCGCTGTTTACCCTGAGCCATCAAGGGAGCTTCGGGTTGCGGCTGATTGCCCCGATTGCCATTGTGATGCTCGCCATTACCGGTGCGCTGGCCGCCATGTGCTTCGTCAAAGTGTACGGCATCAGCTTCTCCGGTGCCCCGTGCAGTGAGAAAGCCGAGCGGGCACGGGAAGTACCTTGGCCGATGACCCTCGCCATGGGTCTGCTGGCGCTGCTGTGTGTCGCGCTGGGCGTCGGTGCCAGTCTGGTGGCACCGACGCCCAGGTTGCCGTCAGCCTGACTGGTGAAGCGGCCCTTGTGGTGTCGCACGGACTGACGCTATTCCCCGACAATCCGGCACAAACCTCACTCTCGACCCCGTTGATCTTTATTTTGCTGCTCGTGCTGCCGCTGTTGCCGCTGCTGCTCTATGTGGGTGCAATGGGAGGACGTCAGGCATTCCGCCAGCGGGGCACCCCCTGGGCGTGTGGCTATGAGTACGAAGGTGCCATGGCAGCTTCTGCGGGCAGCTTTACCCAGCCGCTGCGCGTGTTGTTTGCTCCGCTCTACCGCATACGGAAAACCTTGGCACCTGGCCCACGGCTACAACGGACGTTGGAACAGACGACGCGTGCCGCTAAAAATACCTAGCCCATGCTGGATAACCGCGTAGTGATGCCGTTAGCAAGCGCCTTGCAGCGGGTGAGCCGTGCCATGCAGTGGATACAACACGGCGATTTCCGGCTCTATTGCCTGTACGTCGTCGTAGCGCTGGTAGTGCTGCTGTTGGTCACGATGACATAAGGAGAATTCGATGTTTACTGAAACTACGTTATCCGGTGCCTCCCCGCTCATCATCCGTCTGGTGTGCGCGCTGGTGCAGGCGCTGGTGCTCTTCGCGCTTGCCACATTTTTCTCCGGGCTGGCGCGCGTGATCCGCACCAAGATGCACTCGCGTCAAGGACCGGGACTGTTACAGGACTACCGCGACATCATCAAGTTGCTGAAGCGGCAATCCATCGCCCCCAAGCACGCTGGCGGGGTGTTTCGCCTGATGCCGTTTGTGCTGATCGGCTCGATGCTGCTGGTCGCCATGACGCTGCCGGTCGTGACGTTGCGTTCGCCATTTGGTGCCGGCGGCGACATCATCACCCTGCTCTATCTGTTTGCCCTGTTTCGCTTCTTCTTTTCACTGGCAGGACTGGATTCCGACAGCCCGTTTGCCGGTATCGGTGCCAGCCGCGAACTGACGCTCGGTATTTTAGTCGAGCCAATCCTGATTCTGTCGCTGCTGGTGGCGCTGATTGCCGGTTCCACCAATATCGGCAATATCAGCCATGTGCTGGCAGAGAGTGCCTGGCTCTCACCAACGGCTACTGGTCTGGCACTGCTGGTCTGCGCTTTCGCCACCTTTATCGAAATGGGGAAAATTCCTTTCGACGTTGCCGAGGCCGAGCAGGAGCTACAGGAAGGCCCGTTGACCGAATATTCCGGTGCCGGATTAGCGCTGGTGAAATGGGGGGATCAGCCTCAAGCAGGTGGTGGTAGCGGTGCTGTTTCTCTCCATTTTCGTGCCGTTTGGCAAGGCGGACAGTTTCACCCTCGGTGCCATGCTGTGGGGCAGCAGCGCGCTGTTGTTAAGGCTGTTGCTGGTGTTTATCGCCGCTGCGGTGTTTAAAAACAGCCTGGCGCGCTGGCGACTTTGCTGCTGCCCTTTATCGGCGCGCTGTGGATTGCCGTTGCGCCACAGCGCCACGCCAAAGTGCTGTGCAGTCTGTTCGCCCTACTGGCGACCTTGGGTATGGCATCGCTGGCCTGGGGCTGGTATGCGGCAGGCCAGCAAGATACGGTGATTACGCTGTATCGCTACGGTAACGCCGAGCTGTTCGGCTTTGTTTTTGACCGTGTCAGCCTACTTATCGGTTTTGCCGTAGTGTTTCTCGGTCTGCTGGTCAGCGTCTACTCCTGCGGCTATCTGACATCAGGCAACCGAGAGCACCCGCATGACGGCACCAATCGTTACTATGCGTTTCTACTGGTATTCATCGGGGCGATGGCGGGCCTGACGCTCTCCTCCACGCTGCTCGGGCAGTTACTGTTTTTCGAAATCACCGGCGGGTGTTCCTGGGCGTTGATTGGTTATTACCGGCAACCGAAGTCGCTGCGTTCGGCGTTAAAAGCGCTATTGATCACTAACGTTGCCTCTGTCGGCCTCTACCTTGCCACCGCCTGGCTGTTTGCCAAAACCGGCACCTTTGCACTGAGCGCCATCAGCCAGTTAGACAGCGCCGATAAAATTGTGGTGTTCGCTGGCATCATGTTCGCCGCCTGGGGGAAATCCGCCCAGTGGCCGCTGCACGTTTGGCTGCCGGATGCGATGGAAGCACCCACACCGGTCAGTGCCTATCTGCACGCCGCCTCGATGGTGAAAGTGGGTGCGTATATTTTTGCCCGCGCCATTCTGGCAACGGACGATATCCCGCATGTGATCGGCGTGGTCGGGCTGGTGATGGCTACCTTTACACTGGTGTACGGCTTCCTGATGTATTTACCGCAGAAGGACATGAAACGCCTGCTGGCCTACCCCACCATTACCCAACTGTCGTACATCTTTTTCGCACTGTCACTGGCGGCCTTCGGATCACGCATGGCGTTTGAGGCCGGCATTGCCTACATCTTCAACCACGCCTTCGCCAAGAGCCTGTTCTTCCTGGTTGCCGGTGCGCTGAGCTACAGCTGCGGCACCCGCATGCTGCCACGGCTGAAAGGATTGATGCGCAAAACGCCGTTGCTCGGCATCGGCTTTTGCGTGGCAGCGCTGGCAATCACCGGGGTGCCGCCGTTTAACGGTTTCTTTAGCAAATTCCCGCTGTTTGCCGCCGGTTTCTCGCTCTCGGCGAAGCACCTTTGGCTGTTACCGCTGCTGGTGATTGCGTTGGTGGAATCTGTCGCCAGCTTTGCCTGGTTCCTTTACTGGTTCGGATGCACCGTGCCGAGTGAACCGTCGGAAGAGGTGGCGGCGGCACCGCTCCCGGCCACCATACAGGGCGTGCTGGTGGTGTTAATCATCATGTCGCTGTGTTCCAGCGTGTTTGCTGCGCTGTGGCTGCAATAATAGGTACGAGCGAAAGGAGAAAATAAAATGACTGGTTCGCTTATCGTCAACAATCTGGCCGGACTGCTGATCATCACCTCGCTACTGGTGATCGTCGCCAAACGGCCTACAGCCTCATCGCTACTATACGCGCTGCAATCGCTGGTACTGGTGCTGATATTCGTCGCCCTGGCTAACCTGTTGCAGGCGCACGAGCTGTATCTCTGGTCCCTGGCCACGCTGGTCACCAAGGTGATTCTGGTGCCTGCCATCATGTATCGCGCTTTCCGTCGTCTGGATGACCCGAGCGCCGACGGCGGCATTATTAGTCCGGTGGCTATCTTGCTGCTGGCGGTATTAATTGTGGTGCTGAGCTACTTCGTGGTGGCCCCAGTGCAACTGCCGATGGTCAGTGCGCTCAAACCGGCACTCGCGGTATCACTCGGCCACTTTTTATGATCGGCCTGCTGTGTATCGTCACCCAACGTAACATCCTCAAACAGGTATTCGGCTATTGCCTGATGGAGAACGGCGCGCATCTGACATTGGCGTTGCTGGCGCCCCGCGCGCCGGAACTGGTGGAGATAGGTTCGCCACTGACGCCATCTTTGCCGTCATCGTCATGGCGCTGATGGCACGCAAAATCCATCGCACCTTGCATACCTTGGAAGTTCAACAACTTACGGCACTGAAGTGGTGAGCGCATGACCAGTTCGACCTTGCTTTTCACCCTGCTTGCCACGCCGTTCATCACCGCGCTGCTGGCATTTGCCTGCCGCTGGTGCGGCGGAGCGGCACGCGCGGCGGTGAGCGTTATCCACCTGTGCGGCATCAGCCTACTGCTGGTGCTGTCGCTGTACGTGGTGGGAATGATTGCCTCTCGGGGCGAGATTCTGGCAGCACATCGCTGGCTGCATCTGGATAGCCAGAGCGCGTTGTTTCTCGCCATCCTCGGCATTATCGGCTTTCTCACCGGACTTTACTCAGTGGGGTACATGAACCATGAAGTAAACAGCGGCGAAGTTTCCGTCCCGACATTGTACCACTACTACGGTTTCTTCCACCTGTTTCTGTTCACCATGTTATTGGTGATCACCAGTAACAACCTGATTGTGATGTGGGCCGCCATTGAAGCCACTACGCTCAGTTCCGCGTTTCTGGTTGGCCTGTACGGACAGTGCTCGTCGCTGGAGGCCGCCTGGAAGTATGTCATCATTTGCACTGTCGGGGTCGCATTTGGGCTATATGGCACCGTATTGGTCTATGCCAATGCCGCCAACGTGATGGCGACACCGGGTGATGCCATCTTCTGGACCGAAGTGCTACAACATGCTTCCGAGCTGGACAGTACGCTGATGCATCTGGCGTTTATCTTCGTCATCATCGGTTTCGGCACCAAAACAGGGCTGTTCCCTATGCTCGCCTGGTTACCCGATGCTCACAGTGAAGCCCCCAGTCCGACCAGTGCGCTGCTTTCTGCCGTGCTGCTCAACTGCGCTCTACTGGTAATTGTGCGTTATACCATGATCGTCAGCGCCGCCATCGGCCCGGTATTTCCGCAGCGGCTGTTGCTGGTATTCGGGCTGCTGTCTGTCGCGGGGGCCGCGTTCCTGATTCTGGTTCAGCGCGACATGAAGCGACTGCTCGCCTACTCCAGCGTGGAAAATATGGGACTGATTGCCGTGGCGCTTGGCATCGGTGGTCCGCTCGGTGTGCTGGCAGCACTGCTGCACACGCTGAATCACAGTCTGGCGAAAACCCTGCTGTTCTGCGGCTCCGGCAACGTACTGCTTAAATACGGCACGCGTGACATGGATGCGGTGAAAGGCATCCTGCGTGTCACCCCCATTACCGGCGCGCTGCTGGCCGGTGGCGCGCTGGCGCTGGGCGGCATGCCGCCGTTCAACCTGTTTTTAAGTGAGTTTATGACCGTCACCGCTGGCATCAATGCGGGCTATTTGTGGCTGGTTATCGTGTTGCTGTTTCTGCTGACTGTCGTACTGGCTGGGTTGGTACGCATGGTCGCCAGCACCGTGTTGGGCAACAGCCCTGCCGCCGTCAGTAAAGGCGAGTTAGGCATGCTGACTACCGTACCGATGGCCATTCTGCTGGCATTAATGCTGCTGATGGGCACACATATTCCACAACCTGTTACCCGTTTACTGGAAAGCGCCAGCGCGCTGGTGTTGCAATCGCACGCCACCGAGACCTCTGCCACCACGGCACTGTAGCCGATCGAACGCACACCGCTTACCCTTTCTCGTCAGGAGACGTCCCGTGATGAATGAACATCCTACTCCCCCCGTGGCTGCTGCAACCAACGCCAAGCGCGGCGCTGGTTATGTCGCGCAGGTGCAGCAGCGGTTTCCCCACGCCATACTGGAACAGGCGTGGCAAACCGACGATCAGTTGACGCTAATGGTGAAACTGGCAAGCCTATCGGATGTGGTGGAGCATCTCTACTATCAGCACGGCGATTGGCTGTCAGTCCTGTTTGGTAACGATGGGCGGACGTTGAACGGTTATTTTGCCATTTACTACGTACTGTCGATGGAACAAGGGGGAAAATGCTGGGTAATCGTCAAGGCGTTGATCGACCCGGTCAATCCTGAATTTCCATCGGTAACGCCGCGTGTGCCGGCCGCCGTGTGGGGCGAACGCGAGGTGCGCGATATGTATGGTCTGATCCCCGTCGGTTTGCCGGATGAACGCCGTCTGGTATTGTCTGATGATTGGCCGGACGATCTGTACCCACTGCGCAAAGATGCGATGGATTACCGCCAGCGCCCGGCGCCGACACAGGATAATGAAACCTACTCCTTTGTGAACGAAGCCACTGGCGACACCCGCGTGGTGCCGATTGGGCCGCTGCACATCACCTCCGACGAACCCGGTCACTTCCGCCTGTTTGTCGACGGCGAGCAAATTATTGACACCGACTATCGCCTGTTCTACGTCCATCGCGTTATGGAGAAGCTGGCGGAAACGCGTATGGGCTATAACGAAGTCACCTTCCTGTCCGATCGGGTCTGCGGCATCTGCGGTTTTACCCACAGCGTCGCCTACACCACGTCGATAGAAAATGCGATGGGCATTGTGGTGCCGCCACGGGCACATGCCATTCATGCCATTCGCAGTATTCTGCTGGAAGTGGAGCCTGCACAGTCACCTGCTGAACATCGGCCTGTCCAGTCGCTTCGTCGGTTTTGATACCGGGTTTATGCAGTTCTTCCGCATCCGCGAAAAATCCATGACCATCGCCGATATGCTGACCGGAGCGCGCAAAACCTACGGCCTGAACCTGATTGGAGGCATTCGCCGCGATATTCTGAAAGAAGACCGGCTGAAAACCATCGAACTGATTCGTGAGATGCGCGCCGAAATTATGCAGCTCTCCGACATGCTGCTGAATACGCCCAATATGCTGCAACGTACACAGGGGATCGGCATTTTATCATCACAAGTGGCACGTGATTACAGCCCGGTGGGCCCGATGATCCGCGCCAGTGGGTTCCAACGCGATATGCGTATCGATCACCCCTACTCCGCCTACCTTGAACTGCCAATGGAACTGCACCATCTGAGCGCCGGGGACGTCTATTCCCGCGTGCTGGTGCGCATTCGCGAAGTGCTGACCTCGTTGGCTATTGTGGAATACGGTTTGGACAATCTGCCAGAAGGCCCGCTGTTGACTGAAGGATTTGCCTACAAACCTTATCAGTTCGCACTGGGGTACGCAGAAGCACCACGCGGCGAAGACGTGCACTGGAGCATGACCGGCGAATGCACTGACCATGGAAACCGATGTGGTGAACGGCACCCGCACCTGGCAGTTATTCCTCGGGCGCTGCATATTTTGCGGACGCTGTGAGGAAGTGTGCCCGACGCGTGCGATCGTGCTGTCACAAGAGTTTGAGATGGCTGTCGCCAATAAAGCGGATTTGTTCCAGCGGGCCACCTTCCGACTGCTGGCATGCCACGAGTGTCACCGCCCCTTCGCCCCAGAAAAAGGGGTGGCCTATACGGTAGCGCTGCTGCAACAGGCTGGCATGTCGTCAGAAGACGCGCAAATCCGGCGCACATAGTTCGAAACCTGCCCGGAATGCAAACGTAAGCAGAGCATGCCACATAAAGGCAACGTAACGCTGAGTCAGCATTTTATCACGCCGCCTGCGGCGGCTTTCAGTCAAGGGGGCCATCATGAGTGAACCACTCAACGGCGTAGCCATACCATAATCGGTCCATAAGCGCAGCACGCCCATCCAACTTGATGAACAGACCCAGCAGTTAAAGAAAACATTGCTGAAAGATATTCAGCGTTCTGTCTATGTCTATCGTGTTGACTGCGGTGGCTGTAACGGCTGTGAAATCGAAATTTTTTTCCGCCATCACGCCTATTTTTGACGCTGAGCGTTTTGGCATCAAAGTGGTGGCCTCACCGCGCCATGCCGACATTCTGCTGTTTACCGGCGCGGTCACGCGTGCGATGCGCAGCCCGGCGCTACGCGCGTATGAATCCGCACCCGACCCGAAAATCTGTATCTCCTACGGTGCCTGCGGCTGCGGCGGCGGTATCTTCCACGATCTCTACTGCGTGTGGGGCGGCAGCGACACCATCGTGCCTATTGATGTGTATATTCCCGGCTGCCCTCCCACCCCTGCCGCGACCATTTACGGCTTTGCTGTGGCGCTGGGATTGCTGGAACAAAAACTGCACGGCGTCAGCACGGAACAAGGAGAACATGAGCAGGCCGCGCTATTGCTGCCTGATGCGCCGCTGGATTTACGCGTACAGTTGGAGCGGGAAGCCAGACGTATGGCGGGTCATCGTCAGGGGAGAGAAATCAGCGACGCGTTTATCAACCTGCTGCTCCAATCACCGCAGGAGATGCTGGAAGCTCGCGTTAACGCCTATCTGGCACACCAGGACGATCCGCGTCTGAGTGAAATTGTGCAGCGCTTACTGGCACACTATCACGGCTGGCAGAAGGGAGTTCGGCCACTATGAGTGCAAAAGTGATCTTTTATGCGCTAAGCCAAAAATTTCTCGGCAGTAAAGAGAAGGTGCCGGAGCAGGCGCAGCAAGTCATGTATTATTCGCTGGCTATCGGTGATCGACTGCCTGAAACCGGTGCTGACTTGCCCGCTCGACGATTATCAGGCATGGATAACCCAGTTACCTGTTGGTGACGCACAGCGCAAAATGGCGGGGTTAGTGAAATTTGGCGAAATCACCCTCGACAGTTCACATGCCCGGTTATTGCATCAGGCATTTAGCGCACTGGGAGACGGCGATCGCTTCTCCGCCTGGAGCGCTACCCTACTCGACTATCTTGCCGCCATTGAGCGGGAGTCTGCGCTGTACCTAATGGTTAAGCGGATGGAGGAGTAAGCCATGAATTGGGAAGCGCATCTTGCCAGTCTGGACACACTTGATACGGATACGCCGTGTTCCGCGCCCAACATGGTACTGGCGGTAGGCAATGTGATGATGGGTGACGACGGCGCAGGGCCACTGCTCGCCGAACGATTACAACACAACCAGCTACCGGACTAGGCGATCATCGACGGTGGTGCCATCCCGGAAAACGCGGTGCATCGCCTGCGTGCTGCGCCGCCTCAGCGCCTGCTCGTGGTGGACGCCACGTATATGAGGCTCGAACCGGGCGCCATACGTATCGTCGATCCGACACGTATTGCTGAAGATATGCTGATGAATACCCACAGTATGCCGTTCAACTTTATGATTGATGAGTTGCAAACGTTTATTCCTGAAGTAATTTTTATCGGCATTCAGCCAGCGCTGGTGGCGTTTTACTGCCCGGTCAACCGGGCAGTCACGCAGGCTGTCGAAAATATTTATCAGCAGTTACCCCACTGGCAGGGCGACGGTGGATTCGCGCGATTTTAAGCATTTACGGCTATCGGCAATTACGGATATAAAATTGAAAGCAATACGCGCGGGTGTCCCTGACTGCTGACAACATCACTTTACTCTTTGTCATCTTCGGAGAAAGCCGGGAATGACAAGGGTTGTGGAAATTACAGGGGTTGTGGGAGTTACTGTTTTAGATAGATTTGCCAGCAAGCAACGCCCCGCTATATGCGGGGCGTTGCTATTAGGCGTTAGAATTTCTCCCAACCACCATGAGCCGCATTCTGCACGCTGGAGAGCAGCGCAGTGGGCCGAGGCGCAACACCAGGCCGTTTTACCAGCGGTTTGATGACACTCTGTGTCGGTCGAGATGCGGGAGCTGACTCCGTCAGATGAAACACATCGACCGCCGCCAACAAGCCATCCGCTTCATCTTCCAGCTCAGCTGCCGCTTCGGCAGATTGCACCACCAGCGCCGCATTCTGCTGTGTGACACGATCCATTTCATGCACCGTTTGGCTGATTTGCGAAATACCGTGGCTCTGCTCCTCCGTCGCCGCAGCAATTTCACTGATAACATCATTAACGTGGCTCACTGACTCGATAATGCCACTCATGGCTTCTCCGGATTGCTGAACCTGACTGGCACCGGCTGACACACGCGTTACCGATTCTGCAATCAGTGCTTCAATATCTTTCGTCGCCTGCGCACTGCGCTGCGCCAGACTACGCACCTCGCCGGCCACCACGGCAAAACCCTTGCCCTGTTCACCGGCACGTGCCGCTTCAACCGCCGCATTGAGTGCCAATATATTGGTCTGGAACGCGATACCATTAATCACAGTGTTAATATCAGAGATCTTGCGCGAACTGGCGCTGATGTCATTCATGGTTTGCATCACATTTCTGCTGATACCCCCCGCGTTTCGCCATGTCTGACGCCTCCTGTGCCAAACGACGCGCCTGATGCACGTTTTCGGTATTCTGTTTTACCGTGGCGCTCATCTGTTCCATACTGGCAGCGGTCTGCTGTAACGCCGCCGCCTGCTGCTCAGTGCGCAAGGAAAGGCTATCGTTCCCCTTATTGATGTTGGCCGTGCGATCCTGCACCACGCTTGCACCTTGTCGGATGGCGGTGACGGTATCGCGCAAGGTTTTTTGTAGCAGTTTGATATCTGGAATCAGACGGCCTGCGCAGTTGCGGCCAAACTCGGTCAGTTCATAACCAAACCGCCCCGCCGTTAACTGTGCCAGATTAGATTTCAGCACGCTGATCGGCACCACTAGAAAATTTTTCAAATAATATTCGGTGAAAATCAGTGCCAACACCCCCACCAGCAATGCCGCAATCAGTGCATTACGGTTATTCTCATGGTGGACTTGCGCTTCACCAATGGCTGTCGATGCGGCAACCTGATCGGTGTAGCGTTTTATTTCATCACCAAAGGCATGCACAATGGGATAGGTTTGACTCAGACGTTGCCGCAGTGCATCCGGCTCATTTTTTGTAGCGCTTGCTGTAACGGTTCAAGTGCGGCGGTCACCAGTGCCGACCAGGTGCGAACCACGCCATCAATTACCGCGGGCGTGACATCTCCGTGTGCACCATCTTTGAATGCCTCCAGCGAGGATTTTACATTCGCGATCGCTGGCTGCGTTTGTGCCAGCGCCTGTCGGGCATTTTCCATATCGCTGTTTAGCTTGTAGCTCGCCGCCCGTTCGAGCGTCGTCATGGCGCGAAAAGATTGTTCAACACCGTAGAGCAGTTGTGCATGGCTCTTTCTTTGCACTTCACTTTGCGCGATGAGCTGGGTCGCCTGTTGCAGGGAGTACAGGCTATAGCCGGATGCCACGCCCCAGATTGCCAAGAGAAACGTCACAATCATCAACACCATAACTCTTATACTGATGTTCTTCAGAAAGCTCATATCACCACTCCATCATGCCTTCCCATACATCAGTGACAGTCACGCCCAGCGGCACAGCACTGCACCGAAAAAAGGAAGGTGGTTGAATCGCTATCATATAGTCAGACCCACCGGCAAGAGCCAGCAGGAAACATTACCGAGTTTCAGACATGCGCCCTGAAAGCCTGCCTGTACCGAAATATCGGCCAATGAGAACACCGTTAAATAAGAAACCGTTTTTTATAAAATATGCACGTCGAGTCCATTACGGGCACCCTTTTGAAGTATTAGGCAGTGAATAAGGAAATGTGAGGTAAATTACATAAAACGCTTTTCCCTCCCGTCGCCGCCATCGTCAAATCTGCCGAAATTCCACTTCAGTCGCGTCGTCACCGAATTTCGACACCCACCAAAATCTTATTTTTAATATATCAATCAACATATTACATTTTTATTATCAGATTGGCATAAACCCTGCTTTATGTAGGGCGATCCGCCGACACCGGTAAAGTGTCGACACCCACGTTACGTACAGAGCCGAGGAAGGAGAGCCCGTCATGAACCGGTTCGTTATTGCAGATTCCAAAAGATGTATCGGTTGTCGCACCTGCGAAGTCGCTTGCGTGCTGGCCCACGGCGATGGCAATATGGCATCGCTCAGTGCAACGCAGTTTGCACCGCGTCTCACGGTGGTAAAGAGTCTTGATGTTAGCACCACCGTTCAATGTCGCCATTGCGAAGACGCCCCTTGTGCCAATGTGTGCCCCAACGGTGCCATTGTTCGCGCGCAGGACAGTATTCAGGTGCGACAGGAAAAATGTATCGGCTGCAAGACCTGCGTGGTGGCATGTCCCTACGGTGCTATGACCGTGATCAGTAAACCGGTCGTCAGAATCAGTCATCATCAGTTGATGGGGAGTGGGATGAAAGCCGAAGCACTATAAATGCGATCTGTGTCAGGAGCGCGCTGCTGGCCCGGCGTGTGTTCAGGTGTGCCCCACCAAGGCGCTGCACCTGGTCAACCGCGATTATATCGACACCATGATCCAACAAAAACAATGGCGTGCGGCACTCGATGACGCCGCAGGAATCCAGTTCTGAACGGTGCCGTCCAGGTACGTGCAAGGAGATACAACATCATGCAAAAAGTTATTACCGTCTGTCCTTACTGTGGGTCAGGCTGCAAGATCAACCTGCTGGTTGAAAACGGTAAAGTGGTTGGTGCAGAAGGTGCGAACGGCGTAACCAACGAAGGTGAACTGTGCCTGAAAGGCTACTACGGCTGGGATTTTCTCAACGACACCAAACTGCTCACCCCACGTTTGACTCAGTCGATGATCCGGCGTCAAAAAGGCGCGTCGTTTGAGGTAGTGTCCTGGGATGAAGCCATCGGCTTTGCCAGTTCAAAACTACTAGCCATCAAAGAAAAGTACGGCCCGGATGCCATCATGCACACCGGCTCATCACGCGGTCCTGGTAATGAAACCAACTACGTGATGCAAAAATTTGCACGCGCGGTAACGGGCACCAACAATATCGACTGCTGCGCCCGCGTCTGCCAAGGCCCTTCCGTTGCCGGATTACAGGTAACACTCGGCAACGGTGCCATGAGCAACTCCATTTGCGAGATTGAGCACACCGAGTGCATTCTGGTGTTTGGCTATAATGCCGCTGACTCGCACCCCATCGTGGCGCGTCGTATCATTAAAGCCAAAGAGCGCGGTGCAAAGGTTATCGTGTGCGATCCGCGCCACATCGAAACCGCCCGCATTGCCGATCTCTGGCTGCCGCTGAAAAATGGCTCCAACATGGCGCTGGTTAATGCGTTTGCCAACGTGTTCATAAACGAAGGGCTTTACGATACCAACTTTGTGGCACAGCACACCGAAGGGTTTGATGAATATCGTGCGTTGGTTGTCAAGTACACGCCGGGATACGTTACGGAAATCACCGACCTGTCTCCACAGTTGATTCGTGATGCTATGCGAATGTATGCCGCAGCACCGTCTGCCACCATTCTGTGGGGCATGGGCGTCACACAGTGGACAAAAGGCGTTGACGTGGTGAAAGGGCTTTCCGGTCTGGCGTTGCTTACCGGTAATCTGGGGCGTCCCAACGTCGGCGTGGGCCCGGTGCACTACAACAATACCTAGGAAATTTGGGACGAACTGCGCCACTTGTGTCCACTCTACTTCGGTGCGACTTACGAGAAAATGTCCGGTTCGGGTTATGTTCCCTGGCTGTGTCTGACAGAAGATAGCCCCGGCGGCAAAGGATTGTTGTTTGCCACGGAATTGCGTCCACCAATGGAACAAACTGACAGTGATTTCCCGTTAGTGCTCTCCACGGGGCGCGAAGTGGGCCACTACTCATGCCGTTCCATGACCGGTAACTGTACTGCGCTGCAAACCTTGGCGGACGAACCGGGCTAAGTACAGGTCAGCCCGGCAGACGCCGAACACCTTGGCTTGCGCGATCAGCAGTTGGCATGGGTCTCCTCTCGCTGTGGTAAGGTGATCAGCCGCGTGATGGTCAGCGAGCGCATCAATAAAGGTGCGGTATACATGACCTATCAATGGTGGATCGGCGCCTGTAATGAGCTGACGCTGGATGAAGTCGATCCCATATCCAAAACGCCGGAATACAAGTACTGCGCAGTTAAACTGGAAGCGATTGAAAATCAGGCATGGGCGGAAAACTTTGTGCAACAGGAATACAGCGCATTGAAAGCCCAACTGCGGAAGGAAGCTGAAGTGGCGGGAGCCTAAAGAATCCGTCATCCGACGGAGGGCGAGTTTATGCAGAGGATTGCGCTATGTTTCGTGCGCTAACCGTTCTGCGTATCTCTGTCACTCGCGTGGCACGCGCCCGACAAGGGGTGTGCAGTCGCCCACACCCCTTGTCGGGCGCTCTTTGCGGAATGGTGTCGCTGCGCGATACCTTCGGAAACCGTTGTCGCCGGACGGACCGCCAGCGACGAGCTCCCGGCACTGCGCTGGCTTTCGCCGCATCCATGCGGCTCATTCTGGCGTCATCGTTTTCCTCAGCACCATTCGACGCGGATATCAACCCCACATGTAGCGAAAAGGTTTTAGGTCAGTCTCTTGACCTACTCCATCTCCTCGATATCCTTCACCGAGATCCCCATACGCTGCATACGCGATAATAACGTGGTACGTTTCACCCCCATACGCGCCGTCGCACCTTTTGGCCCGGCGACAATACCGTTGGTTTCACGCAGCACGCGGATAATTTTTTGCCGCTCTGATTCCACTTCATCGTCCTGTAACGGCTGACGGGGTGGCATATCCAGAGGGGTCGCCACCGGTTTTTGAACATCGCTCGCTGACGGTGGCATTTGCTGCAATTCGGCCAATTGCAGATTCAAGGTTGTACCACGCGTGAGGATCACCGCGCGCTCGACGACATTTGCCAATTCCCGCACATTACCCGGCCACGGCAGAAGACTTAAACGACGCAGCACCTCAGAGGGAATATTGTCGATAGTGCGGTTCATCCGACGGGCAATCTTGCGTGTGAGGAACTTAACCAGCAGTGGAATATCCTCTGGACGCTCCCGCAACGGAAGAATCACAATGGGGAAGACATTCAACCGGTAATAGAGATCGCTGCGGTATTCGCGATCCGCCACCATCTGTTTTAAATCGCGGTTGGTGGCAGCAATCAGGCGCACGTCAACGGAGATAACCTTACTGCCTCCGAGCCGTTCAATTTCTCGCTCCTGCAACACACGCAACGGTTTGGGTTGCAACTCCAGCGGAATATCGCCCACTTCATCGAGAAACAGCGTGCTGTTGTACGCCAGTTCAAAGCGGCCCTGGCGTTGCGCACTTGCTCCGGTAAAAGCCCCCTTTTCATGACCAAACAGATCACTCTCCAAAAGCCCAGAATGGATAGCGGCACAGTTCATTTTTACCATGCGTTTGCCATGCCTCGGGCTCAGGCGGTGTATGGCCCGGGCAATCAACTCTTTTCCGGTGCCCGACTCGCCCAAAATCAGCACCGTGCTGTCACTGGCAGCCACCATCTCCACTTGCTCCAACACCTGACGAATGGCTTGGCTACAACCAATGATTTCGCCAAACGCATCATCGCCATGCTGGCGCACATGCTCGGTCAACTGTTCAGTCAGATAGAAATTTTCATGGATCAAGCTGTCTTTAAGGCGGGTGATCTGTTCGTAGGCCACAGCGTTATCCAGCGCAATCGCGATACGTGCCGCAATTTGCCGCAATAGCCGAATATCTGCCTCGGTCACCGCCAGTTCATGACGGTGGGCCAACTCCAACACCCCTAATACTCTGGTACCAAAGGTTAGCGGCAAAAGACACGCGTGGGTTAAGCCGCCATCGAGCCGCTGTGCCAACGTACAACGCGTCGATGTGCCGGGGAGCGGCACTCAGCACCACCGCATTGTTTTGCATCACTTGCGCTGCCATGGTTTCCGTCAGCAGCACTTTCCCTTGCTTGTGGTATGAGGTTTTTCCGGCGGGACTTTCTCCTGCAGGATAATGGGTGGCATAGTAGGTTAACGGCCCGTCTTCGTTCTCGTTATCCCCCAGCGCCTGCGCGATAAAATCAATGCCAAAGAAACGGTGGATCTCACGCGAGACCTCTTGCGCGAGCGCTTTTAATTCCAGTTTAGAGATAACGGTATTGGTGACATCGACCAGAATGCGGTAGTGATCGCGTTCATGGCGCAGGGATTCTGTTTCTTTCTGCGCCTGCTCGCGCGTCATGATATTTTCCAGCGCACAGGTAACTACACTTGCCAACGCTTGAAAAAAAGCGATTTCACTGTCATCAAACAGACTGCCATCCGCCTTGAGAAACTCCAGCCCTCCCAGCACGCGATCCGCGTCCGTTCGTAACAGTGGCACCAGACAGTAATCACTTAACCCTAAATAGGCAGGATATTGCGCCAGATAAGGATAATCACGCAAAAAATGCAAACGGTCGCGCCGCTGGAGTGTGGCATAGGTCCAGCTCGAACTGCCCGGCCCCTCTGCCAGCAATGCGCCCTCTTCGCTCCCTGTCACCTTGTCGGTAAGCGGATCGTAGCGATAAAAACGAATCTGATTATGTAGCGGGTTAAACCAGAGCAGATGGACACGCTGAAACCTCACCACCGAAAAGGAGGTCCCTTACAGATCGTCGACTGTGCGTTGTTGCAACACTGATTGGGAAACCTTTAACAGCGTATCCTGCCAGAGAATAGACTGTCGGGATGGAGAATCCGTCAAATGTATAGCCATAGCCACCGCAGTGGTCGCGAAGCTCGAACAGAAAAATGGATTGATCGAAGATGACGTTGACGAAGAAGTCGAATACGACGAAGTCAAAGTCAGCTAAACCATCAACATCAGTGAAATAGCACACAACTGAAAAGCGGCCTATGGGCCGCTTTTTTATGAATACAACCGCGTGTGGCTAACTAGTGATTCAAACCCTTCATGTAGCGCCAAAATTTTTCAGATGCAACATTGAGTTTGGCATTCATTCGATACAGGTAAACTCCCATGCGCATTACCGCATCGGGCATATCCAGCACCGCCAGTTCCCGATTTTTGAGCTCTTCGCGAATGGAGTAATCCGGTAACCAGGCAATACCATAGCCCTGTAACGTCATGCGTTTAAGCAAGTCGCTCATCGAAGAAACAAACGTTATTGAAAAACGCTCGCTGTTGATGGCAGAAAGATAGCGGCTCACCTGTCGCCCCATATAGCTGGTATCAGTGTAGTTCAGCAGCGGCACAGTTTCGGCACGCGGATTAAAAACAGGCTTTCCGGTTTTATCACAGGCGCTAACTGGATAGAGATGAGATTCGAGGATCTTGGTGTGCATGAAAGGTTCAGACATCAGTTCTTCATTAAAGAAAGAAAAAATAAAATCACTCTTCCCCTCTTTCAGGTTGAGAACAGCCTCATCGACATCGATAGATTCCACATAGAATATTTTCTCCTGTGGCTCCGGCACCGTTTTTAACAGTTCGGGAAGAATAAATACTGAAAGTGAATGCGCTGCGGTCAGTGTGATTTTATTTTTATAGTGACTACCGCCGTGTAATTTATTTAACTGATAGGCCAGATCGTCGAGCGTATTACGAATATGAGCGTGAAACAATCGCCCTTGCTCCGTCAATTTTAACGGGGTAGCATTTCTGTCAAATAATTCAATGCCAATGGCCGTTTCCAACGCACGAATCCGACGACTGAATGACGGCTGAGAGATATTGCGTTTTTCCGCAGCCAAAGTAAAACTACGATGTTCTTCCAACGCAATAAAATAATACAGCCATTTGGTTTCAATGTTATTGAGCACAACTCACCTCTTTTCATCTTCACGCCGCGCAGCGCCTGACGTGACAACCACTGTCGCTGTACAGCCTGCGCAGTGACACAGCAGAAAAAGCATAGCCGCCCGGTTGGCTATGCAAATCATACATAGGGGATGGGAATTTAGCAATTCACATTCCGGCTGATTGTGCGAAGATATTTTCAATCCCTTCATGTATTGAGGTTAATAACGTGAATAATTTAATTGGTATTCTTGGCGGAATGGGGCCAGGGGCGACGGTTGACGCCATGCAAAAATTAATTAACAACACGCCAGCCAATAAAGACCAGGATCATATCCCTACAATTTCGGTATCCATTCCTGATATTCCTGACAGAACACAATGTATTTTGAACCATGGCGCATCCCCATTAGATAAAATGGTTCAATATATGAAGATCCTCGAAAATGCCGGTGCAGAATGTATTATTCCTTGTAATACCGCTCATTTCTGGTTCGATGAATTAAAAAAACGTACACATGTCGAAATGATCAGTATCATCGACACCACCTGCCAGTTGATTAAAAAGCAACATTTGCACGCTGTTGGATTACTGGCCACCACCGCCACGTGCAAAGCAAAAATTTATCAGGATAACCCTTAGCGCACTCGGCATTGCCTGTCAGACTCCTGACGACACTGCACAGCAAGCGGTAATGGAAAGCATTTATGCTTACAAGGCAGGCCGTATTGCCGATGCACATCGACTTCTGGCTCCAGTCAGAGACAGATTACTTGATGCAGGCGTGGAAAAACTGATCCTCGGTTGTACTGAGCTGCCGTTAATTCCCCAACACGATATGGCATCCGCACCAGAACACTACATTGACGCAACGGATGCTCTGATCAAAAAAACCGTTGAGTGGTATTTCGCTCACTCTCCACGCCATCCGAGCCATCAGGGTACGCCTCATCACCCGATTGCCGCCTGAACATGCGGTCAAACTGCTTGTATGCACGCACGCGGGCCGCGATAAAGAGTGTTAAATTGCCCTGATTTTCGCCGCAACGCAGAAAAAAAGGGCGATTTGCCTAATCTCTCAGCAAACGATCGCCCTTTGTATGTTCTTCCTTTGACATCCCCGCAGCACGTCGTTATTATGCGCCTCGTTCACACGATTCCTCTGTAGTTCAATCAGTAGAACGGCGGACTGTACGTCTGGGATTTTGATCAGGATGGTGGAGATTTGAATGTGCGGATTAGCGGACAGGTTACGTTTAACACCTCAGAACACATTGTTTATGCCGCGTTGGCGGGATTGGGGATCGCTTTTTTTACCTGAGGAAGAATTTGGAACCCACATTTAATAAGGGCGCTTGAATCGTGGTGCCAGCCTTTTCCCGGATACTATTTGTATTATCCCAGCCGTAAGCAAGTGTCTCCAGCCTTCTCACTGGTGGTTGAAGACCTGCGAGATTCCCGAGAACGACAATCAGTAAGTCCGGTAAAATGACGGTTATACGCTGAAGTTTGACGCTTTATTCCATCAATGCAGCCTTGAGTAACATACCTTAACAGTGGTTATGTTCGCTTCTGGTTAGACTGATGCCTGGACACCTAGCATAGGTAGGAAGCAAGGGGGCAGAATACCAAACCGTTGCGCTCACAGACTGAAGCGGATCCCCACAGCCTGTGTGCTACGCTATGCCTCGCCATGGTAAATCACCTCGATATTGTTCCCATCAGGATCGAGCACAAATGCGGCGAGTAGCCAGGATGATAGCTTCGTTCGCCGGGTGCGCCGTTATCACGCCCGCCATGTGTCAGTGCTGCACGGTAAAAAGCCTTCACGCTTTCACGATCTTTGGCCTGAAAAGCCAGATGGTGACGCCCAGTCAGTTCTACTCGAGCCCATGCGCTTTTACCTCTGCGCACGTAGCGTCGATGATGCTGACAAGCGGGATTGCGCTACACGCTTGCAGTTCGTTAAAAACGATGTGTGGTGTATTGCCAGTAAGAGCAGCGACTTCGGCCCCCGCCGCAGTCAGATGACGAACCGCCTCTGCCAGATAATCGGTAAGTCCTGCATAGTCTTTTAGACTGCACATCGCCAGCACGTCGTAGACGTTAATACTTTCAATAGTAAGGTTCTGAAAGAAGGTATCACCGTTGCGCTTATTGGCATCATAGACAAATTTACGGTAATAAAGCAGGGTCGATTCAGGCCCGGTACCGCCTATCAGTCCAAGTTTCTTCATAGTAGCCTCTCAGGTTGTTAGTGCTTTCACCTCAGAGCAGCCCCATCAATGTGCCCAGCGTGGATGTTGGATTAATTAAGACGTTGTGGTCACGACAGCCCCTTCCGGCAGGTCATCATGTTCACGCTCGTAAAATAAAAAACATGAAATTTCTTTTCAATTGAATAAAATGGAATTCAATTTTCAATTTTGGTGAAAGTGTGGATATTTCAGATTTCCGTACCGTCATTGCGGTGACCGAGACTGGCAGCATAACCGCTGCGGCCAAATTACTTTGCCGCGTGCCCTCGGCAATCAAAACACGAGTGCAAAATTTGGAGCATCACCTCGGCGTCGTGCTATTTATAAAGACGGGCCGTCGGTTTATTCCGACCACAGCAGGCTTGGCACTCTACGAAAACGCACTGAAGATCGTTGAACTGGTAACCACAGCGGAACAGCAGGCAGCCCTGTTACCACCGAGTTGGTATGGCGTAAAGAAGGCCTGACGGCCAATATCCGCGCACTGCTCGACATACTCTCTTTAGAAGCAAAAAGCGTTTCTGAGCCCCATCGCAGAGCAGAGTCATGAATCCGTGAACACGCTATTTCGCTTTCATTTCTTCTATTGTTCCAATATGAGATATATTGGGGACACTAGCGTAAATACTCTCTTTATAACAGGTAACATCATAACAGGTAACATCGGCTATGGCTCTGATCCCCAAAAACTACGCACGGCTGGAAAGCGGCTACCGTGAGAAAGCACTAAAAATCTACCCGTGGGTGTGTGGGCGCTGCTCGCGGGAGTTTGTTTATTCCAACCTGCGCGAATTAACGGTTCATCATATCGATCACGATCATACCAATAACCCAGAAGATGGCAGCAACTGGGAGTTGCTGTGCTTGTATTGCCATGACCATGAACACTCGAAGTACACTGAGGCAGACCAATACGGCACAACTGTTGTGGCGGGGGAAGATGCGCAAAAAGATGTTGCGGCAGCGACCTATAATCCCTTTGCCGATTTAAAATCGATGTTTAACAAGAAATAATGTCAGCAATCTCTGCTTCTGCTATGGGCTGCTGACGCAGCCATGACAAACACAGACCTCAAGGGATTGCCTATCTCCAAAGCATCGAGTCACTGCCCACCAAGAGAACGCTGCGTCCACGTTACTTATAGCCCTGCTTGGTGGACAGGTCAAATGTTACTCCACGTTAAGAGGCGTCGACAAACTCAAAACCATAGTGCTCGTCTGGCGAATCCCTTTTTATTGCGGATGGTTCAACGATCACAAAACCTTCAGCACTCCTAGCCTCATCAATAATGCATGACGCTCCAACTTAGCGGGGATCTTCCTGAGTGTCACACCATTAGGACTGGGTTGATAAACATGAATCGCCTTCTGGCGTTACAACGGGTGGTTTTGGCGCAACTGGGGCTTTTATCACTGGTTTTTCTATCGGTTCCTAGGGCTTCTCTCGAAACGAGAGCTTTATATCGTTGTTACGATCAACAACATGATAATTTTTTGCTTTCCTCAAGTACTGGGATGCCGTATACGTTGGATCAAGTTGCAAAGAGAGAGGTACACCAAATTGGTAATGAACAGAGACCCCAAAACGGTTTTCAGCTTGACTTTGCCCACCCAACACGCGATCAACATCAAACTGTAGCAATGGAATCGGCGCATAGCTGAGACCTAATGATAACGCATGCGGATTTCTGGCATCTTTCCCTTTCTTGGTAAGCGCAACACTATCACCAAAGTATTGCTCAAATCTCACCCGACCACTCAACTGACGATATCCGGGTATCCACGCTTGCAAATTGACATCATAGCCATGAGTGACATCCGCGTAATACCCTGGTTTTTCATCAACACCCCGGTTACGTGTCAGGCCATAATATCCATTGGCCGTAAAACGAGCATTATCAAACCATAGCTCCCCACCAACGCCGAGGCGGTGGTAAACTGATTTTGACGTCTGCGCATCATAAAAAAGGTTATAGCCCAATCCCCAGTCATTACCAAAATGACGCTGCCCCACTCCCACACTGACGTTGTTTTTATGCTTGCGATGATGTCCACCAAATTGGCTAAACAGCATGCGATTTTCATTTTCTTGCAATGGAACTAATACATTCAGCGAGGTGCTTTCAGACTGACGGCCAGGCATGCTCAAACGAGCCTGAGCCTCTCCCCGAATTTTCATATCCGTCCTTTTGGACGACATAGCAGAATGATGACTAGAGGCACTACCTGAGATTGATGGTGAAATTACAGAGCGTCCAGCCTCCTCTTTTGAAAACTTAATCACAGGAGTGTGGGTTCTCTCATCACTTTTATTCACCTGAGAACAACCAATCAAAGCAAAAACCATCCCCAGCGGTCGAAAAAAACGATATTTTCCATTATCATTCATAATTTATTAAACACAAATGTGCCTTAAATAATAAACAAAAAAAATATGAATTTTAAAAACGAAAAAAACAGCACACTCTATAATATGATAAAAAATTAAAAAAAACAGGGTTTTAACCGGATGCCAATCCATCCACTGCGTCTTGCATCACTCATCGGTGGTTATTCCAACACCACAAGCACTGTCATGAATGTTAATTAATATTAAATAAATCAATATAATAGAAATAATATATTCACTATAAAGTTTATCCCCTTCGCTAAACACCAGACTCTTTCTGTTAAACATTCTTAAATTTTGATGATGCTATTTTTAAAAAATAGTGATTTTAAATAGACCGATGCCTTTTTATCAAACCTTAAAGATAACTACATTTGTTTATTTAACATATCCTCTTTGACATATTTAAATAACGAAACGCGACTATTTACTCACTGAGACAGTGACACGCACTTAATGAGCAACATTCATAACACTAATCAATTCAATACGATTATCTCACTACACATGTTCTGTTATCTTGGACTTATTGATGCTGCGCTACTCCTGCATCACAGCGCACATTATTTGTTATCCATTTTTGCGGAGAATCATACATGTCGCCCCAATACGATCGCACTCGAAGAGCGCTGCTTTCCGCATTGGCCAGCTTAACCGTGGTCAAAATGGCGTTTCCCGCCTCCGCGAGTGCCAACACTGATAACTCACTAAAAACTGAACGCACTCTCGTCATCTATTTATCCCGCAGTGGTAACACGCGCGTTATCGCAGGGGTTATTCATCGCAGCCTGCACAGCGATCTGTTTGATATTGAGCCAGCAATACCCTATCCGGATGATTATTTTCAGACGGTAGAACAGGCAAAAATTGAACGTGAACGTGACCGTGACCTCAGGTCACCGCTAAAAAGCAGTGTCAGTAATATTGAGCGTTATCAAACGATTTATTTAGGTTTTCCTGTTTGGGGAACCACCCTGCCTCCAGTAGTTCAAACCTTTCTCACGACTCATAATCTGGCAGACAAAACCCTGATACCGTTCATCACACATGGCGGATATGGTGTTGGTAACAGTGAAGCACTCTTGGCGAGACTGGCCACCCATGCCAGACAAGAACAACCGCTTGTTATCGAATGCGATCAGGAACGAAGAACCACAGAAACCGTGACCCGCTGGCTAAGTACAATCTCGCGCTGAATAGCCAACGCGAGCGGTAATTAATGAACACCGTTAATAAACCCTAGCGAATTAGAGCGACTAATCGAATAAATTGCGCTGCGCTATGCTTGCTAAACACCGGTAAAGCCGTTAATTGCAGGAGCTTAATAATGCAAAAACGTTATTTGGGAAAGTCAGGACTTAAAGTGTCGGCGCTAGGTCTGGGCTGCATGGGATTGAGCCAAGGCTACTGGCCAGCAACGGATACACGTCAGGCTATAGCATTGATTCGCGCAGCCGTTGAGCGCGGGGTAACATTTTTTGATATCGCCGAAGTGTATGGCCCTTATTTAAATGAAGACGTCGTAGGTAAGGCCTTAAAACCTTTACGCGATCGCGTGGTTATCGCGACAAAATTTGGCTTTAACATAGGCAACGACAACAAACAGCAAATGTTGAACAGTCGCCCAGAGCATATCCGTGAGGCCGTAGAAGGTTCATTGCGTCGCCTTAAGACGGATGTTATCGATCTTTTCTATCAACACCGGGTTGATCCCGATGTCCCGATTGAAGATGTCGCAGGAACCGTGAAAGATCTGATCGCCGAAGGCAAAGTGAAACATTTTGGCCTTTTAGAAGCCGGGGCACAAACCGTGCGTCGCGCTCATGCCATACAACCAGTTACCGCGCTGCAAAGTGAATATTCCCTATGGTGGCGCGAACCAGAGCAAGAAATACTTCCGCTGCTTAAAGAACTCGGCGTTGGTTTTGTGCCATTCAGCCCGCTGGGCAGGGGCTTTCTGACCGGTACAATCAAAGCCGAAACCACCTTTGCAGAGAGTGATTTCCGCAAAACGGTTCCTCGTTTCTCCGCTGACGCTCTGAAAGCCAACGAAAAGCTGGTGATATTACTGACAGAACTGGCAGCAGAACGTCACACCACTCCTGCGCAAATCGCACTGGCTTGGTTAATGGCGCAAAAACCATGGATTGTGCCTATTCCGGGTACCACGAAGTTGCATCGGCTAGAGGAAAACCTGGCTGCAACAGAAATCATACTCACGCCAGCAGACTTGCAGAAAATTACCCAGGCGTTGGAAACGGTGAACATTGTAGGTGAACGTTATCCGGCTGCATTGCAAGCACATGTTGGTCGTTAATCTTCACAGAGATAGTTGTCATGTTTAAAACCATTAAAGCCATTGGCACAGATACGGCAACCAATCCGTTAACAACATTCAGTATTAAACGCCGCGGATTACTGGACGATGACGTTGAGATGGACATTCTCTATTGCGGCATCTGCCATTCCGACCTTCATCAGCTCAAAAATGATTTTGATGCAGCACACTACCCGATGGTCCCTGGGCACGAAATCGTAGGCCGAGTTACCGCGGTGGGCCGTGCCGTAACCCGATTTCAACCGGGTGATTACGCCGCGGTGGGCTGCATTATTGACGTATGCAGCGAATGTCAAGCCTGCCGCAGCGACCTAGAACAGTTCTGCGAATCCGGCACTACGCTCTCATTTAACTCACCGGATAAACATCTGGGGGGAATGACCTACGGTGGATTAGCACAAACCTACGTCTGTCGTGAAAAATACACGTTGAAAATGCCCGCAGCGTTGGATCTGGCGTCAGCCTCACCGCTGCTTTGCGCCGGCATTACGGTGTACTCCCCGCTTAAACACTGGCAGGCCGGCGCGGGGAAAGTGGTGGGCATTCTCGGCATCGAAGGGCTCGGGCACGTCGCGATCAAAATTACCAAAGCGATGGGCGCACAGGTGGTGGTATTCACCACATCGGAAGCCAAGGTTGCAGATGCGACTCGCCTTGGCGCACATCAGGCGGTGCTATCGACCGATCCACAACAGATGGAAAAATTTGACAGTAAGGTCGATCTGATTCTCGATACAGTTTCTGCCAAACATGACGTTAATGCATACCTTAAATTACTGAAAATCGATGGCTCCGTGGTGCCGGTTGGGTTGCCGCCGGAACCGATCGAGATTGGAGCATTTAATGTCGTTAAAGGGCGTCGCAGCTTCTCCGGTTCGAATATCGGTGGCATTGCAGAAACCCAGGAAATGCTTGGGTTTTGCGCTAAACACGGCATTACAGCTGATATCTAACTCATCAGTGCCAGTCAGGTTAATGATGCATTCTCTCGTCTGGAAAAAGGCGATGTGAAATATCGATTTGTTTTGGATATGTCTACGCTGCAATAAATTGCATCATCAGGGCGGTCTGTCCGCCCTCAGCGAATCTGTCTCTTTACACGCTTTACTCTGAATCAGCCGTAATGCCAAATACAGGTCCGGCACCAGGATCAAATCGTGTACCTTACTGTCGGAACGGTCCATACGAAACCAGCGGGTTAACTCGGTTCGCCGTCCTGCGAGCACCAAATTAATTCCGCGTTGTTTAAGCTCGCGTTTCAATTCGTCGATAGCTGCCAGCACGCTGACATCGGCGTGGGTAAAGCCGGCTAACGCATCAATCACCACCCAGAGCGGCTGAGAGGTATCACTATCCACCAGATCTGTGATGCGGCTTTTAAAATAGGCAACGTTGAAATAGGTTAATGGGGAATTGAAACGGTACATGATAACGCCGTCCACCGGTCTGATATCATTGTCATTACCGTTATCTAATGAATGAATCATGCCTTCCGCGTTGACACCGAGCAAATGCTCAGTGGGTCGAAATACCGTTTGCAGGAATTGCAGCAACCCTAGCAACACCGCTAATCCAATACCCGGAATAATGCCCACCAGCAGCACACTCAGAAAAGTAAACAGTGCCAGGTAGAATGCCTGGCGATTACGCTTACGCAGTTGGAATATGCTGCGTAAATCTAGCAGGCCCCACAACGCATAGATTAATAGGACGCCGAGTACGGCAATGGGAATATATTGCAGAGGTTCACTCAACAGCACGACCACCAGAGCAATCGCCAAAGCGGCGATCACAGAAACCAACTGGCTTTTGCCACCGTTGGCATCGTTAACCGCAGTACGTGAATTTGCTCCGCTGATGGCAAATCCCTGTGAGAGACCAGAGACGATATTCACCAAACCCAGTGCGCGAAATTCACTGTTTACATCAACCTCATAACCATTTTTCGCCGCGAAACTGCGCGCCGTCAGCATCATACTGACAAAACTAACCACCGCAAGATTCAAGGCAGGAATCACCAGTTCACGCAGCAAGCCAGGTTTGAAATCCGGCCAAGATACGGTAGGCAAACCGCCCCCGGTGTAACCAGAAACCGTCTCAACGCCAAAGCGCAGCAAGTTTGCCGCCAAGGTCAGCCCCGTCGTCAACACGACAGCAAAGAGCGGTGCGGGCCAATTAGGCCGAAGATAACGCACACCAAACAGACATAACAGCGTCAGCAACGAGATACCCACCGTTGGCCAGTGGCTATTTACCAGATTCGACGGTAGTGCATAAATGCGTTCAATCAGTTCACTGGAAGGAGATGAAAAACCAAACACTTTGCTGATCTGGTTGACGATGATGGTCAGTGCAACACCGTTAAGCAAGCCGCTCAATATCGGGCGAGACAATAAATCCGCAATGGCCCCCAGCTTGAATCGACTGGCAATCAGACACCATGTCCCCATCATCAACGTCATCACAATCGCCAGTTGCCAATGAAGCTCCGCGTTTCCCGCCGCCAAGGGGGTGATGACCGCAGCGATGACAGCACAGGTGGCAGCATCCGGCCCCACAATTAATTGCCGCGAAGAGCCAAGGCGTAGGCGACCATCGGCAAAATACAGGAGTAGAGCCCAACGATCGCACTTACACCGGCTAATTCGGCATAGGCGATCGCCACCGGCAACGCAACAGCCGCTACCGAAAGCCCCGCGCGAACGTCGTGCTTTAACCAGGTGCGTTCATAAGCAAGCAGATTTATCAGGCCAGGAGTCAGGGATTTCCACTGCATACTTCTTCCATTTCATCTTCATTATGGGAATAAAAGGCATCACACGGCCTGCTCGCCGACAGGCGACAAAGCACGTTACACAGCGGAAATGACTTGCCTACCAACAACGCACGGATGATGTGAAGTATGGCAGAGATAAAATAAAAATCAGAAGTCGCCATGTACTGCGCCTTCTGATTTTTTGTATGACCCAACAAAACGTGAAGAATCAGAAATTCACATTCACGGAAAGCCAGTAATTACGCCCAGGCATCACATAGCCGGTGGTACTCTGGGAAGAGGTAAAGTAATCCCCTGCGGTTGTACTCCAGTTTCCCACAGCAAACACGTGTGTCCGGGTAAAATCTTTATCCGTCAGGTTATTAATAGCACCGTTAAGCGTCACATCTTTCGACACTTTATACGACGCGCCAAGATTGTAGACAGTAAAGGATTTAAAATATGCGCCCAGATTATCGTAAACCACTCTATTCGCAGCGCTCAGGTTTTCATAGTTGTCGGTGAATCGTGCAGTTTTACTGCGGTGCTCCGCCTTTAACCAGGTAGAGAGTTTCTCATTCACGTTCCAATTCAAACGCGCATTCGCCATATGTCTGGGCGTATTGGTCAGTGATGCCCCCTTATTCTCACCATCCTTTTGTTCGCTGTCGGTGAAGGTGTAGTTCATGTTGAGTGACCAATCATCAGACCACAGAGGAATGATTGTTGCCAGCTCAATACCCTGAGTGGTCGCTCTTCCAATGTTGGTATGGGTGCTGGTTACGCTGTCTATGATTTCACTGTTGATTTTGTTTTTGAAACGGTTGTGGAATAACGTCGCGTTGGCACCAAAACCGCTCTGGTTCTCATAGTAAATTCCCAGTTCAGTATTGACGCTCTCTTCCGGTTTCAATTTCGGGTTACCGATCGTGGTAATCGTGGATTTGCCCCTATATTTCCAGACGCAAGATCACTCTTAAGTTAGCGATTCTCGCTGGCGACGATACTCTCGTGGTGAGCGATACCCCAGCGCGTTGTGTGGATGCTTCTCGTTATAGTGCTCGAACGCGATAGCCAGGTTTTTCAATGCCACTTGCTGATTCGGTTTGGGCATTATACTGATATAGTCGCGCTTCATCGTCTTCACGAAGCTCTCAGCCATTCCATTGCTTTGTGGACTCCTCACTGCCGTTGTCCTCGTTTCAAGATTCAATAGATGACCGAACGCCCTCGTTTCCTTCGCTGTGTAACAGGAGCCGTTATCGCTCAGGAACTCGATGGGGACCTCTGGAAGCCCATTTCCGAACCGCTTACTGACGCTGTTTACCATCACATCCATCACGATTTCACTGGTGTACCCGCCATTTGTCGCTATACAGTCCAGCGCCTCACGGTCACAACAGTCAAGCGCGAACGTGACACGCAGCTTATCGCCATTATCGCAGTTGAACTCGAAGCCATCCGAGCACCACCTGAGGTTACTTTCAGCAACCGCAACCCTGCCGTTGTGACTTCGCTGCTCTTTAGTAACGCCCTTTCTATCCAGCAACAGATGATTGTCGCGCATTACTCTGTAGACCCTTTTGGCATTAACTATCGCAAGCCTATCCTGCTGGCTTTCATCACGCAGTAATGCCCAGACTCGTCTGTAGCCATAGGTCGGCAATTCAGCAGTATGATGCCGTATTCTGCTGATAAGCTCAGCATCGTTGTGGTTAGGCTTCTGTCGGCGATCCTGCCACTCGGCAGAGCTTAGAAGATAAACCGATAACTGAGCACGCGACACATTAAGAGCGCGGCTGACCTGTGTCAGTCCGAATCCCCGGGCAGCAAGGGCGCGTGCGCTATCCATTTTTTTGCCCGGCCGTACTCCACGGCTTCTTTGAGGAGCTCAACCTCCATCGTTTTTTCCCCAGCAGCCGTTGCAGCTCTTTAATCTGCTTCATGGCAGCAGTGAGTGCAGAGGCCGGAACCACTTCTTCTGAGGCACTGACAGCAGTGAAGCTGCCATTCTGATACTGCCGGCGCCAAGTAACTACCTGATTAGGATTGATGCCGTGCAGGCGAGCCACGTGAGATACTGTCATCTTGGGCTCCATAGTCTGCTGAACAATAGCGATTTTTTCCTGAGCGGTACGCCGATGGCGGCGTTCAGGCCCTGACAGAACTGAGATCATTTTTTCGTTGTGACCGGTATTAAACATAGTTTTTAGACTACCTCTTATTTTAAGAGTGTCTATCTGTCTGGAGATCTAAGGGGCCAATCTAAAATCGTCCCCTGCCCGGTTACCCCACTGATGCCATCGTGCAATTGCGCAAGAGACAGCGTTTTGTATCCGGTGCTGACGCCCCCTTTCACCGTGATATCATCATGTGCATCCCACACCAGATAGGCGCGAGGGCTGACATGTCCGCCAAAAGTCTCCTGATGCTCATAACGGGCACCAAACGTCAGTGCCAGCGGATCGACAATTCGCCATTCATCCTCAGTGAACAGAGACCAAGAGTCCTGACGGAACCCTTTGCCGTTATTCGCCAGAACGATGCCGTCCTTCATGCGAGCATCCAAATACTGTCCTCCTACCGTTAACAGATGGCTGTCACCCAGCGGCGCTACCAGTTTGGAATCAAGGATAATATTAGTATTTTCAAGATCGCGCTTTGTTCCCGCCAGGCCCGTAGCGGCGGGAACAGAAGCGTTGGTGATCAGTCGGCCTTTATTCTCAGTTTTATTGTACGGGAGGCTCGAATTCCACGTACCGAAACTCAGGTAATTATCACTGCCAAGGGTCACTTTGCGGCGCTGATAGCGCAGCGTATCCTCATATCCCCCCTGCTGCACTGATCGTACCGAGTTGGTTTTCGGCGTTATCGTATTTCTGATTGGCAATTTCACCATCCAGCCAGAGCGCATTTTTGTCATTGACCTGCCACTGCAATTTATTACCAAGCGTATAATTATCCGATTTAACTGGGTTTGGCCCACGCTTACTCAGTTCAGTACCGGTACTTGATGATTCAACCTGAGAAGCCCCGCGACGAAAAATACTGCCACGTAGAGACAGCCCCAATTTATCTTCAATTAATGCCCCACCGGAATAGAATGAGAATTTAGAACTGTCACCAAAGTCGGTATTTTCCTGAAAGGTGTGCTCCAGCGTTGCAGTACTGCCCCACTCGTTGGGCACTTTTTTGGCAATAATGTTCACTACGCCGCCAATAGCGTCAGAGTCATATAACGTCGACATCGGCCCACGAATAACCTCAATACGTTCAATGGCAGAAAGCGGCAGCATAAAACTGGTATTCATGGCACCAAACCCATTTGGCGTAACATCAGCGGTACCATTTTGTCGGATGCCATCGATCAGAATAAGCGTATAGCTGCTGGACATACCGCGAATACTGATATCAAGGCCTCCCGTTTTGCCCGTCGTGCTATGGACATCCACCCCTTCGATATCACTGAGCGCATCGGCAAGATCGGTGTAACTTTTCTGGCTGAGTTCACGTTGACTGATAACAGAAATACTGGCCGCCGCCTGCCGCAGTTTTTGTTCATACCCCGAAGCAGTGACAACCATAACATCGTCATTTTCTGCGGAGAACCCGTAAGGCGCTGCCGTGATAGCAAGTGCCGAAACTAACATTCTTTTTTATCATCCCAACTCCCTTTAAACGCGTCTAAATGGATGCCAATGAAGTGACTTGCGCGATGATTTAAACAAGAAGGCAAACAACAGTCATTATCATTTGTATTTCTTTACCATTTCATAGGGAATCTTTACAAAGTTAAAAAGGGATGAGAAAAACAGGTAAACCTTTGGCAATGGGTGTCCCATTACATACTTCGATACCACAGCAAAAAGCGGCTATGCTTAAATCAGAATGAATTGCGCAACACGATCATTCCAAATTTAAAAAAGTTTTTTCATCTTAACGGGATATGGAGCATATATGGTCAACGATACCAAGTCTCCCCGTACAATAAAAGCGCCAAGTTATTTTGATGCTTTACTCCCTGTAGTCACCTTGATCGTGTTGGTAGGGGCTTCCGTTGCCTTGTTCGGCCTAGATGCGGTAAATGGCCCGCTGCAAGTAGCAATTATTCTTAGCGCCATGATCACGTCGATGGTCATATTAAAAAATGGCCATGGTTGGGAAGAGATTTCTGAATCAGGACAAAACAGCCCGCTCTCCGACCCTCTTAGTAAAAAATTCAATTACGCCGCCGCCTTCAACAGTCTCGATCTGGGGGCGGTTAAAAAAGATCTCCATGCCTTGATGACCGATTCCCAGCCCTGGTGGCCTGCGGACTTCGGCCACTATGGCCCATTGTTTATTCGTATGGCCTGGCACAGCGCCGGAACCTACCGTACTGGCGATGGCCGCGGTGGCGCAGGGGCTGGACAGCAACGCTTTGCTCCGTTGAACAGTTGGCCTGATAACATAAACCTCGATAAGGCACGGCGGTTGCTATGGCCGATCAAACAAAAATATGGTCAAAACATCTCCTGGGCCGATTTGATGATCCTGACCGGTAACGTGGCATTAGAATCCATGGACTTTAAAACATTTGGATTTGCAGGCGGTCGTCCCGACGTGTGGGAACCAGAAGAAGATGTTTACTGGGGGGCGGAAACCACCTGGCTTGGTGATAATAAACGTTATTCTGGTGAACGGGATCTGGAAAACCCGCTGGCTGCGGTGCAAATGGGCCTGATTTACGTCAACCCGGAAGGTCCCGCCGGCAACCCCGATCCGCTCGCCGCCGCCAAAGACATTCGGGAAACCTTTAGCCGTATGGCAATGGATGACGAAGAGACCGTGGCATTGATCGCTGGCGGCCATACCTTCGGCAAAACACACGGCGCAGGCGATGCCGCATTGGTCGGGCCCGAACCGGAAGCCGCAGGCATCGAAGAACAAGGATTAGGATGGAAGAGCAGTTTCGGTAGTGGAAAAGGCGGGGACACCATTGGCAGTGGACTGGAAGTCACCTGGACACAAACGCCGACGCAGTGGAGCAACTACTTCTTTCAAAATCTGTTTGGCTACGAATGGGAACTGACTAAAAGCCCGGCGGGCGCACACCAGTGGCAACCCAAACATGGTGCGGGCGCAGGAGAAATACCTGATGCTCACGATGCGACAAAGCGCCACGTTCCCACCATGCTGACCACCGATCTCTCCCTGCGCGTTGATCCGGTTTATGAAAAAATCTCGCGCCGTTTCTATGAACATCCCGAGGAATTCGCCGACGCTTTTGCGCGCGCCTGGTTCAAACTGACTCACCGCGATATGGGTCCACGCGCACGTTACCTGGGTCCAGAAGTGCCGAGCGAAGAACTCATTTGGCAAGACCCGATCCCCGCAGTGAATCATGAACTGATCAACGCGCAGGATATCGCCACGCTGAAACAACAGATTGCGGCAATGGGGCTAAGTGTATCGCAGTTGGTTGCAACGGCCTGGGCATCCGCATCCACGTTTCGTGGTTCAGACAAACGCGGTGGCGCTAACGGCGCGCGTCTGCGTCTTGCACCACAGAACAATTGGGATGTGAACCAGCCCGCACAGTTGGCGCAGGTGTTGAGCGCTCTTGAACGCGTGCAACAGGCATTTAATGACGCACAATCAGGCAACAAACGCGTTTCATTGGCCGATATCATCGTGCTGGGTGGCGTCGTGGGCGTTGAACATGCTGCGCAACGCGCAGGCCAATCGGTCAGTGTTCCTTTTACTCCAGGGCGTATGGGTGCCTCTCAGGCGCAAACCGATGTCGCCTCATTCGACGTACTTGAACCCATTGCCGATGGTTTCCGCAACTATCAGAAAGCGCAATACAGCATCAGTCCAGAAGCATTGCTAGTGGACAAGGCGCGGTTGCTTACCCTTACAGCACCGGAAATGACCGTACTGCTCGGCTGGTTGCGCGTACTGAATATCAATACCTGGCAAACAGCGCACGGTGTCTTTACCCAACGCCCAGGCACCTTGACCACTGATTTCTTCATCAACTTGCTGGATATGAATACCACCTGGCACCCGATTAAGGGCGCGATCGCACCACGGGTCAGTCAAAATGGACAGGAACACGCGTAGATCTGATTTTCGGTTCACACTCACAGCTACGAGCACTGGCAGAGGTTTACGCCAGTGCTGATGCGCAGGCATCGTTTGTGCACGATTTCGTGGCTGTCTGGAATAAAGTAATGAATCTGGATCGTTTCGATCCGGTGTAGCGGTTATTCGGAGCTAGGGTCGTGCAGTAAGGCTCTTCTGGCGTCCCAACATGGTCTTAGGACCATGTTGTGGCATAACCACAGAGCGGATTGCCGCCAGTGGCGTAATTCCGCTCATCAGTTTTACAAAGTAACAGGCAATCCCTTTGACAACCCCGCCATCCAAGAAAAAGTGCAAAGTCCAGGTTCCTGTCGTCATCAGCAGAATAGTTAGGACACACACGCTAAACCACTTCTGTCGTTGCATAAATACCTCACGCTAAAAAAATGGCACGCAATAAAACGTGCCGAAATATACAAGTAAACAAGAAATACATACCAGCATATACTACAACAGAGTGATAATGGCAGTACGAAAATATGTAGGATTTCTTACTTTTCGGAATAAGCAACCACCATAACCCTATCTGTAAGCACTATGTTCTTACTGGTTTGACGTTTCTTTTTTCTGCACCAGGCTATACCATCCAAAAGATGACCCTTCCTGCGGAGAGCCCGCAATGACGCTGCAAATTGGAATTTATATTTTTGATAATGTTGAGGTATTATATTTTGCATGGCCCTATGAAGTCTTTACCTGCGCAACGCGTGTGGCGGGTGGATCCGAACCGCGTTTTAGCGTGTTCACGCTCGGAGAAAAGCGTGCCTCAGTGCGCGCACGTGCTGGATTAAAGATCGATCCCGACCACGCCCTCGACGATCATCCTGCGTTGGATTGTCTGATCGTCCCCGGAGGGGTGGTTACCGCAGAGATGGAAAAACCCGAAGTTATTGACTGGCTTGCTCGCCAAAACCGGGCTATTTGACAACCGTTCGGTAACTACCCATTGGGAATACATTCCCGATTTGAAGACGATGTTCCCTACGCTGGACGTGAAAAGTGATGTGCGCTGGGTTGATCAAGGAGCGTTTGTGTCGTCAGCAGGGATTTCTGCTGGTATTGATATGAGCCTGCATCTGGTCGAGCGTTTTGCGGGACGTACGCTGGCAGAAAGAACCGCCCGACAACTGGAGTTTGACTGGACAGAAAACCCTGACTGATGCAAAACAGGCTATCAAACCAACCTCAGATTGATGAAAAAGTCACTTTACCCCTCGTTCTCCTCGGCGAAAGCCGGGGATCTCTGTGAGAATGAACGCGTGTCTTCGGCAAAAGATTCCCGCCTTCACGGGAATGACGATGGTGGGTGGGAATAGCGGTGGGTCTCCGCAACGCCAGGCTGGCTCGCCAGCCTGTTACTGTGCTTTATTTCACTGCATTGCTCATGATTTTACCGAGTTTTACCGCCCACTCCTCACCGCGTTGCATCGCCGACGCATAAGCTTTGTCGTTTACCGTAGTGACCGGTTGGATCTCCAGCACTCGTCCCTTAAACAAGGTTGAGCACACTTGGTGCACCACTTTTTCATTCATTATTGTTTGCAGGCAGCGAAATCGTGGCGCATCCGGCATCGCCAGATCTTTCATTTCCGGTTTGATACGCTGACGCAACATTTCTTTTTCAGCACTGGCGACCACTGCGTCCAAATCGCGATCGCTGGATGCCACGGGGATGTTGCCTTTTGCATCTGCCGGTAAGGTATAAAGCGTGACCAGTACCTTACGCATGGTAGCAGGATCAACGTATTCCACCTGAAAAGTATGGTAATCCGAGACCACTTCAACCGGGTCTTCCCTTGTTGTGGTGGCTGAAGGCATTATAATGGCGTATTAAATCGCCAGAGGTCACCACCATGGACGAAAAGTCTCTCTACGCTCATATCCTCAACCTGTCTATTCCGTGGCAGGTAAAGTCTCTTTCTCTCGATGAAAATGCCGGTTCTGTTACCGTTACAGTTGAGATTGCGAAAAACACTCAGTTAACCTGTCCAACCTGCGGGAAATCTTGTCCTATTCACGATCACCGACATCGTAAATGGCGCCATCTCGATACCTGTCAGTTCGCGACAATAGTCGAAGCTGATGTACCCCGTATTATGTGCCCGGAGCATGGCTACCAGACGCTGTCTGTTCCATGGGCCGGCCCCGGTAGCCGGTATACGCTGTTGTTCGAGTCGTTCGTTATCTCATGGCTGAAAATCAGCACCGTGGATGCCGTCAGGAAACAGCTGAGGCTGAGCTGGAATGCTGTCGATAATATTATGCAACGGGCGGTTAAGCGTGGACTGGCCCGTCGAAAAACACCTCAGGCCGCACGTCATCTCTGTGTTTATGAGGTCGCTTTCAAAAAGGGGCATCAGTACGTCACCGTTATCTCTGATACCCAAGGACAGGCATTGGAACTCAAAGATGATCGCGGAGTTGAAAGTCTTGCTGGCTATCTCCGGAGTCTGGGTGACCGCCAGATTGAATCCATTAAAACCCTGTCGATGGACATGAATCTATCCTATATAAGCGCAGCGCGGCTCCATCTGCCTAACGCGGTGGAGAAGATCGCGTTCGACCACTTCCATGTAGCGAAAATGCTCTGTGCCGTCGTAGATAAAACACGACAGTTGGAGATGAAAACCATCCCGTTACCGGCACGAAAAAGTGCACATCGTTCCCGTTATCTGTGGTTGTACGGTCGCCATAAACGTCATGGTCGAATAGCAGAAAGACTGGAAGCAGCGCAGATGGTTCTGCCTGATACCAGCCGTTGCTGGGCAATGAAGGCGCTGGCCCGGGAACTCTGGAACCGCCGGTATGACGAACACAGCAGGCGTCTGTGGCTGGAATGGATAGGGATGGCAAAAGACGTTGGTGTCCCGCTACTAAGCAGCGCCGCCCGGACGTTACGTAAACGACTGTACGGGATCCTGAATGCCATGAAACACAGGGTATCAAACGGTAATGCAGAGTCACTAAACAGCAAGATAAGGCTGCTGCGGATCAAGTCCAGAGGATACCGGAACAAAGAACGCTTTAAGGTGGCAGTGATGTTCCATTACGGCAGGTTAAACATGGGGTTATGAGTCTCCCACCATGATAGGGGAAGACCCACTTCAACCGTGCGTCGCTGCAAGCAATCTAACGTTTTCGGTAACACATCGGCAATCTGCTGCGTGGTATAACCCTCGATAACGTCGGAACTCGTCGTCTGCGCCAAACCATACAGCGGCAGCAGCATCAACAATCCGCACATACCCTGTTTTATTCTCATGGTGAACTCCTGACAGTGAAAAAGTATGCGTATACCATCACGCAGTATTATAGTTATAACACTAGCGCCAAAAAGGATTTTCTATCCCGCTATTAGCGGCTTTTTTACCGGAATGCCGAGAATTTGCCTCTAATGTGATCAAAAACAATACGTTAAAAACCAGCAGATTTCATGCAGGGTACTGTTTGCTCTTTGGCTTACGTGTATGATTGCAGGCTATTTGAGAGGCAGAGCACTATCCCGTGGAGAAATGGGCAGAGATTATGCGTGCACTGTTTAAAAGTGACAATGTGCTTTTAAACAGCTTTAACGTTTTTATTTTGACACTACTGGGCTGCATGTTAGGTTCACATGCGCGTATGTCAGGCATCGATCTCTCTGTTCTCTGGCCCGTCAACATTCTGGTTGCTGCCCTGTTTTATCGCTGTCGCTACCTGAATACGCCGTGGTATTACTGCGTTGCCTATAGCGCCATGATCGCGCAAGACAGCCTGCTTTATGGCTGGGGCGTCAGCGCCTTCAGCATTAATGGTGCCAACCTGGTGTTTATCTTTGTTTTGGTCAAATTATTGTGTTGGCCAGAACGGTATCGTCAGCAAGAAGCCGATATAACCACCTCATTACACCTGTTTGCTTCCTGTATGATCGCAGCCCTTTGCTGCGCGCTGGTTGGCGCGTTCGCGCAACACATGGCCGAGCAAACACGTCAGCCGTTTCAACAGGATGTACTCAACTGGTTCAGTGACCAGTTTTATACCGCAGTACTGTTTTTACCGTTGCTGCTGACGCTGCGCAGCGATTTCACGTTGCACATGCCTAAAGCAGACTGGCGCAACAGCATTCCCTTACTGTTTCTTGCTGTGTCACTGGGATTGGGTACGCTGGTTGGTCCGATTGCCATTCTGGCATTCCCCCTGCCCGCGCTCACCTGGTGCGCCATTGTGTACCCGTTGTGGGCGATACGCCTGATTACCTTATGCACTGGTATTGTTGAACTGATCGCAACAGCGCTTCATGTTCAGGGGATTTATGACCATCAGGATGCCCTGTTTATGCAGGCGATCACCATCGCCCGTATCAGTATCGCCGCCATCATCTTTAGCCCGTTGCTGATGGCCATGAACGCCAAAACCATCCGCCAACTCAATCAGCGCTTGTTGATGCAGGCCAGCCACGATTTCCTCACTCATCTGCTTTCGCGCTATGGCTTTAACGATGCGTTAAACCGTTATGGGAAAATACCCAGTTATAGCCAAGCGGCCATCAATGTGATGCTGGTTGATATCGATCACTTCAAAACCATCAACGACAGTTACGGACACGATAACGGTGACTATGTTTTAAAACACGTCGCGAGCCTGATTAAGCAATCCATCCCAGAGCCGGGCTTGGTGAGCCGCATCGGTGGAGAAGAGTTTGCGGCAGTGTGTTTTGATTTCTCTGAGCAGGACTTTTTTGCATTAGCAGAACACTTGCGCATGCAAATTCACGACACGCCCTGCATCATTAATGGCTCACCGGTATCCGTTGCCGTGAGTATCGGTATTGCCTATGCGCCTTCTTCAGCGATAGACCTGACGCAACATGTGCACCAACTCTTTGCTGCCGCCGATAAAAATTTGTATATCGCCAAACGGGAAGGCCGCAACCGGACGGTACAGTAAGCGACTATTTCGAGCACTGACTGCCCTGGTGGGGTGGGCACTACGTGCAAAGCAGGTTGCCTGATACCGCCTAAGGCAGCCTGTCTTATCGCACTTTCACCGTCATCAGACGCAGGGGAAGAAAAACGCAGCTATTACATTAATAGAAGCCAAGCAGTTTCCACCACAGTAAGCCCACGCTGAAGGTCAGCACTACGTTAAAAGTGACCGCCGCCGCATTAATTTTATAAAAGCGCGGTTGCGTGAAATAGCCCTGAGCGAAATAAATAGGCCCCGGCCCGCCGCCATATTCGGTATTGCCCCACATCAGGTTACTGAAAATCCCGAAGCAGATGGCAACCATCATCGGTGGTGCCCATGCGGCGATGGTCGGGGCCGCAAAAGGCACATAAAGGGCAGCGACATGTCCGGAAGCCGTTGCAAACAGGTAATGCACATAGATATAGAGCACGCCCAGCAGCACAAAGGTTTCCATGGCACCAAATCCCTGGATCAAGCTACCCAGCAAGCAAGCCATCCATTTGATGAATCCCAGATCGGAAAGCCCAGTAGCCAGACTGATGATAACGCTGAACCAGATAACCGTGTCCCAGGCAGCATGATCTTTTAGCAGAACTTTCCAATCCACGGCACCGACGGCAAACAGATACGCCGCGAGCCCTAATCCTACGGATGTCGCAGACAGTCCGTTGATCAGACTGGTTCCCCACCCCACCAATGCCAGCAGAAAACCAAACGCCACTTTCTTTTCCGTTGTAGTCATGAGGCCTAACTGAGATAGCGCCTCACGTCCTATCACTTTCGCTTCCGGCGTGCGTTTCAGTTCATGGTTCGCCAGCTTGTACACCAATAATGGCATCAAACAAAATCAGACCAGGGCAGGCACCACAGCGGCAATAAACCAGCCGCTCCAGGTTATTTCAACGCCAAGCGAGCTTTTTGCCAGACTGCTTACTAAGGGATTCGCAGCCATGCCGGTCAGGAAAATGGCACCGGTAATCGGGGTAAACTGAAAGCAGACCATAGTCAGGAAATCCCCGATCCTTTTACCGCTTTCACCCGGTGCAGATCCTAATACGGTATTGATAGAACGCGCGATAGGGAAGATGATGCCCCCTGAACTGGCGGTGACCGAGGGCATCGCAGGTGCCATGATCAAATCAGATATGCCCAGTGAGTAGGCAATTCCCAGACTGCTGCCGCCAATAAAGAAAGCATTTTATAGGCGATACGCTTACCCAGTCCCGAAGTGACAAACCCCAGAGACAGGATATAAGCGCAGAAAATCAACCACACCGTGCCGCTGGCAAAACCAGACAGCGCTTTTGCTTCGGTAAGCGTTTGGGTAAAGATGGCCACGCAAAGCGCGATCAGCATTACCGCCCCCGAGGGCAATGGCTGCGTCAGGATGGCTGCGATGGTAGCAGCAAAAATGGCAACATATGCCATGCCTGGGGAGAAAGGTTAGCAGGTACAGGAGCAAGCCAGATAGCGATGCCCAATGCGATGGGCACCACCACGGCGAACACCTTTTTCCCTGTGGATGAATCCGATGACATAATCATCTCCTCATACGTAGAGCGGGTGAACGCCGGACATTACGACCGGCTGGCAGAGCTTTTCAGCACCTGATCAACCATTTCTGGTGCCATGCCCAGATAGTTAGTCGGATCGGCCAAACGCTCAATCAGTTCTGGCGCCAAACGGTCGGCCACGTTCGGCATCGCATTGAGCACATCCGCCAGTCGGCCGCCTTTCTCATTCACGATGCGGCAAGCATCATAGACGATATCATGCGCATCCTGCCGGCCAATATAAGGTGCCAGACCCATCATCACCGCTTCCGCGACGATAAGTCCCTTGGTCATATCGAGATTACGAGCCATCGCCAGTTCATCCACGATCAGACCGCTGAGCATAAAGTTGGCCTGATGCAGCGCACCGGCGGAGAGAATGAAGCTTTCTGGAATGGCAATCCATTCTGCATGCCATGGCCCAGTGGCACGTTAGAGATCCTGTACCATAGCATCTAACATCAAACCTGCTTGCTGTCGCACGCCTTTGGCACATGCCAGCATCAATTCGCTCGAAATAGGATTACGTTTTTGCGGCATGGTGCTGCTGGCACCGCGGCCCTTCACAAAGGGTTCATACAGTTCGCCAAACTCATTGGATGCCATCAACATCACATCATAGGCAATCTTGCCCAGCGACCCGGTCATCAGCGCCAGCAGATTAACCGCTTCGGCAAACCCATCACGCGCCACATGCCAGGTAGAAACAGGCACCCCTAGCCCCAGCTCTTCCATCAACGCTTTCTGAACGTCCAACCCTTTATCACCCAGAGAGGCCAAGGTTCCGGCGGCACCGGCAAATTCACCGACCAGAATGCGAGGACGCGCCTGCTCCAAACGCTCCTGATGACGATCGAACATATCAAGCCAGATAGCCGCTTTATAGCCGAAGGTCACTGGCAAAGCCTGCTGCAAATGGGTACGCCCCGCCATCGGCGTAGTGCGATAACGCTGCGCCAGGCCAGCAAGCGTCCCACGCAATGTTTTGATTCCCTGCTCAATCAGTTCAAAAGCATCACGGATTTGCAAAACCACAGCGGTGTCCATAATGTCCTGAATGGTTGCCCCCAGTGAACAAACCCACCGGACTCACCTGCCTGTTTGGAGATTTGATGCACCAGCGGCAAAATCGGGTAGCCGACAATTTCGGTTTCATGACGCAGTAGATCAAAATCCAGCGTATCGGCATTGCAGCGCAGGGCAATCTCTTGCGCCGCCGACTCCGGAATGACACCACAGCGCGCCTGCGCTTTGGCAAGCGCTATCTCAACGATGACATATTTTCTAATCAGCTCGTGGTCGTCAAAAACGGCGCGCATTGCTGGCGTACCAAATGCATCACGAAACAGTACGGAATCAAGCACATTCGAAGCCATAAAAGCATCCTGAAATGAGAGTAAGAGTGATAAACTGCGCCTGTCATGCCGCAATAGGGTTGCCAGTAAGCCAATACTGTTAAGAGGCATGACAGGCGCATCGGGTACTCACCTATCTGTACTATTGTTTACGTACAAGCGCAGTTAAATGTACGGACATTGTGAATGTGCAGACAAGATAGAATGTACGGACATTAAAGCGAAAGCGTTTTAGCGCAGCTTTGTGATATTGATCAGCTATGCGGGAAAAAAACCGTTGCCTATGAAAGAATCGTTGTATCGGCACATTGCGCATGAACTTGCACAGCAAATCCTCTCCGGACAGTACCCGGTGGGCTACCTGTTACCTACGGAAATGGCGCTGTGCGAGCACTATCAGGTCAGCCGACACACCATGCGAGAGGCGCTGCGCGACCTGACCGAGCAGGGATTGATTACGCGACGCAAGGGGTCAGGCACACAAGTGGCTGACAAAGCGCAGCATAAAGGGCTAAACCACTCGCTGGCTTGTCTGGAAGATCTGTTTTTTCTAGCGAAAAACAATCCGCGCGTAGTGAAAAGGATTGATGAAGTGGTTGCTGACTATGACCTGGCACAGACTATCGGCTGTGAGCCGGGATCTCGCTGGCTACACGTTGCCAGCATTCGGGAAGACAGCGAAAACAAAGACGCCCCCATCTGTTGGACAGACAGCTACGCCAGCGCCACCTTCACCAAAGTGCGCCAATTGGTGCGCAGCGATCTGATCGAAACCCACTACGGCATTCAAAGTGAGGAGGTGCGGCAGACCATCTCTGCGGTCACCGTGTCAGCGAAAATTGCCAAGGTGCTGGGCGTTGAGCCAGGATCGCCCGCACTGAAGATTGTACGCCGCTATCAGGATCGCGATGGCAATACGTTTGAAACCACGATTTCGGTGCACCCTGCCGATCGCTATGCGTGTTCTATCGTACTGACGCGGGTAAAAGGCTGAGAACGTCGCGTTCCTCATGAAACGGATATGAATTACTCACACGTTGCAGATACGTTTAGAATTCAGCCTTATAGTATGCGCAGTATAACTACGGAGAGAGATTTTTGGACAGTCAAAGCAATATACGTTGTGAAAACATCGATCATGAAGGTATCGATCGTGTAAGCACTGATCGTAAAAACAACAGCATTATCTCTCCGGCAAACTGACACACCCTAATGTGCGTAGCTTGCCGGTAACGGCGGGCGACGCAATCAGCATTTCGATCACTATTGCATCCCTGTTAAACGTTTATCCATGACGGCAGATATGAAAAGCCGTATAAACAGGAAGCTTCAGGATGCATCTCTACACTTACGCACTCTTCCCTCCCGGCCATCAGCGCCTTTATATCCAGTAATCACTTGCTTTCAGGCAGCGGTGAAGTCGTTATAGCAGCGCACCACCACCTTAAAACAAAGCGATCATACTGAATACACGCCCGGTTTTTCTGGATATTCTGGCGATCCTGGCGATCCTGCATCACTACGTTCACGTTATCGCTTCTCAGCGGTTAAGGAGCCGAAATGGACGATCACCCCAGTCAGCAATCTACAACGCGTTGCAAAGGATGACACGATAACTCGTTTGCTTCTCCATCCTCTCTGCCACGCATAACAATTAGTTCGTTTGCGCATCATGCCCTTGAAGGACGTCTTCTCTACGTCTTTAAAAAGACGTCCTGAAAGCGATGTGCCTAAAAATGAGTAACGGTTATGACTCAGATGTTAGAAAACTTGCCCGTTCGCCGTCAGCAGTCGGTAAAAAAAAGCTACCTTATTGCAGATGAAGCGACAAAAAGCCTTGATAGCACCCTGACCTCGCTTTCTACCAACCTGGACGGTTTGGCTGAGGCAAAGGAGCGCTTACTTGAAAACGGTCCCAACCAGGTAGCGCAAGAGAAAGCGCCTCCCGCGTTAACACAGCTCATCAGCGCCTTTAATAACCCCTTTATTTTTATTTTACTGGCGTTGGCCGCCATCGGTACGTTTACCGATTATTGGCTGCCGTTGCAGCGCGGAGAAGAGACCGACTTAACGGGCACCATCGTCATTTTGGTCATGGTAACGCTGAGCGGTCTGCTGCGTTTCTGGCAAGAGTTCCACACTAATCAGGCAGCAGAAGCGTTGAAATCGCTGGTGCGCACCACCGCCACCGTACTGCGCCGCGCCCATCCCAATGCTCGCGCGGAATGCCATGAGATCCCTCTGAAAGCATTAGTACCTGGCGATATCATTTTACTTTCGGCAGGTGACATGGTGCCCGCAGATGTAAAACTGGTTGAATCACGCGATCTGTTTATAAGCCAGGCAGTCCTCACCGGTGAATCCCTTCCCGTAGAGAAATATGACACCTCGGCCCATGTGGCAGAGAAATCCTGTCAGACGCCTATCGATCAGGAGGGGGGATCTCTGCTGGAAATGGGCAATATCTGCCTGATGGGCACCAATGTCTCCAGCGGCATCGCCAAAGCCGTTGTCGTGGCTACCGGCAATCACACCTACTTTGGTTCGTTGGCTAAATCCATCATAGGCACTCGTGCGCAAACGGCATTCGATCGCGGTGTCAACAGCGTGAGCCGCTTGTTGATCCGCCTTATGTTGGTGATGGTGCCCGTGGTATTGCTGATTAACGGTTTTACCAAAGGTGACTGGGCCGAAGCAGCGCTTTTTGCGTTGGCAGTCGCGGTTGGTCTGACGCCAGAAATGTTGCCAATGATTGTCACAGCCAACCTGGCGAAAGGGGCAATCAGAATGTCGCGTAGCAAAGTAGTCGTCAAGCATCTGAACGCCATCCAAAACTTTGGTGCCATGGATCTGCTCTGCACCGACAAAACCGGGACATTGACGCAGGATCGCATCATTCTCGAACATCATCTGTGCGTCAACGGTAAAGAGAGCGAGCAGGTGCTGAGACTGGCCTGGTTGAACAGCTTCCATCAAAGCTGGATGAAAAATCTGATGGACAAGGCCATCATCCGCTTCGGCAAGGAAAAGCCGGACATTGCGGCGCTGACCCAACATGACAAAATCGATGAGCTGCCCTTTGATTTTATTCGCCGCCGCCTGTCCATTTTACTCAACAGCGGAAACCAGCAGTACCAGTTGATCTGTAAGGGCGCGGTAGAAGAGATGCTCGCCATTGCGACTCATATCGACGATAACGGTGAAAAGCATCCACTGGATGATGCCCGTCGTAGCGCGCTGCTTGCACTGGCAGAGCGTTATAACCAGCAGGGTTTCCGTGTATTGATGATAGGAACGCGTGAATTTGGTGCCTGCGATTACCACTTCCCACTTACCGAAGCCGATGAGCGGGACATGGTAATCCATGGCCTATTGACCTTCCTCGATCCTCCGAAACCCTCATCCGCTTGCGCGATCACCGCACTGCGAGAAAACGGTGTGCGGGTCAAAGTGCTCACGGGCGACAACCCGGTGGTATCCAGCAAAGTGTGCAAAGATGTTGGGCTTGATGCAGACCAGCCACTGCTTGGTGCGGATATCGATAAAATGGATGATGCCACGCTAGCGCGCGAAGTGGAGCAACGTACACTGTTTGCCAAGCTGACGCCGATGCAAAAATCGCGCGTACTAAAAATGTTGCAACGCAACGGTCATACCGTCGGCTTTTGGGGGGATGGTATCAACGATGCTCCGGCACTGCGTGATGCTGATGTCGGTATTTCGGTGGATACCGCAACGGATATCGCCAAAGAGTCAGCAGAAATCATTCTGCTGGAAAAAGACCTGATGGTACTGGAACAAGGGGTGATCACCGGACGTGAGACATTCGGCAATATCATCAAATACCTGAACATGACCGCCAGTTCTAACTTCGGTAACGTGTTTTCCGTGTTGGTTGCCAGCGCCTTTATTCCCTTTTTACCGATGCAGGCCATTCATCTGCTGCTGCAAAACCTGATGTACGATATCTCCCAGCTCAGCCTGCCGTGGGACAAAATGGATAAGTCGTTCTTACAGCGCCCGCGCAAATGGGATGCAAAGAACATTGGTCGCTTTATGCTATGGATTGGACCGACCTCTTCGTTGTTCGACATTACGACCTTTGCCGTGATGTGGTATGTGTTCGCCGCCAACAGCGTCGAGCATCAGGAATTATTTCAGTCAAGCTGGTTTGTTGAAGGGCTGTTGTCGCAAACGCTGGTAGTGCATATGTTGCGCACGCAGAAAATTCCCTTTATTCAAAGCACCGCAGCGCTACCGGTGATACTGACCACCGCATTGGTCATGGCGATCGGGATCTATATTCCGTTCTCACCACTGGGGGCGTATATCGGTTTAACGCCGCTTCCATGGGAATATTTCCCCTGGTTGGTCGGCACCTTGCTGAGCTACTGCCTGCTCACTCAGGTGATGAAACGCATCTATATCCGACGTTTCGGCCAGTGGTTCTAAGCTGAACAGACGGTCACCCACGCAACATTGCGCGTCTTTTGCCCTGCGGCGTGAGTAATCTTAATCGTAGAGTTTCTCTTCATCACCGCGCGTTGGCGTTCAGCTGGCGCGCAGTCGTTTGACGGAGGCATTAAGCGCCATCGTACCATGCAGCAAAATGTTGCTGGCAGGGCGCAGTGGTGATGCCAGACGCTGCTGCAATAACCTGATCGCCTCCTCGCCCAATTCATCACGCGGCACATGCAGCGAGGTCAGCGGAATATCATGCAACGCCAACAGGTTAAAACCATCGATGCTCATGATGGAAATATCCTGCGGTACACGCATCCCCGCATGCTGCAGCGCATTCATTGCTCCTAAGGCCATAAAATCGCCGCCGGCCAAAATAGCGGTTGGCCGCTGATCGTTCGGGCATTGTGCGAGAAATTCCGTCAATGCGCGTTCACTTTCCGCAGCGCTAAAACCGTTTGCCAGCAGCAGATGGCGTGGCTCGTCAAAAGGAAGATTATGGGCGTCAAGCGCTTCACGGATCCCTTGTAAACGCCACTCCATGGTATAGCGCCGCAAGCAGACCAGATTGAGAATGTTATGGTGCCCCTGCTCAATCAAATAGTGCATCGCCACTTCGCCAATCAAGCGGTGATCCGGTGAGACGCTGGGTAAACGCATCTTTCTGTCATAGCTGTTAATCAGGATACATGGTTTACCCAAATCCGCCGCCATGGCGTGAATATAGGGATCATCTATCCCGATTAGCAGGGCTGCTTCCGTAAGGGGATCGTTCATTTTTTCCAGAAACAGGGCTGCATCACTGTTGTTTTCTTCCAGCCCACAGTAGCGTAAACGCACCTCATGGGGCGCCAAGGCATTGACAAGCCCCTGGATCACTTTGTAGTAAAAGATGTCAGACTGCGAATCAAACGCTCGCGTCGGTGCAAACACCATAATTCCATTGATTAACAGGCGTCCAGAGGCGATATCATCAAGCACACCGTACTCTCGCGCACACGCCATCACACGCTGCTTGGCTTTTTCGCTAGTGTTAAATTTGCCTGACAACACGCGAGATACCGTACTGATAGAAAGCCCGGTTTGTGCCGCAATTTCCTTGATTTTAAGCTTTCCATTCATTTTGTGATCCCCTTCAAATTTGAAGATGAAAAAATTTTCACGCTAGAACTGCCAATATCCTAACCGGTTTCTATGCCCAACGCTAAAATAAGACAACGTTATGAAAATTTTTGCAAAAAGGGGCGTGCCCCGCATCGATTATCTCCTTTAGGCTTAATTGGTAGACCAATTGAGAAAACAGGGCCTCAAGAAGAGCCTTATATAACAACCTGAATTTTAATACAAATAATCAGAACATAGCGATAGGGTGAGTATTTTAGGTTACTGATGGTGTAACAGAAAGAATAACTTATCAGGCCAAATAAATCATCACCCTCTGACGGAGATTATCATGAGTCTCAATATTGACAACGCTGCCCCCGCAGCGCACGGGAAACGAAAAATCAAAAACCTGCGTTGGTGGGTTTTGGGGCTGTTTCTCTTAGGCGTCACCGTTAACTACATTACGCGTAACTCGTTGGGTATCCTGGCACCTGAATTAAAAGCCACCATGGGGATCACCACGGAGCAATATTCCTGGATCGTTGGCGCATTCCAATTGGCCTATACCATTTTCCAACCGCTATGCGGCTGGTTGATTGACGTTATTGGTCTGAAAGTCGGCTTCCTGGTGTGTGCCTCTATCTGGGCCCTGATGTATATGCTCCACGCAGGAGCAGGCAGTTGGTTACATCTGGCGATTCTGCGCTTCTTTATGGGGGCTTCAGAAGCGGCAGCTACGCCAGCTAACGCCAAAACCCTCGGAGAATGGTTCCCGAAAAAGGAACGTCCGATTGCCACAGGTTTGGCTGGCGTGGGCTTATCTATCGGTGCCATGTTAGCACCGCCCCATCATTGTTATTGCACACAGCTACCTCGGCTGGCAGGGTGCATTCATGTTCTCCGGCGTGCTGGCCATGCTGTGGGTGGTTCTGTGGTGGTTGTTCTATTATGACCCGGAAAAACACCCAAACCTGAGCAAAACCGAACTGGAATTCATCAAACAGGACAACGAACCTGCGCCAGTTAAGCTGCCTTTTTTCACCGCACTGAAAACTGTGGGTAAAAACAAACGCTTTTACGGTATTGCCATTCCGGCCTTTATGGCAGAGCCAGCCCGGGCCGTGCTGAGCTTCTGGGTGCCGCTGTATCTGGCAAAAGAGCACGGAATGGATCTGAAACAGATCGCCATGTTCGCCTGGCTGCCCTTCCTGGCTGCTGACCTGGGCAGTATCGCCAGTGGTTACCTGACCCGCGTCTATACCAGTCTGTTTGGTTGCAGCCGCGTCAAATCTGTCGTTGCCAGTTCCGTCACCGACACACTCCTGATGATTTCGTTGGCATTAGTCGCGCTGACTAAAGACCCGTATATCACCATCCTGCTGATCTCCATCGGTGGTTTCGGTCACCAGATCATCTCCTGCATGTTGAGTGCGCTGGTGGTTGAATCGTTCGAGAAAGGCCAAATGGCAACGGTCAACTGGATGCGTGGCTCCTTTGCCTGGATCGCCAGCTTCCTGTTCTCACTGCTGATTGATGTGACAGCAGACAAAATCGGCCACAACCCACTGTTTATCGCAATGGGCTTCTTTGACCTGATTGGTGCCATCTTCCTGGTTGCCTTCATCGCCGAGCGTCGTAATAAAGCGCGCGCTGCATAACGTGTTGTCGAAAGGCCTTGTTACGACAAGGCCTTTCGTACTGTGATGTCTTCGATTGTTTAGTTTGGAACGTTGCTATGAAAATTTTGAAAAACTGGGTGCTAAACCAACAAACACAAGCGTTTGTTGAAATCAACGTAGACAACCAGCATCTGTTTCGCCTCTATGTGCTGGAAAATGACCTGTTTCGTGTGCTGATCAAACGTAAAGGGGAACTTGCCCTGGATCGCACCTGGAGCATCGCCCCGGAGGCAGGGAAAGATGTGGCATGGGAAGGACGTGAACGCGAAAGCACCGCTGGCTTTGCCTGCCCGGTTTTACCCTGACTACCCTTGAAGACGGCCTGAAAATCACTACCAATAAACTGCGCGTTACCGTGCATCAACCAATGTGGTTGTCATGGGAATACTGTGGCCAACAGGGTGAATGGCAACCGCTCGCAGTCGACCGCCACACCAGTGCGTACCTGCTGAATGCCCACGGTGATGGCGTTGAGCACTATCAGCGTCGCCATCCGCAGGAACAGTACTACGGGCTGGGTGAGAAAGCCGGTGATTTGAACCGCGCTGGCCGCCGTTACGAAATGCGTAACCTCGATGCCATGGGCTACAACGCGCAATCTACCGACCCGCTATACAAACACGAGCCCTTCACCATCACTCGTCGCGGTGACGACAGTTTCGGGATGTTTTACGACAACCTGAGCAGCACCCGTCTGGATCTGGGTAACGAACTGGATAACTACCACGTTGCTTACCGTCGCTACAGCGCAGAAGCTGGCGATCTCGACTACTACCTGTTCCTCGGTCCGCGCGTGCTAGATGTCACTAAGAAATTCGTGCGTCTGACCGGTAAAACCCTGTTTGGCCCCAAATGGAGCCTGGGTTACAGCGGTTCAACCATGCACTACACCGACGCTCCTGATGCGCAGCAACAACTGCTGAAATTCATTGAGCTGTGTAAAGAGCACGCCATCCCGTGTGATTCGTTCCAGTTGTCATCCGACTACACCTCCATTGGCAACAAACGTTACGTGTTTAACTGGAACTACGATAAAGTGCCGCAACCGAAAGTGCTGAGCCAATCGTTCCACGATGCCGATCTGAAACTGGCTGCCAACATTAAGCCGTGCCTGTTGCAAGACCACCCGATGTACCAGCAGGTGGCAGAGCAGCAACTGTTCATCCGTGATTCCGAGCAAGATGCACCAGAACGCTCCTGCTTCTGGGACGATGAAGGCTCACACCTTGACTTCACCAACCCGGCAACGGTGAAATGGTGGCAGGATAACGTCACTTCGCAGCTACTGGAAATGGGTATCGATTCCACTTGGAACGACAACAACGAATATGAAGTGTGGGATGGCGAAGCGCGCTGCTTTGGCTTTGGCAAACCGATCGCCATCAGTAATGCCGTTGCTAATGATGCGTGCATCGATGGAAGCACAACAGCGTTTTGCGCCGGAAAGACGCCCTTACCTGATCTCCCGTTCCGGCTGTGCCGAGATGCAGCGTTACGTGCAAACCTGGAGCGGCGACAACCGCACCAACTGGACCACGTTGCGTTATAACATCCGTATGGGTGTTGGTATGAGCCTCTCCGGTTTGTACAACGTTGGTCACGATGTCGGCGGTTTCTCTGGCGATAAGCCTGATGCGGAACTGTTCGTACGTTGGGTACAAAACGGTGTGATGCACCAGCGCTTCACCATTCACTCCTGGAATGACGATCATACGGTCAACGAACCCTGGATGTACCCGGAAGTCACCCCGGCAATCCGCGACGCCATTGCGCTGCGTTTCAACTTGAGCCGCGCCGTGGCTGTGGACATGGAAAGTGCGACGATTGCGGCACAAGGCTATCGCTCCCGAGTGCCTTACGGCACGCTGCTCTGCGTCTCTGACAAGCCGCTGCACGGTGAAATAAAACTGCCCGGTCAGGCCAACCGTTTTTATGAAGGCGCCATCTCCGAGCATCTGCAAATCGGTATTTGCGCCATGGATCTGTTACGCGCAGAAGGCGACTATCTGCATTCACGCAAACTTCGCACCTTTAACGAGCCGCCGTTTCGCTAAATACCAGCTGTCGGGCCCCGCCGGGCCCGACAGCGATAATCAGAATTGCCGGACACAAACAGAAAAACAGAATTAATATATTTATTTTTAACAAAAAAACAGTAAAAAGACTCACTGTATAGCCTCTTTGTGTCCTCCCTACAGCCACAATCCCATCTGTGGCGCAACTACACTTACCGCAATTAATTACTAACGGTCATTATCAGCACCACCACCGATCACGTGACTAGCGTGTCATTGACGTCCTGCACCAGGTTGCAGCGTCGCCATACCCACAATAACAATGGGGTATTATTATGAATAAGTTCGACGCTCCAGAGCCATCTCGTCGTGCTGTGATCAAACGCACTGCGGCCCTCTCCGTGCTGGCACTAACCGGCATCAGTGGTTTTATGGTTCCCAACGTCACCTATGCCGCATCATTGACCAAAGCACAGCGTGACAGCATGACACCTGACGATGTCATCAAAAGCTTTAAAGCGGGCAATACACGCTTTCGTGAAGGGAAAATGCAACAGCATGACTTCGTGGCGCAAAAAATCAGCAGCCAAGAGGGGCAGTTCCCCGCAGCGGTGATTTTAATTTGTATCGACTCGCGCGCGCCTGCTGAAATTTTGCTGGATACGGGCATTGGCGAGACGTTTAACGCGCGCGTGGCAGGCAATGTGCAAAATGAAGACATTCTGGGCAGTATGGAATTCGCGTGTGCGGCAGCGGGTGCCAAAGTGGTTCTGGTGATGGGGCATACCGCATGCGGTGCCGTGGCTGGCGCAATAGACAATGTTGAGTTGGGCAACCTGACCGGGCTGCTGAACAAAATTAAACCCGCCGTCGAGAAAACCGTCTATGAGGGCGACCGTACGGGCAAAAACATGGCGTTTGTCGATGCGGTAGCGAAAACCAATATGTCGCTCACCGTCGAACACATTCGTGAACATAGCCCTATTCTGAAAAAACTGGAACAAGAGGGAAAAATCAAGATCGTCGGCAGCATGTACCACCTGGTTGGCGGCGAAGTTGAGTTTCTGAGTTGAAGCCCGCCAAAGAAAAATGTGCCATAACCCTCCTGCCGTGGCAGTCAGACTGTCACAGTATCCACACCGGGTTAGATGGATTTTGGGTAACGCCCATAATAACGCCAGAACGCTACGCTAAAATTGTTGACGTGACGATATCCCACCCGCCAGGCAACCTGTAAGCCTTGCTCCAACAACCGATGCACCTCTTCCATGCGCAATTGCAACAACATCTACCCCGGCGTGGTGTTGAAATGGCGATGAAACGTCAGCTTGAGCTTGTATCCACTTAAACCGACCACTAATGCCAGCGCGCAGAGAGAAAGGGTTTCGCTCAGGTGTGCCACCATCCAATCACGAGCGCGCTCCACCGCTACCACATCCTGAGGATGTAAGCGTGCCGCTTCCCGCGTCTCCTCAAACAAATAGAGGTGCGCAGCCAGCAGATTCAGGGCATGGATGTGCATGGAGAGCATATCGCCCTGTGCCTGTTGCAGTGAATGCAGGTGCTGTTGCGCGACAGGGGCCAACCGGCTGTAAGCATGCTGCCGCAGTCGATAATCACCAAGCAGCCGCTCTGTTGCCGCACCGCCAATGTAGCGCTCCAGCATCGATTCACTCACCAACAGGCGCAGTTGGTCCACTTTTTGTCGTTCCGGGTAATAACGCTCACCCAGGCTGTGATGAAAACTGGCGATGGTCACATGCTGTTGGCGGAACGTCATGCTGGCACCCCGTTTTTCGATGTAGTTCGACTCGCCGTTCAAACCAAAAGTCATCACCAACACAGGCTGAGAGTGGGCAGTTTCAGCTTCCTCCACCAGCGGTTTCAGCGGCTGATAGGAAGAGGTCACCAGTGTCAACCCGTCAGCAAGCATATCCGATTGCGACCAGTACTGGCCAAACTGATCCGGCAACTGGCGGCGGTTACCCTCGCGCAATACCATACGCGGCATCACACGCTGCGTTGATGAACCTCGCCCTTCTCCCATTTTCTCTCTCCTCCCATCCCCAGAGAAAAACCGCAGTCACGCAGACAAACCAAGACAATAATAATTCTCATTTATAGATAACATAAGGCTATCCCTGGCGGCAACGCCCACGTTAACCAACGCGACGTGATTAACGCCGCAACACAGCCTGCAAGGAGCCACTATGTTCCCTACCACGTTGACCGATTTATGGACACTGACCGCCAGCAACATCAAAACAGAAGCCGTTCGACTGGCCCTGGATAGCACACTGTTCGATCAACTGGCACAGCACTCAACGGTTGAGCAGTTCGCGCTGTACTAACAGTGGGAACCACCGCAAGCCGCAGCGCTGTTGGAACTGCTGTGGAGCATGAAACTGCTGACGCGCGACGCGGCAGGCTATCAAACTAGCGCAGAGATGCAAGCCTATCTGTGCCAAACCGGCGAGCGTTATATTGGCGATAGCTGACGTTTTCGCTATCAATCGCTGCGTGACGTCGGACAGCAGCTCGCCGCGCTTATGCAGCAAACACCCGGTACACCGCCTCCCGCCGCTCGCATGGACGCCGGTTGGGCGCAGGCAGCGCAAAAGCAGATTGCGCAGGAGCAGCGTGCTCTGACGGTCGATCGTGCCTGCGACATCGTGGGCGCATTGCCAGAGTTCCCGCAGGCCAAAACGTTGCTGGATGTGGGCGGAGGACCAGGCATGATCGCCATCGGCCTGACACAACGCCATCCCACGCTGCAAGGGGTAGTGTTTGATTTGCCACAAACCGCCGCAGTGGCGCAAGCGAATATCATTGCCGTCGGTCTACACCAGCGTTTAAGCACCGCCAGCGGAGATTTTGCCGCTCAGCCGTTTGCCGTAGACTATGCCGATATTATCTGGTGTTCTTCCTTCCTGCACTTTGTCGAAGATATCACCACCAGCATAGCGCAACTGTTCAACGCATTGACGCCAGGCGGCGTACTGGTTGCCGTGCACGCAGAAATAGCGTCCAACCAAGAGGATGCCGCATCGGTATTGCCTTTCTACCTGCCGTTGATGCTGCGCGGACGCAGGGTAACGCGAGAAGGGGAATTGGCATCGTTGCTGTGTGATGCCGGTTTCAGCCGTGTAGAAACACGGCGATATCAACCGTTTCCGATGTCGCCGCTGACCGTCTTAATCGCACGAAAATAAGCCCCATCCCGTCGTCCTGGGCACGTGCCGTAGACCTCGCGCGGAATTAACGCGTTTAGCCTGTAGGGGATTCCCGCCTGGGCGGGAATGACAGGCGGCTCCCGGGAATGACGAAAGAAGGACAGTTACAACCTGCTACGCGTTATGCCGTTGCGAACAGCTGGCGCGGGATCTTCGTCAAACGCTAACAGCCGTTTTCCGTCACCAGCACCGTTTCGCTGATGGCAAGGCCCGCCGCATACAAGTACATGTGGAACACCATGCCCGCTTCCAGCAGCCACTCAGACGTGGGCAAAAACACGTGGCTAAAATCGCTGGTGCGCGGCGGCGTCTTCGGATAATAACCGAGCGTATAGCCGGTAATGCTGGCGTAATCCTGACGCAGCCCTGCTTTCAGTACAGCATTACGTGCCAGTGCATCGATGTCTTTCGCTACTGCACCGGGCTTCATGGCCGCGAGCTGCTTATCCTGGATTGCGATCAGCTGCTGAGCAATCTCTTGCTGTGCAGCTAACGCCGTACCGATAATCACCGAACGCATGATCTTGGAGCTGGAGCCGCGTTTAAAGGAAACCACTTCAAGATGCAGGATATCACCCTGTTCCAGCAGCCGTTCCTGCATGTTGGCATGCAGAAAGCTGTTGCCACCGCCGGTCGTGACGATGCCACAGCGGTTGGAATCCATCCCGTGGCGGATCAGAACACGGTGGATAATTTCTGCCGCCTGACGCTCCGTTTTCCCAACACCCATTTCGGCAACCACTTCACGTATCGCCTGATCGTTCGCCGCCGCTGATTGTTTGATGCACTCGATTTCCTGCGGAATTTTGCGGGTGCGCAATTGTTTAAGCACACCGGAAAAATCTTTTACCTGAATCTGAGGCAACATCGTCTGCAAGCGCTGGAAGCGGTTGATGGTCATGCAGTAAGAATCGAAATCGATGCCGAGCGTCGCGCTTTCCCAGCCGCGAGCGCGCACCGTATCGGCCAGTACCGCTAACGGATCCTGCCAGTCATGGAGGGTGACGGTGTCAGTGATCCAGCTATTTTCGCTGAACGCACGCTCGTCCATGGCGCGGAATACCATCACCGGGTCGCCCGTTAACGGCAGAAAGCAGGCACGGTACATGTTTTCAGAAATACCAAATCCAGTGAGATAAAACAGGAATTCAGTCTGGTCAATCAGCAACAGGGATATATCCCTTTCTTGCATATAAGCGCGGATCTTTGCGACGCGCTGCTGATACTCGTGGAGCGGGAAAAGCCAACTTTCATTCATAACGGTTACCTGATGTCGTTTTTTTTCTATTCACCACACTCGTAATCCCCAGTGTCACTATTGTCACGCCGATCGACAGCACGCTGACGGCAGCAATAGAAGGATCGAGCTGAAACTGTACCGTGTTCCAAATCCGTACCGACAGCGTTTGGCTGCCATGATCGGAAAGGAACAATGCAATAAGCAGTTCATCAAACGAACTGAGAAACGAGAAAATCGCTGCCGAGAACATACCCGGTGCGGCAAGCGGCAGTGTGATGCGTCGTAATACGTTGAAGTGGCTGACCCCCAGGCTCATTGCCGCCTGCTCCAAACGATAATCCATGCCTTGCAGCGTCGAAGACAAAATAATGGTGGCAATAGGCAGCGCAATCAGGGCATGCCCAATAACAATACGGGTGAAGCTGTTAAACAGTGCCAACTCGGAAAAGAAGAAGAACAGCGTCAACGCCACAATCACGTAGGGCACAATCATCGGCAACACAATCAGTGCATACACAAGACTTTTACCGACAAAACGACAGCGCACCAGAGCCAGGGCGGCAAACAGCGCCAGTACCATGGCTAACAAGGTGGACATTAGCGCAATGGTAAACGACAGGCCGATAGCCTGTAGCCACTGCGAGTCCTGCAAAATCGCGCGCATCCACTTCAAGGAGAATCCTTGCGGTGGAAACGACAAATAGCTATTGGTACTGAATGCCAGAGGAAAGATCATCGCAATCGGGACCAACAAAAAAGCGAGGGTCAACAGCGTGATCAGTAGCGGCAGCCAGCCGGGGCGGTTTCCGTTCATCCTTTCGCCTCAAAGAGTCGTTCCAATCCCACGACACGAACATAGACCCAAAACAGCAATAAGGTGCGCAGCAGCAGCAACGCAGGCGCGAAGCCCCAGTTGAAATAGACTTCCAACTTATTTTCGATAACCATGGCGATCATGGTGTCGCGCGGGCTGCCCATCAGCGCCGGTGTCACGAAGAAGCCAATAGACAAAATAAACACCAGCAGGCTACCTGCGGCAACGCCAGGCAGCGACAGCGACAAAAAGATGCGCCAAAAGGCTCGAAAGCGCGAAGCGCCAAGGCTATACGCTACCCGCAGCAATTGCGGATCGATGCCGCGCATCACGCTGTAAAGCGCCAGTACCATATAGGGCAGCAAGATGTAGGTCATACCGATTAACACGCCGAGCGGGGTATACATCAGTTTGAGCGGTGTATCGATAAGCCCCAACGCGCGCAGCACCTGATTGACAAACCCATCACTGCCCAACAGCACCATCCAGGCATAAGTGTGCACCAACACACTGGTAAAATGGGGGATAATGATGATGACAATCGCCATACCGGCTAATCGCGCAGGGAGTTTGCACAACACCCAGGCCACCGGATACCCCAACAGCAGCGTCACCAGCGTGACTAGCAGTGAGGTGCGCAGCGTAATCCACAGCACTTGCAGCCAGACTGGCTCCTGCACAATGCGCGCAAAATGCTTGCTAGTAAGCCCCGGATCGAACAGGCTGTAACCAAGCATTTTTGCCAACGGAATCAGCAAAAAAATCGTCAGGGCCAGCAGCGTTGGTGCCAGCAATAGCCAGGGTTTCCAGCGACTCACACGCCTGTCATCACGCCCACTCATCGCTGAACCTCGGCGGGAATAAACCAGAGGCTTTCCGTTGCCCACCCGATACGCACGCTGGCACCCGGCCGCAGAGTCCCCTCCAACGCCGAGTTCTGTAACTGTGCTAATAACGTCGCGCCATCACTCAGCACCAGCGTTAATTTAAGCGTATGTCCCAGATAGAGCATTTCAGCAATGGTGGCGCTAAGCAGCAAATGGGCTGATGTATCCCCCGGCAGGCCAATATGAATATGCTCAGGCCGCAGCACCGCCAAGACCGACTCCCCTACCCCAAGATGAGCAACGCCCTTACCGCACACCGTTTCACCGCTTGAAAGGCGCACGTCATAGCCGTGTTGCTGAATGGCGCTTATCTGGCCGTCGATAAAGTTGGATTGGCCAATAAATTCAGCCACCCAGCGATTCTTTGGTTTGGTATAGAGATCGTGCGGGGTATCAATTTGGGCAATCCGCCCCTGTTGCATCACGGCAATACGATCGGACAAGGTCAAGGCTTCTTCCTGATCGTGGGTGACAAACACCACCGTAGAGCCGGAGGCCACATGCAGCCGTTTTATTTCCAACTGCATATGTTCGCGCAGCTTTTTATCCAGAGCACCCAGCGGCTCGTTCATCAACAGTGCCGTCGGGGAAAAGATCAACGCACGCGCCAGCGCAACGCGCTGCTGCTGCCCACCGGACAGCTCTCGCGGCAAACGATGTCCCTTATCATCAAGCTGGATCAACGCCAACGCATCCGCCACTTTCTGCTTGATGTCACGACGCGCCACTTCGCGCATTTCCAGCGGAAACGCCAGGTTATCCGCCACTGAGAGGTGCGGAAACAGCGTGTAGTGCTGAAACACCACGCCAAGGTCGCGTTTTGCCGGGGGGGCAAATGCGTAATATCCTGATCGTTAATCAGCACGCGTCCTTGGCTGGGTTCGGTAAATCCCGCAACCATCATCAACGTGGTGGTTTTTCCTGAACCGCTGGCACCGAGCAACGTCACAAACTCGCCTGGCGCGATCGCCAAATCCAGATTATCGACGACGGCAGCCTGTTCGTAGCGCCGGGTCAGCCCCTCAAGGCAGAGTGCAGCTCCCGGCTGACGCCGGGAGCTGTGGTGTGTTGAATCCGTTTTCATTACTCCTGACCCAAGATCCATGGTTGCCAGATTTTGCCCACTTCCTCAATGTTATCTGTCCACCACTGCGCATTTTGTACAAAGGAGCGCGAGTAATACTCAGGGTTGGAAGGCAGTTTTACCAAATCCTCTGGACGAACAAACTGGAAGGCTTTTTTATTGGTGGGACCATAGGCGATAAACTGGGTAATTTTCGCCTGAACCTCGGGCTGTAACGCAAAATCAATCAGCAACTGCGCATTTTCCGGGTTCGGCGAGCCTTTCAGCACGCTCCAATACTGCAACTGCTGTTTGATCTGGTTCCACTCAATGGCTAACGGTGCGCCCTGATCGATCAGCGCTTGTGCGCGACCGTTCCACAATGCCCCTAACACCGCTTCTTTGCGCTACATCAATTGTACGGATAGCGCCCCAGTATCCCACCATTTCACGACATGGGGTTTGATTCGGCTCAGAGAAGCAAACGCACGCTTGATGTCAATCGGGTAGATGTCTTTCATGTCTACGCCATCGGCAAGCAAGGCAAATTCCAGCTCAGTAGAACTGGTGCGCAGATCCGTTAAAGTACGCGGACCGGGGAAACGTTCCGCATCCCAAAATTCTGCCCAGGTACGCGGATTGTTGACATCACGGAAGACATCCGTGTTGTAAACCATCACTGTCGAGAAGAACAGGTTACCGACCATATTGGGACGGCGTACTTCGGGGAAGATATCGTCGGGATTGGTAAACTTCATACCCGCGTAGTTGATTGGCATCAACGCCCCGGCCTCATTGAGGTTGGTTTGTGTAACATCTCCGATATCCAGCACATCAAGCGTCACAAGACCTGCTTTGATCATTGCCATGATTTGCGCAGCCGTAGAAGGCTGAATGATCACTTTAATGCCAGTCAATTCCGTAAAAGGTTTATAGACCGCATTTTCCAGCGCTTCCTGATAGCTTCCGCCAATCCCGCGAACAATCACTTCTTTACTGGGTGCGGCAAAAACCGCAGGTGAGAAGGCACCGAGCAGAGCCCCTGCGCCAATAATCGATGTTTGTTTTATTAAGCGACGACGATCGGCATTAACCACTTCATCAACGCTTGACGGCATGAAACCCTGTTGCTTTTCGTTTCCTTTGTTCATATGTTTTCCTTTGAGAAACAAACGGTAAGAAACTACTTTTCTCTGATGTCAGCAACATAAGACACGGTTTAATCAAAACGAGGATTAAACAAAAAATGGTGTTCCAGCAACACATTGATTGGTCAAATAATGAAACGAAGGCGCGAAGGTATTTCTTTATAATGTTGCAGTGGTGGCAATAACCACCGCTGTTTTACTGCTTATTATTTTTACTGCTTTATAATTATATCTATTTATTATTGTTAAATAATTCCCTGGTGTTGGCATTTTCCCAATGACCCAGAAGACGCCAGGCATCATCGGAAAGTTTTAAATTCGCTTTGATTTTCTCCTCATCTTTCGTGATTACCTGCGCCATCAACCAATCGGCGACGATCATCGGACTCACTTTCGACCACCATGCCACTGCTGATGAACTGCGCACGATATACAACATTTCATCAGCTTCATTGGCTAAAGGAGAGCTGGCTCGGTCTGTCATCGCGACGACATAGGCTCCCCGTTACCGGGCAAGTCTCATCAAATCAATGGCATAGGGGATGTAACGCTCCCACCCGATACCAATAAACACATCCTGCTCATTCACTTGCAATATGCGGTCTGCCACATCACCGTGACCGATATTGAACACCTCAGTGTTGCCGAGAAAATGATTCAATTGCATCGCCAGATAGGAGACCATGGAAAACGACGTTCCGTTACCACTCACCCAAATACGCCTTGCGGCAGCGATACGCCCAGCGACTGCTGAAACAATACGGCCTTCATTCAGTTCTGCTGTGGCTTTCAAGAGCTGGCTGGTATTGGCAAACACGCTCTCTTTTAATTCTGTCTCACTGGGCAACGCAGGTTCGCGATGCAAGATGCCGCTGGCGCCAGTGCGCTCAATCAAAGCATCTCCCAATGATTCTTTCATGTGGGCGTAGCCCTCATACCCCACTGCACGTGAAAAGCGCACAATGGCGGCATCACTGATGTTCATCACAGCGGCCAACTGGCGGGCCGTCATGAATGCTACGCGATCTTTGTTGCGTTCGATGTAGCGTGCAATCATCTGCTGTGACGGGGTCAAGCGCGAAAAACGTTCCCTCAATAAAGCGGTGAACTCCATACTGCCCCCTTAAAGAATCAGTTGCTACATTTAAAATCAAAAATGTAGCAACTGCAACACTGCATTTTATTTTTTCTTATTAACGCATAAAAAAATAAGTAGCGGGCTATTAATAACCCATTCATGAAAGAATGGTTGTATTTGCTTCAGACATAAAACATTTTAGGCCAATTTGCAGATAACCGCTTGCCAATACGGCTTCGGAACAGCGACTTTGCGCAGGAGACGGAATATAGAAGAAAGCGTTGGCGATGGTGCGCTACAGTCTTAACTCCCCGCTACCACCGAGATCACAAAAAACCATCATGATAAGCAATATTGCAACATCAACACTGCTGCTTTCTTTTAGGGCACGTTTTACCCACAGCTTGACCTCCGTCGTCAAACTTGCAGACAAAACAAAATCGCCCAAGCACATCGCCTTTGCAGAAACACTGCTTAGGATAAAAAAGGCGGCACCCGACACCCACCTTGAGTCACTGACGCGTTTCAAGGCGTGTCCCTACAGCTATTCACGCTCGCATCAACAACGTATTCGGGAAGATAAGTATCAGCATCTTGGCAATGCGCTTGATCGGGTTAAGGAGATACGGCAATTTTTAGACGGTTTTTCGCCAACAGAACAAGCGCCCCCCCGCCCCGGAAGTCAGATTACGCCGTGCAGTAAACCAGCATCTGACGCGATCCTATGAAAATTCTTCAGGCGTTTACGCAACAAAAGCTGCTATTTATGCCATCAGTCAACATGTCGATCAAAAAAAGCAAACGTTAAACCTAGATAACTTCACACACCTCACGACGGATATTCACGCCATGATTGATGCGGGAAAACCGCTGGGAGAAATAACCAACCGGATTATTGACTTCAAAATCTATCATCGGCTGAACTCACTGCCGTAGTCAGCGCGCCATTGCACGTCATGAAGGTAAGGCGGTTAGGCCACTTCGGTGCGCCCACGGTCTTTGTTTTTCGCCATATATAGAGTGCAATATCTGCCGCTTTGAGCCAATCGTGATACTGGTTCATGGTCGGGCGATATTCCGCTACGCCGACGCTGATGCGAATCCCCAACTGTGGCGTTTGCGTTAAACGCTTGTCGGCCAAACGACTACGAATGCGGTTGATGATCTCAACCGCATCTGTTGCTCGCGCCTCGGGCAAAATCACCGCAAACTCATCGCCACCGAAGCGACCAATCACATCGGTCGCGCGTAAGCCGTTGCGCAGTTCTTCCGTCAAAAACAGAATCGCTTCATCCCCACATGATGACCAAAACTGTCATTGATGGTTTTGAAATGATCGATGTCGATCAACGCCAATGTAGAAGGTTCATCAATGTGGCGACAAATTTCATATTCATTGTGCAACAACTGCTCCCAATGGTGACGGTTATAGACGTTGGTCATACCATCGTGGGTGCTCATCAACATCAGTCTGCGCTTGTGCTCAGCCAGATTAGTCGCCGTCACATACGTCACATAGCCAAGCGCAATCGGATAGACAAGCAGCATGGGCAAACAGGCGTAGAGCTGAGTGGTGTGGTCACTAAATCGATGCGGTGCGCGTTAAGGCCAGCGACCAAGGCTGCGCTGAGCAGTTGTAAACTGACGCCCTGGATAAACAAGCGGATACCGCCCCCCGCCATGCTATTCATGCCGACCATGGCGATGATAATGACACTGGGCAACACGTTGAGCCCCATCATACCAATCCAGAACCCACCATAAACAACATCCGCCAGCAAATTCCCTCGCTCAAAGCGCATGGGATCTGCGGAACGCGTAGACAGGTAACAGGCAAGATAGGGCCATACAAACACATTGAGAAAAAGCAATACCCATACCCAAAGCGGGGTGGTTTTTGTCACCAACACGGAAGTGATAAAGAGGGAGCACAACAACGTACCGATAATACGCGGCAGGAAGACCCGCTTGTAAAAGCGTATCCCGGAAAGACGAGAGTCCACTGTCAATAATGTAGGCGATTTAACAGACATGACGCCTCCCCCATTCCATTGCATCAAAGGGTGAATAGTATGACCTAAATCATGCCATTCACTGTACATTAACGCAGTTAATTTATTATTTATATCGTTACCTGAAACTCGCACAACGTCCACTGTGAGCCGATAATATTCCTTTATCAGGTAAAAACAATGCGGCCTTACTCTAGAGAGTAAGGCCGCCAGTTTATACCTTCTACGTATTACTATTAGCGGATTTCACCTGCCACGCCATAGAGGCCGTTGCGTCGTTGCAACATCTGACCACCGTCACGCGTCAGCGGCACCCAGCCGACAGCACCGCGTTTCACCGTCGGTTCGGTAAACATTAAATCGAACGGAATAGAGATATAGAAGCCCTTGGTAAAGCTGCCTTCGCCGTAGTCTTTGCTGCTGACATCGGTTTTGGTGGCAAACGCCCCGGCGACAATGCCGCTATCAAAGCGACGCGACAGATCGACCGTTACACCATAGTCTCCGGCCAGATAGCGCCCGACGCTGATTTTCGCAAAAGCCCCTTCAACGTAAGGCATTTCCCAGTAAGCCGTAAGGTGTCCGGTAACGACATCATAATCCGCGGTGCGCATGATATCATTCCAGTCACGCTGCTTGACGTAGTTGACATCCAGCCCAAGCGCCCAGCGTTCACCAAAGGGGCGGTACAGCACTTCTGAACCAACGCCCGCGTACATCATTTCCAGATAACCGCCATACACCTGGGTATACCAGTCTGTTGCCGGGTTATCCATGCATGTCAATTGCAGGTTGGTCAGCAGCAGATCTGAAGAGGTTACGTATTCACGAATCCAGGTTCTGACACGCGGTAAAGTGGTATCAGTCGGGGGCGTTTTGTAATTGAAGCGATCGTAGTTGTTGATCAGGTTCAATGACGCTGCACCACCCACAGACCAGTGATCGCTCAGACGATAATCCGCACTGTCTTTCAGCGCCACCTGATACATATAGAACGATTCCGCGCCGCCGACTGATTGCGTCAAAGTCGGCTCTATCCCATAGGTAAAGCGCGATGGCTCGCTGCGTAGCGCCGGTTGCCCGTTGATATCAGAGAGTGGTTCAGCACGGTGGCTGAGTGGCTCTGGCTGCCCTAATGGGATAGACGCAGTTTGCACCTCACAGAACGCTTTGCTATCCACCGCGGTGCTTTCCACCGGTAAACGCTGGCTGCGGCGCACAATATGGTATTCCCCTACGCTTTCAGGCACGTGGTTTGCCAGTACCGTCGCGGCGCGTTGAGTGGCTTCGTTTTTATCGCGGTACTTATCCTGATCGGCAACAATAGTCACCTGATGCGCATCGGCATAAATATCCGCGTCGCTGTATCCCGCTTTATCATCCAGCTCACGCGCTACCTGCTGCCAGTTGATGCCTTTCTCTGAATGGACAGGCGCGTACACCGGCGGAACATCTTCCGGATGTGATTGGCGTAAATCGTTAAAGTTGGTGTGTAGGCTAAAGCCTCACATCAAGGTGTTGCCGCGCTGCCAGGAAAGGGTGGTATCGAAGTAATCACTGACGCGATACACCATACCGATATTGAAGGGGGAGTCTTGTTTGATTTTCTCACCTCTCCTGTATCCAGGCACTATTGTATCTGCAGGTTCATTACTATAATCATTGCCATCATATTCGAGTTTAAAACGTAATGGGCTCCATGGAGTTTGGTATTCAACACCACCAAATAATGCTGCGGGCCCATGAAACATGCTTCCTAGCTCAAATTGCCCCCCACTACCGCTATAACTAGTATTGCGTTGACAAAAGCTTGCTTTGAGCTCACAAGCTGGATTCTTAATATTACCGCTCTCAGCCATATGTCCCCAACCGATTCCAAGACTGAAATCAAATGGTCCTAATCGCTTACTACCAACCAAATACTCTCCATCGAACAACCCTGTTCCCGCTATATCTCGGATGCCCATAGCCATTTCAGGTAACCAATCACTTTCTTGCCATAAACGAACTTTTACATCGAATCCTTTATCTTTATGTGTTTGATTACCACTAAACTCGTAACTCAAACTATACGGCATAGTACGTGTATCCGTATAACGCACCGTGGTTTCCAACCAATCAAACAGTTGCAACGACACAGAATAACGTCGGTATTCCTCGTTATCACGATAGTTCAGGTTAAACTCACCGCTGCGCGCCATGCGCGCCGTCGGCATTTGCAGCAACCCGGTACCACCAAAATCAGACTGTGATACACCTGCGCTGTCAAAGCGGGTATTGGGGTTGGTGACGCTTTTAACCATATCACTTTGCTGGGCGACATCTTGCGCCACCGCCTGACCCGCCAATGCGCTGCCGATGGCCAACGACAGACAGCCTATTTTAAATCTTCTGTTCTTTGTCATCAGTGCGGGATCCGGTTAGCCAGAAAATCAGCGATTTGATCATTCAAAGAAGCAAATTCGTTGGGTAATACACTGGGGTTGAAACCAATAAACAGCGTTTCACCCGCTGCGGGCTCAATGTGTTGCTGGTTCCATAGCGCCAGTGGCACCTTGCGCCATGTGCCTTGCCCATCGATAAGGTAACCGGCATCCTGGTTGGCACCCGCCAGGAAACGATGATCCAGCACATAATCCCGAACCGTCCAGCCCGATTGCAATACCACATCCCCCCACCGTTTTCAGCTCAGCCACATCAGCATCGGTGTTGATAAGCCCTGCCAACGTAAAACGTGATGCCAACGGTGCAATATAGAGCGCATAGTCACCGACAAGGGGGCGGTTAACGCGTGGATTTAGCCGAATTCTGTCGGGATCGAGTGGCGTGGATATTTGCCCGGCCAAGTCAACCTGATCCAACATTTTGCGCATCAGCCAGGCGGAAATAGCCAGATCGCCATCGCCAGAGTTACGCCAGCGGGTTTCAAGCTCGGCCAAGGATTTCCGCAATTGTTCCGCCTGTGCATACACTTTCTTGGTACTGGCGTAATCAGAAATTAACGCGCTGCGCCAGTTAACATCGGCAGGAAACGCCACCTGTTGATAAAACTCAATCAGCCGTGTTCCATCCGCTTGCTTTACCACCGCCAGCGTTTGCTGCGGGGTTTTTACTGTCAACTGCGCTGCCTGTGCCGCCCCCACAGTGAACAGCATCAGGAGTGCCATACGGGAAAATGCCAACATGTCAGTCCCTTATTGTAAGTAGGGTTTTAATACCGTGAATTTGACCTGTGCCATGTCCGGCCCCATATATTGCCAGGTTTGCACTACCTGCCCTGAGCCGGGTTCCAGCCAATAGGTGTTGGTATATTCAGCGTTTAATGCTGATACCGAAACCTGCTCGGTAAATTTAAGCAATTGGCGCGGCTTACCCAGAATCGTCACCGTTTCTTTACCTCGTGCCTGAAACACGGATTCAACCGCATAATCACCGCGCCGCACCTGTGACCAGGCCATTTTCCCCTGCCAATGCATCGGGGCTGACGGTTTTAGCAGACCTACCGCAAGCGGGTCGGGCGTGACATTAATCACGTGGGCAATATCTTCACCAAAGCCCTGCGTTTTCACAATGCGCCCCTGCTGCATCACCAGAATGTTACTGTCTGCACCGATCCACTTAAGCTGATTATTTTCTGCGAAGGCCGACACTACAAAGGCCTGAGAAGCTTTGCCAATCTTAAGATAGGCAGAAGCATAAGGCGTTTTTTCAACCCGTTCAGCGGAAACCTGCACATCATCCGTTCCCCAAATCGCCAGTTTGGCGGTTTTTTGAAACGCATCCATATTTCGAGAACAACCGGTCAATGCCAGCGCGAACAGTGGCAGTAATATCATCGCACTGCGTTTTGCCACGAGCGTTATTTTTATCATTGCGTGAATGTCTCGCGAAACGGCTAAACCAATAAAAGAAAGGCCACCGAAGTGGCCTTAGTGATCAAATGACCTTACTGAACAGTATTAGGAACCACTGAACCAGTAGTCCCGGTAGCGCTGTTATCGTCATTGCTGGCAACAGCAACGGCAACAGCTACCGCAGCAGCCACACCTACCGCGACGGTATTGACGGAGTCCGCAGTGATGCCAGCTGCGCCAGTAACAGTAGCTGGCGCGGCAAACGCGCTAGAGGACATGGCGACTGCTAGGGCCAACGTAAGTAACGTCTTCTTCATTACGATTTCCTTTATTAACAAATGAAGCGCTTCAGGGCGGAATACCGTTCCGAGGAACCGCATCCCAACCTTCTTTAACCGCGATGCGCGGCACAGCCAACTCCGACCACGGCGACATCGCTCCACTGAGGATATAGATTCTCAGCAATAGATTATACGACAGAGAGTCTTAACGCTCCCCATCATGTGACTCTGTTTTTTTACACAAGCTTAAAAATAGCAAGATCTCGCTACAATAAACAGCAAAATTGTAAATTGCGCTCTTGTCAACGTTAACAAAAATGCACTGCAAGAAAAAGGAAATTATCCATAACACAATGATTAATTTGAATTTAACGAAAACGCCATACGCAAAACGCCGAATAGCTGGACTATTCGGCGTTTATTTGGCAACGTAATTTTAGGAAATAACTTATTCCAACCACTCGGTATGGAATACGCCTTCTTTATCGGTACGTTTATAGGTATGCGCACCAAAGTAGTCGCGCTGCGCCTGAATCAGGTTGGCAGGCAATAATACCGCAGAGCGATAACTGTCGTAATAAGAAATAGCCGCAGAGAAGGTCGGCGTCGGGATACCATTTTGTACCGCATAGGCCACCACATCACGCAGCGCCTGCTGGTATTCATCAGCGGCTTTCTTGAAGTAAGGTGCCAACAGCAGGTTGGCAATATCCGGTGTTGCCGCGTAGGCATCCGTAATTTTTTGCAGGAACTGGGCGCAAATAATGCAACCGGCACGGAAAATCTTGGCAATTTCACCGTAGTTCAGATTCCACTGATGCTCTTCTGAAGCCGCACGCAACTGTGAGAAACCTTGCGCATAGGAAACGATCTTACCCAGATAGAGCGCACGACGCACGTTCTCAATAAAGGTAGCCTTATCACCGCTAAACGGTTTTGCCTGCGGACCAGTCAGCACTTTGGAGGCAGCAACACGCTGCTCTTTCAGAGAGGAGATATAGCGCGCAAACACAGATTCGGTGATCAGCGACAGCGGTTCGCCAAGATCGAGCGAGCTTTGGCTGGTCCATTTGCCGGTGCCTTTGTTAGCCGCTTCATCCAAAATCACATCAACCAGATAGTTACCCTCTTCATCTTTCTTAGTGAAGATATCTTTGGTGATATCGATCAGGTAGCTACTCAGTTCCCCAGCATTCCATTCAGAGAAGGTTTTTGCCAGTTCATCGTTAGACAGATTTAAGCCGTGTTTCAGCAGTGAATAGGTTTCGGCAATCAGTTGCATATCGCCGTATTCGATGCCGTTGTGCACCATTTTTACATAGTGACCGGCACCGTCTGGCCCGATATAAGTGACGCAGGCTTCGCCTTCGGCACGGGCAGCAATTTTTTCCAAAATAGGCGCCACCAGCTCATAGGCATCTTTCTGCCCACCCGGCATGATGGAAGGACCTTTCAGTGCGCCCTCTTCACCACCGGAGACACCAGTGCCGATAAAGTTGAACCCTTCCGCAGACAGATCACGGTTGCGGCGGATGGTGTCCTGGAAGAAGGTGTTGCCGCCATCAATGATGATGTCGCCTTTATCCAGATATGGCTTCAGGGATTCGATCGCTTTGTCCGTGCCTTCACCCGCTTTTACCATCAACAGAATACGGCGCGGAGATTCCAGAGACGCCACAAATTCTTCAACGGTGTAATAAGGCACCAGTTTTTTGCCGGGATTTTCGACCACCACTTCTTCGGTTTTTTCACGAGAGCGGTTGAAAATGGACACGGTGTAACCACGACTTTCGATGTTAAGCGCCAGATTGCGTCCCATCACCGCCATACCCACCACGCCAATTTGCTGTTTGGACATTAAAGCAACTCCTGTCTGAAGGATAACCTGCCTGTATCACGACGACGACAGACAACGCAAAAGCAGGCGGATATGGTAACTCAGCTTAAGGCATGTGGATAGTGATAGGTCTAAAGAAGAGAAAAGCCCCGCACGATGGCAGGGCTTAGTAGCAAGGTATCAATGCCAATTATTTATTCAGCAATTCTTTGATGCTGGCTTTAAACGCATCACCAAACTCAGGATTACGCAAACCATATGCTACAAATGCCTGCATGTAACCCAGCTTGCGCCCGCGGTTAAAGCTGCGGCCTGCCATATGCACCGCATCTACCTGATGGTTTTGCTCAATCAGTTCGGCAATAGCATCCGTCAGTTGGATACGCCCCCAAGCACCGGCAGGCGTTTTTCCAGAATAGACCAGGCATCAGCAGACAGTACATAATGGCCGACAGCAGATAAATCAGACCCTTCTTCCGGCGGCACTTCCGGTTTTTCGATCATGGAAGTGATGGCCGCCGCGTAACCTGCATGGTTCAATAGCTTAGCGCATTCCATCACAGAGTATTCCGGCAGCACTTCATAAGAACGATGTTTTACCAATACCTGGCTATGGCCAGTTTCTTCAAAACGCGCGATCAGCTGTGCCAGATTCTCTTTACTCTGATCGGCACTGGCTTCATCCATCACCACATCCGGCAACACCACCACAAACGGATTATCGCCTACTATAGGACGCGCGCCGTTGATGGCATGGCCCAGCCCCAGCGTTTCGCCCTGACGCACGTTCATAATAGTCACGCCCTTAGGACAGATGGATTGCACATCGGCCAGCAGTTGGCGTTTTTGCCGCTCTTCCAGCAAAGACTCCAGCTCAAAGGAGATATCGAAGTGGTTTTCAATGGCGTTTTTCGAGACGTGCGTAACCAGCACAATCTCTTTGATACCAGCATTGATGCACTCATTAACGATTTTCTCAATTACCGGACGATCCACCAACGGCAGCATCTCTTTTGGGATTGCTTTTGTTACCGGCAGCAGGTTCATACCCAACCCGGCGACGGGGATAATCGCTTTCAATGTTGTTGCCATGCATTAACTCTCTTGTTATCCGTTGTCATTTTTCTGCCATCATAACGTGGCTGTGGGAATAAGGTTACACCCAATTGCTCACAACGCTACCTGAAAGGCGTAACTATTCTTATAGTTCAGACAATTCCGCATCGATATTGTATACTCACGGCCCTACTCTCTATATCTCTGATATAAACAGCGAAGGCTAACGAATGAAAGGCATCGTATTAGCGGGTGGGTCTGGCACTCGGCTTTACCCCATCACGCGTAGTATATCAAAACAACTTCTGCCCATTTATGACAAACCCGTGGTGTATTATCCGATATCGGTACTGATGCTGGCAGGCATTCGAGATATTTTGATTATCAGCACCCCCGAAGACCTTCCTTCATTCCAGCGCCTGTTAGGTGATGGCAGCCACTTTGGCATCAATCTCAGCTATGCGGAGCAGCCAAGCCCAGACGGGCTGGCTCAAGCGTTCATCATCGGTGAAGGGTTTATTAACGGTGAGCGCTGTGTGTTGATTTTGGGTGACAATATCTATTTTGGCCAAAGCTTCGGTAAAAAGCTGGAAAGTGCAGTGGCACAAGAACAAGGCGCAACGGTGTTTGGCTACCAGGTGACCGATCCTGAGCGCTTTGGCGTAGTGGAATTTGATGCTGGCTTTAAAGCTCTGTCTATTGAAGAGAAGCCGCTCAAGCCTAAATCTAACTGGGCGGTGACTGGGCTCTATTTTTATGACAACAATATCGTTGACATGGCCAAGCAAGTTAAACCCTCGGCGCGTGGGGAGTTAGAAATTACCACGCTCAACCAGATGTATCTGGAGCAGGGCACACTTAACGTTGAGCTGCTGGGCCGTGGCTTCGCCTGGTTAGATACTGGGACCCATGATAGTCTGATTGAGGCCTCGCAGTTTATTCATACCATTGAAAAACGGCAGGGAATGAAAGTGGCCTGCCTGGAAGAGATCGCTTTCCGTAAGGGCTGGATCTCGCGTGAACAAGTAGCAAAAGAAGCCCAATTACTGAGTAAAACACAATATGGGCAGTATCTCGCGCGACTGGTTGCAGAATCCCAGCATTAACTAGCATCCGTCATCCTCGGCGTATTCCGGGGATCTTGAGCAGAATAAACACACCTTCAACCCATTACTCATTGAAAAACACTATGCAAGTTATCGATACCCCTATTTATGGCGCCAAAGTGATTCAACCCAAGGTTTTTGGTGATGCTCGAGGATTCTTTTTAGAGACGTTTGAGAAAAACCGTTATCAGCAGATGCTAAATATTGATCTGGATTTTGTGCAGGATAACCACTCTCGTTCAATGAAAAGTGTGCTGCGCGGACTGCATTTTCAAAAATCACGACCGCAAGGCAAGCTGGTGCGCGTAGTGCGCGGTGAGGTTTATGATGTAGCGGTGGATATTCGTCGTGATTCCCCAAGCTATGGCAAATGGTTTGGCGCGCTGTTAACCGAAGAAAATAAGACCCAATTTTGGTTGCCGCCAGGGTTGGCGCACGGTTTTGCCGTGATTTCTGACGTTGCGGATTTTGAATATAAATGCACGGAATATTATCAACCTTCTGATGAAGGCTGCCTGCTATGGAACGATCCGGATTTGGGTATTGAATGGCCGCTGGAATCCCCCCTGCTTTCAGAAAAGGATAAGCTCGGTAAACGATTCAAGGAGTTGGATTAATGAAAGTATTATTGACCGGTGCAAACGGTCAGCTAGGACGCTGTTTTCAAGACAGAATGCCCGCTGGCTGGCAAATTCTTGCCACTGGCTCTGCTGAACTGGATATCACCGCTCTGGATAAAATCACGGCTGCTGTAACCGCCTTCAAACCTGATGCGATTGTTAATGCCGCAGCCTATACCGCAGTGGATAAAGCAGAAAGCGAGGTGAAATTAGCAGAATGCATTAACGCCGCTGGTCCGGCTCATCTTGCAACTATGGCTGCCCAGCACGGCATTCGCTTGGTGCACGTTTCTACCGACTACGTTTTTGATGGCAATGCCAACACCCCCTACACAGAAGAGAGCCAGACCAACCCACTCAGCGTGTATGGCAAAACCAAACTGGCGGGTGAGCAGGCAGTGAGCGCTGCCGCACCGGACGCAATTATCGTGCGCACCGCCTGGGTGTTTAGCGAATACGGCAATAATTTCGTGAAAACCATGCTGCGTTTAGGCAAAGAGCGTGATGCATTAAGCATTGTTGACGACCAGCGCGGCTGCCCCACTTATGCCGGTGATTTGGCTCAGGCGATCATTGCGCTGTTACAGAAACAGGCTAAAGGCGGGATTTATCACTACGCGGGTGATAAAGAAGTGAGCTGGTTTGAATTTGCTCAAGCAATTTTTTCTGTCGCGGTGCAGAAATCCGTGTTGAGCAAAGCACCTGCGCTCACACCGATCACTACAGCGCAATATCCTACTCCTGCATACCGGCCTGCCTACTCAACGCTGGCTGGGGACAAAATCAAGGGATTAGGAATTACGTTATCTGATTGGCAAGGCGCGTTAAAGAAAGCCATTTAGCACGTTAACTAACCGAGTTTCTCTTACCCAGTCATCTACACGCTACATTTTCTATCATTCTCGCACCTTCTGTCATTCCCGCGAAAGCGGGAATCTCCCACGGGGAAAATACATTCCATGTGAGATACTTCAACATAATCAACCGCAGGCCAAAGCTTTATGTTCACTCAGTCCAGTAGTCAGCCTGATTGCGTTACATTACAGGTTCATCAATCTCTCTAGTCTCTTGTTCTGTTTTCAACCAACGAGAGGCTTTAAGAGCAGCCGTAAAAAACCACACCAACTCAGTTAATAGCTCAATGACAACCGGGTCGTTTCTGAAGATAACTTCTGCTCAGTAAGCAATTGCACTAAAGTTGGGCAATATTGACAGAGAGGTTCAGAATCAGGTTCAAAACGCGGAGAACTGGCAGGGAGTACCTCAACTACTAGGTTCACAATAAGAAATGCTATCCATTATTGTCGCCCATAACGGATACTTTTCGCATAGCTGTAGATAAGCTGACTCATACTGCCCGCGAACGACATTCCAAGTGTAGCGTCGCATGGCAATAGTTTTCATTTTTTCACCAATAACACGACTATCAACATGAGGGTTAGCAATATTATTCGCTAAATCTTTAGCAGTAGAAAAATAACAACAATTATTTTCAGTAGTGAACCGATTAAAATTGCAGTCGTAAGCGAAAATTACTTTTCCAAAATGCATTGCTTCAACCAGGGACGGGTTAGTCCCTCTGGCAGAATGTCCGTGTACATAACCAATGCTTTGAGTTCGGATTTGATATAAGACATTGATATCATAAATAGGCTCTATCATTTCAATATTGCGACAACCACTAAAGGCTCTCTTTAAATTTCGCCCATATTCACTTCGACTCCAGGTACCAATAAACTTCAGATGATGATCAGGCGACATTGAAAAACCTTCAAGTATCATATCAATGTTATTTTCTGGTTCAATTCTACAAATGGACAAAAAATAAGGTCTATTATCGTTGCAATTTGAGCTATCTAAATTATGTTCTTTTAGTGCATGGTCTCCGCCATAAGCAATAGTTAACGCATCGATGTTATACTCTTTAGCCACATATTGAGTGATCGCTTTATTATCTGCAATGACAATATTAGAAAAACGCACAGCACATCTCTCACTAAATTTTAAAAACAACCTAGTCCAACCGCGCCACTTCTCTCTTTTCCATTCAAGCCCATCAATGTTAGTAATAATTTCCCCGCGATACAAAAGACGAAAAATAGGAAGAAATATACATCCAGAAACACCAAGAATAAGAGTTATGTCAGGGCGAAGAATTAAAACCCTCAACAAAGAAACTATATCATAAAGAATGCTTTGCGCCCCATTGGCATTAAGTGGCACATAGCAGATATTAGCGCCCTTATAGGTTTTTATTTTTTTAGGATATGCTTTAGAAGATGAAAAAACCGTATAAAGAATTTCATGATGGCACTTATCTACCAAGTTATCGACTAAGGATTCAAAACCACCATAGCAAGCTGGCAAACCAACAGTCCCCACAATAGCAACGTGTAACTTATTTATATTCAATCTTGTTTTCATTTTATTTTTAACTAGGGTTGATAACATCAATGATATTTTTCTTATATTTATCTGAAGAAAAAAGAGTAGCGCGTTGTATACAGTTATGGGGTAAGGTCTGCCATCGTTCAAAATCCTGCGACAACATTGTTATGTAAGTTGAAATCTCGTCTAAGTTAGATGGCTCTATCAAACACCCGACCTCTTCAGTAACGAGTTTTACCGGCCCGCCATGAGGAGGAGCTATGACAGGAGTACCAAAGCTTATGCCCTCAAGCAAGGTAAGCCCAAATGTCTCAATGCACTGTTTCGGATCGCTCAAATTCACGACCATAAATGCACCAGCAAAAAAGCGCCAATATCTTCAGGAGTCCTATAAGAAGAGAAATTCGAGATATTTTCGACATGTGCGCAAAAATCACTAAAATCACGCTCAGAAGCATTCAATAACGCGACAAATTTCATCATTGGTAAGCGTTTGGCTAATGACACAAAAGTATAAATTCCCTTATATTGTTTAGGGGAACCTACAAAGAGAATCCTTCGCTCTTTAAATTTAATCTCCAGATTCAATTCAGGAACATTGAAATCGCGTCTTAATCCATTATAGACAACATGATCCATCGGCCTCTTCAAAGCTAACGTGCTTCGCACATAATGAGAGACGTAAATAATCTCATCCGCACATCGATTAGCTATCATCGTCAAAAACAGCATCAATGCGCGTGGTTTGATATATGTTTCATGAATATAACTTATGGTTTTATGGGCAAATAAACTTGCTGCAAGTATAGCCCCGAATGGTAACAGAGTATTAACGACCACGATGGTATCATTTCCTTTCCAACGTGCTTTTATCAGAAGAAAAGGAAGCAATAAAAACGTTCTAATCTGGGAAATAATATAACGCATCAACTGAAAATATTTATTGCGATGGGGTTTATATGGCACAGAATAATACCCCCAAATCACTCAAAAAACCAGAGGAATCGCTACTAATGATAGTAATATCATTATCCCAATTCTCTTTTATTGCTTCAATAGCATCTCTCAACACTCTAGGGCTACCGCTATAATCATTAAACAAATGAACAAAAAACGTTTTCATATTAAATTCTTTTTAAAATTCTAGCAGGAATACCACCGATGGCACATCCATCAGGAAATACTCCCTTCACTACAGAACCTGCGGCAACAACACACCCGTCACCAATCGTTGCGCCATCAAGCACAGTCACTACAGTCACTTTAGCGCCAATCCAACAATTTTTTCCAATAACGATCCCCTGATGACTCACGCCTTGCAGACGAATAAGTTGAGATTTATCATCAAACAAGTGGTTCTCTGGGTGTACGCTAAAATAGGCTCCAATGATAGTGTCATCGCCAATATGAACGCCACCAGCCCCACCAATATGACAAAAATCACCAATAACAATACCTTGTGATAATTTAAAATGGGATTTACCACGTAGCGTAACATGAGATCCAACCGAGACAACACAACGAAATCGAATAATCCCCCGAATTAGAGCAGAAGCATGCGCAAAACCAACTTGGAATAAATAACCAGAGGTAATTGCAGGATCAAACGTTATTGAACACCCCTTTATTTTGGTTGCAGCCCAAGCGATACATTTTTTCACCATCAGAAGACCTTATTAAATGCAGTTGTTAGATACAATATTTTAAAATAGCATCAATAGTTTTAGAAAAGGTAACATCTGCACTAAAACGACGATTGAATTCTAATTTCGTATTGTTAACTAACTCATTATATAAAACATCATCTGTACTGAATTCAAGAATAGACTGCCTGAACGCATCTGCAGAATCTTCACATAAAAGTCCTGTTCTTCGATCTTCAATTAGTTCAGGCACGCCGCCAACCCGAGTGGAAATAACAGGTACGCCCACCGACATAGATTCAGCTATCACCAAAGGTGTAGCATCTGCGTTATTGTCGGTTGGTGTAGTCAGTAACATTACATCGATCTGCGCAAAAAACTTGTGGGCTACAATGCCCTAAAAACTGAACATCTACGCCTTGCGCATATTGCTCCAGATACTCACGGTGCGGGCCTTCACCAGCGATTATCAATTTAATCTGGCCATTTAATCCACGAATGCTATCAATCGCTAATTCTACATTTTTTCCCGGCGTCAAACGAGAAATCCTGCCAATAACAAAAGGACGCTTAGCTTTAGATACTGTCGTTAAAGCAAGCTGATTATCAATAACCAGTGGGGGAACGCCATTGTAAACGACCTCACACCTATTATAACTTGGTATAAACTTCAATAAATTACGCCGCGCAACTTCATTAATAGCAATAAATAATTTTATTTTTCTAAATGCGGCGTAAAACAAATACCTTACAAAAAAACCTGAAATGCCTTTTCTCTTGTTTAAAGCAGATAAATAAGACTCATTGCTATGACCAATACAAACAACTTTGTGGTGAGATAAACATGCAGCGAACAACCCTGATTCTGGTAATCCGTTCAAAAACAATATATCCGTGACATGTTTTTTACAATAATTATTATTAATCAAAAATATATTTTTCAGCTTATTCACTTGTGAAAGTGATGCGTTCACTTTAAAAACATGATCTACTGACGCAGATAATTCATCATACAGTCGCTTATTACATACCCCCACAGATATGTAAAACCCGCTCTTCATCCGCAAATAGCCAACCAAATTTTTGATATACACTTCTCCCCCACCATATATTGAAGATGGAGCTACAATAAGTATATTTTTCATCTTATTGCCAACATCCAAGCTAGGGCGCCCTGTATATAACCCAATAAGAAAACGAACTTAAATATCGATTTTTTTCCACGAGCGCGAATCAGATTGGTAATAGATTGCCAGAAAATCAGCGCTGCACTTTTTAATAACCTATAACGCGAAAAATGCTTCATTCGGTATGCCGCTAATCCAGCGCCATAATAAAATGTGCGCTTAATATCTAAAGCATCATCCTCTTTTGCGGCGTGGTAAACGTATACGGCTGGATTAAAATGCCCTTTACCGTTCTCACCTAAAAATCGAAACTGAAAATCATGTTCTTCGCAAGCGCCCCAAATAAATCCAGAACCAACCCCACTCGTTCATCAAACCGTATTAGCTTGGCATGCTGGAGGAAGAAAAGTGTGAATGAGCACCCCAGTGGATACAAATGATTAAAATCACACGTTTTGTTAGGTGACTGAATCAATGATGCATCACAAGTAGCATCTTTTGTATTCGTGGAAAAAATCTTATATTCACCATTATATTGAGAAAAGAAATTCAATACAGAGCTTAAAACATTTTGACTATAGCAGCAGTCATCATCCGGAAAAGCAATAATATCCCCTTCTACGTAACTCAGCCCCAGGTTTCTCGCACGAGAAAGTCCGTGTTGCATTTGTTTAATATGTTTTAATTTTTCAACTGGAAACTTGGTTCTTTCAATAATTAAATTAATGCGATCATCTGTATTTTGGTCAATAATAAGCTCATAGTTGCTGTAATCCTGCGCCAGTAGCGAGAGAATAAAACCAGTAACCTCTTCTGCTCGGTTCAAGGTACATAATATTAGTGAAAATTTCATCCAAAAACACTCTTCGCATCAGTTATATTTTAAAGATTTCCATTCACGCCTATCATTGGCAACGTTACGCGTTAAAAAATCCACATACTCAAGTGGCGTTGCATAAACAAATTTCCCATCAGCAAACAATGCCATGTCATTTTTATTTTCAGTAAACGAATACACTTTTGCCACGAATATTAATGGAATTAGCGTTGCAACAAAAAACCAGTTTATAGTTCCACTTCTTGAAAAAGTAAAATACAACAAGGGACCAGTAAGGAAAGTAATGATGGCATGATTTATTCTCAAGGATATACCAGACATTACAACTTCCATCACAACGACTCCAAGTAACCAAGATGTAATGATTAATAGTACCCTGGACTCAACTTGATTAAACATACATGCTATGCTAAAAACAATCAGTGCAAAAAATATTCTTTATAAGCAGAAAGAATTATCGGTAAATCCACACCCTCGCCATTCAAATATGCATCAATTTTGAAATAGCGATAATTTTCTAAAAAGGTTCTAGAAATGTATCAAAAAATAAAATTACAAACACCGATGATATAGAAAAGAATAAAAAAGACCTAAAGTTAATACTAGTAAGAAACCTAAAATAGAAAAAAATGATCAGTGCAGAAAAATGAAAAACTATTGCCAACATTAAATACGCAATGATTTTTTTCTTTCTATAGAAAAAATAGCGAACAGTATAAATATTGATGAGTAACTTTGACGCAATAAATTTGATTCTCCGGTAAAGCCCAAAAACAAACATGCAGTCAATATAAATAAAGATTTATTCCTTACATTTTTCAATAAATGTTTATGAAGAAAAAGAAAATACAATGTATTAATAAATAATAGATGAATAAACAGAAAAAGCCTAGGTGAGCAATAAGGAGAGAACCAAGATATTATAAAACTAACGAGTGAAAACCCAAATTCTATGCCACTACCGAATTCAAACAAAGCCATCAAATTACCGCGAGACAATGCAATAAAGTTTTTGTAATAATCAGATAAATCATCTTTCATCGTTTCAAAAAGGCCACGGGTACTGCCGAGATATGATAAAAGAACGACAATCAAGCTTATAACAAGGATATAAAGAAATTTACTTTTTTCACTGCTAACATCTAATATTGTTAATAAAGGAAAGCAAAAAAATCAATGTTATATATGGCGAGAAGGGAAGAATAAGGACCATAATAGTCCCTAGCAGACCAAAAATTAGCAATGCAACGTTTACATTGATTCTATATCGCAGATTATTATATATTTCCATTAGAGCTCATACACAATGATGTTTAAATAAATTTAATATGTGGAAAGCTTTTTTATACACAAAATATAAATTACTTAACTCATTTATATTATCATATTTATAAACTCTCTCTAAAACTGAACTGTATGTGATTTTTTTATTTATCGAAAAACCATAAATGGGGGTAGAAGAACCGAACCCACAAACTTCACCGCCTTCAACCATACTAGAAACAATCTCTTCTGCTGCAATTTCTTTTTCATAGGGTTCAATAGCTATCGATTTATTGCAAATATCTCTCAGGTTTTCAATAACCTGATTGCGCATCTCAATTGATTCACAAGGATGGAATTTTATATACAGTTTCTCGTGTTCAGGTACTCTGTTGACAAAGACCAACATTGCATCTAGTTGTTGCTTAAAAGTTATTGACGGAAAGTCTAATGTGACAGGCCTTAATAGAAAAAGATACTTCACAGAAGGCTCATCAACACCTTCATACACTATATTTATTATTTTATTATTCTTATTATTTAACGGGAAAATAGAGTACCAATAATCAAGTTTAACATGGTATCCTCTTCGTATTCCTAAACACATCAAAGAAATATGCTCCACCCAATATTTTATCTGATTGATAACACCTCTTTTTCTTCCACGCGTATTGGTATAAAAGCAACTACCTTCTTCATAAAAATTTATTGTTATACCTGCTCTCCTTGCAACTTTCACATAAAGAGAATCTTTTTCATGCAACGGATAATGCACAAAAACATCTGAAACTTGATTGTTATAATAAAATGCTTCAATATCTTTTTCATGCTTTCTTAGTGTTGCAATATTGAATAGATAATTGATACCCGAAAAAAATAATTTAAATTTTTGTAGGGTAAATCTCAATCCCTACAGGCACTGTTGATTTAATCTTACCAAAGTACCCCTCCGTTTCATTTTCGACAGAAAAAATAATTTTCCTATTACTCATATACTGCTGACATATAGCATGTGCAGTTTTTACCGAAAGGAAATTTCGTATTAAAAAGGATACCATTAATACTTCTCTATTTTATAACCCTTGACCGCAGTAAGTAAATTAACAACATTACAATAGAAAAACAATAAGAAACACTTGCACTCCACACAATACCCGAAACACCATATCGTTTAGCTAATAAAATAGAAAACGACGAGTGGGCTAATGCGCCAAACAAAGCGATCGATGACAGAATACCGAGTTGACCGATAGCTGTTAGAACGTTACATATAAATAAAAAAACGCCATGACACAATATACCAACAAGCATAGGAAGTAATAAATCATGCGACTCGTAATAACTAGGTGGTAATAAATACTTGAATAGCACTGGTGAGACAATGTAAAAACAAAACGTAAGAACTAACATTGTCATGAAGTATTTTATTAACATATATAATAATTCTTTTTTATCTCCTTGATTTACCGAACTAAAAACCCTTGGCATTATACTATTATTTAACGCCAAAGATATAACACTCATAATCAATAACAATTGCATTGCCACATAGTATAGCCCAAGAGTGGCAGAGCCAAGAACATATTGGATAATAACTCGATCCATCCCTGCACGTAACCACCAACTTATACTAGTCAGTACAGATTTAGCACCAAAAAGTGTGCATGGCTTTATTCCATAAACAATTCTACCGAATGAGAGATCAGGGATACGAAGTAATATAATCACGACAAAAAAACCGATAATAATCGGCGTAACGATAACCGAAGTTATTCGCCCAGAAAACCCAAACCCACTATAAAGAAAAGCAACTGTAGTAATCACAGACACAATAGCTAATGATATATTTACAGCACCTACATGTAATGGCCTTTTTTGCATTTGATATTTGCATATCATTAAAGCACAAAATGATTGAAACAACCCTACCAAAGGAAGCCATGCATAATAGCTCAAATGTTCAAAGCTAATTAAATATATTACTAATAGTATCTGTAAACAGCAAAAGATGACTAATGATAAAGTAGCTGGAACCAAGATCAAAGAAAGATCACGTTCATCTTTGAAATATTGAAATCGATAATAATTTTGACCACCAAACGTTATCAATATAGTACATATTTCCACTCCAGTTAGAAAGAAGTTAACATTACCATATTCCTCAACTGTTAAAAAATGAGTAACAATTGGAATCAAAAAAAAGAATTGCTTTGACAACAATATCGCTAAAAACATATAGAATAGCGTTAAAAGCAACCTCTTTATCTGCTTTATTTTTTATCATTTAAATTCTTTGGAAAAATAATATTCGTAAACTTTTTCCGCAATTATAAAATAATCCAGCCAATCAATATCTATTGAACAAAGTCCTTCTTGAACATTGATGAAAGGTGACAACCCCATACGGTCATGATGATTAATATAAATATCTGTAGAGGCAATAAATGCAGCACTATCAATTTCATAAATAGGAGGAATAGTTTGCGTTCTTGGCCATTTCTCTATATCTCTATCATAGTTAATTGGTTTTTTCTCATCCCATAAAAAACCCTGTATTTTCTTAGCAGTTATAAGTGAGTCATAGCCATAATTCAATTTTTCTTTATATTTTTTAATTAAATCTTGATAATGTTCCCCCGTTACTAACGGTGAAGTTACATGAGTCCATAAAACGTCCCCACTATCAATTACCCTTTTAGAGATCAACTCCGCCACATATTTTATTAACGCATATGTTGTTGTTTCGCTACTACCTAGATGATCAGGTCGTTCATCTATCATGATGCGACTATCCGAGATCTTCTTTGTAAAATCTAAGACACGTTCATCATTAGATGATACAACTATTATATCTAACATCTTACAGTCGAGTAGCTGTTTTAATTTTATTTCTAATAACCCCCCCGGTATACCAGCGAAAGGCTTAATGTTCTTATCTGGAATCCTCTGGCTTCCTTTTCTGCAAGGCAAAAATGCTGTAATCAATTTTACTACTCCCAATACTCAAGTACTGGAAGTTTGTGCTGTAGGCACAATGCCATCAACTCTTGTTTGACATTTGAATAAGGCAGATAGCCAATAAACTGGATACCATTAGTAACAGCAGCATTTATATCTGAGATCGCATCCCCCAAAAGAACACATTCCCGAGGGTCTGAACCTGCTGCGATGATCTTTTTCACAATATCGGATTTAGCCATAGGAGAACCATAGATATCGGAAAAGTAGCGATCTAATTTACGTTGCGTAAAAACCCATCGCAACTCTTCCTGCTCTGAACCACTTGCTACATATTTCTCACCGCAGATATTATTTATCATCTTCAAAAAACCTGGTGTTATATTAGCCATAAGATAAAGTTCTTTGCAGGAATTCGAATAACTGGATAATATATCTTTTCTAATTATTTCTCTTTCATCCTCATCAATATAAATATACTCATCCAGAAAAATATTTACATGATGAAACCGAGATTTACCAAAATTATTTTTAAAATAATCAATACAATCAGAAATTACATTTACATTACCTAAAACATTAATTAAGGACTGACGCATAGCTTCAATTTTTAAAGAATTTGAATCAAAGATCACTCCATCACAATCAAATATATAAGTCTTAAACTTATTCGTGAATAGCATAGACCGAACCTTGAGCTATAGGATAAGTGGTTGGTGTTATGGCTTGCATTTTTTCTAACGAACCCAATTGCTGATAACGTGCTAAAATATCAATCATTTCTTTCTGACGTTGATCACCTTTCTCATAGCCATCAAACCCAGCCAACGCGATACTTTTTGCCTGCCCTAAAATTAGAATAGCAAATACATAAGCCGCAGTAAGGTCATGAGGCGAAATAAGGTAGCTTTCATTTAATTCAAAAATGTTAGGTTTAATATCTAACCCATAATCAAGAAGTGTATTCTCTTGTAGTAATTCCAATTCTTCAATACCTAACCGATTTTTTTGGTAAGATGATTGGCTGCTTTAATGCTTTGTATTTTGACGCATCAGAAAAAATTTAGAATTGTGCGAAATAACATAAAAATCAATATAATCTGTTGGAATACTTTCGACTATATTAACTAAAATCACTACGGTTTTTTTATATTCGATATACTACTTAATGGCGTCGGCATATTTTTTGACAGATGAACCATTAGCTAAAACCAACACACTTCGACCTTTCAAAATGCCTACTATATCTCGCGTCTTAGCAATCGAGAACGTCAGTGCAGTATCCAACACATCACCGTTATACGCTGTCGTTCCATCTAATTCACTTAAATAATCTAATGCACCAACAATTTCGTCCGTACCATAGTGAGTGTTAGACAGAAGATTTTGTATATAAGTAGGGTGAATATCATTCTGAGCTCCAAGAAAATATAACAGACCTGTACCCCAGCCATATTTTTTGCATCGCCTCAAAGTAACAAATCACTAGTTCATATATAGGTTTTGCATAATAAACACTACCTTTCTTATCCAAAACAGCTAATAAATATTCAGTAGGTGTGTTTCCCGCGCCACGGCCCATACCAGTAATAGTAACATCTAACCATTCAACACCTTCCGCGTCAGCTGTTAACGTATTTTCAAGCCCCTTTCCCATATTATTATGCGTATGGATACCTAAAGGCCCAGTCCAGTATCTTCTTAGCGCAGTAATTATTCGCCTAACCTCGCTTGCATCCATTGAACCCAGTGAATCAGCAAAATAAAGGACATCCACGACGCCCATTCTGCTACTTGTCGGGCTTTATCTGCAATCACATCGCTCGCTTTTCCTCCGGCCTGCATAAGATTATAGCCAACAAGATAACCTAACGATTTGAGTCTTTTTAGTATTTTTTCACTTCGTTCAACTTCATTAAAATGTGCTGCAACTCCCACTAGATCAATTTTGCTTTTTCCAGCTTCGACGAACAACGCATCCTCTACATCCAAAGGGGAAGACAAAATGGTTTTAGCATCAACCATTACCCCGTATACAGGGCCTTCTGGTAACTCAAGAGTGGAAAGATGCTCTTCAGTGGTATAAGAGTAGGCGCCAACAAAACCAGGTTTAGAAAAATTTCGCAAACCTAATTCAATATAATCAATATTTGCAGCAGCAGCGTCTAAATAGGCTTTAACAATTAATGGATCAAAATCCCAATTATTGTAATAACCGCCATCCCTTAGAGTACAGTCAAGAATTTTCACAAGGAACTCCTTGTTAATTAATTTTTGGTCAGTCATGAAAATAATTTAATATATGTATTTAAAAAATCTCACACACTTATATTTATGTTCCTAACACCGAACAGAACTGAATATATTTAATTATTTATAAATATAGTCTAACTATATAGCGTAGACTTTACATGAATGATAATAACACGGAATCATCGCATTAATAATTTCAGCAGATTACACATGAGATACAAACTAAATAATGCATCCTATTTCTTTTTTAATTTTATTGCGATAAATAATTTCATGGCACTAATGAGTACCAGCACCATGAAATGAACGATATTTTTGTGATTTATAGTCATAAGTATAGTAATGATAATTACCATATCCATAATAACCAGCAGCACGCTTAACAATTGCGTTAAGAATCACACCTTTGATCCCGGAACCATTTTGTTCAAAGCGACGAATACTGACTTATACTTCTTTTACTGTATTCATTTCAAAACGAGCGACCAGTAATGAAGTTCCTGCATGATGACTAATGATTGCGGCGTCAGTAACTGCAAGAATCGGCGGTGTATCCAACAGTACAAGATCATACTTTTCTGCTGCCCACTTAATAAAACCAGCAAAACGGGCGTTCATTAGTAATTCAGAAGGATTAGGAGGTATCTGCCCACGCGGAATAAAATCCATATTCTCTATGTGCGTATTATTCACTGAGTCCTTAGCTAGAACCAGTCCAGAAAGAATATCTGACAGCCCATTGTTACTTTGGACACCCATCAATTCATGGGCATATCCTTTACGCATATCACAATCAACAACCAGCACGCACTGCCCCGCCTGAGTGATGACCGCTCCCAAATTTGCACTGATAAATGTTTTGCCAATCGAAGGGCTAGCTCCAGAGATCATCAGCACATTGTTTTTTGCTTCCATCATTGCAAAATGCAGGCTAGTGCGCAGACTGCGGATGGCCTCAATGGCTAAGTCGGCGGGGTTACCGATCGCCAACAGCTCAGTGGAGCGGGTATTGCTTTTCCTGCCTTTCGCCAACAGGGCTTTGTCCTTCTTCTGTTGCCATTCAGAAAGAGGCGCGCTAGCATAGACGTTAATCCCTAACTCTTCAAGCTGCTCAGGGCTTTCGATGCCTTTGTGCAGCAAGGTTTTCAAAATCACAAATGCTGTCGAGGCCACCCACCTAGAATCATTGCTAACAGCACAATCAATGCTCTTTTGGGTTTAACGGGTTTAGGCTGCACAACGGCCTTGTCGATAATGCGTACATTTCCTACCGTGCTGGCTTTATTGATGCTGAGTTCCTGCTGTTTATTCAGCAGTTGCATATAGACTTCTTGACCTGCCTGCACATCACGGGTTAAACGCAAAATCTCTTGCTGGGTTTTCGGCATGGCACCGACACGTTTATTCAGCTTATCGCGCTCTTGCTGCAAGGTTTTGCGCTTCTCCATTAACGCATGGTAGGCCGGGTGCTCACGGGTATAGAGTTTGGAAATTTCAGCTTCTTTAAAGGTCAACTCATTAAGCTGAGATTCAACAGATACCATCGTATCCAAAACCGCTTTTGCTTCGAGCGAGAGATCAACAGAATCATTCTGCTGGCGGAAGGTATTTAATTTATTCTCTGCATCATTTAACTGACCACGGATATTAGGCAATTGCTCTTTCAAAAACTCAAGGCTACGCGCCGCTTCTTCCGATTTACGCTCTACATTCTGCTGCAAATAATTTTGGCTGATGCTGTTCAAAATTTTAGTGGTTAACGTCGGGTCAATACCTTCCAAACTTAGACCTAAAACACCGGTATCTTTCCCTTTGTCTGCGACACCAAAATCATCCAACAAACCATTAATAGCAGTTAAAGTGTTCAACTTTCTTACTCGGAAAATCGTACCTTTTTCAGCTTCAATATCACTGACAAGTATTTCAATACTGTTGTGGTTTTCTACTTGACCAACTTTGCCATCAAAGCTGAGTGTATCACCGCTAGATACGCGATAATTTTGGTTATCGAGCACTTCGAGCGTAATCACTTCATCTTGCCAACTTTCCGGTACATCCAAACGTGAAACGGCAATTTTACCCGGCTCAGCACCCGTTAACCGCGCAAAACCCCGCCCAACGAGAGGAAAATACTTCTGACGTACATCAATATCTAATGCCAGATCCGTAATGGTTTTCCCCATAACCATTCGCGATTTAATTAGCTCAATTCCGGCAGCTGATTGTGGCTTAGCATCCGGCAACATGCTGGAGATATCTTTTATCAGAGAATCGCCGCCGCTTTGCTCCACCTGAATCAATGCATCCGTTTTATAAATCGGTGTAGCCAGCATGGCATATGCAATACCAACAATGGTAAAGAGCGCCGTCACACAAATAATTAACCAACGATTATCTAGCAGGGTTACAAGCAATCGCCCCAAATCAACCTCATCTGAACGATCAATTTCAGATGTTTTCACTGAATTTTTCTCTGCCATCGGTTTCTCTGAAAATTATCGATTTAAAGCCTGCGCCCATTTTTGGGCCGACTGCTCTAATTGCAAATAAACAAATTCAAAAGCCTCGCGACTTTTGCGATAAGGGTCAGCAATTTCTTGCTGGTTCAGCCAGTGGCCAAACAACATGGTCTTGCCACGCACTTCCGGGGCCATGCGCCCCACGGCATCGATGTGGCCTTTTTCCATCACCAAAATCAGGTCATATTCGCGACATAGGGATTTGGTGAGTTGCTTGGCTGAGTGCCCTTCCAATGAAAGGCCGTGCGCACTGGCTACATAGCTGGCAGTTTTATCTGCTGCATGCTCAACCAGAGCCCCCAGTCCCGCAGAAGCGATTCTTTTGCTCGGCAATAGCTGTTTTAACAACCGCTCCCCGGTCGGGGAGCGGCAGATGTTGCCTACGCATACCACTAAAATGGAATCAAACATGACGTTTTTCGCGTATAAGTGAACGATTAAGGCCAGGTACGAATACGCAATGCGCTTTCGGTCAGGTCATTAAAGCCAGAGATGGTCGGCACCAGTTGTGACACAACGCGGTTCCAACGCGCAATCGGTGCGGTAGTTACGTACACCACATCATAGGGCTGTAACTGAAACTCAGTGCCCATCGCCAGTGCGGTCGCATCTGCAGTATTAAGCTGATAAATATCGGCCAGTTTCGGGCCTTGAGTACCACGCAGCGGACGAATAACAAACACACCGGTAGCATCAGACATCGCCTGATCCATCCCTTCCGCATTGCCTAACGCTTCAGTGAGCGTCATGCCGCTGCGGTCCATTTTCAGCGTGCTTTGCTTTTTCACTTCCCCCATCACAAACACCTTCAGGCCATCGTTACGCGGCACATAAAGAATATCGCAAGGGTATAGAAGTTGGTTCTGAAACAGTTCGCCGTTTTGCATCAGCGCCTGGAGGGAAATGCGTTTTTCCTGCCCGTTATGGGTTAACACCACGTTACGCCAGTCGGCGTTTTCCGTCAGCCCACCGGCTTTATTGATGGCATCCAGTATAGTTAGCGGTACGTTAGTAACGGCCTGCTGACCAGAAGTCACCACTTCACCAGAAACATACACTTTCTGAGAACGGAATGCGGCAATGCTTACCTCCACCTGAGGAGATTCAATATACTGTGCCAGGCGACCCATGATCTCATCACGCACTTGGGTTACCGTTTTGTCTGCTACTTTCACCTTACCAATGTAATGGTAGAAGATAGTACCATCAGAATGGACCCAGTTGCCAGTATCTGCTACTGCACGGTAAGTACCTGCCGGGGTGGTCAATTCAGGGTGATCCCATACGGTAATCATCAGCACGTCACCGACGCTCATATGATATTCGTAGCTTTGCAGTTCACGATCCAGCGCTGAGTTTGCTTGAGCTACCAGCGGTTTTGCCCGCATTTTCTCAATCAGGTAGGGCGTCATCGGGTAAACATTAACCAGTTTACTGATGTTGAAATCTGCATCCTGTTGTTTAATCACTTCCTTGCCACCAGTCGTCAAATGCGAACCAGGAAAAATGGTACAACCGCTCAGCAACGCGACAGATACCATCACGGGTATCACTTTTCTTTTGTAAGCTATCATCCTGTTTATGCCATCACTTTTAATAAGTTATAAGTTGCCGCCGATCCTCTGCCTCTATCATAAAGAATTCGGGTGCTATTGATTCCATGAGTTACGGCTGTAAAAACGGGTAATTTACTTGTTCAGTGGCGTTTGGTTCACTTTACTGTGCAAACTCTCGGACTGATCACTACCGCGGCGAGCCCACGTCAGCAAACGCCATACCCGGCTAATTGACCAGAAATATCCGACGAATGCCAGTAAAAACAGGCCAAGCATAACAGACTCTCGGATTCCTGCACGCTCGCCAATAATACCTACCAGCGCAAAGATAAACGCCACACCAACAATGGCTAACAGGGTTTGGCGCGGCCCCAGCCCCGCACGCAGTAAAATATGATGAAGATGCTCGCGGTCAGGTTTGAAGGGGCTGTCGCCACGGCGAATCCGGCGCGTCATGATGGTGACCATATCCATCAGCGGCACGGCGATAAACCATAATGCAGTAACCGGGCGTATTACGGCGTCATGCCCTTGCCGTGGCGACAATCAGCAACCAGATAACGGTAAAGCCAATCAAGGTGCTGCCAGCACCGCCCATAAAGACTTTAAATTTTTGTCCCCAGGGGATACCGAGATTGAGAAGAATATAAGGAATGGATGCAGCCAACAGGCACAAACTCCACTGCGCCAGTTCATGCTCACCATCCAGATAAAACATCACCGCCAGCGCACCAAAGGTGACGCAAGAGAGTGCGCCCAGTAAGCCATCGATGCCATCGACCATGTTGAAAGCATTGATAGCTCCCCAGACGGCGAGCAGCGTTACTGCGTAGCCCGCCCAGCCCAGCACCAGTTCGTAACAGAAGAGAATGTTACCCAGGCTCGCAAGATGAAGCCCGGAATACATCATGATGCTGGCAACCAGCGCTTGCAGGAAAATACGAGGCATAACAGGGAGATCGAAGCGGTCATCCAGTACGCCAACGAAAAGTAATGCGCTGACGCAGACCATATAGAGGGAGAAATCAGGTAGCCATTCAGGGTGAAGGGCATAGAGGATCCAGAGCGCGAGATAAATAGAAACGCCCCCCACCAAGGGAATATGCCCGCGGTGTTTTTTTGCGCGAGTTCGGTTTATCCACTAACCCTACTTTTATTGCGCTTTTTCTTGCCAGAAAAAGCGCAATAAAAGCGCTTATAAAGATAACCGTAATTTCTTGCATTTTTGCACCATCATCAACCGTGAAGTTACTTCGCACCAGGCACGCTACCGCCCTTGGCTTATAGCCGCCAACGTGCTGTTAAAATACGGAATACCGTCCGTGGACCACATTATGATTCCTGGGTACTTATTTATTGTTACGGGCTAGTCAAGCAAAAAAACCACAAAACTTTCAGAAAAAGACTCTATAGTGCCGCGCACGCCACTATAGTATGGAGCACATTTCACTCGGTACAGGAAGTTCGTGGATTTACAAAGATTTTCAGATTAGGCCTATCCCGCGCAACAAAACCGCAATAACCTTAGGAAATCACATGTCTTTTTATGTTTGAGTGTTTTTTTAAACAAAACGGTTTTATTTAATAATTCCTTATAAATGCTAGCGCTCTTGCGCATGGCTAGATACCGTTTTTTGAAAGTTAGCGATTTTAAATCAGCAAGCTACAATGCTAAATAGTTGTAAACAAAGTAATTATGTTTGCAATAATTTTATGAAAATGTTGTCTGGCGGGCAATGTCCCCACAAATGCTGGTTCAATGTGGGCTGCGCTGCTACCCTATATCGGTTCTGGTTGATGAAGGTGAAAAAATTTATATGGAGTGGATCGCTGATCCCACTATCTGGGCCGGTTTGGCAACGCTTGTTGTGTTGGAACTGGTATTAGGTATCGATAACCTTGTCTTTATTGCCATTCTGGCGGAAAAACTCCCCGAAAAACTCAGAGATCGCGCCCGCGTTGTGGGCCTGTCACTTGCGCTGTTGATGCGCTTGGTGCTGCTTGCCTCTATGTCCTGGCTGGTTTCCCTCACCGCCCCGCTTTTCACCCTGTTTCAACAGCCGTTTAGCGCGCGCGATATCATTATGGTGATTGGCGGGCTGTTTCTGCTGTTCAAGGCCACGGTAGAACTCAATGAGCGGTTAGAAGGCAAAGATCAGGAGCAGCATGGCCAACGTAAAAGAGCGCGCTTTTGGGCTATTGTGACACAAATTGTAATTCTGGATGCCATTTTTTCGCTTGATTCGGTGATTACTGCTGTCGGCATGACGGATCATCTGCTGGTGATGATGTCTGCCGTCACCATAGCCATTGGATTAATGCTGCTCGCCAGCAAGCCGTTAACCCGGTTTGTAAACGCTCACCCGACTATCGTCATTCTTTGCCTCAGCTTTCTACTAATGATCGGCTTTAGTCTGGTTGCAGATGGTTTTGGCTACCATATTCCCAAAGGCTACCTCTATGCAGCGATCGGTTTCTCTGTATTGATTGAGGTGCTAAACCAGGTTGCTCAGTTTAACCGCCGCCGTTTCCTCACCTCTGATGTGCCGCTGCGCCAGCGTACTGCCGATGTGATCCTGAAAATCCTGCGCGGCGAGCATGAAGATGCGGAATTGAATAACCAAACCTCGGACCTGATTGGCGACAACGCACAAAGCGGTAATGCTGTGTTCAACCGTCAGGAACGGCGCATGATCGAACGCGTGCTCGGCATGGGACAGCGTAGCGCGAGCAGCATCATGACATCCCGCCACGATATCATCGCCGTTGAGCTTCAGTCTCCCCAAGATGCGCTGGCAGCGCTGTTGGAGAAAAGCCCACACACGCGACTGGTAGTGATGGATAGTCCTACCTCGGATGAACCGGTTGGCATCGTGCACGTGGCTTCCCTGTTGCAACAACAGTTGCGCCATGAACAGCTCGATCTGCATAAGCTGGTGCGCCAGCCGCTGGTGTTCCCTGAGCAGATCTCTTTGCTACAGGCACTAGAGCAGTTCAGAACGGCAAAAACCCACTTCGCTTTTGTGGTAGATGAATTTGGTTCAGTAGAAGGCATTGTTACGCTGAGCGATGTCATGGAAACCATCGCAGGAAATCTGCCGGTCGAAGGAGAAGATGTCGATGCGCGCCACGACATCACGCAAAATGAAGACGGGAGCTGGATTGCCAACGGCTATACGCCACTGGAAGATCTCGCCATGTACATCCCTCTTACCCTGGATGAAAAACGCGAGTATTACACACTGGCCGGTTTAATGATGGAATATTTGCAGCGGGTGCCGCAAGAAGGCGATGAGCTCACCATCGACGGCTATCGCTTCAAGATATTAAGCATGGAGAGCCACCGTATTGTTAAAGTGGCAATCACTCAGGAGCATATGCCTGAGCAGGATTATGAGGTATAAAAGTGAAGCATCCCCCACCGATACACAGTGAGGGATGCCCATTTATCTTATGCCGGGATCAAAATTTCCGTAGCAACCACTACCACAATCAGCCCGACCAATACCGGCACTGATGTGCGTTTTACCACTTCGAACGGCAAAACCTTCGCCATCCCTGCCACCGCAACCACTACGCCAGACACCGGAGAAATGGTTCTACCAAGGTTAGAAGCTTGCAGCATCGGGATCGCCAGATAGGCTGGGTTGATGCCCATCTGTGAAGCCAGCTTAGGGATCAGTTCGACAAACGCATAGAACGGTGCGTTACCCGACCCGGTGGTCATTGCCGCCAACATGGTGATCACTACCAGCACTAGCATGATAAGCGGAGCGCCGCTGCCAAAGGATTGCACCAACCCAATCAAACCGCTGATAAAGCCGATGGTGCTCAATCCCTGTGCAAACACACCGGCAGCAACCAACAGCACCACAACGCTGGAGAAGGCCTCGGCCATGCCCTTATAAGCGACATCCAGCCCAGCGTAAATGGTTTTGGCGTTAAAGAAACGCAGGAATTCACACATAGCAGCCAGCAGCATGCGGATCACTAGAATGGTGATAATGTGCAGCTCTGGCCCCCACTTGCCATCAAAAATCAGCACACCAATGATCGGCGTGAACGGCAAAATGGCGTACAGGCGCGGCGCATTGGTTTCAATGTTTTGCGCTTCGACCATTTCGTGGCTGATGTTCTCTTTTCGGTCGATATAGCGCTGCCAGAAAAAGCGGGCAATAGCCATAGACACAATGGCGGCAATGGAGATCGTCAGTGTCACCTTAAAGGCAAAATCCACCAGCTTCATTTGCGAAGCCTGTGCCGCCAGCACCACGTCGCCAGAGGTCGGCGACAGGATCAATGCCGCCGGCGAGGCGCAGATAGCCGTCGCGGCTCATCAGCAGAATTTTGACGTATTCAACAATATCCGTTAAGCCCCACCACGTGGATTTCGCACTGGCGGGCAGTACGCTTTTCCCCATCAGCACTCTGATCAGCAGCAGCCCGCCAGCCATCAGAATGCCGGTCGCGGAATAGCCTTTAATGATGTAACGGCCCACCAGCACCGTCACAACAACACCTATAAGGAGTTCGATCATAATGTTTCTCTGTAGAAAGTGAACGTAAACAAATGCCTGGCTGGCAGACATCAAATAGCGCTCTGGTATAAGAAAACGTGATAAAAGCAGGGAAGTTTACTGATTTGTAGAAAAACTACAAATGGCAAAGATCAAAGAAGTAAAGTTTATTTCCGTAAAAGAGATAAGGTTAATAAACTGTCTATTGGTGTATTGAAAGAAAAAAACCATTGGCGATCGTTGTTGTCTTGGCAGCTATTTCTGCCGTCCTCGGCAAAAGTCAGGGACCTCTGCCAGCGGAAATGACGGGTGAAGAGCGGCAATGACGAATGGAGTTCTTGATTGGCAAAGGGGGACGGAAATAATGAGTCCCCCTATTTATCGCCCTCGATCTTAAGACCACGACACAGGCAATCAAAGCTTGTCGAGAAGCTGTTTTAGCCCTTTGCCGGTCTGGCTCTGCTGGTTTTTGTCTGCCCACTCATTGAGCCGCTTTTTCATCTCATCCTGAAGGCGTTTACGCAGCAATTGATCGACTTGTAGTTGATAGCTCAGGTTATTGATCGGGCCATAAATACGCAGAGGTACGCTGGTAGATTTTAAAATCTCCACTAACTGCTCGTTGCCACGCCAGCCGTCGGTAATGCGCACGTTAAAATTCATGTCACATTGTTGAGCCGGGAGATCAAACTGGCTAGTGCCGGTGAGCGACAGCAGCGCAGATTGACCGGTGATATCACTTACCCGCAGTTTGCCTGCATTGAGATCGGCATTGCCGGTCAACCGCGTAATGTCGGTATAACGATCGTAGCGCTCTAACGCCTGTACATTGCTGTTGTTGCGCACCACCACCAACTGAATCATCTGCTGAATATTCACGCCCTGAAAACGCAGGTTGTCCACACTCAATGTCGCGTTACCCCGCCACTGACGCATCAATGCATCCAGCGAGAAAGTATCGCCACTAAATTGTCCCTTTAACGACAGTTTGCCACTTACCGTTTGCGGCAACGCAAACGCGACTGTCAGCGGCTCAACGCTCACACCCTCAATAGTAGGCTGTAAAGTGATTTTAGGTGTTGCCTTCGCATTCATTTTTCCGGTCAGTGCGATACGCCCGCCGTTAAGCTCGCTCTGCAACGAGGAAAGAGTCAGTACGCCAGTCTGATTAACGGCGTTGAGGTTTACCTTGCTGAATGTCAGGCCACGGTAGATAAGCGTGTCTACCTGCAATGCCAACTGCGCACTGAACGATTGCCATAAGGCATCGCCCTTACTCAACCCGCGCTCCGTCGAGACTACCGGCGTAACGGTCTTGATCGCGGCTGGCGAAGCGTTTTGCGTTTGTGCCGTTGGCGCACTTCCCAGCAGCGCATCAAGGTTTAGCCGCGCCGCGTTTATGTCCAGCGTATATACAGGGTGATCACTCAGGATTGCTGTCGCATTCCCGCTCAGTTGACTGTCACTCGCCGCCAGCGTGAACTGACTTATCGTGACTTTTTCTGGCTTAGTAGCACCAGCAGCTTGTTGATAGCTGGCTTGGAGGCTACCACTGCCGCTAATGCCGCCAACGGGAATACCTGCGCCCTGAAGTTGGTATTGAAATTGTTCGATGCTGGCGTCGATTTGCTGCGGATAGTGCTGCATATCGAGATTCGCCTGAAGTGATACGGCAAGGTCGCGCTGATCGCGATTAATGCGGCTGGTCAATTCCAGCGCCAGTTGGCGCTCACTACTATCTTCCAACGTGAGGTTGATATCGCGCACGTTAAGCTGTTCGTCGTCACCGCGCTGCAAAATCAACAGGCTATCCACGATTTTCAACTGATTAATGGCAAGTCGCCAATTGCGCGTCTCTTCAGGCGTTGACGAACCGGCTGGCGCAATGGGCGCGGTGCTGGAGCGATGCGCTTCGCTTTCAGGCGTTAAGCACACCACCGCGCCTTTGAGCATCACCTGCTTCACTTCCAGACGATGTGACAATAACGGCCAGAGTTTCACATCCAGACGCATGTTTTCTGCACTGACAATTGGTGCCGCCGCGCCCGGTGCGGTTAGCGACATACCGCCAGAAAGAATGCTGAGCTGCGGCCAAACGTGCCAGCGGAGATCCCCTTCCAACTGCAAACGGTATCCGCTGCGGGCATCAACCTGGCTTACCATGTAAGCGCGAAAATCGTTGGGATTCACCAGCATGACCAGCGCCGTCATACCGACAGCTAGCACCACAAGCAAAATCGCCAGCGTCGTCAACACTCTTTTCATGCTATTCTCCCAACAATCAGTGCAACAGCATTATGCACTGGCGATCAATCCTTATCGATTCGGCTCGCCACAGCGCCCTGCTGATCTTTGTATTTTGCATCTTCACGACGGTTGTAGGGGCGCGCGGCCGGGCCAGAGAGCGGTTCAAAACTCAATGCACCGATAATCATGCCAGGACGTAATGCCAACGGTAGCTTACCTGAATTATAGAACTCCAGCACAATTCTACCCTGCCAGCCGGGATCGATGCGATGCGCAGTAACGTGAACCATTAATCCCAGGCGCGCCAAAGATGAGCGACCGTCGAGCCAGCCCACCAAATTATCCGGCAATGTAACCGATTCCAACGTCACCGCCAGCGCCAATTCGCCAGGATGCAGGAAAAACGCTTCGCCTTCCGGCAAGTTGATTTCATCTCTCATCACGCGATCGAGCGCCGCGCTAACTTCGTCTTTTGGGCCGCTTAAATCGATAAATGCGGCAGTGTGTCCGCTGAAAACGCGAAACTGATTGCCCAGCCGCACATCCAGCGTTGCACCGTTGATTCGTTCAACGGGAGGACGTGGGGTGATAACCAGACGTCCATCGTCTAGCCAGCTTTCTATGTCACGATCGCACAGTCTCATGTTGTTCCCTTTTCTCGTTTACGCCGTCTTCGGTGAATTATTCAAAAAACTGACTGATTTTGGCTTTCAGAATATCAATCGCAATACGGTTTTTACCGCCGCGTGGCACGATAATATCTGCATATTGCTTGGACGGTTCAATAAATTGCAAAAACATTGGGCGTACCGTTTTTTGATACTGCTCCATGACCGAGTCCATGGAGCGACCGCGTTCGTTCACATCACGGCGCATACGGCGCAGCAAGCAGATATCCAGCGGGGTATCGACAAAAATAGAAAAATTCAGCTCAGCGCGCAGGCGGACTTCCGTCAGTAACAAGATACTTTCCAGAATGATCACTTTCTTCGGCAACAAGCGTACCGTCTCTTGCTTGCGGGTATGCTCAACGTAACTGTACTGTGGCAACTCAATCGCTTGTCCGGCTTTGAGCATTTTCAGATGCGTTAACAGCAGGTCATGGTCCATGGCATTGGGGTGGTCGTAGTTGGTTTTCACCCGCTCTTCCATGCTCAGATGGCTTTGATCTTTATAATAACTGTCTTCCGGGATGACACCGATATGCTCATCCCCCACCTGATCGCGCAACTCTCGATAGAGCGTACTGGAAATAAGACTTTTGCCAGAAGCGGATGCTCCTGCAATTCCGATGATGACACACTGGTGAGACGTCGCAGCCATGACAATAAATGACCTGATAAATTAGGGAAATGCCGAATGGCATAGTAACAGGTAAACAAACAGTAACGAGCGAATTATAGGGAGTTAAGGCAGACAGCGCCAGCCCTACTCATGGTCATTTCTGGTTTGCAAAAGGATAGGTGAGCACGGTCGCTATATTCGAGGATAACGAAAGGCGTCACGGTGAAGATCAGTTACAACGGAGTTCTTAATATGTCCGGTGAATAAGAATGCCGTCGAGTGTCTATATATTAACCAACAAACCGAATGGCACGCTTTATATCGGTGTCACCAGCAATTTGATACGACGCATCTGGCAGCGTAATAATCTGAAAACACGAGGATTTGCCCATCAATACAATGTAAATCAGCTTTTTATTAATAACATACTGAAAGTATGCTCATGGCAATTCAGCGAGAGAAGTAATTAAAAAAATGGAAGCGGGCGTGGAAAGTTAATTTGATCGAGGCGACAAACCTTTTGTGGAATGACTTATTCTTTACCCTGTTCTGAATGTCTCCTCCGTCATCCTCGGCGAAAGCTTGGAATTTCAAGCAGAAGGCACGCGTTTTGCCTCTCAGAGATTCCCGCCTGCGCGGGAATAATGAAGAAAAAGCTGGAATGACAAAGAGAGAGTGGGGACGCCACACATCCCCACTCCTGTAGCCCGTCACACCGCCCGAAACTAAATCTCGGTCGGAATGACTTCACCCTGCCAGTAAAGCTGTGCAGCCACTTACCCGGCCAGTTCGCGATACAGTGAGGTAAACTCGCTGTCTGGCTTGCTGGCAACGGTTGGTTCACCGCGATCGAGATCCTCACGCAGAGAGATATGCAGCGGCAGTTGCCCTAACAAGGCACAGTTGTATTTCTCCGCCAGTTTCTGCGCGCCGCCGGTGCCAAAAATCGGCTCCAGATGACCACAGTGGCTGCAAATATGCACGCTCATGTTCTCGACGATACCCAACACCGACACGCTGACTTTCTCGAACATGGTGATGCCCTTCATGGCATCCACCAACGCAATGTCTTGCGGCGTCGTCACCACCACTACGCCCGTCACCGGCACATTTTGCGCCAGCGTCAACTGGATATCCCCGGTGCCCGGCGGCATATCTAATACCAGATAATCGAGATCCGGCCAGAGCGTATCTTGCAGCAGTTGCAACAGCGCTTTACTCGCCATCTGGCCGCGCCACACCATCGCATTATCATCAGTCACCAGATAACCGATAGAGTTGGTCGCCAGACCATAAGCCATGATCGGTGCCATGTGCTGACCATCCGGCGAGGTCGGGCGCTCGCTGGTAGTGCCTAAAATGGTTGGAATAGAAGGGCCATAGATGTCGGCATCGAGAATACCCACCGACGCTCCCTCTGCGGCCAGCGCCAACGCCATGTTCACCGCGGTGCTGGATTTCCCTACGCCCCCTTGCCAGAGCTAACGGCAATAATGTTTTTAACACCTTTGACACCCGCCTGATTGTTAACACGGCGCAGCGTGGCATACTGTGTGTCAGGCACCATTCCACATCCTTGGCGCCGGTTAAACGCATCAACTCTGGGCTGACGGTTTCTTTTAATACGTCCAACCCACTCAACCAAGCAAATGGCATCACCAGTTCGATGCGCAGCACCTCATCCAGCAAGGCACAGTGATGCAAGGCATTGAGCGTCGTCAGGTTATTTTTCAGCGTCGGGTGCTTAAACGTGGAGAGGACACCAGTCACCAGTGCCTTCAGCGTATCGGGGGTCTGCTCAGGGATTGTTGCGTTCATCCCGGCCCCTTATCATTCTCATTATTTTGTGGAAAAACAGCCATAGCATAACAGAATGCCCCGCCCCGATCGTTGACCTCAGTGAAAAAATCGCCCCGGGCAACGAGAACGCCGCGTTGCCCGTGTTTTACAGGGTTTTCCGCTTACAGCGGTTTACGCCACAAGGGCCTATCGGTTAACATCGTGATTCACTCTCATCATCATGAAAGAAAGTAAGTTCCCCACTATGACTCAAGTCGCTAAGAAAATATTGGTAACCTGCGCGTTGCCCTATGCTAACGGATCAATCCACCTCGGCCACATGCTGGAGCATATCCAGGCTGATATCTGGGTCCGTTATCAGCGAATGCGCGGTCACCAGGTTCACTTTATCTGTGCGGATGACGCCCACGGTACGCCAATCATGTTGAAAGCACAGCAGATGGGTGTGGCACCGGAGCAGATGATTGCGGACGTGAGTCAGGAACATCAGCGGGATTTCGCTGGCTTTCAGATTAGCTACGACAATTATCACTCCACCCACAGTGAAGAGAACCGGGAGTTGTCAGGTCTTATCTATCGTCGTTTGAAAGAGAACGGTTTTATCAAGAACCGCACCATTTCTCAGCTCTACGATCCGGAAAAAGGCATGTTCTTGCCGGACCGTTTCGTCAAAGGCACCTGCCCGAAATGTAAAGCGGCCGATCAGTATGGTGACAACTGCGAAGTGTGCGGCGCGACTTATAGCCCGACGGAACTGATCGACCCGAAATCGGCGGTTTCCGGTGCGACACCGGTGATGCGCGAGTCGGAGCACTTCTTCTTTGATTTGCCCGCATTCAGCGAAATGCTGCAAGCCTGGACGCGTTCCGGTGCGTTGCAGGAGCAGGTCGCCAACAAGATGCAAGAGTGGTTTGATGCCGGCCTGCAGCAGTGGGATATCACCCGCGATGCGCCCTACTTCGGTTTCGAAGTGCCGGATGCCCCGGGCAAATATTTCTACGTCTGGCTGGATGCGCCGATCGGTTACATGGGGTCGTTTAAAAACCTGTGCGACAAACGCGGTGATATCGATTTTGATGAGTTCTGGCGTAAAGAGAGCAGTGCTGAGCTGTACCATTTCATCGGTAAAGATATCGTCTATTTCCATAGCCTGTTCTGGCCTGCCATGTTAGAAGGCAGCGGTTTTCGTAAGCCGACCAACCTGTTTGTGCACGGCTATGTGACGGTAAACGGTGCCAAGATGTCCAAATCGCGCGGCACCTTTATCAAGGCGGAGACCTATCTGCAACATCTGGATGCCGATTGCCTGCGTTATTACTACGCGGCCAAGCTGTCGTCACGCATTGACGATATCGACCTCAATCTGGAAGATTTCGTGCAGCGCGTGAATGCCGATATCGTTAACAAAGTGGTTAACCTCGCGTCGCGTAACGCCGGTTTCATCAATAAGCGTTTTGGCGGAAAACTGGCGGAAACCCTGGCCGATGGCGAGCTCTATGCCACTTTTGCCAATGCTGCTGACAGCATTGCCGAAGCCTACGCCAACCGAGAATCCGGCAAAGCTATCTGCGAGATCATGGCGCTGGCCGATATCGCCAACCGCTATGTGGACGAACAAGCCCCATGGGTGGTGGCAAAAGAAGAAGGCCGCGATGCGGATTTGCAGGCGATTTGCTCCATAGGCATCAACCTGTTCCGCGTGCTGATGACCTACCTGAAACCGGTATTGCCGTCGCTGGCAGAGCGCGCCGAAGCGTTCCTCAAAACTACGTTGACATGGGATGCGGTAGCACAACCGCTGCTGAGTCACGACGTGAAAGCGTTCAAAGCATTGTTCAACCGTATCGATCTCGACAAGGTCAATGCGATGGTTGATGCTTCCAAAGAAGACATGAGTGCCAAGAAGGTCGTGACCGGTCCGCTGGCTGACGATCCAATTCAGGACACCATCTCTTTTGACGATTTTGCCAAAGTGGATATGCGCATTGCGCTGATCAAACAGGCTGATTTCGTGGAGGGCTCTGGCAAGCTGCTGCGATTGACGCTGGATCTCGGCGGTGAAACGCGCCAGATTTTCTCCGGTATCCGCACGGCTTACCCCGATCCGAAAGCGCTGGAAGGCCGTTTGACCATCATGGTCGCCAACCTGGCCCCGCGTAAAATGCGATTCGGCGTGTCGGAAGGTATGGTGATGGCCGCAGGCCCTGGCGGCAAGAAAATTTTCCTGCTCAGCCCGGATAGCGGCGCCCAGCCGGGAATGCAAGTGAAATAATCCATCAAGCCGCCTTCGGGCGGCTTTTTTATCGCCCTTTATTTGCGGTAAAACATCTCACAGACGTAGCATCCCCCCCTATTTCCTGTTGATCAATTGTATCTTTTTTGTACGGCGATTTTTTTGCCATTTTGGCTATTTTTGCAGCGAAAAAATAGCCATTAGATTACAAAACTGAAACCAAACGCTATATAATTAATTGTATATCGCCATAAAAACATACCTTTAAAGGAGTAAAAAGGTGTTTTAAATACTTAAATTTTGATTTCGCGCAAAACCCCTATCGTGAGTGTTGTTAAATTGCCTGCAACAAAAAATAAACAAACAATCACATAGTGAAACTAATGCAAATCAATCGAAGAGGTTTCTTTAAAGTTTGTGCAGGGGGAATGGCTGGCACCACCCTCGCCGCACTGGGCTTTGCCCCCACGGAAGCAATGGCATCGGTACGTCAGTACAAATTACTGCGCGCCAAGGAAACTCGTAACAACTGCACCTACTGCTCCGTCGGGTGCGGTGTGTTGATGTACAGCCTGGGTGATGGCGAGAAAAACGCTAAACCGGCCGTTTACCATATCGAGGGGGATCCGGATCATCCGGTAAGCCGTGGCTCGCTGTGTCCGAAAGGCGCAGGGCTGGTTGACTACATCCACAGCGAAGGACGTTTGAAGCATCCCGAGTATCGCGCGCCAGGCTCCGACAAATGGCAGCGCATTAGCTGGGATGATGCCATTGATCGTATTGCACGCCTGATGAAGGCAGACCGTTATGCCAACTTTGAACGCGTCAACGCCAAGGGCACTGTAGTTAACCGTTGGTTGACCACCGGCATGCTCTGCTCTTCTGCCGCCAGCAATGAAACCGCTATCCTCGATCAGAAATTTGCCCGCTCACTGGGTATGATCGCTATCGACTGCCAGGCACACCTGTGCCATGGTCCGACCGTTGCCGCACTCGCGCCCACGTTTGGTCGCGGTGCCATGACCAATAACTGGGTAAATATCAAAAACGCCAACCTGATTATCGTGATGGGCGGTAACGCCGCAGAAGCCCACCCGGTTGGTTTTAAATGGGCGGTCGAAGCGAAAACCCATAACGACGCCAAACTGATCGTGGTTGACCCGCGCTTTAACCGCTCCGCAGACGTAGCCGACCTCTATGCCACGATCCGGGCAGGTTCCGATGCTGCGTTCCTGCTGGGGATTATCAACCACCTGATCACCCATGATAAAATTCATCACGAATATGTGAAGTCTTACACCAGCGCCAGCCTGATCGTACGTGAGGACTTCTGGTTCGATGAAGGCCTGTTCAGCGGTTATAATGCGGATGCTCGCCAGTACGACAAGACCAGTTGGAACTACGAACTGGACGCCAACGGCTTTGCCAAACGCGATATGACGCTGACACACCCGCGCTGTGTTTGGAACCTGCTGAAAGCGCATGTTGCTCGCTACACGCCTGAAATGGTTGTTTCACTGTGCGGTACGCCAGCGCATCATTACTAAGAGATCTGCCGCTCTCTGGCAGAAACCAGCGTTCCCGATAAAACAGCGACCTTCATGTACGCGCTGGGTTGGACACACCACACCAACGGCGCACAGATTATCCGTGCCGCAGCCATGATCCAGTTGCTGCTTGGCAATATCGGCATGGCCGGTGGCGGTGTCAACGCCCTGCGCGGCCACTCCAATATTCAGGGCTATATCGTGCAAGGCTTCAACCCGCTGGCGGCGTTCTCCAACAAGAATAAAGCGACGGAAGCGCTCTCCAAATTGAAGTACATGGTAGTTATCGATCCGCTTGCGACCGAGACCTCCACCTTCTGGCAGAACCACGGCGAATTTAACGACGTCGATAGCGCCTCCATCCAGACTGAAGTGTTCCGTTTGCCTTCCAGTTGCTTCGCGGAAGAAAACGGCTCCATCGCCAACTCCGGCCGTTGGTTGCAATGGCACTGGGCAGCGGCAGAGGCGCTGCACGACGGGAAGATCCTCGGCAAACTGCTGATGCGTCTGCGCGAACTGTATCGCGAAGAAGGCGGCGTATGCCCTGAACCGTTGATGAACATCAACTGGAACTATCAGGACCCGGAAGACCCAACGCCGGAAGAAATTGCGCGCGAAAGTAATGGTATGGCGCTGGCGGATATTTATGACGACAAGGGCACGCTGATCCTGAAAAAAGGCCAGCAACTGGCAGACTTCTCGCAGTTGCGCGACGACGGCACTACGTCCAGCTTCTGCTGGATTTACGCCGGTAGCTGGACGGAAAAAGGCAACCAGATGGCGAACCGCGACAACAGCGATGCCGGGCTGGGGGCAACGCCGGGCTGGGCCTGGTACTGGCCGCAAAACCGCCGCATCCTTTACAACCGCGCCTCCGCTGACCTGCAAGGAAAACCGTGGGACAGCAAGCGCAAGCTGCTGGAGTGGAACGGCCAGAAATGGCAAGGCATCGATGTGCCTGATTTCGCCGCTACCGTACCGCCAGGCAAAGACGCGATGCCGTTTATCATGTTGCCGGAAGGCGTGGCGCGTCTCTTCTCGGTGGATAAACTGGTCGATGGCCCGTTCCCGGAACACTACGAACCGGTGGAAACGCCGCTCGACACCAATCCGTTGCACCCGTCCGTGGTATCCAGCCCGGCGGCGCGACTGTTTGCCCGCGATGCAAAAACCATGGGCAAGGCGAGCGATTTCCCTTATGTCGCTACCACCTACTCCATTACCGAGCTGTTCCGTCACTGGACCAAGCATGTGCGCATTAACGCCATTATCCAACCCGAGCAGTTTGTGGAAATTGGCGAAAACCTGGCGCAGAGCAAAGGGATCAAAGCGGGGGATGAGGTGAAGGTTTCCTGTCAGCGCGGCTACATCAAAGCCAAAGCGGTGGTCACCAAACGTATCAAGACCTTGACCGTCGCTGGCAAAGCGATTGAGACCGTCGGGATACCTTGTCACTGGGGCTTTGAAGGCACCACGCGCAAAGGCTTCCTGGCAAATACCCTCACGCCCAGCGTCGGTGACGCTAACTCGCAAACGTCAGAGTTCAAGGCGTTTTTGGTGAATGTGGAAAAGGTGTAAGGTAGCGCGCTATGTCAATGCAATCTTAAGATATTATTCAACGTTCGGCTACCAGTAGCCTGACACCGCCACCGCACGTGAGAAACGATAAAAGTGAAGTGGCCAAACTGATTGACGTCACCACCTGTATTGGCTGTAAAGCCTGTCAGGCGGCCTGCTCCGAGTGGAACGACATTCGTGACGAAGTGGGCCATAACCACGGGGTGTATGATAACCCGATGGATCTGAGCGCCAAATCCTGGACGGTGATGCGCTTTTCCGAAGTGGAAAGCGCCGATCGTCTGGAGTGGCTGATCCGTAAAGATGGCTGCATGCACTGTAGCGATCCGGGCTGTTTGAAGACGTGTCCGTCTGCCGGTGCCATCATTCAGTATGCGAACGGCATAGTCGACTTCCAGTCCGAGCACTGCATCGGCTGCGGTTACTGTATCGCTGGCTGCCCGTTCAACGTTCCGCGGCTCAATAAAGACGATAACAGGGTGTATAAATGCACCCTGTGTGTGGATCGCGTTAGCACGGGTCAGGAACCGGCCTGTGTGAAAACCTGTCCGACCGGCGCCATTCATTTCGGAACCAAGGAAGAGATGAAACTGCTGGCGGAAGAGCGCATCACGCATCTGAAAAAACGCGGTTATAACAACGCGGGTCTGTACGATCCAGAAGGGGTGGGCGGTACTCACGTCATGTACGTGCTGCACCATGCCGATAAACCGTCGCTCTACAACAATCTGCCCGACAATCCGCAGATCTCTACCCCGGTCAACTTGTGGAAAGGCATCCTCAAACCGCTGGCAACGCTAGGCTTTGTCGCTACCTTTGCCGGTTTGATTTTCCACTATGTTGGCGTGGGACCAAACACGGAAGAAACGGAGCATGACCACGACGAGGAGGAGAAGCAATGAGCAAGCAGAAAATGATTGTGCGCACTAAATTCGTTGACCGCATCTGTCACTGGATTGTAGTGATCAGCTTCTTCCTGGTGGCGCTGTCCGGGATTGCGCTGTTTTTCCCAACGCTGCAATGGCTGACACAAACCTTTAGTACGCCGCAGATGGGACGCATAATGCACCCATTCTTCGGTATTCTGATCGTGATTTGTCTGGTGCCAATGTTCTTCCGTTTTGTGAGCCACAATATTCCGAAACGCCGTGACCTTCCCTGGTTCCTGCATATCGTTGAGGTTCTGAAAGGCAATGAACATAACGTCGCAGATGTGGGCAAATACAACCCGGGCCAGAAAATGATGTTCTGGAGCATCATGGGGTTGACGCTGGTGTTGCTGATTACCGGCATCATCATGTGGCGGCCTTACTTTGCCCACCTGTTCCCGATCGATATCGTGCGTTACGCTATTCTGGTTCACGCGGCGGCAGCTATCGTGTTAATCCACGCCATCCTGATTCATATGTACATGGCGTTCTGGGTACGTGGTTCCATCAAGGGCATGATCGAAGGCAAAGTTTCTGCCAAGTGGGCGCGTAAGCACCACCCGCGTTGGGCGCGTCAGGTGCTTAACGAAGAAGAAGAAGAAGAAGAAGAGAAAAAGTAAATCTCAATCTCGTCGTTCCCGCGCAGGCGGGAATCTCTTACAGACGAAACGCGTTACTTCTGCTAGAGGTCCCCTGCCTTCGCCGGGGATGACGAACAATGAAGCCACGATTCCTGCACGACTCAATCAAGCGCCAACACACTCACCCACATCGGCCCCTGCCCTACCGCATAGCGCGCCAGTGGTTGCAGCTTTCCGCTTTCCTGATCGATGCGATACACCTCAATGTGCTGGGACTTCTGTCCAGCAGAAATCACAAACTCCCCCTGGTGATCGATGTTGAAACCGCGCGGTGGCGTCTCCGTTGGTTGATGTCCCACCAGCGTTAAGGTACTGCCATCTTCGGACACCTGGAAAATACTTAACAGGCTGGCAGTACGATCGCTGCAATAAAGGAAACGACCATCTGGCGTCAAATGAATATCTGCAGCCCAGCGGGTATCCGCAAAGCCCTGCGGCATGGCATCCAGCGACTGCACGGTGCGCGCTTTGCCCGCTACCGAGTGCAACTCAATCACATCAACCGTACTGTTCAACTCATTCACACAGTAGGCAAAACGCTGATTTGGGTGAAAATCCATATGCCGTGGGCCTGCACCATCCACCGCGTGGAGGTCCACTTGCGTCGCAACGGACAGCTCACCCTCAGCAGAAACGTCATACAAACGAATGCGATCTTCTTTCAAACACGGTGCCCACAGCACTCGGTTTTGAGGGTCGATATTGCTCGAGTGGCAGCCTGACAGCCCATCCAGTTGTTGAATCGGCTCCCCCACAATGCCTTCGGCATCAATCGGGCTGACGCTCAACGTTTCTCCGCTATAAGATGCGCTAAACAGGAAACGCCCTCGGCGGTCAGTGGACAAATGTGTCGGACTTCCCGGCAACGAGGCAGAACCAACCTGCGTCAGCAAACCTTGTGCATCGATACGGTAACTGATGGCCGAGAACGTCGGGCGTACCCCAACGTAAAGATGCTGTTTGTTGGGTGCTATCACCATCGGCTGCACCTGACCCGGCGCATCGACAACCTGTAACAACGTGAGCTGCCCCGAAGACGCCAACTGCCAGACGTGAATCTGCTGGCTTTCCGGACTGGCGATATAGACCATTTGCTGCATGCTTTTCTCCTTGGTTTGTCGCATTTTGCGCCATGCTACTTAGGGTGTAACATTATGGGCATTAACGCAATTCTAGACTCTCTCAATAGGACCGATATGACGTATCGTATCATTGCTCTTGATTTGGATGGCACATTGCTGGACAAACAAAAGAAAATTTTACCGGAGTCCATCACTGCACTGGCGCTGGCGCGCCAACAGGGTGTCAAAGTGGTGATCGCCACAGGGCGGCACCATTCCGCGATTCATCCGTTCTATCAGGCGCTGGGGCTGGATACGCCGGCGATTTGCTGCAATGGCACCTATCTGTACGATTATCAGAATAAACAGACATCTCAGGCCAATCCATTGACAGCGACACAGGCTAAAAGCGTGCTGACCTTGTTAGGCGAATATGGCATTCACGGTCTGATGTACGCCGATGACGGCATGCTGTATCAAGAACCCACTGGCCATGTGATTCGCACTCAGGCGTGGGGTGAAACCCTGCCGCCACACCAGCGCCCCACCTTCCTTCACGTTGACAACCTGCTGAACGCCGCCGATCTGGTGCAAAATATCTGGAAATTCGCCCTTTCGCATTCGGATACGCAAGCGTTAGACAACTTTGCCAATCGGGTCATGGAAGAGTTTGGCCTGACCTGCGAGTGGTCCTGGCAGGATCAGGTTGACGTCGCCCAAAGCGGAAATAACAAAGGCAAACTGCTGCGTGAGTGGGTCACGTCTCAGGGCTATGACATGAGCGAGGTGTTGGCCTTTGGCGATAACTTCAATGACATCAGTATGCTCGAAGCCGCAGGGCTCGGAGTTGCCATGGGAAATAGTGATGACGCCGTTAAAGCGCACGCCGATCTGGTTATCGGACACAATGAAGAACCGGCTATCGCGCAGTTAATTCGCCAGCGCGTGTTGCAATAAGGTCATCCTCGGCGCAAACCGGAATCTCTGGCAGAATAAACGCGTTTCGTCTGTAAGAGATTCCCGCCTGCGCGAGGATGACGTGAGGAGACGGGGGAATGACCTGGGAAATGTGCATGGCACATACAGAAAGCCCTACGCCGTAATCGACACGCTTTTGATCTGCGCATACAGCCACATATCCGCACGCAGTCTCAGATCATCGCGCGCCCAAGGTGAAATCCGTGCCCAGAGGATTTGTCCCCCCACCGACAGCTTCACTTCAACCTGTTCATCGACGTCAATGCATTCCAGTACCTTAGCGGGCAACACGTTACGAATACTGCTCGCTGTTGGCGGTTGCAACACCAAAGAGACATCGACCGCGTTAACACGAATACGCAACGGGGTTTTCAACGGCATGGAAACCCGATTCACCCACAGCCGTTGCTCGCCCAGCGACAGCGCCGTCATGGCATAACGCTCATGCTGTTCCATCACTTTCACATTGAGAATGCTGCTTTGCTCATAGCTAGGTAACCAGGGGCGCATCGCGCTACTCGCCCATACCTCTTCCAACCGACCTTCCGCTTTAACCTTACCGTTATCCAGCACCACCACTCGATCGGCGAGCCGCACGATCTCTTCCATGCTGTGGTTGACATACAGGATAGGAATGTTGACCTCTTTCGCCAACGTTTCCAGATAGGGCAACAGCTCACGTTTGCGCGGCAAATCAAGCGACGCCAGCGGCTCATCCATCAGTAGCAGTTCCGGTGCGGTCAGCAAGGCACGACCGATCGCCACGCGCTGCTTTTCGCCACCGGAGAGGGTGAGGGGTAAGCAGCTTAACAGAGCCTCAATGCCCAGCAATGCCACAATGGCATCAAACTGTGATTTCATGGATGACGCCATGCCATAGCGTAGATTGCCTTGCACACGGTAGTGCGGAAACAGCCGGGCATCCTGAAACACATAACCCACATGGCGCTTTTCTGGCGGCAGGCAGATACGTTTTTCCGCATCCATTAACACGCGGTCATTGAGCACAATACGGCCAGACTGCGGGCGCGTCAGGCCCACCACCGCATTGATCAGCGACGTTTTTCCTGCACCTGATACGCCAAACACTGCAGAAATGCCTGATGCGGGCAATTGGGTATCAACACGCAAATCAAGATCGCCGAGGCGTTGATGAAAATTAAGCTCCAGCATTACACCCCCAACCGTTTGCGGCCCCAGCGGGTTAACCACTCAGAGAGCAGCAACGAAGCCATTGAGAGCAGAATGGCAATCACACACAAGCGCACCGCATCAGCTCCTGCACCCGGTGTTTGAATCAATGTGTACATTGCCGACGGGATAGTACGCGTTTCCCCCGGAATATTGGACACAAACGTAATGGTTGCACCAAACTCACCCAGCGTTCGGGCGGCCAGTTCCAACCGCGTATCCACCGCTTCCAGCGCCAGGCGGATTGCGCGCACCATCAGGGGAAACGCGATCACTGCAGACGCTAGCGCGGCTCCGCGCCAACTGAAACTGAGGCCGAACCATTCATAAAGCCATTGGCCGATAATCCCTGTTCTGCCCATCCCGATCAGCAACAAATAGCCAATCACCACTGGTGGCAACACCAGCGGCAAATAGATAATGCTGTCTAACAGCGATTTTCCGGGAAATCGGCAGCGTACCAACACCCATGCCGCCAGGATACCTAGCGGCAGGCTGAATATTACAGCGGTGATGGAAACTTTAAGACTAAGTTCAATGGCTTGCCATTCGTAATCCGTGAGCATCATCCGCGCGGCGTAAAACCATAGCGTTTGAACACATCCGCAGCGGCAGGCGTTTTCAGGTATTCTTAAAAACCGGTCACCGTCGCGTTGTTATGATCTTTGATGATAGCCATCGGATATTCGACCGGCTTGTGGCTCTCTTTCTGGAAAATGCTGACCACTTTCACCTTGTTGCTGGCGACCGCATCGGAACCATACACAATCCCCAGAGGGGCTTCTTCACGTTCTACCAGTGCTATGGCGGAACGCACGTCGTTAGCGCGTGCCATCACCGGAGAGAGTTCGTCCCAGGCTTTCAGATTTTGCAGCGCTTCTTTGGCATAGATCCAGGCAGGCACATGGTCCGGATCGCCAACCACCAGATGGCCCCCTTTCAACAGGCTCTTCCAGTCGGTTTTATCCGTGATGGCAAAATGCTTCACATCGTTGGATTTCGGTGCAATCACCACCAGCGCGTTACCCAGCAGGGTGTAGCGTGTCGCGGTATCCGTCAGTTTTTTATCCTGAGCGTAATCCATCCACTGCTGGTCGGCAGAAATAAATAGATCCGCAGGCGCACCTTGCTCAATCTGGCGAGCCGGCGTTGAAGAGGAGGCAAAAGAGGAAACGATATCGACGTTTTTCTCTTTCTTATGTTGTGCGGCAATTTCCTGCAACGCATTGGTCAGCGAAGCGGCGGCAAAAACGGTGATTTTCTGTTCTGCCGCGAAGGCTGGCATCGCCAAGGTTGCGCTCAGGGTTAGTGCGACACCCCATTTCATCCATTGCTGTTTCATCGGTCTCTCCCAAGAGTAATTGCATCAGGACGTTATCGTTGTATTCGGAATAATATAACGATAAATCCAGCAATGTCATGCGCTTTTGCTCGCATAATCCGAAGAGAGTACATACAAAAAAATAATGCCCGGTCGAATCGACCTGGCATCAGAAAAGAGAAAACGTAGTGGGGTTACTTTCTTACAACGCGTTCATCGGCATGGTCAATACGGGAAAAGACATTAAATACTTCGCCTAAACCGTAGATAGCACCGAGGATGATCGCCATCATCACAGGCACCATGGCAACTGCAAACAGCAGGCTTTTGAGCAAATCCAACATGCTTACTTCACTTATCGCTAACGGTCCGTTTCTCAATACACGCGACATTCATCGCGAATCTCAACGTACCGCAACGAAAAATCATTACGGGTGATGGTGAATAGTGTACCGTAACTGTAAGAATTAATGCGACCATTTGTGCGGTTTGCCCGCACCGCTCAAACGCGCGACAATAGCGCTGTACCGAACGTCACGCACGTTCGGTTTTGTCTTTTTTAATCTCCCTGGACCGTGACCATGCAAGCTGAAATCCTTCTGACACTCAAATTACAACAACGTCTTTTTGCCGACCCACGACGCATTGAGCTGATCAAACAGATTCGTCACACCGGTTCCATCAGCCAAGGTGCCAAACTCGCAGGTATCAGCTACAAAAGCGCCTGGGATGCCATCAACGAAATGAATCAACTGGCAGAGCAGACCATTGTAGAGCGCATGACCGGCGGTAAAGGCGGCGGTTGGGCCACGCTGACGCGTTATGGCGAACGATTGATTCAGCTCTATGATTTGCTGGCACAAATACAGCAAAAGGCGTTTGACGTTCTGCAAGATGATAATTTGCCGCTGGACAGCCTGCTGGCCGCCATCGCGCGTTTTTCACTGCAAACCAGAGCCCGCAACCAATTCTTTGGTACGGTGCAAGCCCGCAGTCGGGACGCGGTTCAGCGGCATCTGAGCGTACTGCTGGCCGATGGAAAGACGGCGGTGAATGTATTACTGACCCAACAGAGCGCCGAGCGATTGGGGCTCAATGAAGGTAAAGAAGTGCTGGTGTTGATTAAAGCGCCCTGGATTGCGGTATACGATGCCGTAGCAACCGGCCGCAATCCGATAAAGAGCTGACTGGCACAGTGTCATAGCTGGAAACGGGACAGGATAGCAGCGAAGTGCTGATCGCACTGGCAAGCGGCGAGACACTCTGCGCCACGGTGCCAAACGAGCAGGTTACACAGCAAAAACTGCGCGTGGGAATGGCGGTGACAGTCTGCTTTAATGCCGATCATGCGATTGTCGCGACCTTGTGCTGATCGCTGAACTCCCGTGACAGGAATCGCCATAGGAACGGCTTGACAATGACGGCAATGCCCTTTATTTCTGAGAGTATTACTTGCTGAAAAAGAGATAAAGAATGTCGTCGTTGCAAATTTTGCAAGGTGTTTTTCGCATAAATGACACACGCGTTTTGCGCATTGATGCCTTGATGCTGGAAGGAAAATCGCAGTGGGCCTTTGTGGGCGCCAATGGCAGCGGAAAATCTGCGCTGGCGCGCGCACTATCGAGTGAACTCCAGCTGCTGGAGGGCTCGCAACACAGCGATTTTCCTCGCGTTGCACGCCTCTCCTTCGAGCAGTTGCAACAATTGGTCACGCAAGAGTGGCAGCGTAACAATACCGATATGCTCAGCGCTGATGAAGACGATACAGGACGTACTACCGCTGAAGTGATTCAGGATGAGATTCACGATCCTGCCCGCTGTGCGACGCTGGCCGCCCTGTTTGGCATCACTCCCCTGCTCTCGCGCCGCTTTAAATACCTCTCTACCGGCGAAACACGCAAGGTCATGCTGTGCCAGGCGCTGATGCCAAAGCCCGATCTGTTGATTCTGGATGAGCCCTTCGATGGTCTTGATGTGGCTTCCCGCGCACAGTTGGCAGAGCATTTGGCGGAGTTGGCTCAGCGCGGCTACACGCTGGCGATCATCGTTAACTGCTTCGATGATATTCCTGAATTTATCAATCATGTCGGTATTCTGGCTGACTGCACTCTGACGCGCACGGGTACGCGTGAATCGGTATTGGCCGATGCCTTGATCGCCCAACTGGCATTTAGTGAAACGCTTTCCGGCACAGCGCTACCAGCCCCAGAAGACCCGCTGCATCCGCCAACGCTCCCAGCCGATCAAGCGCGCATCCTCCTGAGAGATGGCGTGGTGCAATATAACGATCGCCCCATTCTGTACCACCTTAATTGGGAGGTGTTACCCGGTCAGCATTGGCAAATCGTCGGCCCTAACGGTGCAGGAAAATCTACGCTGCTAAGCTTGATTACCGGCGATCACCCGCAGGGATACAGTAATGATTTAACCCTGTTTGGACGCCGTCGCGGCAGTGGTGAAACCATTTGGGATATCAAACGGCATATCGGTTACGTCAGCAGCAGCCTGCATTTGGAATACCGCGTCAGCAGTAGTGTGCGCCATGTTATTACGTCAGGCTTTTTCGATACGATTGGCATTTATCAGGCCGTGTCCGATCGCCAACGTTTCTTAACGCAGCAATGGCTTGAACTGCTGGGGCTCACTGCACAAGCGGACTCCCCGTTCCACGCATTGTCATGGGGACAACAGCGTCTGGTACTGATTGCGCGCGCTGGTGAAACATCCGGCACTACTGATCCTTGACGAACCGTTACAAGGGTTAGATCCGCTCAACCGACAGCTGGTGCGGCGCTGGCTTGATGTGTTGATCGGTGAAGGAGAAACGCAACTGCTGTTCGTTTCCCATCACGCCGAAGACGCGCCGGAATGTATCACGAACCGTTTTACCTTTGTGGCACAAGGGGATATTTACGGATATCAGTTTGAAACGCTGACAAAAGAAAACCACTAAAATATAGAGCATCAAGGCCGCACTGAGGCCTTGATGAGGTCAAGTTGCATCGTCAGCATGATTACCACTCATCTAAATTGTAATTATTTTCAAAAACCTCGCACTTACAAGATAAAAACCTATTAGGAAGATAACGATGGAAGTTTTTGTTGTGGCAAAACTCTGCAAAATCATCAAAATGGTAAGCACCCACTTTCGCGTAAAGCCGTTGCAAGTAACTTTCAATAGTTCTTGGAGAAAGAAAAAGCATATCGCCAATGCTTTTGCAGGTTCTGCCTTGTAGCTTTAAGAAAATTATTTCACACTCCCTTTCGGTAAAAAAATCATCTGGTTTATTGAGTAACAAAGAGTCAGTAAAGCGACCATGGATATATCTATTTGGTACAAAACTTTTCAACGTTTTACCATAGGTGAGCACACCGACACACTGATCAAAATTATCATAAAATGGGATTTTAACGACCAGGTAAGGGTGGATGATAGCAGTTGTATGAATTTCTAAAACTCACAAATGTTTTTTTGATTCGCGAACAACCCGATCCTGATATTGCCACTCCTTTACTACATCTTCATTTTCAGTAAGGCTTGAATTGAACTCAAACTCACTTTTATACAAAAAATCTTTAGGGGTACGAACCCCAATTAATTTCGCCAGAGAATTATTAGCATAAATATAAATTGAGTCGGAGTTTTTAATGCAATAAGGCTCATGATGTTGATCCAATACGTTAGTCAACATTTTAGGAAGGTAATTATCGCGCATGATATTTTTCATTCTGGTTCCTAAAAGCGTCAGTATTTCTACGATAATTAATATATGATAGTACATCAATAAAAACTAGTTTTGAATATCGAAAAACAATATTGAAATATTCGTTTAGGATCCATTAAAAAAAACAATTCAGACCAATAGCATATAAAGGTTATAGCGATTTATTATAGTACCAATTACCTTACTGATTAAGTATTTATCCCTGCTCATACATAGAATTGGGTACGCTTTTCAATATAAAAAATACGTTATGATTTATCAAAATTAATCACAAACAATATCTCATCACACGGCAAGAGTGCACATAACTAATTTATTGTATTTATCTTCACCAGGGACCCTTTTGCATTTTCACGCGCGCTTCGGCGCGCTGCTTCATTTTTCATCACGCTTTGTCGTTCATCATCAAGTACCCCTTCCCCAGCAGATATGGTATTTTTCCCCTGCCTGCACGGCGCAGAAGGTAAGGTTTCTTATTGATGGATCAAAGTGATAGCGATACCACGCTGGTATAACGCCAATATTTGATGTATTTTTCAGGTGTGAAACGGATTATTCTCCTCGGCAAGATTGATGAAAAACCTCATAATTTCAGCGAATATCTTCGTTGCAGATCACCTTTTCCCCCCACAGGCTATGCTAGTTTTATTCAACATTGGTCATCGAGGTTCTTATGAATGTTTTAGTGACAGGTAGTAGCGGTTACATCGGCAGCCATACCTGTGTTCAGCTTTTAGAAACCGGGCATCAACCGATTATTCTGGACAACCTGTGCAACAGTAAAGCCAGCGTAGTGGAAACCATTACCCGTCTCACCGGAAAGGCAGTGCCCTTTTATCAAGGTGATATTCGCGATAGCGTTTTATTAGACCGTATTTTCGCCACTGAAAACATCGATGCCGTGATCCATTTTGCTGCGCTAAAAGCGGTCGCAGAATCCGTCAGCAAGCCTGTTGAATACTATGACAATAACATCTATGGCACCCTGACGCTGGTTAAAGCAATGGAAAAAACGGGCGTTAAAAACCTGATTTTTAGTTCCTCTGCAACGGTCTATGGCGATCAGCCACGTATCCCTTATCAGGAAAGCTTTCCCACCGGTATGCCCGCCAGCCCTTACGGGCGCAGCAAGTTGATCGTGGAGCAGATCCTGACAGATTTACAGAAAGCGCATCCGGAGTGGAGCATTACCTTATTACGCTATTTCAATCCGGTTGGGGCACACCCTTCAGGAGAGATGGGCGAAGATCCTCAAGGCATCCCTAACAATTTGATGCCCTTTATCGCGCAAGTCGCCGTTGGTCGCCGAGAATCGCTGTCTGTCTTCGGTAATGACTACCCGACGGAAGATGGCACCTGCGTCAGAGATTACATCCATATCGTCGATCTGGCCGACGGTCACGTGGCAGCAATGAAAGCACTGCATCAACGCCCAGGAGTACATATTTACAATCTGGGGGCTGGTGTCGGCTACAGTGTATTGAACGTCGTGCAAGCATTTAGTCAGGCATGCGGTAAACCGCTGCCCTATCACTTCGCCCCGCGCCGCGAGGGCGATCTTCCCGCCTATTGGGCCGATCCGGAAAAAGCGGCCAATGAACTCCACTGGCGCGTTACGCGGACGTTAGAGCAAATGGCGGAGGATACCTGGCGCTGGCAATCCAAACATCCCAATGGCTATCCCGACTGATACCCTGAGGAGCAGGTGTATGCTGAACGAAAAAAGTGCTGAAATGGCCCCAGATGGCCAGCCTTTTACGCTGACTACGCTACAGAACCGTGCAGGAATGCGCGTTATGTTGATGGATTGGGGCGCAACCTGGCTTTCTTGTCAGGTCCCTCTGCCGGAGGGAGAAGTGCGTGAAGTACTGCTCGGCTGCACGACACCTGCGGATTATCCGCGCCAACAGGCCTATCTTGGCGCGTCTATCGGGCGCTATGCCAACCGCATCGACCACGCTCGTTTACAGCGAAACGGCGCAACCTACACACTGACACCCAATCAGGGCAAACACCAGTTGCACGGTGGACCCGATGGGTTTCACGCGCGTCGCTGGCGCATTGTGCAGCAGGATGCTACGCAAGTAACGTATCTGCTGGTCTCGCCGGATGGCGATCAGGGCTACCCGGGGCAAATGACCGCACAGGCACGCTATCGGTTAACCGAACACAATGCGCTGGAAATTGAGTATTCCGCGCTGACAGAGAAAACCTGTCCGGTATGCCTGACTAACCACGCCTATTTCAATCTGGATGGACATACCAGCGATGTGCGTCACCACCGTTTACAACTGTTCGCCGATCATTATTTGCCGGTGAACAGTGAGGGGATCCCCGTTGACGGCCTTGCTCTGGTAAACCACACGGATCTGGATTTCCGCCAGCCCAAAACGCTATTGCAGGATTTTTTGCACGACGCCGATCAGAAAGCGGTTAGCGGCTATGACCACGCTTATCTGCTGCATCGGACCTGCGGCTCCAGCGAATGCCCGGCGGCAAACCTGTGGTCTGCGGATGAGAAAGTGATGATGAGCGTCTTCACCAGCGCTCCAGCCTTGCAGCTTTACAGTGGGAACTTTCTCGCGGGGACCCCCGCCCGAGAAGGCACTCTGTATGACAACTTCGCCGTAGTGGCGCTGGAAAGTGAATTTTTGCCAGACAGCCGACTGGCCACAGCCAGACTGTTGGCTGAAACCCGGTAAGCAGTACTGCTCGTTGACAAGTTATCAATTCTTTACATAACGCCACCAAAACAGGCTGGGCACGCTTTTGCACGGTAAATTTATGTCAAGAGCGTGCGCAGCGAACAATTCACGCTTTCGCTTACGCAAAATTTATTGTTATATGTAGGGCTATTCGACTACTCCGTAGGAAACTCCGCATGTTTGGGTTGCCTTTCAGACAATTACCGCAACGCAAGCGCCGTCTATTGGCGTTTGGCGTGGTTGTCTGTTGGCTGATGCTTAATACCCAACTGGCGTTGGCAGCTCATCTGTGCGATGTTCAACCGGTGGTCCAGGCCACACAGGTGGTTAGTCACCACGGCATGAACATGACGCAGGCCTCTCACCACGCCTCAGTCATGGTGAAAGCGCCGCTGTGTGTAAACACTGAACGCCGGATACTGCGCAAAAGACCGCCTCGCCGCTGCGCCTGGATGCGATAGCGCATGATTCGAGCACGTTGCTCGTGTTGGCGAATGATACCAACATACCTGACCAACACACGTGGTTAACCCCACCGCGAACCGGGCCACCGGCTGAGATCGTATACTGCCGTTTCAGAGAATAAATCCAGATATACCCTAAATAATTCGAGTTGCAGGAAGTCGGCAAGCGAATGAATCACGATAAGCTTACTCCAGTAAGTGATTCGGGTGAGTGAACGTAGCCAACGCATCTGCAATTTGAAGTATGACGGGTTAAAACAACACATTTATTTTCTATCATTTGTTATGTTTTATTCTGGAGATATTTATTATGCGTACGTTACTGACCGCCATTGCCCTATTTGCTTCCGTTGCTACTACAGCCCCTGCTTTTTCCGAAACATCGCCTGTCGCCGCGCACGATCACAATGCCATGATGTCCATGGATCACAGCAACATGAACCATGGCACTCAACCCACCAGCGCCGCGACGGTGTATCAAGGCACAGGAGTGGTAAAAGCCTGGTCGGACACCAGCGTCACCTTCGCCCACCAACCGATTCCCGCACTTAGTTGGCCCGCCATGACCATGCGTTTTGGCCTCAGTGCCTACAAGGGCAGCCCGCTAAGCGTCGGACAAAAGGTGAACTTCACCTTTATCCAAAGCGCCTCCGGCTACGATCTGATTTCAGCATCCGCTAACTGATTCGAGGTCGATATGTTGACGCTTCGTCTACAGCAGGCGGGTTATGCCCTGCCATGGCTTTTTGGCTGCGCGATATTTACGGCTCAGGCAACAACGCTCGATCAAACCCTGGCGGCCGCGGAACAGTATTCGGCAGAAATTTCTGCCAATCATCACCAAGTGAATGCCTTGAATAACATGGCAGATTCCGCCATGCAGCTACCCGATCCCAAACTGAAAGTTGGGATTGAGAACTTTCCGGTCAGTGGGGCCAATGCGCATCGTTTCACCCGTTCTGACATGACCATGCAACGTGTTGGCATCATGCAGGATTATGTCAGCAGCACTAAACGCGAACGCAAATCAGATGCCATTCGCGCTGAAGCGCGTAAAGCGGAGGCTAATCAGGACGTGATTCGCGCCGGGTTGCAACGAGAAGCCTCACTGGCCTGGTTCGAACTGGCGCTGGGGCAACATGCACAGGAAGCCATTGAACGCCTGCTGAGCGACACACAACGGCAGCTTGGCATGCAAAAAGCCGGAATCGCGAGTGGCAGCAACAGCGCGAGCAGCGTTTTGGCACTGCAACTCACTATCAATGAAATGAAAAATCAATTGGATAACGCCAAACGTGACGTGGAGGTGGCGCGTTCTCGGCTTAAACAATTGACAGGGAAGGACATTATGCGCGTCAGCGGCGATTTCCCTGTCATCACCCGTCTTCCCGCCAGTCAGAGTGCCTTGATTGATGCCATCACGCAGCACCCCGAAATCATTCAGGCCGCGCGCGAAGCGGATGCCGCCAAGGCAAAATCAGCGCAGTCCGCCGTTGCCGCCATCCCCGATGTCGGAGTGGAAGTGTACTACGGCAAGCGGGCCGATGGATTAGAGGATATGGGCGGTGTAATGTTAACGGTCGATCTGCCCTTGTTCAAATCACGGCGGCAGGATAAAGATTACGCGGCCGATCTCTCCCGAACCTATGAAGCCAACGATCAGTTGACCCTACTGACCCGAGCGCATCAGGCCGCGCTGGATGCTCTTATCGCACCGGCAGCAGCGGACTGGCAGAAAACCTTGATGCCAGACGTGCTCTGCTAAACAGCGAAATTGAACAGATCAACGCACAAAAAGTGCTCACTGCCAGTTGGGCCGCTATTCGTTATTTGATCCCTCAGGATACAAAACTACTACTGCAGGACACAAAACAATGAAACCGATCGTTACGTTAAGCGTCGTCGCTATTGCCGTTGCTGCTGCGCTCGCCGTGGGATACCAACTGTGTGCCTCCTCCGGTCACAGCGAAAACCAGGTTGCCAGCACAGCAACGACTACGCCACAAGAAACACAAAGAAAAGTGCTCTATTGGTATGATCCGATGACTCCAGGGCAGCGCTTTGATAAACCGGGTAAGTCGCCCTTTATGGACATGGATCTGGTGCCACGCTACGCGGATGAAACCCAGGATGATGGCGGCATAACCATCAGCGCACGCCAACAGCAAAATCTGGGCGTGAAAACAGCGCAGGCAGCGCAGCGTACGTTAGATCTGCAACTGACAGCCTTTGGTACTGTCGCCACGGATGAACGTGGTATTGAAACCCTGTCAGCGCGAGCAAACGGGCTGGTCGAAAAACTGTATGTGAAAGTGCCACAGCAGTTCGTTCAACGTAACGACCCTCTGGCACAGTTGTGGATGCCGCAGTGGTCAGCCGCACAGCAGGAATACCTCGCCATTCGCCAGTGGGGTGATGCATCTCTGGTTGCCGCCGCACGCGAACGTCTGCAATTGCAGTTTATGTCGGAAGAGATCGTCAAAGCCGTGGAACGTTCGGGAAAACCGCAAACCCGCATCACGCTGCGCGCTCCCGCACAGGGTTATATCAACAAGCTGGATGTACGTGAAGGCGCACAGGTCAACGCCGCACAATCCCTGTTTGAATTGGCAACGCTCGACCCGGTATGGATTGTGGTGGATTACCCAGAAAGTCAGGCCAGCCTGCTGTCACGTGGCAGTGACATCAGCGCCACCACGGACAGTTGGCCGGGGAAAATCTTTCATGGCAAGGTTGATGAGCTGTTGCCCAATCTGGAAGCCTCAACGCGCACGCTGAAAGCCAGGCTGACACTGGAAAACCCGGAGCATTTGCTCAAACCCGGTATGATACTCAACGTGACACTGACGCATCCTGTCACTACGCCTCCTGTGGTTGCCATTCCCGACGAAGCGCTCATCACCACCGGCACGCACAATCTGGTACTGTTGGCAGACGGTAACGGTCACTTCACACCGGTCGAGGTGAAAACAGGCCGTAGCCAAAATGGTTGGGTAGAAATCACACACGGCCTTGAAGCAGGCCAGTCCGTGGTTACGTCCGGCCAATTCCTGATCGATTCTGAAGCAAGCCTGAAAAGCGCACTGCCGCAAATGGTAGGCGATAAACCCAACCAGGATACCTCGGCGACCAGTTCCTCACCCACCTACAAAGCGGAAGGGAAAATCGAGGCGATAGACGGCGACACGATTACGATTTCGCACGGCCCGGTTGCCGCGCTGAACTAGGGCCCTATGACCATGGACTTCGTCGCTTCTGCTGAACTGCGTCCTTCTTTAACCGTTGGTCAGCACGTCAGCTTCACCTTTGTGCTGCCAGAAGAGGTGGCGCGGTTGGTGAGTGTTACTCCTGTTTCTAACAGCAATGCCGACCAAGGCAATGCCCACCAACATGAAGTACATCAACAATGATTGCAGCCATTATTCGTTGGTCGCTACGCAATCGGCTATTGGTGCTACTGAGTGCCATGCTGATGGCTGCATTGGGATGGTGGGCAGTGCAGAAAGCGCCGCTTGATGCGTTACCTGACCTCTCTGACGTTCATGTCATCATCAAAGTCGGCTACCCCAGTAAAGCACCGCAAGTGGTGGAAGATCAGGTGACCTACCCGTTCACCACCACCATGCTCTCCGTACCCGATGCCAAAACGGTACGCGACTTCTCCATGTTCGGCGATTCTTACGTCTACGTGCTGTTTGAAGACGGCACCGATCCCTACTGGGCGCGCGCTCGCGTGCTGGAGTATCTCAGTCAGGTACAGTCAACGCTGCCACCTCAGGCAAAGGCCTCTCTTGGTCCCGATGCCACCGGCGTCGGCTGAGTGTATGAATATGCATTGGTAGACAAAACCGGCCAGCACAGCCTTGGCGACCTGCGCGCCATTCAAGATTGGATCATCAAATATGAGTTAAAGACCGTGCCCAACGTATCGGAAGTCGCGAGCGTCGGCGATATGGTTAAGCAGTACCAGATTGTGCTCAATCCAGACCGATTACGCACCCTAAACCTATCCCACGAGATGGTGATGAGCGCGGTACAAAACGCGAATCAGGAAGGCGGCGGTTCCGTTGTCGAGCTAGGGGAAGCGGAGTACATGGTGCGCACCTCGGGCTATCTCAAAACAATTGATGATTTTAAGCACGTGGTGATCGCCACCCGAGACGGCATCCCCATTATGCTGTCAGATGTCGCCACCCTGCGCATCGGTCCAGAAATGCGGCGCGGCATTGCTGAACTCAATGGTGAAGGTGAAGTCGCAGGCGGCATTATCGTGATGCGTTCAGGAAAAAATGCGCTGGAAACCATCGATGCGGTCAAGCTCAAGCTGAACGACATCAAACGCAGCCTGCCCGCAGGCGTGGAGATTGTTCCGGTCTACGATCGTTCGCACCTGATTGAAAATGCCATTACAACGCTCACGCACAAATTGCTCTAAGAGTTTATTGTCGTTGCCTTGGTGTGTACGCTGTTTCTGTTCCACTTCCGTTCGGCTCTGGTCGCCATTGTGACACTGCCGTTGGGGATTCTCGGCGCGTTCATTGTCATGCACTATCAGGGGGTGAACGCCAACATCATGTCGTTGGGTGGCATCGCTATCGCCATCGGGGCTATGGTGGATGCGGCCATTGTGATGATAGAAAACATGCATAAGGTGCTGGAACAGTGGCGACATGAGCATCCAAACCAGCAACCCGCCTCTGATGACTATTGGAAGATTGCCGAAAAAGCCGCCGTGGAGGTTGGCCCGGCGCTCTTCTGTAGCTTGCTGATCATTACCCTATCGTTTATTCCAGTGTTTTCACTTGAAGCGCAAGAGGGGAAAATGTTTGCCCCGCTCGCCTTCACCAAAACCTACGCGATGGCGGTATCCGCAGGGTTAGGCATTACGCTGGTGCCAGTTCTGATGGGTTACTTTATTCGCGGAAAAATTCCCGATGAACACGCTAACCCGCTCAACCGCTGGCTGATCCGTGCCTATGAGCCGTTGCTGGATCGCGTATTACAGTGGCCAAAAGTGACGCTGGCGATAGCCGCAGCCCCGCTCATCGCCACGCTCTATCCACTTTCCCACTTGGGCAGCGAGTTCATGCCCGCATTGGATGAAGGCGATTTGCTCTATATGCCATCCACCCTGCCTGGAATTTCTGCGCGGGAAGCTGGACGGTTATTGCAACAGACCGACCGACTCATCAAAACTGTGCCGGAAGTCGACACCGTGTTCGGCAAAGGCGGTCGGGCAGAAACCGCCACCGACCCCGCTCCGTTGACCATGATCGAAACCACGATACGCTTTAAGCCCAAAGATCAGTGGCGACTAGGCATGACCATGGACAAGCTGGTCAGTGAACTCGACAGCATTGTGAAAGTACCGGGGATTGCCAATATCTGGGTACCGCCCACCCGTAACCGACTGGATATGCTGGCGACAGGGATCAAAAGCCCGGTGAGCATCAAAGTGAACGGCAGTAATATTGCGCAAATTGAATCCGTGGCCGAACAGATTGAACAGGTGGTGCGCGGCGTTCCCGGTGTCACCTCTGCGTTGGCGGAGCGCCTCGCTGGTGGTCGCTATATCGATATTGATATCGATCGCGCCAAGGCGGCGCGTTATGGTGTGTCGGTCAAAGAACTGCAATCCATCGTGTCTGTGGTGGTCGGCGGAGAAAATATTGGCGAAACCATTGAGGGGCGCGAACGTTATCCCATCAACCTGCGCTACCCGCGCGAGATCCGCGATTCGCTGCAAAAACTCAAGAATCTGCCAGTGATTACCGCGAGCGGTGGACAAATTTCGCTCTCGGAGTTGGCGGATATTCGCATCAGCGATGGGCCGCCTATGCTAAAAAGTGAAAACGCGCGTCTTTCGGATTGGATCTACGTCGATATTCGCGTTCGCGATCTGAAATCTGCCGTGCAGGATATGCAACGTGCGGTAGAACAGCAGATGAAATTGTCGGAAGGCGTGTCGCTGAGTTGGTCTGGGCATTTGAGTATCTGGAACGCGCGACGGCTAAACTCAAAGTGGTATTGCCGTTCACACTGCTGATCATTTTTATCCTGCTCTATGTGACGTTCAGCAAGGTGAAAGATGCGTTGTTAATCATGGGCACTATCCCCTTCTCGCTGATTGGTGGCGTATGGTTACTTTATCTGTTGGGCTATAATTTATCGGTTGCGGCGGCGGTGGGCTTTATCGCGCTTGCCGGGGTGGCGGCCGAGTTCGGCGTTATCATGGTGTTATACCTCAATCACGCGATTGAAAAACGTCAACAATCCGATGAGGCGCTGACGTTACCCTTGCTGCGTGAGGCAATCCATGAAGGTGCCGTGTTACGTGTGCGCCCCAAAGTGATGACGGTTGCCACCATCATGGTCGGGCTATTGCCCATCATGTGGGGCGGCGGCACCGGGGCGGAGGTGATGCAACGTATTGCCGCACCGATGGTAGGCGGCATGGTAACAGCCCCCCTGCTCTCGATGCTGGTGATCCCAGCGTTCTACCTGCTGACACACCGTAAGCGAGGCGATAGCGCCTGAGTGGCAATTCCGTAATGTCGGCCCATACTCATCTTGGGCCGACAGGCTATTGCTGTGAGCTGAAACGAGCAAGCGATAACGTGATAATGAGCAAAGTTAATGCAGATAAATCAGGTTTATCGGTGACTATTGATTGCCGTTAATTGCAGCGCAGCAATATAATGAGAATCAGTTATCACTGAAATCTTAGGAATGAAGGAGTTTAGCTATGGCTGTAACTAAGCCGGTACTGGTGAGACACGGTGAAAGCCAGTGGAACAATGAAAACCGCTTCACAGGCTGGTACGATGTTGACCTGTCCGAAAAGGGCCGCTCAGAAGCCAAAGCCGCTGGTACATTGCTGAAAAATGAAGGTTTCTCCTTCGATTTTGCTTATACCTCTGTGCTGAAACGCGCCATTCACACGCTGTGGAACATCCTGGACGAGCTGGATCAGGCTTGGCTGCCGGTGGAAAAGAGCTGGAAACTGAACGAACGCCACTACGGCGCGTTGCAGGGTCTAAACAAAGCGGAAACCGCTGAAAAATACGGTGATGACCAGGTTAAACAATGGCGTCGTGGTTTTGCTATCACTCCGCCTGCGCTGACCCGTGAAGATGAGCGTTTCCCCGGCCACGATCCGCGTTACGCATCCCTGACTGACGATGATCTGCCGCAGACTGAAAGCCTGGCGCTGACCATCGAACGCGTTGTGCCGTTCTGGAACGAAACTATCCTGCCACGAATCAAGAGCGGTGAGCGCGTTATCATCGCTGCACACGGTAACTCCCTGCGTGCACTGGTGAAATACCTGGACAACATGGGCGAAGACGAAATCCTTGAACTGAATATCCCGACAGGTGTGCCGTTGGTGTATGAGTTCGATGAAAACTTCAAGCCGATCAAACACTACTATCTGGGTGACGCTGACGAAATCGCAGCGAAAGCCGCTGCCGTTGCTAACCAAGGCAAAGCCAAGTGATTTAATCTCTACTGAAATAGCCAAAGTAGGGTGAATCAGACAGGTAAAAGGGGTTGTAATGCATTGCATTCAACCTCTTTTTATTTAACCCTCCCCATACCCATGACATTCTCAATCCAGTGATATTGGCTGGTCACTCGTACATTTTGAACAATGGCTACGAGCCAGGTAAAAGCCAAACAAATTGTGCCGCCTAGCCAATTTCAGCCTGGTAAATTCCAGGTTGAAATTGACGTTATTACTTTTAGGCCGCGGACACAGCCAGATAAACCGCAGATATTTCTAGAAAACCTAACGATTCTCGGCTGTTTTGAATCATGCCTCGCTAATGCAGTACAAAACCGTCTCTTCTTGGTTAATGGTGTAATGGCCTAACCGGAACCTATAGAAGGGGAATTCTGTTTGAATAAATGTTACCAGTTCAAAAAGATCGTTGGGCTTGTGGTAAAGAGAGACAGCTAGCTTCGGCTTGAATTGATGGATGGTTTCTTTCGCACCACGTAGTGCTTCCAGTTCAGCCCTCTCGATATCCAGCTTAATGAAATCAACTCGCTCAATTTCTCCCGTCTTCACCATATCATCGAGGGAACGGAGCGGTACTTGCTGATTCTGGACAGAGAAGCCAGGAGCATAACCATTTAAAATAATAGGAGGGCAGACCACTTCATGGTCTGAAAGACCAGCAGGAACAATCACAACATTCTGATGCGGAAATTGTTTGGTATTATACTGCAATATTTCCTGGTGTGCTGCTACTGGGTCGAACGAGTAGACCCTGCCGTTAGCGCCCACTGCATTGGAAAAAACGGCTGCCGTATCGCCAAGACATGCACCACCATCTACAACGAAATCACCACTCTCCGGCGCGATTCGAACACCGTCTCGCTCATAGAAATACTGGCGTCGAAAGAGATAAGCTTCCAACCCCAGGCAGTCGATGACATATTTATTACCACCGTATTCGAAATCGAAATGTCTCAGCTTGCCAAACATACCTGATATAGCCAGCTTACTGACAGTACTTTTCTCAATACTGAGGTAATTTTCAAATTCTGCTTTTTTATTAGCGAACTCAACGGGAAGTCTGATGCTCAAGTGCCCAGCCATTCGATATGCGATCAAATGCAGATACAACAACCGCGACTGGTCATCTTCCAATAACTGATATGCATTAAATAAATTGACCCAGTTCCGGAAATACCAATCAAAATAGAAAACACGAGCATTCGTATCAAAATCCATAGAGTGGTCATTACCATCTATGTTGAATCGATCTGCGTCGAAATTATAAGTAAACGTATTGACTTTCAAATTTTGAACGGCAAGAGCGAGCACTAGCGGATAAAACTGTTCTAACGTCTGTGGTAAATCAGAAGAAGCCATAATTTCACCAATAATATATGGAATTATGAAAAAATAATGTTCCACTCTAACAGAAGAACTACATTTATCAATGAAGTGATAAGAACAAGAATTGGTACATAACTCTCTCGATAACCGGTTAGAGCGTACTGGCGCTTAAAACATAAGCGAACAGAAGTTTCTATTACCCTCATGAAAGCGAGATTTTACTGCAAGAGGAGCGAATGACTATTGTCAAATATCCTCGGCAGAGGCCGAGGATGAGCGGTGAGAAATGACAAAAAGCGTTAGCTATCAACCCACACGACGTTGCTTAACCGCAGCAGCTAACTGACGCAACAGCACCTCAGTATCTTCCCAGCCGATACATGCATCAGTCACACTGCGACCATAAACCAGTGGTTCACCGTTTTCCAGGCTCTGGTTGCCTTCTACTAGATGGCTTTCCACCATCACACCGGTGATAGCACGTTCACCACCCGCTATCTGCGCACACATCAGCCCCTACGTCCATCTGCTTCTTGAACTGTTTGCTGCTGTTAGCATGACTGAAATCGATCATCACCTGCGGGCGCAGTCCGGCTTTTTCCAGTCCATCCTTCACGGTGCTGACGTGCTCGGCGCTGTAATTCGGTGCTTTCCCACCGCGCAAAATAATGTGGCAATCGTTGTTGCCGCTGGTGTTGACGATGGCGGAGTGACCCCATTTGGTCACCGACAGGAAGCAGTGCGGCGCACTCGCGGCATTAATGGCATCGATCGCCACTTTAATCGTGCCATCGGTGCCGTTTTTGAAGCCAACCGGACAAGAGAGACCGGAAGCCAATTCGCGGTGTACCTGAGATTCCGTAGTGCGTGCGCCGATGGCACCCCAGCTCATCAGATCTGCCAGATACTGCGGCGATATCATGTCCAGGAACTCACCCGCAGCAGGTAACCCGCTATCGTTGATTTCCACCAGCAGTTGACGGGCAATACGCAATCCATCGTTAATCTGGAAGCTGTTATCCATGTGCGGATCGTTAATCAGTCCTTTCCAACCCACAGTGGTGCGCGGTTTCTCGAAATAGACACGCATCACGACTTCCAGCCCGTCGCTTAACTCGTTGCGCAGCGTAAGCAAACGGGCGGCGTATTCTTTTGCAGCCTTGGTATCGTGAATCGAGCACAGGCCAATCACCACCAGCAAACGATCGTCAGCGCCATGCAGAATCTTGTGAATTGCCGAGCGGGTAAATGAGACCGTTTCTGCCGCACGCGCGGTAGCCGGAAATTTCTCCAGCAACGCGACAGGAGGTAACAACTCTTTGATCTCTTTAATTCTTAAGTCATCATTTTGGTAATTCATCATTCATCCATCGATTCTTGCGCAGAACATGCCACATCTTGCCAATAGGAAACGGTTGCAGGGCGATTACCATGGCGTTTAAAAACGGAACTGTTCATATTGCAGCGCACAAATGATAAGTCAAGCGTATGGCGTACCCACAACAACATCGCGTAATTTTACGCGATAAAATGCTGCTAGCTTACCGCTATGCCGCGTTTTCCAACGTGCACTTTACGCTCTGTGCTGTAGATACAATGGCGTTGGACGCTGGCGCGCTTCCTTGATCCACAACCAGGTGCCGTTGAGGGCGATACCGGTCAAGATCAGGTATTCCAACGCCATCACATAGACCCCCTGGTAGGTGAAGATCACCACGCTGATAATGTTAACCACGACCCACAATATCCAGTTCTCCACATACTTACGCGTCATCAGGATCATCGCCATCATGGAGAGCACCATCATGCTGGAATCCCAGAAGGGAAACGCATCCGGCTGCAATGTCGGCATGGTCACCTGTACACCCATACTCTGCATCACGGTCACCGCGACGCCAGTTAGAGCGGCAAACACCGCATCAATGTAGACGGCCATCAAACCAATCACGAGTGCACCCAGCACTGACCAGGCAAGCAATCTGGGGAGTGGCAGCTAGCGTATTTTTAAGGCGATATCCTGCTGTTCCGTGCGCCGTGTCCAGGCATACCAACCATAAACATTGGCAACAAAGAAAAAGATTTGCAGTAGCAGGCTAGCATAAAACTGAATCTGGAAAAAAATAACGGCAAATAGCGAGACGTTGATCAAACCAAACAGGTAATTGATGGTTTTTTCCAGGCTGGCAAGCCAGATACAGAGCAGGCCACACAGCACGCCAATGACTTCAATCCAGGAAAGATCGTACCCTCACGCACCGAACGGGATATGAATCAAAATGTTGCTGGTACTGAAAAAGTCCATCTTGCCACCCCATGTTTATCGTCTAAATGAGGAAATCCTGCTTCTACCAGACTCCCAAACGGGGTATATGGTAGCAGTCGGTTAGCAAGAAGGCACTTAATGTTTTACATACTAAACAAATAAGGGGTAATTCTTTTAATTACTCTCTTTTGTTTAGCACACATAAAACTAACCGAACCAGCGATGCCAATAAATCGACAGTGGGATGATAAACAGCAGTGCAGGCAAGAAATTTACCACGGTGAACATTTTTATCTGCGCGATGCGCAACCATACCGCCATCATGATAATGCCGCCACAGGCTGCAAAATCCCCCATGGTGATGTCATTCATAAACGGCATGATCAATTGCGCGGAAAAAAAGAGCGGTGTAAAACGCATTGTGTATACTAGCTTGTTGCACGCTGACACTTCACCGCTCAATCTGGCGCCGGAGCACGCTGAAACAGAAAAAACGCTGAAAGCCTCTGGCATTGATTACACGATCCTGCGCAATGGCTGGTACACCGAAAACTATACTGACTCTATCGCTCCAGCACTGGCTAACGGTGCTTTCTACGGCAGCGCCGGAGAAGGGAAAATTGCCTCTGCCGCACGTGAAGATTTTGCTGAGTCCGCCGTAGTGGTGCTCACAGAACAGGGTCACAGCGGGAAAACCTATGAATTAGCCGGCGATGAGCCTTATACACTGGCGCAACTGGCTGCTGAAGTCACGAAGCAAAGCGGTAAGCAGATTCCGTACAACGATATTCCTTAAGCTGATTACGCCGCAGCACTGAAAGGCGCGGGACTGCCGGAAGGGTTCGCCGCGGCCTATCGCATCATGGGATGTGGGTGCGTCAAAAGGTGGGTTATATGAAGCGTCACATCAGCTCTCCGCGCTGATTGGCCGTCCAACCATACCGTTGTCCGTTTCAGTAGCGGCAGCATTGAAAGCACTCTGATGTTACCCGTCCTGCCTTCTTGGCAGGACTGCTTGTGTAAACGACCGGCTATTCCAACGGGTTTTTCACTGACAGCGGTGTCTGTTCCTGCAAAATGGCCGGTAAATTGACTTCTATCCAATCAGCCAGGTCGCGTACCTTCTCCGCCGCTTCGCGCCCTAAGGGCGTCAGGGTGTACTCCACGTGAGGAGGAACGGTGTTATAAACGTGTCGATGCACCATGCCATCGGCTTCCAGCCACTGCAGCGTTTGTGACAGCATCCGCTCGCTGATGCCCTCAATGCTGTGTCGTAATGCGCTAAAGCGCTGTGTACCTGACAGTAACACAATCATCACCAACACTCCCCAACGACTGGTGAGGTGCTTAAGCACCTCGCGTGAAGGGCAGTTTGCCGCCAAAACATCGCCGCGTTCGAGTTTTTCCGAGAGGGTGCGGGTTTGTTGGTCAATATCAGCCTGTGGCGTAGGAGATGTGGTCATTACAAGCTTACCTGGATGTTGGTACTAACTAAAAGTAATTAAATGCTACGCCAGTCTATGTCCAAACGTCAATCGAACAAGAACTGTTTTATATGCGTTTATACCTCACCACCGACCAATGCGTTTTTGGCCGACAGAAGAAACTCATCTGACAGTGCATCCCCTGCAGTGGCGCGCGCCAGTGTCAACGCCCCAGATAACAGCGCGCATCGCACCAACGCGTGCTGTCTACGCTGTTCGGCGTCTTGGATATCGGAAATAGACTCCAACCGCTCCAGCAGTGCCTTGACACCATCAAGATAGACGTCGCGTACCGGTTTATCTTCCCCCTCGCGGGCAACATAGCTGGCTAACGCGGTTATTGGACATCCATCCTTCGCCGCGTCGCGGTGTGTTGCGGAAAGATAGGCCTCCACCAACGTGCGGAAATCATCATGGTGTGACTGATGCCTGATTTCCTGCCAGCGGGAAGCTGAGTCATAAAGCGCCTTACGGCTGGCAATCGCCGCCAGCCCCAGCGCTTCTGCCATAGGCAGCAGTTCCCGCTCGGCGGTACGTTGTACCAGGCTGTATTCCACCTGAACGCCAGCAATACGCGACCAGCCGCGGAGCTCTGCCAGGGTGTCAGCACGAGCAATGCGCCACGCAGGAAAGTTGGATAATCCGGCATACTGGATTTTCCCCACGCGGAATAAGGCATAAAGAAAGGTCGTCATCCTCGGCGTGTGCCGGGGATCTTTAACAGGATAAATGTGTCTCGCTTCCCTCGACTCAAACCTGAACGCAGATTCTCACTTGCACGACAGATGCACATAAAAATTTAGCGATTGAGATTTATAGAAAGGATATCTAGAAGATGGTGGGTCGTGCAGGATTCGAACCTGCGACCAATTGATTAAAAGTCAACTGCTCTACCGACTGAGCTAACGACCCATCATGGTGCTACTTCGGCGTTTTCACCTTGCCTTGGCAACGGCGGCATATATTACTAACTTATCAGCTCAGTGCAACCTATTTTCCTGAAAAACGGTTCAACTGCTTAATCATCAAACGACAAAGCACAAAAATCGCTCATGGCGCGCAATTTTTGTGCCTGGAAAGTGGTTAGAGCCCAGTCAGCCATTTTTGCGCCTGCTTGGCGCTTTCGGTATTGGGATATTGTTTGATGACCTGCTGGTAGACAGCCTTCGCTTTATCCGTCTGCCCCTTTTCCTGCATGATCACCCCAACCTTGAGTAAGGCTTCGGAGCTTTTAGGGGATTTCGGGTAATTCTTGACCACGTTCGCAAAATAGTAAGCGGCGTCGTCTTTCTTACCTTTGTTGTAGTTCAACTGGCCCAGCCAATAGTTGGCATTCTGCTGATAAGTTGAATCAGGGTATTTTTTGACAAATGCCTGAAAAGCGGCAATAGCCTGATCGTACTGCTTTTTCTCTAGCACCAATGCCGCCGCAGCGCTGTAGTCGCTGTTGGCATCACCGGTACTGGCCGGTGCAGCAGCCGCGCCCGCACCATTAATGGCGGGGCTGGAGGTAGACGCACCCGTATCCGTTGCTGGCGCAGAAGACACCGACGGCGTTGACGACGAGGAGCCCATGCTATCCATTTGCTGATAGATTTGCTTCTGGCGTTCAACGACCTGATTCAACTGGTTCTGATTTTCCTGAATCTGCCCACGCAAACTGTCAATATCGCGCTGCGTATCAGAGAGCTGCTGCTGAAGTTGAGTTAATAACTGGCTATGAGCGTTAGAAATACGCTCCATTTGGGTGACACGGTCTTCCACCGAGCCAGAGCCGACATTACTGATTGGCGCTTGGGCAGTAGCGGCCCAAGGGACCGCTACGCCAACCAATAACGACAGACCCACGAGATGACGTCTGAAGTTACTGTTCATGCAATGCTCTTAGTATACCAGGACCGCACGACGGTTTTTGGACCATGCAGCTTCGTCATGACCCAGAACCGCAGGTTTCTCTTTACCGTAAGAAACGATAGAGATCTGATCGGAAGAAACACCTTTGCCTTGCAGGTACATCTGAACAGCGTTAGCACGACGTTCACCCAGGGCGATATTGTATTCCGGCGTACCGCGTTCATCCGCATGACCTTCGATAGTCACTTTGTAGGACGGGTTGCTGCGCAGGAAGGAAGCGTGCGCGTCCAGCATCTGAGCGAAGTCAGAACGGATATCGTACTTGTCCAGATCGAAGTATACGATGTTGTTGCGTTGCAGTTCTTGCATTTGCAGGCGAGCCTGCTCAGAAGAAGACATATTGCCGTTTTCATAACCGCTGCCTGCAGTGCCAACGGTAGACTGGTCATTGCCGTCTTTCTTGTGTGAACTACATGCGGCGATAGCCAGCACCGGCAGAGCCAACATCAGGCCTTTCAGTACTTTATTGAATTGCATCTCTTATGTCCTTTGAAAAATTATTTATGTTTATAAATACGGCGACCAGGCAGGGAATTTAACCTGTCCATCAGTTGCCGGAAGACGCGCTTTGAAACGTCCGTCAGTAGACACCAGTTGCAGCACAGAGCCCAGCCCTTGTTTAGAGCTGTAAATCACCATAGTGCCGTTCGGTGCGATACTCGGCGTTTCGTCCAGATAGGTGCCCGTAATGACTTGAACGGCCCCCGTCACTAGATCTTGTGTAGCAATATGCTGAGCACCACCGTTGGAGCTCACCATCACTAGCATTTTGCCATCGTCACTGACTTCTGAGTCCTGATTCTGCGCCCATTCCCAGGTGATACGCTGCGGAGCTCCACCATTGACGTTAATTTTGTAGACTTGCGGACGTCCAGCCTGATCCGAAGTATATGCCAAAGTTTGGCTGTCGGGGAACCAGGTTGGTTCAGTATTGTTGCTGCGACCATCCGTCACTTGACGGATCTGACCGGAGCCGATGTCCATGACATACAGGTTCAGGCTGCCGCTTTTGGAAAGTGCAAAGGTCAGTTTGCTGCCATCCGGGGAAAACGCCGGAGCACCGTTGTGACGTGGGAAGGACGCAACCTGACGGATTGCACCATTAGCCAACGTTTGAATCACCAGCGCAGAACGACCGCTTTCAAAGGTAACGTATGCCACTTTGCTGCCATCCGGCGACCAGGCCGGAGACATCAGCGGTTCTGGAGAACGGTGCACTACAAACTGGTTGTAGCCATCATAATCAGATACACGCAGTTCGTAAGGGAACTGACCGCCGTTGGTCTGCACCACATAGGCGATACGGGTACGGAAGGCACCTTTGATACCGGTTAGCTTCTGGAACACTTCATCACTGGCGGTATGCGCGGCATAACGCAGCCATTGCTTGGTGACCTTGAACTGGTTTTGCGCCAATACGCTGCCTGGGTTACCCGAGGTATCAACCAGTTTATAAGAGATCACGTAGCTACCGTCTGCACCCGGCTGAACCTGACCCACGATGACGGAGTCAATCCCCAGCGCCGTCCAGGCAGCAGGCGTGACTTCCGAGGCAGAACCCGGCTGCTGCGGCATACGGCTGGGATCGATCGGATTGAATTTACCGCTGTTGCGCAGATCCGCACCAACGATACCGCCAATATCTTCCGGCGCTGCGCCGCCGCCAGCCCACTTGAACGGAACCACGGCGATAGGACGTGCCGAGTCAACCCCTTGGGTAATCTCGATACGCACTTCGGCGTGTAGCGCTGTGACCCACAGCATTAAAAAACCTAGTGCAACTTTACATGCCTGCTTCATTTCATCTCCCTTATCCAGAGGTATCGCCTCGGATAAATTAGTAGAATTTTAACAAACCGGTATCACCAAAACACAATACCCGTGGGTGGTGCTATCATCCTTGTCCTAAAGGTACCATGCGGCACCGTTAGCATCGTACTGCACGCCACGATTATTGCGGTTTGAAATCAATCGGTGCGTTTTTGAAAGCTTCATACACATCCGTACTTGGCGGCTTCGGTATTCTTGCCTGCTTGGCTGCGACAATCGCCGCCTGACACAGTGCCGGGTCTCCACTTTCCGCTTCAACGGAAACGAGCAGACCGTCCGGTGCCAGTTTGATGCGCAATGTACAGGTTTTACCCCGATAAAGCTGCCAGTCATAAAATTTACTCTGGATCGCCGCGCGCACCTGGCCGCCATAACTGTCCAGTGCGGCACCTGAAGCACCGCTCTTTTTCGCCGCGCCGGCACCGGCTGGCGCACCGCCACCTGATTTAGGCGCGTTTTTCGACGACGCCAAACCGCCGAGAAGATCGTCAACTGAATCAGACTGTGCAGCAGCTTCTGCGGCGGCTTTTTTATCCGCAACCGCCTTGGCTTTTGCATCTGCTGCGGCTTTAGCTTTCGCATCAGCAGCCGCTTTCGCCTTCGCTTCTTCAGCCTGCTTTTTCGCGGCAGCAGCGGCTGCCTGTTTCTTCACTTCTTCTTCAGCTTTTTTATTCGCGTCAGCGGCTGCTTTGGCTTGTTGTTCAGCTTCGGCTTTCGCCTGCTGCTTAGCGTCCTCTTGCGCTTGAAGACGTTCTTTCTCAAGCTCTTTTAAACGCTGTTGCTCAGCAGCCTGCTTTTGCTGCAACTCTTCAGCTTGCTGCTCAGCCTGCTTTTTACGCAACTGTTCCGCGCGTTTTGCATCACTCTGCTGTTGTTGCTGGCGGTTGTACTGTTCAACGACGGCATTGGGATCAACCATTACCGCATCGATTGCCGAGCCGCCACCGCCGCCACTGGCATCCATAGAGGAGTGGAATGAGCTCCACACCAGCAAAGCAATCAGTATGATGTGCAAAACGGCCGAGACAATAATGGCGCGTTTTAACTTATCAGGTTTTTCGGTGGCCTTTAGCACAAGCGGTTCCCAAATACTGTGTTGCCGTAATAAACGATTGCCAGAAAAAACATCACGCTTTGACTGCAACGCCTTGATTATATAGGCTGAGTCATCAGACCTACTGATTTGACCCCAGCCTGGCGCAGCAAGTTCAGCGCTTTGATGATCTCATCATAAGGCACGTCTTTCGCGCCCCCGATCAGAAACACCGACTTGGGGTTTTCAGCCATACGCGCCTGGGCTTCCGCCACAATCTGCTCGGCGGGAAGTTGTTCCATCCGCTTTTGTTCAATAACTAGACTGTACTGACCGACGCCAGACACTTCGACAATCACCGGTGGATTATCGTTGCTGGAGACGGTTTTGGAATCTGTCGCATCAGGCAAATCCACTTCCACGCTCTGTGTGATGATGGGGGCCGTTGCCATGAAGATCAGCAACAACACCAGCAGCACGTCCAGTAATGGAACGATGTTAATTTCGGATTTTAGATCCCGGCGACCACGTGAACGAGCCATGCTGCCTCCTGATTACTTACTACTTTCAGTGAAGGCCTGACGATGCAGGATAGCGATGAACTCTTCCATGAAGTTGTCGTAGTTCTGCTCCAGTTTATTCACACGCTGATTCAGGCGATTATAGGCCATTACCGCTGGGATTGCCGCAAACAGACCGATGGCGGTCGCGATCAGTGCTTCGGCAATACCCGGAGCAACCATTTGCAACGTGACCTGCTTAACCGCCCCCAACGCGATAAAGGCGTGCATGATCCCCCATACCGTACCAAACAGGCCGATATACGGGCTGATAGAGCCAACAGTACCCAAAAACTGGATGTGGGTTTCCAGCATTTCCAGTTCACGGTTAAGGGAAATGCGCATGGCACGAGAAGCGCCCTCTACCACCGCCTCTGGCGCATGGCTGTTAGCCCGATGCAAGCGGGCAAATTCTTTGAAGCCGGAATAGAAGATCTGCTCTGAACCTGCCAGCGAATCGCGGCGCGTCTGGCTTTCCTGATACAGTCGGGAGAGTTCAATGCCTGACCAGAATTTATCTTCAAAGGCTTCAGCTTCACGCGTAGCAGTGTTCAAAATGCGCGTGCGTTGGATGATGATCGCCCAAGAGGCGATAGAAAAACCAATCAAAACCAGCATGATAAGTTTCACTAAAAGACTGGCTTTCAGGAACAAATCAAGGATATTCATGTCAGTCACTGCTTAAACTCCGCGACAATAGACTTAGGAAGCGCGATGGGCTTCATGTGATGCGGATCGATACAAGCGATCAATACGTCGGCCTGACTCAACAGATCGCCGTGAGAATTGAGAATACGCTGAGCAAACGTGAGAGAAGCACCGCGTATCACTGTGATTTCACTCTCTACGTTCAATAAATCATCCAGACGCGCCGGAGAAAAATACTCGACCGCCATACGACGCACAGCGAAAACCACATGCTCTTCCAGCAAGGCGCACTGATGAAAGCCGTGCTGGCGTAACATTTCTGTCCGCGCACGCTCATAGAAGGCGATATAACGGGCGTGGTACACCACGCCACCGGCGTCTGTGTCTTCATAGTAGACACGTACAGGCCAACGAAACAACGTATTGCTTACTATACATCCCGGTAATACAACTAAACACCGCTCTACTATACGCAAGAGAAATGAGGTTTGGAATGGGTTGCTTAGAGGGAAATTAAATAATTATGGGTTGCTCGCAACCCATAACCAAACGGAATAGGCCATACTCGTCATACTTCGAGCTGTAGGTGCGTTGGTTACGCTCACTCACCCAAATCACTTACCTAAGTAAGTTCATTGAGATTCGCTCCATTGCCGCCTTCCTACAACTCGAATGATTTAAGATAGATACTAGCGAAAGAAGTAAATAAGCCCTGCGAGCAGGATCACAAAGGCAGGAAAAGGCGCAAAAATCACGCGCCACAGCAGGCGTTGCTGGCGAAACCCTACCCCGTATATCACACCGGTACAAACGGCCCATACCAGCAACGGGCCTTGCCACACGTCCAACGCGCTGGTACGTGCAGCAAAGCTTGTCGGGTCCCACATCACACAGCCCGCCATCAGCAACGCCATGAGCAGGGCAAGAACCCGTAACTGGTCCTTGTCCATCAGTTGGTAGAGTTTATCAACCAGACTGCTCATTGCGCGTTGTCTTCTGCCGCTTTTGCTTTAGTTGCTTCACTCTGCTCTAACGCCAGAGCGGTAATAATCCCCAGCGAGCAAGCAAGAAGCGTTCCGAGTATCCAGGTAAAATACCACATCATTAAGCTCCTTACTTAGTACAGAGAGTGGGTGTTCTGTTCAATATGCTCTTTGGTAATGCGACCGAACATTTTGTAGTAACACCATGCCGTATAAGAGAGCATGATGGGTACAAAAATAATGGCGACGATCGTCATCACTTTCAGCGTGTACAAGCTGGAGGTGGCATCCCACATGGTCAGGCTTACGTTCGGTTGCGTGATGGAAGGCATCACAAACGGGAACATGGCAACCACAGCGGTCAGGATAACGCAGGCGATAGTCAGCGAGCTGAACAGGAAAGCCAGTCCGCCATTGTTCGCACGCGCCATCGCGATGGTCAGCAGCGGCAGCACCACACCCAGCAACGGGATAGCCCACAGCACCGGATGCGCGGTAAAGTTCGCTAACCAGGCTCCGGCCTGATGCACCACTTCTTTGTGCAGCGGGTTAGGCTCAGCCGCCTTGTCCAATACGGAGGTGATGGTATAGCCGTCAATACAGTAGATTACCCACACGCCGGCCAGCGCAAAGGTCACCATCATTACCAACGCCGACAGTTGAGCCGCACCTTTCGAGCGCACATACAGATCGCCATTGGTACGCATCATCAAGTAGGTAGCACCTTGCGCCAGGATCATGGTCAGGCTGACAACGCCCGCCAACAGGCCAAACGGGTTCAGCAGTTGGAAGAAGTTACCGGTGTAGAACAAGCGTGCATTGGCATCGATATGGAACGGTACACCCTGCAACAGGTTACCGAACGCCACACCAATCACCACTGGCGGCACAAAGCTACCGATGAAGATGCCCCAGTCCCACATATTGCGCCAGCGCGCGTCTTCCAGTTTGGAGCGGTAGTCAAAACCGATCGGACGGAAGAACAGCGATGCCAGTACCAGGATCATTGCGATATAGAAACCGGAGAATGCTGCGGCATACACCATCGGCCAGGCAGCAAACAGCGCCCCGCCCGCGGTGATCAGCCACACCTGGTTACCGTCCCAGTGTGGAGCGATACTGTTAATCATGATACGGCGTTCTACATCATTACGTCCCATCACGCGCACCAGCACGCCAACCCCCATATCGAAGCCGTCAGTGATAGCGAAACCGATCATCAGCACGCCAATCAACAGCCACCAGATAAAACGTAATACTTCATATTCAAACATAGTGGACTCCTGTTTACCGTGCGTCCTGAGCCAGCGTCAACGGCTGTTCAAAGTGGTAACGCCCTGTTTTCAGGCTACTTGGGCCTAGGCGCGCGAATTTGAACATCAGATACATTTCGGCGACCAGGAACAGCGTATACAAACCGCAGATCAAGCCCATCGATAGCAGAATGTCACCCGCCGTCAGCGAAGAGTTCGCTACCGCCGTGGGCAGCACTTCACCGATAGCCCACGGTTGGCGACCGTACTCGGCAACAAACCAACCAGCTTCAACCGCAATCCACGGTAACGGAATACCGAACAAGGCAGCGCGCAATAGCAGCTTGTTTTTACCGATACGGTTTCTGATAACGTTCCAGAACGACAGGCCGATAATCAGCAGCATCAGCACGCCACAGGCCACCATGATGCGGAACGAGAAGTAGAGCGGCGCGACGCGAGGAATAGAGTCCTTAGTTGCCTGCTGAATTTGTGCTTCAGTCGCATTAGCAACGTCCGCGGTGTAACGTTTGAGCAGCATGCCATAACCCAGATCCTGTTTGGACTGGTTAAAGGCTTCACGCACAGCCGGATCGGTATTACCCGCGCGCAACTGCTCCAGTAACTCATACGCTTTCATGCCGTTGCGAATACGTACTTGGTGACCATCCATCAGTTCACGCAGCCCCAGTACCACGCCGTCCGTCGAACGCGTGGCAATAAGCCCCAGCATAAACGGAATGCGCACGGCGAACTGGTTCTCCATTCTCTCCTGATTGGGAATGGCGAACAGCGTAAAGCTGGCAGGTGCCGGTTGGGTTTCCCACTCGGCTTCAATAGCGGCCAGTTTGGTTTTTTGTACGTCGCCAATTTCATAACCGGATTCATCACCCAGTACGATAACTGACAGCACAGCTGCGGTGCCGAAGCTGGCAGCAATGGCAAATGAGCGTTTGGCAAAGGCCAAGTCACGGCCCTTAAGCAGATAGTAAGCACTGATGCCCAGAATGAACATGGCACCCGTGGTGTAACCAGCAGCGACGGTATGAACGAACTTCACCTGCGCAACCGGGTTCAACACCAGTTGTGAGAAGCTCACCATTTCCATACGCATGGTTTCGAAATTGAATTCAGAAGCGATGGGGTTTTGCATCCAGCCGTTTGCGACCAAAATCCACAGCGCGGAGAAGTTAGACCCCAACGCCACCAACCAAGTCACGGCCATGTGTTGCACTTTGCCCAGGCGATCCCAGCCAAAGAAGAACAAGCCAACAAACGTTGATTCGAGGAAGAACGCCATCAGGCCTTCGATAGCCAGCGGCGCGCCGAAAATGTCCCCGACATAGTGGGAGAAATAGGACCAGTTAGTACCGAACTGGAACTCCATGGTCAGCCCGGTGGCCACGCCCAGCGCAAAGTTGATACCAAACAACTTGCCCCAGAACTTGGTCATATCCTTGTAGATTTGTTTGCCCGTCAGCACATAGACCGTTTCCATAATCGCCAACAAAAACGCCATCCCCAGCGTTAATGGTACGAAAAGGAAATGGTACATCGCGGTTAAGGCAAACTGTAAACGTGACAGTTCGACTATATCAAACATCTTGACTCCTTGCTCCTCGCAGGAAGGTTTTAGCTTGTAAATGCAAACAAGCCGCTAAACACCCAAAAAGAACACAACAGAAAATTGCTTCAGAACCGGCTTTTATAAACAGCGAGAGTTCACCGTTAAACCAATAACACGCCAAAGAAAACACGTTAAAAATAGCTAAAAACAATACAGCAAACAGGGTAGCGGCTATATTACGCCTGTAATCCCCTACAATAAATAGGTTTTTACGTGACACAGATTGTGTTTTTGGTTTCAAATCAACTTTCCCCTTTCGGCGCACCTTTGGTGAAAATTGATGTGGCGCAATTTAAGCGTATTTCCCCATCGATAGCCAGCTTAAGATTTTGATCTGACGCAAATAGCACGCCCAATGTTAATTTCTGGTTTACCAGGTTTTCGCCATACGATTACTTATTAAATAAATGTAGAAATAGACTTAACAATAGCATCAATTAGCAAACCAATTTTTGACTTGCTCGCTCAGATTTAATTCAACGAATTATCAAGCGTAGATGATTTAATCATAACCACATTGTTTAAATTGTTAATTTAATGTTGCTACGGTTAATATATTGAGCGGTGAGTTAATAACGGTTCTTAATTATTTTTTGTTTTCATCTTTTATTACTGTACTGGCAATAAAAAATGGCCATCTAAAGATGGCCCCTAGGCTGCTGGCAAATCACTTTACCCCTCGTCATCCTCGGCGAAAGCCGGGGATCTCTGCCAGAAAAAACGCATCCTACCAGCACGAGATTCCCGCTTTCGCGGGAATGCCGATGGCGAGCGTGTGTCACTGTTTAAGGTTGGTTCATCAGCAACAACACGCGCTTATGGCAAGGCACTAACGCGCCAATACAGCTTTCACGGCATCGCCGATATCCGCCAGGCTGCGCACCGTTTTCACACCAGCCGCTTCCAGCGCCGCGAATTTATCATCCGCCGTGCCTTTACCACCCGCAATGATGGCACCTGCATGGCCCATGCGCTTGCCCTTTGGTGCCGTCACACCGGCGATGTACCCTACCACCGGTTTGGTGACATGCGATTTGATATAGGCTGCCGCTTCCTCTTCCGCCGTGCCACCGATTTCACCGATCATCAAGATGGCCTCGGTTTGTGGATCCTGTTCGAACAACGCCAGAATATCGATAAAGTTGGAACCCGGAATCGGGTCACCGCCGATACCAACACAGCTTGACTGACCAAGCCCAGTGTCGGTGGTCTGTTTCACCGCTTCGTAGGTTAGCGTTCCTGAACGAGAAACGATCCCCACCTTGCCCGGTTTATGAATATGGCCGGGCATAATGCCAATTTTGCACTCACCGGGGGTGATAACGCCCGGACAGTTAGGCCCAATCATCCGCACGCCGCTCTGTTCCAGCTTCACCTTCACGGTCAGCATATCCAGCGTCGGAATACCTTCAGTGATACAGATGACCAGTTCAATTCCCGCATCAATCGCTTCCAGAATTGAGTCTTTGCAAAAAGGTGCCGGGACGTAAATCACCGAAGCCGTCGCGCCGGTCGCTTCCACCGCTTCGCGCACGGTATTGAACACCGGTAAGCCCAAATGTTCTGTGCCGCCCTTACCGGGCGTCACGCCGCCCACGAGCTTGGTACCATAAGCGAGCGCTTGCTCAGAGTGGAAGGTGCCTTGGCTGCCAGTGAATCCCTGGCAAATGACTTTAGTGTGCTTATCAATCAGAATAGACATTATTTACCCTCCGCTGCCTTCACAACCTGCTGAGCTGCATCTGTCAAACTGGTGGCGGCGATGATATTCAGGCCGCTGTCTGCCAGTTTCTTGGCACCCAGTTCCGCATTGTTTCCTTCCAGGCGCACCACCACAGGTACGTTAACGCCCACTTCGGCTACCGCACCGATGATGCCGTCAGCGATCAGATCACAGCGCACGATACCGCCAAAGATATTGACCAGTACCGCTTTCACGTTGTCGTCGGAGAGAATGATTTTAAAGGCTTCGGTCACACGCTCTTTGGTTGTACCACCGCCCACATCCAGGAAGTTGGCCGGCGCACCGCCATGCAGTTTGACGATGTCCATGGTCCCCATGGCAAGACCCGCACCGTTCACCATGCAACCAATGTTGCCATCAAGCGCCACATAGTTCAGTTCCAACTGTGCAGCATGCGCTTCGCGAGAATCTTCCTGGCTCGGATCGCGCATTTCGCGCAGCTCCGACTGGCGGAACAGCGCATTGCCGTCAGCGCCGAGTTTACCGTCCAGACAGACCAGATCGCCCTGCTTAGTGATCACCAGCGGGTTAATCTCCACCAGTGCCAGATCGCGTTCCAGGAATAGGGTCGCCAGACCCATGAAAATCTTGGTGAACTGCGCCACTTGCTTGCCGCTCAGCCCCAGTTTAAAGGCCAACTCACGCCCCTGATAAGGCTGCGGGCCGGTCAATGGGTCGAGCGCGGCTTTATGAATCAGCTCCGGCGTTTCTTCCGCCACTTTTTCAATTTCCACCCCACCTTCGGTTGAGGCCATAAATACCACACGACGCGTAGCGCGATCGACCACGGCACCGAGGTAGAGTTCTTGATCGATGTCGGTTGCGGCTTCCACCAGAATCTGATGCACAGGCTGGCCTTGCGCATCCGTTTGGTAGGTCACCAAACGTTTGCCCAGCCAATTTTCCGCAAACGCGCGAATATCTTCTTTGCTGCTCACCACTTTTACGCCGCCCGCTTTACCGCGGCCACCCGCATGTACCTGGCATTTCACTACCCACGGACCGGCACCAATTTTCGAGGCGGCCTCTTCTGCTTCGCGCGGCGTGGTGCAGGCATAACCGGTCGGCGCCGGCAGGCCATATCGATCAAAGAGCTGTTTTGCCTGATATTCATGTAAATTCATGATGTTCTATCCATCTCGGTTTGAAGATAAGTCGCATGACTTTCTTGATATTATTGGATAACGCCGCCAAAGGCGGCTGCATAGCACAAAGTAAATTAATACCTTCACCGTATGACCGCCGCTCGGCAGGCGGCGGTCTACGCCATCACGCGCTATACATCGAGCAGCAGGCGTGTTGGATCTTCCAGCATCTCTTTTACCGTGACCAAAAAGCCCACGGATTCACGACCATCGATCAACCGGTGATCGTAAGAAAGCGCCAGGTACATCATCGGCAGAATCACCACCTGACCATCCACGGCCATCGGTCTGTCTTTAATGGCATGCATACCCAGAATCGCACTCTGTGGCGGGTTGATGCTAGGGGTGGACATCAGGGAACCGAACACGCCACCGTTGGTAATAGTAAAATTACCGCCGGTCAGTTCTTCTACCGTCAGCTTGCCGTCGCGCCCTTTTACTGCGAGATCTTTGATTTTCTTCTCAACGTCAGCCATGCCCAGCGCATCAACATCGCGTAGCACTGGCGTAACTAGACCGCGCGGCGTGGAGACGGCGATACTGACATCGAAATAGTTGTGGTACACCACATCTTCGCCGTCGATGGAGGCGTTCACCTCAGGATAGCGTTTCAGCGCTTCCACCACAGCTTTGATGTAGAACGACATAAAGCCCAGACGCACGCCGTGGCGTTTTTCAAACGCTTCGCCATATTGCTGACGCAGGTCCATAATCGGTTTCATGTTGACTTCGTTAAAGGTCGTCAACATGGCGGTACTGTTTTTCGCTTCGAGCAAGCGTTCAGCAACCCGCTTACGCAGTCGCGTCATTGGCACGCGTTTTTCGCTGCGATGAGCTAGCGCCGGTGCAGCATCTGCGGCTTTCTCTGCTTTTTTGTCGCTGCCGCTGGCAGCCTGCGCTGCCAGATGTTTTTCGACATCTTCACGCGTGATACGGCCACCCACGCCACTGCCTTTAATCGCAGCCGCATCCAGACCGTGCTCACCGATCAGGCGACGAATCGCCGGGCTGAGCGCGTCGCTGTTCTCTTCGGTCAACCCTGCGGTATGGCGCTGGGCAGGCGTAGACTCTTTGCTCTGCGCTTTCTCGCTGGTTTCCTTGCCGGAACTATCGCCACGGCGCAGACGCCCAAGAATTTGGCGCGATGTCACCGTAGCGCCTTCGCTTTCCAGAACGGCATCCAGCACACCCGCTTCTGGTGCAGGCACTTCCAACACCACTTTATCCGTTTCAATTTCGACCAGCACTTCATCACGCTGGACGCTGTCACCCGGCTTTTTGTGCCAGGTCGCCACGGAAGCATCAGCTACCGATTCGGGAAGGTCAGGGACAAGAATATCTACGCTACTCATTATCTATCCTTTTATTTAATCAACGTTCAGCGCGTCGTTAACCAGATCTTGCTGTTGTTTCTGATGCACAGACATATAACCGACCGCTGGAGAGGCGGAGGCCTGGCGTCCGGCGTAACGCAAAGACGCTCCAAAGGGAATCACTTCGCGGAAATGGTGCTGGCTGCAATACCATGCCCCCTGATTGAGCGGATCTTCCTGACACCAGACAAAATCATGCACGTGCGCAAACGGCGCTAACGCCGCCTGCACCGCCTGCTGCGGGAACGGGTAGAGTTGTTCGATGCGCACAATCGCCACGTTGTTCTGTTCATTCTTACGACGCTGTTCCAATAAATCATAGTAGACCTTGCCGGAACAGAGCACGACGCGCTTCACTCCTTGCGGATCAAGTTCGTCAATTTCACCGATAGCCGGCTGGAACGCGCCGTTAGCCAACTCTTCCAGCGAGGAGATCGCCAGCGGATGGCGCAACAGCGATTTCGGTGACATCACCACCAGCGGACGCCGCATACCGCGCAGCGCCTGACGACGCAACATATGGTAAACCTGCGCCGGCGTCGACGGAATGCACACCTGCATGTTTTGCTCGGCACACAGTTGCAGATAACGCTCGAGACGGGCTGAGGAGTGCTCAGGGCCTTGGCCTTCATAGCCATGCGGCAGTAGCATCACCAGGCCGCACATGCGTCCCCACTTCTGCTCACCGGAGCTGATGAACTGATCGATCACCACTTGAGCACCGTTGGCGAAATCACCGAACTGCGCTTCCCAAATGGTCAACGTGCGCGGCTCTGCCGTGGCATAGCCGTATTCAAACGCCAGAATCGCCTCTTCGGACAACACCGAGTCCCACACGTTAAAGGTGCCCTGCGCATTATGTACGTGTTCCAGTGGTGTGTAGCTCGAGCCATTCTTTTGGTTATGCACCACGGCATGGCGGTGGAAGAAGGTGCCACGGCCACTGTCTTCACCGGAAATACGAATAGGAATGCCATCATCCACCAGTGTGGCGTAGGCCAGTGTTTCCGCGCCGCCCCAATCGAATGGCTTGTTACCAAGCGCCATTTCGGCACGATCGGCGTACACCTTGACGACGCGCGGATGCATTTCAATGGCTTCCGGCACTTCACTGATGCGTTTTGCCAATTCTTGCAGGCGTTTCATCTCCACCTTGTGCGGATAAGGCCCATCCCACTCGTGGTTAAGGTAAGGCGTCCAGGTGAAGGATTGCATGTCCATTTCACGCCACTCTTCCACCACGCATTCTCCTGCATCCAGCGCGTCGCGATACAGGTTAACCTGCTCGGTGGCGTCCTCCAGCGTGATGCTTTTTTCCAGTTCCAGGCGATCGGCATACACCTTACGCGGCGTCGGGTGTTTTTTGATCTTATGGTACATCATCGGCTGCGTCGCACTTGGCTCATCCGCTTCGTTGTGACCATGGCGGCGATAACAAATCAGATCAATAAACACATCGCGTTTGAATTCATTGCGGAAATCCAACGCCAGGCACGTCACATAAGCGACCGCTTCCGGATTGTCAGCGTTAACGTGGAAAATTGGCGCCTGCACCATTTTGCCAATGTCGGTGCAATATTCCGTGGAACGAATATCCAGCGGGTTGGCGGTGGTAAAACCGATGCGGTTGTTGATCACGGTACGCAACGTACCGCCCACTTCATAGCCGCGCACGGTGGACATATTCAGCAGTTCCTGCACCACGCCCTGCCCGCTGATGGCCGCATCGCCGTGAATCGTCACCGGCAACACGCGCGGACCGCTCTCACTGCTGAGACGATCGAGACGTGCACGCACGGAACCGGTTACCACCGGGCTGACAATTTCAAGGTGCGAGGGGTTAAACGCCAGCGCCAAATGCACCATACCACCTTCGGTGGCAAATTCGGACGAAAAGCCCTGATGGTATTTCACATCACCGGTGCCGAGATGCTCTTTACGTTTACCAGCAAACTCATCGAACAAATCCTGTGGCTTTTTCCCCAACACGTTAACCAGAACATTGAGGCGGCCACGGTGCGCCATGCCCAGCACCACTTCACGCGTGCCGTTGTTGCCCGCATGGCGGATCATCTCTTTGAGCATCGGCACCAGCGCATCGCCACCTTCCAGCGAGAAGCGTTTAGCACCAGGATATTTGGCCCCTAAATAGCGCTCCAGCCCTTCCGCCGCCGTCAGCTCTTTCAGGAAGCGACGCTTCTCTTCCAAACTGAAAGAAGGCTGGCCGGTAATGGATTCGATACGCTGCTGAATCCAGCGTTTCTCATCGGTGCTGGTGATATGCATGTATTCAGCACCGATAGAACCGCAGTAGGTGCGCTTCAAGGCGTCATACAATTCACCGAGTTTCATGGTCTCTTTGCCAATGGCGAACGAGCCCACGTTATAGGTGTCCTGAAGGTCATCAGCCGTCAGGTTATGGTAAGCCAGATCCAATTCTGCAACTGGCGCTTGCGGGCGTAAGTCGATCGGGTCCAGCTTGGCTTGCTGATGTCCACGGAAACGAAACGCGTTTATCAGCTGCAATACTTTGACCTGCTTGGCGTCAATGTCAGGATCGGTCACAGAAGAGCTAAAGCGCGAAGCATCTTTCGCCAGACGACGGAAATAGTCGCGCGTTTTGGAATGCAGTTGATCGGGTTTGACCCCCGCCGTAGGCAACTGCTGGAAGATAGACCGCCAGCTAAGATCGATAGAATCCGGATCGGTTAAAAAATCTTCATAGAGCTGTTCTATGTAGGACTGGTTCGCGCCCGCCAGATAGGAGGAATCCAGCCAGGCCTTCATTGCGCCGTTCTGCATTGTGATCCCTTAAGCTAATAAGCTTCAGTTTTCGCCGTGGTTAACATGTCCTGTGCCGTAAAAAAATCAGGCACCGTAAACGGTTCATTCCCTGTCAGATTCGCAGGGCCAGGGTGTCCTTCCCCTTTAAGGAACCTTTAAAAACCGGTTTGGCGCACAAGCCCGTTTTTAAAGGTTTCCTATCATCCCCCCGCAGCGAGCCGGGGGGATAATCATGTTACGTCTTACCACTGCACAATACGGCAGTTTTACCTCTGCGCCGCGCCGTAATTTCTCTGCGCGGCAGCGCTTACGCTGTTTCGCGGTGCGCCTTAGGCACTGCGTTGCAACAACATCGATTTGATGTGACCAATCGCCCGCGTTGGGTTAAGGCCTTTCGGGCAGACATTAACGCAGTTCATGATGCTGTGGCAGCGGAATACGCTGAATGCATCATCCAGCGAATCCAGGCGCGGCTTGGTTTCCGTATCACGGCTGTCTATCAGGAAACGGTAAGCTGCCAGAAGCCCCGCCGGGCCCACAAATTTATCCGGGTTCCACCAGAACGACGGACAAGACGTGGAACAGCAGGCGCACATGATGCACTCATACAATCCATCCAGCTTGGCACGCTGGTCCGGTGACTGCAAATGTTCACGCGCCGGTGGATTCTGCCCATTATTCAACAAGTAAGGCTTTATTTTCTCATATTGGGCATAGAACTGTCCCATGTCCACCACCAAATCACGGATTACCGGCAATCCCGGCAGCGGACGGATAACAATTTTACCTTTGGCCCGTTGCAGCGCCGAAACCGGCGTGATGCAAGCCAGCCCGTTTTTGCTGTTCATGTTAAGGCCGTCAGAACCACACACTCCTTCACGGCAAGAACGGCGGAACGCCAGCGTAGGATCTTGCTCTTTCAGTTGGATCAGCACGTCAAGCAGCATCATGTCGCGCCCTTCTTCCGCCTCCAGGGTGTAATCCTGCATGCGCGGTGCGTCATCGACATCCTGGTTATAGCGATAAATTGAAAATTCAAGTTTCATCGTGCCATCTCCGCGACATTAATAAGTACGTATTTTCGGCGGAAACGCCGGACGTAATTTAGGCTGCATGTTCACCTCGCGGCGCGTCATGCTCTCGTGTTGCGGCAAATACAACGAATGACACAACCAGTTTTCATCATCGCGATCCGGATAATCGAAGCGACTATGCGCACCGCGGCTTTCGGTGCGGTAATTGGCGGAGACGGCCGTGGCATAGGCAGTTTCCATCAGGTTATCCAACTCGAGACATTCAATGCGCTGGGTATTGAACTCCGTAGAGGTGTCATCAAGGCGCGCATTTTTCAGGCGCTCGCGAATCACCTTCAGCTCTTCCAACCCTTTCGCCATTGCACCCCCTTCCCGGAACACCGAGAAGTTGTTCTGCATGCAGGATTGCAATGCCTTGCGGATTTCCACCGGATCTTCTCCGGTACGGTTATTGTTCCAACGATTCAGGCGTTCCAGTGCAGCCTCAACATCGCTGTCGCTGGCATCGCTCAGTTCACCCTGCTCTTGTAATGATTCTTGTAAATGCATGCCCGCAGAGCGGCCAAACACCACCAGGTCGAGCAGCGAGTTACCGCCCAGACGGTTAGCACCGTGCACGGAAACGCAGGCAATTTCACCTACGGCGAACAGCCCCGGCACCACCACATCTTCGCCCTTTTCATTGACCGTCAACGCCTGGCCACTCACCTTGGTGGGAATGCCTCCCATCATATAGTGGCAGGTGGGGATGACCGGAATCGGTTCTTTCACTGGATCGACATGCGCAAAGGTGCGAGACAGTTCCAGGATGCCCGGCAGGCGGGATTCCAGCACCTCTTTACCCAGATGATCGAGTTTCAGCTTGGCATGCGGGCCCCACGGACCGTCACAGCCGCGCCCTTCACGAATTTCAATCATGATGGAACGCGCAACAACATCACGCCCGGCCAAATCTTTGGCGTTAGGCGCATAGCGCTCCATAAAACGCTCACCGTGCTTGTTGAGCAGATAGCCCCCTTCGCCACGGCAGCCTTCAGTGACCAGCACACCCGCGCCCGCAATCCCGGTCGGGTGGAACTGCCACATCTCCATATCCTGCACCGGCACACCGGCGCGTAATGCCATGCCGACGCCGTCGCCGGTATTGATGTGGGCATTGGTAGTAGATTGGTAAATGCGGCCTGCACCACCGGTAGCCAGTACCGTCGCGCGTGCTTTGAAATAAACCACTTCGCCGGTCTCAATACAGATAGCGGTACAACCTAACACAGCGCCATCCTGATTTTTAACCAGATCCAGCGCATACCATTCAGAAAAGATAGTGGTGTGGTTTTTCAGGTTTTGCTGATAGAGGGTATGCAACAGGGCGTGTCCGGTACGGTCTGCCGCCGCTGCGGTACGCGCTGCCTGCTCACCGCCGAAATTCTTCGATTGCCCGCCGAACGGACGCTGATAGATGCGGCCGTCATCCAGACGAGAGAAAGGCAGCCCCATGTGCTCCAATTCCAGAATGGCTTCCGGGCCGGTTTTGCACATGTATTCGATGGCATCCTGATCGCCAATATAGTCCGACCCTTTTACGGTATCGTACATGTGCCATTCCCAGTTATCCTCATGGGTATTGCCCAGTGCCACGGTAATACCGCCTTGAGCAGACACGGTGTGCGAGCGCGTCTGGAACACCTTGGACAGCAGCGCACAGGAAAGTCCCATTTGGGAGATTTGCAACGCAGCGCGCATACCTGCGCCGCCTGCGCCGATAACAACGGCATCAAATTGCCTAATTGGTAAATTCATCACGCCCCCCACACCACAATGGTTCCATAAATAACGTACACCAGCAGCGCCACCACGATGGCGAATTGCAATATCAGACGCAACGCCAGCGGCTTGATGTAGTCGGTCAGCACTTGCCACATCCCTATCCAAGCGTGAACCAGGATGGCGAACAGCGTCAGCAGCGTGAACACTTTGGTGAGGGGCATCGCGAAGAAACCGCGCCAGACGGGATAGGTGATATCCCCCGCCGTCGCGATAAACCCCACGAGATAAATCACGTAGAGCACGATAACAATGGCAGAAGCGCGAATGAGTAGCCAATCGTGAACGCCATTACGTCCTAATGCAGAAGCATTGCTTACCATACGAGGACTCCAGCCAGTAGTGAAAGCACGACAGTAATGATAAAAGAGAGCCTTGCGGAACGATTTCCCGACACGAGATCTTCTTCCAGAAAGCCAAAGTCCATCATCAGATGGCGTAATCCGCCAACAATGTGGTAGGCCAGCGCGGTGAGGATGCCCCACAGAATAAATTTAACAATCACGCTATCCAGAATGGCCACGGCGTACAGGAACCCCTCTTCTGAAGCAAGAGAGTGCCCGAGCAGCCACAGCAGGATGCCGACGGCCACAAAGGTAATGACGCCAGAGACACGGTGAAGAATTGAGGCTATCGCAGTTACGGGAAACTGAATCGTCTGCAGATCTAGATTGATATGTCTTTGTTTTTTCACGTATTTGTCCGCACACCTTTATTATCTTTCGTTCCTCCGGACCTATAACTAGGTCAAACAGCGCGAAGAATGCAGCCACATGCTTCCGGGTGATACGTTGGCCTTAACGTCAACATCCCATGTTAAACGGCACATGACTTATTCACGCTGGGTGCTCCTACTTCAGTGGGTTCCGGAGACCTGACGCGAGTATAAGTACTTCACAATCTTATTACAATTAGCCCACAAATTGTTTAGTGACATTTCAGCTAAACAGTGAGTGAGATCTCACATTTTATATAAAATCAACCAACTCATTTGACATATATTAAACAATTAAATTACAAATAGGGCTGTAATATGAAAGTCGCCCGTTAAAGAATTCAAGATAGGCTTTCCCAAGCGACATAACTTGTGTAACAGTGGAAAGTCGAATTCCACGTAGAAAGTCATGTTAATGACTAGAGTAGACTAGAATTTAGAGAATCGTTACTAACCAGAAGAACACAGTTTTCCTTTGATGAGGTGGTGAGCCCGGCCACTGCCCGATGCTGTACCCTGATAGGTGCCAATAACAAGACTTCGGCGTTTGGCCGAGTTTCTCCGTTCGGTGTACAGGCATAACGGTATTTCTTCGGTGATAAATTTTTAAAATTAAAGCGCTAAGGAGACTGTAAATGGCTGATAAGAAAGCGACACTTACCCTAAATGGTAAAGAGCCCATCGAGCTTAATGTGTTGTCCGGCACGCTTGGGCAAGACGAAATCGATATCCGTAGCCTCGGTTCCAAAGGCTTTTTTACGTTCGATCCGGGATTTACTTCCACGGCGTCTTGCGAATCCAAAATCACCTACATTGACGGTGATAAAGGCGTGCTGCTGCATCGCGGCTTCCCTATCGACCAATTAGCAGAGAAATCTACTTATCTGGAAGTCTGCTACATTCTACTGTTCGGCGAAGCGCCAACCCCCGAGCAATATGACACCTTCAAAACCACAGTAACCCGTCACACCATGATCCACGAACAGATTACGCGTCTGTTCCACGGTTTTCGTCGCGACTCTCACCCGATGGCGGTGTTGTGCGGCGTCACCGGTGCATTGGCGGCGTTCTACCACGATTCACTGGATATCAGCATTGAGCGTCACCGCGAAATCGCCGCGTATCGCCTGCTGTCCAAAATGCCGACCGTGGCCGCCATGTGTTACAAATACTCCCTCGGTCAGCCGTTCGTTTACCCGCGCAACGACTTGTCCTACGCCGGTAACTTCCTGCATATGATGTTTGCTACGCCGTGCGAAGAGTATGTGGTGAATCCGGTACTGGAACGCGCAATGGACCGCATCCTGATCCTGCATGCCGATCATGAACAGAACGCGTCCACCTCGACGGTGCGTACCGCAGGTTCTTCCGGCGCAAACCCGTTTGCCTGTATCGCTGCGGGCATCGCGTCTCTGTGGGGGCCGGCGCACGGCGGTGCCAACGAGGCCTGTCTGCGTATGCTGGAGGAAATCAACTCAGTTGAGCATATTCCTGAGTTCGTCAGACGCGCCAAGGACAAGAACGACTCTTTCCGTCTGATGGGCTTCGGCCATCGGGTATATAAAAACTATGACCCGCGCGCCACCGTGATGCGTGAAACCTGCCATGAAGTGCTTAAAGAGCTGGACATGAAAGATGACCTGCTGGAAGTGGCCATGGAGCTGGAGCACATTGCGCTCAACGATCCCTACTTTATAGAGAAGAAACTCCACCCCAACGTGGATTTCTACTCCGGTATCATCCTGAAAGCGATGGGCATTCCGTCTCCTATGTTCACCGTGATCTTCGCGATGGCACGTACCGTCGGCTGGATTGCTCACTGGAACGAAATGCACGACGACGGCTTGAAGATTGCACGTCCGCGCCAGCTGTATACCGGCTACGACAAACGCGACTTCACCTCTTCGCTCAACGATCGCTAAGCGTCATCAGCGAAGCAAATACTCCGAAAGCCGGATTTTCCCGGCTTTTTTACGTCTCAATGCTGGCAATTTGGGCACCAGAAAAACGGGCGTGACGAGAGCATGGTGCGCACAATGGGATGTCCGCAGCGCTCACACGGTTTTCCTTCACGGTCAAAAACGTTGAAACGGAACAATGCGCCGTGATGGTGATTGTCATCCACCGTTCCCCGCGTGTTATAGGAAAGGCGCGGCAGTGATAATAACGCGTCACTCAGTGCGGTCAGTTACCCCTCATCCAACGTCATCGCAGTGTGCTGCGGCGACAGCGCTGCTTGCCATAAAATCTCCGCGCGCAAATAGTTACCCAGTCCGGCTAAAAAGCCTGATCGAGCAACAAGCTACCCAAACGGCGACGGCAGAATCTGTGACTCAACACTCTGGCCCGTACCTGTTCTGGACTAACAGAGCTATCAAGCACATCAGGGCCAATGCGTTGCAAGAACGGGTGGGTGGCAAGCGCATCAGGCGTGAGCATGACAATATCCGAGGCGCTATACAGCAGAATCGCACGGTGTTGCGTTTCCAGACGAACGCGCAAATCGCGTTTGGTATCGGGCACCACGCCCGCATCAACGACTCGCCACAGGCCATAAAGCTGGTTATGGGTGTAAAGAATCCTCCCATTAGAAAAGTAGGTGAGCGGCGCTTTACCGCGTGTTTCCAACTTTTCGATCGTCTGCCCTGTAAGCTCTGTTTCATAAGGTTTTAATTCAGGGAAAGCAAACCAAACCCCGGTTAACGACTCCCACACCACCGCCGCGACTAACGCGTCGGCGGCACGGCAAATCTCTGGCCCCTAAGGCATCAATTTCTCCTTTCTCGTCGCGGAATTTGTCCAGGACGTTAATGCGTCGTACCGCCAGAAATAATCGCGTCTTGCTGCTGGGTCACGGCGACGGCAATCATTGCAACCAACGCCTCAGTTACCATAGCAATCGGCATTGATGGCTCCCCGGGATGGCGCGCCGCCTGCGGCGGTGCATAAGGGATATGAACAAACCCACCGCTGGCCGCACCGGGACGCAGTGCCAGCGCGTGCGATAAGCCGTACATCACATGGTTGCACACGAAGGTGCCTGCGGTGTGGGACACCGAGGCAGGAATACCCTGCTCGCGTAATGCATTAACCATCGATTTGATCGGCAAGGTGGAGAAATAGGCGTCTGGGCCACCTGCGATCACGGGAGTATCAATAGGTTGTTTGCCGTGATTGTCAGGGATACGCGCATCGTTGATATTGATGGCAACGCGCTCAACGGTGATCTCAGCGCGGCCTCCGGCTTGACCAACAGCAATCGTGCAATCGGGATGATACTCTGCCAGCGCAGCATCGAGCTGCTGCAAAGCAAGGTCGAACACACAGGCTAACTGGCAGGTCATCACCCGCGCACCGGCAATCTCACGCCCTTGTAATACCTTTACCGCTTCCCAGGAAGGGTTAATGGCTTCGCCATCAAAGGGTTCGAACGCCGTCACCAATACGGTTTTCATATTTTATATTTACTGATGCGTTACGCCGCCCTAACCTGAATCTGGTGTTCATTGAAACATTGACGCAACTTGCGCGCAAACAGCAGTGAATGATCGCCGTCGCCATGAAGACAAACCGTATCGGCCTCTACATCAACCCAGGTACCATCACTGGCCCGCACCAGGCGACGTTTAATCATCTCCAGCGTTTGCGCCAGCGCCAACTCATCGCTTTTGATCAATGCGGCAGGTTGGTCGCGTAGCACCAGCGTGCCGTCCGGCAGGTAACCGCGATCGGCAAACACCTCCTGCCGAGTTGCCAATCCCAGACGCTGCCCGGCCTGAATCAGTTCACTTCCCGCGAGCCCTACCAACCGCAACGCCAGATTCACCGATTTGACCGCACGCGCAATCGCATCGGCCAGCATGGGATCGCGCGCAGCCTGGTTATACAGCATGCCGTGCGGTTTGACATGCGTCAGCCTGCCGCCTTCAACCGCCACAATCGCACTTAACGCACTGAGTTGATACACCACCTGTGCGAAGACCGTGTCTGCGGATACCGACATCGCTTTGCGGCCAAAATTTTCCCGATCCAGAAAGCTGGGGTGGGCACCAAGCGCCACGCCATAGCGCATCCCCCAACGCACCGACTGGCGCATGGTTTGAGCATCTCCTGCATGAAACCCGCAGGCGATATTGGCAGACGTGACTAACTGCAATAGCGCTTCATCATTGCTGCCGCCCTCACCCAGATCGGCATTTAAATCAATAATCATTGAGCCTCCACGCCAGTTGTTCCAGATAACGCCGCTGCGCCTCTGACGCACGCAGGGCGTCGTCCAGCGTGCAGGGAATAAAATGTATCGGTTCACCGAGCCGAATCTGCGCCAGATGGAATAAATCCGCTTCAATCACACAGGCAATACGTGGGTAGCCACCGGTGGTCTGCGCATCTGCCAGCAACAAGATCGGTTGACCATTGTGCGGCACCTGAATCACCCCCGGCAGTACACCATGAGAAAAAAGTTCTCGCGGCGTTATGCGTGCCAATGCAGGTCCCTGTAGCCGATATCCCATACGATTACTCTGTGGACTCAGTTGCCACCCCGTTCGCCAGAACGTGTCGCGCGCCTCTTCACTGAATTCATGATATTCCGGTCCGGGAAGCACCCGTACCCGATTACTGAACAGAATCTGCTTGATGCCCACAGGTTTATGCGGCTTGCGGTAGGCGGCCTTTTTCAGCGAAAGCGTATCACCATCCCGAAGCGGGCGACCAAGATAACCACCAAACCCGGCTTTCAAATCGGTACTGAGTGACCCGAGCACATCTGGCAGCCCTAGACCACCAGAAATAGCCAAATAGCTGAGCATGCCACGGCGCGGCATGCTCAGTCTGAGCGTTTGGCCTGCTTTCACATGAAAGCGCCAGCCGGTCCAGATCGGTTTTCCATCGAGCTCGGCGTGACTGTCAGCGCCCGTCAATGCAATCCAGCAGGATGACGTAAACGTCGCCGCAAATTTTCCAAGCGTAATTTCCAGCCCGGCTTCGGACATCGCGTTACTCACCAACAAATTGGCGATGCTTAGCGCTGGCATATCCAAAGCACCAGACTGGCTGATGCCCAGATGCCGCAGATGATGGCGCCCTGCATCCTGCACCGAAGTATGCAGCCCGGCATGAATGATCTTTAGCATAGGCCCTCCGGTTGCGGCACAAAGCGCACATTATCACCGGGGCGCAGCAACGTGGGTGGCTTCGCACTCGGATCGAACAGCGCAACTGCCGTTCGGCCAATCAACTGCCACCCTACGGGGGCTGCCAGCAGGTAAATACCGGTTTGTCGACCACCAATACCGACACTGCCAACGGGCACACTCAGGCGCGGCTCTGCACGCTGTGGAGTATGGAGGTGCTCTGGCAACCCCGCCAGATAAGGAAATCCCGGCTGAAAACCTAGAAAGTACACCACGTAATGTGCTGCTGCATGCGCCTCCACCACCTGACGAGGAGAAAGCTGGCAATGCTCCACCACCTGCAATAAATCCGGACCAGCGTCGCCGCCATACACCACCGGAATCGTGATATCCCTAGCTTCGATCGTTACCGACTCGCTCTCTTCCCACCAACGCTGCAAACGTTCGATAGCATCGCGTGCCGCCTGCTGTGGGTGGATTAACACCACCGTCAGGTTATTCATCACAGGGATCGCAACCTAAACCGCTTCATGCTGTTGAAGACGTTCAGCCAGCCCCCAGATACGCTGTTGGCTTTGCAGTGACAGCGGCGGCTCCAATTCCAGCACCACGGCCCGCTCACCCAAATAAGTAGCACCGCGCTCGTTGCACGCTCTCCTCCCCATCGCGGTAGGGCATTGTTATGCCATGCCGCCTTGATACACACCTCGCCCGACACCCTCTGGCAATAAGGTTTCTTAATATACAAGCAATAAAGATGCCACTTTATCCCATTAAATTTTTATATTATTTTTAAAAAACAGTGGGTTGATTAACACTAGGCGGGATTGTGGATATCAACAAAGGTCACATCAAGCCCGTGCTGCTGCGCCAGCCACTCCCCCCAGCGCCTTAATACCGCCACGTTCTGTCGCGTGATGGACTGCCGCATAGAAATGCAGCCCCATCTCGCGAGCGATATGAATCGTCTGTTCCGATACTTCCCCGGTGATGAACGCCTCCACGCCAAAGCGCGCAGCTTGCTCAATAAAGCCATGGCCGCCACCGGAGCACCAGGCCAACCGTGTTATCTGTGACGGTGCATTATTCCCACAATGCAGCACGGAACGCCCCAATCGCGTCTCCAGGCGCTCACGTAACGCCTCACCACTCACCGGCTGAGTCAGTTCGCCATAAGGCAACAGTTGCTCAATCTCACCCAACACAGTGATATCTAACAGTGCCGCCAGACAGGCGTTATTACCTAGTTCGGGGTGTGTGTCCAACGGCAAATGATAGCCATATAGGTTGATATCGTTCGCCAGCAATGTTTTTAAGCGGCGACGCTTCATGCCGGAAATCACCAGAGACTCGTTTTTCCAAAAATAGCCATGGTGTACCAGTACTGCATCGGCCTGTTGAGCAACGGCCACATCCAGCAATGCCTGCGAGGCGGTTACCCCAGTGATGATCCGTTGCACGTTCTCACGTCCTTCAACCTGCAACCCGTTAGGCGCATAATCCTGAAATGCAACCACATTCAGTTGTTGATTGATCACTGTTTCCAATTCGCTGTTACGCATAACGCTCCTTAATATGCCTGATTCTGGCCTTTTTCCTGCAACGCTTTCGCAGCTTCAAAAGCCTCCAACGTCATTTGTCTGGCCTGCTTATGATCGACCATCGGCGTCGGATAATCCAACCTGCGTCCTTCCCGCTGTGCCCAGCGATGCGGCTGGTGAATATCACGCTCTGGCACCTCCGCCAGTTCGGGCACCCACTGGCGGATAAACGTTCCTTGCGTATCGAAACGCTCCCCCTGCGTGGTAGGGTTAAAAATACGAAAATAAGGCGCTGCGTCCGTGCCAGTGGAGGCCGCCCACTGCCACCCGCCATTGTTCGCGGCCAAATCACCGTCCAGCAGTTGAGAAATAAAATAACGCTCCCCTGCCCGCCAGTCGATGGGCAAATCTTTTACCAGAAAACTGGCGCAGATCATGCGTAGCCGATTATGCATCCATCCGGTGCCATTCAATTGGCGCATCGCGGCATCGACAATCGGAAAACCGGTTTTACCTTGTTGCCAGGCTATCAGCGCTTTTTCGTCTTGTCGCCATTGTACCTGCTGCGTCCACCCCACAAACGGGCGATGCTTACACAAACGTGGCCAGGCCACCAGCAGATGGCGATAAAACTCACGCCATATCAGTTCGCTCAACCAGGTAAATGCCCCGCCGTCAGACTGCTCTAACAGATTGGGATGTTCTGCACGCAGGCGATTGAGGCACTGACGCGGGGGAGATAACGCCCAATGCCAAATAAGGCGAAAGCTGGCTAGTGCCTTGCTGTGCTGGAAAATCACGCTGTTGGTCATAATCAGCCACGGTGGATTGGCAAAACTGGCGTAATCGTGCCAACGCGGCCTGTTCGCCCGCCGGAAACAGCGTCTCGTCAACCGCCTGTTGAGGATAATCGAAGGGGGGTCAACGCATCCAATTTCCCCACATCTACATTGGCGCGCTTTTTCGGCGCAGGGAAGCAGGTAATCTCCATCTCCAGCAAACGCTGGGTAAACGCTTTGCGAAACGGCGTAAAGACTTTGTACATCTCCTGTTTTCCCGTCACCAAGCTGCCTGGCGCCAGCAAAACGCTGTCATCAAACCCATGACACACCACCTGCCCGTGCAATTTGGCTTCCAGCGCGCGATCCTGTTCACGTTCATTAATTTCGTACTGGTAATGATAAAACAGGTGCGAAACATGCTGCTTTTTACAAAATGCATCAACGGTTTCAACCGCCTGATGAAAGTCTTCACATTGTTGATAAAACAGAGGGATCCCTTTAGCGGCCAGCGACTGTTGTAATGCCTGGAGATTCTGTAGCAAAAACGTCGCCTGTCGCGGTGCCATGCCGTGAGCCTGCCACTGGCCTGGCGTAGCAATATAGAGCGCAATAACCTTGGCATCAGCGTTCTGACAGGCCGCGTGCAGCGCAGAGTGATCGGTAATCCGTAAATCATGGCGAAACCAGACCAGATGCGTGGTCATAACTGTTCCTTGCTGGAAAATATTAGTGGCCATAGTGTAAACGCAAAGCTTCGGGATAAGGGTCAAAGTAACGCTGCTGCGTCAGGTAATCATCAGGGTATTCGGTCATGTAATGACGCGACAGCGTCATCGGCGCCAGTAGCGGTTGCACACCTTGCCGATAGCGATCGATGAGATTAGCCAATTCCTGACGTTGTTGGGGAGTAAGATGAGGACGAAAGTACCCCTGAACGTGCATCAATACATTGGTATGGTTGCGACGCGATGCGGGGTGCAATAACAGGCGCATAAAACGCAGCCGGTATTCCGTGGCAAAGGCTTCCAGCGTCGGCCATTGCGCCATGCCTGCCACAAACGGGCCCAGCTCTCGATATTCGGGCTGCGAGTGCGCCACGCGAGAGGCCCTGCTGCCAGATCTGCTGCAATTCATGCAAGGCATAGACCCGGGCAATAAAGTTTTCCCGCAGCACAGGATCGCTCAAGCGGCCATTCTCCTCTAACGGCAACCACGGCATGTGCCGTTTCAGCGCCTGCGCAAACAGCCCCTCTCCACTTTTTCGGGCATTTTTTCCCCTAACTGCCATACACCTTTACCCGTTCCATTCCGCAACTGGGGGATTTGGCACACAGGATAAAGCCGCACAGATCGCTTAACGATGCCATTTTTTGCTCGGAAAACGCGAGTATCTCATCGGTGACATCGATGCCAGAACCGTTGCTAGCACAGAGACGAATACCTTGCTTACCCGCGTTAACCAGTCGCAGCGCGGGGCGCGGCACAGGTAATAAGACCGCCATTTCTGGGCATACTGGCTGAAAATGGCAATAAGGCGCTAATTGATCAACAGCAAAATCAAAGCGCTTATGCCACCCGTCAAACCGCACTGGCGCACCGAGCAAACATGCACTTATTCCAACAGGAATAGGAGCTGACATCATAAACGCTCTCCCGCTTGTCAACATTCCCTCAGCATAGCGGATTTCAAGCGGCTACGGAGCACAACGACGAAGATCGAGCGAAAACAAAAACCAAAGTGTATCAGAGGGAAAAACAAAGGAATTAAATAACAGAGCTACTGACCGAGGGGTTTTTGAGGTCAGTAGCGCACAATGATGTTTTTTTACTTACTCGCAGCGCAGCTTAGAAAAAATCACCGGCTGCCGCTTCTGATTGCACCATCCAGACCGGCTGATCTCTGGTTTTCAACCAAACACGATGCAGATAGCTGTAAAAGCGGGCGCGATCGGTACGAAACAGCATCACAGGCAACGCCAGTAAACCGAAAGCAACAACAGCAACACGACGCAGGAGAACGCGATACAAGGGATAAGCATATAAATCGACATAGCGAGCCTCCTTCATCAGTGAGCAGCCACTGTAACGACATTGCTCACAAAATCAACATAACGATGAATAACTGCTCAAAATAGTACCGCTTTTACTGAAATTTTACTACTCATCGGACCAGAAAAAGATCGTGTTTTCGTCATTTTCCCGAATATTCTGTTATTGAGTTACAAAATAGTTAATTAATTACATTTAATATATAAATAAATGTTGCGTTTATTGGTTCTTTTTCCACTCCTGCTGCCCTGATCTCTTTCCATCATCCGAAAGGCTTTTGTCGCAAACACGCAGAAATATATGATAGCGTCATAAAGTATCATTTAACGTCGTGCAGACGGATCAACACCCGCAGCAATCAGACAGAAGGAGTAGATGCCCTGCTATCCGCCAGCATTTTGATCATAGAAGATGAAAAAGAGATCCAGCGCTTTGTACGCAGCGCACTGGAAAGCGAAGGGCTACGCGTTTTTGATGCGCAGACCTTGCAACGTGGCCTGCTGGAAACTGCTACCCGCAAGCCTGATCTGGTGATTCTCGATCTCGGATTACCTGACGGTGATGGCACCCTTTACCTCCGCGACGTTCGCCAGTGGAGCAGCGTGCCGATTATTGTGTTGTCCGCGCGCGGTGATGAACGGGATAAAATCGACGCTCTGAATGCGGGTGCTGACGATTATCTCGCCAAGCCGTTCGGGATTGGCGAGTTACTGGCCCGTGTGCGCGTTGCTCTGCGCCGCCACGGCGCTAACGCGATAGAAAGCCCGGTAGTGACATTCGGCAACATTACTGTTGATCTCAGCCAGCGTTTAGTCAGCCGAGACAGCGAAACACTGCATCTGACGCCTACGGAATTCAAACTGTTGGCACTGCTGCTGGCGAATGCGGGCAAAGTGCTGACGCAGCGTCAACTGCTGGTACATGTTTGGGGACCCAACGCAGTGGAAAGTAGCCATTATCTTCGCATCTATATGGGACACCTGCGACAAAAGCTGGAAAGCGACCCCACACGGCCTCGTCACTTTATCACCGAAACCGCCGTAGGTTACCGTTTTATGCCTTGAGCTACCGTACTGAATCAACAGCGGATAACACTGGTTATCCCCCCCCCAGAGCAGGCGTAACATCCCACGCTCATTCTGTTGATCTCTACCCTGAATTTTAATGCTGAGGCTCATCATGAGTAGCTGGTTATTTTATGCATTGCTCTCCGCCCTGTGCGCCGCCGCAGTGGCTCTGTTTGGTAAAGTGGGATTGCAAAATCTTGACGCCAATACAGCAACTGCGGTCCGTGCCGTGGTGATGGCGCTGTTTTTGGTGGGCGTTGTGGTAGTGCAAGGAAAAACAACCATGATCGGTGAAGTGCTTGCCAACAAAAAAGCACTAACATTTATTCTGTTAAGCGGGGTTGCAGGGGCGCTTTCCTGGTTATTTTATTTTTTGGCATTGAAAAGTGGTAATGTGGCTCAGGTTGCCCCCATTGATAAACTTAGCGTTGTGTTTGCTGTTATTTTGGCAGCCGTGCTGCTTGGAGAGAAAATATCGCTATTAGGCGGCGTTGGCGTAGCCATGATATCCGTTGGTGCACTACTGGTTGCATTAGGTTGAGGGTTTCCCTCGGCTTATGCCGAGGGCTTGTAAAAAGAAGGAACAACAGACCGTTAGCAACGGGTTTAGATTAAGAAAATCTCATCGTATGACAACCGAGGTTCCTTCTCTTTTCATGCAAGCGACATATTGAATAAAATATAAATTGAGAATGCTGTTTATCTCTGCTGGTGAAATAAAAATAAAGATCATATTTATTTTTCAAGCAATTTATCTTTTCCTTATAAACATGCGTCATCATTAAATAAACAGAATCACTCTTTCTTTTAGTATTGATTTTTTTCAATGAACGCGCTGCACATGATTTATACTGAAGAAAAACATTTTTTCTGTCCATATCGCTGTCCCATGAGATAAGAATTAAAAAAGTACTCTACGGTATAACTGACTAACGCTGCTATATACCAAGTTGATGTTACTTTTGCCTGCAATTGACCTTACGTTAGGGGGGCGGGCTTCAACCAGTATGCTTGGTACACGAACGCGGCACCGTGTACCAAGCATACGCAGCGAAAAACCTTCTCAATACTGAGAGCGTCGGTTTCACCGTTAATGGTTACAAATATGCGTAATGATAATATCTAATAAACGATAAACGAAAGGCAAACCAATAAAAACATCGCCTCCATTAGTCGTGATACTCGATAAAAACTTATCGTCAACTGACTGAGCAAACGATTACCATTGAAAACCTCAATGAATACCTTTCACTTTTATCTCTTCAGAAAAAGAAAAGGCACATCATAGAACAAAAAGGATATAAATCTCACAACCGTTTTCATTTTAAGAAAATGATTACTATTCATATGTTTTGCTACGGATGTCGCACGGTTACAATGAGTGTGATTTCAAAGGATAACAGTTACACAACAACTAAACGAAAAAATGGACATTAGAGAAAACCATGCTTTAAATATTAATACAAGGGGCTAGAGACCAAGAGGGAGATTAATCTGCAAACATAAACTTTCATAAAACCAGATAATAAAATAAACACAAGTAAGTTTTTACATCAATCATTTATTAACTCACCATCGATGAATGTATTTACCCTACATAGAATCCAGGTGCATTTGCCCATGCAGACATTTTTTCGGGAACAACAGGTTAAATAGGTACTAGACGATGGAAAGAACTGTTGTACTCCTTCATTTTGATCGCTATTTTACTGTTGGCCTTAGACACCTCATCCATCAATGGTTCCATACCCAAAAACTTTAGGTAAATATTCAATATACCACTGAGCAACTTGAGCAAGCGGATATTATTTTCACCACAGTGACTCAGCACGCACCGCGCTGGTGGCGTCAATTTAGCCGAAAACGGCGTGCTACCTTACTTTTCTTGCTGGTAAAGCAGAAGAACACGCTCTGCTGTGGTTATGGAGACGGACAGTTGGCGCTAGGCGATCCACCAGAAACGCTGTCCGCGTTGTTAAATACCTTTGTTGCCAGCCCTTTATCGTCTGGGATTCCATCCCACGTACAGCAATATAATATCGTGCAGTGCCTCAGTCCACGCGAGCGGGAGGTATTATGGGGCTACAAACATGGACTAAATAACAGTAAAATCAGTGAGCTATCCGGAATATCCATTAAAGCCATCAGCGCATACCGTAATCACGCGATGCAGAAGTTGATGCTGAAAAACCATGCAGATCTCCACGAGTGGTTACACAGTATCGCCGCCGAGAACCTTTCCTGCTATTTCAAGCAGAAAAGACAAAGGACGCCCTGTGCGTCCTCAGTCTGATGGCAAAGTCACTTTACCCCTTGTCATCCTCGGCGAAAGCCGGGAATGACGGTGGGTGTAGTGCTGTTTGTCAGCGGCCCCCTAAAGGAACGCTTATTTGGCATTTGCCAGCACGGCGCTGACAATATCTACCGCTTCTTTCTCAATGCGCGCGCGATGCTCCGCGCCCAGGAAACTTTCGCAGTAAATCTTGTAGGCTTCTTCCGTGCCCGATGGACGCGCTGCAAACCAGCCGTTATCCGCCATCACTTTCAATCCGCCAATAGAGGCACCGTTACCCGGAGCAGCCGTCAAACGTGCCGTGATCGGATCGCCAGCCAACGTACTGGCAGCAACCTGTTCAGGTGATAAGCGCGACAGCGCCGCTTTTTGCGCGTGAGTCGCAGAGGCTTGAATACGGTTGTAACTCGGCGCACCAAAACGGGCCGCCAGCGCATCATAGTGTTGCTGCGGATTTTTACCGGTTACCGCAGTGATCTCAGCCGCCAGCAGACACATGATGATGCCATCTTTATCCGTTGACCATGGCGTGCCATCGAAGCGCAGGAAGGATGCGCCCGCACTCTCTTCACCGCCGAAACCAAAGCTGCCATCGAATAAACCATCAACAAACCATTTGAACCCGACCGGCACTTCCACCAGTTTACGCCCAAGGCAGGCCACCACACGGTCTATCATGGCGCTGGAAACCAGCGTCTTGCCGACAGCAACAGATTGCCCCCACTGCGGACGATGACGGAATAGGTAGTCGATAGCAACCGCCAGATAGTGATTCGGGTTCATCAGACCCGCGGGCGTCACAATGCCGTGGCGGTCATAATCAGGATCGTTGGCAAAAGCCAGATCAAATTTGTCACGCAGCGCCAGTAATCCCGCCATCGCTGACTCTGAAGAGCAGTCCATGCGGATAACGCCGTCATGATCCAAGGTCATAAAGCGGAACGTCTGATCGACCGCATCGTTGACCAAGTGTAAATTCAACTTGTAGTGCTCTGCGATGCGCTGCCAGTAGGCAATGCCTGAACCGCCCAACGGATCGACACCCAGTGTCAACCCTGCCTTCTGAATGGCGGGGATATCCACGACCTCACGCAATCCCTCGACATAAGGTTGCACCAGATCTTGCTCATGCACATGACCGCTCTGCCAGGCTTTATCCAGCGTCAGGCGTTTTACTGCTTTTAACCCATCAGCTAGCAGGGCGTTGGCACGTTTTTCGATAACGCTGGTGACATTGGTATCAGCGGGCCCGCCATTGGGCGGATTATATTTAATACCGCCCTCTTCCGGTGGGTTGTGAGACGGAGTAATCACAATCCCGTCGGCCTGCGCATTGCCTTTGCAATTATGCACCAGAATGGCATTGGAGATAGCGGGCGTCGGCGTAAAGCCATTGTCCTGCTGCACCACCACTTCAACGCCGTTCGCTGCCAACACTTCCAGCACTGAGATAAAAGCTGGTTCCGACAGCGCGTGGGTGTCTTTACCCACAAAACAGGGGCCGGTGATCCCTTGCTTTTTGCGTTCTTCGGCAATCGCCTGAGCGATAGCCATAATATGCGCCTCATTAAAACTGTGGCGCGCCGCGCTGCCGCGGTGACCCGATGTCCCGAACTTCACTGCATGTGCGGCGTTATCCACATCGGGGCGTAATACATAATACTGTGACGTTAATTGCGCTACATTAATCAAATCACTTTGCCGGGTGGGTTGTCCGGCTCTGGGGTGATTAGCCATCGGCGTTCTCCCTGACGCTATTCGTTAAGATGCTATTTGCTAAATAGTACCGCACACTTTTTCGACAAGCTCCGTAGGGAACTGCATCGATTGCATGATTTGCTCAACCATGCTGCGTTTGCGATCCGTATTGGTATTGGTGATGACCCAGTAAGGCGTACCCTGAATATGCTTGGGTTTGGTATGGACGCCATGCTGAAGCAGTGTGTGTTCGTCGCCGGCAAAATAAACGCGCGTGCGGCCATGAAGCAGCTCGGTTGCCGCAGAAAAAGCGTTCGGTTCGAGGCAATATAAGGTGGAGAGCACCAGCATAAAGCGATTGATGGCTTTACTTTGCGCGGCGTATTCATCGGACAACAACAGTTCACGCACAGCCCTTACACCATCACGCGGTTTTGTGGCTACGCTCGCTGGCGTCTGCGCTTTCGTTGTGGCCGTTTCAGAAGCGGCGACCACCTGCCCTGCCCGGAAACTCAACATGCGACGCAGAATATCCGAGGCGCTTTCACCAATGTGCTGCGTGTGGCTGGCAATATAACGATACAGCTCTTCGTCGACCTCAATAGTTTTCATCTTTATCTAGTACTGTTTTTACTCTAATTAATCGGCAAGAAGTATATAGGCGAATCAATACCACCGAATAGCGGCATTACACAAACAATATCGAAAGTCAGACGATCCCCCATCTGCTCCCTCGCCCCATTACCTGTAACCTGCAAAAAGCATAGTCTTCATTTTCCACAGGGCAACATCATCGGCAGCAGTCATGATACCCTAAGCGCCTGTGTCTCTGAATGAACTTCACCATGAAATTGAATTATCGCTTGCAAAATGCGCAACAACCCACGCATGCACTGCCTATCGTATTGATTCACGGTCTGTTTGGTAATCTGGATAACCTGGGCATTCTGGCGCGAGACCTGCAAAAGCAGCACGATGTCATTCAGGTCGACTTACGCAACCACGGATTATCACCACGCACGTCGGAAATGAACTACCCGGCCATGGCAGGCGATGTGAAAGCATTACTGGATGCATTAAGCATCGATAACGCCATTATCATCGAACACTCCATGGGAGGAAAAACCGCCATGGCGTTAAGCGCACAGATCCCTGATCGTATTGAGAAGATCGTCGCCATTGATATTGCGCCGGTGGATTACCAACTGCGTCGCCACAATGACGTTTTTGCAGCCCTGCGTGCGGTTACCGCGGCAGGCGTAACCACGCGCACCGAAGTCGCGGCTATCATGCGTCATCACCTCAGGGAAGAGGGCGTCGTGCAATTTCTACTGAAATCCTTTCAGCAGGGAGAGTGGCGTTTTAATGTCGCGGTGCGGCATCCCCTTAATCTGGACGACCGCTATCGGGAAACGCTTTTGCAGCAGTTTCCCAATGCCAAAGCGCATGTGATTGCAGGCAGCGGCCACTGGGTTCATGCAGAAAAGCCCGATGCTGTTCTGCGCGCTATTCACCGTTTCCTTGAAGAGCCACCCGCATAATCCGTAGCGATCGGCGGCAGTTACCCATTGTCGCCGCCAGCCTCGCTAGGGTATGATGGCGCCCGCAGTAGAGGGACGGCTGAATCAGCCTTATGCACAGTAACCACATCATCAGAATGTCACGCTTAACCGAGACGTGCATTTTGGTCAGACTTCCTTGCAGCAGCACTACCTATGGCAAAAGAACAAACGGACCGTACCACGTTGGATCTGTTCGCGGATGAACGTCGGCCAGGTCGTCCCAAAACCAACCCGCTTTCACGCGACGAACAGCTTCGTATTAATAAGCGCAATCAATTGCGTCGTGACAAGGTGCGGGGCTTGCGCCGCATCGAATTGAAAATTAATGAGGAAGCCGTGGAAGCACTAAATAGCCTGGCTGAAATGCAGAACATCAGCCGTAGTGAGCTCATTGAACGCATGTTGCTGTCGCAACTGGCGGAAAAAGACCTTTCATCCTGACACATTAATTTCCGGCGTCATCCATGACGCCCTGTTTCCCTCCCTGGTAACGACATTAACGGATAGACCACCCAGTTAAAATTGTTCCCTGTTATCATTTCCCGGTGGCAACGCCTTTTTTGCTGCGGTGCCACTGCCAGCACGCGCCAAGGTGGCAACCGGCGCCGCCACAGGAGCGGCCACGGGCACGACGGATTCAGACAGTTGGAACACCGCCACAGTCCGGTTAAGCACCGCAGCCTGCTCTTCCAACGACAGTGCTGCAGCAGACACCTGCTCCACCAGTGCCGCATTCTGCTGCGTCACACTGTCCATTTCCGCTACTGCTTGTCCAACCTGTGCAATACCTTTGCTTTGTTCACCGGAAGCCGAGGCAATTTCCCCCATGATGTCCGTCACATTGGTCACGGCACGCACAATGTCACTCATGGTAACACCAGCATCTTCAACCAGCTGCGAGCCAGTACCCACACAGTGTGCTGATTCAGCGCTCAATCCCTCTATCTCTTTTGCCGCCTGCGCGCTGCGCTGCGCCAGGCTGCGCACTTCACCAGCAACCACCGCAAAACCACGCCCTTGCTCACCGGCCCGCGCAGCTTCAACAGCGGCGTTAAGCGCCAGAATGTTAGTCTGGAAGGCAATACCATTGATCACCGTGGTGATCTCAGCAATACGTTTTGAGCTTCCCGAAATCTCCGCCATGGTTTTCACCACGTTATCGACGATCTCCCCCCCTTTTCGTGCCGTATTGGACGCTTGTAATGCCAATTGGCTCGCGTGATTGGCGTTTTCCGCATTCTGTTTAACAGTTGCCGTCAACTGCTCCATGCTGGCCGCTGTCTCTTCCAGTGCAGAAGCCTGATGTTTAGTACGCGATGAGAGGTCGTTATTACCGGAAGCAATCTCGGAGGCACCAAGGTAGATGGCATCCGTGCTGGAACGAATTGTACTGACTGTCGTCGCCAGACTGGTTTGCATATCCCGTAATAGAGGCAACAAACGCCCCACGCAGTTACGACCAAAATCATGAATCGGTTTGCCGAGTTGTCCGGAGGCGATAGCACTGAAGTGTTCGCGCAACGTATCGAGTGGTTTAACCAAACAGGCCACGAGATAGCGATCGGTGAAAAACAGCAGCAGCAACCCGACGACCAGTCCCGTCAGCAAAATATTTTGACCAATGGCGGTAATTTGCTGAAAGCGTGCGCCCGCTGCGGCGAATTTATCAGAGCCTGCCTTGTTAAGAGCATTGACTGAGGCTCCAAATTGACGACTGAGCGCTGGCACCGTTTCCTTGGCATAGCGTTGATATTCATCCAAGGCATTGGCCTGCGCTTTTTGAAACATCGGATCAACGCCCTGGGTAATCAGGTTGCCCCAATCGCGCACCACCGCTTCAGTCAGCGTGGCATCCAACCCCGCGTGATCGAGGCTGCTAAAGGTAGCCAGATCGGATTTCAGATTATTCAATGCCGTCAACACTGACGCCTGCTCTTTATCCGCCAGTGTGTTTTCACCACTACGACGCCAATCCACTACTCGTGCCAAATGGGTTACCATGCGAAAATATTGATCGCTGCCCTGATTGACTAAATTCATGTTATGAACTAGTAAGGTACTGGTCTGTGAAGTAGTGGTCATCTCTTTGAAGGAGAAAATGGTGTAGACGGAAAAACCCCCCAAAGTACACAGAAAACCCCTAGAACCCATAACATTGCCGTTCTGATGGCGATGTTTCTCAAAAATTGCATAAGCAAGCTCCAGATATAAAATAACGTGCGGTATGGTTATTATTTTTAAAAAAATCATCAGGTTTGAAACAATCCCCAAAAGGGGAAAACGCGCGATGCTTTACGCCTGCAAGCACACGGCGAACCTGCTACTTTCATAGTCAATATTAAAAGAATATTTAGTAGTTTCCCTCCGTGATCTACAGCACACTGTCACTAAAAATCAGTAATTAGTTCTACTTTTAAAAAAGATAGGGAAACAGACACTAACAATGTCGCCGCTAAAGTAATTAAAAAAACTGGCGAAATGGTGAAAAAGAACGACCGAATAAATACCCTTATTTAATAGCGGTTATTTCCGCTTTGCGCCAGGGGAAAGATACAAGTTTCTCCCACCCCCTGCGTCTGATATTATTACTTGATATGTAGGTGATAAACTGCACCATACCATTAAGAATAAAGAGGTTATTTTATCCATGGCACTCATAGGCATTTTCTTTGGCAGTGACACCGGCAATACCGAAAACATTGCCAAGACAATCCAACAGCAACTTGGCAGTGATGTTGCAGAGGTTCATGACATCGCCAAGAGCAGCAAAGAAGATATTGAAGCGTTTGATATCCTGCTGCTTGGTATTCCGACCTGGTACTATGGTGAGGCCCAGTGTGATTGGTACGATTTCTTTCCGACATTGGAAGAGATTGATTTCAATGGAAAAATCGTTGCATCGTTTGGCTGTGGCGACCAAGAAGATTACGCAGAATACTTTTGTGACGCGATGGGAACGCTGCGAGACATTATTGAACCGCGCGGGGCAACTATTGTCGGCAACTGGTCAACCGAAGGTTACTATTTCGAAGCGTCTAAAGGGCTGGCAGACGATAACCACTTCATCGGTCTGGCCATTGATGAAGATCGTCAACCTGAACTGACCAGTGAACGCGTGAGTGCCTGGGTCAAACAAATCAGCGAAGAGCTCAACCTGAAAGCACTGGTAGGTTAATCGCCCCTGTTTTACACAGAAGCCATGATAGCAATGTCATGGCTTTATTAATAGATAAAACCGATTAAATTAATAGAAACATTTTTTTAACTTCACGGCCTAATCCTGTACAATAGTACCCATCGGTTTTATACGTTTATCAATTTTCTCCATTTTACAATAAGAGATTGCGCGCGAATGCACACTTTCTTTATGGGGACGGTATTGTTAACATCCCATGGTTTTCATTTTTAATGCGCGGTTCTATAATTGAGACGCCATTACAATTTTTGAGCCGACCGATGCCATAGGCTTAATTGCCCCCATCGACGAGAAAGTAACAGGACTAAACCCGCATGACTGACAATAACACCGCATTAAAGAAGGCCGGCTTGAAAGTCACTCTGCCAAGACTGAAGATTCTGGAAGTGTTGCAGGATCCGGAGTGTCATCACGTCAGCGCGGAAGATTTGTATAAAAAACTGATAGATATGGGCGAAGAGATCGGTATTGCGACCGTTTATCGCGTGCTTAACCAGTTTGATGATGCCGGTATTGTCACCCGTCATAATTTTGAAGGTGGTAAGTCAGTGTTCGAACTGACACAGCAACACCACCATGACCATCTTATTTGCCTGGATTGCGGACGCGTTATTGAATTCCGTGATGAATCTATCGAAGCGCGTCAGCGCGAAATCGCAGACAGACACGGTATTAAACTGACTAACCACAGTTTGTACTTGTATGGCCATTGCAGTACGGGCGACTGCCGAGAAGAAGAAACGCTCCACGACCCGAAATAAGTCAGGCTTTTTTATGGCAGTCAAACACCAGTTTTAACCAACCCACGTATCACGCAGGCCTACCGTACGGTTAAACACCAGATGTGTTTCGCTTGAATAGCGGCGATTGGCACAAAAATACCCTTCGCGTTCAAACTGATAGGCTTTTTCCACTTCAGCCTTTAACAAACTCGGTTCGACAAAGCCCTGAACCACTTTTAGCGAATCCGGGTTAATCGTTGCAAGGAAGTCATCCGCAGCACCTAGGTTTGGTACGCTGAACAGGCGATCGTAAAGGCGGAATTCAGCCGGCAGTGCATGTGCGGCAGAGACCCAATGGATAACGCCCTTCACTTTACGCCCGTCAGCCGGATCTTTACCCAAGGTTTCGGCATCATAGGTGCAATACAGCGTGGAGATAACACCCTGCTCATCTTTCTCAACGCGTTCCGCCTTGATGACATACGCATTGCGCAAGCGCACTTCTTTACCCAGCACCAGACGCTTGTACTGTTTGTTAGCTTCTTCACGGAAATCGGCACGATCGATATAAATCTCGCGGCTGAACGGCACCTGCCGCGTCTCCATTTCCGGGTTATTCGGATGATTCGGCATGGAAACCCACTCTTCGTGGCCCTCTGGCAGATTCTCGATAATCACTTTTACCGGATCCAAAACTGCCATGGCGCGCGGCGCATGCTTATTAAGATCGTCACGAATACAGGATTCCAACGCCGCCATTTCGACATTATTGTCCTGTTTGGTCACACCGATACGACGACAAAATTCGCGCACGGAAGCGGCAGTATAGCCACGGCGACGCAGGCCGGAAATAGTTGGCATGCGGGGATCGTCCCACCCTTCAACCACTTTCTCCGTCACTAACTGATTCAGTTTGCGTTTGGACATCACCGTATATTCCAGGTTCAAGCGCGAGAATTCATACTGGCGCGGATGGCAAGGAATGGTGATATTGTCCAACACCCAATCGTACAGGCGACGGTTATCCTGGAACTCCAGCGTGCACAGTGAGTGTGTAATCCCTTCCAACGCATCGGAAATGCAATGCGTGAAATCGTACATGGGATAGATGCACCACTTTTTCCCGGTCTGGTGATGTTCGGCGAATTTGATACGGTACAGAACCGGATCGCGCATCACGATGAACGGTGATGCTATGTCTATCTTGGCACGCAGACACGCAGTGCCCTCAGCAAATCCACCATTACGCATTTTTTCAAACAGGTTCAGGTTTTCCTGAACGCTGCGATCGCGATAAGGGCTGTTTTTACCGGGGGAAGTCAGCGTGCCACGGTATTCGCGGATCTGCTCAGGAGAGAGTTCATCCACATAAGCCAGCCCTTTGCCGATCAGTTCGACCGCATACAGATGCAACTGGTCAAAATAATCAGAAGAATAGCGAATCTCTCCGCTCCAGGAGAACCCCAACCATTGCACATCCTGCTTGATGGACTCGACGTACTCGATATCCTCTTTCACCGGGTTGGTATCATCAAAACGCAGATTACACTGACCGTTATAATCTTTCGCCACCCCGAAATTGAGGCAAATGGACTTGGCATGACCGATATGCAAGTAGCCATTGGGTTCCGGCGGAAAACGGGTTTGTACCAGGCTGTGTTTTCCAGACGCCAGATCTTCATCAATAATCTGACGGATAAAGTTGGTTGGGCGGGCTTCTGCCTCACTCATGCTTGATTCCTCGATGCAAAACGACACATAACCCGTAATAATCCAACAAGCTACGGCAGGACACAACTGTTACTTGCACTAAATCTTATGAAATACACAGAAAGAAGCAAAACTGCTGACGATTACGCATGAGGTAACCGAAAGCAGGCGTACTTTAGTACCAACGGCGAAAAAATACGGCGTGAGGAATGCCCCACGCCGTACTATTTAACGCTGACAATACAATGATTATTGCCCATTTTGGATTTGCTTTAAGGCCGTCGCGATCGCTTCTGCCTGCGTCCCCACGACAATTTGCACATTCTGTTTATTCAAGCGGATAACTCCCGCCGCTCCCAAGCATTTTGCCTGAGCCTCATCCACTTGCGCAGAATCCACCACATTCAGCCGCAGACGTGTGATACACGCATCGATCCCGACCAGATTGGCTTTACCGCCCAGCGCCGCCAAATATCCCTGAGCCAGAGACGTCGTATCATTCACCTTCTTTTCTACAACGCTTTGATTTAACGTAAAACCATCCGCCTCACTGCCGTCGACCGACTGCTCGCGCCCCGGCGTCAGCAAGTTGAAACGGTTGGTAGTAAAACGGAACGTTGCATAGTAAATAACAAAGAACACCAGCCCTTGCGGAATCAGCATATACCACTAGGTTGCCAGAGGGTTACGCGACGAGAGAGCCATATCGACCAACCCGGCGCTAAAACCGAAGCCCGCAATCCAATGCATACTTGCGGCAATGAACACCGAGATCCCGGTCAACACGGCATGCAGCACATACAGCACGGGCGCTACGAACATAAACGAAAACTCAAGCTGCTCGGTGATCCCGGTAAAGAAAGCGGCAAACGCGGCGGCCATCATAATCCCAGCCACTTTGCTTTTGTTTTCCGGGCGCGAGCAGTGATAAATCGCTAATGCCGCCCCCGGTAAAACAAACATCATGATGGGGAAGAACCCCGCCTGATAACGCCCTGTGATACCAACAACCGCTTTACCCGCATCAATGGACTGCTGCCCGCCGAGGAAGTTTGGAATATCGTTAATGCCTGCTACATCAAACCAAAATACCGAGTTCAACGCGTGGTGCAACCCAACAGGAATAAGCAGGAGGTTGAAGAATGCGTACACGCCCGCCCCCATCGAACCCAACTGCTGGATATGTTCGCCCAGCGTGACCAATGCACTAAAAATCACTGGCCAGACATACATCAAAATGAAGGCAACAACGATCATCAGGAACGAGGTCAAGATCGGTACCAGCCGACGCCCGCTAAAAAACGAGAATGCTTCGGGCAATTTGACATGGCTGTAACGGTTGTAGAGTTCAGCTGAATAATACCAACCAGAATACCAATAAACTGGTTTTGGATTTTGCTGAATGCCGCAGGCACTTCCGCCAACGGGATATGCTGGATCATCGAAACGGCTGGGGGAGAGCACAACGTGGTCAGTACCAGAAAACCGACGAACCCGGTTAACGCTGCCGCCCCATCTTTATCCTTGGACGTTCCATAAGCAATGCCTACCGCAAACAGCACCCCCATGTTTTCAATGATTGCGGCACCTGATTTGATCAGTAACTCTGCCAGCGCACTCTCACTCCCCCAACCATTGGGATCGATCCAGTACCCTATCCCCATGAGAATCGCTGCGGCTGGCAACGTCGCCACTGGCACCATCAGCGCTCGTCCTACCCTTTGCAAATAGCTAAGAACACTCACATTATCTTCTCTCTCCCGCCAGGGGATACCAAACTGCCCGTTAAACCCATTCACAGCAGCCATCCCATACCAGGCGGCTTGTGCTTGTGAAGTGTAAAAAATAATTCGCCACGCAAATTAAACTCTGACATTTTGTGATATAATGCGCAAAACACCTGCATATTAAATCATTATACCTATCAATCCCCTCATCTTATTTCAAGATAAAAAACAGGCTAGACTAACTAATAACCTATCTTTATCATCCAGGCAGTAGCAAATCGGTTCACTGGTTTTGGAACGCTTATCCGGAGATTTATGTATGAGACTTATTCCCGTAACCACATCAGAGCAGGTAGGCAAATGGGCAGCACGACATATTGTGCAGCGCATCAATGCCTTTAATCCCAGCGCTGAGCGCCCTTTTGTGTTAGGCCTGCCAACAGGCAGCTCACCGTTAGAAGCTTATAAAGCGCTTATCGTGATGCACAACGCGGGGCTGGTCAATTTTAAGCACGTGGTGACATTTAATATGGATGAATATGTCGGTCTGCCGGCCGCACATCCGCAAAGTTATCACACGTTCATGTATGGGAATTTCTTCAATCACGTTGATATTCCGCAGGAAAATATTAACCTGTTGAACAGTAACTCTCCAGATGTGGTGGCCGAATGCCAACGTTATGAAGATAAAATGGCCTCCTATGGCAAGATTCACCTGTTTATGGGGGAGTAGGTAATGACGGACATATTGCGTTTAATGAACCCGCCTCATCCTTAGCCTCCCGTACGCGGATCAAGACGTTGACCGAAGAGACCCGCACCGCTAATTCCCGTTTCTTCGAGGGTGATGTGTCTCAGGTTCCCAAATATGCGCTTACCGTCGGCGTCGGCACCCTGTTAGATGCTGAAGAAGTGATGATTTTGGTGTCTGGCCGTAACAAGGCACAAGCGTTACAGGCTGCCGTAGGGGGCAATGTAAATCACATGTGTACCATCAGTTGTCTGCAACTGCATGCCAAGGCAATCATTGTTTGCGATGAGCCCTCTACCATGGAGTTGAAAGTAAAAACCGTGAAATACTTCCACGAGTTGGAAGCTGAAAGCATTATCGGTCTTTAATCTGTAAGCCGGGAGTTCAAGATGTATGCGTTAACCCATTGTCGTATCTATACTGGGCACCAAATACTGGATGACCATGCTATCGTTATCAACGATGACACAATCGAAAGCGTGTGTCCCGAATCCGATCTTCCCGCCCCCCTGCCACGCCACGATCTGAATGGTGCCTCGGTTGCCCCCCGGCTTTATCGATTTACAGCTTAACGGCTGCGGTGGCGTCCAGTTCAATGACAGCCTTGATGCCATTTCCATTGCCACGCTAGAAACCATGCAGCAGGCCAATCACCTCTCTGGCTGCACCAGTTTTCTCCCTACGCTTATCACCTCCAGTGATGCCTTTATCAAGCACGCGGTTGAAACCATGCGCGCTTATCTCGCATTACACGCCAATCAGGCACTCGGCCTGCATATTGAAGGACCGTGGCTGAATGTGGTGAAAAAAGGTACGCACGATGCCAGACTGATCCGTGCGCCAGAGCAACAGTTGGTTGACTATCTTTGCGCCAATGCGGACGTGATTGGTCAAATCACGCTGGCACCGGAAAAGGTGCCACCCGCCATGATTCGACAGCTTAGCCAGGCAGGGATTGTGGTTTCGGCCGGGCATTCAAATGCCACCTGGCAGGAAGCAAAACGCTGGTTTGCTGCCGGTATTCACTTTGCCACACACCTGTTTAATGCCATGCCGTATATTAGCGGACGCGAGCCGGGTTTGGTGGGCGCTATTTATGACGCCCCAGAGATCTACTGCGGCATCATTGCCGACGGCATGCACGTTGATTGGGCCAATATCCGCAACAGCAAACGGATCAAAGACGAGAAACTCGTTCTGGTCACTGACGCCACGGCCACGGCAGGTGCTGATATCGATAGGTTCACTTTTGCCGGTAAAACCATATACTACCGTGATGGGTTGTGCGTGGATGATAATGGCGCGCTGAGCGGTTCGGCACTGACAATGATCGATGCCGTCAAAAACAGCGTGAAACATGTCGGTATTGTGCTAGATGAAGCGCTGCGCATGGCAACCCTTTACCCAGCGCGCGCCATGCATCTGGACGATCGGTTAGGCAGTATCGAAAGTGGAAAAATCGCCAACCTGACAGTATTTGATGATGGGTACCACGTCCTTCATACCTTCGTGAATGGCAATAGCGTCTATACGCGATAACACGTGTGGCAAACGCTTAGGCTATCTGAGGTAGGGGGATATAAAACGAGGCCGAAAAAGATAAGCGAGCGTTCAAGAATGACGACAGGCGGACAAACACAAATAGGGAATGTTGATCTGGTTAAGCAGTTAAATAGTGCCGTTGTCTATCGTCTGATTGATCAACAAGGCCCCATTTCCCGCATTCAGATAGCCGAATTCAGTCAGTTAGCCCCTGCCAGCGTCACGAAAATCACGCGTCAGTTGTTGGAACGCGGGCTGATAAAAGAAGTTGATCAACAGGCCTCTACCGGCGGACGGCGTGCCATTTCCATCATTTGTGAAACACAGCCTTTTCACGCTATCGCAGTGCGTCTGGGCCGTCATGGTGCCACGATTGCGCTCTACGATCTTCAGGGTAAATCGCTTAGCGATGCCCACTACCCGTTGACAGAAAGTACACAGGATACGCTGGAAGCCTCGCTGTTTGACGCGATCAGCGACTTTATCGCCATCAATCAACGCCGTATTCGGGAACTGATCGCTATCTCGGTCGTGCTCCCCGGCTTGGTCGATCCCTCGGCGGGAATTGTGCATTACATGCCGCATATTAGCGTCGATAACTGGCCGCTAGTGTAGTTGCTACAACAGCGCTTCAAGGTCACGTGCTTTGTCGGCCATGATATCCAGAGCCTGGCGCTGGCTGAACACTATTTTGGTGCAACTCACGACTACCCAGACTCTATTCTGGTCCGCGTTCACCGTGGCACCGGTGCGGGCATTTTGGTCAACGGGCAAATATTCCTCGGTAGCAACGGCAACGTGGGCGAAATCGGGCATATTCAAATCGACCCACTTGGCGAACGCTGCCACTGCGGCAACTTTGGCTGTCTGGAAACGGTGGTGTCCAACGGTGCGATAGAGCAACGTGTCGCTCACCTTCTGTCGCAAGGGTACAGCAGCAAACTGACACGCGAAGAGTGCACCATCACCGCCATCTGCAAAACCGCTAACCGGGGTGATACGCTGGCACAAGATGTGCTCGAGCATGCGGGTAAATATTTAGGCAAAGCGCTTGCCATCGCCATCAACCTGTTCAATCCGCAAAAGGTAGTGATTGCGGGCGAGATCACCGATGCCGAGAAAATTCTGCTGCCTGCTATTCAACGCTGCGTTAACACCCAGGTACTGAAAGAATTTCGTCAGCACCTGCCGATTGAAGTCTCCACATTTAACCACCTCTCTCCCATTGGGGCTTTCGCGCTGGTAAAACGTGCCATGCTTAACGGTGTGCTGTTGCAGCATTTACTGGAACCCTCTTGATAGTGGACGTTTGCGGGATTATGAAATCTGCAAAAATTCGCCCTCAATAGCGACACTGATTATCATTTTTTCATAAACGAGCCTTTCGCATTGAATAAAACACATGCCAAAGGCTTTTTTTATTAAATGATATTGAATTCAAGTGGCATTTTGATGCTAAATCATTGTCATTGGTACAGCAGAAGGCAACGCGAACCGTTGTGGCATTGTCCCACTCAAGGTTGCTGACGCCCTAACCGTGTTATTTCACTTCAGACAGGTGAGCAAGAGGGGGTTCTTTATGTGTTCTATTTTTGGTGTGTTGGATATCAAAACCGATCCGGTTGAATTGCGTAAAAAAGCGCTGGAGTTGTCTCGAATGATGCGCCACCGCGGCCCGGACTGGTCTGGTATTTATGCCAATGAAAAAGCGATTTTGGCCCACAAACGTCTCTCCATCGTTGACGTCAACACCGGTGCCCAACCGCTCTACAACCAGGCACACACCCATATTCTGGCTGTCAACGGTGAAATCTATAACCATCAAGCATTGCGCCAGCAGTACGGCGACCATTATGCATTCCAGACAGGTTCTGACTGCGAAGTCATTCTGGCACTGTACCAGGAAAAAGGGCCGGAATTCTTAGATGACCTGCGCGGCATGTTCGCTTTTGCCCTGTATGACAGTGAAAAAGACGCTTACCTGATTGGTCGTGACCATTTGGGCATTATCCCCCTGTATATGGGTTACGACGAACACGGCAACCTGTACGTGGCCTCGGAAATGAAAGCGCTGGTGCCGGTATGCCGCACCATCAAGGAATTCCCGGCAGGCAGCTACCTGTGGAGCAAAGACGGCGAAATTCGCGAATACTACCGTCGTGACTGGTTCGACTACGATGTCGTCAAAGACAACGTAACTGACAAAGAAGCGCTGCGTGAAGCGTTGGAAGAATCGGTGAAAATCCACCTGATGTCCGATGTGCCTTACGGCGTACTGCTTTCTGGCGGTCTGGACTCTTCCGTCATTTCCGCGATCACTAAGAAATTTGCCGCACGCCGCGTGGAAGACGACGAGCGCAGCGAAGCCTGGTGGCCGCAACTGCACTCTTTCGCCGTTGGCCTGGAAGGTGCGCCGGATCTGAAAGCCGCGCAAGAAGTGGCCGAGCATTTGGGCACCGTGCACCACGAAATTCACTTCACCGTGCAAGAAGGGCTGGATGCCATTCGCGATGTGATTTATCACATCGAAACCTATGACGTAACCACCATTCGTGCGTCTACCCCGATGTATCTGATGTCACGTAAAATCAAAGCGATGGGCATCAAAATGGTGCTGTCCGGTGAAGGCTCTGATGAAGTGTTCGGTGGTTACCTGTACTTCCACAAAGCGCCTAACGCCAAAGAACTGCACAAAGAAACGGTACGTAAACTGCTCGCACTGCATCAATACGATTGCGCGCGTGCCAACAAGGCCATGTCTGCCTGTGGCGTGGAAGCGCGTGTGCCGTTCCTGGATAAAAAATTCCTGGATGTGGCAATGCGCATCAACCCTCAGGACAAAATGTGCGGCAAAGGGAAAATGGAGAAACACATTCTGCGTGAATGTTTTGAATCCTACCTGCCACACAGCGTCGCTTGGCGTCAGAAAGAGCAGTTCTCTGATGGCGTGGGGTATAGCTGGATCGACACGTTGAAAGAGGTGGCGGCAAAACAGGTTTCTGACCAGCAACTGGAAACCGCCCACTTCCGTTTCCCGTACAACACGCCAACGTCCAAAGAAGGCTACCTGTACCGTGAAATCTTCGAAGAGCTGTTCCCGGTACCAAGTGCCGCAGAATGCGTGCCTGGAGGCCCTTCTGTTGCCTGTTCTTCGGCAAAAGCGATCGAATGGGATGAATCCTTCAAAAAGATGGACGATCCATCAGGTCGTGCGGTTGGCGTTCACCAATCAGCGTACTGAGCGTAGTCGTTATAGAACATTGCCTTATGGTGATTGACTCGAATAAAAACGGGCCCTTTATGGGCCCGTTTTTTTCATTTTGTCGCAGGAAAACCTGTTTTATTGTCGCTTTTCTCATCATACTGTTCACAACCCAAACAAACGAACCGTCACAGGCGTTTTTAGGGAAAAAATGTGTTGACGCAATTCGGCCAACTACGCATAATGCGCCCCGCAACGCCGATGAAGGTGACGCGGAAAAGATGGCTACGTAGCTCAGCTGATTAGAGCACAGCACTCATAATGCTGGGGTCACAGGTTCGATTCCCGTCGTAGCCACCATCTTTTCTTGCGGGAGTGGCGAAATTGGTAGACGCACCAGATTTAGGTTCTGGCGCCGCAAGGTGTGCGAGTTCAAGTCTCGCCTCCCGCACCATTCCTTCACGGTTGTTAAGCAACAAGGCATGTTAGGGTATTGGGGTATCGCCAAGCGGTAAGGCACCGGTTTTTGATACCGGCATTCCCTGGTTCGAATCCAGGTACCCCAGCCATGTAATTGATGCTATGTGATTGAAGTTAAAAGTTTTTGTTGAAAAACAAAAAACCAAGATGTACTATTTGGCTACGTAGCTCAGCTGGTTAGAGCACAGCACTCATAATGCTGGGGTCACAGGTTCGATTCCCGTCGTAGCCACCACATTTTTGGGGTATCGCCAAGCGGTAAGGCAGTGGATTCTGATTCCACCATTCCGAGGTTCGAATCCTCGTACCCCAGCCAAAAAAACGCTGGTAACACAGCGAGAAACAGGGCGACAGTCGAAAGACGTCGCCCTGTTTGCTTTTATCCGTTATTCAATAAACGATTAAAGGCCACCGGGCGGTAACCTGATGGCCTTAGTTACGTTTCCAGCATGATGTCAGGAAAATGCGGATCAGCGCCAAAAACGCTAATAGCGCCTTTAGCACGATGATAGCAGATTCTACAATCGCTTTTATCCGTTTGCTCCGGTTGGGAGCGCGATTCCCCAGATTGTTACCTTTACGCTGCCTGCACGAAGGATTATCGCCTTTGTTAGTAACAACTGTCGCGCTCAGGCCAAGGCACCGAACCAGCACCACCTGTAACCCGGACAGGTCTTTACCTCTCAACATGACGTGCGCCACATAACCCTAGCCCGGAGGCGCAACCGCATACTAACGACTAAAGAGCGGTCCTGAGTAACACAATTAACGCACAATATACAGGCAACAGCAAAGTTGGGTTCTTTTGCTTGCCAAGGTTGGTGGCCTCAGCACAGCGCGACAATCATTACTAACAGATTGAGTCTACTTTCTCCATCGGACAATGAAAACACTCTCTGATAGACGATCATAGTGGGAGCGTTAAACCACAAATCAACAAACGAAGAGCACTTCGGTTCTCCTACCAAAGATACCGTTTCAATGCGCCACCGACTTGGAAAACAGGTTAATCACAATCACGCCCAGGATAATCAGCAACATCCCCAGTATCACAGGCAAATCGAGCTTCTGTCCGTAAAATAGCCAACTCACCGTGGCAATCAGCACAATCCCAACCCCAGACCAGATGGCATAAATGATGCCAGTCGGTAACGTGCGCATTGTAAGAGAAAGGCAATAGAACGACACGCCATAAAAGATCACAGTAATAATGCTGGGCATTAAACGACTAAAGCCATCCGAAAGTTTGAGCGCCGAGGTGGCGATCACTTCCGCCACAATGGCGAGAGAAAGAAACAGATACGTCATAAACAACCGCTACCTTAAAAAATTGCGCCCGAGCGCCTTAGAAATCGACAACCGTCACCACACTAACACCAACAGGTTACACACCGATGGCATATTTCAGCGCCAGCGTTTTAAGATGTCCTGCACGCTCAGCAGCCAGCAATGCCATGTTTCGGGCAAAGGTCAATGGTGGTAAACGATTACTGAACGCGTTATAAAATAGGTCCATGCCATTTTGCATTAACAAATTATCAGCCTTACGCCGACGCTGATAACGCAGCAAAACGGCTTCACTGTACCAGCACTCCCCTGCATCCCGCGCGCCAGTCACAACATCAATCAACGCGTCCGCGTCACGATAGCCGAGATTCACGCCCTGCCCGGCGAGTGGATTAATGGTATGGGCGGCATCCCCCACCAAGGCGACCCCTTCAGCCACATAACGTTGTGCATGACGACGCACCAGTGGGAATGCCCCGGCGGCAACCGACTTCACGGGCCCCAAACGTGTGGGGAAAGTTTCTGCAATTGCGTTATCCAACTGTGGCAACGACAGTGATTGAAGCTGACGAATACGGCGCGGGCTGTCATACCACGCCAACGCGCCCCATGATCCAAACAGCGGTAAAAATGCACGCGGTCCCTGAGGCGTAAACTGCTGCCAAGTACAATCCTGCTGAGGTTGCTGGGTATCCACGGCAATCAACAGACACGATTGCCGGTACTGCCATCCATTGATGCCGATACCCGCCCACTGGCGCACACGCGAGTTCGCGCCATCCGCACCAAGCACCAAAGGCGCACTCAATGTCTCACCGCTATCCAGCGCGATCTGCCAGCACGCAGGCGTGCGAACCATGCTGCGTATCTGCGCGCGGCAACGAATATCACACCGCTGCTGCTCAGCCAGGCATTGCCACAATACCAGTTGCAATACCCGGTTTTCCACCATAAATCCCAATTCGGGCAGGTGCAGGTCGTCGGCGCTAAAGGCAACCCGTGCATCATCCCATTCCCAGGTTTCCAACCGGCGATAAGGCGCACAGCGCATCTGCTCAACGCCCGACCATGCACCCAACGACTTTAGCAGTGAAACAGACGCATATCCCAGCGCTGAAACCCGAATATCCGGCGCACTGTCGTCCATAAAGGCGGCGGGAGCGGCCTGCTCCAACACCGCGACCTGAAAACCGTTGCGCGCGAGCCCGAGCGCGACTGCGGCACCGACCATCCCGCCACCGACCACGATGGCATCATACCGTTGATTTATTCCGTTCATCGTGCCTAAACCGACTCAAACTGTGTGACTGATAGGCACAGTGTACTGGATTTTCGACAACCGCGTTAACTCAGCGAAAAAACGCTCAACAAATTTCGCGCTCTGGTCACAACCGCAGCAAAAGATTACAATGCGTGCCCCGTCCGTATTTCCGGGCATCTATGATTCAGTAATACGCTTTTTCACCCGCACTGAGTAATGACAAGTCGATGACAAAGAAACTGCACATTAAAACCTGTGGCTGTCAGATGAATGAATACGATTCATCCAAGATGGCTGACCTGCTGGAAAGTACACACGGTTATGAGCTGACCGAGGTGGCTGAAGAGGCTGACGTTCTGCTGCTGAATACCTGTTCTATCCGTGAAAAGGCACAGGAAAAAGTTTTCCATCAACTTGGCCGCTGGAGAGCGCTGGAATACAAAGCTATCATTCGTAAACTGCGCAGCGCACGGCCGGATATTCATATCAGTTCCGACTTTATCATCGGCTTCCCCGGTGAAACCCAGGAAGATTTCGAACAAACCATGAAACTGATTGGTGACGTCAATTTTGATATGAGCTTTAGCTTTATCTGCTCTGCGCGTCCGGGGACCCCCGCCGCAGACATGGTTGATGATGTCAGCGAAGAAGAGAAAAAGCAGCGCCTGTATATTCTGCAAGAACGTATCAGCCAGCAAGCGATGCAGTTCAGCCGCCGTATGTTAGGCAGCATCCAACGCATTCTGGTGGAAGGTACATCGCGCAAAAGCGTGATGTAACTGTCAGGTCGCACAGAAAATAACCGTGTGGTTAACTTCGAAGGCACCCCGGATATGATTGGTAAGTTCGTTGATGTTGAAATTGTCGACATTCGTCCTAATTCACTGCGCGGTGTGGTTGTCAAAACCGAAGACCAGATGGGTCTGCGCATCAACGAATCTCCAGCCTCCGTGATTGCACGAACCCGCAAAGAGAACGATATCGGCGTTGGTCTCTACCAGCCTTGATGTATAAGCCGCACGGGCGATGCACTCGCCCGTGCACTTGGCCGCCGTGCACCATCATATAGCCTAAATAATTCGAGTTGCAGGACAAAACGTTTACGTTTTGAACAGCGCTTGCGCTGGCCCGCAGGGTGAATCTCAGGGATGAGATTCATTTACCCCAATGAGCTTACCCAGGTAAGTGATTCGGGTGAGTGAACGCAGCCAACGCTTCTGCAACTTGAAGTATGACGGGTATGAACATATTGCCACTTGCACCTTTCCCTATTACCGATAAATAATTCAATCATCATCTCGTCCCTTATTGTTCTCATCACTCATGATGACGAGCGTTGATATACCAAGAGGAATAATTTGAACGTTACGATAAAAGAGATTGCCACCGAACCTGCTGATAATAAACGCCTGCTTAATCTGCGCGGCCCCTTTGATAGTAATATCAAACAGTTGGAGCGCCGTCTCGGAATCGAAATCAACCGTCGAGACAATAAATTCAAACTGGTCGGAAAAGGCCTGTGTATTGAAGCGGCGGCAAATATTCTGCAACGTCTTTATGTTTATACCGCGCCCGTGCGTGGTGTGGAAGGGGATATTGACCCCGAGCAGGTTCATCTGGCAATCAAAGAATCGGGCGTGCTGGAGCAAAGCGCCGAGAGCGTGCCGGATTTTGGCAAGGCGATCAACATCCGCACCAAACGCGGCATCATTAAGCCGCGCACCCCCAATCAGGCGCAGTATATCGCCAACCTCCTCGATCATGATATTACCTCCGGCGTGGGCCCTGCGGGAACGGGGAAAACCTATCTGGTAGTCGCTGTGGCGGTGGATGCGCTCGAGCGTCAGGATATCCGCCGCATTTTGTTAACGCGCCCGGCCGTTGAAGCGGGAGAAAAACTCGGCTTTCTGCCCGGCGATTTGAGCCAAAAGGTCGATCCTTATCTGCGCCCACTCTACGATGCGTTATTCGAAATGCTGGGGTTTGGGCGCGTGGAAAAACTCATTGAGCGCAACGTGATTGAAGTAGCGCCATTGGCCTATATGCGCGGTCGCACGCTGAATGACGCCTTTATTATCCTCGATGAGAGCCAGAACACCACGATCGAACAGATGAAGATGTTCCTGACCAGTATTGGCTTCAACTCCAAAGCCGTCATCACCGGCGACATCACCCAGATTGACCTGCCACGCAATATCAAATCGGGGCTGCGCCACGCGATTGACGTGTTGGCCGATGTGGAAGAGATCAGTTTTAACTTCTTTCACAGTGAAGATGTGATGCGCCACCCTGTGGTCGCACGCATCGTCAACGCTTATGAAGCCTGGGAAGAAGCCGACCAGAAACGTCGTGCCGCGCAGGCCGAAGAGCGCAAACGAGAAGCACAAGCAGCCAGTGCACCCGCTGTATCAGAGGCGGGTGATAAGCAGGAGTCACAATGAGTCAGGTTATTCTCGATTTACAAATCGCCAGCAACAATACAGCAGGGCTGCCGAGCGAACAGGATTTTCAGCGTTGGCTGGAGGCGGTACTGCCGCAGTTTCAGCCAGAAGCGGAAGTGACCATTCGTATCGTTGATGAAGCGGAAAGCCACGAACTGAATCACACCTATCGCGGCAAAGACAAACCTACCAACGTACTTTCCTTTCCGTTTGAAGCGCCGCCGGAAGTCGAGCTGCCGTTATTGGGCGATCTGATTATTTGCCGCCAGGTGGTGGAGCAGGAAGCCATTGAACAGCAAATAACCGCAGACGCCCACTGGGCACATATGGTGATACACGGTTGTCTGCATCTGCTGGGTTATGATCACATCGAGGATGACGAAGCAGAAGAGATGGAAGCGTTGGAAACCGAGATTATGCAACAAATGGGCTATGCTGACCCTTATCTGTCCGAGAAAGAGTAAGTCCACGTGGCGGCAACTTGAAGTATGACGGGTATATTCTGTTATTATGAAAAATACAGTAGATTACCGTAAACCCTGATATTGCTTTTGATGGCGCATTTTTCGTTATGATGCCATCTTCGTCATCATAGCTTAACGGCGTTATGGTTAAACATAACGCCACGCGCGGTAATCACCGTGCACCTTTATGTCAACCCGCCCGCGCGCCTGATGGTCTTACAGCGCATGCCTATTTTGCGTGGTTGATGATGATTGACTAACCAGAGAGACAGTAAATAGAACGCCATGAGCGACGACCATTCTCAAAACAGCGATAGTCCCAGTCCCAAGAAAGGATTCTTCTCACTGATCCTTAACCAGCTTTTTCATGGTGAACCCAAGGATCGCAGTGACCTCCTCGCCTTTATCCGTGATTCCGAACAAAACGATCTGATCGATCCAGACACCCGCGACATGCTCGAAGGGGTAATGGATATCGGGGAACAGCGCGTGCGGGATATCATGATACCCCGTTCGCGGATGATCACACTGAAGCACAACCAAACGCTGGAAGAGTGTCTGGATGTGATTATCGAATCAGCGCACTCGCGTTTTCCGGTGATCAGTGAAGACAAGGACCACATTGAAGGCATCCTGATGGCCAAGGATCTGCTGCCGTTTATGCGCAGCGATGCCGAGCCGTTCAGCATGGAGCAGGTGCTTCGTCCTGCAGTCGTGGTGCCGGAAAGCAAACGCGTGGACCGCATGCTGCACGAGTTCCGTTCGCTGCGTTATCACATGGCTATCGTCATCGATGAGTTTGGCGGTGTATCTGGGCTGGTCACCATTGAAGATATTCTCGAGCTGATCGTTGGCGAAATTGAAGATGAGTACGACGACGAAGAAGATCGCGATATCCGTCAACTGAACCGATACACCTATACCGTGCGCGCGCTAACACTGATTGAAGATTTCAACGAGGTGTTTGGCACCCAGTTCAGCGATGAAGAAGTGGACACCATCGGCGGACTAGTGATGCAAGCCTTCGGCCATCTGCCTGCGCGTGGTGAAACCATCGACATCAACGGTTACCTGTTCAAAGTTGCCATGACGGACAGCCGACGTATTATTCAGACTCATGTCAGAATCCCTGACGAAGCGCCTCAACCAACACTGGCACCTTAATTCGACAATGTCTGTCATGTCTGTTTTACGACGCCAGCGGGTGCACATCCTGCTTGCGCTGTTCTGCGGTGCCTGGGGCACCTTGGCGTTTTCACCGTTTGATTTCTGGCCTGCCGCGCTGGTTTCGCTGTGTGGATTGCAAGCCCTGACGCTGAACAGAACCTGGCGGCAATCCGCCGCCATTGGTTTTAGCTGGGGCTTTGGCCTGTTTGGCAGCGGAGTGAACTGGGTGTACGTCAGTATCGCCGAGTTCGGCGGCATGCCGGAAGCCATTAACGTGTTTCTGGTGGTACTGCTCGCGCTCTATCTGTCGCTTTACTCCGCGCTCTTCTCGGGACTGTTAACGCGCATTTGGCCACGAACGACGCTGGTGCGTCTGATCGTGGTCGCGCCGGTCCTGTGGCAGTTCACTGAGTGGTTGCGCGGTTGGGTACTCACCGGCTTTCCCTGGCTGCAATTTGGCTATAGCCAGATTGACGGGCCGCTGCAAGGCCTGGCACCGCTGCTTGGCGTTGATGGTATCAACCTCTTGTTGGTCATCATTGCCGGCCTGCTGTTGTTCGGTACCACACGACGCAAAACCATCCCGCTTTACTGCGCCATTGCGCTACTGCTTCTGCCTTGGCCGTTGAAGTTTATCCATTGGTTCACGCCTCAACCAGATCGCGCGGTCAACGTCGCGCTGGTGCAAGGCAATATTGCCCAGGCACAAAAATGGGATCCCAATGCGCTGCAACAGATTCTGAACATCTACCGGGATGCTACGCTGCCTTATCTGGATAAAGCGCCGATCGTTATCTGGCCAGAATCGGCCATCCCTGATGTAGAAACGCGTCAGCAAGCGTATTTGCAGCATATCGATGAGCTACTGCGCGCGCACAACAGCAGCCTGGTCACGGGGGTTGTGGATGCACGCCGCCGCACAAACGAGCAGGTTGACTTCTACAACAGCATTATCGTGCTGGGTGGCAGCGAACCGTACCGTTACCCCAGCACCAACCGCTACAACAAGAATCATCTGGTGCCGTTTGGTGAATTCGTTCCGCTGGAAACGCTGCTCCGTCCGTTAGCGCCATTCTTCGATCTGCCGATGTCTTCGTTCAGCCGTGGCCCTTACCAACAGCCTCAGCTCTTGGTTAATGGTATACGGATGACGGCCACGGTCTGCTATGAAATTATTCTCGGGCAGCAAGTTCGCGATAACTTCCGGCCTGATACCGATATGCTGCTGACCATCTCCAACGATGCCTGGTTTGGTCGTTCTATCGGCCCATGGCAACATTTCCAGATGGCCAGCATGCGTGCTCTTGAGTTAGGGCGTCCGCTGCTACGTGCGACCAACAATGGCGTGACCGCCGTTATCGGCCCACAGGGTGAAATCAGTGCCGAACTGCCGCAGTTTGCGCGCAAGGTGCTGCTCACCAAGGTGACGCCAACCACCGGCATCACCCCTTATGCACGCTTTGGTGCCTGGCCAATGTGGATCATTCTCGCCGTGCTGGCCGGTGTAGCCTGCGTCGCGCGTCTGCGTCGTTAACACAATAACCGGCAGGCGCGGCCTGCCGGTTTCCCGTCAATATCGACCATACCTTCGTGTAATACCCGCCATCTCCTATTTGCATAATTGGCACATCATTTGCTTATTATTCATTAAATAACAGAGTGTAACGGGATGATTCCGTTGTTTGTTCTCTGAAAACCGTCGAAAAAGCACCCTGATGGGGCAATCAGCGCACCAAAATAGTGCTAAACGATTTTAGTGCAGTGATTTAGTGCGGTTGAGTTCTCAAAAGACAAACAAATTTATTTCATTTTGTTCACAATCGGCTATTTTTTAAAGATAAAGGCAAGTACTCGCTCTTTTATGGTGCATAGCCCGCCGCACCCGAGAGAGCGCTCTATCAGCATGATTGAATTCGCAACCACCTTAGCGTCATAGCGACTGCCGTCATCACAACAGCAAAGGAGTTACAACATGCAAATGCGTAAACTGGCACTGTCACTGCTTCTGATTGGTACAGCCGCAAGCAGCCTGGCTCATGCAGAAGAATTAACGGGGGCGCTGAAAAAGATTAAAGACAATGGCGTCATCGTTGTTGGCCACCGTGAGTCTTCCGTGCCATTTTCCTACTATGACAACCAACAGAAAGTGGTTGGTTACTCTCAGGATTACTCGAACAAAATTGTCGATGCGGTCAAAGCGAAAATTGGCGTTGCCAATCTTCAGGTCAAACTGATCCCAATCACGTCCCAGAACCGTATCCCGTTGCTGCAAAATGGCACCTTTGATTTTGAATGTGGTTCCACCACCAACAACCTGGAACGTCAGCAACAGGCCGCCTTCTCTAATACCATCTTTATCGTTGGTACACGTCTGCTGACCAAAAAAGACTCGGGCATTAAAGACTTCCCGGACCTGGCGGGTAAAACCGTGGTCGTTACCTCAGACACCACCTCTGAAAAACTGCTTAACCAGTTGAACGAAGAGAAAAAACTTAATATGTGCATCATCAGTGCCAAAGACCATGGCGATGCATTCCGCACCATGGAAACAGGCCGTGCCGTTGCCTTTATGATGGATGATGCGTTGCTGGCCGGTGAACGAGCCAAAGCCAAACAGCAGAGCGACTGGGTGATCGTCGGCACCCCACAATCCGAAGAAGCCTATGGCTGTATGCTGCGTAAAGACGATCCGCAGTTCAAGAAACTGGTTGATGAGACTATCGCGACGTTGCAAACCTCCGGTGAAGCGGAAAAATCCTTTGATCGCTGGTTCAAACAGCCTATTCCGCTTAAAGATCTCAACATGAACTTCGATTTGTCAGCAGAGATGAAGGCGCTGTTCAAAGCGCCTAACGATAAAGCATTAAACTAACAACAAGTGAAAACAAGGGCAGACAGCTTGCCCTCGATTGTTGACTCGTGGCTGGACAGACAGGCGTCAGACGGTCGTTCCCCGACTGGCGTCCCGGCCCACGCAGTGGATGTCGCAGGTGTTGATTATCCGCACTGCCCTTTCCCACCAATGGGTTATCGCCACTCATCAATCTTCAGGGTAGCTCTGCTACCCTTTTTTTACCGGAGTTTGCTATGTCTATAGATTGGAACTGGGGTATTTTTTTACAAGCCGCCCCGTTCGGTAATACCACTTATCTTGGGTGGATTTGGTCTGGGTTGCAGGTCACTGTGGCGCTGTCAGTCTGCGCCTGGATCATTGCATTCGTTGTCGGCTCGATTTTCGGCATTTTGCGCACCGTACCCAACCGTTTTCTGTCAGGTCTCGGTACCTGCTATGTGGAAATGTTCCGTAACGTTCCGCTTATCGTTCAATTTTTCGCCTGGTACCTGGTGGTTCCCGAATTACTGCCGCAAAGCATCGGCATGTGGTTTAAAGCGGAACTGGATCCCAACATTCAGTTCTTCGTTTCCTCCATGGTCTGTTTGGGCCTGTTTACCGCCGCTCGCGTCTGCGAGCAGGTGCGCGCAGGTATCCAATCTCTGCCGCGCGGCCAGAAAGCCGCAGCGCTCGCGATGGGGCTAACGTTGCCGCAAACCTACCGCTACGTTCTGCTGCCCAACGCCTATCGCATTATCGTACCGCCCCTGACGTCTGAAATGCTCAACCTGGTGAAGAACTCGGCCATCACCTCAACCATCGGGCTGGTGGACATGGCCGCACAGGCAAACAAACTACTGGATTACTCTGCGCACGCCTATGAGTCCTTTACCGCCATCACGCTGGCGTATGTCGCAATTAACGCCATTATTATGCTGATCATGCAAGTGGTTGAGAAAAAGACTCGTTTGCCCGGCAATATGGGGAGTAAATAATGTACGAATTTGACTGGAGCTCCATTGCGCCAAGCATGCCCTATCTGCTGCAAGGGCTAGTCGTCACGCTAAAAATCACGGTGACAGCTGTGGTGTTTGGCATCCTGTGGGGAACCGTATTGGCGGTAATGAGGCTGTCGTCTTTCGCCCCGATCCGCTGGTTTGCCAAAGGCTACGTTAACATCTTCCGCTCCATCCCATTGGTGATGGTGCTGTTGTGGTTATATTTTGTGGTTCCTAGCTCATTACAAAATGTGCTTGGGCTATCACCAAAAACGGATATTCGTCTGATCTCCGCTATGGTAGCCTTTTCGCTGTTTGAAGCCGCCTATTACTCTGAAATTATCCGTGCTGGCATACTCAGCATTTCACGCGGACGGTCTTCCGCAGCGTTGGCGCTCGGCATGACACAGTGGCAATCCATGAAGCTGGTGATCCTGCCGCAGGCGTTTCGCGCCATGATGCCGTTGCTCCTGACGCAAGGGATCGTCCTGTTCCAGGACACCTCCCTGGTGTATGTACTGAGCCTGGCGGACTTCTTCCGCACCGCGTCAACCATTGGCGAACGCGACGGAACCCAGGTGGAAATGGTACTGTTTGCCGGATTGGTTTATTTCGTTATCAGCATTAGCGCATCGATGCTGGTCAGTTACCTGAAAAGAAGGACTGTTCTATGATTACTCTAAAAAACGTTTCCAAATGGTATGGTCACTTCCAGGTGCTCTCCGATTGTTCGACAGAAGTGAAGAAAGGTGAAGTGGTGGTCGTTTGTGGGCCGTCAGGCTCCGGGAAATCCACGTTGATCAAAACGGTTAATGGCCTTGAACCCGAGCAGCAAGGTCAGATTGACGTTAACGGCATCTCGGTTAACGACAAGAAAACCAATCTGGCGCAATTGCGTTCCAAAGTGGGCATGGTGTTCCAACATTTTGAACTGTTTCCCCACCTCTCCATCATTGAGAACCTGACGCTGGCGCAGGTGAAAGTGCTCAAGCGTGATAAAGAGGCCGCGCGTGAAAAGGCCACCAAGTTGCTCAATCGCGTGGGTTTGTCCGCGCACGCTAACAAATTTCCCGGCCAGCTCTCCGGTGGTCAGCAACAGCGTGTCGCCATTGCGCGCGCACTCTGCATGGACCCGGTTGCCATGCTGTTTGACGAACCGACTTCCGCGCTAGATCCGGAAATGATCAACGAAGTGTTGGATGTTATGGTTGAACTGGCGCAAGAAGGCATGACGATGATGGTCGTTACCCACGAAATGGGCTTTGCGCGCAAAAGTGGCACACCGCGTCATCTTCATGGATGAAGGCAAGATTGTGGAAGACACGCCTAAAGACGAGTTCTTCAACAATCCCAAATCCGAGCGCGCTAAAGACTTTTTGGCGAAGATCCTGCACTAAGCCATTATCCAGTATCGCAGCGCCTGACGTTGCGACGCGCGTTCCCGCGCAAGCGGGAACGCCTCTCCCTTAAGCTACCTCGTCAGGGCTGAAAAGGCTGACGCTGAAACTGATCGTGCTCGCACTTCGGACAACGAGGCAGCACTTCCGGCGTATAGAATGCCAAATGGTTATGGCAGTTTTCACACACCAAATTACCCAGCCCGACGACTTCGCCACTGTGGTAAACGCCGTGATGGCTGACATCTTTAAACAGCGCCTGCCATTCCAACTGAGTTTTATCCGTGATATCCACCAGCTCTTGCCACAGGCTCTCCTTGATGACACGCAGAAACACGCTATCGGATAAATCCTCGTCCTGGCTATCCGTGTAACGCTGAACAAATTCGGCCAAATCGCGCTCTACGGACTGAATAATATCTTCGCGTTCGCGGTGGGTGAGATCTTCGCTGTCGTGCAAGCTCTCCCAGGCGTGTTGGGGCATCTGAGTCAGATCGCGTTCACCGGCGCTTAAACGCGTCATGATGGAAGACATCAGCGCACGATAATGCCGGGCTTTCTTGTTCATGGTGCCTCCTGAATACGCGGATTGGTTAACATTGGCGGGGCAATGACGGTACCTGTTTAGCTATCCCTCTCTATTTTAGACGGTTTTAAGCACTATTCTTGCTCATCACCTCTCTTTGCCCCACTTTTTGCCAACTTTGCGGCTTGCATCCATATACCCTAAATAATTCGAGTTGCAGGAAGGCGGCAAGGGAGAAACAAATTTGCACAGCGCTTGCGCTGGCCCGAAGGGTGAACCTCAGAGATGAGGTTCATCAATCCCGATGAGCTTACTCAGGTAAGTGATTCTGGTGGACGAGTGTAGCCAACGCACCTGCAACGTGAAGTATGACGGGTATAAATCAGCGCTTATGGTGTAGAGGCGGTTGTTGCCAGCGTTGCTTATCAGCTATGCTATGCGGGTCATTATGATGAATCGGAACACGCTACGGGTGTAGCGCTTCTTTACTAAATAGGACCCCTGGCAGCCATGCAAGAGCAATACCGCCCAGAAGAGATAGAAACTCGCGTCCAGCTTAACTGGCAAGAAAACAAAACGTTTAAAGTGACCGAAGAGCCCGGCAAGGAAAAGTACTACTGCCTTTCCATGCTCCCCTACCCTTCTGGCCGCCTACACATGGGGCACGTACGTAATTACACCATCAGTGACGTTATTTCCCGCTACCAACGTATGTTGGGAAAAAACGTCCTGCAACCGATCGGGTGGGACGCTTTCGGTCTGCCAGCGGAAGGGGCTGCGGTAAAAAACAACACCGCACCGGCCCCCTGGACCTATGCCAACATCGATTACATGAAAAACCAGTTGAAGCGGCTGGGCTTTGGCTATGACTGGGATCGTGAAGTCGCCACCTGTAAACCCGATTATTATCGCTGGGAACAGTGGTTCTTCACCAAGCTGTACGAAAAAGGTCTGGTCTACAAGAAAACCTCTGCGGTGAACTGGTGCCCGAACGATCAGACTGTGCTGGCCAACGAACAGGTTATCGATGGCTGCTGCTGGCGCTGTGACAGCAAAATGGAGCGTAAAGAGATCCCGCAGTGGTTTATCAAAATCACCGATTACGCCGATCAACTGCTCAACGATCTGGACACGCTGGAAAGCTGGCCGGAGCAGGTCAAAACCATGCAGCGAAACTGGATTGGCCGTTCGGAAGGGGTGGAAATCACCTTTGACGTGGCAGACAGCGCTGACAAGCTGACCGTCTACACCACGCGTCCGGATACCTTTATCGGTGCCACCTATGTCGCCGTTGCTGCCGCGCATCCGCTGGCGCTGCGCGCCGCCGCCACTAACCCGGCGTTGACCGCGTTTATCGATGAATGCCGTAACACCAAAGTTGCCGAAGCAGATATGGCGACCATGGAGAAAAAGGGCATGGCGACAGGCCTATTCGTGGAGCATCCACTGACCGGCGAAAAACTGCCAGTATGGGCAGCCAACTTCGTGCTGATGGATTACGGCACTGGCGCGGTGATGGCCGTTCCGTGCCACGACCAGCGCGACTGGGAATTTGCCACTAAATATCAGTTGACGATCAAACCCGTTATCCTGAACCTGGACGACAGCGAACCCGATATATCTGCACAAGCCATGACCGAGAAAGGCGCACTGTTCAACTCAGGCGAATTCAGCGGTCTGGATCACGAGGCGGGCTTTAACGCCATTGCTGACAAGCTGGTCGCACTCGGCGTCGGCGCACGCAAAGTCAACTATCGCCTGCGCGATTGGGGCGTATCCCGTCAGCGTTACTGGGGGGCGCCAATCCCGATGGTGACGTTGGAAGATGGCACCGTTATCCCGGCCCCGGAAGATCAACTGCCAGTGATTCTGCCGGAAGACGTGGTGATGGATGGCATTACCAGCCCTATCAAAGCCGATCCCAACTGGGCAAAAACCACCGTCAACGGTCAGCCTGCGCTGCTTGAAACCGATACCTTCGATACCTTTATGGAATCCTCCTGGTACTACGCGCGCTACACTTGCCCGCAATACGATCAGGGTATGCTCGATCTGGCGGCGGCCAACTACTGGCTGCCGGTCGATCAATACGTGGGCGGTATCGAACACGCCATCATGCACCTGATGTATTTCCGCTTCTTCCACAAGTTGATGCGTGATGCAGGTCTTGTCACCTCAGATGAACCCGCCAAGCGCCTGTTGTGTCAGGGGATGGTGTTGGCTGATGCCTTCTACTACACCGGCAACAGTGGCGAACGTATCTGGGTATCACCGTCTGACGTCACCGTGGAACGCGATGACAAAGGACGCATCCTGAAAGCCTTCGATGCAGAAGGCCGCGAACTGGTGTACGCCGGAATGAGCAAGATGTCGAAATCGAAGAACAACGGTATCGACCCGCAGGTGATGGTAGAGAAATACGGTGCCGACACCGTGCGTCTGTTTATGATGTTCGCCTCTCCGGCAGAAATGACGCTGGAATGGCAGGAATCAGGGGTTGAAGGGGCTAACCGCTTCCTCAAGCGTGTGTGGAAACAGGTTTACGACCACACGGAAAAAGGCGCTACCGGTGCGCTGGATGTTTCCGCGCTGACCGGAGATCAGAAAGCAATGCGTCGCGACCTGCACAAAACCATCGCTAAAGTCACCGATGATATTGGTCGTCGTCAGACGTTCAACACCGCTATCGCCGCCGTTATGGAACTGATGAACAAGCAGGCAAAAGCGCCGCAAGAAAGCGAGCAGGATCGCGCACTGACTCAGGAAGCGCTGCTGGCCGTGGTGCGTATGCTGTACCCGTTCACACCGCACGCCTGCTTCACGCTGTGGCAGGCGCTGGGTGGCAATGGCGATATCGACACGGCCCCATGGCCTGTTGCCGATGAAGATGCCATGGTGGAAGACTCCAAATTGGTCGTGGTGCAAGTGAACGGCAAGGTGCGCGGCAGAATTACGGTTGCTGCCGATGCCACGCAGGAGCAGGTTCAGGCGCGTGCCGCACAGGAACATCTGATGGCAAAATACCTGGAAGGCGTTACAGTACGTAAAGTCATTTACGTTCCGGGCAAACTGCTTAACCTGGTTGTAGGTTAAGCCAAGGAGGCACTGTGCGACATCTTTTATTCACGTTGTTGCTGGGGTTGGCGGTGCTGGTTACCGCCGGCTGCGGTTTTCATCTGCGTGGCACCACACAACTGCCCAGCGAATTGAAGGTATTAACGCTGACCAGTAACGATCCTTTTGGTCCGTTGACCCGGGCCATTCGCGATCAGCTACGTGCCAGTGATGTAAGAATCGAGGAAGACGCCGCGCGTCAGGATATCGCATCCCTGCGTATTCTCGGCTCCACGGAAGCCAGAGACACTGTCTCTATTTTCCAGGATGGGACCACCGCAGAGTACCAGCTGGTGCTGACCGTTCAGGCGCAGGTGCTGCTGCCGGGTGAAGATATTTATCCACTCTCGGTCACGGTGTTCCGCACCTTCTTTGATAACCCGCTCGCCGCGTTGGCAAAAGACGCCGAGCAGGACATCATACGTAAAGAGATGCGCCGTCAGGCTGCCGAGCAGTTAGTGCGTAAACTGGTGACCATCAACGGCAGTGATGAAGTGAAAAACCTCCAGCAACGTGCCACCGCCATCAGCGATAACAACGGGCGTTCATGATCCGTATCTATCCGGAACAGCTTGCCGCGCAGCTCAATGAGGGGCTGCGCGCTTGCTATCTGCTGTTTGGCAACGATCCACTGCTGTTGCAGGAAAGCCTGGATATGCTGCGCCATCGCGCGCGGGAGCAGGGTTTCACCGAACATTTCAGTTTCACACTCGATCAAAGCACCGATTGGGATGCTATTTTCAGCGTATGTCAGGCACTCAGCCTGTTCGCTTCACGGCAAAGCCTACTGCTGCAACTGCCGGAAAACGGCCCCAACGCCGCCATGGCAGAAAATCTAGTCAAACTGGCTGGACTGCTGCATCAGGACGTATTGCCTATTCTACGCGGCAGCAAACTCACCAAAGCGCAAGAAAACAGCGCCTGGTATAAAGCACTGTCGCAGCACGGCGTGATCATCAGCTGTTTAACACCGGAACAGACGCAATTACCGCGCTGGGTGGCACAACGCGCCAAGCAACGCAAACTGCAACTGGATGATGCCGCCACGCAACTGCTGTGTTACTGCTATGAAGGCAATCTTCTGGCGTTGATGCAGGCGCTGGAACGTTTGTCATTGCTCTATCCTGACGGCAAGCTCACGTTGCCACGCGTTGAGCAGGCGGTAAACGATGCTGCACACTTCACGCCCTTTCACTGGCTGGATGCCATGCTGGCAGGCAAAAGCAAACGCGCCTGGCACGTGTTGCAACAGTTACAAGCAGAAGACAGCGAACCTGTGATTCTGCTGCGCACGCTACAACGTGAGTTGACACTGTTGGTCACCTTGCAGCACAACATGGTGACAACACCGTTACATACCCTGTTTGATCAGCATAAAGTGTGGCAAAACCGACGCGCACTGCTCACTCAGGCACTCCAACGGCTCAATGGACATCAGTTGCAGCAAGCTATGCACCTGCTGACGCGATTGGAATTGACGCTAAAACAGGATTATGGCCAATCCATCTGGCCAGAAATGCAAACGCTGACGCTGTTATTGTGCGGCAAGGTGCTTGCGCCCGGTATGGTCAACGCCGATGAATAGCGTTACTCCCCCTGAACTGATCGCCTACTTCGGCGGCACCTTTGATCCCATTCATTATGGGCATTTACGTCCAGTCACTGCGCTCGCGGATGAAATAGGCGTAACGCGCATCACGCTGATGCCCAATAACGTACCGCCTCACCGTGAACAGCCTGAAGCCACCGCGCAACAGCGCAAGCGCATGGTGGAACTCGCCATCGCCGAGACGCCGTTATTCAGCGTGGATGACCGTGAATTGCAGCGTATCACGCCGTCTTACACCATTGATACCATGGAGATGATTCGCGCAGAAATGGGCGATAACATTCCGTTGGCCTTTATTATCGGCCAGGATTCGCTGCTCACATTACACGCCTGGCACCGCGGACAAGACCTGCTCAAGGTGTGTCATCTACTGGTCTGCGCACGCCCAGGTTACCGCACCACGTTGGACACGCCAGAACAGCAGGCGTGGCTGGAAGCGCACAGCGCTGAAAATGCCGCAGATCTTCACACGCAGCCGCACGGATTGATCTATTTGGCGCACACGCCGCTGGTCACCGTCTCTGCCACGGATATTCGCCAGCGCCGTCAGAAGGGTGAATCCTGCGACGATTTGGTTCCCCCTGCCGTGCTGCATTTTATGGATGCTCACGACTTATACCGTTAACCCGCTTCCCGCATACCACTCTCTCACCGGGCATGCTATACTCCGCCGCTGGTTTTTCAGTCCGGTAAAAAACGGTAAAGCGCGTTGTCTACGCCGCCAAATGGGTCGTTAATACCCTGAAACACCTGCGGTGCGTCACGCATGAACACGCAACCCTTTTTACCCGCCGGAGCACATTTCTCCGGTTGAACAGCCAGGCAGGAGGAACCTTTGCAAGGCCAAGCACTCCAAGATTTTGTTATTGATAAAATAGATGATTTAAAAGGCCAGGATATCGTTGTGCTGAACGTGCGTGGCAAATCCAGCATTACCGACTGCATGATTATCTGCACCGGTACATCCAGCCGCCACGTTTCGTCTATCGCCGACCATGTGGTACAAGTCTCACGCGCTGCCGGAATGATCCCACTGGGTGTTGAGGGTGAGCAAGGTGCTGACTGGGTGGTTGTCGATCTCGGTGATGTTATGGTGCACGTGATGCAGGAAGAGAGCCGTCACCTGTACGAACTGGAAAAACTGTGGAGCTAACATGAGGCTGCAACTGGTCGCCGTTGGCACCAAAATGCCGGACTGGGTGCAGACAGGTTTTTCGGATTATCTGCGACGTTTTCCCAAAGACATGCTCTTCGAGCTCACGGAAATCCCTGCTGGTAAACGGGGAAAGAATGCGGATATCAAACGTATTCTCGAGCGAGAAGGGGAACTGATGCTGGCGGCAGTGGGGAAAGGTAACCGTATTGTGACACTGGATATTCCCGGTACGCCGTGGGAAACGCCGCAGCTTGCCAGCCAATTGGAACGCTGGAAACAGGACGGGCGCGACGTCAGCCTGCTGATTGGCGGCCCGGAAGGGCTGGCCCCCGCTTGCAAAGCGGCGGCGGAGCAAAGCTGGTCGCTATCGCCGTTAACGCTGCCGCACCCGCTGGTGCGCGTATTGGTGGCCGAGAGCCTGTATCGGGCTTGGAGCATCACCACCAATCACCCTTACCATAGAGAGTAAGACTGTACGATAAAACACACGAAATAGTTGCCAGATGAAAACAGAACATAAACCCTTTCGTGATTATTCGGCGGAATCCGCCCTTTTCGTACGTCGTGCTTTAGTGGCGTTCATCGGTATTTTGCTGCTTTCCGGCGTGCTGGTGACCAATTTGTACCATTTGCAAGTGGTGCGCGTTGATGACTACCGCACACGCTCAAACGCAAACCGCATTAAGCTGGTACCCATCGCGCCCAGCCGCGGCATCATTTACGATCGCAACGGTATTCCACTGGCGCTCAACCGCACCATTTACCAGTTGGAACTGGTGCCGGACAAAGTTGATAACCTGCAAGATACGCTGACTACTCTGAAACCCATCGTCAATCTCACTGATGATGATCTGGAAAACTTCGAGAAAAAACGTAAACGCTCACGCCGCTTCACCTCCATTCCGGTCAAAACCGCCTTAAGCGACGTTGATGTCGCCCGTTTTGCCGTCAACCAGTACCGTTTTCCCGGCGTGGAAGTCAAAGGCTATCAACGCCGCTATTACCCGTATGGCTCTGCCCTAACCCATGTCCTCGGCTACGTATCAAAAATCAATGATAAAGACGTAGAGCGACTGAGTAAGGAAGAAAAAATTGCCGATTACGCCGCCGCGCGCGACATCGGAAAACTGGGCATTGAGCGCTATTACGAAGATATTCTGCACGGTAAACCCGGTTATGAAGAGGTGGAAGTCAATAACCGTGGCCGCGTCATCCGTCAACTGCACGAGCAGCCGCCGCAAGCGGGTCAGGATATCTACCTCACCATCGATCTCAACCTGCAAATCTACGTTGAAAAACTGCTGGAAGGCAGTCGGGCAGCGGTGGTGATTATCGATCCACGCGATGGTGGCCTGCGCGCACTGGTTTCCACCCCGAGCTACGATCCCAACCTGTTCGTTGATGGCATCTCGAGCAAAGACTATCGCGCACTGCTTAATGACCCTAACAAACCGCTGATCAACCGCGCCACGCAGGGGCTATATCCTCCGGCTTCAACAGTGAAACCCTACATTGCCGCCTCTGCATTAAGCGCCAATGTGATTACCACCACCACCTCACAGTTCGATCCAGGTTGGTGGCAATTACCGGGCTCAGAAAAACGGTTCCGCGACTGGAAAAAATGGGGCCATAGCCGCTTGAACGTGACCAAATCGCTGGAAGAATCTGCGGATACCTTCTTCTATCAGGTCGCTTATGACATGGGTATCGATCGCCTGGCAGAATGGATGAACAAGTTCGGCTACGGTGAATACACCGGTATCGATCTGGCGGAAGAGCGTTCCGGCAATATGCCCACACGTGAGTGGAAGCAAAAACGCTTCAAACGTCCTTGGTATCAAGGGGACACCATTCCGGTTGGCATAGGTCAAGGCTACTGGATTGCCACGCCGATTCAAATGGCGAAAGCACTGACGACGCTTATCAACGATGGCAACGTGAAAACACCACACCTGCTTTATAGCGCTCGCAATAGCGGCGTCATCGTACCTTATCGTCAGCAAGAAGTGTCACGACTTAGCGATGTGCGTGCCAGCTATTGGGAAATCGCCAAAGACGGGATGTACGGGGTTGCTAACCGTCAGAACGGCACTGCACATAAATTTTTTGCCGATGCGCCCTATAAGATCGCAGCAAAAACCGGTACTGCGCAGGTATTTGGCCTGAAAGAAAATGAGACCTACAATGCGCATAAAATCGCCGAACACCTGCGTGACCACAAACTGTTGACGGCATTTGCCCCCTATAACAACCCCAAAATTGCCATCTCAATCGTTTTGGAGAATGGCGGTGCAGGCCCTGCTATCAGCGCCTTGGTACGCCAGATGCTCGACCACATTATGCTGGGCGATAACAACACCGAATTGCCCGATGCGCCACCCAGCGCACCCGGTTCTGAAAGCGAGTAACCGCCACCATGACTGAAAGCCAACAAAAAAGGTCGATTTGGACCAAGATGCATATCGACCAGCCCTTCCTGCTCTGTATTCTAGCGCTGCTGGGGTATAGCTTATTCGTGATGTGGAGCGCCAGCGGCCAGGATATCGGCATGATGGAGCGTAAAGCGGCACAGATAGCCATTGGTCTTACCGTGATGATCGCCATGGCGCAAATTCCGCCGCGCGCCTACGAAGGCTGGGCACCCTATCTCTATATCGTCTGTGTCATTCTGTTGATCATGGTGGATGTGTTCGGCCAGATAAGTAAAGGCGCACAGCGCTGGCTTGATCTTGGCTTTGTCCGTTTTCAGCCGTCAGAAATTGCCAAAATTGCCGTGCCGTTGATGGTAGCGCGCTTTATCAACCGTGATATGTGCCCACCGTCGCTGAAAAACACCGGGATCGCCCTGGTATTAATCTTTTTGCCGACCTTGCTGGTGGCGGCGCAACCCGACATGGGCACGTCGATTATGGTCGCGGCATCCGGCCTGTTTGTGCTTTTTCTCGCGGGCATGAGCTGGCGACTGATCGCCGTGGCGCTAGTGTTGCTCGCAGCGTTTATTCCCGTGCTCTGGTTCTTTCTGATGCACGATTACCAACGCGCCCGCGTGATGATGCTGCTCGATCCGGAAAGCGATCCGCTGGGGGCTGGTTACCATATTATTCAATCCAAGATTGCTATCGGCTCCGGGGGTTTGTCGGGTAAAGACTGGCTACAAGGCACCCAGTCACAGCTTGAATTTCTGCCCGAACGCCACACCGACTTTATTTTTGCCGTATTGGCAGAGGAGTTGGGGTTGATTGGTGTGCTGGTTCTGATCGCCATGTATCTGTTTGTCATCATGCGTGGTCTGGTAATTGCCGCCAATGCCCAAACCTCGTTTGGTCGGGTGATGGTCGGCGGCCTGATTCTCATTCTGTTTGTCTATGTTTTTGTTAACATCGGTATGGTGAGTGGCATATTGCCCGTGGTCGGGGTGCCGCTCCCGCTTATCAGTTACGGCGGCTCAGCGTTGGTGGTGTTGATGGCAGGGTTTGGCATTGTGATGTCAATCCACACGCACCGTAAGATGCTCTCGAAAAACTTATAAAGTGAGGTAAACACATGCGTAAGGACTGGCTTTGGGTCGGCATCGTCACATTGATGCTTGCAGCCTGTACCACCACGGAAGCCCCGCGCGCGCCGATTACGCCGACCTCGGCTTATAATGGTCCGGTGGAAGAGATTGGCGGAGCCGAGCCGCGCTATGAGCCCTATAATCCGAGCACGTTGCAGAATTACACCATCAAGGGAAAAACCTACAAGGTGATCCAGAACGCGCAGAACTTCTCCGAGGTCAGTCTGGCAACCTGGTACGGCGCTGAAGCCAACGGGAATCGTACATCTATCGGCGAAATCTTCGATCCCAACGCCATTACCGCTGCACACCCCACGCTGCCATTACCCAGCTATGTCCGCGTGACTAACCTGAGCAACGGCCGCCTTCTGGTGGTTCGTGTGAACGATCGCGGCCCGTATACGCCGGGCAGAATTATCGATCTGTCCAAGGCGGCTGGCGATCGCCTCAATATCTCCAACAATACCAAAGTGAAAGTTGAAGCGATCGTGGTCGCGCCGGATGGCACGCTCTCCGGGCCAGGCACTATTGGGACAACCGTCGCTAAAGAGAGTTTTGCCCTGCCCGATCGTCCGAACCTCGGTGCCAGCGGATTGGGTACGCCTGTGATGGAAACCAGTGCGCCAGCAGCCATTGCCAGCAGGCCCGTCAGTAACAACGCCCTCAGTGTGCAAAATAACAGCGACATGCCGGCCAGCAGCACCAGTGCCAGCCCAAGTGGGTTTCTTGGTGCTCCTACAGCCCTGCGTTCTGGCGTATTGGAAGATACACATGCCGCTACGCCTGTGACCAGCGGGCCAGCAACCACAGCAGCGCGCCCGCTTGCCGTGACGCCGGCAGCGACACCGATTGGCAACAGTAACGGGCGCTATCTGGTTCAGGTTGGAGCGCTGAGCGACCCACAGCGTGCGCAAACCTGGCTGAAAAGCCTGATCGAACGCTTCCACGTGACGGGAAAAGTGACACCCAGCAACTGGTTGTATCGCGTTCAGCTTGGCCCTTTTCAAAACCTCCAACAGGCCACTGAACTTCAGCAGCGTTTGGCAACAGAAGCGCAGCAGCACGCCTTTGTCACGGCGGCAGACGCGCAATAATCCTCTCGCGCCCCAGTCCGCCGCATGTTAATGTGCGGTCATGGGGTTGTTACACCATTCTGCTTTAGCAAAATCACGTAACGGAATGTCTGGTGCCGCGCTATGGCGCATCTGCTATAGTACGGCTCGTTTTTTAACTTCACCCCACGGATGTTGTAGTTCCAATCATGAATATTGTTATCACGTCTCGTTTCACCTTAGGTACAGCGCTGGGCACGCTGCTTGCCGTCAGTGTTGCCACAACGGCCCATGCGGAAGACGTCAATCTCAAGACGATGATCCCCGGCGTACCACAAATCGACGCCGAGTCGTACATCCTGATTGATTACAACTCTGGTATCGTACATCCTGATTGATTACAACTCTGGTAAAGTGTTGGCAGAAATGAATGCCGATGCGCGCCGCGATCCCGCAAGTCTGACCAAAATGATGACCAGTTATGTTATCGGTCAGGCGCTGAAATCCGGCAAGATTACCCAGAATGACATCGTAACCGTCGGCAAAGATGCCTGGGCAACCGGAAACCCGACCTTTCAGGGCTCGTCGCTGATGTTCCTGAAACCGGGCGATCGTGTACCGGTTTCACAACTCAGTCGCGGCATCATTCTGCAATCGGGTAATGATGCTTGCGTTGCGATGGCAGATTATGTGGCGGGTAGCCAGGATGCCTTCGTTAGCCTGATGAACAACTATGTGAAAACATTGGGTTTGCAGAACACCAATTTCCAGACCGTGCACGGCTTGGATGCACCGGGGCAACACAGCTCCGCGCGCGATATGGCGCTGATTGGCCAGGCGTTGATTCGCGATGTGCCGGACGAGTACACCATTTATAAAGAAAGAGAGTTCACCTTTAACAACATCAAACAGACCAACCGTAATGGCCTGTTGTGGGACAGCAGCCTGGCTGTCGACGGTATCAAAACCGGCCACACCAATGCGGCAGGCTACAATCTGGTTGCCTCGGCCACTGAAGGTCAAATGCGTTTGATCTCGGTAGTGATGGGCGGGCGCACCTTCAAAGGCCGTGAAACCGAGAGCAAAAAGCTGCTCACCTGGGGTTTCCGTTTCTTTGAAACCGTTGCACCGCTGAAAGCCGGCAAAGAGTTTGCATCCGAGCCCGTCTGGTTCGGTGATAGCGACATGGTTTCCCTGAGCGTGGAAAAAGATGCCTACCTCACCATTCCGCGCGGTCGGATGAAAGATCTGAAAGCCAGCTATGTGCTCAATAACACGGAACTGCACGCACCGATGAGCAAAAACCAGGTGGTTGGTACCATCAACTTCCAACTTGATGGCAAAACCATTGAGCAACGCCCGCTGGTCGTGATGAATGAAGTCAAAGAAGGGGGCATTTTTGGTTGTCTGTTTGACTACATTCGCCTGATGTTCCATCGCTGGTTAGGCTAAGCCCTTGGGTTAACCGTTTTTGGCCCCATATTCAGAGATGATAACTCCCGCTGCGGCGGGAGTTATACTTTATGTTGAACCAAACGCTATTGAACAGCGACGATCAGCATGGGCACAGATCCATCTGGAGAACACATGAAAACCAAACTCAATGAACTGCTCGAATTTCCCTGCTCATTCACCTACCGGGTGATGGGACACGCGCAGCCAGAATTGGTAGACCGCGTTGTCGAAGTGGTGCAACGTCATGCGCCGGGCGACTATAGCCCGCAGGTCAAACCTAGTAGCAAAGGCAATTACCATTCGGTTTCCATTACCATTACCGCCACGCACATTGAGCAAGTCGAAACGCTCTATGAAGAGCTGGGCGCTATCGATATCGTACGCGTTGTACTGTAAGGGCATGACGCCTGCCCGACCGGATAATCGCGGGAAAATGTGTTTCAGCGCTGTTCGCTGGCGCGTCCCGCTACTATAATCGGCTCCATTGTTTTCCTTAACCTGAAGATCACGATGTTGCTACAGGATAAGATCATCGTACGTCAGCTTGGCGTACAACCCTATGAGCCTGTTTCATTGGCGATGCACCAGCTTACCGATTTGCGTGACACGCAAAGCGCGGATGAGCTCTGGTTGGTGCAGCACCTTCCCGTTTTTACCCAAGGTCAAGCTGGCAAGGCAGAGCATCTGCCCACTACCGGCGATATTCCAGTGATTCAAAGCGATCGCGGCGGCCAGGTGACCTATCACGGACCGGGCCAGCAAGTGATGTATGTGCTGGTGGATTTAAAACGCCGAAAAGTGGGCGTGCGGGAACTGGTCACCGCCATTGAAAATACCGTGGTCTATACACTGGCACAGTTCGGTATCACCGCTCATGCCCGCGCTGATGCGCCGGGTGTGTATGTGCAGGAATCTAAAATCTGTTCACTCGGACTACGCATTCGTAAAGGCTGCTCTTTACATGGGCTGGCACTCAACATCAATATGGACCTGACGCCGTTCCTGCGTATTAACCCGTGCGGCTATGCGGGCATGGTAATGACGCAGGTCAGCCAGCACGTACCCGGCGTGGAAGTGGCAGATGTCGCCCAGCTATTGGTCGCGACCTTTATGCAACGGCTTGGCTACACGCAACAAGCGCCACTGGTATGGGATTGGGCCTCTCATGGCGCGCCCGTACCGCGCAGTATATCGGCGTGAAATGGTACAGTTGGGTTTATGCTTATCGGTGCCAAATCACATTCCGTTTACATTATTTATGCATTTGTGCGACGTAAAGGCTGAATGTCAGGCAGCAAAGATGGTATAATTTTTTATAGTTTTTTAAAAAAGTTTAATTAGAAACATAATCCATTGAATCATAGAACTTAAATCATGATTCAACATGTGATTCAGAACTGGAACCTGGCTATCATGAGTAAACCGATTCAGATGGAACGCGGCGTTAAATACCGCGATGCAGACAAAATGGCACTCATCCCGGTACGCACCGTCGTCACTGAGCGGCAGGAGCTACTGCGTAAACCTGAATGGATGAAAATCAAGTTACCTGCCGATTCCAGCCGTATTCAAGGCATCAAGGCGGCCATGCGCAAAAACGGCCTGCATTCTGTCTGTGAAGAAGCTTCCTGCCCGAATCTGGCCGAATGTTTCAACCACGGTACAGCCACCTTCATGATTCTGGGTGCCATTTGTACCCGCCGCTGCCCGTTCTGCGACGTGGCACACGGCCGCCCGGTAACGCCAGATGCCAATGAGCCAGAGAAACTGGCACAGACCATCCATGACATGGGGTTACGCTACGTGGTGATCACCTCCGTAGACCGGGATGACTTGCGTGACGGCGGCGCACAGCACTTCGCAGACTGCATCGCCGCTATCCGCCGTAAAAACCCACATATTCGCATCGAGACGCTGGTGCCCGATTTCCGCGGTCGTATGGATAAGGCGCTGGATATCCTGAACGTGACGCCGCCGGATGTGTTCAACCACAATCTGGAAAACGTACCGCGCCTCTACCGTCAGGTACGCCCTGGTGCCAACTACGAGTGGTCATTGAAGCTACTTGAGAACTTTAAAGTCTCTCACCCTGAAATTCCGACTAAATCCGGCCTGATGGTTGGGCTGGGGGAAACCAATGCAGAGATCGTTGAAGTAATGCGTGACCTGCGCCGCCACGGTGTCACCATGTTGACATTAGGGCAATACTTACAGCCCAGCCGTCATCACCTGCCAGTGAAACGCTATGTGAGTCCGGAAGAGTTCGATGAAATGAAAGCCGAGGCGATGGCGATGGGCTTTACCCACGCAGCCTGCGACCCGTTCGTGCGTTCGTCGTATCACGCCGATCTGCAAGCGAAAGGCATTGAGGTTAAGTAAGCACGTTGGGTGTAACAATATTTAGTTACACATTGACTCTGTTGCTGACGTACTTATCGCAAAAGGGAGGCCAACAGGCCGCCCTTTTTCATTAAGGCGATTAGTCCTTGTTATGACGAATTTCACCGGCAGGCGCTCATCATCTCCTGCAGTGGTCGTTTTCACTGACTGATCGTCATTAATCGCTTTCTTGAACCCTTTGATTGCTGCCCCCAAGTCGCCGCCCAGCGAGCGCAGTTTATTGGTGCCGAACAGCAATACGATCAGCGCGGCAATCGCCAACAGTTTGGCAATGCTAATACCTTCCATCACACACCTACCTGATTACGAATACTGGAATACCAGCGAATAAAAACGATATTTCTTATTTATGCCTTCGACAGCGCGAACACAAAATTCATTTGTAACAAAATTAGACCCTACCGCTGATATGCCTATTGCCAGTGCTTGAATCCAGATACCTATCGCCGCTACACTGTTTTTGTCACATGGAGATGGCATTCCTCCCTAACCGCCCTTTGGGCTGATGATGCCTACGTATGCCTCAGAGCAGGCGCGTAGGGATCTGCCCGCTCTGAATCACTTTCAACGTAAAATAATACACAACACGAGGTCATTATGTGGATGATGTTTCTTGCCGTGTTCATCGGCGGCGGAGCGGGAAGCGTTGCCCGGTGGGCATTGGGAATGCGCTATAACACCACAGCGGTGTCAGTACTGCCTGTGGGTACGCTGATGGCAAACCTGATCGGGGCTTTTGTCATCGGTGGTGCCCTCGCCTATTTTGCCCGTCATGCGGAGTTACCGCCGCATTGGAAACTGCTGATAACGACCGGGCTGTGTGGCGGATTAACCACATTTCCCACCTTATTCGGCGGAGACGTTTCTGTTTATCAACCAGGGCCAGCTCTCAGCGGCTGCCATCAACATTCTGTGTAATCTGGTAGGCTCACTGCTCATGACTGCGCTGGCATTCGCACTGGTCAACTGGCTGGTATCCTGACAACGGAATAAAAAAACCCGCCATAAGGCGGGTTTTCAAGAAATCGGTATTATTAAATAGCGATAACGTTAGCCGCAGATAGGCCTTTAGCACCGTCAGTGATTTCAAACTCTACACGCTGACCTTCAGCCAGAGTTTTGAAGCCATTGCTCATGATTGCAGAGAAGTGTACGAATACATCTTTGCTGCCGTCTTCCGGAGTGATGAAACCAAAACCTTTGGACTCATTGAACCACTTAACGCTACCTTTAATCTTAGACATCAAACTTACCTTTAACATGAATGAAAGACACAAAATGTGTGTCTGATATAGTACAGCAATTAATAACGCATTTGTCCAGTTGAACTTGGATAAAAAGTGATGAAAATCGCTAAATATTCGCTCCGATTTACCAATAGTTTGAAATGAGACACCTTTGTTACCGTTTTCTCCCTACACACTGTGTCGGGCAACCGTAAATTACCCACAGGATAAACGAACAATGAAAACCCTTGGATTGATCGGTGGCATGAGTTGGGAATCCACCGTGCCCTACTACCGCCTCATTAACGAACGCGTTCAACAGCATCTGGCTGCACAGCGTAGATTTTCATGATATCGAGCAACTCCAGGCACAAGGCGCATGGGAGCAGGCGGCACAGCGGCTTTCTGAAATCGCCCTCGGGCTACGTCAGGCAGGCGCAGAAGCGATCGTCATCTGCACCAACACCATGCACAAGGTGGCCGACCAGGTAGGAAGCGCCAGTCAATTACCGGTATTGCATATCGCCGATGCCACTGCCGACAGTCTGAAACAGGTTGGCATGACGCGCGTCGGCTTATTGGGTACTCGCTATACCATGGAGCAGGATTTCTACCGTGGTCGCTTACGAGAGCGCCACGGCATTGATGTCATTATTCCGCAACCCGATCAGCGAGACGAGATCAATCGTGTCATTTACGACGAGTTATGCCGCGGCGTATTGCTCGACCGTTCGCGAGAAGCATTTAACATCATTATCGATAGGCTTGCCCTGCAAGGTGCTGAAGGAGTGATTCTCGGCTGCACCGAAATTCCCCTTTTAATCCATCAATCTGATACAAAAATTCCTCTTTTTGATACCAGCTATCTGCACGCCATTGCTGCAGCAGATTACGCATTAGAAAATAAATAATTGATATGTATTCATAAATTATGTAGTTATTGTTTTAAATCACAATTTCCTGAGTAAAACACTCAAGATTTCCTCATTTTACCCATGAAAAAGGCAGTCAGAGCGTTCTGACTGCCTTTGCATTGGATGGAATGTTGTTCCTGGTTCTGTACTCAAATCTATCAATGGAAAAAACTAGGTAACCGATAATTATTTTTTACGTAGCATTTCTTCAATGAAGTCTTCCCAGTGACGCACTTCTACTTCTATCATCATGTCCCCCTGGTAATTAACTGCGGCCAGTATACGCCCACTTTTTAACCAGCGAAACGTTTTCCTGTCGAATAAAAAGCGAACAAGATCCCATTCTGAGCAGATTGCATAGGTGGATCTCCTCGCCATTTTTCGGCATGCTGCACATCCACCTGCCGCCTTAATGGCCTCCCGATGAGAAAGGACTGTTATCACCATGACGCTGATGATGTACGGTATTAAAAACTGCGATACCATCAAAAAAGCACGACGCTGGCTGGAAGCGCATCAGATTGCCTATCAGTTTAATGATTACCGTGTCGATGGGTTGGATCATACGCAGCTAACCGCCTTTATCCGCCTTGTTGGTGATTGGCAGCCGTTGCTCAATACGCGCGGGACCACCTGGCGACAATTAAGTGACGCAGAGCGCGCCGCCGTCATCGATTCCGAAAGCGCCATTGCGCTGCTGTTTGCCCATCCAGCCTTGATCAAACGCCCGCTGCTGGTGAGCGGAGAGAGCGCCCTATTAGGCTTTAACGCCGAAAGTTACCACGCCTTTACCGCGGAGAAAGAGTGAGATGTCCTGCCCCGTTTTAGAACTTGCACAACAATTGATTAAACGCCCGTCGCTCAGCCCGCGCGATGAAGGGTGTCAGGCACTGCTGATTGAACGTCTGAAAGCGGTGGGCTTTACCATTGAAAAAATGGATTTCGGCGATACCGAGAATGTCTGGGCATGGCGCGGTGAAGGCAAAACGCTGGCGTTTGCCGGGCATACCGATGTGGTTCCGAGCGGTGATGCCAGCCGCTGGCAGCACCCACCGTTTAAACCTACCCTGCGCGATGGCTTTTTGTATGGGCGCGGCGCAGCAGACATGAAAGGGTCAATTGCAGCCATGGTGGTGGCCGCTGAGCGGTTTGTACAAGCTAATCCCCATCATCAGGGCCGCCTGGCGTTTTTGATCACCTCAGATGAAGAAGCCAGTGCGGTGAACGGCACGGTGAAAGTGGTTGAGGCGTTAATGGCACGTAATGAACGCGTGGATTACTGCCTGGTGGGCGAACCCTCCAGCACCACCAAACTGGGCGACGTGGTGAAAAACGGGCGTCGTGGCTCTATTACCGCCAATCTGACGGTACACGGGGTACAAGGCCACGTGGCCTATCCGCATCTGGCCGACAACCCGGTACATCGCGCCATGGAAGCCCTGAATAAATTGGTGGACACCGAATGGGATCAGGGTAATGCTTTTTTTCCTCCCACCAGCATGCAAATTGCCAATATCAATGCGGGCACTGGCAGCAATAACGAGATACCCGGCGAGCTGTTTGTGCAGTTTAATTTCCGCTTCAGCACCGAGTTGACGGACGACGTGATTAAAGCGCGCGTCGCCGCTCTGCTGGATCGCCATCAGCTTAACTACACGCTGAACTGGAATCTCTCCGGCCAACCATTCTTAACACCTCCAGGAGATCTGGTCGATGTCGTAGTGACCGCCGTTGAGCATTACAGCGAAATAACTCCAGAGTTGCTGACCAATGGCGGTACGTCGGATGGGCGATTTATCGCGCAGATGGGCGCACAGGTGGTAGAACTTGGCCCGGTAAACGCCACCATTCATAAAGTGGACGAATGCGTCACCGCTGCGGATCTGCAATTACTAAGCCGTATTTATCAACGCATTATGGAGCAGCTCATCGCATGATGACGCACGCCATGCTCACGGGTTTACAGCAGGCGGCTGCGCGTGATGGTTTTCAGTTACAGCCCGCCAGCACCACATCTGGAATCAAAAATTCAACGGCAAGCGCCCGTTGCTGGATAAAAACAGCCAGCCGCTGGTGGCAGCAACGCTTTCCGTGGCGGAACGCTGTGCCGCGATATTGCGCTGGTCTGCCCTCCCGGGCGCCAGCCGCCATCACTGGGGCACCGAGCTGATATCTACGATCCGTCACGCCTGCCTCAAGGGGCTCGTCTGCAACTGGAGCCATTGGAATAGAGGCGGGCGGCTATTTCGCTGAACTGAACGACTGGCTTACTGCGCATATGGCACAGTTCGATTTTTACCGACCTTTTGCCCACGATCGCGACGGCGTTGCTGTGGAACCCTGGCACATCAGCTACCAGCCCTTGTCCAGACCGGCAGCGAAACAGTTGACACCAGAGGTTATTTGGGAAGCCTGGCAACATGAAGATATCGCGGGAGATACCTGGCTACGCCTGCATCTGCCTGATATTTTTTCCCGCTTTATCATGAATATCGATGAGGATTGAACATGTCCTGGCTGTCTGATTACTGGTGGGTGATTCTGATTATTCTGGTTGGTATGGTGATTAACGGCATGAAAGAACTGAGCCGCCTCGACCATAAACGCTTTCTCAAGAATAAACCGGAGCTGCCTCCGCATAGAGACAACAACGCCGAGTGGGATAAAGAAGATGACTGGCCGGAGAAAAAACCATGATGCGTTTCTCTTCCAGCCAGTTGCCTTCGGACCATTTTTGAACAACTAGTCAGGGTGCTGAGCGAGGGGTGAAACTCTCCGCTTTTTCCAGCAGAAATTCATAGAACTCTTTGGCGCACTGTGACAACTGCCGCTCTTTGTCGGTCACCAGATAGATGCCGCGCGGTAGCGACAGAACGCGAAACGGCACAATCGCGATATCCTTGTGCTGAAACTGAAACAGCGTCAGACCGGTCACAATGCTCACCCCATAGTTGGCTGCGACTAGCCCCATCATGGTGGTCAGTTGGCGCACTTCAAGCACGTAGTTAAAGCTGTGCGGCGCCACTTCGGCAACGTCAACGCTCTGGCGCTGTGCCAGAGGGTGATTGCGGTGACAAATCAGGAAAAACTCATCGGCAAACAACATTCGGGAACTGAACGTGCCCGGAGAAGGCTGACCTGCGGTTAATGCCACATCCGCTCGTCCGTCCAGAATAGCTTTCAGGCAGCGATCCCACTGCGTATCCAACAGCTCAACCTTGATATCAGGATGTGCACGATGGTGCTGTGCCAGCACCTGCGGCAACCATTCAACCGCCATTGAAGGCAACACCGCCAATACAATTTTACCTTTGTATCCGGTGGCGTAAGATTTAATCTCCACGACGGCGTCGTCGTGTGACTGAATGAGTCGGCGAGCAATATCGATAAAGTGAATGCCATTTCCGTTTAACCGCACCTTGCGCGTATCACGGTCGAAAAGGCGATATCCCACCTCATCTTCCAATGCCGCGATCAACGCACTAAAGGCAGGCTGCGACAAGTTTATTTTCTGCGCTGCTCGGGTAAAGTTTCCAGTTTCCGTGAGCGCAATAAATGTCCTCAATTGTTTAATGGATAAGTTCATAACACCTCTATCTGAAATATACCTTACACATCGGTAAAAAATTAACAAACTTTATTTCAATCAAGCGACTTATTTTGTTTTTATGATCACTGCCACAATTATTTAATCTTATTTGACCTTCAGATAAAAGATGCAATTGCTACATTTTGAAGCAAAATCACAACACCTCACCTACGCCTATCGCAAATTATTCTTCGATATCATTTCAAAACAATTAGTTACCCATATATGGGTAATTTTCACCTATTTATTTGATCTGCAAATAGAATAAACCAATTCTGTTTTCAAATGAATCCATTGCCATTATGAGTTAGTCTGATCCAATTCCAAATGATAAAAATAGCGCAGCCAACAATATCTGTTCTGGGCTAGGCGTTGATTTTCATGTTTGTTATAAAAAAACGATATTTTTTAACATAATCGTTAAACCAGCATACATTGTCAACTGCGCACAATAATAAGTAGAGGAGTGCTATATGTTAGCGTTAATCGGGGTGCTCACCATTGCCACCCTATTATTTTTCATTATGACCAAACGAATGTCACCGATGGTGGCATTGATTGTCATTCCGATTGCTGGGGCATTATTGGCCGGAAGCAGTACTGACACAGCAAAATACGTCGTGGACGGGATCACCAAACTGGCACCAATGGCAGCCATGTTTGTGTTTGCCATCTGCTTTTCGGCGTCGTTACCGACGCAGGTATGTTTGATCCTATTATTCGCGGCATCTTACGCATGGTAGGAACCAGCCCGGTAAGGATCATTATCGGTACCGGGGTATTGGCACTGCTGGCACACCTGGACGGCAACGGAGCGGTCACCTTCCTGATCACGGTGCCTGCCATGCTACCGCTGTTTAACAAGCTGGGCATGGACAAACGCATTCTGGTCGGTATTACCGCCCTGAGCGCCGGTGTGAACTTCCTGCCATGGACCGGACCGATGATCCGCGCCTCAGCGGCGTTGAACATTTCTACCCACGACCTGTTTATCCCATTAATCCCTGCGCAAATTTGTGGCCTGGTCTTCATGGTGCTGATGGGCTACTACTGGGGTAAGAAAGAGGAGAAACGCCTTGGCCTGTTGGGCAGTAACCAGCTGGCTGGCGGCTCTGCGTCGTTCAATGCACAAGAACACGTTAAGGAACTGACTGACGAAGAAAAAGCGCTGCGTCGTCCACACATGTTCTGGATTAACATCGCGCTGGTAGTGTGCGTAATTGGCACCATGGTCTTCACCAAAATCTCACCGACGGTGGCCTTTATGGTCGCGCTGATGGTGAACTATCCCAACGTTGAAATGCAGAAAGCGCGTATCAATGCGCACGCCAAAGCAGCACTGATGATGGCCAGTATCCTGTTCGCCGCAGGTGCCTTCACCGGCATCATGGGGGCGCGGGTATGCTGAAAGCCATGTCTGAAGCGGCTGTCGGCTTCGTTCCTCCTGCACTGGCATCTCACATTCCGTTCGTGGTGGGTCTCATCTCTATGCCATTGAGCCTGGTGTTTGACATTGATTCTTATTACTTCGGCATCATGCCCGCTATCGCTCATACCGGCGAAATGTTGGGTGTTCCGGCCATTCAGGTGGCACAGGCTTCCGTACTGGGTCAGATGACCACCGGTTTCCCGGTCAGCCCGTTAACTCCGGCCACGTTCCTGCTGTGCAGCCTGGCAGGCGTCGATTTGGCCGACCACCAGAAATTCTCTATTCCCGTGCTCTGGGCAGCCAGTGTCGTCATGACATTCGCCTGCGTCATCTTTGGTGTGTTCCCGCTCTAAGCGCCAGTACACCGTAATCAGAGCCGTTTTAAATATAGAAGGTAAAGCTATGAAAACTATCCGTATAGGTTCCGGCGCAGGCTATGCCGGCGATCGCATTGAGCCCGCACTTGAGCTCGCACAAAAAGGCGATATCAACTACCTGGTGTTCGAATGCCTGGCAGAGCGCACCATCGCTATCGGCCAAAAACAGAAGCAGCAAAACCCGGAGAAGGGCTACAACGAGCTGCTGGCGGACAGAATGTATGCGGTACTGCCGACCTGTCTGGAAAAAGGTATCAAAATCATCACCAATATGGGTTCTGCCAACCCAACGGCAGCCGGCCAGCGTGTGCTGGAGATCGCCAAAGAACTGGGTGCCAAATAGCTGAAAATTGCTGTGGTGACTGGTGACGACGTGCGCGATGTGTTGATCAAACAAGATGCGCGTCTGGATGAAATCGGCCAGCCGGTTTCTACCTGCGGTAAAGAGATCCTTTCCGCCAATGCCTACATGGGCGCTGATGCCATGGTCAAAGCGCTGCATGATGGTGCTGACATCATTATCGCCGGACGTATTTCTGACCCGTCGCTGTTCCTGGCACCAATGATGTATGAATTCAACTGGGCAGCCTATGATTGGGAACACCTGGGCAAAGGCACCTGCCTTGGTCACCTGCTGGAATGTGCAGGACAGATCACCGGTGGTTACTATGCCGATCCTGGCTTCAAGGACATTCCGCATCTGGAGCGCCTTGGCTTCCCGATCGCGGAAATTGATGAAAACGGCGATGCAGTCATCACCAAAGTTGCCGGTTCTGGCGGCCGGGTATGCGTGGATACCTGCAAAGAGCAGATGCTGTATGAAATCCACCGTCCGGACAGCTATATCACTCCCGATGTTGTGGCCGATTTCACCGGCGTCACCTTCACTCAGGTTGGTGAAGACCGCGTTCGCGTTCAAGGTGCTACGGGCCGCGCCAAAACCGACACATTGAAAGTCTCCGTCGGTTATCAGGACGGCTTTATCGGCGAAGGGGAAATTTCCTACGCAGGACCGGGGGCTGTCGCGCGCGGTCGTCTGGCACTCGACATCGTCAAAGGCCGTTTTTAAGTATGCGGTTTCGCACCCTCAGAAGTGCGTTTCGATTTGATTGGCGTAGACGCGCTGCACGGTGCAGGACGTTCTCAACGCAGCGAACCCTATGAAATGCGCGCGCGTGGCCGCTCGCTGCGCCACCCGCGCACAGGCAGTGAAAGTGGGCAACGAAGTGGAAACGCTGTACACCAATGGCCCTGCGGGCGGCGGTGGTGTCAATAAAGGCGTCAAAGAGATTCTGGCCATGGATTCCACCCTGCTGGCGCGTGCTTTCGTTACCCCAGCGGTTAACTACCTGGAGATCAAATAATGAAACTACGTGAAATCGCTCACTCCCGCACTGGCGAAAAAGGCAATACGTCGAATATCTCCCTGATTGCTTATCGCGCGGAAGATTTTGAAAAAATCAAGGCGGCTGTTACTGCGGAAAAAGTCAAAGCCTGGTTTGCCGATATCGTCACCGGTGACGTCGTCCGCTACGAACTGCCCGCCATTGGCGCACTGAACTTTGTCATGTATGGCGCACTGGGTGGCGGTGTCACCCGTTCACTAGCACTGGATATGCACAGCAAAGGGCTGAGTGCAGCCATTCTGGATATGGATATCTAAGCGATTGCCACGGATTCACCCGTGGTACGGTCAAAAAGATTATACCCTAAATAATTCGAGTTACAGGACAAAACGTTTACGAGTGAACGAAGCCAACGCACCTGTAACTTGAAGTATGACGGGTATATAGGGGCAATGACTATTGCCCCTATATACCCTATTATCCACATAACGACCGTAGAAAATTGCCGCCAATTTTCTACGGGGCGACTTTTGCCTAAAAAACGGTAATGACGCCCTTTGATTGATGGAGTAGCTGAATAATGAAAAACAAAATCATTGATGCCAGTTATTTCCGATCTTTATTAAAAGACGGAATGACAATTATGTTCGGTGGTTTTATGGGTGTCGGAACCCCGGATTTATTGGTAAAAGAAATAATCAAATCCGGCGTCACTGATTTAACCCTGATTGGTAATGACACGGCATTTCCCGACACCGGCGTTGGTCCATTAATTGCCAACGATCAGGTTAAAAAAGTCATCGTTTCGCATATTGGCACCAACCCGGAAACGGGCAAACGCATGATTGCCGAAACTTTGGATGTCGAACTGGTACCACAAGGCACACTGGCAGAACGTATTCGCAGTGGCGGTGCCGGACTGGGTGGTTTTCTCACCCAGACAGGGGTTGGCACCGTGGTGGAAGAAAATAAACAAAAAAATCACCTCGATAATACGACCTATTTATTGGAATTACCGTTAAAAGCTGATCTTGCCATTATTCAGGCAAGCATCGCCGACACCCGTGGAAATCTGATTTATCACCTTACCGCCCGTAATTTTAATCCTCTGATAGCACTTGCCGCAGACAACGTTGTGGCGCAATGCGAGCAGGTTATTCCTGTCGGCCAATTAGCGCCGGAATGCATTGTGACGCCTGCTGCGCTGGTCGATCACCTTTATGTTGGAGAAAAATAATGGACGCGAAATCAATTATTGCTCGCCGCGTCGCGCTCGAGTTAAACGACGGCGACGTTGTGAATTTAGGGATTGGTCTGCCAACTCAGGTAGCCAACTACGTACCCGAAGCCATTGAAGTGACCTTACAATCGGAAAACGGCTTTCTCGGTTTAGGTGCCATTACTGAAATCGATACCAATCCGGTTAACGCAGGTGGACAACCCTGCGGCATGGTACCCGGCGCTGCGATGTTTGACAGCGCCTTCTCGTTCGCTCTGATCCGCGGCGGCCACGTTGACGTGTGCGTACTCGGCGGTTTGCAGGTGGATGAACATGCCAACCTAGCCAACTGGGTGGTGCCCGGCAAAATGGTGCCCGGCATGAGCGGTGCCATGGATCTGGTGGTCGGTGCTAAAAAGGTGATCATTGCGCTGGAACACTGTGCCAAAAACGGTGCCCCTAAACTGCTGCATGAATGTACCTACCCGCTAACCGCTGCCAACAAAGTCAGCATGGTGGTCACCGAACTGGCGGTATTTGAATTTATCGATCAGCAGATGGTACTGCGCGAAATCAGCCCGGATATCACCCTCGACGAACTGCGCCAGAAGACAGAAGCCAACTTCATTGTCTCCGACGACCTGCAACCGTTAAAAGTCCACTAAGGAGACTCTGATGAACACACAAGATTCCGTTGTGATTGTAGGTGCCAAACGTACCGCGATCGGTAAATTCGCGGGCAGTCTGGCCACGACTTCCGCCGTCGAACTGGCAAGCGCCACGATTAAAGATAGCCTGTCATCCCTGCCGCAAGGCCTGAAGATTGATGAAGTGATGCTGGGCAATGTGTTGAGCGCCGGTTTGGGCCAAAACCCGGCGCATCAGGCAGGTCAGGCTGCCGGGCTCGGCATTGAAACGCCTGCCTTTACTGTCAGCAAAGTGTGCGGCTCCGGCCTGAAGGCAGTGGCGCTCGGTGCACAATCCATCGTTGCGGGTGACAATCAGGTCTGTATCGCGGGCGGTATGGAAAACATGAGTGCCGCTCCTTACCTGCTGGAGAAAGCGCGTCAGGGTTACCGCATGGGCGATGGCAAATTAATCGATTCCATGATCAAAGACGGTCTGTTGTGCGCCTTCAATGACTACCATATGGGGATCACCGCCGAGAACATCGCCAAGCAGTACGGCTTTACGCGGGAAGATCAGGATGCTGTCGCTTTCGCGTCGCAGCAAAAAGCAGCCGCCGCACAGGCCAGCGTTCGCTTTGAGGCTGAGATCACCACGATTGCACTGCGCGTGAAAAAAGAGACGCGTATCTTCAATCGGGATGAGTTCGTGCGTGCCGATACCACGCTGGATTCACTGGGAAAACTGCGCCCAGCTTTCCTGCCGGACGGCACCGTCACTGCGGGCAATGCCTCGGGAATCAACGATGCGGCAGCAACGCTGGTGCTGATGCGAGAATCCGAAGCTCGTCAGCAGGGTATCACGCCGCTGGCACGCATTCGCAGTTGGGCTTCAGCCGGTGTTCCGAGCGAAGTGATGGGATTGGGTCCAATTCCTGCGACCCAAAAAGCCTTGCTCAAGGCGGTACTGACCATACAGGATATCGATCTGATCGAAGCCAACGAGGCATTTGCAGCGCAATTCCTCGCCGTACAGCGCGATTTGGGTCTGGACCCGGAAAAAGTTAACGTCAACGGCAGCGCGATTGCTCTGGGCCACCCGATCGGCGCCAGCGGTGCACGAATTCTGGTTACCATGATCCACGCGCTGCGCAGCTACGATAAAACACTGGGGCGGGCAACGCTGTGCATCGGCGGTGGTCAGGGCATCGCACTGATCGTTGAGCGCCTGTAACCGGGCCGCAGCACGCTGCACGGCCCAGTGTTAAGCGGTCTAAAACGCCTCCCAGTTGTGTTCTGACCCACGCCCGTAGGCGTTTTTACCGCTGGCAATAACCCTTGCGTACTGCGTGTAAACGGCTGAGTCGCAGCAGGCGGCACGCTTTTGTTATTGCCAATGTTGAACGCCGACACGGCACCTTGTAAAAAGCCCGCCTGTCCCACTTGATCGATACCACGGCTTTGCTCATCGGATGCCGACGCAATATCACCCATAATATCGGTCACGCGACTCACCGCCGTGACAACTTCCTGCATGGTGTCTCCCGCTTCCCGCACTTGAATCGCCCCGGTGCTGACGCGATTGACCGAATCGTCAATCATGGTTTTGATCTCTTTCGCCGCCTGAGCGCTGCGCCAGCGTGCGCACTTCGCCTGCCACCACGGCAAATCCACAGCCTTGATCGCCTGCTCGCGCCGCCTCCACGGCGGCATTCAGAGCCAGAATATTGGTCTAAAAAGCAATACCATCGATCACGTTGGTGATATCCGCGATTTTTTGCGAACTGTCGGAAATCTGGTTCATCGTGATAACCACATGGCTGACTTTTACACCGCCTTTGTCTGCCGTCTCTGATGCCTCTTTTGCTACCTGCGCCGCCTGCCGCGCACTGTGTGAGTTCTGTTTTACGGTGGCGGTCAACTGTTCCATGCTGGCAGCCGTTTCGCCCAGCGACGCGGCCTGCTGCTCGGTACGCGATGAAAGATCGTTGCTGCCTGCCGAAATCTCGCTGGCACCGGTGTAAATAGACTGTGCGCTGTCACGCCCCGCGCTTACCGTATCAATAATGAGCGCTGCATATGATGCAAACCGGTGGCAAGCTGGCTCATCTCATTTCGTCCTTGAACGTCAATCGACTGCGTCAGATCGCCTTTGGCAATCGCATTGATATGGCGCATCAGCGCATGCAGCTGTTGCAACAGAATACGCTGTAATCCAACCCAGCTGAGCACAATCACCAATACCACCATCAGCGAAATTGCCCCTAATAGCCACAACATCTCCTGGAAAGCACGACGGTTATCGTGCAGTCCATTATCGGCTACCTACGTTTATGCTTCTCGCCATGCCAGATAGTTTTCTTGCATCGCCACGTTGAACGGTGCCGCTCCTTCATGCAGTTTCATTGCCGCCCCGGCCAGCCCACCGGCCAGTGAATTGACAATATCGTTCAGCAGTTTCTGATAAACGACATAGCTTTCCTCCAGCTTTTTGATTAGCGCCGGATCCATCCCCGGCGAAGGAGGAATAGCCTGATAGGCCTTATAGCGGCTTTCGGAACTGGCAATGCGCTCCTTAACCATTTGCAGCAGCGACTGCATCGCGTCTTTATCCGCATTTCCCATCATCATATTTTGAATCATGGTGCCGACGGCAATACGCGTTTGGTTCATCATAATCCAGGCATCGGTAAACGCCGCCACGCTCTGATTCGCACGCTGTGAATCCTGAAACCCTTCTCGGTCATTGACCAGCGCACGCATGGAAAGCGCACCGGTGAGAAATTGTGAAATACCCAGAGTTAAGAGAACAATAATAAGAATGGTCACAACTTTTATACGTTTAAACATATAACACCCTTATTTCCTAAAAGGACGTGACATGTATATACCCTCAATGATTCGTGTCGCACCACTAACGCAGCGGCATTGAAGAACCGACTTTAAATAAGCCAGCGACACGAATACATATGGGTATAGCGGGAAAAACGTCAGACATTATGGTGTGCGTAGTGCACTACCGATGCAATGCAACACATAAGCAGTGCAATAACATCGTCGGCCATTCAACGTTATTTAAATATGGAAAAATTCACTTTTTATATGGACAGGGAAACTACTCGACATGATTTTGGCGCGATATCTCATTCAGTGCGGGGCGAAAATAGCGCGCAAGGGCAAATAAAAACAAAGGCGATTCATGGGTAGAACCGCCTTAAAAGCAACAGGACCCGGTTATGCCAGATACCCCAGCGCCTGTTGCAGCATCAGACCGTCAATCGAGTGGCCGACACCTGCAATCAAATCAAGTGAATGCGCACTGCCCAATGTATGCAGGCGCTGAGCGGCAGCCTGTGCGTGCGCAGGCAAAATCACGCTGTCCTGCTCTCCGTGGATAAAATACACTACCGCGGGCGTCAATGCAGATTCTGGCAACGAGGCAAAGCGGCCGCTAAAGGCGATAACCGTACCGGCAATCGCCGGGTCTGCCTTGAGCGCTTCCAGAGACATGATGGTTCCCTGCGAAAACCCAACCAGCACAGTATGTGCAGCATCGACCCCAACCTTCGCCTGCCAATAGCGCACCGTTGACAGAAACCCCGGCATCGCCGCATCAACGCGCGCCTGACGGTTCTCTTCGGTCACTCCTTGCACGGAGAACCACTGACGCCCCGCGCCCCATTCGGTGCTTTCAGGCCCATTGAGACTGACAACACAGGCATCTGTCAAAGCATCGGCGAAATAACGCCCCAGTGCCGCCATACCGTTGGCGCTGTCGCCAACACCGTGAAACAGCAAGACCAAACGCTGCGCCTGCTCCGGTTGTTGTACTGTAATTGCATCGCTCATGATATGTCCCGTTTCGTCATGGTATTCTTTAATGATACCCCTGCGGTTATAACGTGCTATCGGGATTTATTGAACAAGTCATTCCATTATTTCCAATGACCCGCCCTCACGTACTTCACCCCATAGGCAGGAACGAAAAAGAGAAATACCAGGCTGACGCGGCGGCCAGCCTGTCACAACAGCGTCAAAATGCGGCGGCGAGGGGCAATAATTGTTGCTGAGTCAACGGGGCCAGAGGCAGCGTCGTCGGCGTTTTTGGGTTAACCCAGGCGATTTCGGCAATTTCAGCCGCCGGGGTTACGACGCTATTCACACCCTGCACACGGTACACGTCGGCTTCAACAACATACCCAGGCTCATTGACCGCTTGATCGGAAAAATGACCAAGATACGTCAGATCCGCTATCGCAATCTGAATCGACAGTTCTTCTTTCAGTTCGCGCACCAGCGCCTGCTCTGGCGTTTCTCCGGGTTCCATTTTTCCCCCGGGCTGCATAAACGCGGTGATGCCTGTTTGCGAACCAGCAAACAGGCACCTGTTGCATCGGTGATCACGGCAGCGGCGATGCGAATCACACAGGACGTCTCCATCGCCATCTCACCCTACCTGACGAAACGCAGGAGTCCACTTATGCGGCGGCGTATAGGCAGCGAAAACGCGGAGAATATCCTCAATACTGTCAGAAAATGTGAGCATATCGGCATAGGGTTGCTTCATAAACCCATGTCTGACCATCGTTTCATTCATGGTTTTCAGCGGGTCAAAATAACCGTTAACATTGAGAAACGCGCAGGGTTTGTCATGAATCTCCAATTGCGCCCAGGTCCACTGCTCGAAAATTTCTTCCAGCGTCCCCGGGCCACCCGGCATCGCGATAAAACCATCGGCAATCTGCGCCCATTTTGTCTTTACGCTCATGCATGTTTTCCACCACATGCAGCGTGGTCAGGCCCGGATGAGAAAGCTCTCGATCGGCCAACAGACGCGGCATAACACCGATCACCTCGCCGCCCTGCGCCAGAGCCGCATCCGCAACCGCGCCCATCAACCCGACACGACCACCGCCATAAACAATGGCGATACCGGCCTACGCCAGGGTTTTTCCCATCATCCGCGCTGCATCAATAAAGTCGGTGTCACTTCCAGCACTTGAACCGCAAAAAATTCCCATCACCATAATATGTCGCTCTTTTCCATGTCGATTACTACGTATGCCGGCAAACCGGTCCATTACACCAGGCACTTATTTATTCAGCCGGAAACCATCCGGTTGCGTCCAGCGTTGCCAACGAGCACAGACTGCGGCATCAAGCTCGGCAAGTGCCTGAGCAGTCTCATCACGCCAGCGTTGTAACAGCGCTTTTTTACCGCTTAATGAAAACACCGTCACACCACGCTCTGGATCGTGCGGATAAGCATTGAGCATGCGCAATGCGGGCAGCGGCAATCACGAGCGCCCCAGCAGACGTGTCAACGTGGCAAAGGTGGGCTCCATGCCGCGCTGCGCAAAAGCAAATCCGGCCAGGCTGCGCCATTCGGCATCTTCGAGTATAGAAAGCTCGGTCATCGGCAGTTGCAACGGCAGCGCCAGAGGAATAATTCGGCGCAAGGCAGGCCACTCCTGAGCAAGACGCCATTCGGCACGCGTCGCCAATTGTCGTCCTTCATCACTGATAGGCAAAATCGCCATCGCGCTATAGCAGCCACTGCTCGCCTCGCGATGGCTGCCAATGCGCACCAGCCTAAACCCGCATGCCTGCCAGAATGCCCACAGTTCCGGCTGATAGCTAAAGCTGACCGACAGAAAATCAATACCATCATCGCTTGCGGTGTCCCGTTGTGCAGCAATCAGTGCATGACCAATACCACTGCGCCGCTACTCTGCGACAACCGCGATACGTCTGATACGTCGCGAGCGTAAACAAGGGGCTTGCCACTCATCACCGTGTGCCGCCAGCGATTGTGCCACCAGATTGCCGCGCGGGCGACGGCGGCCCGCCCACACCTCATGCGCTAACGCTGGCGACAGGTCGCCTTCATCAACCCACCAAGCTACGCCGCACAGTGCTTCGCCTCGCTGAGCGCCATAGAGATGCATGCTGGGCACATCCAGCAAGCGCCGCAAATCAAGCGGCGAGGTGCGGTAATGCGCGCTGCACAATAAGGCATAATACCGATGCAAACCCGCCGATTCACTCAACCACGCCGACGCCAAACGTTTCGTGACAACAGCAGGTAATCTCGCAGTCACCGGATTCAGGGCATTGACATCAGTAAACGTGTCACGAAAAAGCAGAGCCTCGTCCAAAAAACGCTCCAGCGAATCGTCTGCGACCCAACGCAGCGGTTGATCCAACGTCAGCATGTCGCAACGTGGCAGCGAGGCACAAAATTTCAGCAGAAAGCCACGTCCCATCCCTTCATACCCCTGCACCGTAGTGAGCATCAACACGCGAGAGAAATGGCTTACCAGCGCCTGCAACACTGACGCATGGATCGCCGCCGCCTCATCAATCAACAGCCAGTCGAGCGGCGGCACTGATGACGATTGGCAATGTGCAAGCAGAGCGTCTGGAGACCAAAACGGCAATTCAGCCCCACCGCAATGTAGCAACTGAGCGGCAGTTTCACGGGAAGATGATGTCACCCAACAGACACCCGTACACTGCGCGGCCAGCATTCCCGCCAGCGTCGATTTACCGCGCCCGCGCGCGGCGGTAATCACATAAACGCCCGGTGCCGCATCCCGTAGACGGGTCAGCAATGCCTGCTGCTGTGGCGTTGGGTCACCGTTGACAGGTTGCCACGGCGCACGAGGAGTCAGCGGCTTTATGGCTCCATCCTCTCCCTGCCGCCACAGCGTGACCTCATCGTCCGCCAGCAGTTGCTGCTGAAAATGCGTAATGAAATTCGGCGTAGCTATCACCTGCGACTGCCCACTCCAGCGCAAACTATCAGCATCGGGCTGTTGTGCCCACGCGTGCCAAGGCGGAACCAGCAGCAGTAGCCAACTGCCCGCACGCAAAGTGCCAGCCACGATCGCCAGCGCTTCTACATCCAGCCCACTGCGAGCATCAAAGACGGCATGCTGATACTCTTGCCGCAGCAGCGCAGGATCGCCGTTCGCGTCAGCACTGAGCAGGTTTTGGGTGATGAGCTCAGACATGCCAATACCGTTCTCAGGATTTGCCAATCAACAACGAGAGCAGACCTGCCGCAATCAGCGGACCTACTGGCACGCCAGCGGACCTACTGGCACGCCGCGGAACAACGCGACGCCGGCCACAGTGCCAATCAGCAATCCCGACACCACGGAAGGTTGATTGCTCATCAGAAAAACGTCGCGACCACCGAGCCAGGAAACCGCAACGCCCACCGCAATCGCTACCAGCGATTTCCAGTTAAGGAACGCCTGAAAGAAGTCGTGGACACTGATTTTCCCACTGGCGATCGGGGCCATCACGCCAATGGCCAAAATCAGTATCCCGATGCTCAATTCATATTTTTCCACCAGCGGGAAATAACCGTTCAGCGGCGTCAAGAGTACCGCCAGCAGCGCCAACATCGCCCAGGTGACCGTCATCATGTTGTGGCTGATAATACCGAGTCCTGCAAGGCCGAGCAGGATCAGAAGCGTGGGATCAAAAGAAGTCATGAGGAAGGGGTTTTCTGCCATGCTGAAGTCAAGATATCGGTTTCATTCAAGACTCAGATGATAGCACTGTTTTGACACCGCTAATTAGCCCAATACCCACATTGGTTCGGGTAAACTGCCATTCTCCGCTTAGTGCAGAGAATGGCAGGCAACGGCGCGCACAATGCTTCAACACGAAAACGATTGCGCGTTTAGTCCAATTTTACGCCAAGACGGTGTGCAACTTCTTCATAGGCTTCAATCAAGCCACCCAGACTTTGACGGAAACGGTCTTTGTCCATCTTGTTCAGGGTTTGCTTGTCCCACAGGCGGCTGCCGTCTGGGGAGAACTCATCACCCAGCACCACTTCACCTTTGAACAATCCGAATTCCAGTTTGAAATCCACCAGAATCAAGCCCGCGTCATCAAACAGCTTGCTCAGCACGTCGTTGGCTTTGTAGCTCAGTTCTTTCATGCGCGCCAGGTGGGTTTCATTCACCCAACCAAAGGTTTTGCAGTAAGACTCATTCACCATCGGATCGTGCAAGGCGTCATTTTTCAGGAACAGGTCAAACAGTGGCGGATTCAGGGTAATGCCCTCTTCCACACCCAGGCGTTTTACCAGAGAACCGGCAGCACGGTTACGCACCACGCACTCTACCGGCATCATCTCCAGCTTTTTCACCAGCACTTCGTTGTCGGACAGCAACTTGACCATTTGCGTCGGGATGCCCGCTTCTTCCAGTTTGCTCATGATGAAATGGTTGAACTTGTTGTTCACCATACCTTTACGATCAAACTGTTCAATGCGCTCGCCATCACCGGCTGACGTATCATTGCGAAACTCCAGCATCAACAGATCGGGATCTTCAGTGGTGTAGACCGTTTTCGCTTTTCCGCGATACAACTCAGCTAGCTTTTGCATCTTTTATTACTCCACACAGTTGTGGGCCACCGACAACGGGCCCGATGATTTAATACTTGATTAACAATAAAAATACCGGCATTCGCCGGACCAAATAAAGAAGGGCCGGATGTGACCGGCCCTTGCTGTTAGTGACTGAGTGCCGCCTGGAAGACGGCGACGAGCGCGTCGTTTTTCGACTGGCTAAGCGTATGCCCTTTCGAGTCGATAAACTGCAACGTACTGCGGTTATCCAGATCGCCAACCTGCAATTTGTAATCACCGTTGGTCAATTCAGGGTCTTTCGCCCCCAGACGTTCCCAGGCGCTGCTGCCCGGTGCTTTGTAGGTCACCGCGATGGAACCTTGTGGACGGCTGCGATCGTTCACCTTCATGCCGACTTTTTCCAGCGCGGCAGGAAGACGATCCCAGACCACTGAATAAGGACCACGCACCACCAACAACGGCAGACCGCTGTCATCGGCACCGCTCAGCACGTCCAGCGTACCGACTGCGCGATTGACCTGCGCATTCTCACGTGCGGCTGTCTGTTTCTCCAACTCGTCTGACAAAGTATTGGCCATAATACTGGTATAACGTTGCACCTGGAGCGCCTCTGCTACCGGCGTATTTTGCACTTCGAGGCCGAGCAGTTTCACGACAACCGCGACCTGATACCCTTGAGGTTGAACGGAGATCTGATAACGTGCGCGGTACGGCACACTTTCATCGTCACGCGGCCAGAAGATCCAATCGGTGGTCAGCGTCTGCGAAGCATCCTGACGGCTGGCAATCACATAGCCCTTGTCCTGAATGATTTGCACCACCTGCGGCCACAGACGGTTCGCCTGCGCGCTGTTTTCGATCAGCAAGGTGGCTGTATCACCGAAAATTTGCGTGCGCGATCCGCTTAACAACGCCAATGGCTGGAGAGGAGGACGAATATCTAACGCTTTACCCAACTCACCGGTTGATGAGGCTGCCGGGATCTCGTAATCCCCATTCTGCACCGGAAGGATCATTCCCGCCGGTGCCACTAACGTCCTCGGTTGTGGCGCTTTCAAATAGGACTCATCGCCGCTGACCTGACGTTTGTGACGCTGATCGCTAGAACATGCTGCTAACAGCATAACCAGCGACAAACCAACCACTTTTGCCACCATGGACTTTTGCACTGAAGAAGTCATCAAATCTCCCTAAGGGTTACTGCAAACCAGCTTGCTTCAATGCGCGTTCCATCACTGCCCGACCGGCGTCAGTCAGTGGCGTCATCGGTAAGCGAAGCGTATCAGTCGCCATCAATCCTAATGCCTTGCATGCCCATTTCACCGGGATCGGATTAGGTTCAACAAATAATTTCTGATGCAGTGGCATCAGGCGTTGATTTAAACGGCGCGCCGCAGCGAAATCACCTTGTGCCGCCAGTGCGCACAGCTGTGCCATTTCCCGCGCTGCAATGTTCGCCGTCACGGAAATCACGCCTCGACCACCGAGTTGCATAAAATCCAGGCTGCTGGCGTCATCACCGCTCAGCAGAATGAATTTATCATCAACCAACTCTTGGATCTGACTCACACGGCTTAAGTTCCCGGTAGCTTCTTTAACCGCAACAATATTTTTTACTTCGGAAAGACGGGCGATGGTTTCCGGTAGCATGTCACAACCGGTACGCGACGGTACGTTATACAAAATCTGCGGTAAATCGGTGTGCTCGGCAATCGCTTTAAAATGCTGGAACAACCCTTCCTGCGTCGGACGGCTGTAGTAAGGGGTTACCGTCAGGCAGCCCACCACGCCGGTACCGTGAAAACGCTTGGTGAGAGAGATGGCTTCCGACGTCGCATTGGCACCCGTTCCGGCTATCACCGGGATACGTCCGTCTGCCAGTTCCAGCGTTATCATCACCACATCGCCATGTTCATCATGGCTCAAGGTGGCAGACTCTCCGGTGGTTCCGACAGACACTATCGCCGCGGTTCCGCTAGCAACATGATAATCAACAAGTTTTTTCAAGCTTGCACGATCGACGGCTCCGTTGTCGTCCATCGGCGTAACCAGTGCAACAATACTTCCCGTAAACATTCGCCATCCCCTCCAAAAACAAGTTCTTCATGGTACTTTTGACTTCACTGCAAAAGCAAGCGTGCAACCGCGTTGTCGGCGTATGACATGCGGTTTTTTTTCTTTCTGCATGCCGCGACTGACGGCGGCGCGGGAAAACGCACGCAGAACAAACTCAAAATTGCCCCAGACAATTTTTTGTGTTTACCATGTTACTCTCAACCCGATGCAGAGGAAGCAAGATTTTGCCGAGCCAACAAGAACATTTTCTGGTTATCACCGCCCTCGGCGTCGATCGTCCCGGGATTGTGAACGCCATCACACGTCACGTCAGTAGCTGTGGCTGTGGCTGTAATATTGAAGATAGTCGTCTTGCGATGCTGGGCAAAGAGTTCACGTTCATCATGCTGCTGTCGGGAAGTTGGAATGCCATCACGCTTATCGAATCCACGCTGCCGCTCAAAGGGGCAGAAATGGAATTGTTGATCGTGATGAAGCGCACAGAGTCTCAGGCTCGCCCGCCGATGCCCTCGACGGTATGGGTCAAGGTTGAACTGGCTGATTCACCGCATATCATTGAACGCTTTACCGCCATGTTTGACGCCCATCACATGAACATTGCGGAACTGGTTTCAAAAACGCAGCCCGCCACCAGCGGACATCCGTCAACGTTATATATTCAAATCACCGCACACAGCCCTGAAACGCTTAATGGCGCAATTATTGAGCCAGCCTTTCATCAGCTATAGCTATGTACAGAACTGCACGCACAAGGCAATATTAGCGTCGTGAACTATCCACAGCATGAAGAGAAAGATGGAGAGTAGTGATGAACACACTGAAAGCCGGTGATACCGCACCGAAATTTAGCTTGCCCGACCAGGATGGCGAACAAGTAAATTTAACCGACTTCCAGGGACAAAAAGTGTTGGTCTATTTTTACCCTAAAGCGATGACGCCGGGATGTGCCGTGCAAGCCTGCGGTTTGCGCGACAACATGGACGATCTGAAGAAACATGGCGTGGAAGTGCTGGGTATTAGCACCGACAAACCGGAAAAACTGTCTCGCTTTGCGGAAAAAGAGCTGCTGAACTTTACGTTGTTGTCCGACGAAGATCATCAGATCTCACAAGCCTTCGACGTGTGGGGCGAAAAGACATTTATGGGAAAAACCTACGACGGCATCCACCGTATCAGCTTTTTGATTGATGAAGACGGTAAAGTGGCGCACGTGTTTGATGATTTCAAAACCAGCGATCACCACGATATCTTACTGAACTATCTGAAAAGCGCCTGATAGCGCGTCAGGTATCCACCGGCACTATTGGTGTCGGTGTTTTTGCGTTACCTTGATTCACACTGCGCGCAACCTCGTGCTTGCTGTTTTTTGCACGGCGCGTTGTTATGCTGCACTTTTCCCGCATTCCACTTTGCATGCTCCCTCCGCGCTGGCTAAGATAGGCGCTAATCGCTTTTACCGTGCAGTCGAGAAGGTCCCACTCATGGTCTTCAATTGGTTAGGTGCTGAACTTCCTCGCATTACCGCTCCGGCAGGCAAGACGTTTCTGCGTGGATTCAGAGTAAAGAAAACCCTGACTGCGCTGCTGTTCGGCGCAATGCTGGGCGGCATCGCGGCGCCCGTCGTTGCGGATATACAGGATCAGCTTCCCGATATGGGAACCACAGCAGGCGGTACGCTCAGTATCAATCAAGAAATTGCCATGGGTGATTTCTACCTACGGCAAATGCGCGGTGGTGCACCACTGATTGACGATCCGCTGCCGGTACAATACATCAACCAACTGGGCCAACGGTTAGTAAAAAGCGCCAACTCAGTACGCACGCCTTTTCACTTCTTCATCATTCGCAACGATGAGCTGAACGCCTTTGCCTTCTTCGGTGGCAATGTGGTCATCCATTCTGCCTTGTTCCGCTACGCAGAAAACGAAAGCGAACTGGCCTCGGTGCTGGCGTATGAAATCTCGCACGTCACCCAACGCCATCTGGCGCGCGCCATGGAATCACAACAGCGCAGCGCCCCGCTTACCTGGGTGGGTGCTTTGGGTTCCATTCTGCTCGCCATGGCCAATCCACAGGTGGGAATGGCAGCCCTGAGCCGCACGTTGACGGGCGCGCAGCAGGGAATTATCAGCTTCACGCAGTCCAACGAACAGGAAGCCGATCGTATTGGTCTGCAAGTGTTGCAGTGGGCTGGGTTTGATCCGCAGGCTATGCCTAACTTTATGCAAAAATTAGCCGATCAATCACGCTATGCCACCAAACCTCCGGAAATGCTGCTGACACACCCGTTGCCGGAGAGTCGTCTGGCCGATGCCCGCAACCGTGCCAACCAGATGCGCCCTGCACCCACCCAATCCACGCTGGATTTTCTGTTTGCCAAGATGCGTGCACTGACGATGTACAGCAACGCTTATAAGGCTACCGCAGATGAAACCATTGATAACTGGCTAAAAGGCAATGTGCGCGTGCAGCTTGCCGCACAGTACGGCAAAGCAGTGCGCGCTTATGAAGAGAAGAAATATGACGATGCCCGTGCCGTGCTTCAACCTCTGCTGGATAAAACCCCGGACAGCCCCTGGTTTCTCGATCTGATGACAGATATCGATCTGGCGCAAAACAAAGCCGCGCAGGCCATCGCACGCTTACAAAAAGCGCCGGGCGCCCAGAACAATCCGGTACTGCAATTGAATTTGGCTAACGCCTATGTCACGGGCGGTCAGGCCGCCGCAGCCAGCCGTATGCTCTATCGTTATACCTACACTAATCCGGGCGATCCCAACGGCTGGTCGCTGCTGGCGCAGGCCTCCGCCGCACAGGGCATGCGTGCCGAAGAGCTCGCCGCGCGCGGAGAGGAACTGGCGTTATCCGGAAAACTGGATCAGGCCATCAGGCTGTTCAGCAATGCCAGTTCGCTGAGTAAACTCGGCAGTCTGGAGCAGGCGCGCTATGATGCCCGCATTGACCAGTTACGCCAGTTGCAGCAACGTTTCCGTCAGTTTGAAAATCTTGATAAACAGCAAGGAACAGCCCATGTCGCACGATATCGTTATTTATCACAACCCGCGCTGCTCCAAGAGCCGTGAAACGCTGGCGCTGTTGCAGCAACACGGTGTTATGCCGCGCGTGGTGCTCTATGCTGGATACACCACCGGATGCCGCACAGATTCGCCAACTGTTATCACAGCTAGGCTTTAGTAGCGCACGTGAATTGATGCGCCAGAAAGAAGATCTGTACCGCGAATTAAATCTGTCGGATACGACGTTAACTGAAACACAGCTGATTGCTGCACTGGTTGAACATCCCAAGCTGATTGAGCGCACGATTGTGGTCAACGGTGAACGAGCACGTATCGGCCGCCCACCGGAGCAAGTGCTCGCGCTGTTATAGCCCCAGGATCTCTTTGACGAAGGGGATAGTCAGTTTACGCTGAGCAGTAATCGAGGCGTGATCGAGCTGATCGAGCGTCATAAACAGCGTGCGCATTTCGCGATCGAGCCGCTTCAACAAAAAGCGGCTCACATCTTCTGGCAGCTCAAAGCCACGCAGGCGGGCGCGCAACTGTAACGCCTCGCCTTTCTCTTCATCAGAGAGCGGCTGCAATTTATAAATCTGCCCCCAATCCAGACGAGATGCCAAATCAGGCAGATGCAGATTAAGCTGACGCGGTGGGCGATCGCCGGTGATCAACAACCGGGTGTGCCCACCTTCCTGAATACGGTTGTAAAGATTGAACATCACCATTTCCCAGGCATCATCGCCCGCAATGGATTCGATATTGTCGATACAGACCAGCGCGAGTTGCTCCATGCCGTCCAGGACTTCAGGCACAAAATAGGCGCGTTTGTCTAACGGCACATAGCCCGCCGTATCGCCCTGACGCGATAACGCGGCGCAGGCGGCATGCAGCAGGTGGCTGCGCCCTCCCCCTTCCCGTGACCAGAAGTAAATATAGCTACCGTGCTCTTGCTGCAACACGTTGTGAAGGGCGGCCAGAAGTGACGCGTTTTCTCCCGGATAGAAACTGGCAAAGGTTTCGTCATCAGACAAAGAAAGTGGCAGTGAAAGCTGTGCCGGCGTGTTCAGATGCACCTCATGTTCAATTCGGCGGGAAAACGGACTGAGTTTACCACAGAAAGCGAGCCCTGTTGATAGCGCATCAACCGGGCTGCTTTTCTCAGTACCCTATCATTGTTCAGGCGAATTATCCTAAGGCAATGCGGTTACACGGCATTTTTGGCATACGGCTTGATAATCCCCGTCGCCAGCAGCTCTTTTTCCTGTCCGTTGATTCGCGCCGTGGCGGAATCGATCTGGAATGTCACGTCACCAGGCTTGCAAAAATCGTTGGTTTTTTGAGGAACCAGCGTGGCGGAACGAAAGGAGCTGTACTCCCTGCCGTGCAGGCTTTCATTCATGGTATTCATGCCAAAGGGGGCAAACGCCAGCGTGTATTGCCCGCTGGCACCCTCGCTGTTTTTTAGCGTGACGACGACGCGTAAATTGGCCACTTCAGCAAGTTTGTTGGTATCAACGATAAAATGATTTTCACATTTCAATGCGCCACCGTTGCCACTGAGAAAGGTCGATTCGTTTTTCAACACCAATGCGGGCAAGGTCTGGCGATTTTCTTCACGCTCACGCTTATCGTTCACGCAGTGCGCTGTATAGCTGGCTTTTGTTTCGTCAGACCGCCCCCGGCTGCGATACTCCCAGGCCTTCTGGCAATCGCTCGTCATACCCTGACCGTTGTAATAGATCCAGGCGAGGTATTTTGCCGCCCGCGATACGCCTTTGTCTTAGGCCTGCGTAAACAGGGTTCGCGCCTTGTCATAATCAACGTCAATCCCTTCACCGGTGTAATACATTTCTGCCAGATTGAGAATGGCATCTTTGTTACCCTGCTGCACAGCACGTTCAAACCAAACAACAGCCTCTGGGGCCGCGGCATCGACACCACAGCGACCTTCGCGATAGACCAGGCCAAGAAAATTCTGCGATTCCGGCTCTCCGCCCTCTGCGGCACGGCGAAACCAACGCATCGCCCCAATGTCTTTCTCTTTGATCGGGGAGTAGCCAAAATTATAGAAATGGCCGACGTAGAAGTTTACTTCGGGATCGCCTTGCTGCGCCCAACGCTTCGCCAGCCGTAACATGTCACTTTTACTCAAACCGAGGCGGCTGAATATCCGACGCGTTTCCGCATTGGCCGTATTTAAATGGCGGGAAACATACTTCAGGATCGGTGCGCGCATCTCTGCATCGGTTTCAACCTTTGCTTTGGCTTTATAGATGGTGTGCCCGAGTGACTTGGTCGTTTCGATATCAATATCGGCGGCGTTAATCTTTTCCAGCAGTTGGCTGGCCCGAGCTCTATCCTGCGGCACGCCGACGCCATATTGATAAAAATACCCGGCGTTATAACAACCATAATCACCACCCAGCGCGCACGCTTGTTGATAATAATCGATGGCCTGTGGGATATTTTTTGGAACGGAAACGCCAAACTCATAGACAAACCCCAATACCGAAAGAGCATGAGGGTCCTGGCGTTTAGCCAAATCGGTGAGAGCGGTCAGCGCAGTATTATATTGCTGTTCAAGGCGGTCGTACAGCCTATCAGCGTCTTGGGCAAAAGCAGAACACGAAAGACCAAGTAACAACACCAATGTTGTTTTCTTCATGATTAACAATCCCTTGTCATATTTTTTCTGTTTCCGGAGATAATACCATCCCCGGAAACCAGAACAATGCTCACTTTATGACGCGCGCGAGGTCTCCTCGGCATCATCTTCGGCATCCAGCACCACTTCTTCGCTTCTGAAGCGGTTGATCAGCGCGAACAACAGGCTCAGCGCAATACCCACCACGGTGGCTAATGCCATGCCTTTCAGTTCAGCAGCACCCAAATGTACTTTCGCCCCGCTCACCACGATGATCAGGATAACTGAGGTCAGAATCAGGTTTTGCGCTTTGTTGTAATCCACTTTGGATTCGATAAGCACACGAATACCGGAAGCGCCAATTACACCGTACAGTAGCAAAGAAACACCGCCCATAACCGGCACCGCCTGCCTGAATAGCAGCCGCCAGCTTGCCCACGCAGGAGAGCAGGATGGCAAGTATCGCCGCACCGCCGATTACCCAGGTGCTGTAGACCTTGGTGATAGCCAGCACGCCAATGTTTTCACCGTAAGTGGTATTCGGGGTTGAACCGAAGAAACCAGAAATCATGGTAGAAAGGTCGTTGGCAAACATCGAGCGGTGCAAGCCAGGATCGCACATCAGATCTTTTTTCACGATATCGGCGGTAACCACAAGATGGCCCACGTGTTCGGCAATCACCACCAGCGCAGCAGGCAGGATAGTCAGAATGGCAAACCATTCAAAATGCGGCTTATAGAAGGTCGACAGTGCAAACCAGTGAGCCTGAACGATAGGCGCGAAATCCACGGCGCCCATGGCAAACGATAAGCCACAGCCCACCAGCACACCGATCAGAATCGGGATGATAGCCAGAAAACCGCGGAACAACACAGAGCCCAGCACGGTAACGCCTAAGGTCACCAGCGAAATAATCACGGTTTTGCTATCAACTGACGCGCCATCCGCAGGCAGCAGACCGGCCATGCCCGCTGCAACCACGGCCAATTCCAGACCGATGACCGCAACAATCGCCCCCATCGCCGCCGGTTGGAAAATCACATCCAGCCAGCCGGTACCAGCGCGTTGCACAATCAGCGATACCAGGCAGAACAGAACACCGCACATGATAAAACCGCCCAGTGCCGCTTCATATCCCAGCGGCAGCAACAACAGCACCGGAGAAATAAAGGCAAAGCTGGAGCCCAGATACGCCGGGATCTTGCCCTTACAGATAAACAGATAGAGCAGCGTGCCAATGCCGTTGAACAGCAGCACGGTCGCAGGGTTGATTTTGAACAGAATCGGTACCAACACCGTCGCGCCGAACATGGCAAACAGGTGCTGGAAGCTCAGCGGGATAGTTTGTAACAATGGGGGTCGTTCACTCACCCCGATGGCGCGACGAGTCATCGTTTATATCCTCTGTAAAAGTCACTTGATGTTGTGTGGTTAGCCGGTTTGTCCAGCATCGTTATCACAGCCCAGCCGCCCCCACGCGTCACCGCGTAGGGAAGCGAGGCTGATTATAAAAATCGTGCGAAATATGGGTGAAAAACCGCCGTGGCGTTGCGCAACAAAACCGACGCAAAAAAAGCCGACTTACTCAGTCGGCTGATACGGCTTATTTAGTACCAAAGAGCTTATCGCCCGCATCACCAAGACCCGGCATAATATAGCCATGCTCGTTGAGCCCTTTGTCGACCGAGGCGGTATACAGCTCAACGTCAGGGTGCGCTTTTTCCAGCGCAGCAATCCCTTTCGGTGCAGCCACCAGTACCAATACCTTGATGCTCTGGCAACCCGCTTTTTTCAGCAGATCGATAGTGGCAATCATCGAACCACCGGTCGCCAGCATCGGATCCACCACCAGCGCCATACGCTCATCAATGTTGGAGACCAGTTTCTGGAAGTAAGGCACCGGCTCCAGCGTCTCTTCGTTACGGTACATACCCACCACGCTGATGCGCGCGCTCGGTACGTTTTCCAGCACGCCTTCCATCATGCCCAGACCGGCACGCAGGATCGGCACCACGGTAATTTTTTTGCCTTTGATCTGATCGACTTCCACCGGACCGCACCATCCTTCGATAGTCACTTTTTCAGTAACCAGATCGGCCGTGGCTTCATAGGTCAATAAGCTGCCGACTTCGGATGCCAGTTCACGAAAGCGTTTTGTACTTATATCGTTTTCACGCATCAGGCCAAGTTTATGTTTGACGAGCGGGTGTTTAACCTCGACGACCTTCATTCTATTCCCCCTATAGAAAGTGGACGGATATCCTTACGACGCAGAATCGGTGCGCCGAGGGCGGACATGGCAGCCCATCATAAAAAAAATCGCGGGATTATACCGCTTTTTTGCTTAAGCGCTACAGGTTATAGCCTGATCCAGATCAACCGGGCAGGAAAATTCTCATTGAACAGGAAAAATGCAAAGCAGGCAACACACCACTCGCAAACGATTGCTCTCGCTGTTAGAATTAGCGCGCTTCGATAGGGGTAGATCCACCAGGCTGGATATGCTCGCTATCTCACCACCAATTGTATTCTCCGTGGGGATTCCGCAGTGACCGACAAAACCTCTCTTAGCTACAAAGACGCAGGCGTGGATATTGATGCTGGTAACGCATTGGTAGACCGTATTAAAGGCGTAGTGAAACAAACCCGCCGTCCTGAAGTGATGGGCGGTCTGGGCGGTTTCGGTGCCATGTGCGCCTTGCCCCAAAAATACCATGAACCGGTTCTGGTTTCCGGTACTGACGGGGTCGGCACCAAGCTGCGTCTTGCCATGGATCTGAAACGCCACGACACCATCGGTATCGATCTGGTGGCCATGTGTGTCAATGACCTGGTAGTTCAAGGGGCCGAGCCGCTGTTCTTCCTGGATTACTACGCCACGGGGAAACTGGATGTCGATACTGCCGCCAGCGTGATCACCGGTATCGCCGAAGGGTGCAAACAGTCAGGCTGTGCGCTTGTCGGCGGCGAAACCGCTGAAATGCCCGGCATGTACCACGGTGAAGATTACGACGTCGCCGGTTTTTGCGTCGGTGTTGTTGAAAAATCAGAGATCATCGACGGAAGTAAAGTGCAGGCAGGTGATACTCTGGTAGCACTGGCAGCCAGTGGCCCACATTCTAACGGCTATTCGCTGGTACGTAAGATTCTCGAGGTGAGCAAAACCGATCCGGAACAGACGACGCTTGAGGGAAAATCACTGGCCGATCACCTGCTGGCCCCGACCAGGATCTACGTCAAATCCATTCTGGCGCTGATTGAAAAAGTGGATGTCCACGCGATTGCTCACCTGACAGGTGGCGGTTTCTGGGAAAATATCCCGCGCGTGTTGCCAGAAGGCATGCAAGCCAACATTGATGAATCCAGCTGGCAGTGGCCCGCCGTTTTCAACTGGCTGCAACAGACGGGCAACGTCAGCCGTCACGAAATGTACCGTACTTTTAACTGCGGTGTGGGTATGATTATCGCACTGCCTGCTGAACAGGCAGAGGAAGCCGTGGCATTCCTCAATAGCCAGGGTGAAACCGCATGGAAAATCGGCGTTATTCAACCCGCTAACGCCGGAGACGCAGTGGTCATTAATTAATGAAAAACATCGTTGTCTTGCTCTCAGGTCAAGGAAGCAACTTGCAGGCGTTGATTGACGCCTGCGCGCGCAAGCGTGTCAAAGCGAATATCGCGGCCGTATTCAGCAACAATCCAGAAGCCTATGGTCTGGTACTGGCGGGTTATATGCGCATCCTCAGCCCGGAGTTCGTTGCGCTGTTTGCACACCCGTCACTGCTGCCCAAATACCCGGGTCTACATACCCATCGCAAAGCACTGGAAAATGCCGATAAAGGAACATGGTACTTCGGTCCACTTCGTGACTGACGAACTGGATGGCGGTCCTCTGATTCTGCAAGCCAAGGTCCCGGTGTTTGGTGATGATACGGAAGAAGCGCTTGCTGCTCGGGTACAAACTCAGGAACACACCATCTATCCATTGGTGGTGAGCTGGTTTGCAGAAGGGCGTCTTAAAATGCGCGAGGGCGAAGCTTGGCTCAACGGCGTGCGTATTCCCAAACAGGGTTATGCTGCCGAATAACGCTAATTCCCACTGACTTTCAGGCGGTAGCACTCTGCCGCCCTGAAAGTTCCCGCTGAGCGGCACTTTATTTACTTACGAAATTATTACCATCCTAATGATATAAAACAACATTATCGTTTTGTCGCATTTTCCCCACCTTAGAGTTATTGATAATCACTCTCATACTCATTAACTTCCCCTGCTCGATTTTATGCAGAGGGCGAATATGCGCGCATTATTCCTGACCAAAGCGTTACTGGTCATGCTGCTGTTGGCGAACACCACCGCCTGGGGAAAGACCGTTACCGACCTGCTGGGACGTCAGGTAACGATTCCCAATAATCCTTCACGTCTTTTTCTCGGTGAAAGCCGTTTGCTCCATACCCTTGCGTTGCTGGAACCCGGTAATCCGGCACAGCGCGTGGTGGGTTGGCCCGGCGATATGGCACGTTACGACGCGCAAAGCTGGGAAAAATACACCACTGCGTTCCCTACCATTGCACAAATCCCGCGTCTTGGCGATGGGGGCCCGCACACGCTGAATGCCGAAGCCATTCTGCCGTTAAAGCCCGATCTGGTCATCCTGCCGCGTCTGGCTAAAACCTCGGTGGAGGATGATGCGCTACAGCAGACGCTTGAACGCGCAGGCATCCCGGTGATTTATGTCGATCTGCGCGTCGAACTGTTGAAAAACACCCTGCCCAGCGTCCGTTTACTCGGCGAAGTACTCAACCGCACTGAAAGTGCTACCGCATTCAGCGCATTTTACCAGCAGCATATGGACACCATTTCGCAACGCCTGGCGCGCTATCACGGCCAAAAGCCCACCGTGATGCTGCACCTGCATCTGGGCCGCCGCGATACCTGCTGTATCACAGCAGTAGGTGGCAATCTTGGTGAGTTACTGCGCTTTGCCGGTGGCGATAACATCGCAGCCGACAGCATTCAGCGCGTCTATGGTGAACTCAATCCGGAAAAAGTGCTGGCAGCCAACCCCGATGTCTACATCGCCACCGGCATGGCGGGGCCAGAAGGAAAGCGATTCTCGGCACTGATGCTGGGCCCGGACGTTTCCGAGCAGCAAGCGCAAAACAGCTTTACCACCCTGCTACAACAAGAACCCATTCTGTCACACCTCAACGCCGTGCAGCAGGGGCGCGCCTGGAGTATGTGGCACAACTTCTACCTAAGCCCGTATCACGTGGTGATGGTGGAGATGTTTGCCAAAGCGCTCTACCCCGATCTATTTGCCGATTTGCAACCGCAAGACACCTTAAAACAACTCTACCAACAATTCTTACCTATTGAATTTTCAGGGACATTCTGGAGTCACATCGCACATGAACGCTAATTTTATACGTCGCAGTTGGCCACTTATCGCGCTGTTGCCACTGGGTTCGCACGCTGCCTCATCGAGCGCGCAGGAAGATACCGTGGTGGTCACGCAATCTGACCGGGCCACCGCCGATACAGACAGCAGCTATCAACCGCACAAAAGCGTAACCGGCACACGCACCGAAGCACGTCTGCTGGACGTGCCGCAGGCAGTTAACGTCGTGCCGCCGCAAGTGTTACGCGATCAGGCGGCACGCACGCTGGACGAAGCGCTGTACAGCATCAGCGGTATTACCCAAGCCAACACACTCGGGGGGACGCAGGATGCGGTGATCAAACGTGGGTTTGGCGACAACCGCGATGGGTCGCTGTTTCGCGATGGCATTCGTTCGATTCAGACTCGCAATTTCACGCCTACCAGCGAACGCGTTGAAGTCCTCAAAGGTCCGGCCTCCATGCTGTACGGCATGGGTGAACCCAGCGGCGTGATCAATATCATCAGTAAAAAACCGGAACTGGTTCAGAAAACCCATATCGAAGGCTGGCAGAGCAGCTTTAACGGGGGCGGTGGGCAGGTGGATGTCACCGGACCACTGGGAGACAACGGTTTGGCTTACCGTATGCTGGTCGATCACGACGAAACCGATTACTGGCGCAATTTTGGCCGCAAACGCCAAACCACCGTTGCGCCGTCAGTGATGTGGTATGGCGATGACACCATGGTGCGCCTTGTCTATGAACATCAGGAATACCTGACGCCGTTCGATCGCGGCACCATCATAAATCCCAATACCGGCAAGCCAGTCAATACGCCGCGCGACCGCCGCTTTGACGAGCATTATAACACCACGCGCGGCGATCAGGACACCGTGACGCTCCAGATGGACGAACGCTCAACGATCGCTGGAAGAGCAACCTCGCCTATTCCTATGCACGTAACCGCTATAGCGACAATCAGGCACGCGCCACCAAATTCAACACAGCGACCGGAATACTAACCCGTCAACCAGATGCAACGGCAGACGCACGCAGTCAGGCGCAAATCGTACAACTGACCCTGAATGGCGACGTAGACTGGGGACGCATCAACCATCAACTGCTGTTTGGCGTTGACTATGAAGCCGATCGTACCTTCCGTGGCGACATGATCCGCGGCACAGCAACTTCAGGCTTCAACATTTACAACCAGGTCTACGGCACGCTGCCCGCATCCACCACGGTCAGCGCCAAAGACAGCGATCAGCGTGAAAATATCGACAGCACCGGCTTTTTCGTGCAAGACACCCTGCGCCTGAACGAACGCTGGCAGCTGCTGGGCGGGTTACGCTACGACAGCTTTGATGTCATGGCAGGCAAAGGCCGCCCGTTTGTCGCCAACACCGACGGTTCCTACCACCGCCTGGTACCGCGCACCGGCGTTATCTACAGCCTGACACCGAACAGTTCGCTCTACGCCAGCTACAGCGAATCGTTCAAACCCAATTCGTCCATTACCACTCAAATCGGCGCACTTCCTCCTGAACTGGGCCGTTCTTATGAAGTGGGCACCAAAATCGATCTGCCGGACCGTATCACCGCCAACCTGGCGCTGTTCGATATCGTGAAACGTAACGTGATGGTGGGTGAAACCATCGGCAATGAAACAGTGACACGCACCTCAGGCAAAGTACGTTCACAGGGTATTGAGCTGGATATAGCCGGTAAGCTCACCGACTCACTGAGCCTGATCGGTAACTACGCCTTTACTGATGCGCACGTGATTGCCGATCCGAAAAACAACGGTAACGAAATGACTAACGCCGCTCGCCACACTGCCTCGCTGTTCCTGACGCAAGATTTCGGGTCGCTTGGCTGGCATACCGGAGACGACCTGCGCGCAGGTGCCGGTGCACGCTACGTGGGTCGCCGTGCGGGAGATGCTGCCAACAGCTTCTATCTCGATGATTACACCGTTGCTGACGCTTTTGTTGCCTATACCGTGCCGTTTAACGGCTACAAGGTGAAATGGCAGATGAACGTGAAGAACCTGTTTGATAAAACCTACTACCCGTCCAGCGGCAACAACCTGCGAGTGGCGGTGGGTGAACCACGTCAGGTGCAGCTGCGCGCCAGCGTAGATTTTTAATCCCGCCATGCCGCGCCCTTTGATCTTAACGATAAGGGCGCGGTCCTTTTCCTCTGAACTCCCCCCAGCAAACAGTGGTTCTGCGAACAAAGCACGCTATACTCATCCTGTTGCCATGTGGCAAACATGTAATGGGAGGAACCATGTCTGGCGCGAGCAATATCGTGCGTTTACGGCCTCTGGAACGAGAGGATCTCAATTTTGTCCATCAGTTGGATAACAACGCCAGTGTGATGCGTTATTGGTTTGAAGAGCCCTATGAAGCCTTTGTGGAACTGTGCGATCTCTACGACAAACACATTCACGATCAAAGCGAGCGGCGCTTTATCATCGAGTTTGAAAAAAATCGGGTAGGTCTGGTCGAGTTGGTGGAAATTAACCATATCCACCGCCGCGCAGAATTCCAAATTATTATCGACCCCGCCTATCAGGGGCGTGGCTACGCCAGCGCCGCCGCCAAGCTGGCAATGGATTACGGATTTTCCGTGCTGAACCTGTACAAGCTGTACCTGATTGTGGATAAAGAGAACACCAAGGCTATCCACATTTATGCCAAGCTGGGCTTTGGAGTCGAAGCCGAATTGCGCCACGAGTTTTTCATCAACGGCGAATACCGCAATACCATTCGTATGTGCGTTTTCCAGCACCAGTATATGGAACGGTATAAAGCGAACGCGATGGCAGATAAACCTTCACCGGAAGCGGATATCACACGCTAACAGCGTTACTTATCTGAACCTTCGATTTAAAGCCGATGCTCTTGATTCAGGATCATTGGCTATTCCCTCTGTCCTAACAAGCCAACTTTTATATCGTTTTGACAGAAAGAACGCCAGAGCCTTCGTTCCCCTCTTACAGCACATCCCATTTGGACTACTTTAGTCTTGAATCGGGGAAATAACATATTACTGCTCAAAAAACACCATTCATTAAACAAGAACGCTTTATGATTCACGACTATCTGCAATAAAAATTACTATTAAAACTCAACTAAGGAGATAAGCATGCCATTAATTCAAAATGTCAATAATCGCTATTCTTTACTGACTCACTCGATTACCGAAACTAACCACGCAGACAAAAAGACTGATAACCATCTCATAAAGCAACTCTTTAGTATTAAAACATCCGCTGATAAAACTATCTCTATATCCAATAAAGAGGGGGAATATGGAAATAAACATACTCTAACCCAAGAAAAAATTTGGCATACCGCTACTCTTTTCAATAGCGAAACAAAAAAATAACCATCTCCTCTGAAAAATTTAAAGGTATCATGCTAACATCATCAAAAGACCCAAATAACAAATTGGGGGTCAATGTAAATATTATCACCGATCTACCTTCCAGTTGACGCCATTACCCGATTAAATAACGCCATCCCAATAAACAGTTTTTATTTTGTGGATGGCGCCATGACTCAACGCTGATTTATATCTACAACAGAGCCGATGGCGCCAGCATTTCAAATGCTCGACTAACTTGAAAACTGCCGAAACAACGCTTTACCACTTAATAGCCGCAGACTCAGCCAGCCACCGCACAGCGACAGCAGCAAGGCAGTGCTGAGTGGCAGTGCACCCCACATCACCACATTAGGTTCCCAGTGGAAATCAAACACTTTGCGTTGCAACAGCCACAGCGCCACTTCCGCGCCAATGGCAGCCGCTACCCCCGACATCAAGCCCAGTGCAGCAAACTCGCACCACAGGGTGCCACGCAGCAAGCGACGCCGGCCCACAGTGTGCGATACACCATCAACTCCTGACGCCGCTGACGCATGCCAACCTGAATTTGCGCCAGCAGCAGCAATATGCCGCAGAACGAGACCAGCACTACCATCACTTCCAGCGCGCGACTCACCTGCTGCAATACCTGACCAATCTGGTGCAGCATCGTGCCCACATCCAGCACGCTGACCGTGGGGAATTGACGGTTAAGCTGCACGATAAGCTTGTCATCACCGTTGTGGCGGAAACTGGTCAGCAGCGATTGCGACTGCGTGTCCAGCGCGCCGAGCGGGAAGATAAAGAAAAAATTCGGGCGCAGACTCTCCCAGTCCACGCGCCGGAAGCTGGTCACCGTGGCGCTAAAAGGCTGTGTATCGCCAGTGAAGGTCAGGGTATCGCCGAGCTTGATCCCCATCTCCTGCGCCTCATTCGCTTCCATCGAGACTTCACCTGCTTTCGGTGCTTGCCCAGCCGTCAACACATTATGATACGGCAAACCCTCCATCCACGTCAGGTTCAGTTCGCGGTTAACGGTATTGGCACCAGGATCGTTTTCGTGAATACTCTCGGTCGCGACCTGACCGTTGATAGCCGTCAAGCGCGCACGAATAATCGGATAAAACGCTTCCGGTTTCACCGCGTGCTGCTCAAGGAAAGTTTTCAGTGGTGCTGCCTGAGGTGGCGCGATATTCAGCAAGAAAAAGTTGGGGCTTTCCGGCGTCAACTGGCGCTGCCAGCGCTCCAACAAATCACCGCGCATCACCAGCAGCAATGCCAGCAACATAAACGACAGAGAAAACGCCGCCAGTTGGCTCATGGTGGACCACGGCTGGCGCAATAGGCGATTAACCGCCAGACGCAGAGGCAAATGCTTGACCGTCAGGCGGCGCAACAGCAACAGCCCGCCCCAGCCGATAATGCCCAGCAACAGCGCCAGCACAGCCGTGCCGCCCAGCAACGCCCACAGCAACATGCCGCCGCCAGAAAGCAGCGCCAACCCAGCCACCACAATCAGCACCACAGCGGGAAGATAGTAACGCAAGGGCCAGACGTTCGCCGTGATATCCTGACGCAGCACCCGCAGCGGCTGGGTTGCTAACAGCAGGCGGTAAGGACGTAACCCCACCAGCAGCGAAATCACCACCAGCGATCCCAATGCCCATACCCACGGCCACAGTCCCGCCGCAGGCAACGCTGTGGGCAGCACCTGCGCTAACAAACGTGTGAGTATCGCTTCAAAACCCAACCCCACCAGACTGCCGCACACGCCGGACAACGCCAGCACCGACACCCATTGCCCGACAATCAAACGCCGCAGTGCGCGTTTGTCCGCGCCCAGCGTTTTGAGTACCGCCACCAAATCATAGCGGCTGTGACAATAGTGCCCCATGGCAACGGCCACCGCCGCAACGGATAACAACAGCGTCAACAGCGCCGACAGCAGTAAAAACTGCTGCGAACGTTGCAGGGATTTACCCAATGCCCCATCGCTGTCTTCCATGCCGTACCAGCGCTGATCCGGTTTTAGCAACGGTTTGATAAAATCGCTAAACAGCACGATACGCTGTGTATCACCGGCAAACATATAGCGCCAGGTAATGCGCCCGCCCGGCTGTATCGCACCGGTTTTTTCCACATCGGTGCTGCTCATCAACACGCGCGGTGCGGTATCAAACGGGTTAAACCCTTCGTCCGGCTCTTGAATCAGTTCCCCGGCTATCCGCAGCATGGTATCGCCGACATCGAGATTATCCCCGACCTTCAATCCCAGTAATGCCAGCAGTCGCGGAGCCACCAATACCGAGCCAGGAACCGGGTGTAGTCCTTCCGGGCGCGTCAGGAGCTGACCATAGAGCGGGTAGCGATCGTACGCGGCCTTGACGCGTGCCAACTGGGCCTGTTCGCCCGCATAGGTCATGGTCATGAACGAGACCTGACGACTGACCGTCAACACTTGTTGCTGTGCCGTTTGCAGCCAATCCTCGTCGACCGGACGCGCGGCGCGCAGCATGCGATCGCTGATATTGCCCAACGCCAGCACGCACGCCACCGCCAGCGTTAACGCCAGCCACACGATCAGCAGCGATGGAGATCGCCACTCCCGCCAAAACCAGCGCCAGATCATGCCACCTCCTGCAATTTGCCGTCCAGCCGCCGCAAACGCCGTTCGCAGCGTGCCGCCAACTGCTCATCGTGGGTAACCAGGATCAGTGTGGTGGCGTAATCACGATTAAGCGAAAACAACAGATCCACGATGCGCTCACCGGTTTTGCGATCCAGATTGCCGGTCGGTTCATCCGCAAACAGCACTCTGGGCCGTCCACTAAAGGCGCGCGCGATCGCGACACGCTGCTGCTCACCGCCGGATAGCTGCGCGGGCAAATGGTGCAAGCGCTCACCCAATCCCAACTGACGCAACAACTGTTCTGCCTGCGCACGGCTTTGAGCATCACTTTCACCGCGTAGCAGTGCAGGAAACTGCACATTCTCCAGCGCATTCAGCGTCGGCACTAACATAAACGCCTGAAACACAAATCCGACATCGCGGGTACGCAGCGCAGCACGCCCATCTTCATCCATGGCACCCAACGATTCGCCAAGCAGTTTGACATCACCTTCACTACCGTCATCCAGCCCAGCGAGGATTCCCAGCAGCGTCGATTTTCCCGAACCGGACTCACCGATCAGCGCAATCGACTGCGCGGGTTTGACAACCAGCTCAACTCCGGTGAGGATGGAAAGCCGATGTTCACCCTGACCGATGTGCTTACTTAAATGATGAACTTCCAGAATATTTTCCGCCGACGCGGTGGCTGCCGAAGAGACGCCATTCAAAGACATACCTACATCCTTTTGCTGCTGGGATTACTCAGCGCCCGCGCCTTTGCGGCGGAAACGCTCCTGGTATTGGGAGACAGCCTGAGCGCTGGCTATCGCATGCCCGCGGCTTCCGCCTGGCCCGCTCTGCTCAATGATCAATGGCAAAAAGCGGGCCCTGACGGCATAACAATTGTCAACGCCAGCATCAGCGGCGATACCGCGTCACAAGGGCTGGCGCGCTTACCAGCACTGCTTCAACAACATCAGCCACGCTGGGTGCTGATCGAAATGGGCGGCAATGATGGCCTGCGCGGCTTTTCGCCTCCGACCATCGAACAGGATCTGACCACTATCATCAATCAGGTGAAAGCGGCTAATGCTCAGCCCTTGCTGATGCAAATCCGCCTGCCAGCCAACTACGGTCAGCGCTATACCAACACGTTCAGCGCCATTTACCCGCGACTGTCGCAGCAATTTTCCATCCCGCTGGTGCCGTTCTTTATGGAACAGGTTTATCTTAAGCCGGAATGGATGCAAGACGATGGTATCCATCCCACACGCGAAGCGCAGCCGTTCATTGCCGACTGTATGGCAAAACAGCTTAAACCGTTAGTGAATCTGTGACCGCTTATTTGCGTCTCATTGCTAGTTAACCATGACTCTTGAAAAATAGGACTTTTTACTTAGGTAAAGTTATGCAAAAAACGGTTTTGATTACCGGTTGCTCCAGCGGTATTGGCTTGATTGCGGCATTGGACTTACGCCAGCGCGGCTATCTGGTGCTGGCCGCCTGCCGCCGCGCCTAGGATGTGCAGCGCATGAACACGCTGGGACTTGAAGGGATCGCACTGGATTTAGACGATCCCGACAGCGTAGATGCAGCGGCCGAGCAGGTTATCGCGCTGATCGGCAATCGATTGTACGGGCTGTTTAATAACGCAGGTTACGGGGTTTATGACCCACTGAACACCATCTCGCGTCAGCAACTCGAACAACAGTTTTCCAGCAACCTGTTTGGCACGCACCAACTGACGCAGCGCTTACTGCCCGCCATGCTGCCACACGGCGAAGGGCGCATTATCCAGACCAGTTCCGTGATGGGATTTGTCGCCACGCCAGGACGCGGCGCCTACGCAGCCAGCAAATATGCGCTGGAAGCCTGGTCGGACACGCTGCGCATGGAACTACACGGCAGTGGGTTGCTGGTCAGCCTGATAGAACCCGGGTCAATCGCCACGCGCTTTACTGATAATGTATCGCAAATGCAGGCGGAAGCGCCCGTCACTAACCCCGGAATCGCCCGGCGTTTTACCCTGCCGCCCGAAGCTATACTTCCTAAATTGCGCCATGCGCTGGAAAGCCCGCGCCCGAAACTGCGCTACCCGGTAACGCTGGTGGCACATGCGCTCACCGTACTGCGCCGCCTGTTACCCGCCCGCTGGATGGATGGATGGATGGGATATTGCGCACCCGTTCTTGATTAACGACATATACTATTGACCCATAACCATCACGATTCCGCCTACGAAACGGCGGAACGATGGACGTTACAACTGCTTGAAATGGCGTTATTCGCTCCCATTTATCCCTGAAACGGATGAGAGAGACTGCCATGCTAGACCCTAATGCCAACACCGCCCATTACGCGAGCGTGATGGATGTTAACGAGACCAACCTGCACCAGTTGTTGGAACAATCCATGCAACTGCCGGTGCTGTTTTATTTCTGGTCAGAACGCAGTCAACACTGCCAGGCGCTCACGCCAGTGCTGCACAAACTGGCACAGGAATATGCCGGTCAGTTTATTCTGGCGCAGGTAGATTGTGATGCCGAGCAGCGCGTTGCGGCGCAGTTTGGTTTGCGCGCCATTCCGACGGTTTATCTGTTTAAAGACGGCCAGCAGCTGGACGGTTTCCAGGGGCCACAGCCAGAAGAGGCGATCCGCGAACTGCTGCAACGGGTGTTGCCGCGTGAAGAAGAGCTGAAAGTGGCAGAAGCGCAGCAGCGTATTCAGGAAGGCGATCTCCCAGCAGCGCTGACGCTGTTGAAAGACGCCTGCAGTTAAGCCAGCAGCGCAGCGATATCGGCCTGATGCTGGCCGAAGTGCAGATTCAATTGAACCGCAGCGACGATGCGCAAGCGGTACTGGACACCATCCCGTTGCAGGATCAGGACACGCGTTATCACAGTCTGGTGGCACAGATTGAATTACTCAAGCAAGCCGCTGACACGCCGGAGATTCAGCAGTTACAGCAACAGCTTGCTGCCGACCCCAACAACGCGGAACTGGCAGTGAAACTGGCGTTGCAGTTGCATCAGGTAGGACGTAATGAAGAAGCGCTGGAAAGCCTGATGGTGATGCTGAAAAAGGATCTGGCTGCCGCCGACGGCAACGCACGAAAAACCATGATGGATATTCTGGCGGCTCTGGGGACAGGTTATGCGCTCGCCTCGCGCTATCGTAGACAGCTATACGCGCTACTGTATTAATCCGCGTTGTTGTATGAGGTTTTAAGGTCTTGACCTCCCCCGCGTCCAATGATGCTGAGCAATAAGGGGAACGCCAGGATGAGCCGTAGGGATGCGGCGAAAGCGCCTGCCGTGCCGGGAGCACGTCAGGCGCGGTCCGTCCGGCGACCCCGTTTGCGAAGGTACCGCACAGCGGCATCATTGCGCAAAAAGCGCGGGATCGAGGGGTGTGGGCGACGGCACACCCCTCGTCGGGCGCGTGCTACGCCGTTAGCAGAGAAACACGGCAATATTCGCGCACGAAAACAAGCCAATCAGTGACATAAATCGCTTTTGCACCTAGGGTGCCTACTCTAATGTTTCCACCACCGAGATCCAGCCATGCCCGCCATACGGTGACCAGCCGTTCAGCAAGCGGCGCAGCATGTTCATCGCCAGAATGGCAACCACTTCCTGATGGGTTTGCAGGCTATAGCGCGTCACATTAAACGAAATCGCCCGAGCAAAAGTGCCCTGCGGAGTGTGCAATGCAAGGGATAAACGATCGTCCTGACGATCGCTCACCACCAGCGCCAGTGAAGATTGATGCTCGTCAGCCAGGCGGTTTGCCACCTTCGCCAGCACGGTCAGCGTGGCAAATGGCGTCTGCGACCACAGCGCCCCACCGCTAAGCGGCACTTGTGCGGCATTCAACTGCCAATGAAGCAGACCAGCGGTAAACGATTCCCCGACCGCCAACGTCAAGCCTTTCTCGGCCAAGCGCTGCGCCAGTTGGGCAGGTAAACCTTGCGTTCCTTCAAACAATGCATTTTCACCCGCCACTGAGCGCACCGTCTCCCATGCGGATTCCATCGCTGCTCGCTGCGACGCCGGACCGGTCAGTTTCAGTTCAATGATCGGCATGGAGGAACGGTAGCCCAACACTACCCCTTCCGGCAGCGGCAGGGTGTCGAGCTGGTTTGCCAAATCGCTCTCTGAGCGGCCGAAGGTGGTCAAGCGCAGACACAGCGGTGCTGATGCCACAGAAAAACGCTCGCGCAGACGCGGCACAATCTGCTCATCCACCATCCGTTTAAATTCGGACGGTACGCCGGGCGTAAAGAACATCAGGCAACGATTCAGCGTTAACATAAACCCGCACGCTGTCCCTATCGGGTTATCCACCACCTCGGCACTGGCCGGAATTTGCGCCTGTTTACGATTGCTTGGTGCCATTACCCGGCCGCGCTCAGTGAAAAACGCCTCCATGCGTGCAATCCACTCGGGGTGCTCTATCAGCCCTTCGCCCGCCGCCGTTGCGGCCGCCAATGCGCTCAGATCGTCACTGGTGGGCCCCAGGCCGCATTAGTATCCAGAATCTGTCCGTGGAGCACTTCGTCTCCGGTACACAACATCTCCACCCTCAGCATGTGCTACTCCTGTGTTTTTCTTTCACTGTAAAAACTCCCTCGCAGAAAGACAATCACCGCGCTCACCGCCACCTACTTTTTGTGAAAGCGCCTAAATCGTAACGTCAACTTTACAGCCGTCTTAACGGCGTTTTGACATACCTTACGGAATACTCTAGTCTGCGCTGCCATAAGAAAAAGAGATAGCATCACACTCAGGAGAAAGGGTGAAAAATCGTACATTTGGCAGCATATTTATCGTCGCGGGCACCACCATTGGCGCAGGTATGCTCGTCATGCCGTTGGCAACCTCAGGCGTGGGTTTCGGCGTCACCTTCGCTATCTTGTTGAGCCTGTGGCTGCTGATGTGCTACAGCGCGTTATTATTGGTCGAAGTCTATCAATATCAGCCATCCCATACCGGTTTGGGCACGCTGGCAAAAATTTATCTGGGTCAGTGGGGCCAGTGACTCACGGGCTTCAGTATGCTGTTTTTGATGTATGCCCTCACAGCCGCCTATATCAGTGGCGCTGGCGAACTGCTGGCAAGCAGCCTGCACCAGTGGAGTGGCTACGCGCTCCCATCATCTGCGGGTATTCTGCTGTTTACCCTGCTTGCGGGCAGCGTGGTGTGCATCGGTACCACGTCGGTCGATTTCTTTAACCGTCTGCTGTTTAGTGGAAAATTGCTGATGCTGCTGGTCATGCTGGGGATGATGATTCCGCACGTCGAAAAACAGAACCTGCTGACACTCCCGCTGCAACAAGGACTCACGCTCTCCGCACTGCCTGTGGTACTGACGTCATTTGGCTTCCACGACAGCATTCCCAGCATTGTGCATTACATGGGGGAGATAGCCGCAAGCTGCGCCGTATCTTTATCATCGGCAGCGCCATACCGCTGTTTGTGTATCTGTTCTGGCAACTGGCAACTGGCAACGCTTGGCGCGCTGAGTGGCAACACCTTCACGGCGATCCTGGCGCAGCAAGCCGGTTTAAATGGGCTGATGCAAGCGATCCGAACGTTGGTTGCCTCCCCTCACGTAGAAGTTGCGGTCCACCTTTTCGCCGATCTGGCGCTGGCAACCCCCTTCCTTGGCGTGGCACTTGGTCTGTTTGACTATCTTGCCGATTTGTTCAAACGCAAGAATACGGCGCGTGGACGACTACAAACGGGTGCACTGACGTTTATGCCGCCGCTGATTTTTGCGTTGTTCTATCCGCAAGGATTTGTCATGGCGCTGGGTTATGCCGCCATTGCGCTCGCGGTGCTGGCGTTGTTAATTCCAGCGCTGCTCAGTTGGCGCGTGCGGCAACAGCACCAGGTGGGTGCATCGACGCCGGGTGGTACACCGGCATTACTGCTGGTGTTTTTATGCGGTATCGACATTATTGCCATACAGTGCGCCATGGCGAGTGGCTGGCTGCCGACGGTAGGCTGATCGCCTATTCTATTAGGGCTAACTAACGCCCAACAAAAATGGGTGTCGCTCTGCGAACACCCATTTTTTATGACGCTACGCGTTGATTTAGAAATTAAAGCCTGCGCCCAGGTAGAACGTATCGGCCACTTTGTTATCAGAGCGTCCGCTTTCGCCACCGATATTGATATAACGGTAGCCAAGATCCAGATTAAGCGGGCGTAACACCTGCCAGCGCACGCCGCATTTTGCTTCTACATAGTGATCGATATGGCTGGAGAACGTGTCCGGCGCATAATACCCTTCACCATACAGAGAGAAATAGCGGTTGATCGGGAACTGCAACCCACCACCCAGCGCCACACCATAACCGTCGGTCGCGTGTTGCTGGTTCAAATAGAGCGCTTTGCCGCCCACAGTCAGTGATGCCGCACCCAGCGGCAGCGTATAGCCCAAGCCGAAACCGTACACGTCATTATTGTCTTTACCATGACCGTAACTGACGTTAGCGCCGAGACCAGGAACGCCCAGACCAAAGCCCGCGCTCGCGCCCGCATAGTCATCGCTAGCTTCCCCGGAGAGGCTGGTAGCCTGAGCCGTTGCTGTTGCCAGCAGCAAGCTGCCTGCCAGGGCAATCGCAATCTTTTTCATTGTGTTTATCCTTAAATCGATCATTAAACGCTATACCCTAAATAATTCGCGTTGCAGGAAGGCGGCAAGGGAGTGAATCCAGATGAGCTTACTCAGGTCAGTGATTCGGGTGAGCGAGCACAGCCAACACATCTGCAGCGTGAAGTATGACGGGTATACAATCAAGACATCGCATCTGAGGGATTTTACCTGAATCAGCCCCAGTAACCAGCAACAAATTGCATTAATATCATCAACGAACGCGTAAAAAAACCGCTTAATTCATGTCATTGAGGTAGATTTTTTCCGCCCAGGCTTGCACCTGTACCCGCGCAATTTTGAGGCCGCCGCCGTGTAATTCGGCAGGCAACGCGTAGTAGGCGACCGGCCGTTGAAAGCCCGCTAACTGCGGCGTGAGCCAGTCGCGGATAGCAGCAAGCGTCACCTCGGGGGAGACGTCTATTACAGCCACCGGACGCTGACCGAATTCGGCATCCGCCACCGGCACTACGCAAGCCTGTTGCACCTTCGGATGCGCCAACAGCAGCGCTTCAATATTTTCCGGTTGGATACCTTCACCGCCGCTGAAAAACTGATTGTCCAACCGCCCCAGCACATGCCACTCATTGTGTTGGAACACCCCGCTGTCGCGCGTATGGAACCAACCGTCACTGTCTGTGAGCGGCAGCAACGCACCGTCCCGCCAATACCCTGCGGCCATGCTGTCACCGCGCAGCAAAATTTCCCCGTCCTGCACCGCTATTTCACGTGCCAGTAAAGGAAGACCGACGCCAGCTTGGCCATCAGCCCGTTTGGCACAGACCGTTGAAGCCATTTCCGCCATGCCATAACCGCACCAGCAGCGAATACCTCGAGCCTCAGCCTGCTGAGTCAATTCCAGAGGAATCGCCGCACCGCCGAGCAACACGGCGCTCAACGCGTCAGGCAAGTTGCCTTGCGCCAACAACCGCCACAACTGCGTCGGCACCAGTGAGGCATACGAACAATCCTGCAACGCGTGCTCCAACGGTTGCGCACTGCGCAGCACTAGCCGAGCTCCCGCCGTCAGCCAGCGCCAGGCAATGCCTTGCCCTGATACGTGAAATAAGGGCAGCGACAGCAACCAACTGTCCTGCGCCGTAAAGGTCATCAGTTCAATGACCCCTTGCGCACTGGCGATATGGGCGGAGAAAGCATGCGCCACCGCCTTCGGCAGCCCGCTGGAACCGGAGGTCAGTGTCAGGGTGGCAAGGCGTGAAGCCTGCCATTCAGGGGATTGTCGCTCTGACGGCGTCTCCGCAGTGAAACTCTCTGGATAATAAAGGGGATGGCATGGCACCGGAACGTCAACGTCTGGCGGCGAGACAGAAAGAAAATACGCCACGCCAAGCGAGGGTAACAGTGTGGACAGCAGCGACGCTGGTAATTGCGGATTCAGCGTCAACACCCGCGCACCGCATTGCAGCAACGCCAGATAGCTGAATAGCATCGCGGCGCTGTTTTTCCCACGCAGTGCCACGATATCGTCAGGGTTGACCCCTTACTGGGAAAAGTCAGCGGCAAGGGCGGTGCAATGCGATGCCAGCCGTTGCCAGCTCCATGCCTGCGCCTCCACCGTCAGCGCTAACGCCTGCGGGTTTCGCGCTGCCCAATATCGCCAGGGCCAGTCCGTTATGCCTGCCATACCTTATCCAGTGATTCCAACGATTGCAGCGGCAGAACACTGTCCGGCCAGGCGCGAACCACCTGTCTCTGCATCAGATCCAGCGTATCCAAACCGGGAACAACATTCGGCGTCAACTACTGGGCAATACGTGCCAACTGTGTCAGCCCTAAACTCGACTCAATGCTGGAACTGACTACCGCCGTCAAACCGGCCTGATGCGCCTCGCGCACCAACTGCTCGCAGCGTGCCAGGCTGCCCACCAGCGTCGGCTTGATGATAATCGCGCTTACGCCAGGCTCGGCTTGCACGCGAAAATCGGCCTCACGCAAGCTTTCATCCCAGGCGATAGCAATACCGGTGTCACGGGCAAAGGCACGGGATTCTTCACGGGTTTTGCACGGCTCTTCAAGAAACGCAATGCGTGAACGCAGTTCCGGCGCCACATAGCGTGCAAAACCATCAGCTTTGACACGCGTCCAACTGCGATTGGCATCCAGACGCAGCGTCAAATCTGGCAGCGCTTCCAGCAACACATTGACTATCATGCCGTCACGCACCGCTTCGTATAGCCCAACCTTGATTTTCGCCACTTTGTCGCCCGGCATGCCTTGCAGCAGCGCAAACAGCTCATCCGGATCGCCGCTGCACAACGGCGCTTTACGGTAATCAGCAGCCAGCGGCAAGCGCGCGTCGCACTCGGCAAGCGCACAGCTTAGCCCGAACGCCACCGACGGTGGCAATGCGGCGTCATCCGGCACGTCTCCCGTTTGCCACTGTGTCAGCGTCGCACTCAGGGCGGCCTGCGCTTGCGGCAGCGTTTCCTGACTGAACTCCGGCAACGGGGCGACTTCACCCCAGCCTTCGTGCGCGCCATCGCGCAGGTGCAGGATCAGCCCCTCGCGGGTTTTTAGGCGCTGATTGCGAACACTACGCCCGCGTCCATCGGAACGCTATAGCGATAAACCGACGCGCTACGCATTATGGATTACGCTTAAATTTGCCGAAGTCGGGCTGACGTTTCTCGTTGAAGGCGTTACGACCTTCCTGCCCTTTATCCGTCATGTAGAACAACATGGTCGCGTTGCCAGCCAACTCCTGAAGCCCTGCCTGGCCGTCGCAATCGGCATTGAGTGCCGCTTTCAGGCAGCGCAGCGCCATCGGGCTGTTTTGCAGCATTTCGCGATACCAGCGCACCGTTTCTTTCTCCAGGGAAGCCAACGGCACAACAGTGTTGACCAGTCCCATATCCAGCGCCTGAGCCGCATCGTATTGGCGGCACAGGAACCAGATTTCACGCGCCTTTTTCTGGCCTACGATACGCGCCATGTAAGAAGCGCCACACCCACCGTCAAAGTAGCCAACGCGCGGACCGGTTTGCCCGAAAATCGCATTTTCTGCGGCAATGGTCAGATCGCACATCATGTGCAACACATGACCACCACCGATGGAGTAACCGGCAACCATCGCCACAACCGGTTTCGGACAAGTACGGATCTGACGCTGGAAATCCAGCACATTGAGGTGATGAACGCCGCTGTCGTCCTGACAGCCGCCGTAATCGCCGCGCACTTTCTGATCGCCACCGGAACAGAACGCTTTGTCACCGGCACCGGTAAGAATAATCACGCCGATACCGTCATCGTAGCTGGCATTTTCCAGCGCCTGGAGCATCTCTTTTACCGTCAGCGGACGGAACGCGTTACGCACCTGTGGGCGGTTAATGGTGATTTTGGCAATGCCGTCCGTCGATTTATGGTAGAGAATATCGACAAAATCACCGCTGCAATCGTGCCATTCAACCGGGGCATACAGCAGTTCTTCACTCGGATAAAGCATGGTGTTCCTTCCTTCATAGGGTGCCAGGGCGCTACCGTGGCAGAGAGATAATCAGCCCTGCGCCTGTGCGGCGTCGGGCAAAGTGATAAACCTACGTATCTGTTGTGCATAGTCTGCCGGGTTGGCACGGTGCGCATTGTGGCCCGCCCGCGCAACCGACAACAGCGGCAAGCGATATGTCTGGGCAATAGCCTGAAATTTTTGATCCTGCGCGCCACACAAATAACCAAAGGGTAAACCGCGACGGCGCACCGCATCCACTAACCACGGTTGCCGACCTAGCGAGGTGGCTTCCAGCATATCTGCCACGCCCAACGCGCATCGTGCTCCATGCGCGCCTGACGCTCTGTATCTTCCTGCAACCCAGGGTTGCCGCCTTCCACCAGCAGGCCACGTAATCCTTCCGCCGCTTCACCTGCACAAGAGGCCGCGAAATCCATTGCGATACGCCCACCTAACGAATAGCCAATCAGCCAGTAACGGGTGATGCCCTGCGCGCACAATGTCAGCGCCAGCTGCTGACGCATCTCACTGAAATCACGGACACGCACGCACGTCGAAGCGCCATGGCCCGGTAAATCCACTTGCAGAATGGGCCACTCTGGCAACAGCGGGCACAGCGCCTGCCAGTCATCACCGCGACCAAGCAACCCATGCAACAGCACCAGCCAGGGTGTCTCTGGCGTAACATCGGGAGGCGCAATACGCAGGCAGTGCAAGCTCATCGCGGGACCAGCACTCATAGTGGGAGCGGTTCTAAACGAGCAATGTCGCTTTCCAGCTGTGTTTCAATCTCACCGCTGGCAACCTGCGTCGCGAGTTGATTGAGCATGTCAGCCCCCCCGCCTTGGCTTCGACGACGGCCTCCAGCAAGGTTACGCCACCTTGTGCCCAGCAAGCCGCCGTGGCTTCGCTCACCTGTTGCCAGCTTTCCGCTCGAACGTAGTTCAGTCCGAACATGGCAGCAACGTGGCTAAACTCCACGTCTTGCGGCATGCAATAAAAGGCTTCTCGCGCCTGAGTGGGCGTCGGCAGCAAAGAGAAAATATGTCCGCCGTTGTCGTTCACCACCATCAGCACCAGCGGAGCCGGTGCCTGACGCAGCAACGCCAGCGAATTCATGCCGTATAGCGCGGAGAGATCGCCCACAATCCCCAGCGTCGGTAACCCGTTTGCCCGCTGGACTCCCGCCATCGTGGCGATCAGGCCATCAATGCCGCTGGCACCGCGATTGCCATACACGTTATAAGCATCCGGCAACTGCGCCAGTGCATCGATCAGGCGAATCACCAGGCTATTGTCCGCAAATAGTTGACCATTTGGCGGTAGCAGCGCCGCCACACGGTGTGCCAATGGCGCTTCGCCAAAGGGTCCCGCCAACCGCGCGGCCACATAATTACGGACCGCCTCTACGCACGCCGACAATCCATGCGCCCACGGTGCCTGCGCGTGCGCCGGATGGGCATTAAGCCAGTCACTGACGGGGGCCGCCAGACGACGCCCGCGATGGTGGGCAGGATCGAGCCGCCCCGGCATCGGGTCAATCAGCCAGAACTCTTGCGGGCAGCAGTGCTCCCGCCAATGCAACACGCGTTTTCCAGTCAGACTCCCACCAAATTGCAATACCACCTCGGCCGCCTGCAATTGCTGCGCAGCGGTCGGATGCGCCAGCCATAAATCCGCATAAGGCAACGGTTGGCCAGTTTGCGAGAGGGCATCGCCAATCAACGGCCAACCTAACGTTTCCGCCAAGGCCGTCAGTTGTGCCCCTTCTTGCGCAGTCACCCGGCCCACCAGAACCACTCCGCGCTTTTTACGCCACAGCGGCCAATCGGGCTCCACTGCGACCGCCGTTTGATGTGCTACCCGCAGCCAGGGCGCGCGCGTTTGCCACCATCCGCCCAATGTAGCCAGCCAGTCCTGATACAAATCGTCGTCATCTGGGCCATACAGCGGTTCAGCAAAAGGGCAGTTGATATGCAACGCGCCGTGGGTTAATTCCCCCACCGCTCCATCGATTGCCGACACCAGCCAGCGTGCGGGCAAATCCGGCGTCGGGCGTGGCAGATTGAGTACCTGAGTAGGGTGAGAGGCATACATACCCTGCTGGCGAATGGCCTGATTGGCCCCACAGTCAATCAATTCGGGCGGACGATCGGCAGTCAGCACCACCAACCGCTCCCCGGTCAACCCTGCTTCAATGATCGCCGGATAAAGATTGGCTGTTGCCGTACCCGACGTCACAATGATTGCCACTGGTTCACGCGATGCCTTGGCTAAGCCAAACGCAAGATGGCCCAACCCACGTTCGTCGAAATGGGTATGGCAGACTACCGAGGCATGCGCAGCCGCGGCCAGCGTTAACGGTGTTGAGCGCGAGCCCGGCGCGATGCAAATATGGCGAACGCCATGACGAGTCAACGCCTCAAGCAATAATGTGGCCCAGCGACGATTAAATACACTTGTTGACATGGTGGACTCGACTGCTCTGATTTCAGGATATGCCGCTTATTATATTTTTTTCATGAGGCTGACTTTGATATAAACCCGCACTCTGCACAACAAAGATAAAACAAAACTATGACACTTCGCCGTCGAATAGTGTCTTTAACCCTGCCGCTTTGTTATCCAGCTCTACCCATTCTTGCTCTGGATCAGATCCCGGCAAAATGCCAGCACCGGCATAGAGGTTTATTTTATCGCCATTGATCTCTGCTGAACGTAAGGCAACGCAAAATTCCGCCTGCGCCAGTGAAAGATAACCGGCAGAACCGGCATACCAGCCGTGCATAAACGGCTCAACCTGACGAATAAACGCACGCGCTGCCTGGCGGGGCAACCCAGCCACCGCCGCAGTCGGCTGCAAATCATTCAGGCAGGCGGTATCAGAAGCCTGATGCAGCGTGGCTCGGATCGCGCGGCGCAAATATTGCACTTTACGCAACCTTATCACTTCCGGGGGCATAACATCCAACGCGGCGGCGGAGTGCTGTAACCGTTGGCAGATATCGTCCACCACGAATTGGTTTTCGCACTGGTTTTTTCTGTCGTTCATCAACCACTGCGCGAGCGTCTCGGCGGTGCGGTGGTTGTCATCGCTGGCGACCGTTCCGGTCAGCGCTTCCGTGTTCAGGGTCATCCCCTGGCGTAAGTAAAGGCGCTCAGAGCTGGAGCCCATAAAAGCCTGTTCAGCATTGTGGGCCAGCATAAAGTGAAAGCAGCGATGATTGGCGGCGAGGCTGGCGGCCATCATACTTGCCGCGCGCAGCGGCTGCGACAACGTCAGCGTGGTACAGCGCGCCAAAACCACTTTTGCCATCTCATCGGCGGCAATACTCGCCAGTGCCTGTTCGAGCATGCTAACCCACCCTTCCCGCGAAGGTTGATGCTCTTGCGCCACAGTGCGACTGGTCAGCGGCGCAATGGGATGCGTGGACAACAGGAATTTGATAAACGCGGCGGCTTCATCGGCATCCGCCTGCAATGAGGTCTCACTGAACAGATTCACCTTGAGGCTCAGTTGGTTGCCCTGACGAATGACTTCAACGCGCGGTAAAAAGAGATAGTCAGCCGATTCTCCCCCTTCCACAGTGGTGTGCTCAAAGCCGTTGAGCCCTCAGAAACGCACATCCGGCGCATTGCGATGACGCTGAAAAAAACCCTCGGCATCACTGATATGGCGAAAACCGCGTACGATACCGCACACGGCAGCTTCTTCCGGCTCCTGCCGGTGCTGCCAGTAAAACTGGGGATAAACAGGCTGGGTGGCCAACCAAGGCAACAATGACGGCTCACTCTCTTCTGTCGCAGCGACATCCATGGGCAAAGGGACGACGAGTTGTCGACTTCCCGGCAATGCTGGCTGCGGTTCACGCAATACCTGCTGCATACGACGCAACAAGTGAGAAAGTTGTTTCACCCTTACCCCAAAGCTCAAACGTAAAGCACGGGATTATACGGCAAAAAACGGATGATGTGAGGCAGGCTTCCGTGCTATATATGGCCAAATCATTGTAAACAAGCACAACAGCAAACGGGTGCCGCGCATTATGGATACTATCGCGCAATAATTAATCGCATCAATCTACAAAAGCGGCGAACACAACGCGGTAAAATGAGGTCGCTATCATCATTTATTTCCCAATTTCCGATCCTTTAGCCGGTTTTTACCGGCTTTTTTTGCCCCCATACCTATTACCACCTAAGACTCCCCTTTCACCATTGGCGAATATCACAGCAAAAAGGGTTAACTGTTCCGATTAATATCGGAAGTTACACTACCGGATTGAGGAAATTTCGATTCAGTGAGGAAGTTATGATAAAAAGGGAGCCGGACAAAGAGAAGGTGGTGCGTGGAACATGGGCAAAGTAACGCGAGAAGCGCAATGCCAAATCAAGAACGCGGAGACAAAAGAGACCGCACAAGGAGCAGGTTGCCCTTATTTGTTGCTGACTAAGGTCAATGCATTTCATTTTCTTATCTTACGCTCTGCCAAGTAGGAACTGTTATCATGCCTGCGAGTCTGCTTCGCTACCTTACCTTGTTCGCCCTGTTGCTACTGCTGACAACCGGCACGCTGAGCTACAATATCGTGAACAACTGGTTGGCAGAGAAGAAATCTACGCTCAACACCCTCGCGCTTGGGATGCAAAAGCGTATAGATACCTACCGTTTTTTAACTTACCAAATCTATAGCAATCTGAACAACGACGCCGCCGCTGGCGGGGAAGATAGCGTCAATGCCATCAGTCTGCTGCCGGATGTGTTCTATGTGGAAAAAAACGGCCAGAAAACCGATGTGCTCATCTTTGGTCAGCACGATAAATCAACGCTGAGCGCGGTGCGCAAGATTTCACGTTATCTCGATATCCTGTGGGGTGCCGAGAGCGATATCTACTCCTGTACTACCTCAATGGTGTAGATAACAGCCTGAGCATGATTTCCACGCAGATACTGAAAGACATTTCCGCACAGTTTCGCGGCAGCTATATCACCGCGATTGCCGAAGCCAGACTCACGGAGATGCTGCAACAGTCAAACGCGCTTGATGAACGCGAGAGTTTCTCTCCCATCCGCAAGCTGCGCTTTTATAATGACTACTATTTTACACTGCGCACCACCTTAAACCAGCCGGGCCATCTGGCGACCATCATTGCCTTTGATTTGCCCATCAACGATCTGATCCCACATACGCTGTCGAGCGACAATTTCATCCTGCGCGCGGACACCGTGGGAACCAGCAGTGAAGCATTTACCAATAACGAGGATACGACCCGCGTTCAGCTAAACGGTTCGCTGTTAGAGGTGGCCGCACCGCTGGTTAATGCGCCGGTGAATATCGTTTATCAGTTACCTTTGCGGCAATTCGCTGCCGATATGGCGCGTAATAATATCTGGTTGCTGCTGCTAAATCTGGCGCTGCTGGCGCTAACCCTGACTGGGTTCTACCTGTGGCGTCAGCCCAACCGCAATGCGCGCGACGATCCGTCACCGCGCTTGCGGAAACAGCAGGCGCTTTATCAGGAGATCGTTAAACGCGTTCCGATTGGCATTCTGGTTTATGATTTTTCTGCCAACCGCGTGGTGGTACAAAACGCCATTGCCGAGCATCTGTTGCCCCACCTGAGTTTGGAGAAAATCGCCGCGATGGCGCGCGAGCATCAGGGCGTGGTGCAGGCAACCATCAACAACGAGATGTACGAGATTTTGCAGTTCAGCCACCCGCAGATGCCAGAGCACAACCTGTTTCTGATTCGCGAGCAGGATAAAGAAATCCTGGTGCATAAAAAGATGCAATTGGCGCAGCGCGAATATGACAAAAACGTGCTGGCGCGCCAACGGCTGTTAACCAATCTTCGTCAGGAGCTGCATACGCCAATGCAGGCTTTACAGCAACATTTGCTGTCCCTGGCACAAACAGCGTATGACGATATTCGCACCAGATTGTTACGTAAAGCCTCAGATGAAACGGCACAAACGATCGCGCTACTGGATAATATTGCACTCCATGGCCGGCTCGGCAGCGACACATGGCAACCGGACGTGGTGCCCTTTTCTCCCCTTGCGATGATGGATAGCTTGCTGCTTGCGAGCCTGCCGCGTCTTTCCCAAAAAGGGCTGCACCTGTTTCATCACTACCGCTTAGAACCACAACGTTTATATGTGGGCGACATGGCCATGCTGCGAAAAGCGCTGCTGCTGCTCGATTACGCCATCACCAATACGGATTACGGCAAGATAACGCTCACGCTGGAAGCTGATGCCGAGCAGGCGGACAAACTCGCTATCCGGCTCAGCGATACTGGCACCCGCATGTCAGCGGCAGAACTGGATAATCTGCGCCACCCCTGGCTAACGGTGCCATCGGCGGATCGCTCCCAACAAAATTCGGGATTTGCACTGTTCCTGTGCCATCAACTCGCGCGTAAGCTTGGTGGCGAGCTGAGTATCTCCTGTAAACAAGATCTCGGCACGCACTATCAGTTGACGGTCACGTTGCCCGCCAGCACCAACAGCGCAGATGAAGACGAAAAACTGCTGGAAGACATGACGGTGCTGTTAGACATCACCGCCAATGAGGTACGTCTGATCGTGCAGCACCTGCCCTGTAGTTGGGGGGCCGAATGTGTCAACGCCGATGAGCGCCAGATGCCCCAGGAGTTCGATCTGCGTATTGTCGATGATGAAGCAAAAATGGCGGATAACACGCTGCTGGTGAACGGTGAGGATACCCAAGTGACCTTACTGGCGCCGCGTCGATTACGCACCAATTTTAATATCAGTCAGCTGCTGCAAGATGCCGTATTGACCTTGATTGAGCAACAATTTGAGGTCGCTACGCAGGATGCTGCGCCGACGGATATTCACGAATACGCCCGGCAACTAAAAGCCAGCGACTATTTTTCGCTGTTCGTTGAAACGGTACCCGACGACATTGTCAAACTGTATACTGATGCAGAAACAGGAGACTTTTCAACGCTGGCACAAACGGCGCATCGACTTAAGGGGGTGTTTGCTATGCTAAACTTGCACCCTGGCAAACAATTGTGTGAACAACTTGAGTGGCATATTACCGAACAGGCGAGTAAAGAAATCAAACATGATATTGATGAGATCGACGAACTTGTCCGTGTATTATTGCAGCCTAATGGCCAACAAGACGAGTAAATAAAACGATGAGTAATTTAAACGTAATTATCGCTGACGACCATCCGATTGTCCTTTTTGGCATTAAAAAATCGCTTGAACAAATTGAGTGGGTTAACGTGGTGGGCGAGTTTGAAGACTCAACATCGCTGATCAATCACCTGCCGAAATTGGATGCCAACGTTTTAATTACCGATTTATCCATGCCAGGCGATAAATACGGTGATGGCATCACGCTGATCAAATACATCAAACGCCATTTCCCCCATCTGGCGATCATTGTGCTGACAATGAACAACAACCCCGCCATTTTAAGCGCGGTGTTGGATCTTGATATCGAAGGTATTGTATTGAAGCAAGGGGCACCGACCGATTTGCCCAAAGCGCTGGCTGCCTTGCAAAATGGCAAGAAATTCACCCCGGATAGCGTTGCCAAGGTGCTGGAAAAAATCAGCGCCAGCGGTTACGGCGACAAGCGCCTGTCACCGAAAGAGAGCGAAGTGCTGCGCCTGTTTGCAGAAGGCTTTCTGGTGACGGAAATTGCTAAAAAGCTGAACCGCAGCATCAAAACCATCAGTAGCCAGAAAAAATCTGCCATGACCAAGCTGGGTGTTGATAACGATATTGCCTTGCTGAAATACCTATCTTACATCAACGGAGCCGAACCGGGAGAAAGTGCGTAAGCGCTGAGTTCTCACTTTCACGCGCTCACCCCGTCGTTCCTGCTGACCCAGGAACGACGAACGTTACCACTAACACTCCTACGTTGCGCTACTCCGCTGTTCACGCACTTGAAGACTGTACTGCGCCAAACACTGTTGCAGTACATCCAACGTAACCGGTTTCGATAAACAGTTGTCCATCCCCGCCGACAAACAACGTTGTCGTTCTTCCGCGAGTGCGTTGGCGGTGACGCCAATCACGGGCGCTTCCCAGCGTTGCGCGCGCAGGGTGCGCGTCAGCGTATAGCCATCCATATTCGGCATGTTGACATCGGTCAGCACAATATCAGTCGTTTGCTTTGCCTGCGTGCTTAACGCATCCACGCCGTCATTAGCGGTAATGACCTGATAACCCAACGATCCAAGCTGATCGGCGAGCAAACGACTGTTGATCGGATGATCGTCCACCACCAGAATCAATATATCGCTATTGTCCACCAGGTTATAGTGCGTTTGGGCACGTGTACTCGGCACGGCCAGCGCCCCCTCTTCTCCGTCTTTGTTACGGCACAGGCATTCCAGCAACGCCGGCAAATCCGGCAATCCGGCGGTACTGATGACCCAGCGCCCTGCCTCACTCTCCTGCGCACTGCCGATGTGCACGTGACTAAACAGCACGCTCCAGCGCGAAAGCGGCGGCGTAGCCTGCGGGTAATCGCTGATGACGATGTCGTCCTCATGAACAGTCTGGTCAGAATAACGGGCCGCTGAGAGACCATATTGTTGCAGTAAACTGAGCGCGTTGTGCTCAAGACTGGCATTACGTATCCTCAGCCAGCAGGTTTTCTGCCTGAGCGCATCGCTGAGCGTCGGGACGTCGTAATGTGCCTGATAGAGCGGAATACGAATGCCAAACTGACTGCCCAGCCCGGGTTCCGATATCAGTGACATGTCGCCATCCATCAGGTTCACCAGCTTTTCACAGATGGCTAACCCCAACCCGGTCCCTTGAAAATGGCGCTGAACGCCGCTACCCGCCTGGAAAAAGGGATCAAACAGCTTGAGCGCCTCGCGAGGATTAATCCCCGCGCCAGTATCCCGTACCCAAAATTCGAGATAGCCGTCGGTGCAACACACCTGAAAAATAATGCAGACGGTATCGGTAAATTTAATCGCATTGCTCACCAGATTAGAGAGCACCTGCTGCAAACGTACTGGATCACCCGACAACGTTGCCGGCACCGGCGGATAGATAAAGCAGTAGAGCGTCAGATTTTTTCGCACCACCAGCGGCAGATAGTTGCTGGTAATGTGGCTGACCACTTCCTGTGGGGTAAAAATAGCGGGTTCAATTTTAAGCTGTTCCGACTCTATCTTGGAAAAGTCGAGAATATCGCTGATGATTTTGAGCAGCAGTGCCGAGGAGTTCTGCATCGCTGCCGCTAATCGATTCGCATCTTTCGACAGGCTTTTGGTGCGGAGCAAATCCAGATTACCGATAATCCCGTACAGCGGCGTGCGCAGTTCATGGCTGACTGTGGCCAAAAACATCGATTTAGACTGGCTCGCCTGTTCATCCGCATTGGCCATTTCTTGCAGAGACTCTTCCATCTTGACCCGCGCGCTCACATCGGAGAGCACGCAAATCGCCACATTTTCATTACGATAGCGAGAATGAACGAAACTGATTTGCAGGTGATGGTTCCTGCTGGTAACCACATCGACATATTTTGATTGCTGTTCACAGATAATGCGCGTGATCTTGAGTCGGTCTTCATGGGTTAACAAATTCAGGTAGTTATGCGCCAGTTCGTTGCTAAGCAGGTTAGTGCCGTCGCTGATGCGCAAAATACAGATGCCTACCGGCGCAGAGGCCACGATTTTACGGTTAAACTGCTCGTTCTCTTCCAACTGAAAAGCGTTAATTTGCGCAGGCAGAAACATCTTGCGTTCGAATGTCCGGGCGAGAATAAACAGCACCAGCGCAGAGAGCAGGTTTAACAACACGATGTTGATAATCAGCGCGTTTAACTGCGAGAGCAGCACGCTGAACGGCATAAAATAGACGATATTAAAGGTGGTTGGCGGTAAGGCTTTCTTCAGGATAATTTCGTCGTAACCGTCCATATAACCAAAATAGGTGCGATCGTTCGGGTAGCTGGACGTCATAGAGCCATTGCGCTCTTTATCGGTAAATTGCAGCAACGGCTGATTGAACTGATCGAGCAGCTTGGCACCGACCGTAAATTTGCCTGCAGCAACAAAATCATCCAGACGGATGGTTTGCTCGATGCCCATTAGGGTTTCCAGACGATCCCCTTTATAAATCGGTGCAATGGCATACAGATAGCCGATATCGGGATCGGAGGCCGCGGTTATCCAATACACCGTTTCATCGCGCCATTCGCCTTGCATCGCATGCTTTTTATCGGCAAAACGTTCTTGCAGGTTCTGCAACAAATTATCGCGATCCAGTGCCTGATTGCGGATACCGAAATCCATCATGCACTGCCAGGCACCATCGACAAAAAACCCCCGGTTCAGATCGTATACCGTGGAGAAGTTATCCTGCCAATCGGTAAAAAAAGCGCTGACGGCATCCAACTGCCCTTTTTGGGTCTGATAGATAGCCTGACAGTCTGCACCTGCGGTTAATGGATAGAGCGAAAGCAGCGGTGTACGCAGGGTATTGGCGGAAGACGGCGTAGCGTGCGCGGGCGCCGTGTTGACATGGCTGACAGCCACATAGCGTAATTCCCGCACGATGTCCGTGGTGCGACGAATATACTCCTGCGACTGATCGTAGCTCTGGTTATATTCCAGGCGCAACTCAGCTTCTTTATCGTTGAGCACCTTGCTGAAATAGAAGATGGAAATCAGCGCCCCCAGCATCCATAACATCATCGCCAGCACCCTGAACAGGTAGCGGGAAATTTTCAGCGTCGTGTGAAATGAAGCGAGGTATTTCAAATTTATTCCATCAAGTAGGTAAATGGTTGCAGGGGAAAGGCGTGTCGATACAGTACCGAGAGTGCATAAAAAAGCCAGCATCTGAGGTGCTGGCTTTTTTTCATTGGTGTAGCACGCGATTATTCGTCGTCAGCCACATCGTCGTCGGTTTCAGCATCATCAATGCCGTCTTCTTCTTCGGCTACTTCACCCGGCGCGGTTGCCACGCTGTCGAGCTCTTCATCTTCGACCGGCTCAGCAACACGTTGCAGCCCTACCACGTTTTCGTCTTCCGCAGTGCGGATAAGCGTCACGCCCTGGGTGTTACGGCCTACTATGCTGACCTCAGAGACACGGGTGCGCACCAACGTACCGGCATCCGTGATCATCATGATCTGATCCAGCTCATCGACCCGCACCGCACCGACAACCTTACCGTTACGCTCGCTCACTTTGATAGAGATAACGCCTTTGGTCGCACGAGACTTGGTCGGGTATTCACTCACCGCAGTACGCTTACCGAAGCCGTTTTGCGTGACAGTAAGGATATCACCTTCACCGCGCGGCACGATCAGAGACACCACGCGATCGTCACCCTGAAGGTTGATACCGCGTACACCGGTAGCGGTACGTCCCATAGCACGCACAGCCGCTTCGGAGAAGCGCCCCACCTTACCTTCCGCAGAGAACAGCATCACCTCGTTCTCACCGTCCGTCAAATCAACGCCGATCAGTTCGTCGCCCTCATTGAGGTTAACGGCAATAATCCCTTTCGAACGTGGATTGCTAAACTCGGTCAGCGCCGTTTTCTTCACCGTACCGCTGGCGGTCGCCATAAACACGTTTTGGCCTTCTTCGTATTCACGCACCGGCAGAATGGCAGTAATGCGCTCTTCCGGCTCCAACGGCAACAGGTTGACGATAGGACGCCCACGCGCACCGCGGCTTGCTTCCGGCAATTGGTACACCTTCAGCCAGTAGAGACGGCCACGGCTGGAGAAGCAGAGGATCGTGTCATGGGTGTTAGCCACCAGCAGACGGTCGATAAAATCTTCTTCCTTGATGCGTGCCGCTGACTTGCCTTTGCCCCCACGACGCTGCGCTTCATAGTCGCTCAGCGGTTGGTATTTGACATAACCCTGATGGGAAAGCGTAACCACCACATCTTCCTGATTGATCAGGTCTTCGATATTGATGTCAGCGCTGTTGGCCGTGATTTCCGTGCGACGCGCATCGCTGTACTGTGTCTTGATCGCTTCCAGCTCTTCACGAATGACTTCCATCAAACGCTCGGGGCTGGTCAGAATGCGCAGCAGTTCGGCGCTCTGCAACAGCAACTCTTTGTATTCATCCAGCAGCTTTTCGTGTTCCAGACCGGTCAGTTTTTGCAACCGCAGATCCAGAATCGCCTGAGCCTGCTGCTCAGTCAGGTGGTATTTACCGTCACGAATCCCAAATTCCGGCTCCAGCCAGTCAGGGCGCGCAGCATCATTACCAGCACGCTCCAGCATCGCCGCAACGTTGCCCAGATCCCAGGCTTGAGCAATCAATGCCGCCTTGGCTTCTGCTGGTGTTGGTGCATTGCGAATCGCTTCAATGATCGGATCGATATTTGCCAGCGCAACCGCCAGGCCTTCTAAAATATGGGCGCGCGCGCGCGCTTTGCGCAGTTCAAAAATGGTTCTGCGCGTCACCACTTCACGACGGTGACGAACAAAGGCAACCAGAATGTCCTTGAGCGGCATGATCTTCGGCTGGCCCTGATGCAGTGCCACCATGTTGATGCCGAACGAGACCTGAAGCTGAGTCAGCGAGTAGAGGTTATTCAGTACAACTTCACCCACAGCATCGCGTTTGATCTCAATCACGATACGCATGCCGTCTTTATCGGACTCATCGCGCAATGCGCTGATGCCTTCGACGCGTTTCTCTTTCACCAACTCGGCGATTTTTTCAATCAGGCGCGCTTTGTTCACCTGATAGGGAATCTCGTGCACGATAATGGTCTCACGACCATTTTTGTCGTCCACTTCCACTTCGGCGCGTGCGCGGATGTAAATTTTGCCGCGCCCGGTACGGTACGCCTCTTCAATGCCGCGTCTGCCGTTGATGATCGCCGCAGTCGGGAAATCCGGCCCTTTGATATGCGCCATCAACCCTTCCAGGCTGATGTTTTCGTCGTCGATATACGCCAGGCAGCCGTCGATCACTTCCGTCAGGTTGTGGGGCGGGATGTTGGTCGCCATCCCCACGGCAATACCGGAAGAACCGTTCACCAGCAGGTTAGGAATACGCGTCGGCATTACATCAGGGATCTGTTCTGTGCCATCGTAGTTGGGCACAAAATCGACCGTCTCTTTTTCCAGATCCGACAGAAGCTCGTGGGCGATTTTAGACATGCGAATTTCGGTATAACGCATGGCTGCCGCCGAGTCGCCATCTATCGACCCGAAGTTGCCCTGACCATCCACCAGCATGTAGCGCAGGGAGAAAGGTTGCGCCATGCGCACGATGGTTTCATACACGGCGGAATCACCGTGCGGGTGGTATTTACCGATAACATCGCCGACCACACGGGCCGATTTTTTATAGGGTTTGTTCCAGTCATTTCCCAGCACGCTCATCGCGTACAGCACGCGTCGGTGCACGGGTTTCAAGCCGTCACGAACATCAGGCAAGGCACGCCCGACAATAACGGACATGGCATAGTCCAGATAGGAGTTTTTCAACTCATCTTCGATATTGACCGGTGTTATTTCTCTGGCAAGGTCGCTCATGGAGCCGCTATCCCTCTATTAATGCATCAACTAATGCATCAACCCGAGTTCAAAAGGTGGAAAATGATAGCACAAAACCCACCTTACAGGGAAAATACGCGCACGAGTAATGACGCTTTTCTTTCATTCACCGCCTTTTGCATCGCCGAAGCAAAAAGGAGAATCGCTACTACATCCTGCCTACACCCGATATACTCACCGCAGATGAGAATAACAAAAGGTTGTATACCGCATGAACGAAGAAATACAGACGCAGAATGTCGATCATGATGAAATCGCCAAGTTTGAAGCCGTCGCCTCACGCTGGTGGGATCTGGAAGGTGAATTCAAACCGCTGCACCGCATCAACCCGCTGCGACTTGACTACATCGCACGCCGCGCCGATGGGCTGTTTGGCAAGCAGGTACTGGATGTCGGCTGTGGTGGCGGCATTCTGGCGGAGAGCATGGCGCGTGAAGGTGCAGAGGTTACCGGATTAGACATGGGTGCCGAACCGTTGCAGGTTGCCCGACTGCATGCGCTGGAGAGCGGCGTCAGCGTGCAGTATGTACAGGAAACCGTGGAGTCTCACGCAGCGGCGCACGCCGGGCGCTATGACGTGGTGACTTGTATGGAGATGCTGGAACATGTGCCAGACCAGCAATCGGTGGTGCGCGCCTGTGCCGCCTTGGTCAAACCAGGCGGACACGTGTTCTTCTCGACTATCAACCGTAATGCCAAAGCCTGGCTATTGATGATTTTCGGTGCCGAATACGTGCTAAAAATGGTGCCGAAGGGCACTCATGACGCGAAGAAATTTATTCGCCCGGCGGAGTTGCTGAATTGGGTGGACGGCACCTCGCTGGCGGAACAGCACATCACCGGTCTGCACTATAACCCGCTGCGCGATCGTTTTACGCTCGGTCCTAATGTGGACGTGAACTATATGCTGCATACGCAGCGCGATGCTGAATAAGTTCGCGTTGGCTGGCTGACGTTGCTGACAGCCAGCGACTCTCAATTCCCGCCCACCGCGGCCATTCCCATGAAGGCGGGAATCTCATGCAGAGGAAACGCGTTTATTCTCGCAGAGTTCCCCAGCTTTCGTCGAAGATGACAAGAGGGAAGCAGAGGATGACAAGTGGTAAAGCGAGGTTGTCGGCAGTTTCAATCAGCGTTTCAAACGCAGATTGGTGATATCGTCGCCAATCTGCCATTCCTTCTACCGTCATAACCTTAGACGCTGATCAAATTAAGAATTTTCCGTACGCAGAAAAAAGCGGCAATCAATCATTTTTTTATCCCCATCCATTGACAAAAGTTAAGGCCGCAACGCTACAGGCGTTTAGCCAGTGTGTAACAATTCCTCCCCATGTTATCCACAATTTCAGTGTGTTTTGTTCACTTGCAATAGCCGAAAATTCTCACTATTTTGTTATCATTCAAAACCAAAACCCCTATATATAGTGTTTACCCCACACACCGCAGCACTAGACTGTCGTGTGCGTTTTCGATCGGGGAAAACGCTATAGTATTGGGAAAAACGGATAGGTACTACACCACATGAACCAGAGCCTGCTAGTAACCAAACGCGATGGCAGCAAAGAACGCATCAATCTGGACAAGATTCACCGGGTGATTACCTGGGCAGCGGAAGGCCTGCACAATGTGTCAGTGTCTCAAGTCGAACTGCGCTCCCACATTCAGTTTTATGACGGCATCAAGACCGCCGATATCCATGAAACCATTATTAAAGCTGCCGCCGATCTGATTTCACGCGACAGCCCGGACTACCAATATCTGGCCGCACGTTTGGCCATTTTCCACTTGCGTAAAAAAGCCTACGGCCAGTTTGAACCACCAGCGTTGTTCGATCACGTCACCAAAATGGTAGAACTGGGTAAATACGATACCCACTTATTGCAGGACTATACACCAGAAGAGTTCGCTCAGATGGACGCTTTCATCGATCACTGGCGCGACATGACCTTCTCTTACGCTGCGGTCAAGCAGTTGGAAGGGAAATATCTGGTGCAAAACCGCGTAACCGGTGACATCTACGAAAGCGCCCAGTTTCTGTATGTACTGGTGGCTGCCTGCCTGTTCTCCGGTTACCCGCGCGAAACGCGTCTGGATTACGTCAAACGCTTCTATGATGCGATTTCTACCTTCAAGATTTCGTTGCCAACGCCGATCATGTCCGGCGTGCGTACCCAGACTCGTCAGTTCAGCTCCTGCGTGTTGATTGAGTGCGGCGACAGCCTGGATTCCATTAACGCCACCTCCAGTGCTATCGTGAAATACGTTTCACAGCGTGCCGGTATCGGCATTAACGCCGGTCGTATCCGTGCGCTGGGTAGCCCGATTCGCGGTGGTGAAGCGTTCCATACTGGCTGTATTCCTTTCTATAAACATTTCCAGACCGCAGTGAAATCCTGCTCACAGGGCGGTGTGCGCGGCGGAGCGGCAACGTTGTTTTACCCGCTGTGGCATATGGAAGTGGAAAGCCTGCTGGTGCTAAAGAACAACCGTGGCGTGGAAGGCAACCGCGTGCGTCACCTCGATTACGGCGTGCAGTTGAACAAGCTGATGTATCAGCGTCTGGTCAAAGGACAAGAAATCACCCTGTTCAGCCCTTCTGACGTACCAGGCCTGTATGACGCGTTTTTCGCCGATCAGGATGAGTTCGAACGCTTATATCAGCAGTATGAAAAAGACGACAGCATCCGCAAGAAATCCATGAAAACGGTCGATCTGTTCTCGCTGATGATGCAAGAACGCGCCTCTACAGGCCGTATCTACATTCAGCATGTCGATCATTGCAACACCCACAGCCCGTTTGAACCGACCATCGCACCGGTGCGTCAGTCCAACCTGTGCCTGGAAATTGCGCTGCCAACCCACCCTCTGGAAGACGTCAACGATGAAAAAGGTGAGATCGCGCTCTGCACCCTCTCCGCGTTCAACCTTGGCGCATTGAATAGCCTGGATGATTTGGAAGATTTGGCGCGTCTGGCTGTACGCGCGCTGGACGCCCTGTTGGACTATCAAGATTACCCTATTCTGGCCGCCAAACGCGGTGCTATGGGCCGCCGCACGCTCGGCATCGGCGTTATCAACTTTGCCTACTATCTGGCGAAAAACGGCGTGCGCTACTCCGATGGCAGTGCCAACAATCTGACGCACAAGACCTTTGAAGCCATTCAGTACTACCTGCTGCAAGCCTCAAACGAGCTGGCGCGCGAACAAGGTGCCTGCCCGTGGTTTGACCAAACTACCTATGCTCGTGGCGTGCTGCCTATTGACACCTACAAGCGCGATCTGGACGGCATTTGCAGCGAACCGTTGCATTACGATTGGGAAGCACTGCGCGACAGTATCAAAACACACGGTCTGCGTAACTCCACGCTCTCTGCGTTGATGCCGTCGGAAACCTCGTCACAAATTTCCAACGCCACCAACGGTATTGAACCACCACGCGGTCACATCAGTATCAAGGCGTCAAAAGACGGCATTTTGCGCCAGGTGGTGCCGGATTACGAAACCCTGAAGGATGCCTACGAATTACTGTGGGAAATGCCGAACAATGACGGCTACCTGCAACTGGTTGGGCTGATGCAGAAGTTTGTCGATCAGGCTATTTCTGCCAACACCAACTACGATCCGGCGCGCTTCCCGTCAGGAAAAGTGCCAATGAAACAGTTGCTGACTGACTTGCTTACCGCCTATAAGTTCGGGTTGAAAACGCTGTATTATCAAAACACCCGTGACGGTGCAGAAGACGCACAGGAAGATATCCTGGCCGATGCGCAGGATGACGGTTGCGAAGGCGGTGCCTGTAAGATTTAAACCGCTTCCAGCATAGGGTATTGTTTACGTTAGTTTTTTCAGGGGGCAGTTAAATGCCTCCTGTCCCTTTTTGGAGATACAGCCCTATGGCTTATACCACCTTCTCACAGAATAAAAACGATCAGCTTCTGGAACCGATGTTCTTTGGCCAGTCTGTTAACGTAGCGCGTTACGATCAGCAAAAATATGAAATATTCGAGAAGCTGATCGAGAAACAGCTCTCCTTTTTCTGGCGTCCAGAAGAGGTGGATGTGTCTCGCGATCGCATTGACTATCAGGCGCTACCGGAACATGAAAAGCACATCTTCATCAGCAATCTGAAATACCAAACGCTGCTGGACTCCATTCAAGGACGCAGCCCGAACGTCGCATTGTTACCACTGATATCCATCCCAGAGTTGGAAACCTGGATAGAAACCTGGGCATTTTCAGAAACCATCCATTCCCGTTCCTATACCCATATCATCCGCAATATTGTCAACGATCCGGCACTGGTGTTCGATGATATCGTCACCAATGAAGAGATTCTGAAACGTGCAAAAGACATCTCTTCTTTCTATGACGATCTGATCGAACTGACCAGCTATTATCACCTGCTAGGTGAAGGCACGCATCAGGTGAACGGTAAAACGGTCACCGTTAATCCGCATGCCTTGAAGAAACAGCTTTATCTGTGCCTGATGAGCGTCAACGCGCTGGAAGCCATCCGTTTTTATGTCAGTTTCGCCTGCTCATTCGCCTTTGCCGAACGCGAACTGATGGAAGGCAACGCCAAAATCATCAAACTGATCGCCCGCGATGAAGCGCTGCACCTGACCGGTACCCAGCATATGCTGAATCTGATGCGTTCCGGCCAGGACGATCCGGAAATGGCACAAATCGCCGAAGAGTGCCAACAGGAATGCTACGACCTGTTTGTGCTGGCGGCACAGCAGGAGAAAGAGTGGGCGGAATACCTGTTCCGCGACGGCTCGATGATTGGCCTGAACAAAGACATTCTCTGCCAGTACGTTGAATACATCACCAATATCCGCATGCAGGCGGTGGGGTTACCATTGCCGTTCCAAACGCGTACTAATCCGATCCCGTGGATTAATGCCTGGCTGGTCTCTGACAACGTGCAGGTTGCTCCGCAAGAAGTGGAAGTGAGTTCTTATCTGGTCGGCCAAATTGATTCTGAAATCAACGCCGACGACCTGAGTGATTTCCAGCTCTAAGTTGATGAGCAACTCAACCATAACACTGTGCGTCTCTGACGCGCAGCTTGCCAACAACGACAGCGCCACCTCGTTACTCGACGTGCTTGAACAACACTGCGTACACATGGAATATCAGTGCCGCTCGGGTTATTGCGGTGCCTGCCGCTTACGGCTGGTGAAAGGCCGCGTCGCCTATCGCCAAACACCCCTTGCCTGTGTACAGCAAGACGAAATCTTGCCGTGCTGCTGCATGCCAGTGAATGATATTGAGTTAGAGCTGTGAGCGTTCGGTATACCCGGTGCAATGCTAAAATATGGGTTCCATGACGATTATGAGCCCGCGGCGTTACCTCTTCAGAATAACTGCGCATTCTGCGCAATTTCTTGCTCACTTCCTAGCATAAATCACTTCCTGCGCAAGGTTTGCAAATGATTCACGAGGTCTGCGCAACTTGTTGCTCAGAATTGACATTCGCGCCTCAGTAATAAACTTATTATAAATAAAAACAATGGATTAAAAAACGGCATGTTTTTTGCCTGTCTCTCGAAGGAGCCTGTCGAAACCAATAACGGCGCTAACCCGGCCCAATGCCGGTTTTTTTGTACCATTTTCCGTTGACGCGAATTATCCCGATGGCGATCGGCACCAGCATTCCGCCCCATTTTACCGAACTGGCTCTGCCGGGTGCCCATTCGGATATTGGTGGCGGGTATTACAGTCGCGGAGCCTGGCAAATCCGAATAGCAATTCGGCGTTGATCGAATGTATCGGATTGGAACGCTTTATAAGCTAAGAGAGGTTTCCAACCTGATACACAAAGCCGCGCATTCAAGTAGGCGCGGGCCTATGTCGAGGAGAAGGTTTCTCGGGGGTGGGTTGATCGTATCGATACGTACCACCACACCGCAGGTGGGCGCCATCAGCCTGAGCCCCTATGCCTACATGCGCCAGCGCGGAAAGGATGACGCTTGGCCATAAAAAGCGGTCTATGTCGACGTGGTGATGAGCCGGGTGGTAGAAGGGGAATACTCTCGCATTCCGCTGCATATGATGGTGGAGGCGGGACGTGCTGTAGGAGTGCCATTTAAAGCGTGACAGCCAGAAAGTAAGATGCTGCAAGTTGAATCGCTTTCAGCCCGGTAGCCATCCGCCAACGTCAGTCGTGTCAGGGTCATCAACCGTCAAGGTTGATGGTCTGCCATTGGCCTGGCAAGGCGATCCTCTGGCTCCCCACGGACATAGCCGAACTATCAGCGGCGGTTCATCCAGCGTCTTTATTGACGGCAAGCCCGCAGCGCGCACAGAGGACACCGTTAGCTGCGGTGGCGCGTTAATTGGCGGGGGATCGGTTGATAGGCTTTGGAGCGTACACACTCTTAGGGACGCGGTAGTTTTCTGATAATATTCATTCGGGTAGGCATGCCCTTGGTTTCAGCGACAAAGAGCAATAAAGGTGCTGTAAATGGAGTTAAGGATGAATCGGTTCGTAGTGCTAGTGCTCGCCTGTTTCCTGTTGTCGGCTTGCGATAACAATACGCCTGACGCCGCTGCGCAATATGTGCTGGGAAGCTATTACGATGATGGCGGCACACGAGATATTGATTATGGAAAAGCCAGATACTGGTATGAGAAATCTTCTGCTCGTGGAAATCTCGATGCCATGAGGGCGCTTGGGTTTATGTACGAAAAGGGCAAAGGAATGGAGGTCAATTACACAAAAGCCATTGAAATCTACACAAAAGCGGCTGAAAAAGGTGATTATCACTCCCATATCAACTCATGGTGGATGTACTCTCAAGGGCTTGGCGTAGAAAAAACAGCGACATTGCAGCGCAATGGTCTCAAAAGGCCAGGAAGTTGGAAGCCGCAGGAAAAGCAGACTAGGGTGTGTTGGTGCTGTGCGATAAAATCAATACCCTATTCTGAGCGTTATGGTTGCACGATTATCTATCCCGTTCAGCGGTGAATTGGCGTCCCCACCGTCACGGATGAGGCACAAAAACAGAAAATAGTTTAGTTGGTATATTATTTCCATTTTGTATTTATCAAAATGAATATAATAAATTGAAAAGGTTTATCTCACTCTTATTATTTAAACCCTTTTTTAGGATAAAAATGGTCTAAATCCCCGCATAATTTTACTTATATACTGAGCTAGCCTCCATCGTGCTGTTACGGCAGTTATTCTTGCCTGCACTGCCCGCAGCGGAAAGAAGAACCACATTGTTATAATTCTTATAATAGGGACGATAATGAAATTTTCAGATCTGAAAATCGCCTGGCGATTGGCACTATCATCAGCCTGCTTATCCTGATTATTTTTGGTATATTGGCCTTTGGCGGGCTTAAAAGCTTCCATGAGCACATCGACGCCGTAGTAAAGAAAAATTACCCTACCGTGATGCTCTCCAACAATGTTATGAGCAGTTTAAATAACGTCTTTATTAACCAATCCGCATTCTTTGCCCTGACCGCAGAAAATGATGAAAATAACATCAACACGACGGTTGAACAAATCAAAAAAGACCGCAGTGTTATCGTTAAACATATTACGACGCTCAGTAATTATGTACAGGACGATGCTGAACTTACTGCTGCGTTAAATACCATTAAACAGGACTATAGCAAGTTTGCCGAGGCCAGCGATACGCTGCTTAATCTGGCGAAAAACCGTCAGGACCTACGCCATCAAGCGCTTGAAGTCACTTGGCCTCTGGGTACAGCGCTCAAAAAAGATATCTCACAGTTCATCAGCAAAGCCGAATACCGGATGTGGCAGGCGGACCAAACGGTTAATCAAAGTTACAGCAGCATTCGCATCATACTGCTGTGCATTATTCTTGCAGGCGTCGTTATCAGCCTGACGCTGTCATTCGTGACAGCGCGCAGTGTGGTGCTGCCGTTGCAGCAAGCAGTGTCATTGGCGGAGTCCGTTACACAGGACAACCTGACGCGATCGATCGACCATCAGCGTAAAGATGAGATTGGCATCTTATTGAATGCGCTGAACAAGATGACCACCAATCTCCAGCAGCTTGTCGGGCAACTGCGCGATGGTGCGCACAGCATTGCCTCGGCTACCGCACAAATTGCGGCCGGTAACCTGGATCTGTCCGGCCGCACCGAAGAACAGGACAGTTCTCTGGAACAGACGGCTGCATCAATGAACCAGCTAGCGGCTACTGTTAAAAACACCGCAGAAAATACCCAACAGGCCAATACGCAGGTGAACGATGCCGCCCTAGAGATGAAAAACAGCGGCAGCAAAATGTCCGATGCCGCGAGCAAAATGCATGAAATCCGTGACTCTGCCAACCACATGGTAGAAATCATCGCCCTGATCGACGGCATTGCTTTCCAAACCAATATATTGGCGCTCAATGCCGCCGTTGAAACAGCGCGTGCGGGTGAACAGGGTCACGGCTTTGCCGTGGTGGCCAGCAAAGTGCGTGGTCTCGCTCAGCGTAGTGCCGCCGCCGCAAAAGAGATCAAAGCGTTGATCGACGATGCCGTGCACACCACACAACAAGGAATGGAACTGGTGGAAGGTGCCGAAGCATCAATGAAAAACCTGAGCGCCAACGCCTGACGGATGCCGTCGCCGTGTTTGTCATTACACCGACCAGTTCAATGACAGTTACGTCCCCTACAACAACCGCTAAAACACCGTTACTGGCTGCTGCAAGTACAGGTTCCACCACAACATCGTCAAATGATAACTGGACCACCTTTTAATCCAACCTCTTGCCGTGGTGTATTAGCGCCCCTGCTTGCCTCACCTCTCGTTTTTGCTATTTTCAGATAATACGCCAATGACAACGCGCGATTACGCCTGCGAAAAGATGGGCTTTATGCACCGACGGCGCTAGAATAGCCTTTTCAGGATGAAGAAAAATATAGTTTTATTTCAATAAATTATTTTTAAAACTACCTTTGGAGGTGAAAACCATGCTGAGTGTCATTCCCGTATTGATATTTGTTGCACTGGTTATTGTATGGTCAGGGATCAAGATCGTGCCGCAAGGCTATCAGTGGACCGTAGAACGTTTTGGCCGCCACACCAAGACACTGATGCCGGGGTTAAACCTGGTGGTACCGTTCATGGATCGCATTGGTCGCAAAATCAATATGATGGAGCAGGTACTTGAGATTCCCTCCCAGGAAGTGATTTCCAAAGACAACGCCAACGTGACGATTGATGCCATCTGCTTTATTCAGGTAGTGGAAGCGGCACGTGCTGCTTATGAGGTCAGTTCACTCGAATTGGCGATCAAAAACCTGACCATGACCAACATCCGTACCGTGCTGGGTTCTATGGAACTGGATGAAATGCTGTCGCAGCGTGACAGCATCAACACTCGCCTGCTGCATATTGTCGATGAAGCCACTGGCCCGTGGGGCATAAAATCACCCGTATTGAGATCCTCGATGTGCGCCCACCCGCCGAACTGATCGCCTCGATGAACGCCCAGATGAAAGCCGAACGAACCAAACGAGCCGACATTCTTTAAGCGGAAGGTGAAAAGCAGTCGCAAATTTTAAAAGCTGATAGGGGAAGCGTCAATCCGCGTTTCTGGAAGCAGAAGCACGCGCCACCCAGATGGTCTCTGATGCTATTGCCTCCGGTAATATTCAGGCCATCAACTACTTTGTGGCACAAAAATATACCGATGCATTGAAAGAGATTGGTTCTGCCGACAACAGCAAAGTTATCATGATGCCCCTGGATGCCAGCAATCTGATGGGCGCTATTGGCGGTATCGCCGAGTTGATTAAAGATAGCGGAAACGCCCGGAGCCAGAATGGACGTTGAACTGCTGGCTGAGAATGCCCACTGGGTGTGGCTCTCGCTCGGTGGTCTACTACTGGCGGCTGAGATGCTTGGGGCCAGCGGTTATTTACTGTGGAGCGGCGTGTCTGCCGTTATCATTGGTTTGTTAACCTGGGTATTACCGCTACCTTGGGCGTGGCAGGGAACGTTATTTGCCGTGCTGACCATCATCGTCGCGCTGCTGTGGTGGTACTGGCTGCGTAGCCGTTCACGCCGGATAGCAGATGCCACACTGCTGAACCAACGCAGTCGGCAACTGATAGGAGTGCGTGCCACTACCACCGAAGCGGTTGAGGATGGCATCGGCCGTGCCAGAATCGGTGACAGCACCTGGCGGATCAAAACCGATGAAGCTCTGCCCGTCGGCACTACCGTAGAAGTGATTGCCGTTGACGGCATTACGCTACACGTCCGCGCCCTCAAGGTTTAACCGTCCTTCCCGACTATCCCCAACAGTAACACGGTTGGGGATTTTTCATCCTTATGGAAGTATCCTCGCGCGGCACAAGCGGTTAGCATGAGCGTTTGTGGTTGATGGAGATAAATCATGACGTTACTGCGCCAACTGGCCACGTGGTTGGGATTAATTTCCCCGGTCGCCTATGCCTACCCCGCACTGGATGTTTCGCTGACAAACGGCGGACGCCTGCATTTGGTGGGCAGTATCCATATGGGCAGCGAAGCCATGTCTCCGTTGCCGGAGGTGTTGCTGCAACAATTGCAGCAGTCTACTGCACTGGTGGTAGAAGCCGATATCTCCGATATGGGTTCGCCGTTGCAGGAAGAGTATGAGCCAATTCCGCTGGCGGAGCGCCTGGATCCAGAACGCTATCAGCTGTTCCAGCATACTGGCGCTTAGCCTGAACCGCTTTGAGCATCTGCCCGCCTGGCACGCGGCGCTGACGCTCCGGGCGATGCAAGCGCAATCGCTCGGTCTACGTCCTCACTATGGCATCGATTATCAATTGATTCAGGCCGCCAAAGCGGCAAACATTCCGGTGATTGAACTTGAAGGTCAGCAAGAACAGCTCGCCATGCTGCGACAATTGCCGCAGGTGGTGTAGCATTACTGGAAGATACGCTGGATCACTGGCACGTTAATGCGCGTCTGCTTCAGGTGATGACCGGCTGGTGGCTGGAAGGACCGCCAGCAAAATCCGCTGCCGCTATGCCGGCGACGTTCAGCCACGCCTTGTCCGAGGTATTGATGCGTCAGCGCAATACCCGCTGGCGCGATCAGTTACAAGCACTGCCGAGCGGACATTATGTCGTGGCTGTCGGTGCGTTGCATCTGTACGGCGACAATAGCCTGCCTTCCCTGCTACAACCTGTTAATGCAAAGCAATAACGACGGGATTGATTAAGGAACGAGCACCATGACACCAGCAGTAAAACTTCTGGAAAAAAATAAGGTCGCTTTCCAACTTCACAGCTACGACCATGATCCAAACGAAACCAATTTTGGCGAAGAAGCCGCGCGTAAGCTGGGGTTGAATAAAGAGCAGGTGTACAAAACCCTGCTGGTATCGCTGAACGGCGATGCCAAACACTTAGCCGTTGCCATAACTCCAGTCTCCGGGCAGTTGGATTTAAAGAAGGTGGCGCGAGCCTTTGGTGCCAAAAAAGCGGATATGGCCGACCCTATGCTGGCTCAGCGGGTTACGGGCTATCTGGTAGGCGGTATCAGCCCGTTAGGACAGAAAAAAGCTGCCAACCGCCATCGATGAACCGGCGCAGCTCTTCCCGGTGATTTACGTTTCCGGTGGCAAGCGCGGACTGGATATCGGGCTTGCGCCCACCGATTTGGCAAAACTGCTGAAAGCGTCATTTAGTGATATTGCCAAACGGGATTAATTTTTTGATGTTGTATGGCGTTAAAAATAACGCTGAGGTACACGAGACCACCGGGTGAGCGGCAGGACCACGCGTAAGTCAGCGCCGCGTCTGACAAAAATGCCGGGAGCATTTTTGAACGCTGCTAGCAGCGGCCCCACCAGGGCGAGTCCCATGGATTAGACGAGTTTTCCACGAAAAGCCTGGGGTCTCGGAGCGATGGAGATTGAACGCCCCGAGTCGGGCGCATGCCATGCCCGGTGCGGATAAACGCAGTGGTTAACGCGCACGAAACGATCACGGCCCGGACGAAAAAGCTTGGCCAGAATTTATGGGAGATGTTTCATCGTAATCAAGTGTGGCCAACGCCGCCACAGCGTGAAGTATGAAGCGTAAAAGAAGCTGATGGCAGAGGACTCCACGGCCAGTGTGTCCCCTGCCACCGCTTCAGAACGGGTAATTAATCGATCTTAGCCCCTTTTTCAACCAACAACGTCGGCCCTTGCTTCACGTTGAGGGTTAAACCTTTGGTTTGCACTTCAGCGTTACGCACGCGGATCCCTTGATCGGCATCGATACGCACGTTGTCAAAATGGAAACCGCTCAAGGGTGCTTCGGGTACACCAATGATGTACGCAGCAGCTTTGCTTTTGCCGGTTGATTCCAGGTTTTCGATCGTCACATTGCTAAAATGCGGCGTCTTATATTTATCAAACGGCTGTTTGGCATCGGTATCTGGCGGGTAAATTTGTTCACCCATGGTGAAACCGCCTTCTGCCAGCAGTTTGTCCACTTCGGCTTGCACAATGGGAGCCGCCTTGTAGTAGCCAGCAAACACCAGCGGAATATCGACATCGACCATTTTGGTGTTGCGATAAGTGATGTTTTTCACCTCACCGCCTTTACCGCGCAGAGTCTTGATACGAATACCGTACATCGAACCTTCGAACTGGTTATTTTCCACCAGCACATTGTTCACGCCGCCGGAGGTTTCGCTGCCGATATAAATACCGCGTCCCTGACGCAATACGTTGTTCGCAATGTATATATTGTCGACGACGCCTTCAGGGAAACGCTAATCGGGCTTCTCGGTCTTGATGGCAATATGGTCGTCGTTACAGTCGATAAAGTTATTGGTGATACGAATGTTCTGGCTGTCGATAGGATCGATGGCATCGGTGTTCGGTGCGTGCCAAGGCGACAGAATTTTTGTGTTGTTGACGTTAACGTCATGCGCGTAGCGCATCACCACATGGAAACTCGGTGAGTGCGTCAGGGTAACGCCATCCACCAGCACATTGCTGGAACGGGTGATGTAGATCAAACGCGGACGATCGGTGCCCCCCTTTTTACCCGTGGCACAAATATTGGCACGCCAGCGCTCCCACCACACGGCACCTTGACCATCAATGGTACCTTCACCGGTTATAGTGACGTTCTTGGCATCAGCAACGCTGATAAACGGCAACCAGCCATTTTCCGCCTCGGCGTATTTGGTCTGCTCCGTAGCACGATAGGCTGCTTCTTCTGTCGAAGCCACAATGGTGGCGTTCTTCGCCAAGTTCAGACGCACATTGCTTTTCAGGAACAGTGGGTTGACCAGATAGTTACCTTCCGGCACCAGCACCGTACCGCCGCCTGCGGCCGCACAATTATCGATAGCGCGTTGGAATGAATCCGCATTCAGTGCAATTTGCAAGCGATGACCTTCCGCGCCATATTGCGTGACATCGCACACTTTGCCATTATCGGTAAAAGTGACAACGGCAGGTAGGGCTGCGGCACCCGCCTGAGAACTGAACGCAATACATGCGCCAAGCAATGACAAAACAAACCCCTTCTTCATTCCAACACCCTATATTGAAAAGAAGCTTTAATAAAATACCAAAGGTTTTTCAATAAAAAACAACAACAGATCACGTTTGTGATGCTGAGCGCGCTAAAAATGTTATCGCTAACATTTAACTGTTACGTCCATCACAAAAGAGCACTTCGCAATTGATGAGCGATGGACATAAAAAAGAGGGCTTACCTATCTGTAAGCCCTCTTTAATATTAGCACGACCATTTCATCAACGGTATTGAATTTCGCCTTTTGGCGCATAGGCCGCTGCATCAAGCGGTGAATGTTGCTCGATATACTGCTTCAGTACCTCGGCATCGACAAAACCGGTGTTGACGTAAGTCGGCAATCCATCCAGACGCGGATAACCATCACCGCCCATCGCATTGAAGTTCAGCGTTGCCATACGGTAGGTTTTATCCGCCTGCAACGGTTCACCCTTGATTTTCACATCCTGAACACCTTGTCCATCGGCCACCAGGCTGACGTTCAGGAACTGGGCGTAGGCACCGGAATCCACTTTCTTGTTCGCCACCGCAGCCAGGTATTTCTCAACCTCGCTGCCTTTCATATCGACATAAACCAAGGTATTGGCGAACGGTTGCACTTTCAGCACCGTTTTATAGGTGATATCACCGGGCTGAATGGAGTCACGTATCCCGCCACCGCTCATCACGGCAAAATCTGCATTAGCGCGTTCGCGCTGGGCGGATAACAGCAGATGTCCCAGATTAGTTTGATAGAAGCGCACCTGTTTGCGATCGCCATCCAGCGTGCCATTTTTACGCTTCCGACCTTCACATCCAGCTGTGCCTGACCTTTTTCCTGAAACGGCGTCAGCATTTTCACCACGCCATCATCCTGTTTGATCTCCTGGGTATAATAGACGCGTTCGGTGCCGCCACCGGTCTTCTCCACCTTTTTCTTCAGGTTGACCGGAATAAGTTGGTAATGGGCCAGCGTCAGCGTGCCATTTTTGAACGTGAAATCAGCGCGCCCAACATATTTACCCCATTCGTGGGCCTGCACGATCCAGGTACCATTTTGCCGATCCGGCGCACAGGGTGTACCCGGTACATAATCTACCTGCTTCTTGTTTTCACTCGCCATACAGACCGGGTCTTGTGAGTGACCACCCACAATCATGTCCAGATAGCCTGCCGGCAGGCTACGCGCCATTTCGACATCCCCTGGCGCATTGGAGCCGTGCTGACCATCGTCATAGTGTCCCATATGGGTTGCAGCGATAATCACGTCGGGCTTTTCAGTGCTACGCAGTTGATCGACCACCGATTTCACTTCCGTCGACGGCTTGCGAAACTCGATATCGGTGAAAAATTCCGGATTACCTAATTTTGCTGTGTCACTAGTGGTCAAACCGATAACCGCAATTTTAATACCTTGCTTATCAAACAGCGCATAGGGTTTGAACAGACGCTGTTGCGTACTCTCTTGATAGATATTGGCGGACAGCAACGGGAATGTTGCCCACTTCTCCTGCTGGCGCAGTACCGAGAGCGGGTTATCAAACTCATGGTTGCCAAGCGCCATGGCATCATAGCCCACCATATTCATGCCGCGAAAATCGGGCTCTGCATCCTGCAAGTCAGATTCAGGCACCCCGGTGTTGATATCCCCGCCGGACAGCAGCAGCACGCTGCCGCCTTTAGCGGCCACCTCCTGACGAATCTGATCCACCAGCGTTTTTTGCGCTGCCAACCCATATTCACCGTATTCGTTATGCCAGAAATGGCCGTGGTGATCGTTGGTGTGGAGGATGGTGATGTCATAGGTTTTATCTTTTTCCCACGCCAACGCCCCTGCCGAGGTAAAAACCAGCGACATCGCAATAGCATGTCCTAACGCTTTCGTTGCAAAACGCATGGAAATTCTCCGTTAAATAAACAACCCTTGTTAAAATAATGCGGTAACAGCCCTCTGCCAGTCCTGGTCTTAGTCAGGTACGCGCAGATTGAGATCTCCCTCAAGAATAGCGCACTTTTATTCAACGCTCGGTTTCATTTGCACCCTGTGACCTGTATCACAAGAAAAACCGGCATTGCGCGCATGAATCACAAGAGAAAGCTGATGAAAATGGTCAGTTCATTTAATTCTGTTGTATTTATGTCATTTACCCCCGCTATTCTAAGGTTTTTAACACAGAGAAACCGGTTCCCCTCAGCACACGGGATGAAAATGCGGCATAACAGACATGATAAAGTATCTTCATGAGAGCAATAACGTTGGTTTATCAATGCTTATCTGACGAAAGCATCATGAAATCTATGTTAGACTTAGATTCAATGAGTAAACGAAGATTTTTACTAGAATACCCTCATTTTCCCAAGCAGGATTTCTTCAAATGAAATAGAATTTGTTCAAGAAGTCTGCTCATGGACGTTTTTCAACAATGGTAAAAGGAGTCGGGATGCATGCAACCACACCACTAATATCCACCATTGCCGTAGGTCTGGTCCTCGCGTTCTTGCTGGGGATTCTGGCCAATCGACTACGCATATCCCCTTTAGTCGGCTATCTGGTCGCAGGGGTTCTGGTGGGGCCGTTTACCCCAGGTTTTGTCGCGGATACCGCGTTAGCACCTGAATTGGCTGAACTTGGGGTTATTCTGCTTATGTTTGGTGTCGGCCTGCATTTCTCGCTTAAAGATCTCATGGCGGTGAAATCCATCGCTATTCCCGGTGCCATTGCACAAATCGCCTTTGCCACGCTGCTAGGGATGGGCCTTTCCACCCTGCTCGGCTGGAGTCTGGCAAGCGGATTGGTGTTTGGGCTGTGCTTATCCACTGCCAGTACCGTAGTGCTGCTGCGCGCATTAGAAGAACGGCAACTGATTGACAGCCAGCGCGGACAAATCGCCATTGGCTGGTTGATCGTAGAAGATTTGGCGATGGTGTTGACGCTGGTATTGCTGCCCGCGTTCCGTGACATGATAGGCGCTGAGCATGCTGATACCGGTAAACTGATTCGCGACCTGGCTTGGACCATCGGCAAAGTGGTTGCTTTTATCACGCTGATGATTGTGGTGGGCCGTCGCCTAGTGCCTTGTGTGTTGGCAAAAAGCGCCGCTACCGGCTCACGGGAACTGTTCACCCTCGCCGTATTGGCGATGGCTCTCGGCATCGCTTTCGGTGCCGTGAAGCTGTTTGATGTTTCATTCGCACTGGGTGCCTTCTTTGCGGGTGTGATGCTGAACGAATCAGAACTCAGTCAACGCGCCGCCCACGATACACTGCCACTGCGTGACGCCTTCGCCGTACTGTTTTTTGTTTCGGTGGGCATGCTGTTCGATCCGATGATTCTGGTGAACGAACCGATGGCCGTCATCATTACGTTGGCCATTATCGTGTTCGGTAAATCAGCGGCCGCTTTTGTACTGGTACGTATGTTCGGCCACTCCAAACGTACCGCACTGACTATCTCGACCAGCCTGGCGCAAATTGGCGAGTTCGCCTTTATCTTGGCGGGCCTGGGCGTTGTGCTCGGTCTCTTGTCTGAGCAAGGGCGCAATCTGGTGCTGGCAGGGGCGATTCTGTCGATTATGATCAACCCGTTGCTTTTTAATCTGCTGGAACGCTATCTGGAGAAAACAGAGACCATTGATGAGCAGATCGTGGAAGAAGCCATCGAAGAAGAGAAGCAAATTCCGGTTGATATGTGTAATCACGCCCTATTGGTCGGTTATGGCCGTGTTGGCAGCCTGATCGGTGCCAAACTGCATCAGGAAGGCATTCCTATTGTGGTCATCGAGAATTCGCGTGCGCGGGTGGATGCTCTGCGCGAGCAAGGCATCAAGGCCGTACTGGGGAACGCCACTAAAGTGGAAATCATGGAGTTGGCTCGGTTGGATTGCGCCCGCTGGCTGCTGCTGACCATTCTTAACAGCTATGAGGCAGGAGAAATCGTTGCGGCAGCGCGTGAAAAACGCCCGGATCTGGAGATCATTGCGCTCGCACATTATGACGATGAAGTCAGCTATATCACCGAACACGGTGCCAATCAGGTGGTGATGGGTGAACGCGAAATCGCCAACAGCATGATTACCCTGCTACAGCTTGAGCAGGTAAAAGCTGAAGAACTAAAAGAGTGCCCGATTTGATACCAATGCGCAGCGGTAACCCCGCTGCGCTCTTTTAGCAGTACTGTTTTAAATACTCGTCACGCACCAGCGCTTCAAACAAATCAATGTGTCGCGCATCATCATTTAACGCCGGAATATAAGCAAACTGTTCACCGCCAGCATGCAGGAAAATCTCCCGGTTCTGCTCCTGAATTTCTTCCAACGTTTCCAGACAATCGGCTGCAAACCCAGGGCAAATAACCTGAATGCGTTTGATCCCCTGAGCAGGTAATCCCTTTAATGTTTCATCCGTATAAGGGGTGAGCCAAGGTTCACGGCCAAAACGTGATTGGAATGTTATTTGCGCCTGTTCCGGTGCCAGCCCCAATGCAGCGATCAGCGCCTGTGCCGTCGCCTGACAGCGCAGAGGATAGTCATCCCCCTCCGTAGCATAACGCACCGGAATGCCATGGAACGATATCACTAAGCGGTCTGGCACGCCGTGCAGCGCAAATGACGCTTCCACACGCTGCTTTAGCGCATCGATATAGACCGGGTGCGTCGCATAGTCGCGGATAAAACGGATACCGGGCACCTGGCGGCGCGTGCGCAGTTCATAGGCCAGCCCATCCCATACCGCACCGGTGGTAGAGCAGGAGTATTGCGGATAGAGCGGCAGCACCACCAGTTGAGTGACACCTTGCGGCAACAGGCTATCCAGCGCCGACAGCAAGCTCGGCGAACCATAGCTCATGCCAAGCGCCACCGGAATATCGTCGCCTAAACGGGCGGAGAGCGCGCATTCCTGACGTCGACTGAATGCCAACAGCGGAGAACCGTCAACCGTCCAGATAGACTGATAGAGTTTGGCGACACGGGGAGAACGAAAAGGCAGGATCACGCCATTCAACAGCGGCCACCAGAGCCAGCGCGGCGTATCCACCACGCGTTTATCACTAAGAAACTGTGCCATATAGCGTTTCACCGCCTGCGGCGTCGGGGCTTCGGGCGTCCCCAGATTCACCATCAGTACGCCCAATTTTTGTTGACTCATCGTCTGCCCTCATAAAAGGCTGCCTGTCGTACACATGTCGTACATCTAGCAGCTGTTATCGTTACCAGCGCTGAGTGTAGCGAAAATGTTGCCCGGACGGGATAGGGAAAACGATGTTATTACCGATACTTGCCATCGAAAGGATAGATAGCGCCATGGGTGAGCACAGGCGTATCGGCCGGGTTTTCTTTCAGGTAGAAGTGCCATGTAGAGTTTGTTAAGCTGCAAATAAGGTATTGAAAAACAGGGTTTCATGTTCAGCCAAGGATGCATAAAGAACAATGACAATAATTGAGTCAGTGAAAACTGTAATTGAATTTCTTCTGGCAATACTGTCTGTTTTATCGTTATTCAAAGATCCATCAATATTTTATTATTTGAATGATAACAAAGCAGCGGTAGCTGTCTCATTGTTACTTTATGTGGCGATCACCACCGCCTATTACCGCGTCAAAAAGCGAAAACCAGGAAAGTGGTCTATTACGTCAATGTGCATGATGTTTATCATTGGCTGTTTTGCACTCTTTTATGATCCTTACCCTGCCCCGTCATTGCTCACGATCTCCGGTTTTTATACAGAGAAAGATGGGCAATACTTCAACAATGCGACAGATGAAAACGCTGAAAAATTAATAACGGCGATTGATGATATCCATAGAAAAATTTCAGCCCACGAGAACCCTCTGTTTAAATTCATTCGGCCCGAAGCAAAAAGCTATCACTTGCCCTCGATTTATTTGTCAGGCAAAACCAAAAAAGAGATCGTTGGCCTATCAGAAAACAAAATAAAATCGCCGGTTATCATCACGGCATTCTCCACCCAGGATGCCCTTTCCGAGGTACACTACGCGATAAAAACAGAGTACATGAACGCAAACGCACACGCGGCGGAAATTGAAATTGCATGGTATAACGATTTATTCAAAAAGATCGTGAACAACAATGAATTAGATTATCTGATGAGTGCACTCATCATTGCCTATGTTGATGCCTACAAAAACGATCTGGATGACAGGCTGATAGCAAACAAGCTCATCAGTGCCATTTCAATCTACCAGTTTTATCCTTTCCATGATGAAAATGATTTTAACAACAGCTACATCATCAAAAACTACAACTATTGGGAAATAGGTAATAAACAAGAAAGAAACCTTACCTTTATTGACTTTCTCCTTGAGGTGATTGCCACACTGCCGCAAAAAGATCAAATGGATATCACCAACAAATACATGAACGAAGTTTTGATAAAGTACCCATCTCCCGTACTGTGGTATTATTATTTTGATTTGATCAAATCGCACAGTAAAATCCCGGAAAGCAAAAAAAGCCAGTTTCAAATCATCCGAGGCTATGAAGAACGAGTCGATAACTTTTACAACGACAGCAAAGGTATCGATAAAAACTACATTGACTTAAAAAGCAGTGTGCTATATTCCCTTTTCTATGCGTATCACATCAGAAACGGGAACAAAAGCGATGCGGATAGAAATTATGATAAGGTCAATACGCTATTAAATGAGAATCCGACCGCGAAAGTGCTGTTTTATAAAATAGCAACGAAAACCAACGGTGAATCCCAGTCATCTCCCCGAAAACCCCCACTAAGTGCGTATCCGTTACAATGCGAAAAAGATAAACCGGAGTAGATGATACGCTTCAGTGTTGAATAATCGCGCCGGATACCGCGCGCTCAAGCATAAAAAAGCTGGTCACGCTGTACCGGCATTTTCATACGACACTGAGATAGGTTAACCCAGGATGGATTCCAACTCAGCGCGCACTTGTACTACCTGACGGGTTCCGTCTACTTTGTGGTAGCGGGTATTGCCTGCCTTGGCTTCTTTCTGGTAGTAGTCCACCAGCGGCGCAGTTTGCTGATGATATTCCACCAGACGTTTACGCACGATATCTTCATGATCGTCTTTACGGATGGTCAGTTCTTCACCCGTGACATCGTCTTTACCTTCAACCTTTGGCGGGTTGTACTTCACGTGGTAAACACGACCTGATGCAGCATGCACGCGACGGCCAATAATGCGATCGACAATCAGTTCGTCAGGCACAGCGAACTCAATAACGTTATCAACCTGAATGCCAGCGTCTTTCATGGCATCCGCTTGCAGAATGGTGCGAGGAAAACCATCCAGCAGGAAACCGTTACGGCAATCATCCTGGGCTATACGCTCTTTTACCAAGGCAATAACCAATTCATCCGTGACCAGTTTGCCTGCGTCCATGATTTCTTTGGCCTGTTTGCCCAGTTCGGTCCCGGCTTTCACCGCCGCACGCAACATATCACCCGTGGAAATTTGCGGAATGCCATACTTTTCCATAATGAATTGTGCTTGAGTGCCTTTGCCTGCGCCCGGAGCGCCCAGCAGAATAATACGCATTGCGTAAATCCCCTTGCTATGTAGATTTTTTAAAATAAATTTGAAAACGCTCAACCATACCATACCAGAAGCTTATCCTCAAGGAACGGGCTCGCTTCAGCGTGTCACAAAGCGAAAAAAACCCGGTTAAAAACCGGGTTTTCGGAAAAGTGTGAGCGGTTATGCACTCAGCAGTTGGTTCATACGACGGATAAACTGGTTAGGATCTTCCAGCGTGCTGCGTTCAGCCAGCAGCGCCTGTTCCAGCAGCAGTTCAACCCACTCGCCAAACTGCACGTCATCGCCGGTGTTTGCAGCGCGTTTCACTAACGCATGCTCAGGGTTGAGTTCAAAGATATATTTCACTTCCGGCGCATTCTGCCCAGCGGCGGCAAACAGCTTCGCCATCTGCGTGCTCATGTCATTGGCATCGGTGGTGACGATGGCAGGCGTATCAGTCAGGCGATGCGTCAGGCGCACCTCTTTGACGCGTTCACCCAGCAGCGTTTTCACGCGCTCCACAAACGGTTCCAGAGATTTTTCCGCTTCTTTACGCGCTTCGTCATCACTGGCATTATCCAGCGCTTCATCCGCTTTGCTGACGGACTGGAAGGACTTACCGTCAAACTCGGTCAGGTAGCTCATCATCCACTCATCGACGCGGTCAGAAAGCAGCAGCACTTCGATGCCTTTCTTGCGGAACAACTCCAGATGCGGGCTGCTCTTCGCAGCGGCATAACTGTCGGCAGTGATGTAGTAAATCTTCTCCTGCCCTTCGACCATACGGCTGACATACTCTTCCAGCGATACCGTCGGAGCGGAGCTGTCGCCGTGGGTGGAAGCGAAGCGCAGCAGTTTGGCAATGGCTTCACGATTGCCACCGTCCTCAGCAGGACCTTCTTTCAGCACCAGACCAAACTGTAACCAGAAGGTTTGGTATTTTTCGGCGTCGTCTTTTGCCAGTTTTTCCAGCATCTGCAACACGCGTTTGGTCAGCGCATTACGCAGATTCTGGGTAACTCGGCTGTCTTGCAGGATTTCACGAGAAACGTTGAGCGGCAGATCGTTGGAGTCGATCAAGCCACGCACAAAGCACAGGTAGTTCGGCATGAACTGCTCGGCGTCATCCATGATGAACACGCGCTGAACATAGAGTTTCAGGCCATGTTTATGATCGCGGTTCCACATGTCCCACGGTGCCTGAGAAGGGATGTAGAGCAGGCTAGTGTACTCCTGCTTCCCTTCTACGCGGTTATGGCTCCAGCTCAGCGGATCGCTGAAATCGTGAGCAATGTGCTTGTAGAATTCTTTGTATTCATCTTCGGTCACATCCGCTTTATTGCGCGTCCACAGCGCCTGTGCCTTGTTGACCTTTTCCCAAGTGACCGTCGGCTCGCCGCCCTCTTCTTCGCTCGGCGTATGGGTTTCAATTTCCACCGGCAGCGCGATGTGATCGGAGTATTTACCGATAATGGAACGCACGCGCCACTCATCGAGGAACTCATCTTCCCCTTCGCGCAGGTGCAGGGTGATATCGGTACCGCGATCGGCCTTGACCACATCCGCCACGGTGTACTCACCTTCACCCGCCGATTCCCAGAACACACCCTCTTCTGCCGCCGCGCCCGCTGCACGGGTACGCACCGTCACTTTATCCGCAACGATAAACGCAGAGTAGAAGCCCAAACCGAATTGACCGATGAGCTGGCTGTCTTTGGCTTGATCGGAGCCGATCGATTCCAAAAACGCCTTGGTACCCGATTTGGCAATGGTGCCCAGATTATCGATAACCTCATCGCGGCCCATCCCGATGCCGTTGTCCGCGATGGTTAGGGTACGTTGCTCTTTATTGGTGGAAACGCGCACGCGCAGTTCTCCATCCCCTTCATAGAGCGCTGGCGAAGATAAGGCGCGAAAACGTAACTTGTCTGCCGCATCAGAGGCGTTGGAGATCAATTCACGCAGGAAAATTTCTTTATTGGAATAAAGTGAATGGATCATCAAGTGCAGCAATTGCTTCACTTCAGATTGAAAACCGCGCGTTTCTTGGCCCTTCATGCTCATTGTCACTTACCTCAATCCTAATAGTTAGTCAGGCTGATAATGTTCAATCCCTGTAGCGGGTGTGGGAATGATGCCGGTATTTCCGGCCAGTAGGCAAAAGGTGGGGATAAGGAGAAGGATTTTCAAGAGCAAAAAACAATTTATCCCCAGCGCGGCGTCAGGTGAAGACAACACCACGCCAGGGAAAATGCAGCATAGCTGCCACAAACGGATGGGATGACGCCCCGCCAGCGAATGGGGGAGAGTGGTGCCATCGACCATTTCCAACTCACCGCCGACCGGCACGCCGTGCGCAATACGGCTCGCCACCACGCCGTGCTGGGCACACAGTTCAGCAATGTAGTTGGCAGTCGCATCGCCTTCCACCGTCAGATTGGCGGCAAGAATCACTTCTATCAAGTTTTCCTGCCCTAAGCGTTGTTCCAGCAGGTCGAGTCCGATATCGTCCGGCCCGATGCCGTCCAACGGCGACAGATGCCCCATCAACACAAAGTAACGGCCGGCAAACTGTCCGGTCTGCTCAATGACGTGGATATCTGCGGGGCTTTCCACCACGCAGATCTGTCCCGTTTGCTGACGACGCGGATTGGCGCAGATCGCGCAGCGTTCCTGCTCGGTAAAGGTGCGGCAATCCACACAGTGACCGATTTCAGACATGGCGCGCGTCAGGGCCTGCGCCAAACGCATACCACCACTGCGATCGCGTTGCAGCAATTGAAACGCCATGCGCTGTGCTGATTTCGGCCCCACGCCCGGCAAGCAGCGCAGCGCCTCCATCAATGACTCAAGGAGCGGACTGGTTTGCATCAGAACGGCATCTTGAAGTCCGGCGGCAACTGCATACCGCTGGAAACTGACGCCATTTTCTCTTTCTGAGTTTCGTCGATACGGCGCGCGGCATCGTTGAATGCGGCAGCGATCAGGTCTTCCAGCATCTCTTTATCATCTTCCAGCAGACTGGGATCGATTTCGACACGACGGCAGTTGTGTGCACCGTTGATGGTGACTTTGACCAGGCCTGCGCCTGATTCACCGGTCACTTCCAGGTTGGCAATCTCTTCCTGCATTTTCTGCATCTTGTCTTGCATCTGCTGGGCCTGCTTCATCAGATTGCCCAAACCACCTTTACCAAACATATGCTTCTCTCTATTGCATGGCTGCAAGAATTGCAGCGGTTAAACAGGGCGGATACTCTCTTCGTCCAGTTCCGCATCAAAGAAACGCCGCAGCGTTTGAATCGTTTTGTCGGTCATCAGAGACTCGCGCGCCTGCGCCAGTTTCTCTTCATAAATCGTCTGACGCCACTCCAGCGGTGTTAACGTACTGGGATCGTCATCCTCTACCACCACCAAGGTGATAGGCTTTCCATAATGTGCTGCCAATGCATCCATCAGCGTTTTTTGTGCCGACGGTGAATTCAAGTGACGCTGCGATGAACGTAAATGCAGCGTCACGGTTTCGTTATCCGTGTCGACTTTAAACGCGTTAAGCGCCAGTTGCTGAACCAGTTTCGGTAGCGGTAAACGTTGAACCTCTGCAGCCCAAGCATCGCGCGCTTGCGCTTCTTCCGTCAATTTAGCCGCTAATTCCGGCGTTTTCTCGTACTCCAGTACCGTGCGCAACGCTTTAGGCGTGGCGGTGGTTTCTGCCACGGTAGTCTGCTGTTGCTGCGCGCGCCAGCGGTACGCCTCAGGCTTTTTCTGCGCCTCGCCGTTCTTGTCAGCCGCCTGACGCTGATGACTGCGTTCCGTCACCGAGGCCAGGCGTTCCAGCGCCGATACCGCCGTGCCCGGCCGAGCGCCTTCCTGCGCTGCCGGCTCAGACTTTTTTGGTGGCGGCGTACCCTGTCGCTGCAATAACTGGCTGCGCGCCTGCAACAGTTGCGAAGTAGTGTCAGGCAGCGGTGCGGCCTGTGCAACATGCTCCTCTGGCACCGCTATCGGCGATGACGGCGCGGTGACAGGAGATGGCGGTGCACTAGGCGTCGTTGCCTGGCGCGCTGGCGCAATATGCGCCTGAGGTGAGGCTGGCGCACTTACCACCACTGGCACGGTTGCCACAGGTGCAATCACAGCCTGCGGGTGAAACGCCAACGCTCTGAGCAGCGTCATTTCAACGCCCATACGCCGGTCTGGCGCATAGGATAATTCTTTTCGTCCCACCAGCAACGTCTGATAGTAGAGCTGCACATCGGCAGGCGGTACGGTGCGGGCCAGATCGCGCAAGCGCGACGTAATCGGGGAATCTTCCGGCCCGAGCGCCGTGGGCAGCAACTGCACCATCGCAATACGATGCAATAGCGTCAGCATATCAACTAACAGCGCTTCCCACTCAACGCCACGCGACGCCGCCTGTTGAAGCAACGCCATAGTCTGTTCGCCGTTGGCATTGACGATAGCTTCAATCAGCGCCAGCGGTTGTTCATCATCCAACGTGCCCAGCATGCGCTCGACCGCATCGGTCAACACCGCGCCCTGCCCCATGGCAATCGCCTGATCGGTCAGGCTCAGCGCATCACGCAGGCTGCCCTCTGCCGCACGCGCCAGCAGTTGCAAGGCGCGCGGTTCTGTCGCAATCGCTTCGGCTTGCAGCACTTGCTCAAGGTGGTGACGGATTTGCTCCACATCCAGCGCTTTGAGATGAAATTGCAGGCAGCGAGAAAGGATAGTGACCAGCAACTTCTGCGGATCGGTGGTCGCCAGCAGGAATTTAACGTGTTCGGGGGGCTCTTCCAGCGTTTTTAACAGCGCATTGAAGCTGTGGCGGGAGAGCATGTGCACTTCATCGATCAGGTAGACTTTGAACCGACCGCGCGCAGGGGCATACTGCACGTTATCCAGCAGTTCGCGGGTGTCTTCTACCTTGGTGCGCGAGGCGGCATCAATCTCGATCAGGTCAACAAAACGCCCTTGCTCAATTTCCCGGCAATTCGCGCACTGTCCACAAGGCGTGGCGGTAATGCCGCTCTCACAGTTCAGTCCTTTCGCCAATAGGCGAGCGATACTGGTTTTCCCCACGCCACGCGTGCCGGAAAACAGATAGGCGTGGTGAACCCGCCCCATAGAGAGACCATTGGCCAATGCGGTCAGAACATGTTCTTGACCAACGACATCAGCGAAAGATTGAGGACGCCACTTACGGGCCAGTACCTGATAGCTCATCAATACCGCAACGGTTGTGTGATTGAGGAGGCCATGCTAACACAGCCTCGCCGGACACGGCGAGGCTGTTTATCAGGATAGTCAACAGATTTACGACGTAAAAAAGGCAGGATCAATGGCCCGGGAAATTCACCAGACTGTAGCAGTTGATACCGAGATTATTCAAACGCTGCTCGCCGCCCAGATCGAACAGATTAATGATAAATGCCGCATCGGTGACGTCTCCGCCCAAACGGCGAATCAGCTTAACTGTGGCCTCAATGGTACCGCCGGTAGCCAGCAGATCGTCGATGACTAACACCTTGTCGCCAGCGCTGATGGCATCGGTGTGAATTTCCAGGCTGTCAGTGCCGTACTCCAACTCATAGCTTTCTGAAATCGTCGGGCGCGGCAGTTTGCCTGGTTTACGCACTGGCACAAAACCCACACCCAACGCCAGTGCCACCGGTGCACCGAACAAAAAACCGCGCGCTTCCGTGCCCACCACTTTTGTTACGCCAGTGTCACGAAAACGGTTTACCAGCATCTCGATACTGGTCGCATACGCAACGGGCGCTTCCAGCAGACCCGTGACATCACGGAACAAGATCCCCGGTTTGGGATAATCGGGAATGCTTTTAATGCTGTTTTTGATTAATTCTGACTGCTGTGCGGTTACGCTCATCATCTTTTGCCTGATAGTACGCTTTAAAAATCTTACCCATGACCGCTGCTGCTCCTTTCCGCTCATCGATACTGAGAGATAACCGAAGGCAAACGACACACGAAAACGCTCAAATCTAGTCAAACTGACGATCAAATGCAACAGCCTGCGATGGGTTTTATTGTCGCGGATCAACAACTGGCAGGCGCAACATAAAGGTTAGCAAAGACCGCCATTATCGTTAACAGCAGCACTCTGACCCATACCATGTCCACCAGCCACAGCGAAATGGCGAAGGTCAGCACGATCATCACCACCGCTTTGCCTTTTGCTCCCGGCGGCAATGCCCGATGATCCTGCCAGTGCCGCAAATAGGGGCCAAACCAGGAACGGTAGAGCAGCCAGGCATGAAAACGCGGTGAGGAACGGGCAAAGCACCATGTAGCCAGCAGCAAGAACGGGGTAGTCGGCAACAGCGGCAACACAACGCCTAACGTCGCCAAAACAACCGCTAACCAACCCAATACGATACATCACTGCTCATCCTCTTCACGTTACGCGCTAGCACTCTAACATCCCGCCCTTCCCTGACGTTAGTTAAGATGCGCTCATCTTTCTTCCCTACGCGCAAAAGGCTTGTGCCTGCTGACAATCCCGTGCAAGCTTGGCTTTATCATTTCATTATGTGGGTCAATCCGTGAACTGCCACCATTTTCTTCAGGCGTTGGGACATCAACTTGTCCTGTTGGCTCAGGCGGTCGCTCCGCTGGCATACAGGCCGTTGGCCTATTCCCGTTTTGATCGCCAACTGTTTCAATCACATGGCACGCGTTTGCGCGATTATCTGAATGAAGTTGAGAAAAATTTTCAGTCATTGCGCCATCTGGTAGCAGAAAGCCGTACCGAACGAGTCGCGTTCATGACGGAAAAATTGGTCGCGCAGATCGGCGCACTACAACGGGAACTCTCCACACAGGCACTACGCCGTCAGGAGGAGAAGACGCCAGTCGCCATTGCCAGCGATCTGTATCAAAAGCTGGCAGAGCACCAGGACTATGAACGACGCCTGAATTTGATGATTCAGGATCGGGAAAGCCAACTAGACAGAGCGGCAACGTTGAGCGCGCAGCAACAGTTGCAACGTGAGATAGCCGCGCTCGAAGGCCGGTTAGCACGGTGTCGTCAGGCGCTGGCGCGTTTAGAGCGTCAGGTGGAAAGGCGTGAACAAGGGCTGTAACCGCAACCAAAGGACCTAACGCATGTCGCTGGAAAATGCCCCGCCAGAGGTCAAACTGGCAGTCGATCTGATTATGCTGCTGGAAGAGAGCGATATCACGCCCGATGTGGTGCTGGCTGCGTTAGAGATTGTGCGACGTGACTACGAATCCAAGGCAGATGCGGTAACAGGGCCTGTGCCTGACAACGGATGGCCCCGTTTACACCAGTTCACTAGGTTGCGGATAAACAGCGCTACACCCGCCGTCATCCCCTTCCATCACCGTCATTCCCGCGAAGGCGGGAATCTCATACCGAAGAAACGCATTTATTCTCACAGAGATCCCCGGCTTTCGCCGAGGATGACGAGGGGTAAAGTAATTTTGTTATCAGACGGATAACACCGCTTACGCCGCTTCACCTACCGCGTTACCACCCAACGCGCGGTTTATCTCCTGAACTTCGCTGCCCTGTTTGTTATGCAGGTAGACTTCAAGCTGATTAAACGCGATATCAATATTATTTTCCCGACACAGCCTGTCGATACTACGGTTTAACTCATCTACCGTATAGCTGCGATCGCGCAGCTCCCGTACTTAAAGCCGCAGTTCGTGATCCAGCGAGCTGGCACCAAACGCCAGGAAAAACACCTGTGGCTCAGGATCGGTCATCACGCGGCTGTTCTCATGTGCCGCCTGCAACAGCACCGCTTTCACCTTGTCCAGATCGGAGCCGTAGGCCACGCCAATTTTAATCAGCACACGTGTAATGGTGTCCGACAGCGACCAGTTGATCAGCCGCTCGGTCACAAAGGCCTTATTGGGAATAATCACTTCTTTGCAATCGAAATCCGTAATAGTGGTGGCGCGAATGCGAATTTTGCTTACCGAACCGGAGAAGGTGCCAATGGTGATGGTATCGCCAATGCGTACCGGACGTTCGAACAGAATGATCAGGCCGGAAATAAAGTTAGCGAAAATTTCCTGCAAACCAAACCCTAACCCCACCAACAACGCGGTAACCAGCCACTGCAACTTGTCCCATGACACCCCGATAGAACTGAGCGAGGTGGTGGTGGTGCCCACCGCCATGATCAGGTAGCTCAACATGGTGGTAATGGCGTAAGAGGTGCCCTGACGCAACTGCAAACGCGACAATACCAGCACTTCCAGCAAGCCCGGCAAGTTGCGCATTAACACATAGGCCACCACCGCGACGATGATCGACAGCATCAGATTGCACAGCGTCACCGCCTGCAATACGGCATTGCCCGCCACGGTCGCGTTGTAATGCCACAGCGTAATGCTGTCCAGGTAGGACATCACAGTGACCAAATCGGACCAAATCCAGTAGAGCACGCCGGAGAAAATCAGCAACAACACCATGGTGGTCAAACGCAACGATTGCTGACCAATCTGATCCAGCGCCAACGGCGGTTCCGGTGCCGGTTCGCTGCCATCAGCCCCTTCTTTATTCAGGTTCTGACGACGCGCCACTGCACGACGGTATGCCAATCGACGCGCCGCAACGCTCAAACCACGGATAGTGGTCAGATAAACCAGGTTCCACACCAGTAAGTAACAAATACAGACTTTCCCCCCAACGCCCCAGCAGTCGCAGCGTGGTATAGAAGTAGCCGCACACCATCAATCCCAGTAAGACCAACGGAAGGATCGCCATCACGGTAATCACGATCAACCTGATAGTGTATGTCTCTTTTTCCCGCCAACTGTCACGACAGAGCGGGAACACCAGAATGCCCAACAGGATCAGGTTGCAGAAAATCACAATCTGCCCGATCACGTCATCCACCAGATAGAGCGGTGCTTTCTCGCCGATAACCGACCAGAAGATCAACGGCAGCAGCTCTCCACCCAACCGCAGCGCCTGGCGGCGGTAGTGGACTGCCAGTGAAACGCTAAAATTGAAGTGCCGCTCACCGATACCGCCCGGTTTCATCGCCCGATAGAGCAAACCGAACACCAGCCACAGCAGCGCAAACTGCTGACTCATGCCCCACACGGCATCCCCGACAGCGTTTTCGGCATAGTGAAAGCACAGGCCAAACGCGAGGATCAGCATAATCCCCGGCAGCACCATCACGGTTTCCAATAACAAGGCTTGCGGCATGTGGCGCTGCGAATCCCGTTTTAGCTGCCCGACATCATTCGACAAGCGCTCGATATAACCGGCGATAAGACGCCGCCGCCAATAGATCAGCCCGCTCACCAGCAGCATCGGTACAATAAAAATTAGCGTCCGTAACGCTCCCTGACGCCAGTCATCCCACTGGAAAGCCAGATTGGAATGACGCACTTGTTGTTTCAATCCCCCGGGCAACTCTTTCAGCCAGGCCCAATCCATCGGTTTATTACTACTGACCCAGAAAATCTGCTGCGTCAGCGTATGCTGCAATGACGCCGTGACGCTGACCAACTGCTGACGGTTGATTTGCAGGTTAATAGCCAGCATCAGTTGGTTGCCCAGTTGCTTATTAAGCTGGTCGAGCAGTTCACGCCGCGTATGAAGGATCTGGTCCAGCGCATCGTGCACTTCGTCATCCAGTGCAACGCCTTTGTTGGCCGCCATCAATTTGCTGATGTATTCGTCACCACGAAACAGCACATCACGCTGCTGATTGATCTCAAACTGCTCCAGACGCAGATCGGCAATTTGCGTGCTAATGTCGTTCATGGGGGAGGCAGAAGGCAGGTTAAGCTGCTGCTAATACAAGATGCGCGACAGCAACAAACTGCCCTTGAGCACGGTGACCTGCTCTTTAAGGTTACGTTCGGATTGCAGGGTGCGATCGAGCCAGTTCTTCACCTAAATGCTTTCCTGCACCAGAGTATTTCTCGACTGCGTCGCCGCAACCAGGCGCTGGCTGAGTTGGTGGTTGGTTTCCATCTCCGCTTTCACCAGCGGGTTGTCCTGGATGCGCTGCGTGTCTTCCGAGGTTTGCGCCTCTTTGGCGGTTTTCTCCGACAACGTTAGCCGTTTACCGTTGAGTACCCCTTACAACGCCTGCACCATTTTCTCTAACTGATTAATCTGGGCAGAGGCATAGTCGCGCTGCTTCTGTAGCAAATCTTGCAGCGTGGTGTTCACTTCCAGGCTTTTACGCTGTTGCTCCATTTGCACCCCCACCAAGGCCTGCTCGGTTTGCAGCAGCGCTTGCTGGCTGGCGCGCAGCGCATTCTGACTGGCTTCCACGCCGTTAAGCTGGTTGCGAATCTGCTGGCTGCGCTGCGACAGCGCGGTTAATGCGCTTTGTACACGTTCCGGCTGGATTTGCAGAGAGATCAACTGACTGTTGTAAGTCGAGAGGTTTTCCTGCGCCGACTGTAAGTTATCCAGCGATTCATTGAGACGGGTTTCCAATTGGCGCAACGAGAGCGACTCAAGCGACGCAGTGGCAACATCATTATTGCTTAACGTAGCCAGTCGTCTGCCGCCTGACGCAGTTTGGCGGGCGCTTGCGTCGCCTGTTGCTTTAGCTGTGCGGTCTCCTGGCGCACCCGATCAATGACATCCAGATACTCAAGCGTGTGCGTGAGATCCTGCTGCGTCAGCTTATCGGCTTCCGTCAGGCTTTTCTGCTTGCCGAGCGCGCCCAGCCGTCCCTGAATCTCACTGCGCGTGGGAATGTCATTACTGGTCGCAGCCTGTGCAACAGTAGAAAATCCAATGGAAAATAGCACTAAAAGGGCAACGCAGCGGGAAACAATCGATAAAATACGCGGGAAATCAAGGCCGCGAGAGAGGGACTTGCAGTACATGATACGTCGTCATGCATAAAAAGAATGGCGAAGAATATCACGGTTCTGCACGCTAACGCACGGAGCAAACCTGACGAAAAAGTAACGATTCATTATAACGGACAGTGTGTTATAACAGATTGAATCTTACTCGGCGTTTTCTTGTACAGGCGTGGCGAGCGGCAGTCTGAGTGCTGGGCTGAAACGCAGCATATCAATAAAGCTGTCTACCAGGGTTGGCGCCTCCTGATGGATATCAAAGCCTTCAGGCAGAAACAGCCAGTTCTCCAGGATACCGGAGAAATAGGCGCGCAACGTCACGGCGGCAAACCCAGTTGAATACTGTGATTGAGGCTATCCTCAATCTGTTCATAGCAGTAGAAATAGAGCGCCTTGCGTGCGTTATACGACGGTAGCATTTCACCGACAAACTCACACTTATGGAAATTGATCTCCATTATCGAGCGCCACTGGGTGTCGGTCGTCGTCAAACGCAGCATATAGATCAGTAGCTCACGCATTACATGCAGTGGATTATCAGGGAATTTTGCCTGATACTCAGATTCGAAATCGTTGATTTTCGTCTCGGACAACGTCCAGATTGCATCAAACAACTCAGCCTTGTTTTTGAAGTGCCAATAAATCGCGCCGCGCGTGACGCCTGCGGCGGCAGCGATACCCGCCAGCGACGTGGCGGAGACGCCGAACTCGGAGAAGAGGCGTAAGTCCGTATCAATAATGTGTTGTCGTGTTTCCTGGGCCTGCTGTTTGGTTTTTCGTGCCATGGCGCTGTTTTTTAAAGAAAGCGTGATTATCGCAGCAATGGATTTTAGGGCTTGTGATCCATTGGTCAAATTCAAATCGGACACTTGAGGTTTATTTATGAACAAAAACAGAAGACTTATGCCTCTGGCGGCAGTCCTGATGCTTTCTGGCGGCTTAGCGCTCACCGGGTGTGATAATAAAAATGAAGGTCAGCAGCAAGGCGGCCAGCAAGCGCCTGAAGTCGGCATTGTGACCCTCAAAACACAACCGCTGAACGTGATTACCGAACTTCCATGGCGCACTAACGCATTCCGTATTGCCGAGGTTCGGCCTCAGGTGAGCGGTATTATTCAGAAGCGTCACTTCGTCGAAGGGAGCGACGTGAAAGCGGGCACGTCTCTGTACCAGATTGACCCGGCAACCTATCAGGCGGCTTACAACAGCGCGAAAGGCTCGCTGGCGCAAACACAGGCTCAGGCAGAAATCGCTCGCTTGACGGTGAACCGTTACAAACCACTGGTTGGCACCAATTATGTCAGCAAGCAGGATTACGATCAGGCATTGGCAACACAGCGTCAGGCAGAAGCCAGCGTACAAGCTGCACAAGCCTCTGTGGATTCTGCGCTGATCAACCTGAACTACACCAAAGTGCTCTCCCCGATTTCAGGCCTCGTCGGTAAATCGACGGTCACCGAAGGGGCATTGGTGGCTTCCGGTCAGGCGACGGCGTTGACCAGCGTTCAGCAACTCGACCCGATCTATGTGGATGTGACGCAATCCAGTAATGACTATTTGCGACTGAAGCGTGAGCTGGAACAAGGCACGTTGAAACAAGCCGGTGGCAAAGCTACCGTGCGTTTGTTGCTGGATAACGGCACTGAGTATGCACAAAACGGTACGCTGGAATTTTCTGATGTCACGGTAGATGAAACCACGGGGTCTATCACCCTGCGCGCTATCTTCCCGAACCCACAACATGATTTGCTGCCCGGCATGTTTGTACGTGCACGCCTTGATTCAGGTGTGAACAATGACGCGCTGCTGGTGCCGCAACAAGGCGTGACGCGCAATCCGCGCGGTGAAGCCACCGCCATGGTTGTTGGTGAAGGTGACAAGGTTGAAACACGCACGCTCACGACAGCCCAGGCTATCGGCAGCAACTGGCTGGTGACCTCCGGCCTTAAAGCAGGCGATCGTCTTATCGTGACTGGGTTGCAGAAAATCAAACCGGGCGTGCCCGTCAGAGCAAAAGAGACGGCACCTGGGAATGGTGAAGAAAAACCTGCGCAGTCTGAACCCGCGAAGTCTTAACAGGAGCCTGTAATTCATGGCTAAGTTTTTTATTGATCGTCCCATCTTTGCATGGGTACTCGCCATTATGGTGATGCTGGCGGGGGCGTTGGCAATTATCGAGTTGCCTATCGCCCAATATCCGGCCATTGAAATAACGGCGAACTACCCGGGCGCGGATGCTTCTACACTGCAAGACTCCGTGACGCAGGTTATCGAACAGAACATGAACGGTATCGATAACCTGCTCTACATGGCTTCCAGCATTGATTCATCGGGTACAGTTCAGATTACGCTGACGTTTGACTCGAAAGCGGATCCGGACATTATTCAGGTACAGAACAAACTGCAACTGGCAATACCATTGTTGCCGCAGGAAGTGCAGCAACAGGGCGTAAGCGTACAGAAATCGAGCAGCAGCTTCCTGATGGTAGCCGGCTTTATTTCTGAAGACGGTTCACTGACGCAGCAGGATATCGCTGACTATGTGGCGACCAATATCAAAGATCCACTCAGCCGTACCAACGGTGTCGGTGACGTGCAGTTGTTTTATGCCCAATACGCGATGCGTATCTGGTTGGATCCGAACAAGCTCAACAGCTTCCAGATGACCACGGGTGATGTGGTAGCTGCCATCAAAGTGTAGAACAACCAGATTGCCTCTGGACAATTGGGTGGTACACCGCCGCTACCGGGGCAGAAGCTTAATGCTTCTATCATTGCCCAGACACGACTGAAATCTGCCGATGAGTTCTCCAACATTCTGCTGCGCGTCAACGCTGACGGTTCGCAGGTGCGCCTGCGTGATGTCGCTCGCGTAGAGTTGGGTGGTGAAGATTACAGCGTTATTGCGCGTTACAACGGCCAGGCAGCCGCAGGGGTCGGTATCAAACTGGCAACCGGTGCCAATGCGCTGGATACGGCCTCCGCCGTTAAAGCCGAGTTGGGTAAGTTACAGCAGTTCTTCCCGGCTGGATTGAAAGTGGTTTATCCCTACGACACCACGCCATTCGTTAAAATCTCAATTAACGAAGTGGTAAAAACGCTGGCGGAAGCCATCGTGTTGGTGTTCTTGGTGATGTACCTGTTCCTGCAAAACTTCCACGCCACACTGATCCCGACGATCGCGGTGCCGGTGGTGTTGTTAGGCACCTTTGCCATCCTTTCTGCCTTCGGTTACTCGATTAACACCTTAACCATGTTCGCCATGGTACTGGCCATCGGCCTGTTGGTGGATGACGTCGAGTGCGTAATGATGGAAGAAGGGCTACCGCCCAAGGAAGCCACCAAGAAATCGATGTCGCAGATTCAGGGCGCGCTGGTCGGTATTGCACTGGTACTGTCTGCGGTATTTATTCCGATGGCGTTCACGGGCGGTTCTACCGGTGCCATTTACCGTCAGTTCTCCATCACCATTGTGTCCGCGATGGTGCTGTCTGTACTGGTAGCGTTGATTCTGACACCGGCGCTTTGTGCCACCCTGCTCAAACCCATCGCGAAGGGCGACCATCACGAGAAAACGGGTTTCTTCGGTTGGTTCAACAAGCTGTTTGAAAAAAGCACCACCCATTACACCGATAGCGTTGCCAATATTTTGCGCAGTACCGGCCGTTATCTGGTGGTCTACCTGCTGATTGTGGTTGGCCTCGCAGTGCTTTTCATGCGTCTGCCAAGCTCCTTCCTGCCGGAAGAAGACCAGGGCGTACTTTTGACCATGGTGCAACTGCCCGCTGGTGCAACCCAAGAGAGCACCGAGCGCGTGCTTGAGCGTGTGACCAAGCACTACCTGGAGAATGAGAAAGATAACGTTAATTCGGTGTTTACCGTTAACGGTTTCGGTTTCTCCGGTCGTGGGCAGAACGCCGGTCTGGTCTTCGCCAGTCTGAAAGACTGGGGCGAACGTCCCGGAGCAGCAAACAAGGTTGGTGCCATTGCCGGTCTGGCTAATGCTGCCTTCTCGCAAATCAAGGAAGCGATCGTTATCGCCTTTAACGTCCACGCCATCGTTGAGCTGGGTACCGCAACCGGTTTTGACTCCCAGTTGCTGGATCAGGCTAACCTGGGGCACGATAAGCTGACCGCGGCACGTAACCAACTACTGGGGATGGCCGCACAGCGTCCTGATACCGTGGTCGGCGTACGTCCAAACGGCATGGAAGATACCCCGCAGTTCCGTATCGATATCGACCAGGAAAAGGCTCAGGCGCTGTGTGTATCCCTGTCGGATATTAACGCCACTCTGGCAATCGCGCTGGGCGGCAGCTACGTCAATGACTTTATTGACCGTGGGCGTGTGAAAAAAGTGTATGTGCGGGCTGATGTGCCGTTCCGTATGCACCAAGCTATATTGAGCGCTGGTATGTTCGTGGCAGCAACAACCAGATGCTGCCGTTCTCTTACTTCTCACAAAGCCACTGGACGCATGGTTCACCACGTCTGGAACGCTATAACGGGCAACCGTCCATGCAGATTCAGGGGGAAGCAACCCCAGGTAAGAGTACCGGTGAAGCGATGGCCCTGATGGAAGAGTTCGCCAAACAGTTGCCGGAAGGTATTGGTTACGACTGGACCGGGATGTCTTATAAGGAACGTCTGTCAGGTAACCAGGCACCGGCCCTGTATGCCATTTCGCTGATTGTGGTGTTCCTGTGTCTGGCCGCACTGTACGAGAGTTGGTCTATCCCCTTCTCCGTCATGCTGGTGGTGCCGCTCGGGATCATTGGTGCTCTGCTGGCCGCCACCATGCGTGGATTGGAGAACGACGTCTACTTCAAGGTAGAACTATTGACCACCATTGGGCTATCGGCGAAGAACGCTATTCTTATCGTTGAATTCGCCAAAGACCTCATGGAGAAAGAAGGCAAAAGCTTGGTGGGGGCGACGCTTGATGCAGTACGTATGCGCCTGCGCCCCATCCTGATGACCTCGTTAGCCTTTATCCTCGGCGTAGTGCCGTTAGTAATCAGTTCCGGGGCCGGTTCCGGCGCACAGAACGCTGTAGGTACTGTCATAATGGGCAGGATGATTACCGCAACGGTGCTGGCGATCTTCTTTGTTCCTGTCTTCTTTAGTGGTGGTACGCCGCCGCTTTAGCAAGAAAAATGAAGATATTGAACACAGCCATATCGTTGAAAAACCGTAACTGAGTTATTCCCCAAAGGCCGCGCAAGCGGCCTTTTTTTGCTTACCTGTTTTAACCATCGCTCTGCTCTCACTCCGTCCCCCCCTTCAGACACAAGAGGGTTGATCTTGTGTCTGAAGAAGCTCACAATTGGTTACATTATAGCATAACAAAGAGGGTTTTAATGAAAGCAAATATCCACCCGCACTACCGTACTGTAGCCTTTCACGATACCAGTGCTGATGAGTATTTTATGGTTGGCTCAACCATCCAGACAGACTGCACCATCGAGCGGGACGGCGTAACCTGTCCCTATGTCACGATTGATGTATCGTCAGCATCACATCCTTATTACACCTGGAAACAAAAAGAGTATGCCAAAGAAGGCAGCACGGCACGCTTTAACAAGCGTTTTGGCCATTTTTTAAAATAGCGAAATATGTAATTTTCAGCGGGAGAAAGTATGCAGGTTCTCAGTTCATTACGTTCGGCAAAAACACGCCATAAAGATTGTAAGGTTGTTCGTCGGCACGGGCTGGTTTATGTTATTTGTAAGACAAATCCACGTTTTAAGGCCGTGCAGGGCAGAAAGAAAAAACGCTGATAATGACAGCAGCACACCGTTCAAGTCCTAGACCTGTCCATGGCTTTTTATTAAATATCAATATGTTAATAAAGCCCATTCCCAAGCGATCACACAATTAATTTCCTTTCTGCGCGTGATGATATTGCCACCAAGTAACCTTTATAATATAATTCTCGCTCTAATTTGTAAGATAATTTAATAAAGTAATATTATGAAACACAGTATCAATTATTATATATATCGGCTATACCGATCGTCTATCTGGTTAAATAGGGTCAAAAACCTTACTTATTTTTTGCGATAATCTGTGATTCTTTTGCTATAGTTAGCGTATGGGTGATGCGGTATGTCGTGTAATCCGCACTCTCCATCAGGATAAATGCGAGCTTATTTCATCACTTAACCCAAGGAGTCACCAACTGTTGTCAGGGTTTTCTATTACGTTCCATCAAACAGCATGACGGAGTGAACGATATGGATGAGTACTCACCGAAACATTATGATATTGCCCAACTCCGATTCTTGTGTGAAAATCTCTGTGACGAAAGCATCGCCACATTGGGGGATAGCAGTCATGGCTGGGTCAATGATCCAACATCTGCGATCAATCTCCAATTAAATGAATTGATTGAGCATATAGCTACATTTATTCTGACATTTAAAATAAAATACCCCGATGAAGACGAGCTTTCAAAAAGGGTCGAGCAGTATTTAGATGACACCTATGCTTTGTTCAGTAACTATGGAATTAATGGTGCCGAACTGCAACGCTGGCAACGATCTAAAGCCACGTTATTAGGGATGTTCTCACAGGAGAACGTATGTTCATCTGCTAAATCTTAAGCAATAGATGCTTTTATATTAATTAACCACCAGGTGCTGGTATTGTTTTGATAAAGGTCGCCATGAAAAAAATTGATTATTTGATGCGTTTACGCAAGTGTACAACGATTGACACGCTTGAACGCGTTATCGAGAAGAACAAGTATGAGTTGTCCAGCGATGAGCTGGAAATGTTTTATTCCGCCGCCGATCATCGTTTAGCTGAGCTAACGATGAACAAGCTTTACGATAAGGTCCCTACCGCCGTTTGGAAATACGTACGTTAAATCATTGTGCTTATACCTTGAATAATTCGATTTTCGGCCAGGCAGCAAGCGATAAAATCCTGATGAACATACTCAAGTGAGCGATTCGGGCAAGTGTGTGCAGTCAGCACAGAAGCAAATTGAAGTATCACAGGTATATACCTAAATGATTTAGGGTGAATATCTTACGCCAGCCTCATCGCTGGCGTTTTACTCTCTCCAAGCCATTTGCTTACGTAAATATCACTATTGTAAATCACATGCATTGATCTCTATATAGGTTTCTTTTATTGCCTTTTTTTGGTGCAATTCTATTTTACTACCATGAAATCCTTCTACTTATCCCAAAGTAACAATATCTTGTCGCACTTACCGCCATCATGTTTTTGAGATAAAGACCAACAAAGTACGCTTATCTACGTGCGCTTTAATACCAATAGAGCACCCCATCAGCAATGGAATATCATCAATAAACGAATTCAATACGCAGAACAGAATGAAGGGATTAAGAATAAAAAAGCGCGGAAAATAAAAAAGGCAGTGAATATAAAGGGTGGAGGCCCTGCCAGCTACATCCCGGCACACACGTCTCCTGCTGCGGCTGCTTCCTTCCGGACCTGACCGAGTCCACAGGGTAATGTTGCGGGAGAACCGACAGGGCCTCCATTGATTCGTTGACTCTGCGTGGTACAGAGCGTGGGCATTATCGGGTATGCGCACCTCAATTGCAAGTTGACCGCAGCCGACCGTTGTTTTCTTATTCGATTTCAGTTTCTCGACCGGCGAAACACACGTTTGCAAGCCCTTGCACCTGTGCCACTATGTTGATTCGTCGTAATATTCACAGGAGTAGCGATGGAGCAGGATAACTTTCGCCAGCGCGTTTTTCATATCGTAGCAGCCATCCCCTGGGGCAAGGTTACCACCTACGGGGAGGTGGCCCGCCTAGCGGGTTCCGCACGCGCTGCCCGCCAGGTCGGCGGCGTATTAAAAAAGCTGCCCGAAGGCAGCTCGCTTCCCTGGCATCGGGTAATAAATCGTCATGGTGAAATTTCGCAGACTGGCCCAGATTACATTCGCCAACGCGAAGCGCTCAGGGCCGAAGGGATAACCTTTACGCGTCATGGCAAGATCAATCTCACTCGCTATGGCTATCAGGGCGAAACGCCCTGATAGCCATAAGGTGTTATCCCTCAGTGTTTAACGGTGTATGGGCGCTGTGGGTCAATAAGCCGCCCTGCGAGTGCGTTGACAGTGCCACTGACTCCACCGGAATCAACAGCAGATCCGCACGCGTCACACCGTTGGTGATCACAGCTGGAATGTCCTGCGTTGCCATCACCACGCGGTTATCAATGGTCACCGCTGCGCTAAGCAGAATACGCGCATTCAGCTGTACGTCGGCAGGGTTATAAGGCAAGGAGAAGATAAACGGAGCCTGTTTCCCGTCCGTCCACGCCACTTTTTGTGCCAGCACGCGCGACGGTGCGTCCGACACGCTGGCATCAGAAACGGTAACCGTTAAGGCTGCATTGGGCGGCAGCGCGATGCGCTGATGCAGATTAATGGTACCGCTGACCGCAGGCATGGCAAGCTGGATTGTGCAGCGGTCGGAGAATCGGTGACCGTTGTCGCTGCTGCTGCCGCGCCAGTCAACACGACAGATAACGTGATACCACCTAAGATATGCCATAATTTCATTGGCGAGTCTCCTTTCGTTATTGTCTGCAATGACGTCAGGCATTAGCTGCAATGCACAACAGAAACGTTTTGCGCTGCATGCATACACTGACGCGATAATGAAAGTATGACCCACATTAGCCATTTGGCAGCGTTCAACATTCTGAATTTATCATTTTTCGAAAATGCCGATGCTGAAGCTTGATGACTTACCGTTATACGTTAACAACACTTATTTCCGCCAAGGGAGAGCAAACATGAGCCATGCACTACAGCATCTTCTCGAATTGCTGAAGTTGGAAAAGATTGAGGGGGGACTCTTCCGGGGACAAAGCGAAGATTTAGGGCTACGCCAGGTGTTCGGCGGGCAGGGGGTCGGTCAGGCACTGTATGCGGCCAAACAGACCGTCGAAGCGGGTCTAGGGTTGCACTCGTTCCACAGCTACTTTTTATTGCCGGGAGACAGCCGAAAACCAATTGTCTACGATGTGCAGAACCTGCGCGATGGCAACAGTTTTATCGCGCGACGTGTCAGCGCCATCCAAAACGGTAAGCCTATCTTTTTTATGACCGCCTCTTTTCAACGCCAGGAGAGCGGCTTTGAACATCAAAACACCATGCCTGAAGTCCCTGGGCCCGAATCCTTGCCTTCAGAACAAGAGATTGCACAGAGCATGGTACATTTACTGCCTGAACAGTTTCGTGACAAATTTCTGCAACAGCGCGCCATCGAAATGCGTCCGGTAAAATTTCATAACCCACTCAAAGGCCACTTGGATGAACCCGCGCGCCACGTATGGTGCAAAGCCAATGGCACCATGCCCGATGACGAGCGCATTCATAAATACCTACTGGGTTACACATCGGACTGCAATTTCCTGCTCACCGCATTGAAACCGCACGGCGTCGGATTCCTTTAGCCGGGTATGCAAGTCGCAACCATTGACCACTCGATGTGGTTCCACCGCCCTTTCCGCCTTGATTACTGGCTGCTCTACACCGTGGAAAGCACATCAGCTTCAGGTGCCCGTGGCTTCGTTCGTGGACAGTTCTACACCCGGGACGGGATTCTGGTGGCCTCAACGGTACAAGAAGGGGCCATGCGGCGGCATGATGCGTCTTAAAAAAGAGTGACTTGCTCACTATCCTCAGTCCTAAGCAAAAAAACGCGGGCCAAAGTCCGCGCCAGACGTGATAACAAAGTCACTTTGCCCCTCGTCATCCTCGGCGAAAGCCGGGGATCTTTATAAGAATAAACGCATTTAGCGGGTACAAGATTCCCGCTTTCGCGGGAATGACGGTGTGAGTAGGACAACGCGGGCCTTGGCCCGCGTTTTATATATCGTTTAGAAATTACTGGTTGTAAGCGTTTTCGCCGTGGCTGTTAACATCCAGGCCTTCACGCTCTTGTTCTTCCGGCATACGCAGGCCAACGGCCAGGTCTGCGACTTTGAATGCGATGAAGGCAGCAACACCGGACCAGATGAACGCGACGATTACGCTGAACAGCTGTACCCAAACCTGATGCGCCATGGTAACGCCTTCCGCGTAGCCCGTGCCGCCCAGAGATGCAGGGGTGAATACCCCCCGTCAGGATACAACCAACGATACCGCACACGCCGTGCACACCGAACACGTCACACGGGTCATCCACGCGCAGTCATCTTTTCAGTACCGTTACGCCCCACAGGCCAACGAAACCACCGACCAGACCAATGATCAGCGCACCACTCACACCCACGGTTCCCGCTGCTGGCGTGATAGCAACCAGGCCTGCGATACAACCAGAACAAGCACCCAGCAGAGAAGGTTTACTACGCGCCATCCACTCACCGATAACCCACGCCAGAATTGCACCAGCGGTTGCGACTACGGTGTTCAGGAATGCCAGACCGGCAATTTCGTTCACAGCAGCGGCAAAGCCTGCGTTGAAGCCGAACCAACCGATATATAGGATAGCCGTGCCGGTAAACACCATCGGCAGGTTATGCGGTTTGAAGGCTTCTTTACCGAAACCGGCACGTTTGCCCAGCAGATAAGCACCGGTCAACCCCGCAACAGCGGCATTGATGTGCGCCACGGTACCACCTGCAAAGTCCAGCGCGCCATCAGCCGCCAGGAAACCGCCGCCCCAGACCATGTGCGTCAACGGCAGGTAAGAGAACGTCAGCCAGATAGCGGCAAAAATCAGCACCGCAGAGAAACGGATACGTTCAGCAATCGCACCCTCCACCAGCGCGACAGTAATGCACGCGAAGGAAGCCTGGAAAGCGACGTGAATCAGTTGATAAATCGTACCTGATTGTGATGTCAGCTCAATGCCTTTAAGCATGAACATATCCAGGCCGCCAAAGAAGGCATTACCGGTTGCAAAAGCCATGCTGTAGCCGTAGATAACCAACAGCACACACACCATTGCGAACGTTACGGTAACCTGCGCCAGCATGGAGAGCACGTTTTTAGAACGAATCAGGCCGCCGTAGAGCAGCACAATGCCGGGCAGCGTCTGAACAGTACCAGCGCGGTACAAATCATCATAAAAGCGTTGTCCGCTTTATCGATTGCTGGTGTATCAGCGGCCATTGCCAGCGACGGAAGTAACACTGCGGCGGCAAGGCCTAATAATGAAGAGACACGTATTTTCATTTTCATCCATCCCAATTTTTCGTCAGCGAGCATTACAGTGCGGCGTCGTCAGTTTCGCCCGTACGAATACGGATAACGCGTTGCAGTTCAGCAACAAAAATCTTACCGTCGCCAATTTTACCAGTGTAAGCCGCTTTACTAATCACATCAACGACTTCATCAACCTGATCGTCAGCGATAGCAATATCAATTTTCACTTTCGGCAAAAAATTGACACTATATTCAGCACCGCGATACAGCTCGGCATGGCCTTTCTGGCGTCCAAATCCCTTCACCTCAGTGACAGTGAGACCCTGGATGCTGACAGAATATAAGGCTTCACGCACATCTTCCAGCTTGAATGGTTTTATCACCACAGTAACCAGTTTCATTATCTTCCCCTTACCAATTAAGTTCAGACTTACGCCCGCCACCATTTCGAATAACCTTCACGACTGGGATAAAGCAAAGGCTGTGCCATAAATGAAAGGAACCGATAATTGCACAGGGAAATAATGTGGAACCTGCCAGGAGAAGTAAAGGAAAGGATAAAGATGTGATGTTGCGCACACGCAATGCATCAATTTGGTGCATTGCGCGTAATTGCGGTGCATAGGCCGGAAAAATGAAAATCATCTGCCTGTTGATGGTGCGCGGATAAAAATCCAGCGCAACAGGCAGTGTGCCTGTGTTCAGATGGCAGAAATGGGTTCATCCTCGCTGGCAGCCAGTTGCAGTTGATACATCTGGTAGTAACACCCGCGACGTTGCAATAATTGCTCGTGCGTCCCCTGCTCCACCGTTTCACCATGATGTAGCACCAATATGTTATCAGCCTCGACCACAGTGGAAAGACGGTGCGCAATCACCACCAACGTAGTGTGGCGACGGATAAGACGCAATGCGCGCTGAACCGCTTGCTCGGTACCGGAATCAATGTTGGCCGTCGCCTCGTCGAGAATCAGTATTTTGGGCGGTTTCACCAGCACACGGGCCAGGGAAAGAAGCTGCTTCTGTCCCACAGAAAGCGTATTGCCTTGCTCGCCAATGGTGCTATGTATGCCTTCGGGCAGTGCCGTTGCCAGCGCAGTGAGTTGTACAATCTCCAGCACGCACCACACTTCATCTTCAGGAATATCACGCCCCAGCGTAACGTTGGCATAAAGTGAATCCGCCAGTACCATGGGGTCTTGTTGCACCATTGCGACATTTTGTCGTAATGCCTGATGGGATAGCGACGTCAGCGGACGGTCATCCAACCGAATCATCCCTTCATCCGGCTGATAATACCCCATCAGCAAACTCGCTAACGTACTCTTGCCGCTGCCGGTGTGCCCCACGAGCGCCACAAAGCCGCGCGCCGGCACCTGAACGCTGATATGGTTCAGGACGCGCTGATTATCCCGATAGGCAAAAGAAACGTTGTCCATCTCGATGCTGCCCGCCGCTAACGGACGTGAATCATCGCCGTAGGACTGCTGCACCGCATCCATCAGTTCAAAGATACGCTCACCGGCCACCACCGCCTGCTGCAACATGGACTGCTGGGTGGTCAGCGCAATCAGCGGCTCGTTAAGAAGCCCCAGATAGCTGATAAAGACATAGAGCACGCCAACGCCTACCGTTCCCACCGAACTAAAACCAAACTGAATCAACAGCCCACACAGCACCATAGCGGAAAACAGGCTCAATAGCGGACGCAGCAGCACGCCATCCAGACGCAGCGTCTGCATCCGCGCCTGAAAATGCGCACGGCTTGAAGCACCCAGTTTCTCACCAAACCGCGACTGTTGGCGAAATTGCTGGATCACGGACATCCCCGAGATCGCTTCATTAAAACCATCGTTAATATCTGCCAGATAACGGCGCAGACGCCGCACAATCGGCGTACTGAAATGCTGATAGATCGCCATCACAATAGCCACTGCGGGGAAGATCATAACGGCAATCAGCGCCATGTGCCAATCGAGTGTTAACATGGCTACCAGCATGGCACCGATCAGCGCCGTGCTGCGCAGCACGGTGGAAACCACGGTGACATACAGATCGCGCACCACCTCGGTATCGTTGGTAACACGGGAAATCAGTTGTCCCACCGGCTGCGTATCAAAGGTACTCAGCGGTTGACGCAACGCAGCATCCATCACATCAATACGCAATTGTTGCACCACCCCTACCGCAACGCGGTTGAACAACAGCGATTGCACGTAATGCAATAGTGCGGCGGACAATTGCAGCAGGATATAAACCGCCGCCAAGCCCCCTGCCAGAGCCAGAGGAACATTGCCTTTTGCCACCAGGTTATCGATGAAATAGCTTACCAGTGCGGGCCCAGCCACCTCGGCAGCGGCCGCCATCCAGAACATCACCACGCCCAACATCAGGGATTTCCGCCAGGGGGAACCATACGCCAATAGCCGCTTTAACGTCGGCCATAACCGCTTTGCGTTAGTCAATTGTCATATCTCCCTTGACCGGCTCTTCATCCAGCGCCGCCTCTAACTGCTGATAGCGAAACATGTCGCGATACCATCCGACTTGCGACGCTAATGCGCCGTGGCTACCGCGCTGCGCCACGCCACCCTGCTGTAAAACCAGAATTTCGTCGGCTTCAGTGAGGGCCGAAAGCCGGTGCGCGCTGATAATCAGGGTGCGTTTCTCTCCCCAACGTTTCAGGTTTTGCAAAATATGGTGCTCAGTGCGCCCATCAACCGCCGAGAGCGCATAATCAAGAACCAATATCTCCGCGTCCAACAGCAGCGCGCGCGCAATGGCAATACGCTGTTTTTGTCCACCGGAGAGCATCACGCCGCGTTCCCCCACTTGGGTTTCATAACTTTGTGGTAAGCGCGTAATGTCGTCATGGACGCTGGCCAGACGCGCAGCATGTTGAATCTGCGCCAGCGTGGCGCTGGGGTTCCCGAGTGCAATATTGTTCGCCACGGTGTCGGAGAATAAAAAGGGCGTTTGCCAGACCACCGCAAAACGTTGGCGAAGGCTATCCAGATTCAGCGTCGCAAGCGGAAGCCCATGAAAGCGAATCTCGCCGTCATCGAGATCGTAATGGCGCAGGATCAAGGCCAACAGCGTGCTTTTACCGGAACCGGTGGGGCCACACAGTCCCAGCATGTTGCCCGGTGCAAGCGAGAACGCCACCCGGTCAAGTACCGGACGCGATTGTTGCGGATAAGCAAAGGCGCGAATATCAACATCAAGGCTACCGCGGCCCTGAGGCAGAAATGCATCGCCGTCTGCCACCACCGGTACTTCATTCAACAGTTGGCGAATACGCCCATAAGCCGCACTCCCGCGCTCCACGATGTTGAACATCCATGCCAGCGCCAGCATCGGCCAAATCATCAGGCCCAGATACATCACGAAACTGGTCAGTTGCCCTAACGTCAACGTCCCCTGAATAATCATCCAACTGCCGCCGCCAACGGCAAGCAAATGCGAGAAACCGACAGCGATATAAATCGTCGGTTCGAAACGCGCATCTACCCGGGCCACGTGCATGTTTTTTTGCCCCGCATCCTCAGCCACTGCCGCAAACCGGTTCGACTGATAATCCTCCAACCCAAAGGCCTTAATCATGCGAATGCTGGTCAGGCTTTCTTGCGCCTGATCGTTAAGCGAAGAGAATGCCGCCTGTGCACCCTTAAAACGCTGATGCAACTGCGTACCATAGTGTTTGATCACCAACGCCATGATGGGCATCGGCAACAGCGCCAACAGCGTAAGCTGCCAACTGATTTGGGTACTCATCACCACCAACAACGCATATCCCATTACCATGGAATCCACTAGCGTCAACACGCCTTCACCAGCAGCAAACACCACACGATCGACATCGTTGGTTGCTCGGGCAATCAGATCGCCGGTGCGATGGCGCAGATAAAAGGCAGGATGCTGGCGGCTCAACTGGCGGTAGAAATCGTCGCGCAACTCCACAGCCAACTGGTATGAAGCACCAAACAAAAAGATACGCCACACATAGCGCAACAGATACACCATAACCGCGATCAGCAGCATCACGCCGATCCATTTCATCACCGTCGCCGCGGGCATCACGTCGCGCGTAACACCATCCACAATCACCCCAACCAGCTTGGGTGGTAGCAGTTGCAGGATGGCGATAATAATAAGAAGAACCACGGCCCCGAGGTATCGCCGCCATTCTCGACGAAAATACCAGGCCAATTGAGCAAAAAGTCGCACGCTGTTGTTATTCCATTTTTCAGAAAGGGCTGCGAAACATCACAGGGCCATTATACAGAAAGCTTATGCGCGTCATCATTTATACCCGAAATAATTCGGGTTGCAGGACAAAACCTTAACGTTTTGAACAGCGCTTGCGCTGGCCCGAAAGCAGAATCTCAGAGAGGAGATCCATCATGGCACGATCGGGAGTGCGGTGGTGTGCTTTATCCGCTCCATGGCAAAGCTGGAGGTCACATCAATCAGGCCAGGAATGCCGCTTACCAGACGTTTGTAAAAATTATCATAGCTTTTCATGTCGGCGACCTACCTGCATCAGGTAATCGTACTCTCCCGCCATGCGATAAAATGACAATACTTCGGGCATATCCGACACCACCTGGGAAAAATTTTAATACCAGGCACTGTTGTGTTGCTGCGTTTTTAATAACACAAAAGCCGTCAACCCAAGCCCCAGACGTTCGTTATCCAGCGGCGCAACGCGAGCACGGATGTAGCCCTCTTCTTCCAGACGTTTTAGACGTTTCCAGCAGGGAGTCGATGTCAAATGCACTGCATCGGCCAGCGTTTGCAACAACAAGGTGCAGTCGTGTTGCAACAGGTTAAGCAGCGCACGATCGATTTTATCCAGCATAGCGGCATTCCATAATCATTTTTCCCCTATTTCACGCGCAACAGAATGAAAAGGCAACCAAAGTGCGGAAAAACCCGCTGATTTTCCTTTTATCATCCTTCGCCAGAGCCATAAAACAGACTAATTTCCATAAAAACCCAATATGGGAGAAAATAAACCCCCAATAAAGAAATTAAAAAGAAAAAAACACCCTTTCAACCATTAATTGAAGTTAAAAAAACAATCCTTTTTTCCGCAAAACCAGATAGGCTATCCCTATAAATGCAAAACAGGTAAAGAGAGCAATATCATGACAACGGCATGGGTGAAACAGGCCATTAGCGCTATAGAAGCGGATTTTCAGCGTTCAGCCGATACCCATCTGATTCGCCTGACGTTACCGCACTATCCAGGGATTTACTTCTATCTCAAAGATGAAAGCACGCACCCAAGCGGCAGCCTGAAACATCGTCTGGCACGATCGCTGTTTCTTTATGGCTTGTGCAACGGCTGGATTTAAGGAAGGCACCCTCATTATTGAAGCGTCTTCCGGCAGCACCGCCATCTCGTAAGCCTATTTTGCTCGTCTGTTAGGCCTGCCTTTTATTGCCGTTATGCCCAGTTGTACAGCCAAGCGCAAAGTGGAACAGATTGCCTTCTACGGTAGACACTGCCACTTCGTTGAGCAATCCAGCTAGATCTATGCGGCATCGGAACAACTGGCTCGTGAACTGAACGGACACTATATGGATCAGTTTACCTACGCCGAACGCGCTACCGATTGGCGCGGCAATAACAATATTGCTGACAGTATTTTCCGCCAGATGGCGCGTGAACCCTATCCGGTTCCCGATTACATAGTGATGAGTGCGGGTACTGGCGGCACTTCTACCACTTTAGGTCGCTATATTCGCTATCAGGGTATCGACTCACAGTTGATGGTGGTCGATCCGCAGAACTCGGTGTTTTTTGATTACTATCATCAACGCGACCGCACCCTGACGGGACACTGTGGCAGTAAAATTGAGGGAATTGGTCGCCCACGCGCAGAACCCTCTTTTATTCCTGATGTGATCGACAGCATGATGCAGGTACCGGATGCAGCCAGCATTGCCACACTGTATTGGCTGGAGAGTATTCTGGGACGCAAGGTCGGCGCATCCACTGGCACTAACGTCTGGGGCATGTTGCAACTGGCTAATCAGATGCGTACGCAGGGTAAACAAGGGGCGATTGTCACCTTGCTGTGTGACAGCGGGGAGCGCTATCTGGATACCTATTACAATGCCGAATGGGTAGCGCAAAACATCGGCGATATCAGCCCGTATCTGGCGCAACTCAACGCGGGGCAATCACAGGATCAACTAGAGCTGATTTTGGCCTGATACCGAGTTAACGCTGAAAACGAAGCGTTTTTGCTATAGCATGTATCTCTTATGTTACACTGGACATATCGCCCTTGAGCATCAAAGGTAGAGCAATGACAAAACGCGCGGTTGTCGTTTTCAGCGGCGGGCAGGATTCCACCACCTGTCTGATTCAGGAACTCAGCCTGTATGATGAAGTGCACTGTGTCACATTCGACTACGGTCAACGCCATCGGGCGGAAATCGATATTGCGTGCGCTTGCAAACCAATTGGGTGCCAAAGCACACAAAGTGCTGGATGTCGGTTTACTCAATGAATTGGCTGTCAGTAGCCTGACGCGCGACAATATTGCCGTACCCGATTACGACGCCTCTGCGTCCGGTATTCCGAGCACGTTCGTGCCCGGACGCAATATTCTGTTTCTTACGCTGGCAGCCATTTATGCCTATCAAGTCGGCGCTGAAGCGGTGATCACTGGCGTCTGTGAGACCGACTTTTCGGGCTACCTTGACTGCCGCGATGAGTTTGTCAAAGCCCTGAATCACGCTATCGTGCTCGGCATCGCCCGTGATATTCAGTTTATTACACCGCTCATGTGGCTCAACAAGGCGGAAACCTGGGCGTTAGCTGACCATTACCACCATCTTGATACGGTACGCAGCCAAACGCTGACCTGCTACAACGGGATTCAGGGCGACGGTTGCGGCCACTGTGCCGCATGTCATTTGCGTGCAAATGGCTTAACGCAGTATCAGCAGGATCGGGTCGGAGTGATGGCATCAATGAAACGTAAAACCGGTTTGCAATAAGGTCAACCGAATAGCGGGGTGAGTAGGCTCGCCTCTCCCCCCGCATTCACTAGGCTAGCGGTGAATCATCGTATGATGGTGGCTGCATAAACGCCTGCAAATGCAACAACAGCTCACCCTCTAGCGGCAATGCCTTTTGCGTCGTCAGATCGATACATACAAAGGTTAAGGTAGCATCGGCCACCGCAGCCTCATCCGTAGTACGCACCATCTTTTGGCTAATCACCCCACTTTTGGCATTCAGGTGCAACAACGCACTTTCGATACGTAACACGTCCCCTAATACCGCCGGGGTACGATAATTGATGTTGATATTGACCACGATAAACGCAATGCCGTGCTGTTGCATCCACTGGAAAGCGGGCAAATTCTCCAGCCATTGCCAACGCGCCTCCTCCATAAACTCCAGATAGCGGGCGTTATTGACATGCTGATAGACATCGATATGAAAGCCACGAACGGTAATGAAGGTATGCACCACGTAATGACTCCTAAACAGATTAACGCCACAAACTGGTTGGACCTGATTCTAAGGTTAGCAGAAAATAACGGCAGTGAATAACCTCATTGTCGCGCAGGTATCGCCCCAGAGAGCAGGATTAGAACGCATCGGACGCTTACAGCGCGAGGCGTGCTCGATTATTATCAATCAGCGTCGGCCCGATGCCAGGCACCTCCTGCAACTGTGCAATGTCGGTAAAAGGACCATTCTCATCGCGATATTGAACTATCGCCTCCGCTCTGCGCGCGCCTATCCCTTGTAGCTGGGTCAATTGCTGTACGGTTGCCGTATTGATATTCACCGTTTCCTGTGCCGAATCCGTTGCCTGTGACGGCGGCTATGAGGCACCACCGTTTGTTGCCACCTCTCACGTTTGCGCCAGCGTCCCTGCGGTGAAAGTGGATAAGCCCAGGGCCAGACACAAACACAGCGCAGACATTCCTTTCCTTTTCATACGGTATCTCCCTATTGATTAATTGGCAGGTATAGGGTGCCGAAATAAGGGAGATCGTACAAACCACAGTGTTGAAATGTGGAAAAGGCCGCGAAAGCGGCCTTTTGTTATTACAGCGGATTACAAATTAATGCATAGCTTATTGAGGTTGCTGCTCCTGAGCGGCGGCACCTAATTTGATGGTCGCTTCGGTGCGCAAGCTGGAAACCAAAGTATCAAACAGCGTTGTTACCGCACTCTGCTCAACCTGGCTGGTAAACTGTGCTTTCTGCTCATCAGTGATAGCGTGTGGTTTCACGCTATCCAGCGCAACAAGCACCACATTGCCCTCCTGATCGCGCGCAACACCGTAGCTTACCTTGTCCTGTTGCGGCACAGGCAGGGCAAACACGCTTTCTGCCAATACATTGCCCTGAGAAACCGAGGAGAGCGTATCTGGCGCGCCAAAGCTGAGGTTGGCCGCTTTCAGCGAGTCATCTTTACCTTGTTTCAGGTCAACCAGGATTTTTTCAGCCTGTAGGTTAGCTTGCTGCTGCGCTTTCTGCACTTTCAGCACCTGTACAATCTCATCACGCACCTGATCCAGAGGGCGCGGCGTTTCTGCACGGTGATCGGTGATACGCAGCACGATCGCACGATCGCCATCGACGCCGACGCCGACGCCGACGCCGATCACATCGGATTTGCTGCCCGGTGCACCGTTATCGCCTAACAGGGTACCACCTAAAATAACCTGCGTCACCTGCGGGAAGTTCAGTTCAGCAGGCACTTGATCGTGACTAAACCAGGCCGTCTCAATGGATTTTTGACCCGCTACTTCTTCGGCTGATGCTAACGACTCATTGTCGTTGCTTGCCGCTTCGCTGACTTTACGTTGCAGGGCAAAGAATTCATCCAGCGCTTTTTCGCGTTTTGCTCTGACAGCGATGTCATCACGCACCGCGCTCAACGGTTTAACCTGCGCGGCCTGAATGTCATCCAGACGTACAATCAGATAACCCACAGAGGATTTTACCGGCTCGGAGAGTTGGCCTTTTTCGGTCAAATTTGCCTGCTGCAATTCATCGACCGTGGCATTGGCATCCATCCAGCCCAGATCGCCACCGTTACGGCGCGATACCACATCCTGCGATTTTTCTTTTGCCAGCGCGGCAAAATCGGCACCGTTTTTCAGTTCATCCAACACGGCACGGGCGTCCGCCTCGGTTTTGAGCTGAATCACGCTAAAGCGCTTGCGCTCAGGTTGGGTAAACTCTTGCTTATTCTTCTCGTAAAACGCCGCGATATCAGCATCAGTGATTTTCACACTGTCCATAACGCGTGCGGCATCCAGCAGCAGATAGCTGACTTTGAAGGCTTCCGGGTCGATAAAACGGCCTTTGTTGCTGTCGTAATAGCCCTTGACCTCTTCATCCGTCACGTTCAGCGTTTTGGCAATCGCCGCCACGTCAATCGTTGCCGTTCTCACCACACGATCCTGAGCGGCCTGCGCCACCAGACTGTCGATCTCTTTTGGCAGCGAGAATTGCGTCGCGCCCAGCCCCTGAATCAGTTGCTGTGTGGCCAGTTGCTTACGCAGCAACTCCGCATAGCGATCCGGTGTCAGACCCAAACGACGTACCTGATCCAGGTACTTTTCGTTATCGAACTGGTTGTTGGTATGGAACGCGGGAACAGCGAATATAGCCTGTTTGATCTGTGCATCGCTGATGTTAAGCTCAAGCTTACGGGCGTATTGGTCAATCAGCTCCTCATCGATCAGCTGCGAGAGCACCTGCTGACGCATCTGCTGCATATAGCCGTCATTGCCTGCCAGCACGGAAAAGTTTTCTCCCAACTGTTCCTGCATGCGGCTACGCTCGTTTTGCACCGCTTGTTCAAACTGCGCGCGACCGATTTCCTGCCCGTTGACTTTGGCGGCGTAATCTTTAGAGCCGCCGATAAGGTAATCACCCACGCCCGTCAATACGAAGGAGGCGACGATCAAGCCCAGAATAATTTTCAGCACGACATTATTAGCGGCCGCGCGTAAATTGTCCATCATAATGTGACAACACTCCGCTGTAGTATGGATAACACGCCCTGCGTTGGCTAAAACCACGCTTCCCTGCACGTCTGGCAAACCGTAAGCCAGAACATGAACTGCCAGAGAGGGGAGCGGGAAAGACGTTACGCCGCAACGCGACGCCCCGCAGGGTGATGGGCAGTGTTCGCCCGTCATAAAAAAGGCACATCATAAAATGATGCGCCCCTTATCTTACCTTACCGACACCGTGGCGTCAGGTAATGTTTGGTAACGTACTCGGATTACAGCACAAACCTGTGACGAGATAATCAGTTAACGGCGTCTTTCAGCGATTTACCGGCACGGAAGCCCGGTACTTTTGCTGCTGGAATGCTGATTTCCTTGCCCGTTTGCGGATTGCGCCCAGTGCGAGCTGCACGCTCACGCACGGAGAACGTTCCAAATCCTACCAGTGCAACGTCATCCCCTGCTTTCAGAGAATCGGTAACAGAACCAATAATTGCATCTAACACACGCCCTGCTGCCGCTTTGGAAATATCAGCATCTGCGGCAATTTTGTCGATCAATTGTGACTTGTTCACTCTCTCATCCCCTCTGAAATCCTGTTGTCACGCTGAATATCCCAAAACGCGACACGTAGCTTTTTTCAATCCTGTCAAACCTTAGCACAACGTACTGACTAAGATTAACAGTGCCATAACTTAGCGGTACAAAAAAACGCCGGCAAGCGCCATTTCTGCTGCCAGCGTGATTTTTCTCAAGGGTTTTTGCGATAGGTCACTCTTTCGCGGCCTTAGCGGGCACCGCTTTCGCCTTGGCAGGCGCTCGCTTGGCCTTGGCAGGCTCCGGCTGCATACCGTCTGGCGGGTTTTGTAACGCTAACGCAAGCACTTCCTCGATACGTTTGACCGGGTGAATCTCCAGGTCCGCAATCACATTCGCCGGAATCTCTTCCAAATCGCGTTTGTTTTCGTCAGGAATCAATACCGTCTTAATGCCACCGCGATGGGCTGCCAACAGTTTCTCTTTCAAGCCCCCGATCGGCAATACTAAGCCCCGCAGCGTGATTTCCCCGGTCATCGCTACATCGGCACGCACCGGGTTACCCGTCAGGCAGGAAACCAGCGCAGTACACATGGCGATCCCGGCGCTTGGGCCATCTTTGGGCGTTGCCCCTTCCGGCACATGCACGTGGATATCACGTTTTTCATGGAAATCGGCATTGATACCCAGTCGTTCAGCACGAGCACGCACCACGGTGAGCGCCGCCTGAATAGACTCCTGCATCACTTCCCCGAGTGAACCGGTGTAGGTCAATTTCCCCTTGCCCGGCACGCACGCGGTTTCAATGGTCAGCAAATCACCGCCAACTTCCGTCCAGGCCAACCCAGTGACCTGCCCAACGCGGTTTTCTTCATCCGCGCGGCCGTAGTCAAAGCGCTGAACGCCAAGGAAATCTTTAAGGTTATCGCCCGTAATCTCAATATGCTTAACGGTTTTATCCATCAGCAGCGTTTTTACCGCTTTACGGCACAATTTGGAGATTTCACGCTCCAGACTGCGCACGCCAGCTTCACGCGTGTAGTAACGGATGATCCCGGAGATAGCACTGTCATCAACGGTCAACTCACCTTTCTTCAGTGCGTTGCGTTCAATCTGCTTCGGCAGCAAATGGCGCTTGGCAATATTGAGCTTCTCATCCTCGGTGTAGCCAGACAGGCGAATCACTTCCATACGGTCCAGCAACGGCGCAGGAATGTTCATCGAGTTAGAGGTCGCAACAAACATCACATCGGACAGATCGTAATCCACTTCCAGATAGTGGTCGTTGAAGGTGACGTTCTGCTCGGGATCCAATACCTCAAGCAGTGCCGACGCCGGATCGCCACGCATGTCAGAGGACATCTTGTCGATCTCATCCAACAGGAACAGCGGGTTTTTTACCCCAACCTTGGCCATCTTCTGGATCAGTTTGCCCGGCAGTGAGCCGATGTAAGTACGACGGTGACCGCGAATTTCCGCTTCATCACGTACGCCGCCGAGCGCCATACGCACGTACTCACGCCCCGTTGCCTTGGCAATGGACTGCCCCAGTGAGGTTTTCCCCACCCCCGGCGGCCCGACCAGGCACAGAATCGGCCCTTTGATTTTGCTGACACGACTTTGTACCGCGAGATATTCAAGAATACGCTCTTTGACGCGATCCAGACCGTAGTGGTCGGTATCCAGGGTTTCCTGCGCTTTGACCAGGTCTTTTTTCACCTTGCTGCGCGCATTCCACGGCACCTGAACCATCCAGTCGATATAGCTGCGCACCACTGTCGCCTCAGCGGACATCGGTGACATCATCTTCAGTTTTTGCAGTTCTGCTTCGGCTTTTTCCCGCGCTTCTTTCGGCATCTTGGCCGCTTCAATCTTGCGTTTCAGCGCTTCATGTTCATCCGGAGCGTCATCCATCTCACCGAGCTCTTTCTGAATCGCTTTCATCTGCTCGTTGAGGTAATACTCGCGCTGGCTTTTCTCCATCTGCTTTTTCACGCGACTGCGAATACGTTTTTCCACCTGCAACAGGTCGATTTCCGATTCCATCATCGCCATCAGATATTCGAGGCGTTCCGTAATATCAGACATTTCCAGCACGGACTGTTTGTCAGCCAGTTTCAGCGGCATGTGAGCGGCAATGGTATCCGCCAGACGTGCTGCATCTTCAATGCTGTTCAGCGAGGTCAACACTTCCGGCGGGATTTTCTTGTTCAGTTTGATGTATCCCTCGAACTGATTGACCGCCGTGCGCATCAGGACTTCCTGCTCACGCTCTTCAATCGCTGGTGACGAGAGATATTCCGCCTGGGCAGCAAAATGTTCACCACCGTCAGACAGCGTGGTGATACGCGCACGCTGCAACCCTTCGGCCAGCACTTTGACCGTGCCGTCCGGCAGTTTCAGCATTTGCAGAATGGAAGCGACCGTTCCTACCGAGAAAAGATCGTTAATACTGGGTTCATCCGTTGAAGCCTCTTTTTGTGCCACCAACATGATCTTTTTATCGTGATCCATCGCGGCTTCAAGGCAACGAATCGATTTCTCCCGGCCAACAAACAACGGAATGACCATGTGCGGATAAACCACCACATCGCGCAACGGCAATACGGGGATTTCAATGCGTTCGGAACGCTCAGGGTTCATAGAGCTCTCTCTTAGTTTCGTTTCCGCCAGGTTAAAGGAATCTCGTGAAACGCGGATGTAACGGGTTTCGCCAACAAATATTGGAGTATATGGGGATAAATATCCGACATTCAACGACCAGAACATGCGAAAAAAATGGGAGATAAAATCTCCCATTTCAGACTGGTGACAACGACCCTTTAGGTACGTTTGTCAGGCGTGCAATTGACGATTTATTCGCCAGACGCTTGCTGCGCTTCAGGTTTGCCGTAGATCAGCATGGGCTCAGATTGACCGGCAATCACCGACTCATCAATCACCACCTTATCGACGCTCTCCATGGAGGGCAGGTCGTACATGGTGTCCAACAGCGCCGCCTCCACGATGGAGCGCAAACCGCGTGCACCGGTTTTGCGCTCCATGGCTTTCTTGGCAATCGCCGTCAACGCTTCTTCACGGAATTCCAGCTCAACCCCTTCAAGATTAAACAGCGCCTGATACTGTTTGGTCAGCGCGTTTTTCGGTTCACGCAGGATCTGGATCAGCGCATCTTCGCTCAGTTCTCTCAGCGTCGCAACCACCGGTAAACGGCCAACAAACTCAGGGATCAGACCGAACTTGATCAAATCCCCCGGTTCTACCTGGCCCAGCAATTCGCCTTCGGTAGCCTTTTGTGCCGTACCCTTCACCGTTGCGGCAAAACCAATACCGCGACCAGTATCAACACGCTGCTCGATCACTTTATCCAGACCAGCAAATGCCCCACCGCAGATGAACAGGATCTTGGAGGTATCAACCTGCAAAAACTCCTGTTGCGGGTGCTTGCGCCCACCTTGCGGCGGTACCGCAGCGATGGTGCCTTCAATCAGTTTCAGCAGAGCCTGCAGCACCCCTTCGCCCGACACGTCTCGGGTGATGGAGGGGTTATCGGACTTACGTGAAATCTTGTCAATTTCGTCTATGTACACAATGCCGCGCTGGGCTTTCTGTACGTCGTAATCGCATTTTTGCAGCAGCTTCTGGATGATGTTTTCCACATCTTCACCCACGTAACCCGCTTCGGTCAGCGTGGTGGCATCCGCCATGGTAAAAGGCACATCCAGGAAACGGGCCAGCGTTTCAGCCAACAGGGTTTTACCGCTTCCTGTCGGGCCAATCAGCAGAATGTTACTCTTGCCCAGTTCGATGCCGTTGCTGCTGTCGCCATTACGCAAGCGCTTGTAGTGATTGTAAACCGCAACCGCCAGAACCTTTTTCGCCTGCTCCTGACCAATCACATAATCATCCAGGTGACGGCGAATTTCATGGGGCGTGGGTAACGCACTGCGTCCACGATGCGGAGCCACTTCCTTGATCTCTTCGCGAATGATGTCATTGCACAGATCGACACATTCATCACAGATATACACTGACGGCCCGGCAATCAGCTTACGGACATCATGCTGGCTTTTGCCGCAGAAAGAACAGTACAGCAACTTCCCTGAACCGTCTTTGCGCTTGTCTGTCATCAGTAAACCTCTTCTTTTATCTCTTGCCCACAGGCCCAACAGCGATATCACTTCAATCTGAATCACGCGCAAGCGCGCATTCGTGAACCACAGGTACGCTATGGCCGGCGGCGTTATTCGCGGTGTTTCATCACGGCGTCAACCAATCCATACTCTACTGCTTCATGGGCAGAGAGGAAACGGTCACGCTCAGTGTCACTCTCTATCACTTCGAGAGGTTTGCCCGTATGTTCAGCCATCAGCTCATTCATACGTTGCTTCACTTTCAGTATTTCACGCGCATGGATTTCGATATCCGTTGCCTGCCCCTGGAATCCTCCCAGCGGCTGGTGAATCATCACGCGCGAATTCGGCAGGCAGAAACGCTTGCCCTTGGCACCGGCAGTGAGCAGGAAAGCCCCCATAGAGCAGGCTTGTCCCATACAGATGGTGCTGACATCCGGTTTAATGAATTTCATGGTGTCGTAAATCGACATCCCTGCGGTAATCACGCCACCCGGAGAGTTGATGTACAGATAAATATCTTTTTCCGGGTTTTCAGCTTCCAGGAAAAGCATCTGAGCAACGATCAGGTTGGCCATATGATCTTCCACCTGACCCGTCAGGAAGATGATGCGTTCTTTAAGCAGTCGGGAAAAAATATCGTAAGAACGTTCCCCGCGCGAAGTCTGTTCTACCACCATCGGCACCAAAGCCATTTGGGGTGCTAATTTTTCTTGTTCGCCACTGTATAACATTCACCTCTCCTCGATAAAATGCTTTTGGTGCCATGTATCAGATTCTACTTGAGATAACGACGGTTGACTATCACGGTCACCCCGACGTCCACCTTAAGAACGACACCGACTCGCCAAAATCCATGACCACGCGCCTCTGTTTCTTCTAGTTGGGGCATTGCGCGCTATTTCAAGCTTACACTATCCTTTATTTTAGATTAAAGGGTTATCGTGCCCACCGCGTTTTGCATAGAAAATAATATGTCGCACGCCCAAGAAACAATACGGATTTTATCACTCGCGAAACGTTTCAATGCCACACCCACACAGTTTTATCATAGTGCAATCTGGCACATCCGTGGCGATAGCTCTTTTCAAACGTAAATCAGTGATAACTAAAAGCCCACGCCATAGGCGCGGGCTTTTTTTGGCAAAGATAACCGACCGAAGCCAGACAGCGAATTACGCCGTAGCAGGCTGGTTCATCAGATCGTTGAAGCTGACGGCTTTCTCGACCACTTTCGCCTTAGTCAACACCACTTCAACCGCTTGCTCTTCCAGAGCAACGTTGCGCATGTTGTTCATCAGCTCTTTGTTTTTGCTGTAGTAAGCAACCACTTCCTGCTGATCTTCGTAGGCAGAAGCCATCTCTTCGATCAGCGCATTAACGCGATCATCGTCCGCTTTCAGTTCGTTGGTGCTGATCACTTCGCCCAGCAGCAGACCCACGACAACGCGACGTTTAGCTTGCTCTTCAAACAGTTCACGCGGCAGTTCAGCCGCTTGCTTGGCGTTGCCACCAAAGCGTTGTGCCGCTTGTTGACGCAGAACGTCAATTTCGCCGTCGATCAGCGCAGCAGGAACGTCGATATCATTGGCTTTCACCAGACCGTCGATCACCTGAGACTTGATACGGTTACGCACTGCGCCTTTCAGCTCACGCTTCATGTTTTTACGCACCTCAGCGCGCAGACCTTCAACAGAACCATCCGCCACGCCGAAACGTGCGATGAATTCTGCGGTCAGTTCCGGCAGTTCACGCTCTTCCACTTTCTTCAGGACGATAGTGAACTGCGCTGCTTTCCCTTTCAGGTTTTCAGCGTGGTAGTCTTCTGGGAAGGTCACGTCGATAGTGAACTCTTCACCGGCTTTGTGACCCACCAGACCTTCTTCAAAGCCTGGGATCATGCGGCACTGACCCATAGCCAGAACGAAATCAGACGCTTTACCGCCATCGAACACTTCGCCGTCGATAGTGCCGGTAAAGTCCACGGTTAAGCGATCTTCTGCACCAGCGGCAGCATCGGTATCTTTCCAGGTGGCTCGTTGCTTGCGCAGCGTTTCCAGCATGGCATCAACGTCAGCATCAACCACATCAACCAGCGGTTTTTCAACTTCGATGGTGTCCAGGCCTTTCAGCTCTACTTCCGGATAGACTTCAAACTCTACCGCGTAGGTGAAATCGGCATTCAGCTTATATTCGCCCGGCACATAGTTCGGTGCACCAACGGGATTGATTTTTTCTTTAATTATGGCGTCAACGAAATGACGCTGCATCAGATCGCCCAACACGTCTTGACGCACGGAAGCGCCATAACGCTGAGCTATAACGTTCATCGGCACTTTGCCTTTACGAAAACCGTCAACGCGCGCTTTTTTAGCAACGTTAACCAGCTCTTTTTTTACCGCTTCTTCAATGCTATCAGCAGTGACGGTAATTGTTGCGCGGCGACCAAGGCCTTGGGTGGTTTCAACTGAAACTTGCATCTTGTTACCTCAAAAAATCACAGTGCTCGGTCAGCTCCAAAACCATATACGCATGGGTGTCGGTTTGAACATAACCCCACAGAACCAGGACAGCAACAGCTGGTATCTGAACCCTGTTCCTTGTCGTCAGAAGCGTCCCGATGACATTTCCGGAAAATAAGACGCGGCATTATAGCGGCATAGAAGGAGTGGGTCGAGAAAAGCGCGCAGACTATTATGATAATAAGCGCGCTTTGATGTCGGTCACCTCTTATGCGTCTCTTTTTATGCGGCGTTGGCATCAATCAGGCGTCAATGCCAGCACCGCCACAGGCAGGTGATTTCGGGGCCTGGCCCTGCGCATCGGACCACTCTTGCGACGTGTAAGTATGCAGCGCCAGCGCGTGCAGGCCATTTTCCAATTCCGTCTCTAGCGTGGCATAAACCGCGCGATGACGGCCAATGGTGCGCTGTCCGGTAAAGGTTTCACTCACCAATACCACCTTGAAATGGCTTTGCGAACCCGCAGGCACGCGATGTTGATGGCTTTCATTGATCACATCCAGATGCGTGGGGGCAAAAGCTGCGCGCAATTTTGCCTCAATGGTGGCATGCATGACGTCGTCCTTTGTTACTTGTTGATCTTGCCAGACAGTATATTCCACTGGCAGCAAAATGAGGTGAACACACCATCTGTCAATCCGGCGATCGCGATATCTCACCGCATCGCGCCGAAAAAATGGCCATTTCCAGAGTATTTCCCCTGAATTCGTCCTTTCACCCGCTGCCGGCAATGGTATGATAACGGGAATTTTTTACCAGCGAACCACCCTAATCATTACTGAGAAAATGCACAATGTTAAAAAAACAGTTTTTTCCCGTATTGGCCGTGCTGATGTTCGCCGGATGCGCCAATCAAAGCAATACGCTTGATGTCTCTCCTAAAATTAACGTGCCAGCGCAAGACCCAACCCTGATGGGCGTCGCTGTCAGCATCAACGGGGCCGATCAGCGTGCCGATCAGGCATTAGCCAAAATCAACCGCGACGGGCAACTGATCGTTTTGACTCCTTCACGCGACCTGCGTTTCCTGTTGCAAGAGGCGCTGGAAAAACAGATGTCTGCACGCGGTTACATGATCGGAACCGGTGGCCCGGTTGCGCTGCAAATCGTGGTAAACCAACTGTATGCTGACGTTTCAGAAGGCAACCTGCGTCATAATATCACCGCACGCGCGGATATTTCGATCATCTCTCAGGCGGCCAACGGCAACAAGCAGGTCAAAAATTACCGCTCAACCTATAACGTTCAGGGCGCGTTGACCGCGACCAATGAAAAAATCACCAACGCTGTCAATACGGTATTGGGCGATGTCATCAATGACATGGCACAAGACACCACTGTCAGCAGCTTTATTAAGGCTAACGCCCGATAATTCCCACGCTGTTTTTCTCTTATCCTGTTCTGTGGGATAGAGGAAAGGATCTACCATGCTACATCGCTTTTTTACCCTTTTTCGTCAGCCGTATTCGCTGCCGCAGCACTACTGAGCGGTTGTGATATGGCATTGATGAACCCCAAAGGACAGGTCGGGTTGGAGCAACGGTCGTTGATTCTGACGGCACTCGGGTTGATGTTGATCGTGGTTATTCCGGTAATCGTGATGACCATCGCTTTTGCCTGGAAGTTTCGCGCTTCCAACACCAAAGCGAAATACACCCCGAACTGGTCACACTCCAACAAGATTGAAGCGGTGGTATGGACAGCTCCCATCATCATCATTCTTATTCTGGGTACCATTACCTGGAAAACCACCCATTCACTGGATCCGTATAAGCCGTTGGTCTCCGAGGCCAAGCCGATTACCGTCGAAGTGATTTCACTTGACTGTAAATGGCTGTTTGTTTACCCGGAATTAGGTATAGCCACGGTCAACGAGTTAGCGTTCCCAACCAATGTGCCGGTGAATTTCAAAATCACCTCCGATACCGTAATGAACTCTTTCTTCATTCCGCGTCTGGGTGGGCAGATTTACGCGATGGCGGGCATGCAAACCAAACTGCATCTTATCGCCAACGAGCCGGGTAAATATGACGGTATTTCTGGTGGTTACAGCGGGAAAGGCTTCTCCGGCATGAAATTTACTGCCATTGCCACGCCAAGCCAGCAGGAATTCGACCAGTGGGTTGCCACCGTGCGTGCCTCCAACAAAACGCTGAACAGCACGGATGAATTCAATGCCCTGGCCAAACCCAGCGAATTCCACCCGGTAGAGTACTTCTCCAGCGTGCAACCTGAGCTGTTTGAAAACCTGATTCGCAAATTCACGCAAAGCGGCGGTGCGCCTGCGCATAACCACGCTGAAGGAGAAACGCAGCAAGGTGGCATGCAACACGGTGACAATATGAACATGAGCGAGCACGCCTCGCACCAAGGCGCCGAGGGATAAGACGATGTTCGGAAAACTAACTCTTGATGCGGTTCCGTATCATGAACCCATTATTATGGTTACGGTGGCCGGCATCATCGTCGGCGGCCTCGCCCTTTTGGCGGCCATCACTTATTTCGGTAAATGGAAGTGGCTGTGGGCTGAATGGTTTACCTCGGTAGACCACAAACGCATTGGCATCATGTATATTATCGTTGCGTTTATCATGATGATTCGTGGCTTTGCCGATGCCATCATGATGCGTGGTCAGCAGGTCTTGGCGTCTGCCGGTGAGGCAGGCTTCCTTAATGCCCACCACTACGATCAGATATTTACCGCGCACGGCGTGATCATGATTTTCTTCGTGGCAACGCCGTTTGTGGTCGGTTTGATGAACCTGGCGGTGCCGCTGCAAATCGGCGCACGCGACGTGGCCTTCCCTTTCCTTAACTCGCTCAGCTTCTGGCTATTCGTGGTAGGGGTTGTCCTGATCAACCTGTCGCTGGGTATCGGTGAGTTTGCGCAAACCGGTTGGGTGGCCTATCCGCCGCTTTCCGGCAAGGAGTACAGTCCTGGCGTAGGGGTGGATTACTGGATATGGAGTCTACAGATCTCCGGTCTGGGTACTACGCTGACTGGCGTCAACTTCTTCGCGACCATTATCCGTATGCGTGCACCGGGCATGACGCTGATGAAAATGCCGGTCTTTACCTGGACGGCACTGTGCACCAACGTGCTGATCATCGCCGCCTTCCCGATTTTGACCGTCACCATCGCCTTACTGACTCTGGATCGCTATCTGGGCACCCATTTCTTTACCAACGATATGGGCGGCAACATAATGATGTACATCAACCTTATCTGGGCCTGGGGCCATCCTGAGGTGTACATTCTGGTTCTGCCCATTTTCGGCGTTTACTCCGAAGTGGTTGCCACCTTATGTAAGAAGCGCCTGTTCGGTTACACCTCGCTGGTGTGGGCGACCATCGCCATTACCGTACTGTCGTTTATCGTCTGGCTGCACCACTTCTTCACCATGGGGTCTGGAGCGAACGTTAACGCCTTCTTTGGTATCGCTACGATGATCATTTCCATCCCGACCGGGGTGAAAATCTTCAACTGGCTGTTCACCATGTATCAGGGCCGAATCCAGCCGAACTCTGCCATGTTGTGGACTACTGGTTTTATCATCACCTTTACCATCGATGGGATGACCGGGGTGCTGCTGGCGGTGCCGGGTGCCAACTTTGTACTGCACAACAGCCTGTTCCTGATTGCGCACTTCCATAACGTCATTATCGGTGGCGTGGTGTTTGGTATTTTTGCCGGTATTACCTACTGGTTCCCGAAAGCGTTTGGCTTCACGCTGAACGAAACCTGGGGCAAACGCGCGTTCTGGTTCTGGATTATCGGCTTCTTCACCGCCTTTATGCCGCTGTATGTGCTGGGCTTTATTGGCATGACCCGTCGCCTCAGCCAACAGATTGATCCGCAATTCCACTCACTGCTGGTCGTTGCCTATGTCGGTGCCGCACTGATTGGTCTTGGCGTACTGTGCCAATTGATGCAGTTCTATGTCAGTATCCGCGATCGCGACCAAAACCGTGATTTGACCGGTGACCCGTGGGGTGGCCGCACGCTGGAGTGGGCAACCTCTTCCCCGCCGCCGTTCTATAACTTCGCCATCGTGCCGAACGTTCAGGAACGCGATGCCTTCTGGGAACAGAAAGAGCGCGGTGAAGCCTACAAAAAACCGGTCAGCTATGAAGAAATTCATATGCCGAAAAACACCGGCGCTGGCGTGATTATCTCAGCGTTCAGTCTGGTGTTCGGCTTCGCCATGATCTGGCATATCTGGTGGATGACTATTGCCGGTTTCGTCGGCATGATCGTGACCTGGATTGTGCACAGTTTTAACCGAGATGTGGATTACTACGTTCCGGTCAAACAAATCGAAGAGATTGAGAACCAGCACTTCGACAATATCAGCAAAGCAGGTGTGAAACATGACAACTGAAACTCTGACGCATCATCACGCTGCTCATGACGCCCATGCAGAGCATGGGCACCACGACGCCAGCGGCACCAAGGTGCTGGGGTTCTGGGTTTACCTCATGAGCGATTTGATCATTTTCGGCTCATTGTTCGCCACCTATGCCGTGCTGGTAACTGGCACGGCGAGCGGTCCGTCCGGAAAAGATCTGTTTGATCTCAAGTTTGTGCTGGTCGAAACCTTCGCGTTGCTGTTGAGCAGTATCACCTTCGACATGGCGATGATCGCCATGTACAAAGGCAACGTGGCGCGCATCAACACCTGGCTGGCTATCACCTTCCTGTTCGGTCTGGTGTTTATCGGGATGGAAATCTATGAATTCCATCACCTGATCGCAGAAGGATACGGCCCGGATCGCAGCGCGTTCCTGTCGGCCTTTTTCGCGCTAGTCGGCACCCACGGCGTTCACGTAACTTCAGGCCTTATCTGGCTTGTGGTGATGATGATTCAGGTCTCACGCTGGGGCATCACCCCTACCGTGAAAACCCGTTTGATGTGTCTGAGCCTGTTCTGGCACTTCCTTGACGTGGTATTGATTTGTGCCTTTACCGTAGTTTATCTGATGGGGGCGATGTAATGAGTCATTCAACGACCGATCACGGCGCCAGCCACGGTAGCGTACAGTTTTATGTCATCGGCTTTGTAATGTCAGTCATTCTGACCGTGATCCAGTTTGGTCTGGTGATGGCAGGTGCCGCCTCCCCAAGCGTGATTATGGCCGGTGTGGTTGGCTGCGCCGTGGTACAGATACTGGTTCACCTGGTCTACTTTCTGCACCTGAACAGTTCTTCTGAGCAGCGCTGGAACGTGGTAGCGTTGGTGTTCGCCATTCTGATTATCGCTATCGTGGTAGTAGGATCCATCTGGATTATGCTGAGCGCGCACCACAATATGATGATTCCGTAATCGAGCCAGACATGATGATTAAGCAATACCTACAAGTCACAAAACCAGGGATCATTTTTGGCAACCTGATTTCTGTTATCGGGGGATTTCTGCTGGCGTCCAAAGGCAGCATTGATTACCCCCTCTTTATCGCTACCCTGTTTGGGGTGTCGTTAGTGGTTGCGTCCGGTTGCGTCTTCAACAACGTAATCGACCGTGACATTGACAAAAAGATGGAGAGAACCAAAAACAGAGTGATGGTGAAGGGGCTGATTTCGGTCAAGGTGTCACTGAGTTATGCGGCTGCGTTAGGTATTGCCTGTTTTGCGTTGCTCTATGTGGCGGCAAACCCGCTAGCCATGTGGCTTTCAGTAATGGGCTTTGCGGTATACGTTGGCGTCTACAGTCTGTATATGAAACGCCACTCGGTATACGGCACGCTGATCGGCAGCCTGTCCGGTGCCGCACCGCCGGTGATCGGGTATTGTGCCGTAAGCAACCAGTTCGATGCGGGTGCGTTGATCCTGCTGTTGATCTTCAGCCTGTGGCAAATGCCGCACTTCTACGCTATCGCCATTTTCCGTTTCAAGGATTATCAGGCCGCCAACATTCCGGTACTGCCGATGGTGAAAGGCATTTCCGTGGCTAAAAACCATATTACGCTGTATATCGTGGCGTTTATGGTGGCTACGCTGATGCTGTCGCTGGGTGGCTATGCCGGGTATAAATATCTGGTGGTAGCAGCCTCTGTAAGTATATGGTGGTTAGGCATGGCACTGTCGGGCTACAAAAAACCCAATGATGACAAAGTATGGGCGCGCAAACTGTTTGTGTTCTCGATCGTTGCCATCACATCATTGAGCGTGATGATGTCTGTAGACTCAATGACGCCAATGCAGGATGTGCTGCTCACCGCACTGCGCTAACGTTTCACCGTTCGCACGTTGAAAAAACATACGATCCCCATCGTCTGTTTTTTTTCGCCCTTTCCCACATTTGCTGCATTTACTATGTCATTTTATGACCGTGCGTCAAATCAAGTAACAATGCTGCCATTTAAGACCAGATGAGTAAGGCACTACAATAGCGCCAACGCGAATTTGAGGTCTTCATGAACGATACATCCCTCACAGACAATATCATGACGCCGCGCGAACGGCGCGCAACCTGGGGCTTAGGTGCGGTTTTTTCCCTGCGGATGCTCGGCATGTTTATGGTGTTGCCAGTACTAACAACCTACGGCATGGCATTACAAGGGGCCAGCGAATCGCTGATTGGTCTCGCAATTGGTATCTATGGTCTGATGCAAGCGCTGTTTCAGGTGCCTTTTGGTTTACTTTCCGATCGCGTCGGGCGTAAACCGCTCATCGTCATCGGCCTGCTCATGTTTGTGCTCGGCAGCGTGATTGCCGCCCTAAGCACCACGATCTGGGGCATTATTCTCGGACGTGCGTTACAAGGAGCAGGTGCGATCTCCGCCGCCGTTATGGCGCTGTTGTCCGATCTCACTCGCGAACAAAATCGCACCAAAGCAATGGCTTTTATCGGCATCAGTTTCGGCGTGACCTTTGCCATCGCCATGGTGATTGGGCCGATCGTTGCGCACGCCTGGGGATTACAGTCCCTGTTCTGGTGCATGGCCCCGCTCGCATCGCTCGGAATTGTAATAAACCTGACGCTGATCCCTAATGCCGCTAGCCATGCCCTCAATCGGGAATCCGCCATTGTGCGCGGTAGCATTCGCCAGGTGCTCGGTAACAGCCGTCTGGTAAAACTCAATATCGGCATTATGTGCCTGCATATCCTGCTGATGTCGAGTTTTGTCGCCCTGCCGCGCGTGCTGGAACAGGCAGGTCTGCCAGCAGAATCACACTGGGAGGTCTATCTGTACACCATGCTGATTTCCTTTGTCTGCGTGCTGCCCTTGATCATTTATGCCGAAGTGAAACGGCAGATTAAGCGGGTGTTTGTGGGCTGTATCGTAGTGCTGTTAGCCGCAGAGGTGGTTTTATGGATGGCAGGCAGCCAATTGTGGCCTATTGTGGCAGGCATTCAGCTGTTTTTTTCTGGCGTTTAATATTATGGAAGCGCTGCTGCCCTCACTTATCAGCAAAGAGGCACCGGCGGGTTACAAAGGCACCGCAATGGGGGTCTACTCCACCACCCAATTTATCGGCGTTGCTATCGGCGGCGGCATGGGCGGCGCACTGTTTCAATTCCACGGTGCAGCCTGGGTGTTTGCAGCAGGAGCGCTGCTCTGCGCGTTATGGCTGATTATCGGCGTCAGCATTAAGGAGCCGCCTTATCTCAGCAGCTTGCGCATTGCACTGCCCGATGACGCATTGGACGACTCCGCGCTAGCACAAAAGATACGCATACACCCTGGCGTAGCGGAAGCCATCGTGGTACCGGAAGAGCGCAGCGCCTATGTCAAAATCGATCGTCAGAAGACCAACCGTCAACAGCTCGAAGCGCTGATCGGGCAAGCGTGAGTCACATAGGGCCAGCATAGCTGGCCCTTTACGATTAATCGCGGAAATTGGTGAACTGGAAGGGTTGCCCCAGATTGGCTCCGCGAATCAACACCATGACGCTTTGCAAATCGTCACGCGCTTTACCGGTTACGCGCAGTTGCTCACCCTGAATCTGGGTTTGCACTTTCAGCTTACTGTCTTTGATCAGCTTGACGATTTTTTTCGCCTGTTCAGGCTCAATGCCCTGCTTCAGTTTGGCGTTAACGCTGTACGTCTTGCCGCTGTGTTCCATCTCTTCTGGAACCTCCAACGCGCCTGCTTTGATACCGCGTTTCACCAGTTTTTCGCGCAGGATATCAACCAGTTGCTGTACCTGAAAATCTGACTCGCTAGCCACTTTGATCTGTTCGTTTTTCTCATTCAGCTCAAAGCTCGCCGGTACGTTACGAAAATCCCAGAGATTAGTCAGTTCGCGTGACGCATTCTCAACCGCGTTGCGGATTTCCTGCATATCGATTTCGGATACAATATCGAAAGATGGCATAATCAATTCTCCCTGATTTATGCGTAGGAATAGGGTTATGTGGCATGCATGATACCTGTTCTCCGCAGAGAAACAACATCCGCCCGCCTTGGCGCTTGCAGTCCCTTTCTCACGCGCCATAATACGTAATTGTCAGGCAGAATGAATCAATCAAAAGATAACCGCCGCCGTCACACTGCGTGCCACGCGCATCGATAAAGGAAACCTCAGATGAAAATTACCGTGCTGGGTTGCGGCGCACTGGGTCAGCTTTGGCTTGCCGCATTACATCAGCAAGGCCACGACGTTCAGGGATGGATGCGTTTCCCCGCTCCGTACTGTGCCGTCAACGTACAAATGCTGGACGGAAAACTGTGCGATCTGATGCTGCCGACAAACGATCCCGAGCACCTGATTGCAAAGCGAACTGCTGTTGGTAACCCTTAAAGCCTGGCAGGTTTCCGATACCGTCAGCGCCTTATTACCGACTATCGCCCAGAACTGTACCATTTTGTTGTTGCACAATGGCATGGGCACCCGGAAAGAGTTGCCGGTATTGACCCAACCGCTGTTACAAGGCGTCACGCCGCACGACGCGATGCAACGCTGGTGGTGCACGTTGCCGGAGGAACCACGCACATTTGTGCCATTATCAGCGGCAACAGCCGTGGCGCGGTTCCTCACAGCGATACCCACTCTGCGCTGGCTGCTTTGCTGCATCAGGCGCTGCCGGATGTCGCCTGGTACAATAAATATTGCCGTGACGTGCTGGCGTAAGCTGGCAGCAAACTGTGTGATCAATCCGTTAACCGTGCTCTATAACTGTAAAAATGGGGCATTAAGCGCTTATCCCGAGCAAATAGACCTGCTGTGTCAGGAGATCGTGCACGTCATGGAGCGTGAAGGCCACCCCGATTCGCTGGAGCAGGTGAAACTGTACGTGGAACAATTGATTCAGAATACCGCCGAAAACACTTCTTCCATGCTGCAAGATATCCGTGCCCAGCGTCATACCGAAATTGACTATATTACCGGCTATCTGCTGCAGCGGGCCCGTGCCCACGGCTTAACATTGCCGGAAAACAGCCGTTTATTTGAAATGATTAAGCTAAAGGAAAGCGAATATGACCGCATCGGTACTCCTCTGTCTGGCTCCTGGTAGCGAAGAAACCGAAGCCGTCACCACATTTGACCTGCTGGTACGCGCTGGTATTGCTGTCACTGTCGCCAGCGATGGCGCCACAACGATAACCTGTTCGCGTGGCGCAAGATTGGTGGCGGATGCACCGCTGGTTTCCGTTGCAGATAACCCGTTTGATGCCATCGTGTTACCGGGCGGTGTCAAGGGAGCAGAATGCTTCCGCGACAGCCAGTTGCTGGTGGAATGCATTCGCCAAAAGCATCAGGAAGGGAAAATTGTGGCCGCTATCTGTGCCGTTCCTGCTCTGGTGCTGGAACACCACCAGCTGTTTCCGGTCGGCAACATGACCGGATACCCCACGCTAAAAGAGAAAATCGCACCAGAAAAATGGATGGATGAGCGCGTGGTATTCGATCCACGCGTTAATCTGCTGACCAGCCAGGGCCCCGGCACCAGCATGGATTTCGCCTTGAAGCTGATTGATTTACTGTCCGGGCGTGCCAAAGCGGCGGAAGTGGTAGCGCAGTTGGTGCTGCCACCGGGCATTTATGATTATCGGGATTGATGCCATCAAACCTCTGTGATTCAGTCATCCTCCGCTCGCACGGAGAATGATGAGGGTAAGGTTAAGGCCGATAGACCTTCACGTTAGTGAACCCCTGCTCACGCAGATACAGCGCCTGCAAACGACTCATCACACCGCGTTCACAGTACAGCAGATAGGTCTTACCCTGATCAAGATCGCCAAACTGCGTGCTGAGCTTGTAGAACGGCAGCGATTTGATTTCAACACCGGTGAGCGCAAGCGGACGATCGTCTTGCTCATCCACCGAGCGAATATCCAGCAGAATATCGTCAGCAGAAAGCGATGCCACGGTTTCAACTTCCGTGATCTCTTGCGAGGTCTGGGTGGCGATATCGCGGATATCTATATTGCGCGCTTCAAAAATCACCCTGTCCAGAATCTCAAAATCGAACTTGCCTTCTTCCTCTTCGATTTTGGATTTGACCGCTTTTACTGTTGGGCTCTTGGAAATGACCCCGCAATACTCAGGCATGGTCTTGGCAAAATCTTCCGTGCCTAAATGGCGTGCCAGCTTGATGATGTGCTCTTTATCGTGTGAAATCAGCGGGCGCAGAATCAGCGTATCCGACGCATTATCGATGAGACGCAGGTTGGTCAACATTTGACTGGAAACCTGACCTAACGCTTCGCCGGTTACCAACGCCTGAACGCCATAACGCTCTGCAATGCGCGATGCGGCACGCACCATCATACGTTTAAGCACGACGCCCATCTGGCCGTCATCCACTTTTTCCAGGATCTCGCCCACCACGGGTTCAAAATCAATAGCGACAAGGCGCACACGATGCGAGCTGCCAAAGCGTTTCCACAAATAGTGTGCGACCTGTTTAACACCAATTTCATGCGCTGCGCCGCCCAGATTGAAAAAGCAGTAATGCACGCGACAGCCACGGCGGATAAGCATATAGCTAGACACGCCAGAATCGAACCCGCCGGAAATCAGTGACAGTACATCTTCTTGCGTACCGATAGGGAAACCACCGATGCCTTCATAACGCCCTTTAATCAGCAGCAAACGATCCTGTTCAATCTCCAGATGAACCGTGACCTGCGGTGTGGTAAGGTTAACGTGCGCACTGTCGATGTGCTGATTAAGTCCACCGCCCACATAACGCTCTACATCCTGCGATGAGAAGTCGTGCTTGCCGCGCCGTTTCACGCGTACACAGAAGCTTTTTCCTTCTAGCTGTGGACGATACAGCGCCAACGTTTGTTCAAAAATGTCGTGCACGTCGGTGTAAGCGTGGTCTTCAACGTCCAGAATATGATGAATGCCGGGAATACGGGTTAACGCATCGCGAATCTCTTCGCGTTGGCTTTCCTCTTTGGCGCGGACTTCGATATGATCCCAATGACGGACGACGGCCAGTTGGTCGTCATACTGCTTAAGCACGTTACGAATGTTACCGGTAAGTATCTTAATAAAGCGCAACCGCACAGATTGACTCTTGATGGTGATTTCCGGGAACAATTTAATGATAAACTTCATGATGGCTGTCGTTACTTGGTCAAATGGGCGTAAGTGTTAACCAGAGTGCTACATTCACGTTATCGGTAAACTCGTTCCATAGGGTGATTTTACCAATAGCATCCAGGGCGCAGAGTATATCATCTTCTCGCACGCTGCGCGCAGGAAGGATGTGCTTATCTGTGCGATGGACCAGTAGCGAACAGTAAAGAACAGCATAACTTAGCGATCAGGATGTAAAATAGGTCATGCCTGCAAAAAAAACGTCGCCTCACTCGGAGGCAAACAGCGAAACGCTGAACACCGCTGACTCAGCGCTGAGTTTTGAAGATGCGCTACAACAGCTGGAACAGATTGTCACCCGCCTTGAGTCGGGCGATTTGCCGTTGGAAGCCGCGCTGAGTGCTTTTGAAAGTGGCATTCAGTTAGCGCGTCAGGGACAGTTGCAGTTGCAACAAGCAGAGCAACGCGTACAAATCCTGCTAAGCGATGAACCGGATGCCGCGCTGTCCCCTTTCGCTCAGGGCACGACAACCCCGAACAGTAAACCACTATGACGGAATTCGCTGAGCAATTGCGCGCCCATGCCGATCGCGTTAATCAGGCATTGAACCGTTTTATCACCGACTTGCCGTTTCAGGGTAGTCCGCTGGTTGACGCCATGGCCTACGGTGCGCTGCTGGGAGGCAAACGCCTTCGGCCTTTTTTGGTTTATACCACCGGGCAACTTTTCGGCATTCCGCTGAGCAGCCTGGATACACCAGCTGCCGCAGTGGAATCTATCCACGCTTATTCGCTGATTCATGACGATTTGCCTGCCATGGACGATGATGACCTGCGCCGTGGTCAACCGACCTGTCACATTAAATTTGGCGAAGCCACAGCGGTTCTGGCCGGGGATGCGCTTCAAACGTTAGCCTTCTCCATTCTGGCTGACGGCTCCATGCCGGAAGTCAGCGACCGCGATCGCCTCTCAATGGTTGCAGAACTGGCGTACGCCAGCGGCGTGGCAGGCATGTGCGGTGGGCAAGCGCTGGATTTGGCGGCAGAGGGTAAGCAAGTTGATCTCACCGCACTGGAGCAAATTCATCGCCACAAAACCGGCGCATTGATTCGCACAGCAGTCAGGCTCGGCGCGCTCAGCGCTGGTACTGCGGGTCGGGCGGCACTGCCACACCTCGATCGCTATGCCAATGCTATCGGTCTGGCCTTTCAGGTGCAGGATGACATCCTTGATGTGGTTGGTGACAGCGCCACCACCGGTAAGCGACAAGGGGCCGATCAGCAACTGGGCAAAAGTACCTATCCCGGCTTGCTCGGGCTTGACAGTGCACGGGCAAAGGCGTGGGATCTCTATCAGGAATCACTGGCAGCATTGGATGAACTGCAAGCGGCCAGCGCAACGCCGCTCGATACTACGGTACTACGGGCATTGGCGAATTATATCGTCGAGAGAGATAAATAATTTCAACATCACCCAGTGAATTTCAAGCGTGTCGCACGGTGGCAACGCCCGGATGGATACTGCATTCGCCGCTTGAGAGAGAACGGGGATTACACCTCAGAATGAGTCGCAAATGAGTTTTGATATTGCAAAGTACCCGACACTGGCTTTAGTGGAAACACCTGACGAACTGCGCATGCTGCCGCGTGACAGCCTGCCTAAACTGTGCGATGAACTTCGTCAATATCTGCTGGACAGCGTTAGCCGCTCCAGCGGCCACTTTGCTTCAGGGCTCGGCACCGTTGAACTCACCGTGGCGCTGCACTATGTCTACAACACACCATTTGACCATCTGGTGTGGGATGTCGGCCATCAAGCCTATCCTCACAAAATCATCACCGGTCGCCGCGATCGTATTTCCACCATCCGCCAGAAAGGCGGCCTGCACCCGTTCCCCTGGCGCGGCGAGAGTGAATACGATGTGTTAAGCGTCGGTCACTCCTCCACATCGATCAGCGCCGGGCTGGGCATGGCGGTTGCCGCCGAACGAGAAGGCAAAGGACGCCGTACCGTGTGCGTTATCGGCGACGGCGCACTGACCGCGGGAATGGCATTTGAAGCCATGAACCACGCGGGCGATATTCGTTCCGATCTGCTGGTGGTGTTGAACGACAACGAGATGTCCATTTCCGAAAACGTCGGTGCGCTCAACAATCACTTGGCACAACTGTTATCCGGTAAACTCTACTCCACCCTGCGCGAAGGCGGTAAGAAAGTGCTGTCTGGCATCCCGCCGATCAAAGAGCTGGTCAAACGCACGGAAGAACATCTGAAAGGCATGGTGGTACCCGGAACGCTGTTTGAAGAACTCGGCTTTAACTATATCGGCCCGGTCGACGGTCATGATGTGGTCGGGCTGGCGCAAACCATGAAAAATATGCGTAGCCTGAAGGGTCCGCAGTTGCTGCATATCATGACCAAAAAAGGTCGTGGCTATGCCCCAGCAGAGCAAGATCCTATCAGTTGGCATGCCGTGCCCAAGTTTAATCCGGCCAGCGGTACCTTGCCCAAAAGCAAGGCGAGCCTCCCCAGCTACTCGGCCATTTTCGGTGATTGGCTGTGTGAAATCGCCGCCAAAGACAGCAAGCTGATAGCAGTGACGCCAGCGATGCGCGAAGGTTCTGGCATGGTGCGCTTCTCTCGTGACTACCAACAACAATATTTCGATGTTGCCATTGCCGAGCAGCACGCCGTCACCTTTGCCGCCGGTTTAGCGCTGGGCGGGTACAAACCGGTGGTGGCGATCTACTCCACCTTTTTACAACGCGCCTACGATCAGGTGATTCACGACGTCGCCATTCAGAATCTGCCGGTACTGTTCGCTATCGATCGCGGCGGTATTGTGGGCGCGGACGGCCAAACGCATCAGGGGGCGTTTGACTTGTCCTTCCTACGTTGCATTCCCGATCTGATTATCATGGCACCGAGCGATGAGAACGAATGTCGCCAGATGTTGTTTACCGGCTACCGTTATCAAGACGGCCCTTGCGCCGTGCGTTACCCACGCGGTACCGGTACTGGAGCCACGCTTGAGCCGTTGCAGGAATTGCCGATCGGTAAAGGGGTGGTACGACGCACGGGCGAAAAAGTCGCCATCCTCAATTTCGGCACCCTGCTGCCGGAAGCACAGCAGGTTGCCGAAAAGCGCAATGCGACATTGGTCGACATGCGCTTCGTCAAACCGCTGAATGAAACGCTAATCACTGAGCTGGCAAAAAGCCACGATCTGCTGGTGACGCTGGAAGAGAATGCATTGATGGGCGGTGCGGGCAGCGGCGTGAATGAAGTGGTGATGGCGCAGCGTCTGGGCATTCCGGTGTTAAATCTGGGGCTACCGGACAGCTTTATTCCCCAAGGGACACAGGGAGAAGTACGTCACGATCTGGGGTTGGATGCGGCGGGCATCGAACGTCGCATTGATGAATGGCTGCAATGATAGTTGTTTCGACCGGGCAGTCGCCCCGGTCAGCCACCGCACAGGCTGTTTAAGAAAATAGCGGCCAGTGGTGCCCAATCCAGTAGATAATGCCAGCAGAGATAACCCCTGCCACAATATCGTCAATCATGATACCAATGCCGCCGTGCACGTTGCGATCGAACCAGCGTATCGGCCAGGGTTTGAAAATATCCAGAATACGAAACACTACAAACCCTGCCAGCACCCACTGCCACTGTTCATTCGGGATCGCCATCAGCGTGATCCACATCCCGACAAATTCATCCCAGACGATGCTGCCGTGATCGTGTACGCCCATGTCTTTAGCCGTTTGATGACACAGGTAAACGCCGATGCAAATGCTGAACATGATAGTCAGTGAATACAGTTGCCAGGGCAGGAAGGAGAGCAGATACCACATCGGGATCGCCGCCAGCGATCCCGATGTGCCCGGCATCCAGGGTGAGAGGCCACTGCCAAACCCGGTTGCCAGCAGATGCCAGGGATTGCTCAGGCGCAAACGCTGCTTAGCGGCGCGCTTTGTTTCTCGGTCATTGGCTGAAGTGGCCATAGCCTTTCCAGTTCAGTTCCACTGCGTTATCACCACGGAAAAAGCGCAGCCCTTCGGACGACGGCGCTATCTGACCAATGCAGGTATAGCCTACGCCGAGTTGGCCCAGCGCCATGTCGATCGCCCCGCGATTAATTTCCGGCACGGTAAAGCACAGTTCATAATCTTCCCCGCCAGACAGCGCCCAACGCAGCGCCTGATCGGGATCAACGTGTTGCATCATTGCCGATGAATAAGGGACAGCATCAAGCTGCACGCACGCGCCGCAATCGCTGGCGGCCAAAATATGGCGTAAATCCGAGATCAGCCCATCCGACAGATCGATAGCCGTACTGGCAAGCGTGCGCAACGCCTGGCCTTGCAGAATGCGCGGCTGCGGACGCAAATGGCGTTGCACCAATGACTGGCGCGCCGCGCTGTCACTCACCTGCAAACGTTGTTGCAAAATCGCCAGCCCGGCGGCGCTGTCACCCAGCGTTCCGGTCACGTAGATCCAATCGCCAATGCGGGCACCGGCACGGGTAAGCGCACGACCGGCAGGAACCAGCCCGTGAATGGTCAACGTAAGGCTCAGCTGACCGCGCGTGGTATCGCCGCCAATCAGCTGCATGCCATAGTAATCCAGCAGCGTGAACAGGCTATCGCTGTAGGCTGCCAACCACGCGCTGTTGATTTCGGGCAAGGTAATGGCGAGAGAGAGCCAGGCGGGATCGGCCCCCATGGCGGCCAGATCGCTTAAGTTAACGGCTAGCGATTTGTAACCCAAATCAGCAGGATCGATAGTCGGTAGGAAATGCACACCAGACACCAGCGTGTCGGTACTGACGGCTAAAAGCTGCTTTTCTGCCACTGTGAGCAACGCACAATCGTCGCCAATCCCCAATTCCACATCACGACGCGGATTTCCCGCCTTGTAGGCGTTCGCACGATTGAAATAGCGGGTAATCAGAAACTCACCGTAAACCATAACCGTTTCCGTCAAAAACAATCGCGAACAGGGCCGGTATTCCGGCCCTGAGCGTTACTTCTTGGTTTGGCGCACCGTTGGAGCGACTTTATCCAATACGCCGTTGACAAACTTGTGGCTATCTTCCGCACCGAACACTTTCGCCAGTTCAATGGCTTCGTTGATGGCAACCTTGTAAGGGACGTCGTCGCGCTTGCTCAGTTCGAACAGTGCAATACGCAGCACGGCGCGCTCCACCTGCCCCAACTCTTCGAGCTGACGTGACAGGTAGGGTGCCATCAATGCATCCAGTTTTTCTGCCTGCATGGCGACGCCCGCCAGCAACTCACGAAAGTAGCTGATGTCGACATCTTTTTTGACATCCTGCTCACTCAGGAATTGCAGTTCAATATCGGCAATGTCATTCTTTGACAATTGCCAGGAATACAGCGCTTGAACCGCACATTCACGAGCGCGGCGACGAGCAGCAGGTTTCACGGAACACCCCTTTCTTAATCAAACTTATTTAATAGCTTTCAATACGTTAATCATTTCCAGCGCGGTCAGCGCAGCTTCTGCACCCTTATTGCCAGCTTTGGTACCAGCGCGTTCAATCGCCTGCTCGATGCTTTCTGTCGTCAAAACGCCAAACGTCACAGGAATATCGCTGTTCATGGCAACATGAGCCAACCCGGAGCTACATTCACCCGCAACATATTCAAAATGCGCAGTACCGCCACGGATAACCGTTCCCAGTGCCACGACGGCGTCATAGCCATTTTTTGCCAGCGCGCGCGCAGTCATCGGCAGCTCATAGGCACCCGGTACCCACACGACGGTAATGTTTTCATCTTTGACCTGGCCAATACGTTTCAGCGCATCGATAGCGCCTTCAAGCAGGCTATCGTTGATAAAATTGTTGAAACGGGCAATCGCAATCGCGACGCGGGCATCAGGGGTGGCAACAACACCTTCAATGACGTTCATAGCGTTCCTTATAATCATAATCGCATGCTAATACCCCGCAGGGGGGCGAATTCTATCACATTCTTGCGACGGCGTATCCGGTTTTGTCTGCCACACCCCATTGAGGCCAGAGCAAACCAAAACCGCAGGATATCGACGTCAGGATTGCGGTATCAAACGCAGACGGAGATCGGGGCCAATCTGGCACACCCCCGTCAGCGTAAATGAAGGCGCTTGCGCCAACTGCGTCAACCCCGGCAACACACACAGGGCCAGGGCATCATGCCCTAACAGTTTCGGGGCCATATACACGATCAGCTCATCGACCACGCCCGCATTCAACAGCGCGCCTGCCAGCGTAGCACCGGCTTCAACCCAAACCGAATTAATCTGTCGCTTGCCGAGCGTCATCATTAGCGCAACCAAATCGATACCGCCACCGTGAGCGGGCAGAGTAAGGTGTGTCACGCTTTCAGGCCATGCGCTGTCATTGTTCGGTTGGGTACTCGCCAGCCAGGTTTGGCCCGGTTGATGGACCAGTTGATGCTGAGGCGTTACGCGTCCATGGCTATCGACGATCACGCGCACGGGTTGAGGAAGCACTACATCGGGAAGCTGTTGTTGCGTAGCGGCATCCAACGTCTCCCAACGTACCGCCAACAGCGGATCGTCCGCCAACACGGTAGCGCTGCTGCTAAGGATAGCGGCGCTTTGTGCACGAAAGCGTTGCACATCCTGACGCGCCTCGGGAGAGGTGATCCACTTGCTTTCTCCGGACGCCATCGCCGTGCGGCCATCCAGCGAAGCAGCCACTTTAAGACGGACATACGGAACGCCGGTGCGCATCCGTTTCAGAAAACCAAGATTGACCTGCTCGGCATCTTGCATCATCAGGCCATGGCTGACGGCGATACCCGCCTGCTGTAAACGGTGCAAACCGCGTCCGGCCACCTGAGGATTGGGATCTTGCATCGCCGCCACGACGCGCGCCACGCCCGCCGCAATCAGCGCATCCGCACAGGGCGGCGTGCGCCCATGGTGACTGCACGGCTCCAGCGTCACATAAGCGGTTGCTCCCCGGGCCTGTTCACCCGCCATGCGCAGCGCATGTACTTCCGCATGCGGCTCACCGGCGCGCAAGTGATAACCTTCACCGGCCATTTCACCGTCGCGCACAATCACACAACCAACGTTAGGGTTTGGAGACGTAGTGAAACGCCCGCGCCGCGCTAATTCAAGCGCGCGCGCCATCCAGAATTCATCTTGCCGTTCCATATGACTAATTCTGTAACCGAGCAATCTCTTCGCCAAACTCCCGAATATCCTCGAAACTACGGTATACGGAGGCAAAACGAATATAAGCGACTTTGTCCAGATGCTTCAGGGCATCCATCACCAGATTGCCGATCATCTTAGCGGTGACTTCACGCTCACCCGTAGCACGCAGTTGAGATTTGATATGATTGAGGGCGTTTTCAACGTCATCCGCACTGACCGGCCGCTTTTCCAGCGCTTTCAGCATCCCTTTACGCAATTTTTCTTCGTTGAAGGGCTCGCGAACGTCATTACTCTTGATCACCCGGGGCATCACTAGCTCCGCGACTTCAAAGGTGGTAAAGCGCTCATTGCACACCAGACACTGACGGCGACGCCGTACCTGCGTGCCTTCGCCGACCAGACGAGAATCAATAACTTTGGTATCAACAGCGGAGCAGAATGGGCAGTGCATAACATATCCCGATGATTAGCTTCTCTTACGCCTAGTTTACCCTGATTTTATTGACTAACCCAAATATCCAGCGCTTACAGACCAATATTTGCATAGGTGCCAGCATAAACGCAGCATGATTTAACTCTCATTCGCCACTACGCTTATATACTTGCCACGTAAAGACGACACGAGAAAAGGCATAATGCAATGAGTGAAATACCTGAATGAATAACTATTGTCGTGCATATAGTCTCTTGATGCTGGCGCTGACGGGCTGTTCAGCGCCTCCGCAAACGCCTACGCTGCAACAGGAAGTGGGGCAGCTTAACCGGCAATTACAAACACTGACGGCACAGGCGTTAGCCCTGGAGCAGCAAAATACCTTACTTAAACAGTCACTCTACCAACGGTGTGTACCTGCTACCCAGCGCGAAAAATAGCGCAATTTTAGAAAGCAATATTGGCAAACTGAGCATTTCCCTGAGCCATATTGAACCCGAGGCGAATGGCACCCCAGGCGCTGTTGCACGTTCGGCTACTGGAAGGTACAGCACTGCCTGCGTTTCACGCGCAACTCGACTGTAGTCAGCTCGATCCAGTCAGCAGCAAGCCGTTGCCAAGCGAAACTCACACCCAGCAGCTGATGCTCGACGCCCCCCTTATTGCCCAAAACCGAAGCCATATTTGGCGTGCAGCTAAGCGGTGTCACACCGGAGCAGCTCGGGTTTATACGCCTGTATCAAGTTGAAACCAGCCGCCCCTGATACATAAAAAAATCCCTGCCGAGGCGGGGTTTTGATCATATTTAGTTACGCTTTTATCAATCGGTTAGCTTACTCACCTGCACACCGTTCGGCGTAGGCGTCAGGGTCAGTTGCGTTAGCGATGTCAGAACCATATCAACGTCCTCTAACGCCAAGGTATCCACCGGGGCATTAACGGCAATCACCTGACAACTTGCCGCTAATCCGAATTCCAATCCGGCAGGCGCATCTTCTACCACCACGCACTCATGCGGTTCCAGACCCAGGCTTGCAGCACCCAGCAGGTAAGCATCCGGCTGAGGCTTACCGCGAGCCACCTGTTCGGCGGTGATAAACACCTGCGGCTGCGGCAATTGCCCGGCACGATGGCGCGCATGGGCGATAGGTACGGTGCCTGATTGTCACGATAGCCCAGTGAATGCCGAGTGCGTTAAGACGTTCAAGGAGTTGGCTTGCGCCCGGCATCGCCTGCACGCCCTGCGTGTCAGACGCTTCGGTGCGCTCCAGTTCATCAAACTCACGCTGGATCTCTGCTTCGCTTTTACCCTGCAAAAAGTGGCGCAGCGAGGTGATCGCCAGTTTGCCATGGATAAAATCAAGCACCTCCTGGGGGGCGATATCATGGGCAACCGCCCAATTAACCCAGGCACGCTCCACGGCTGGTAGTGAATCCACCAACGTACCATCTAAATCAAACAGGAAACCTTTACACTCCACAACCACCTCTTTGTTTTATTTCACCGGTTCAGGCATTGATGATTTGCGCAATCTCTACGGCGCTTAAATGATACTGACGCGGACAGGACACCCACACTGCCAGCATGCGGTTGTATTTTTCCCACATTTTAGTCTGTGCGTTGAAGCCGTGAGTACCGGAATCGAAATGCGGGTAACGCCCTTCCACATGCACCATGAAACGAACAAAGCCGAGATAGCGCGCTTCGGTAGCGGCATCAAAGCCCAAAAAGGCCAAGCGACGCTGATCCAGATCCTTGCGGTCTTTCAGGTTATCCCAGGAAACCTGCAAGGCGTGGTGCATTTCCATGATATTAATGATGGTGCGGCACACGTCTTCACTGAGTTTGCCAAATTCCCGATCCAACTCACGCATTTGCAGCCCATAGCCGCGCTCGACGATGGTTTGCAGCCGACGATAGCGTTCTGCATTGTCCGGATCCATCATCGTCATCATTTTGTATTGATTCGAAAGGATCAATCTCTGGGCATTCGTCATTTCCATCGTGCTCTCCTGAACCTCTATAGTACCGGCCTGACGCCGCTGACTCGTTTAACCTGATACCAGAATCGCATACTAAAAAGTGGGGAGATAGCGCTAGCCTCCGGTTTTTTGATTTAAAACAGAGGGGAAGGACAAAATAATGCTATTCACACGCAAAGGGTGAAAACGGTCACAGATCGTCTAAAAAGGTTTTGTCCAGCTGTTTAAAGGCACGTTTCAGTACGTCGGCCAGCATCTGGTAAGTGGGTTTACCTTCAATCGGTGCCAGCGCCATCCCAGCCTCTTGCAGTTTAAGGCGAAGATCGTGAAACCATTCGGAAAGCGTTGGTGGTAACGGCGATACCGAGCGGCGGCCTAGCCACCACAGCCCCTGTAACGGCAGACTACAAGCAAACAGTGCGGTCGCAACTGCTGGCCCCAGTTGGCCCCCCAGCGCAATCTGCCAGGTTAAGGTGAACACGGCCAGCGGCGGCATAAAGCGAATACCGAACTGCGTAGCACGCACCACACGGTTTTCAGGGAAAACAGGCGCCAGACGTTTATCCAGCGGCCAGGTTTTCATATAATGCTGCCCGTAATGGAGTACACGCCATCCCCCGCGTTTATCAGTTGGTTTAGATTTCATGGCGACTCCTTTGTTACCGTTTCAGTTATTACCATTTTCAATTGCACCATCAAAATAACAGATAAAAAATAAAATCCTAAAACAAGCCAGCAACTCTATTTGATAAACTTAAAATATATTTTGTGTTTGCCTGACGCTATCGGTATCCTACCTCGGCGTAGGTCGCCATCTATACTGTCGCCATCTATACTAAAGTAGTCATGTCACTAAACCAACGTGGTCATGCTGCATGCCAGAATAACGATCCTTTCACCATCGTGCTTGATGATGAATGCCGTTTTCAACTGTATTAACTAAAGCATAGGCAAAAAACAGGGGACCATTGGTGCGGGCGCGACATTTATCGCCTTATTTTTCGCCACATGCTTTTCAGGGCCGATATGTCATCTTCGCACGCCGTGCATCCAGTATGCTATGCGGATAGGCCATATCGGCGCTTTTTCATGGTCATGTCAGGGAAATCACACCGTGCCATGACGTTAGTCATAAATGTCAGCGGCTGTTTAGGCTACGCTACGCGCTGTTTGACATTTGTTCACCATGTATAACAAGTAGGTACTTCCATGTCGAGTAAGTTAGTACTGGTTCTTAACTGCGGTAGTTCATCCCTGAAGTTCGCGATCATCGATGCTGTTAACGGGGAAGAGTACCTGTCAGGTCTGGCCGAGTGTTTCCACCTTCCTGAAGCCCGTCTCAAGTGGAAAATGGATGGTGCCAAGCAGGAAACTGCGCTGGGCGCAGGCGCTGCACATAGCGAAGCGTTGAACTTCATCGTTAACACCATTCTGGCACAGAAACCGGAACTCTCCGCGCAACTGGTTGCTATCGGTCACCGTATCGTACACGGCGGCGAGAAATTCACCCAGTCTGCCGTGATCAACGACGGCGTACCGCAAGGCATAAAAGATTCCGTGCCTTTCGCACCGTTGCACAACCCGGCTCACCTGATTGGCATCGACGAAGCGCTGAAATCCTTCCCGGCGCTGGCAGACAAAAACGTTGCCGTATTCGACACCGCATTCCACCAGACCATGCCGGAAGAATCCTACCTGTATGCCCTGCCGTACAAACTGTACTCCGAGCATCACGTTCGCCGCTATGGCGCACACGGCACCAGCCACTTCTTTGTGACTCAACAGGCCGCAGAAGCTCTGAACAAGCCGGTTGACGAAGTTAACCTGATCACTTGCCACCTGGGCAACGGCGGTTCCGTAACCGCAGTGCGTAACGGTAAGTGTGTCGATACCTCCATGGGTCTGACCCCGCAGGAAGGTTTGGTCATGGGTACCCGTAGCGGTGACATCGACCCGGCAATCATCTTCCACCTGCACGATTCCCTGGGCATGAGCGTTGAGGCTATCAACAAGCTGCTGACCAAAGAATCTGGCCTGCTGGGCCTGACTGAAGTCACCAGCGACTGTCGCTATGTTGAAGACAACTACACCACCAAGGCGGATGCCAAACGTGCCATGGACGTGTATTGCCACCGTCTGGCTAAATACATCGGTGCCTACAGTGCGCTGATGGAAGGCCGTCTGGACGCCGTTATCTTCACCGGTGGTATCGGTGAAAACGCTGCCATGGTACGTGAACTGACGCTGAACAAACTGGGCCTGCTGGGCTTTGAAGTCGACCACGAACGCAACCTGGCTGCTCGCTTCGGCAACGGCGGCAACATCAGCAAAGAGGGCTGCCGCCCTGCGCTGGTAATCCCGACCAACGAAGAGTTGGTTATCGCGCAAGACGCCCTGCGTCTCACCGCGTAAGACAAGTAATCCCACACCGTCAGCCAAGGCTGACGGTGTCGTTTCTGACCAAGCTGTTTTTGACTCAGCGAGCAACCGTAAAGAGGTTTAGCCGTGTCCCGTACAATCATGTTGATCCCCACTGGCACCAGCGTTGGTCTGACAAGCGTCAGCCTGGGTGTCATTCGTTCCATGGAACAAAAAGGCGTGCGCATGAGCGTGTTCAAACCGATCGCGCAGCCGCGTTCTGGCGACAATACGCTGGACCAGACCACCACCATAATCCGCGCCAACTCAGCCATCACTGCGGCTGAACCGTTGAAAATGAGCCACGTTGAAGAGCTACTCAGTTCCAACCAGCAAGACGTGCTGATGGAAGAAATCATCGCCAACTACCACGAAAATACCAAAGATGCAGAAGTGGTGTTGGTAGAAGGTCTGGTGCCGACGCGCAAACATCAGTTTGCCAACGCGCTGAACTATGAAATCGCTAAAACCCTGAACGCCGAAATCGTGTTCGTTATCGCACTGGGCAACGACTCTCCGGACCAGTTGAAAGAGCGCATCGAACTGGCTCGCAGCAGCTTTGGCGGCAGCAAGAACAAAAACATCACCGGCGTTATCATCAACAAGCTGAACGCTCCGGTGGATGAGCAAGGTCGTACCCGTCCTGATTTGTCTGAAATCTTCGACGATTCCAGCAAAGCAGACGTGCCGAACGTCGATCCGAAACAACTGTTTGCCAACAGCCCGCTGCCGGTATTGGGCTGCGTGCCGTGGAGCTTCGATCTGATCGCTACTCGCGCGATCGACATGGCAAAACACCTGAATGCCCGCATCATCAACGAAGGCGAAATTCAGACCCGTCGTGTGAAAACCGTGACCTTCTGCGCGAGCAGCATTCCGCACATGTTGGAACATTTCCGTCCTGGCTCCCTGCTGGTAACCTCTGCGGATCGTCCTGACGTATTGGTCTCCGCTTGTCTGGCTGCCATGAACGGCTTTGAAATCGGTGCCGTGCTGCTGACCGGCGGTTATGAAATCGATGCCAGCATCGCCAAACTGTGCGAACGCGCCTTCCAGACTGGCCTGCCAGTATTTATGTTGAACACCAACACCTGGCAGACCTCACTCAGCCTGCAAAGCTTCAGCCTGGAAGTTCCGGCTGACGACAGCGAACGCGTTGAGAAAGTCCAAGACTACGTGGCTCGCCACATCGATAGCCAGTGGATCGAATCCCTGAGCGCCGCATCCGAGCGTTCTCGCCGTCTGTCTCCACCGGCATTCCGCTATCAGTTGACCGAACTGGCACGCCAGGCAGGCAAACGCGTTGTGCTGCCGGAAGGCGACGAACCGCGTACCGTGAAGGCCGCCTCTATCTGTGCCGAACGTGGTATTGCGCATTGCGTACTGCTGGGTAACCCGGAAGAGATCCAACGCGTTGCTGCTGCACAGGGTGTTGAACTGGGCAAAGGCATCGAAATCGTCGATCCGGATGCCGTTCGCGAACGCTATGTTCCACGTCTGGTTGAGCTGCGTAAGAGCAAAGGCATGACCGAAGTGGTTGCGCGTGAGCAACTGGAAGACAACGTGGTGCTGGGCACCCTGATGTTGGAACAAGGCGAAGTTGACGGTCTGGTTTCCGGTGCCGTTCACACTACCGCTAACACCATCCGTCCGCCGTTGCAGTTGATCAAAACCTCTCCGGGCAGTTCACTGGTTTCTTCCGTGTTCTTTATGCTGCTGCCGGAACAAGTGTTTGTCTACGGTGACTGCGCCATCAACCCGGATCCGACCGCAGAGCAACTGGCCGAAATTGCGATTCAGTCCGCCGATTCCGCCGCAGCATTTGGTATCGATCCGCGCGTTGCCATGATCTCCTACTCCACCGGTAACTCTGGTGCGGGCAGCTACGTGGAAAAAGTGCGTGAAGCAACCCGTCTAGCACAGGAAAAACGCCCGGATCTGGTGATCGACGGTCCGCTGCAATACGACGCCGCAGTAATGGCCGACGTAGCGAAATCCAAAGCGCCGAATTCTCCGGTTGCGGGTCAAGCTACCGTGTTCATCTTCCCGGATCTGAACACCGGTAACACCACGTACAAAGCGGTACAACGTTCTGCTGACCTGATCTCCATCGGGCCGATGCTGCAAGGCATGTGCAAACCGGTGAACGATCTGTCCCGTGGCGCGCTGGTAGACGATATCGTTTATACCGTTGCACTGACTGCTATTCAGGCTACCCAGCAATAATCTCGGGTAACCCACTGAAGTGGCGTACTACCACTTCAGTCCCCATCCCCTCACAACGCAGGTTGCGGGGGGATTTTTTTTACGTCAATTCCGCTCACGCACGCAATTCGTCGTAGGACACCATCACATGTTCTTGAAAGGCTGGGCGTTGCATTATTTTTGCATAGTAAGCGCGTAGATGCGGTAAAGGCTTACGATTGATCCCAATATCGTAGTAACGATACAGCACATGGCCAAACTGAATATCAGCCAGTGAAAATGCATCCCCGGCTAAAAATGGGTGTCTGGCAAGCTGCTGCTCGGCGATGTCGAGCTTTTGCTCAAAAGCGTTAACAGCAGTATCGATCGCACGAAGGTCACGCTCAGCCTCTGGTGTACGCACCACACGCCAAAACACAGGGGCAGTAAATCCAAGCGCAATATTCAATTTTGCCCATTCAGCCCAGCGTTCCACTTCCGTTCTTGCTAATAAATCCTCGGGCCAGAAACCGACCGTTGCGTAGCGGTTCGCTAAATATCGCAGGATAGCGCCCGTTTCCCACAGCGGTGGATTATCCCCATCCTGAAGCACGGGAACGGTGCGGTTAGGGTTGAGCGCCGCTGTATCGGTTCCTCCGTATCGGTGTCCTACATCATGTTTGACAAACTGCAAGCCAAGCTCACCGACGCACCACATCAACGCTTGCACATTGGATGAGGTTTTCCTTCCCCAGATAACCAGCATAATATTTCCTTTTATTTGACCGATATATCTAGTGTAACCCGATGATTATCGGCCTGTCTGTTTTCATGGCAAGGTCTATTGACAGCGTACACGCAGACAAATAATCTCGAAACAAACAGAAAAACAACATATTAGCACTTCGCTATTCACTTCGTAAGGAACGCACAGCATGAATCTGGTTCACTATCTCGGCAAGCAGACGCTGGGGGTTTTAGCCTGCTACCAGCAGGGAAAGGTGGTGATGCACATTTGCGGCGTCTACCCGCGCACTAACAATGCACTGCGGGTTTTCTTCCCTAAAGGCCACGCGCTGGCCGTCGGTGATTTCGCCACGCTGCATCTTGATAATCGCACCGGGGTGGATCAATTTGATGCCAATATTTCCGTTTATCGCGCCTCTTACAAAGGGCGCGTGGCGGAGGTGGATGAAGATTGGGTGCTGCTGGAGCCGCGTGAGTGTCAGGTGATGTATGGGCTTAGCTGCGTACTAGATATCCGCGCACCAGACTATCGCTATCCTCAGGATACACGGGAAGAACGCGCGGTGGCGTTTACGCCACTGAATGCGTTGCCAGAGACGGAACACCATGATTTCACAAACAAGGTAGGCGTGCTGGTCACCATGGCACCCCATACCACGGTTCTGGCGTTTCTCTCTTCGGTGGACAATGATGTGTTTCTTATCACCTTCCCTGAGACGTTCAAATCCCGGCAACTCAAACACAACCCACACTGTTTCTTTGCGATGGATGAGCGCTCACACTACACCTTTGAACGCGCTATTGAGTGGAACTACACCTTGATTGAGGGCGATGCCTATCTGATCCCGCCACACAATCCGCTGTTCGAACAGGTACGCGGGGCGTTCATTCACAAAAATCCGTGGGAGATGGCATTCTTCCTACGTGAGGATCTGGAGATGTACCACATCAAGAGCCGTCAACTGGTGTGTCCCGGCTCGCGACAGGCTGTCGTTACCGCATAATGGTCTGTGGCTGCGGGCCACCACTGGTAGCCCGCAGCACAGCCTAATCCAATTACTCTTCAGCGTCGTCCGATGCGGCAACCCCATCATCGGTTTTCACTGGGTCACGCGTAATGGGTTTGCCGTAGCTTTGCTCGTTGTAACGGCTCATCCACAGCGACAGGGCTTTGAGCGAATCCGGCGTAAACTCATCGCAGCGTGCCGTGACCTCCTGCGGTGTCATCCAGCACACCTCAGCCACTTCCTCTTCCTGCAAGGCAAACGGGCCGTGGGTAACGCAACTAAATAACGCCCCCCAGACACGACAATTGTCACCGTCAAAATAGAACAGGCCATGATCGGCGAAAGGCACACCGGCAATGCCCAGTTCCTCTTCCGCTTCACGACGGGCCGACTCGAGCATGTGCTCGCCGGTTTGCACTACTCCCCCGGCTGTCGCATCCAACCAACCAGGGTAGAAATCTTTTGTTTCGGTACGGCGTTGAACCAGTATTTTTCCCATGCCGTCATGAACAACGATATAGGTGGCGCGGTGACGTAAACGTTGAGCGCGCATTTGTTGGCGGCTGGCCTGGGCGATAACGTCATTGTTCTCGTCAACAATATCCACCCACTCGGTCCCTGCCGCTTGACTTTGCTCCACCATCCTCTGAATCCTTCAGTATTGGCGCGTTGCGACGCGCGTCTGTTTTAAACGTACTAAGCGTTAGTCGTGCAAGATCGTTGATAACTTAGTGACTAATAGTCACCTGTGCAATAGGCTCGCCACCCATTAACGGTAAAACTTGGAGCTCCCCTTGCGACAACATACCATAGCTGGGCACATTGCCCCCATTTGGCAAGCTGACAGAGCCCGGATTAAAGCATTAGATCTCCCACTGACGCTCAGCCACGGGAAGGTGGGTGTGCCCATACACCAGCACATCGCCTGCCTGCAACGACTGAAGATGCTGAGGATGGTAGAGATGACCGTGCGTCAGGAAAAGACGCTGCTGCGGCAACAGCACCTGCTGCCACGGTGCCGTGATCGGAAAGTCGAGCAGCATCTGATCCACTTCGCTATCACAGTTACCGCGTACCGCCACAATTTGACGGGCAAACGCATTCAATCGGCTCGCCACATCGGCAGGCTGATAAGCCTCCGGCAGTGGATTGCGCGGGCCGTGATTGAGGAAATCCCCCAAAAGAATCAGCCACTCGGCGCCGCTGCGGGTAAAAATATCGAGTACCAGCTCCGTCGCCGTTAGCGAGCCGTGAATATCTGAGGCAAACATCAACTTCATCGTGATCCCCGAAAAAATACGTCGCAATACGGCAAAGTGTAACAAAATTACCGTATTCAACTCTTGTCCTTTTTTTCATTTGGCAGGTGGGTGTCGCACGATTACACACATCCGAGATCGGAGGGATATATGATAAAGACCACCGCTAAACCAACGGTAAGCACCGTATAAAAAAACGTACTGAACACTCCCTGTTCAGTACGATCCTGAGTTGCAGAATCCGTGTCAGGGACACGCGGATAAAAGCAAATTGAACAATCTCGCCCCTTTTGCACGATGCAGCGCGCAGTGGAAGGCGAGTCACCATCATGGTGTTGTCAAATGCCCTACGGTAGGTGGGTGAATCTTGCCGTGCATCGCCGGGTTATCGCTCTCATATTTCAGCGCAACCCCCGACAGCCGGCGTTGAAACGCTTGCTCCAGCAGCCAGGCCCATTTAAACGCGACCTGCGGATAATCCAGCCCTTCCGGACGAATATTGGAAATGCAATTACGCTCCGATTCCAAACGGCGCGTATGAGGCCCCCAGGTTAAATAAATACTCAGACTGTCCGGTGATGACAAACCTGGGCGCTCGCCGATCAGGATCGCCACCGCTTTGGCCTGCAGACACTCGCCAATGTCATCGCCCAGCGCCACACGCGACTGATGCGCCAGAACCACCGGTGCCGGCGACAAACCGAGTTGATCCAGATAAGGACGCGCCTGAGTAATGAGCGGCACCGCCTGACGATGCACCGCCTTGGACGAGAGACCATCAGCCACTACGATCAGCAAATCGGCTGGCGGTTGACGCAGCGCCATCAACGCCTCACGGCTGGTCTCCGACAAACGCCGTCCCAAATCAGGTCGACAAAGATACTGCTCGCGCGACGTTGCAGCGCTGTGCACGATAAAGGTTTTCAGCCCTTGCGCCGCCAACGCCTCTACAAGGGGTTCACTGTCAAACGCCTGATGCACCGCATCCCGCGCCTGCGCATGTGCCAGGCCGAATTTCAGCAATTCTTCGGTGGGCAGGCTTGCGCCGGTGCGCCCCAAGGCAATGCGCGCTGCCGTGTATTCTCGCAGCATTTCCCACGGGTTGGCGTGAACGAGGTCCTTCATACGCTCCCCTCCAGATAAGGCTGATGTTGCAGCAACGGATGCTGACGGCGGGCATCACACAGTCGCCCCTGGGTATCGAGAATCTTCATACGTGCCAGCCATTCACCAAACTCCGGCGCGTGCTTCAATCCCAGTAGTTCACGCACATACAGCGCATCATGAAACGAGGTGCTCTGATAGTTAAGCATGATGTCATCCGCGCCCGGAATGCCCATCAGGTATGTTAATCCGGCGGAGGCCAACAGCGTCAGCAACGTATCCATATCGTCCTGATCCGCTTCAGCGTGGTTGGTGTAGCACACGTCACAGCCCAACGTGCCACGCTGTAAACTCAATGCCGCCTGATGTGCTTCTTCCAGTGTCGCCAGATTGAAGCCAAAGCTGGCATTGGTGGCTTCGGTACCGGCGATCGACTGAAACACCAAACCCACCGGTGCCCCACGCTCAATCAGTTTCAACGTGTTGGTGACATGCGTCAGCACGCAGGACTGCGTAGGGATCTCAAAGCGGTGAATGACATCATCAAGCATGTAATTCAGCTGTTCCAGCAGCGGCAGGCTGTCACTGGCTGGGTTAATACCAATCACCGCATCGCCACTGCCATACAGCAAGCCATCAAGCATGCTGGCGGCAATGCCTTTCAAATCATCGGTAGGGTGGTTCGGCTGCAAGCGCACGCTGAGATGCCCCGGCAAACCAATCGTGTTACGAAAGCGCGTGACGACACGACATTTTTTTGCCGTCAGGATCAAATCCTGATTGCGCATCAGCTTACTCACCGCTGCCGCCATTTCCGGCTTGATACCCGGTGCAACGCGCGTCAACAGTTCACTACTGGTGGTGTCGCTCAATAGCCAGTTGCGAAAATCCCCCACGGTCAAATGTGAAATGGGTTCAAACGTCTGCTTATCGTGGCTATCAACAATCAGTCGCGTAACCTCATCCTGCTCATAGGGAATCAAGAGGTCCTGCAAAAAGGTCTGCGGCCAGCGCCATACGCGCCGCCATACGCTCTTCAGCGCTCAGGGCCGCCACGCCCGCCAAATAGTCACCGGAACGTGCCGGTGACGCTTTGGCCAATAGCGTACGCAGAGAATCAAAGGTGTAACGCTGGTGCCCCAGTGTCGTGTGATACATACCCCTCCTCGCCTGCTATTTGGATGCCGTCAATTGGGGATCGAATACTGCGGACTCGCGCGCACTGCGGGTTGCCCGAAACCAGCCGTATCCCAGCAACATCATGGCAGTAAAAATCAGCGCCAGTAACGTGTTGTAATACACCATAGCAACCAAACAAATCACCGCCATCACCAGCGCAAATGCCTGGGCAAACGGATACCAGGGCGCACGGAACGGACGACTGAGCGCCGGTTCACTGCGACGCAGTTTAAACAAGGCAGCCATCGACGTAATGTACATGACTATCGCACCGAATACCGACATGGTGACGATATTTGCCGTCAGCGGCAGCCCGCCGATGGTGGCGAACGAATCGGAGAAAATGGCGGCAATCCCAACGACACCGCCCGCCAGAATGGCGCGGTGCGGCGTACGAAAACGCGGATGGACTCGCGCCAGCGAAGCGGGGAGATACCCCGCGCGCCCCAGGGCAAAGATCTGACGCGAATAGCCCATGATTATGCCATGGAATGAGGCCACCAGGCCAAACAACCCGAGCCACACTAACATGTGCAGCCAACCGCTGTTGCTGCCGACAATCATTTTCATTGCCTGAGGCAGCGGGTCATTGATATTAGAAAGCTGCGTCCAATCCCCCACCCCGCCGGCAAACAGCATCACCCCCATTGCCAGCAAGCTTAAGGTCAGTATGCCACCGACAAAGGCGCGAGGAATGGTGCGTTTAGGATCTTTCGCTTCTTCAGCGGCCATTGCCGCCCACTCAATGGCGAGAAAGAACCAGATAGCAAAGGGAATGGCGGCAAAAATACCGGATAAGGCAACCGGACTGAAACTGTCCATCCCCGCCCAACCGCCACGAGCAAAGTTTGCCAATTCGAATCCAGGTGCTACCACCCCCATAAACACTAGCAGTTCGAAAATCGCCAGTAAGGTGACTAACAGTTCAAAGGTAGCCGCAATGCCAACCCCCAGAATATTTAGCCCCATAAAGATCAGATAGGCGCTGACCGCCACCCATTTGTGGTCCAATAGACGGGAACTGCACATTGAGATAGGCACCAATCGCCATGGAAATGGCCGGCGGTGCAAACACAAATTCAATCAGCGTGGCAAAACCGGCAATAAAGCCCCCGGTTGGGCCAAAAGCGCGGTAGGCATAGGCAAAAGGCCCATCGGCGTGGGGAATGGAGGTAGTCAGCTCCGTGAAACTGAAGATAAAGGCGCAATACATGGCCTCAATCGACAATGAGGTGATCAAAAAGCCCAGCGTGCCTGCCTGCGCCCAGCCGTAGCTCCAACCAAAATACTCACCGGAAATCACCAACCCGACAGCAATGCCCCATAAATGGAAGCTGCCGAGCATCCTTTTTAATCCTGGTTGTGCACTGTTGGTTTGCATGTTGTTTATCCCGTAGAAATAACCTATGGGAGTCACAGTGCAAAGCGTATACCAAAGACGAAAAGACCTTACACAACTTGACATTGCGCAGGTAAGTCAACAATAGCCGTCATTCAACCTGCGCTGTTTTGCAGCAGTTCGCCCTATAATGCAGCAGGTTTTGCCAATCTCAAGGGCAGCGAGGCGTACTGAAATGCAGCGATTTTTTACCTGATCGTCACGGTATCTCGCGCAGAATCACCTATTATCATTAGCATTCATGATAAAAATACGGACACGTCCTGGGTTACATCCTTAAAGCGCCATCAGAACCGATAGGGAATAAGTGAGGCAACGATGCAACTACTGATTACGGGCGGCACCGGCCTGATTGGCCGTCACCTGATTGCTCGATTACTGTCTTTATCTCACCATGTCACGGTACTCACTCGCGATACAGCGCACGCACGTCAGGTTCTCGGCGAGCGCGTAGAGTATTGGTCAACGCTGCAAAATCACACCTCACGGGATGATATCGACGCCGTCATCAATCTGGCCGGAGAACCGATTGCGGATAAACGCTGAACGCCGCAACAAAAGCTGAAACTGAGCGAGAGTCGCTGGCACCTTACCGAGCAGTTGGCTACGTTGATTAAAGCCAGCGCCTCGCCGCCAGCGGTATTCATTTCCGGTTCTGCAGTCGGTTATTACGGCAATCAAGGGGCGGCATTAATCACCGAAGATGAATCACCGACACCCGAATTTACCCATCAACTCTGTGCGCGCTGGGAGGAATTGGCGCTGAGTGCGGAGAGCGATCGCACACGCGTCTGCCTGCTGCGCACGGGCATCGTACTGGCTGCTAGCGGCGGTGCATTAGCAAAAATGCTGCCTCCCTCCCGCGTCGGGCTGGGTGGCCCCTTAGGTTCGGGCAAACAGTACATGCCGTGGATTCATATCGACGATATGGTCAATGCCATTCTTTACTTGTTGGATAACCCGATTCTACGCGGCCCCTTTAACATGACTGCCCCTATCCTGTACGCAATGAGCAGTTCTGCGCCATGCTGGCCCACGTGCTGGATCGCCCATATTTTATGCGCGTGCCCGCATTTGCACTCAAACTGCTGATGGGAGAAGCCGCCACACTGGTATTGGGTGGACAGCGCGCCATTCCACATCGGCTGGAGGCCGCTGGATTCGGCTTTCGCTATTACGAACTGGAAGACACGCTCAAAGAAGTCACCGGGAAAAAATAGCCACAGGGTGTATCGTCGAACATCGCAAAATACGCCCTGTTGATAACGGTACCAGTTACTTCAACGCACCAGAGAGAAACTGCTGCAAACAGGGACTCGTCGAGTTGCCAAATACGCGATCTAGCGGACCTTCTTCTTCGATCACGCCCTGATGCAAAAAGATCACATGGCTTGATAAGTGACGAGCAAATTCCATTTCATGGGTGACGACCACCATGGTTTTGCCCTCTTCCGCCAGTTGCTGCATGATACGCAACACTTCCCCCACCAGCTCAGGGTCCAGCGCGGACGTGGGTTCGTCAAACAGCAGCACTTCCGGTTCCATCGCCAGCGCACGGGCAATGGAGACTCGCTGCTGCTGCCCACCGGAGAGATTGGACGGGTATTTATTCTGTGCCTCGCCAGTAATCCCCACTTTATCCAGATAACGCACCGCACGCTCGCGGGCTTCCGCTTTGCTCAATCCCAGTACCTGCACTGGCGCTTCCATGACATTTTCCAGTGCGGTCATAAAGCTCCAAAGGTTGAAATACTGAAAGACCATGGTCAACCGCGTGCGTAGCAGTTGCAGTTGTTTCTTATCAAATACTTTCAGTTGTCCATCAGTGTCACGCACCATGCGAATCTCTTCATCGTTGACGAATATCGCCCCCTCGCACGGTTTTTCCAGAAAGTTGATGCAGCGCAGCAGCGTACTTTTCCCTGACCCTGACGACCCGATAATCGAAATTACATCGCCCGCTTTCGCCTGAAGAGAAACGCCCTTTAGTACTTCATGTTCCCCGTAACGCTTATGCAGTTCCGTCACCATCAGTTTATGATCTGACATGCTGTTTTTTCCTGATGTTAATGAGATGAACGGGTATGAATATGCCGCAGCCAGCGCCGTGGAGTGAAGCATCAAAATAACCTCGTTGCTGTACGCGGGCAGTGCAATACGTAACGCCCCGGGCAAAATAATGCAGCGATACTGTTTAAACCGGGAAAAACCGTAAGCTCTGGCCGCTTCAATTTCGCCATGAGGCACCGAACGGATCGCACCAGCAAAAATCTCTGTAGTATAGGCGCAGGTGTTCAATGCCAATGCCAGCACCGCACAGTTCAGCCCACTGCGGAAAAACGCATTCAGCATGTCAGTGCCGCGCACGATCTCCAGACTGTAAACGCCGGAGTAAAATACCAGCAACTGCACGTAAAGCGGTGTGCCGCGAAACACATAGGTAAATGCCCACACCGGAAAACTGAAACGCCGCCGTGGAGAAACGCGGGCAATGGCCAGCGGAATCGCCAGCAGTCCGCCCATCACCACCGACGAAATCAGCAGCCACAGCGTCATTGCCAGGCCGGTGAGACGATACCCATCACTCCATAGTAAAGGTTGCCAATACTGTTGCAGGATCTCACTCATAATTCACCTTATTCACGCCCTGCGAGTAATGGAGTTCCAGCAACCAGAGTACCCCGTTGGAGACGGTGGTAAAAATCAGATACATCACCCCGGCGACAATGGCGAAATAAAACGGTTCATGCGCCCCCTTGCCCGCTAACTGGGTCACTTTAACAATGTCATTCAGCCCCAACAGCGACACCAGCGCCGTTGCCTTGAGGATCACCTGCCAGTTATTGCCGATACCGGGCAAGGCAAAGCGCATTATGGAAAGAAACATGATGCGACGAAATACCTTCAGTGGCGTAAAACCATAGGCCACGGCCGCTTCAATCTGCCCAGGCGGCACAGCCAGATAGGAACCGCGAAAGGTTTCAGTGAAATACGCACCGTAGATAAACCCGAGCGTGATGATCCACGCCGAGAGCGGATCGATATCGATTTGCGCGACACCGAGCGTTTCCGTCACGCTGTTGAGCGCAATTTGCAGGCCATAAAAAATCAATAACATTAACACTAGATCCGGCACGCCACGGATCAGGGTGGTGTACGCGGAGAAAAAACCAGACAGCAGGCGATTGGCAGAGAGCTTGGCCCCTGCGCCAATAAGCCCAATGACCAACGCCAACAGCAGCGAGCACACCGCTAATTGCAGCGTCATGCGCACCCCGTCAAGAATCAGATCGGTATAGCCGTAGAGCATCGCGTGTTTCCGTCTAAAAAGGCACACTCTGCCTGCATAACGCAGGCAGATCCCAGCAACACGCCATTAGCCGCCGTATACGTCAAAATAGAAGTATTTCTTCGCGAAAGTGTCGTAGGTGCCGTCTTTGCGCATCTCTTCAAACGCTTTATCCAGCGCAGCTTTCAGTGCTTTATCTTCTTTGCGCAGCCCAATGCCGGTACCCACGCCAAAGAATTTGTCATCCTTCACTGCCGGACCCGCGAAGACGTAGTCTTTACCCACCGGTAATTTCAGGAAGCCTTCGTTTCCCGCTACTTCATCCTGGAACGCGGCATCAATACGGCCTGCGGTCAAGTCGGCGTAGATCAAATCCTGGTTTTGGTAAGCCACCACATCAATGCCTTTCGGCTGCCAGTTAGCATTGGCATAGGCTTTCTGAGTAGAGGCCTGCAACACGCCGACACGTTTACCGCGCAGCGATTCCAGCGTCGGTTGAATGTTCGCCCCTTTCTTCTCAATCAGACGCGCGTTGGCAGCGTAGAGTTTTTCCGTGAAAGCAATCTCCTGCTGGCACTTCTCAGTGATGGAGAGTGAGGAGATGATGGCATTAATCTTTTTCGCTTTCAGTGAAGGGATCAGTGCGTCGAAATCACTTTCTACAAAAGTACATTCAGCCTTGATGCGCTTGCACAGCTCTTTAGCCAAATCAATATCAAACCCTACCAGTTCACCGCTGGCATTCTTGGACTCAAAGGGTGCATACGTCAGGTCGGTGCCAATTTTGAGATTCTTGGGAACATCGGCCAGCGCGCTTCCCGCAGCAATAACTAAGGTCAACGGCAGAATTCTGAATAATTTTTTCATTTCGCAACCCTTATCTCGATGGAATGATGATCAAAAAGAATGAATATCACTAAGCGTAAAGGGGCGGTCAAACGCCTGCGCGCTCTTGCGCGAAAGGGATGCCAGCGCCGCCAGTCTCATCAGCAGAAACCCTGCAAAATCCACGCCATAATCGCAACATAATGCGGATAAATCCGAAATCTGCCGCAGGCGCGTAGTGATAGGGGCACCCTGATGAGGGTGATGATGAGTGTGTTGATCAGGAAAGAGACGGCGCGCTTCCCTTGAAACATTTTGGTGCAAATCAATCAACGTTTGCACCATAACAACTCATCATCACTTAAGCGTAGTGCAAACCTTGCGCAGACAGGCAAGAAAGCGAGGGAAAAGATGAGAGGAATTGCACCTTATTGGTGTGTTTTTACGATTGGGCGGCGTTAACTGCCATGCCAGCGTGTGAACAGCGCTTCAGGCAACGCAATATCAAACTGATCGAGTACACGGTTGACCGTTTGATCCACCACGTCTTGCAAGGTTTGCGGACGGTGATAAAACGCGGGAACGGGCGGCATGATCACTGCTCCCATTTCTGCGGCTGCCGTCATCAGGCGCAGGTGCCCGAGGTGCAACGGGGTTTCACGCACGCACAACACTAACGGGCGACGCTCTTTTAATATTACGTCTGCGGCACGAATCAATAAGTTATCACTGTAGCTGTGCACAATCCCTGAAAGGGTTTTGATGGAACAGGGGAGAATTACCATTCCCGCGGTACGAAATGAACCGGACGACAGCGAGGCCGCAATGTCACGACTGTCATGCACCACGTCCGCCAATGCCTGCACATCGCGTACGCTGAAATCACTCTCCAGCGTCAGCGTTTGTCGGGCGGCCGGGCTCATGATCAAATGGGTTTCCACGTCGTCCAACGGTTGTAACACCTGTAACAGGCGCACGCCATAAACCGCGCCGCTGGCACCGGAAAGTCCAATGATGAGTCGTTTCATGCCAAACCTCGAGATGCTGCTGTGCAAAAAGGATTACGGGCAGACTTTGCCTTATCCCCGCTCAATAAGCAACAAAGGGAGGCGCTTACGCACCTCCCTTTGTTGCTCACAAGTCAGTCATTCCCGCGCAGGCGGGAATCTCTTACAGAAGGAACCTGTTTCTTCGCACAGAGATCCCCAGCTTTCACCTTGGATGACATCAACCTTCGTTGTGCAGTTCCAAATCCTCGACTTCATTCTGGCTGCGCAACGCTTTGGCATCGTCATTACGCAGCCCTTCCAGATAGTCGAGATAACCCTGATCGACATCTTTGGTCACGTAGATACCGTTAAATACCGAGCATTCAAACTGCACTATATCCGGGTTTTCTTCCCGCGCGGCAGCGATCAGATCGTCGAGATCCTGGAAAATCAGGGCGTCGGCACCAATAATCTGGCGAATCTCTTCCACTTCGCGACCATGGGCAATCAGCTCATTGGCGCTCGGCATATCAATGCCATACACGTTCGGGAAACGAATTTCCGGCGCGGCTGATGCCAGATAAACGCGGCGCGCACCCGCTTCACGCGCCATCTCGACAATTTGCTCCGAAGTGGTGCCGCGCACGATGGAGTCATCCACCAATAGCACGTTTTTGTCACGGAACTCGGCGCGGTTGGCGTTCAGTTTGCGGCGCACCGAGTTTTTACGCTGTTCCTGACCCGGCATGATAAAGATACGGCCAACATAGCGGTTTTTCACAAAGCCCTGGCGGTACGGCTTATCGATAATGCGCGCAATCTCCAAGGCGATATCGCAGGAGGTTTCCGGGATAGGAATTACCACATCGATATCCAGATCTTCCCACACGCGGGCAATCTTCTCGCCCAGCTTTTGGCCCATGCGCACGCGGGCGCTGTAGACCGAAATTTTGTCGATAAAAGAGTCCGGGCGAGCAAAATAGACATACTCGAACAGGCATGGATTGCTTTTCGGGTTCTCGGCGCACTGGCACGTAAACAATTGCCCTTTCTCAGTGATGTAAACCGCCTCTCCCGGCGCTACGTCACGCAAGAACTCAAAGCCAAGGGTATCAAGCGCCACGCTTTCCGAGGCCACCATATACTCGATGCGGCCATCGGCCAGTTCGCGCTTGCCGATCACCAACGGACGGATACCGTTTGGATCGCGGAAAGCAAACAAACCGTGCCTGATGATCATCCCAACGCACGCATAGGCACCGCGAATCATTTTATGAGTGGCGGCAACGGCAGCAAACACGTTGTCGGCATCCAGCGGGTAGTGTTGAAAACGATCCAACTCGCAGGCAACGATATTGAGCAGAATCTCGGAATCAGAGGTGGTGTTAACGTGGCGACGCCCTTGCGCAAACAGCTGTTTGCGCAGTTCATGAGCGTTGGTCAGGTTACCGTTGTGCGCCAGCGTGATGCCAAACGGGGAATTGACATAAAACGGCTGGGCCTCCGATGCGCTGGAGCTGCCCGCGGTAGGATAACGCACATGCCCCACGCCCATATTGCCTTGCAGGCGCTGCATGTGACGCGCCTCGAATACGTCCTTCACCAGGCCGTTCGCCTTACGCAGGCGGAAGCAGTTCATGGGGTCGATGGTGACGATGCCTGCGGCATCTTGTCCACGGTGCTGTAACACCGTTAACGCGTCATAAATCGACTGGTTTACCGGTGTAAAACCGGCGATACCGACAATACCGCACATTTTGTCTTTTCCTCATCAGCGCTACCGCAGCTCTATGTGCTGCGGCAAGAAACTTGACGTGCTTTGCAGGTAGTCGAAAAACCACCTGATGATATAGCTAAACTGCGGGATAAGCTGAGACTGTTTCCAGTCGTCGCTTTGTGAAAAACCGGTAAAGGTATCCAAAAAGAACAGCAATGCAGAAACAATCAACACACCGCGCAATGCACCAAAGCAAATGCCCAGTACTCTGTCGGTACCTGAAAGCCAGGTTCGTTCAACCAGTGAACCAATCACATAGTTGACGATCGCTACCACAATCAATGTCGCAATAAACAGAATGGCGATGGCAACCCCGTTGCGCACCAGCTCGTCTTCAAAACGCGTGAAATAGACCGATAAGTATGGGTAATAATGGCTGGCAACAAAGAATGCACTGCCCCAGGTGATCAGCGAAAGCGCCTCACGAACAAAGCCACGGATCAAACTGACCAGCGCTGAGAAACCAATAATGCCAATGATGACGTAATCAACCCAAACCATGAATTCTCTCACTCACGAACGATGCCAACACAATCTCTCTCACACCAGCAGTAATTACCGCCAGCTCAAGAGAGCGTAGCGCCGCTCATCATCCTGTTCGCGGCGCATTCTAACAGAAAAAGAAAACGTTTGCGTAGCCTATTTCCCAACGATTTCACCGATAGGTGAATTTGCTGGCGGCGTACTGACAAAGTCACTTTTCTTCCTCGTCATCCTCCGCGTAATCGGAGGATGACGAGGAAGAAAAGTGACTTCTGCAAAAGATTCCCGCCTGCACGGAAATGACGCGGTAGGCGTGGATGACCATTTTAGTAGGCTTTACCAACAACCTCAGCGGAATTAGCCCTCTGGCAACCCTTAACGTGCGCTGTAGTTCCTGACATGCCCAGTCAGCCCACTCAGTTGTTGCAGTTCGCCGAGGGCAGACTGTAATTTCTGTTTTGACGCATCCGGCCCGACGTAAATGCGGGTTATCTCCCCCGCGACGGGTGTCGACGGCACCGTGTAGGCGCGGTATCCCGACAGGCGCATCTTGGCAACAATTTCATTCACCTTATCCGCATTTTTCAGTGCGCCCAGTTGCACCACGTAGGCTTGTCCTGCGGGAGCGGCTTCCAGCTTCACGTCCACTTTAGTGGTTACCGGGCGTGCCGCCACAGCGGGCGGGGCAATTTCTATCGGTGCGGAAGACGACGGTGGCGTACTGCTCGGCGGTACCTGCATAGTGTCATCATCCTCAGGTGCGGTCACACCGCCCTGAGCCGGTTGTCCTTGCATCGCCTGCTGCGCCCCTTCCGGCGGCTGACTGGGCAACGACTGATTCAGTGAAAGCAGCGATTCGGCCTCCGTACTGTCACCCGGCTTTGGCACCAGCGGGATCGCGGCAAACTCATCTTCGTAATGTTTCTTTTTGCCGTCCAGCAGCGCCGGCAGCACAATAACGCCCAACGCCACCAGAATAATGGTGCCGACCAGACGATTTTGAAACTTACTTGCCATTCGACCCCCTATCCTCCTGCGCTTCCATCACATGCGCTACCGTATGAAAAGATCCGCACACCACGACGGTATCCTGCGTATCTGCACCTTGCATCGCCTGATGCCAGGCGGTCGCGACATCCTTAAACGACCGGCAGCGCTCCAGGTGGGCCGCTATCAATTCAACGCTGGCACCACGTGGCCCCTCCAACGGGGCGCAATACCATTCATCCACCACGGGCTTGAGGTGCGCCAACGTACCGGGAATATCTTTATCGGCCAGCATACCAATCACCGCACGTACTTTGCCCGTTTTTGGCAACTGCGCCAATCGCCCGGCCAGATAGGCTGCTGCATGGGGATTATGTGCGACATCCAGAATTAGTTTCGGCTGTTCACTCACCGTTTGGAACCGGCCCGGTAACGCAGCGCGACGCAACCCCTGTTCGACAGCCGCCAGAGAGACATCAATCGGCCCCTGGCGCAGCGCGGCCAGCGCCGTAGCAGCATTGGGCAATGGCACGTTCGGCAGCGGCAGCGTCATGCGCTCTCCGTCAGCCGATTGCCAATACCAGCCGTCGCCTTCCAGCGCAAAGTGCCAATCACGACCACGCCTGAACAACAATGCCCCTTTCTCTTCGGCCACAGCAGCAATAGAGGCGGGCATATCCGGCTCACCCACCACGGCAGGAGTATTACCGCGGAAGATACCGGCCTTTTCGCGACCAATACTTTCGCGGTCATGCCCTAACCAGTCAGTATGATCGAGCGCAATACTGGTCACCACCGCCACGTCAGCATCCACAATATTGGTGGCATCCAGACGCCCACCTAACCCGACCTCCAGAATCACCACATCCAGATTTGCCTGCCTGAACAGATGCAGTGCCGCAAGGGTGCCAAACTCGAAATAGGTCGATGAGACATCGCCACGCCCTGCCTCGATCTCGGCAAACGCCTTAGTGTGCGCGCTTTCCGGCAATTCCTGGCCTTGGATGCGCACACGTTCGGCATAACGCAGCAGATGGGGAGAACTGTAAACACCGACACGTAAACCCGCCGCCATCAAAATGGCTTCCAGCGAACAACAGGTAGTACCTTTTCCGTTGGTACCCGCGACGGTAAACACCGTTGGGGCCGGACGCAGCAGATGAAGACGGTCGGCAACCTGTTTAATACGCGTCAATCCCATGTCAATGGCAGTGGCGTGCAGGTGCTCCAGATAATGAAGCCACGCGGCCAAAGGCGACGTGGCTTGGGGAATGAGAAGATTTTCCATGAGTCCCGTTCACTGGCTTACGGTTCATTGATACAGGGTGCACAGAACGGCCTAAGCACAATCCTGCTGCACCCTGTTCACGTGTCACTTATTGCGCATCATCCTGCGGTTCAGTGGTCACTTCCGGCGGACGAACCTCAGCGGTGTTCACTGGCTCGGAGTGGTTGGTCAGCCGAGACAGTATGCTGGCTAACTTAAAGCGCATTTCCGGGCGGCGCACGATCATGTCAATCGCCCCTTTTTCCAGCAGAAATTCACTGCGTTGGAAACCTGGCGGCAATTTTTCACGTACCGTCTGTTCGATAACGCGCGGACCGGCAAAACCGATTAGCGCTTTCGGTTCAGCAATATTCAAATCGCCTAGCATCGCCAGACTGGCTGAAACACCGCCCATGGTCGGGTCGGTCAACACCGAAATATAGGGCAGACCGCGCTCGCGCATTTTTGCCAACGCTGCGCTGATTTTCGCCATTTGCATCAGCGACATCAGCGCTTCCTGCATACGCGCACCGCCACTGGCGGAGAAACACACCAGCGGACAGCCACCTTCCAACGCCTGCTCAACCGCACGCACAAAACGCGCGCCGACCACAGAGGCCATGGAACCGCCCATAAAGGCAAACTCAAAGGAAGCAGCAACCACCGGCATGCCATACAACGTGCCTTTCATCACCACCAACGCGTCTTTTTCGTCAGACTGCTTTTGTGCAGCAACCAGACGATCTTTGTATTTCTTCGAGTCTTTGAACTTCAGCGCATCCTTGGGCTCCAGCTCACTACCCAGCTCAACCACGCTGTCCTTATCCAGAAACGCATTCAAGCGCGCACGGGCGGAAAGTCGCATGTGGTGGTCGCACTTGGGACACACCTCAAGGTTACGCTCCAATTCAGCGCGATAAAGCACCTGACCACAACTGTCACATTTGGTCCATACCCCTTCAGGAATATTGGCCTTGCGGGTCGGTGTAATGTTGCTCTTGTTAAGAATTCGTTCAATCCAGCTCATTGATAACCTTTCTGCTTGAACCTGGCCGTGGCCAGTCCGCTCTGCCCCGTCACTACGCCCGTTTATCGCAGCCTGAACAGGTGTTTACACCCGTATTGCAAGGCGCCGATAACGCAGGTCGTCATCAGTGACAGACCATAAATACCGCTCATTAAACCATAACACTCCGGGACTGTGGATAGAAAACTGGTCAAGCCGGAGCGATTACCGCGTTTATTCTTGTGAACCCGACGCGCTCTTCACCCGGGCCGCCGCTCGTCTATGCCGCCAGATTTCAATGATCCCTGGCACACAATCGGCAGGTCGCCGAACAGGTAACCTGCGTAAGTAAACAGTAATACCCACAGTAATGCCCCTACCACATTATAGAGAGCAAAATGGCGGTAGCGCATATGTCCCATACCGGCGACAAACGGCGCGAATGTTCTCACAATCGGTACGAAGCGCGCCAGAATAATCGTTTTACCGCCGTGACGGGCATAAAATTGATGCGTTTTATCCAGATAACTGCGGCGAAAAATTTTCGAATCGGGGTTACTGAACAGCTTTTCCCCGAACAAACGCCCGATGGTGTAATTGACCGCATCTCCCAGTATGGCCGCCACAACCATCAGCGCCACCATGGTGTGCACATCCAGATCGTTAGTGGGCAACGCCGCCAGCGCGCCGGCGACAAACAACAGAGAATCCCCCGGCAGAAATGGCGTCACCACCATACCTGTTTCGCAAAACAGGATTAAAAACAGAATGGCATAAATCCAGACACCGTATTGCGCAACCAGTTCCGCAAGGTGAACGTCAATATGCAGAATAAAATCGATGATAAAGCGTATAAACGCGACAAGTTCCATTATGTGCATGTTTCACGGCGCAATGCCGTGAGAATCCTCTAGTGTTTAGCGTGGTGCGATACAACCGCCCGCCACGGGTAAATCTTCCAGAAACAGCGGGCCCATTGGCGCAACGGGCAGTTCGAAACGTGCCGGATAATCTACTTCTACCAGATAAAGACCGTCGGCGCGCGCAGTGGCGGCAGCCAGCTTGCGATCTTTAGCCGCCAGCAGTTTGGCTATCCATGATTCAGGCTGATTACCGCATCCCACTTCCATCAGGCTACCAACGATATTGCGCACCATATGATGAACAAACGCATTGGCTTTAATATCTACCACGATGTAAGCGCCATGACGCGTAACCTTTAAATGATTTACATTGCGCCACGGCGTGCGCGATTGGCATTGCACGGCGCGAAACGAGGTAAAATCATTCTCACCCAGCAGGCTTTGCCCGGCGCGTTCCATGCGCGCCGCATCCAACGGGAAGTGGAACTGCGTTACGCCACGCGCCAGTACCGCCGGGCGCAGGCGATGATTATAGATAAGGTACCTATAGCGACGTGCCGTGGCGCTGAAACGTGCATGAAAATCATCATCGACGGTTTTCACCCAGCGCACGGCGATATCTGCTGGCAAATGGGCATTGACGCCCATGGTCCAGGCGGCATCTTTGCGCTGAGCCTGGGTGGTGAAGTGCACCACTTGTCCGGTAGCGTGCACGCCGACATCGGTTCTGCCGGCGCAAAACACGGTAATCGGCTCATCGGCCACTTTACTCAGCGCCTGTTCCAGATGCCATTGCACGCTCTCTACTTCAGCCTGACGCTGCCAGCCATAATAGCGGCTGCCGTCATACTCAATGCCCAGCGCCACCTTGATACCAGCAGACTGCTGCGGCAAATTACTGTCTGACATTACCCCAGATACTCCTGCACCAGCCGTTCTGCCGTTTCCACCGCCATCAACGCGCCGCCGAAGCGTACGTTATCCGCAACCGACCAGAATTGCAGCAGTTCGGGAATGCCGTAATCATTGCGCAGGCAACCAATCTTGAGCTGAACGTTGTCAGAAGCATCTTCCACTTGCGTCGGGTAGTCGTCTTCATCGCTGAGCTGAACATATTCAGCGCGTGCGAGTTCATCCCGGGCTTCCTCCGCAGACAATGGTCGTAATGCCTCAAGATGTACGACCTGTGCGTGGCCGTAAAACACCGGAGCCTGTACGCAGTTGACGGAGATAGGCAGCCCTTCGTCCTGTAACACCTTACGCACTTGATCCACCAGTCGACGCTCTTGTGCCACACTGCCTTGCGCTTCCGCCAGAAACGGCAGCACATTAAACGCCAGCTGTTTGGCAAACAAGCCCGGTTCCGGTGGAATGCCGTTCAGCAAACGGGCACTCTGCCCGGCCAAATCGTCTACCGCCACTTTGCCCAGCGCAGACACAGAGAGCAGATTGGTGACGTGAAGACGTGACAGCCCGGCTTGCTCGATCAGCGGTTTAATAGCCAGCAGCAGCTGACTCACCAGACTGTCTGCCACCGCGACGATATTGCGATTACGGTAATCCGCCAACACATGGGTGTTGACCCCCGGCACCACCAACGGGACATCCGGCTCCAGCGCAAACAAATCGCTGCTATCAATCACCAGGCAACCTGCGTTACCAGTTTCTTCCGCATAGCGTGCGCTCGCTTCGCTGCCCGCGACAAAGAAGGCCAACTGTGCCTGAGACCAATCAAACTCGGCCGCATCCTCGACTTGCCAGGATTTGCCGTTGATCCTCACGGATTCCCCCACGCTGCGTTCGCTGGCGAGCGGATAGAGCGTGCCTACGGGAAACGCGCGCTCTTGCAATAACTCCAGCAGCGCCGTTCCCACCGCACCCGTTGCGCCCAATAGCACAATATTCCAGCCGTCAGACATGTGGTGTTCCCCCATTCGTCAATACCTCTTGCTCGGGCGATATATCATCACCCGAATACCCTACGCTAAAAACGTCGTATTTCATGACACCCTCTCACCGTATTACGGCAAGACAGCAGTGAAACCCAATGCATTCAGACAGGCCACACTGTCCTCATCAGAACAAGTGACACGCAGCGAAGACCATTCGCGGCGCTCCTGATAGTGTTTACGCAGACGATCAAATCCGCCACCTTGACCCGCAGACTGGCGCAACAGCGTATCGTCGCGGCGTACATCATACACCAGATGCACCAGACGCTTCAGCAACGCTTGATCGAGAGGGGCCGTTACGTGAACATCCGTGATATCCGGGGCAGGCAACAGCGATGACAGCAGCACTTGCTGAGGCTGCCCGATAAACTGGCACAACGCCTCAAACACTTGCGTGGTACCGCGCGCCTTGCCTTCCAGCGTATAGCCAGCAATATGCGCCGTACCCACGTCCGCACGCGCCAGCAAATCCAGCGAAAGCCCCGGTTCCGGTTCCCACACGTCCAGCACCACGCGCAGATCCTTGCCTTGCTGTAACGCCCGCAGCAGGGCTGCGTTATCAACCACCGGCCCGCGACACGCGTTGATCAAAATACGGCCTGCAGGCAAGGCGGCGAGCACCGCGTCATCAATCAGGTGCAGGGTGTTATCTGGGCCACCCTTGGTCAAGGGCGTATGCAGCGTGACAATATCCGCGTCACGCAACAGCGCATCCAGTGGTAAAAAGGAGCCAACATCCTCCTTGCGGGCGCGAGGGGGATCGCACAGTAACGTCTTCACCCCCCAGGCGTTGAGGCAAGCCTGCAAACGCCGTCCGACGTTGCCCACACCGACAATCCCGACGGTTTTGTCGCGCAACTGAAAGCCATCTCGCTCCGCCAGCATCAGCAGCGCAGAAAAAACGTATTCCACCACCGCGATGGCATTGCAACCCGGCGCGGCTGAAAATCCGACCCCTTGCTCACGCAGCCAGGCCTCATCCACGTGATCGGTACCCGCCGTGGCGCTGCCGACGAAGGTCACGCCCGAATCCGCTAACAGCGCGGCGTTAACCGGCGTGACGGAGCGCACCATCAGGGCGTGTGCCTGTGTCAACGCCTCAACGGGCAACGGCCTTCCCGGCACGGCCACCACCTCACCCACGCGGATGAACAGCTCGCGCGCATATGGCATATTCTCATCAACCACAATTTTCATGTACGACCCAGGTCAGGCAACGCTTGCAAGAAAAACATGGGCACTATTTTGCCACCGAATGGTGGAGAATCCCAACGCTATCCCCATCGATTAAGGTCTGGTTCGATACCCTTCCAGCGTGGACCCACTTTGCTGGCGAAACATGGCGATAAACGCCGATGAAGAGCTGCGGCCGACTTCCAGCGCTACAGACTGCACGCTCATGCCCTGACGCAACAAGGCCAACGCTTGCAGGTAGCGTAGCCGTTGTCGCCACTCGCTGAACGACATACCGAGTAATGCCGCGACAGCGTGCGTTCCGTGCTGTAGACCTCGGTTGCCCATTGCGCCAGCGTACGGTTATCCGCCGGGCACTGCTCCAGCGCATGCAACACTGGAGCCAACAGGCGATCGTCGGTTCCTGGCAAGTAATTGCGTTGGCGCGGTGCCGCCGTCATTTGATCGCACAACACACGACACAAGCGCAGGTCGGGTTTATCGTGAGGGATCAGTACGTCGCGCGCGAACAAATCATCCTGAATCGCCTTAAACAGCGGGCCAACCTCAAGCAGGCACGGCGTTTCGGGAAGTTCTGCATACCAGCGCGCATCAAAATTGATGGTGCAAATGGTGGCCTGACGTTGGTTGTAGCAAGCGTGCTCAACCCCCTGAGGCAACCAGATAGCAAAATGGGTCAGTGCCCCAAAACGCTCCTGTGCGAGACGCAGTACCACAACGCCATAAACCACATACAACAATTGCCCCCACTCATGACGATGAGGCAGGTATTCCGTATCCGCGCTAACCGCTTCGGTACGCAAAAACACCCCATTCGGTGGTATGCCTTCAGGACGGTAGTAAGATCGTTGTCGCGTCATGTTGTCTGTCTTGCCATTCAGGATGTCTTATTTTCACTATATAGAACGAACCCGCCTGTCGTAAACTGACTTACCACGTTAATGAGAATTGTTATCATGCAACTGTTATTCCCCCTTATCGCCGTCTTGTTTTGGTCATTTAACGTGATCGTTAATAAACTTTCCGTTGGTGTCATCGATCCAGCAGCGATGTCATTCTACCGCTGGCTATTGGCTCTGCTGGTACTGACGCCCTTTATGTTGCCTCAGTTGCGACGACACGCGGGCACCATCAGGCTACACTGGGGAAAATTGCTGTTTCTAGGGTTTCTCGGCATGGTTCTCTACCAAAGCATGGCCTACTATGCCGCACACAGCATCAGTGCGCTGATGATGGGCATTCTGGTTTCGTTGATCCCCTTGCTCATGGTATTGATCAGCATTCCGTTGCTCGGCGTGGCGCCCACCTTGAGCTTACTGTGCGGCAGTCTGCTCTCCTTTTTCGGCATCAGTTGGCTTATCAGCGGTGGACATCCGACTCTGATTCTGGCGCAGGGCATCGGGCGCGGCGAGGTAATGATGTTTATTGCTGCGTTAGCCTACACCTTGTACGGCGTATTAACCAAACGCTGGTCCATTGCTCTGCCCACCTGGGTGTCGCTCTACGTGCAGATTGCCTTTGGTGTCGTGCTGTTGCTGCCGAACTTATTGTTGGCACAAAGCATTGCCCTGAACGCGCAAAACCTACCGCTGGTACTGTTCGCCGGTATTTTCGCCTCGATCCTTGCTCCGTGGATGTGGATCGTCGGGGTGATGCGCATCGGGGCCAATAACGCCAGTATTTTCATTAATCTGACACCGGTGTTTACCGCACTGATCGCCGTGACGTTGCCGCATGAAACACTGCACAGCTACCACATCGTAGGCGGGATTCTGGTATTACTCGGGGTTGTCATGGCGCAGCATATGCGTACTCCGCGCGCTCAGCACAATGCAGTTTGCACACCGGATAGCGATACGTCTCGCAGCCAAATCCATGAAGTGGAAGCAAACCGCAAATAAGGAGGCATTTTCCCCTATGATCTGACTATTCTCGCACCAGACACCTTGCTATGATTTCCGTTGCCTATTCAGGGCTCCCGGGGAATGCAGGGTGCCTTTCACGCAGTGAGGAGTCCATTATGCAGCCAGTCAGCAGTCCGGGAACCCCGACGCCGGGAGATCGCCCCCCCACCCCCGCATCGCCGGCGTCGGCCATTGCCTCTTCCTCATCCAATACGGCGGCGGCGAACTCCCCGCTCAGCTTTACCCAGCGCGCCACGCTGGATACGCTGGTGGTCAAGCTACAGGCGCTGACATCGCTGAGTAACAATGCCATCTGGACCACACTACGTCAGGACATTGGTTTGGCGCCAAACCAGACATTGCTCGGACAGCATTTTACCGCCGCCGAGCAGTCATTGCAGAACCAACTGGTGCAGGCTCAAACACAGCAAAGCAGCGCCCGCCATCCGTTATTGCAACGCCTGACCGATCTGCTGCCTCAAGAAAACAACAGCCAGCGCGTCACTCAATTTTTACGTCAGGAATTTGGTCATACCGAACTCAAAGCGCTGACGCAGCCTCAGTTACAACGGGTGCTGACCATGTTGCAAACACCGCCCGATGCGGCACCTCTAAATGCCGCGTCAGGCAGAGCACCCGCGCTTGCCACAACGCTGGTGCAAAATGCGCTCACCAATGCCGCGACCACGGCCCTGCTGCAACGTCCGTTATCCAGCGTCGAGCAGAACAGCCTGAATCAGATGGTGGTGCGATTGTCCGCGCTACTGGGCGAACCGACGGAAAAAATCTGGACGTCATTGACGGCAATGCAACACCAGCCGCCGGGCACGCCGATCCCCGCTCGTCATTTGCCGCTCCTGATGCAATATTTGCAAACGCAAACTGACCTGCATCATCTGCTGACCACTGGCAATTGGCGCAGCGATGCACCCGCGACTTTGGCAACAACGTCGACCGCAGGCAATGCGGCGCAACCCCCAATGACCGCGACTCAGTCCACATTGTACACGCTGTTTCAACCCGCGTTGGAAGCCAATGAGCGACAGTTGTTGCTGGACTACAGTCAAAACCGTTTCAATGCCGGGGTACAAACACCGCTTACCCAACCGCAACTCAACGAACTGGTGACCTTTTTGTTCGCTCACCGCCTGCAGCGCGCTTCCGACGGGGAACTGACGATACAGAGCCTGTTCCCGCATCCGCAGCCGATTGCCAACCCGCTGGTTGCTACCTTACCACCTGCCCTCCAAGCCGTGTTCAACAAACCGCTGTTTTGGCCCATTGTCAGCGTTTGCGTGGTGATATTTTTGCTGTGGGTACTGTTTTAACCGACAAAAAAACCGGGGCACAAGGCCCCGGTTCAGCAAAACAGACGATTTAGGGTATATCAATTACGCTAACTTACGCATCACCAACGTAGCATTAGTGCCGCCGAAGCCAAAACCGTTGGACATTACCGTGGTCAGCTTACGCTCAGTCGGTTGTGTCACGATGTTCATGTCCTGCGCCAACTCATCCAACGTATCAACGTTAATGCTCGGCGCTATAAAACCGTGCTCCAGCATCAGTAGAGAGTAGATCGCTTCCTGTACGCCCGCTGCGCCGAGGGAGTGCCCGGTCATTGCCTTGGTTGCCGAGATGGGCGGCACCGCGTCGCCAAACACCTGACGAATCGCCCACAACTCTTTCACGTCACCCACCGGCGTAGAAGTACCATGGGTGTTGATATAATCGATAGGGGTATCCACATCCTGCATCGCAAGTTTCATGCAGCGCACGGCGCCTTCACCGGACGGCGCAACCATGTCGGCACCGTCAGAGGTTGCACCGTATCCCACCACTTCGGCGTAAATATGTGCACCACGCGCCAGCGCATGTTCCAGTTCTTCCACGACCACCATACCGCCACCACCGGCGATAACAAAACCGTCACGATCGGCATCATATGTACGGGACGCTTTTTCCGGCGTTTCGTTATATTTGGTAGACAACGCGCCCATGGCATCAAATTCACAGGCCAGTTCCCAGCATAGCTCTTCACCGCCACCAGCAAATACGATGTCCTGTTTACCCAGTTGGATCTGCTCTACCGCGTTACCAATACAGTGCGCAGAGGTGGCGCAGGCAGAACTGATGGAGTAGTTCACGCCCTGAATTTTAAAGGGCGTCGCAAGACAGGCTGACACCGCAGAACCCATCGCTTTGGTCACCACATACGGGCCAACCGCTTTCAGGCCCCGTGGGCTGCGCATGGCATCCGCACCAAACACTTGAGAACGCGCGGAACCGCCGGAACCGGCAATCAAACCGACGCGCGGGTTGTTTTGGTAAACCTCAGGTGCCAGATTGGCATCGTCAATGGCTTGTTCCATCGACAAAAAAGCATAGACAGAGGCATCGCTCATGAAACGCACGACCTTACGTTCAATGAGGCCGGCAGTATCCAGCTTCACATTGCCCCAGACGTGACTACGCATACCGGAATCTTTCAGCTCTTGTGAGAACGTAATACCCGAGCGACCTTCCCGCAACGATGCCAGGACTTCCTGCTGGTTATTACCAATGCTTGAGACGATCCCCAGGCCAGTAATCACTGCACGTTTCATTCAATACCTCTTTCCGCATAAATGTATTTTGGGATTTCGTCACGCACTTTAGCGTACAGATGTAAGCTGAACAAGTCCGATCACCCAACCTTTTACAAAATTTGCGCGCTCGACACTGGCTGAGTAAAATCACGCTATCGCTTAAAAATGAGTCAATTATAGTGAAAGACCACGCTATTCAGCACGGTACTCTCTCCTGGAACGAACAGGGTACACCTGTTTCGCAACAGTTTGATGACGTTTACTTCTCAAATCAGGATGGGTTGGAAGAGACCCGCTACGTTTTCTTGCAAGGCAATCACTTTCCGGCGCGCTTTGTTGAGCATTCACGCCCGCTGTGCATCATTGCAGAAACCGGATTTGGCACTGGTCTGAACTTTTTGACGCTATGGGAAGCATTCGCCCATTTTCGCGCGCAGCATCCGCAGGCCACGCTGCGGCGCCTGCACTTTATCAGCTTTGAAAAATTCCCGTTGCGCGTGGCCGATCTGGAACAGGCGCACGCCCACTGGCCGACACTCGGACCTTACGCCGAAGCGCTGCGGCAGGCATGGCCGTCGGCGCTGCCGGGCTGTCATCGCCTGATTCTGGCTGACGATGCCATCACTCTCGACCTGTGGTTTGGCGATATCAACGACTTGCTGCCAACGCTGGACGATTCCCTGACGCATCAGGTTGACGCCTGGTTTCTCGATGGCTTTGCCCCGTCCAAAAACCCGGACATGTGGACAGATAACCTGTTTCACGCCATGGCACGTCTGTGCCGGGCGCAGGGTACCTTTGCGACATTCACTGCCGCAGGGTTTGTGCGTCAGGGGCTACAGCAAGCCTGCTTTTATGTGGAAAAGATCAAGGGCTACGGACAAAAACGCGAAATGCTGCGCGGCGTATTACCGAACGCCATCCTGGCCCCGGCGGCAACCCCCTGGTATTCACGCCCGGCCGCGAGCGCGATAGAGGATATCGCTATTATTGGCGGTGGTATTGCCAGCGTACTGACAGCACTGGCGCTGCTGCGACGCGGCGCACACGTGATACTCTATTGTGAAGATGAGGCACCAGCGTTAGGCGCATCCGGTAACCGTCAGGGAGCCCTTTACCCGTTACTAAACGACAAACACGATGCGCTTTCCCGCTTTTTCGCCACCGCTTTTGGTTTTGCCCGTCGCCAGTACGACTCACTGCTGCAAGCCGGTATCGCCTATGAACATGACTGGTGCGGTGTGAATCAGATTGCCTACGATGAAAAAAGCGCGCGCAAAATCACGCAAATCTTGCACGGCAACTGGCCGATAGAGATAGTTACGCCGCTCAGCGCTGATGAGATGGATGCAACGGCCGGATTGGCGATAGGTTTTTCAGGTGTGAGCTATGCCGAGGGTGGCTGGCTGTGCCCGACAGAGCTTACCACCCATGCGCTGAAACACGCACAATCGCTCGGGTTGGTCGTGCATTTTGCTACTCGCGTCTCTGCGCTGGAAAAAAATGCATCCGGCTGGCAACTGAGGTTGGCAAACGGGCAGCAAAAAACCCATCCTGTGGTGATCCTGGCGAATGGACACCAGCTCAGCGACTGGTCGCAAACTCAGCATCTCCCCAGCTATGCGGTGCGCGGTCAGGTAAGTCATATCCCGACTACGCCGGTGCTACAAAGCTTGCAACGCGTCCTTTGTTACGATGGCTATCTGACTCCCGTCAGCCCCCGTCACCAGCAGCACTGTATCGGTGCCAGCTACCAGCGAGGCGTGGTTGCCACCACGTTTAGCTCAGACGAGCAGCAGGAAAACCACCAGCGCCTCGCGGCCTGCTTGCCCGATGCAACGTGGGTGAATGACATTGACGTCAGCGGCAACGCAGCACGTCAGGGCGTGCGCTGTGCTACGCGCGATCACCTGCCGCTGCTCGGTGCCGCGCCGGATCACGCACTGACGCTACATCAATACGCGTCACTTGACGTACAGCAGCACACGCCAGAACGTGTGGCCGCGGCACCGGTTCATGAGGATCTGTTCATTATCGGTGCGCTAGGATCGCGCGGATTGTGCTCTGCCCCGTTGGCTGCCGAAATTCTGGCAGGGCAACTGTACGGAGAACCATTGCCGCTCAATGCACCAACGCTCGCCGCGTTGAACCCGAATCGTTTTTGGGTGAGAAAGCTGCTGAAAGGCCGCGCGGTGTAATCAGCCACGCTCAAGGAAAGAGTGTCGCGGAATAACGCCAGTGGGTACCGGTATCGTTGATGAGCTGATAGCTGAGTGTCTGTCCGACGATCGAACGATTTACCGGCAGGTTTACGCTGGACGCCGGAGCCACCATCATGCTGCCCAGACGCTGTTCAGCATAGCTGATGTCGGTCAGCGTCATATGCCAGGGGGTGGGATTGGCGACCTACAACTGTTGCCCGTCCCCCGCTTGCAGCAAACGAAAACGCAGTTGTTCGCCATCAGACTCGTTAGGGTCGCCCAGCCCGGCTGGCCGAATAAACACCTTCAGGCGCAAGCGCAGCGGCAACACCACGCTTTGCTTGTGGCGCGTCATCTCCGCAGTGTTCGGTGGAATTTGATAGACGTTAAGCCACAGCAGCGATTCTTTGTCATTGGCAAACCCCTGACGCGAGGTGAGCAACAAACACAAAGAACGCTCCTCATCCGGCTTCATACTGAATACCGGCGGTACGGCGATCAACGGCGTTGTAGCACGCTCGGGTGGGAGCAGCGGATCGCCCGCATCACTCCAGACCTGTACCAGCGTGGGCAGTTTTTCTGAATTGGACAGCATGAGCGATGTGGACATCTCGCCTTTGTGCAGAATCACGCGAGAGCCTTCAACATTAACCACAGCGAATGCAGGAAGAAAAGCACGCACAGCATCCCGCTGATGGCTTTCTGCGCGCTACTGGAAACTGACAATGATCTGCAATTGAGCATTGACTGTCCCCGGTGTAATCGGTTGTTGATTAATCGCTTCCAGCGATGCGGTAAAATCTCCGGCATAAATTTCTGTGCTACCCGCAGAGACCCTGGTGGTTAATTCTTTAAAGGCATGCCACCCGCGCGGGTTGCCGGTGCCGTATGAGGTTAAATCCGGCAGTAGATTGATGGCTTGCCCTCGGTTGTTGAAAATACGGATACCGACGCCAGAAGCTTCGCCCGCTCCGCTACCGTACTGATTATCCAGCAACCAGGTTAAGCCGCCGCCGCTGGTGACCAGCTCCAACGACTGCGCCGCCGCCACCGCGGCGGGCTTGTTCACCAAAAAACCCATCGAGAAATTCGCCGCCGTGAGGGTTGACACATTGGTGCTAGATAGTGCCCCGGATTAACACTGTATGGTGACGGAGAACCCCGCACGGCTGGTGCCGCCCTGACGCAACTGATTAGCGGTGATCAACGGCAGCATCACGACATTCGGAAAATCATCCACGCGACAAGACGCGCCGCGTACAAAGGTCACCCCCGTCGCGTACAGGCTCCAGGTACCAGGCCAGTCATAGGGCCATCCTTCATAATTGGTTGCCGAATCAGCACCCTCAGTCACATTCGCGCTGAGTCCCGGGCCTTTAAACGCGGTATAGCCGTGAGGCTGGCTGTAGAGGTAGGTGTAGCGATTATAGGCGTTGCCATACCACGTGGTGCTGTCGATACGGAACACTTCCATCAAAATATCGCTGAAGGCGCTGGCCGGAATATAGATATAGGTACCATCGGAGAACCAGTCGGACGGCGTCAGTTGCCGACCCTGCCAGTAGCGGGAAAAGTAGGCCCAGCTCTTTAAATGGGTGAGTCTAACCGCAACATTGCGCACATAGCTATAGTAGGCACCGTCAATCTCACTGGCCGCATACATTCCGGCATAGCCGATATCGCCATTGGTGGCATACATCTCGAACAGGCTGCTGGCATCCGCGACTGCACAGCGAAACAAGATTTAATTAGCAGTAAACGCCGTCTGCGCGCCCTGACTCAGAAAGCTGATTGAGCTGCTCGCCAACAAAGTACCTGAGGACTGAAAGGTGCCGCTGCTAAGGCTTATCACGCCGGGCATACCAATGTTTCTGCCGTTACAGGTATCGCACGCGCCATTCCAAGCGGTCGCGGTATAGCCCGCATTGCGCGCTACCTGCGATAAGGAGGTGGCACTGGTGACCCGAATACAGGCGCTGTAGGCCGTCTGGCTCCCGAGTAACAGCACGGCCAGCCAGAATATGATACGCTATGTCATGGCGACCTCCGAAGCTGACAAGGCAGATCAAGATGGGTGAAAGCGTCGCTTCCGCGCGGCGGTAAACGGTAGCTGACCGCACATTGCTCCCCAGCCTGCGGGCCCCATACCATCTGTAAGGTACCGCGTTCTTCGGCAAGGCGGGCGTAGATTTGACCACCTTGCCCGACCATGCCAACGCTGTCGCCTGCCGCCGTTACCACATCCGCGCCCATTGGGGGAAAACTCCCGTCCTCAAGTTGCGTGGCGATCAGCACCGCCCTCCCTTGCAAGGTGGGAAAACTGACCTGCGCCAAGGTTCCCGCGTAAGGGACCACGCGCTGGCTGCCACCTTGCAATTCAGTTTCATCGTTCATGGTGCTGGCATCCAGCGTAATGGTGTTATAACGGTATGGGGCCAGCGACGGCAAGATGGCGTAACCAAAGCTATCGACCGTAGCCCCCTGACCATTGCGCACCATCGCCCCTTCGGCACCCGGCGCACGGATCAACGCGAAGGTATCGCTGGCATAAGGCCCGAGCGTTACTCCGCCCTGATGCAACACCAGTGTACTGGCGGCCCCGACGCCAAATTGGCGATAGTTGTCGCCTTGTGCCACCGAAGCGCGCAGCGCACCCAGAGAAGTCGTTTGCTGTGCGCTACCGCCAAATGTCATGGCGTTACCGCCCTGTTGATAATTCTCTACCCCGGTGTAGGCAGACCAGGTGAACTGCCTGTCGTCGCCTGAAGACCACGCCACACTCAGCGTGCCTGAACGTGACGCGCCAGTGCGGTTCATGTCCAACGAGACCGTAGAGCGGGTGCTCCCGACATCAAAGGGCACAGAGAAACCGAGCGCGACAAGGGTTTCGGTATAGCGCTGCTGACCGATGTTGTCGTAGTCTCCATCACTGACGCTGACGAAATTACGTCCCCGTTCCCACACAGTGCGCTGGCGTGCCACGCTCAGGTTATAGCTGATGTTTCGCCAGGAATTATTGTAGCCGAGTTGCAGTTTAGTAACGCGTGATGATTCACCGTAGTAGCTGCTGGTACTGGCCGACATGTTCAGCATACCCCACGAGCCCATCGCCTGGCTCACCGTAGCGGAAAAACGGTTTTTTTGATTCAGGCTGTCTGACCAGTAGCTTCCATTATTGCGATACTGGCGGCGCTGACCGAGCACATCTTGCAGATCGCGAAAACCGGTGGTGGAATAGTGCCAGGCAGCCAGTACCACGCTGGTGCCGCTGGCAAAGGTGCGACCGTAGCTGAGTTCACTACGCCAACCCGACTCAGTATGACCATTCACATCCGCATGCGACCAAGTCGCGTTCGTCCCGAAGGCTCCGATAGGAGTGGCGATCACCGTACCAAACAATCCCGCGACATAGTCATCCGCAACGCGTACACCGCCGTTGAGCGTTAACACATTATTGAGGCCATGCTGGACAACGCCTTCGGCAAATTGGTTATCGATGCTATTAAAATGGCGCACGCGCCCCATCGCCACTTCGTATTGCCAGTTACCGGGACGCACTGAATCAGGGACGGAGGCATAGGGTACGGTAAAGGTTGATACCCGCCCGTTGGCCTCGATCACCTCTACCTGCAAGTCCCCGCGATCCTGCGTGTTATACAAATCGCGGATCACGAAAGCACCGGGCGGAACGCTGGTTTCATAGATAATCTGCCCCAGTTGCCGCACCACCACACGCGCCGAAGCCCCAGCTACGTCGCGCACTTCTGGTGCAAATCCTCTACGCCCCTGCGGCCACATGCGCTGATCGCTGGCAAGCTTGACGCCATTGAATGACAAACTGCCGAACAGGCTATTACTGGTGTAGCTGTCACCCAACGTCAGCATGCTTTCAATGGCGGGGATGGGTCTGTCCACCCAGGTGCGCACCGCGTTGTATTTATATTGGCTGCCACTGACGCTGCTGTCGTAATAGCGCAGATTCCCTTGATGGCGAACCTGCCACAAACCAATATTGGAACCAGCATTCAACGCACTCCACAAATAGCCGTAGCGATAATTGTTGTCACGATTTTCCGTGCGGTAGTAGTTGGTGTTATGGCGTAATGACAGCGCAGGGATACCACTGTCCCACTCCGAAACCGGAATATAGCCGCGTGGAGTGCGCAACAAGGCCTGCTGTGCTACCACAAGATTGAGGCGCAAGGCGGTGAGATCCACCTCTTCAGCCACGCTTTGGCCGGTATCGCTCAGTAACACACATTCTGCTGGTTGCCGCGGTGCGTTGCGATTTACACGTATGGCCGTTTTTTACAGCAAGGCCGGAGAGAGGCAGGCCTTCACGCCCTCTCCGGCGGTGGCGATAAACAGCACCGTCTCACTGGCGGCAATCATCTGATCGTTAACGAATACGTCCAGAACATGCTCACCGGCTTCAATCAGTGCATCGTGCTGATTGAAACGCGCCAGATCCTGATCATAGGCCGCCCCCTGTAACAACGCCGGGTCGAAGTAATAGTCTTCAGCGTGTACCGACGATGCCAGCCCGGCCACTGCCGCCGCCAGCCACAGAGGAGCAGGTGTTAATGGACACGCAAGCCGCTCATAACGGGAAGTCGGCACTGAGTCTGGCTCCCTGATCGCTGATGATCGTTACCGTGACGGTATGACGTCCTGACGGCACGGCGCAAGTAAACCAAAACGTGCGTTGGCTTAATGGTGCGACCATATCTGCTGTCGCCGGGATGGTTGCGCCCGACGCATTAAGCGCTATCTTGCTCACATTGAGATAAAACGGCAGTGTGTTGGACACGAGCACGCCGCTACGTTGCCCTTCACGGGTGGCCGTCACTTTTACCGTTGAAAGAACATTGGCAGGAGGGTTTCCCAGCCGGGATGGGCGAAAAAATAATTTGACGCGGTTGCGCAGCACCACCAGCATTTTATTCTGGCTAGCGGCAGCATCGCCCCCACATTGGACGGTGGGATTTCCTGGAAATTGAAGTAGAAAATGGATTCACGATCTTCCGGCAAGGCGCGCGAGCGGGTATAGGAAATACGGGCAACCTGTCCGGCATTCGGGGCAATACAGAAAGACGCAGGAGAAACCACAAAGGGGATATTACGTTTGCTCTCTGGCCCATCATTCATATCCCCTTCATCAAACCAGGTTTGAACGATATAAGGCACATTACCGCGGTTCGCGAGTTGAACATCTACCGAGCGCGCATCTCTGCGATAAATAATTCGCGTTCCGGTCATGATGATACTGGCCCAAGCGGAAAAACTCGCCATCGCCAATAATACCAGCAGAGCAGCCCCCAACCTAGAAATACGACGTTGCGTGCAGTTATATACAGCCCCTAAATCGAGATTAAGCGGGACAGAATTTAGCGATCGTCGTAATTATAATTCAGCGATAGAAATTTGCCGGATTATCCACATGCATTTCTGGTAGTTACGCAGAAGGGAGCGAGGCGCTGAGGCCCCCATAAATTTAGGCCAAGTCTTTTTGTTGGTACAGTGAATGTTTCGCGCGCGTTAACCCAAGCGGCTATTTGCACCGTTCAGCGCACGTGCCCGACACGGGGCGTGCTATCGCCCTCTCCCCGTGGCCTCTGGCTTTTCGCGGAAAATAACGCCGCTACGCGGTGCCTTCGGAGTCCGAGTCCACTGACGGGCCGCCAGCGACGCGGGAATGGCAAACGGGCCTGTAAAAACAGGCCCGACAGGATTACTGGTAGGAAATGGCTATTGCAGCGTTGAGGTCACCGACCCTGGTGCAGCGCTACCGGTAGCCAGGTACTGTGCGGTATAGCTGGCGCTGGTTTCATTCGGGCCAAGTTCCAAATCACCGTCACCAGTAAACCCGTTGGTGAAGTTGATCTCAGTCCCTTTGATGTCCAGAATCTGCAGTTCAACGTTTTTTGCCGTGCCGGTATTACCCAGGTTGCCTGCGCTGGTTACCTGATTGCCGACAAATACGGTGGAAACCGTCATGCCATCGGCATCACCCGTACAGCCACTCACACCAATATCAAAGGTGGTTTGCCCAGCGGTTTGACGCAGCATTCAGTTGGCTGGCGTTGACTGTCGGCAGTAAGACGACAGGTGATGCGTTGTTCCCATTGACCGAAACCTCACAAGTTTCGTCCGCGACTCCCACCTGAAAAGAAATGGTATTGCCAGAAGCCAGCGCCATTCCCGGAACGGCAACCAGTGAAGCAACAAAACCAAAAGCTACAGCATATTTATCTATTCTCTGTCATCAAAGTTAATATATTACCCTCAATGCGAGGGTAAATATATAACGAGATAACGCATCATCAACTCTGATTCCTTGCAGAATATAACCTGTCAGATTAACAGGTCAGTCAGCTGTTTTTATTCCTTGCTGCTGCAGCATCTCTCGTTGATAGCTATTATTCCGGATATTATGCAGAGAAGTTTATCGTGCCTGTATAATTTAATCAGAGTAGTGTAAAGATGAGTTCGGAACTGATATTTTTATTTACCAATTAACACAAAGAATTAGGCAAGTAATTGTTTTAATAAACTATTCCCGCTTTCACAGGAATAACAATAACGCGTTAAATAATACTTTTTCTCATTTACCGAGTCAGTGCGAGTAAGTTATCAATTGATCTGCGAGGCGCGCTGAAATAAATCATCCCACATACCATTGACTAATATCTGATCCGGCGGCGAAAGCTCACCATTTTTAATCGCTTGCTTTACGCTGTCGCAAACGCGCTGATAGAGCGCCTGAACCGAGGTTTCCCACTGCTCTTCAGCCTCTGCCACTGCCAGCGTCAAATGACCGCGCAGGTAGCCACCGGCAAAAAGTTCATCATCGCTGGCATGCTCTACCATATCATCAATCAGCGCAAGAATACGCGCTTCACATTCTGCGATCATCTAACATCCTCACTATTAACGTTTATCCGCATCAGTTGAGATCGGCGGGATACGGGATACGGGAACTGCTCCGCCGTCAACGGCGGCGTATTGTAATGCACGAATAAAGCGCAATGGACGCGCCGGAATACCTTGCTCCAGATAGGTCATCACTTGTGCATGTACGGTGCTCTGAAACGCGATGCGATCCGGCTCAATACTCCCTTCCAGATTGTCGCAACTGACATTAAAGGGAAAGCCCGAAGCCATGCAAAACAGCCAGTCAAACGCCTGTGGCTTGATTTCTACCTGCTCGAACTGCCCCTGCGTTGCCGCATCGCGGCCATCCTGGCAGTACCAATAGCCAAAATCCACCAGCTTGCGTCGCGCCTCACCGGCAATGCACCAGTGCGAAATTTCATGAAATGCGCTGGCATGAAACCCGTGCGCGAACACAATACGATGATAGGAAAACTGTTCATCAGCAGGCAGATAGATAGGCTCATCATCCCCTTTCACCAGCCGAGTGTTATAGTCCTTCTCAAAGCACTGTGCGAACAAAGTAATGAGATCGCGGTAATCGTGCGTAGTGCTTACACTAGAGGTGGTCATGACCAGAGGTGTCCTATCCATTGGGTAATATCGCTGCCGTGGTTATCATAAATCAACTTCACGCTCATACAGGCAGACACAATAACCAGCATCGGACGGATCAGCTTTTGCCCCTTATTGAGCACCATGCGAGCACCGAGGCGGGCACCCAACACCTGCCCGACCAGCATCACCAGCCCAACGCCCTAGACCGCCTGACCGCCTGACCGCCTGACCGCCTGACCGCCTGACCGCCCAGAATAAAGAACAGCAACCCACCAAAATTGGAAGTGAAATTGAGCACCTTGGCATGTGCCGTGGCTTTAGGCAGGCTAAAACCGCTGAGCGTGACAAACGCCAGCGCGTAGAAAGAACCAGCGCCGGGGCCAAAGAAACCGTCATAGAACCCGATACACCCGCCCGCCAAAAAGGCAAACGGAAGGCCCGACAAACGTTTCTGGCGATCTTCATCGCCAATGTTCGGCATTAACAGGAAATAGAGCCCGATACCGATCACCAGAACAGGCATGATCTGGCGCAAAAAATCCGCGTGAATCTGCTGAATCAACCAGGCACCAAACGTTGAGCCTAAAAAGGTCAACGCGATGGGCAGCTTCTGTTCACTTAACCTCACGGCGCGCTGACGGACAAAATAGAGACTGGCAGAAAAAGATCCACCGACCGCTTGCAGTTTATTGGTTGCCAGCGCCTGCGCTGGACTTAGTCCTGCCGAGAGCAGAATTGGAATACTGAGTAACCCACCTCCCCCGCGATAGAATCGATAAAACCGGCAAGTGCTGCAAAAGCAAACAACACCCCGAGCATTTCGGGACTGACTAAAAACCATTCCATGACTTAGTTCACCAACAGATGTTTATCGAGTAATGCCTGGAACGAGGCCGGTAGCGGAGGTGGCGTTTTCACTGGCGCTTCAAGGGGTCGGCTGGTGTGGCGTAAACCAACTGCTCAATTCAGCGCCGCACCAATCACCTGCGGGTGGCGCGTCCTGATCCTGACATTCCAGGCTGTCTGCCGAGCAGCGTAACCGCACGTGCATATGCGCCTTGTGCGCAAACCAGGTACGCACTTTGCGCAGCCAGTCACGATCCTGTCCCGCTTCCTGACACAGCTGTTTCTTGATGGCCGGGTTGACAAAGATGCGGGTGACCTCATGATCCTGCACGGCCAATTTGATCAACGCCGTCACTTGTGGCTGCCACAAGCGTGGGTTGACCTGACGACCATTGGCTGCGACCAAATCGATAGGCTGCGGTTTCAGGAGTTGCTGTGCCGTCCAACGTTGCAGCGGCATCTGTAACCAAATATCCGCATCCAGACCGGACTGGTGACTGGCATGGCCGCTGCTGAATCGACCGCCAGCCGGCATTCCCATATCGCCCACCAGCACAATACCGCCAGTCTGCTTTTTCACATTGGCGCTTAGTCGCGTGATAAACGCCAGCAAATCCGGATGACCGAAATAGCGGCGTTGATCGACACGCATCACCTGATAATTCACGGATTCCAACGGCAACGGCTGCGCACCGACAATACAACCGTTAGAGAACGCACCAATGGTCTGCGCCGTACCCGGCACCGGATGCGCGATCTCTTGCCACGGGGTTTTTGCCCATACGCCCGCGCTTAACAGCACGGCAATGGCCCCACCCACCCTTTTTTCATGTTTAGTTTACCAACGAGGAACCTGGCTCACGACGTCCGCACACTGGGCGCGCTGACGCAACAGATGATCCATCAATACAATCGCCATCATTGCCTCCGCAATCGGCACAGCACGAATCCCCACGCAGGGATCGTGACGTCCACGGGTGATCATTTCCGTTGCTTCACCCTGGCGGTTGATGGTTTTCCCCGGCACCGTGATGCTCGAGGTGGGTTTCAGCGCCAGATGCGCAACAATCGCCTGTCCGCTACTGATGCCACCCAGCACGCCGCCCGCATGGTTACTCTGGAACCATTGCGGGGTAATTTCATCACGGTTTTCGCTTCCGCGTTTGGTGACAACCGCAAATCCATCGCCGATTTCTACGCCTTTTACCGCGTTGATACTCATCAATGCGTGGGCCAGGTCGGCATCCAAACGGTCAAACACTGGCTCACCCAAACCAGCGGGCACCGATTCGGCGACAATGCTGACTTTAGCGCCGATGGAGTCACCTTCTTTTTTCAGGGTATGCATCAATTCATCCAGCGCATCGATCTTGTCGGCATCGGGGCAGAAAAACGGGTTTTGCTCGACGATATCCCACGCTTTCAATTCACAGGTGACATCGCCCATTTGCGCCAGATAACCACGTACCTGAATACCGTGTGTCATTTGCAGGTATTTTTTTGCAATGGCACCAGCGGCCACACGCATTGCGGTTTCACGGGCCGAAGAGCGGCCGCCGCCGCGATAGTCACGCACGCCGTATTTTTGTTCGTAGGTATAATCGGCATGACCAGGGCGGAACACGTCTTTGATCGCACTGTAATCCTGAGAGCGCTGATCGGTATTTTCGATGATCAGGCCAATGCTGGTGCCCGTGGTGACCCCTTCAAACACCCCAGATAAAATACGCACCTGATCTGGCTCGCGGCGCGGCGTGGTATAACGCGAGGTGCCAGGGCGACGGCGATCCAAATCGCGTTGCAGATCCGCTTCAGTCAGCGGAATGCCCGGCGGTACGCCATCAACGATACATCCCAACGCAATACCGTGGGATTCGCCGAACGTGGTGACGCGGAAGAACTGGCCAATACTGTTGCCTGCCATCACGACTCCTTTCTGTGTAACATCGCTATTCTGTACTGCATTATGATTTATATTGCCGGGGTGAGCCCGGCATAACCGGTGTTTTTATTGCCGATACGCCGCAAAATGGCTGTGGCAATCCACTAGTTGATCTTTTGTCAGCATAAATACGCCATCACCACCGTGCTCGAACTCCAGCCAGGTAAAAGGAATATTCGGATACTGATCCATCAAATGCACCATGCTGTTGCCCACTTAGCAGATCAGCACGCCTCGCTCATTAAGGTAATCTGGCGCGCAGGCCAAAATGCGGCGTACCAAATCCAGCCCGTCATTGCCCGCCGCAAGGCCCAGTTCCTGCTCGCGGCGAAACTCCTGTGGCAAATCCGCCATGTCTTCCGCATCCACATACGGGGGATTGGTGACAATCAGGTCATACGCGAGCGGCGGCAGCGCGCGGAACAAGTCGGAACGAATCGGCGTGACCTGTTGTTCTAGTCCGTGTTGCTGGATATTCTGCTCGGCGACGGCCAACGCATCGCTGGAGAGATCGACAGCATCCACTTCTGCATCGGGGAAGGCGTGCGCACACGCAATCGCGATGCAGCCGCTGCCAGTGCAAAGATCGAGAATATGCTGCGGCTCATCGACGATCAATCCAGCGAACTGCTGTGAAATCAACTCACCGATTGGCGAACGCGGCACCAACACGCGCTCATCAACAAAAAACTCGAACCCGCAAAACCACGCCTTGTTGGTCAGGTAAGCCACTGGCAGACGTTCATTAACGCGACGAATAACGCGCTCAACCACACGCTGGCGCTCCGATACCGTCAGACGCGAGCATACATATCCACTGGGAAATCAAGAGGCAAATACAGGGTGGGCAGCACCAGTTGCAGCGCTTCATCCCACGTGTTATCGGTGCCATGTCCATAATAGAACTCGGCTGCGTTAAAACGGCTTACCGCCCAGCGCAACTGTCTTGCAAGGTATGCAGGTCTTTGACCGCCTCGTCGACGAAAATTTTATCCAAGTTAGTCCTCCACAGACCCCACCTGTCCGGAAATGCCGCTTAGTTTACCATGAAGCCAACGACAAATCAGCAGATATCACCCCGCCCGCGCAGAAATCCTCTGCGTTGCCTATCAATCGATTCTCCCCTTCTGTTGTTTGCCAATTTCGGGTTTGCTATTAAAAAGGTAGCGCAGGCACTATTACAGGTTACACTGGAGCCCATGTCATTTATGGCAAATGCCGTATGAATTGATGCCCTAACGCCAGGCCGCCCCATCGGGAAGCAGATACGCCGGCGTAATAAGGACCGTAAGAGACACACCGGGGTGACCGAATGAGTAAAAAACACGCGTTGAATGATGGCGACGCACAGCTATTCCGCACCTCCGTGGCCGGCACCAAAACGCTGCGCCAGGATACCTATGTATACCGTCCCCAGCGCCATCAGGTAGAAGGTAAGCTGCCGCCGCGCAAGGCGTTGCAGGAACAAGTGTATGCCAGCTTTTATTTTTCCGACGAATTTCAGCCTCAACTGGACAGCGACGGCCCCACGCGTTACGTGCGCCCCGGCAGCAGCCATTACGAGCTAAAAAAACTGCGGCGCGGCGACTATTCCCCAGATCTGTTTCTCGATCTGCACGGATTAACCCAGTTGCAAGCCAAGCAAGAGCTAGGTGCCCTGCTCGCGGCCTGTCGCCGTGAACACGTTTACTGCGCCTGTGTGATGCACGGCCACGGTAAGCATATTCTCAAACAGCAAACGCCTCTCTGGCTGGCACAACATCCGGATGTACTGGCTTTACATCAGGCACCCAAAGAGTTCGGCGGTGACGCCGCACTGTTGGTGTTGGTGGAACTGGATGCGGCGTACGGTCAGATAAAAGCGGGCACCGAACCGTCGCGCTAATGCACCCGACTTGCGCGCTGTCGCCTGACATTTGCGACAGCGCAAGCTCAGATCAGGATTTAAGCGCCAACTGTGACGGGCTGATTTGCCAATCGAACACACCAGCCCCCGACTGCGCATCGAGAGTAACGCAAGCCACCGCCGAGGTGGCAAACATCGGCGCACCGGTTTGCGGGCTGAGTTCCACCACCAGATACCCGACCAAGGGCAGGTGCGAGACGATCAATACCGATTCGATACCCTCACCGGCCAACGCCAGCAGGTAATCACTTACAAATGCGGCATCGCCGCCCGGCGTCAGCGCTGGCAGGCAATCTTCTTCATCAGGCAGGGAAAGGATACCACGCAAGGTGGACAGAGTTTGCTGGGCGCGGACATAAGGACTCACCAAAACACGCGTAATAGCCACACCCTGGTCATGTAGCCAGAAAGCCACCTGACGCGACTCTTTAACACCGCGCGCACGAAGCGCATCACTGGCTTCGTCAGGTACTGCATCACCATGACGCATAATCAAAACTTGCATATAACACCGTTATAGTAAAAAACTTCGTTATATTATACTGTTAACACATATTCCCCGATAAAGAAACCGCCATGCATACAAGGTTTGGACAGGGGGAACACGTGTCATTTTGTTGCAAATTTAACCGAAGCACGAACTGCCTTTTTACCTTAGATGGGAAGCCAGAGTCAACCGATTTGGGTAGGCCGCTGAGGCATAGTCATACCTTACTTCATCACCAGAACACGCATCGTGGCAAGATTACACACACGAATCATCAGGTTAAGTGACGACCTTGTCACGCTCCCGTATGGCAACAGAACAAAAAAAGCGAAAAACAACATTTTTGCCACCATCACAGGGTTAAAAATCAGAGTAAAAATCCATTAAATCCCACCATGTAAAAATTTAAAACTAACAGCGAACGTAATTTGGCTTTTTCATTTCTTTTTCATTTCTTTTTCATTTCTTTTTCCTTTTTATCAAATTCTTCACATTATTAAACAAAGGGGAGGCATCTATCTTTATGAAGAGTGTTTTATGTAAGTTGTTATTAAATTTATTTAAAAGCTCACCATAATCTATTATTCAGTGCTGCTGGCAATAACAGCAAAAGCACCGATTGCACCTTTATTTTCACTGTTTATACCCTAAATAATTCGAGTTGCAGGAAGGCAGCAAGTGGGGGGCTTACTTGAGTAAGTGGTTTGGGTAAGTGAACACAGCCACCCCATAGGCAACGTGAAGTATAACGGGGATATATTGCCCACCAGAGAAAGCGATGCCTTAAAAAAGGGATAAAGGTTTATACCCTGCACGCTTTGTCCATTTTCTCCGCGCCAATGTGTCGCGGTGAGAATGAAAAAATCTGCGCGCTGCCACGCTTTCCTATTTTAAAAACGCCATTGCGTTTAACGGAATTATCGTGCGCGGTGCTTGTATGAAGGAAGGGTAATGAATAAGCAAAAAGCAGCGCTCGCAGCACTATCCTCTTTATTTCTGTTTATGCCAACAACGTTTGTCGAAAGCGCCACCATTACTGGCAATATCGCCGTTTCCCTGACGGTAAACTCGACATGTCTGGTTAACAACGTCAGCAGTGGCACATTCGGAACGTTAGCGTTTGGTCAGGTAGCGGATTTAAACAATAACGTAGACGCCGAGGTGGGCACTACAGGCCTTTCGGTGCTGTGTTCGTCAGGCACCGCCGCCGTGCTCACTATCGGGGCTGGCGCAAACGACGCCAGCGCCGTACACCGTCTTACCAACGGCGCAGGTACCACCACCCCACACTGATTTCCTATAGGCTTTACAGCAACAGTGCGCGCTCAACGGAAATTGCTATCGGTGGCACTATTAGCGTTCCTGCAGGAACCGGTGTAGCACAAGCAGTGCCTATCTATGGTCGAATTGTTGCGTCCGAGCAAACGCTCAAATATCCCCCTGCGGGCAACTATACAGACACCATCACAGCAACGCTTACCTGGAACTGATAAACAGGAGAACCCTATTGCCATGAAGACTTGCACAGGGAAAACCACGGGCATCAGCGCATAGCGGTTTTTCCGTGACCTTATGCCGCTGCTGGCAGTGTTGCTGAGTTTTGCTAATCCGGTATTGGCGGTAACGGTCAATGCGTCCTTTGACGTGACGGCCACCTTGCAAAATGGCTGCCTGTTTGGCGTTAACAGCAGTAGCTCAAGCAATATGGGAACCCTCAGTTTCGGCTCACAAAGTGCCACCACCACTAAATGTGGATGTGGCCAGCAGTGCGGGCAGCGGCTCAATCGTCGTCACCTGCACGCTCGGCACATCAGTCTCCATTGCGCTCGATTACGGCACAAACGGCGGCAGCAGTACACAGCGCTATCTGAAAAACAGCGCAGGAACACGCACACTGCCCTATCAACTCTACCGTGATGTCGCTCGTTCTCAGGTATGGGGTACTGGCACGCTGGCGCTCACCGTGTCTTCTTTTCCCAGCACGACACAAACCTATACGGTATATACACGCTATTTTGGCGCAACGCCGCTGCCTGCGGCCGGGCAACATACCGACAGCGTCACCATCAAAGTGACGTATTAACCACAATGTATGGCGCGAGCGGCAGTCATTGAGATATGCGTAGAAGTGTTAGTGATTACGGCGTTTTTAAAAATAATAAGGCGTTGGCATGAAAATAACGAAAAGTAGTGTGGGTCGATTTTTATCTATTGCAGTACTGTTTTTCTGTTCAGGCGCATTTGCCGCCAGTTCTTTGCTGGTGTGGCCGATTTACCAAATCATCTAAGCATATAACAGCAGTTCAGCACTATGGCTGGAAAACAAGGAAAATAACACCGTTGGTTTGCAAATTCGCATTATGACCTAGCGTCAGATGCAGTATTAAGATCGCTACGCCGATCAAACCGAAGTGATACCCACACCGCCCTTCATTAAACTGGAACCGGGTCAGCGTAGCATGATCAGGTTGATGCGTGTTGCCCCGTCATCAACAACTCAGGAACGTGCTTTCCGTATCGTGATTGATGAGATAGCCACACCTTGTCTGCCGCAAACCAATAACGCTCCCTCTGGCGTTCAATTCCAGATGCGTTATCTGTTGCCATTGTTTCTACGGGGATCAGGCCACGATAAGCCTAATACTGTGGAGGCTCCCTTGCTACTGCACTGGCGCATTGCCCCGGTCGACGGAAAGCCCTACCTCTATGTACGTAATGAAGGCCAAACGCATGCCCGCCTGAATAATGTGTTTTGGTCCACCTCGCCGCAAGGAAAAGGGCCGCGTACCATCATCAGTGAGGGATTTTTAGGGTATGTTCTGCCGGGCCAGGAAATGCGCTGGCCGCTTCCGGCATCAGCGGCGACCCCCGGCGTAAATGCCATTCTGTATACCCATTTGACGGATGCTCCTGACCCTATCGTTATCACTCGCGGCTAAGCCTGATGTCAGGAAGGTTAAAGCATTTAGCACAGCATGTTTGCCCAAGCGTATTTCTGTTTGCAGGTGGCGTTATGCTGTGCGCATCAACCGTGTTTGCCGCCGAGGAATTCGGTAGCTTACCGCCCCCGCCTACGGCTCCCCCCGCTCAGCAACAAGCCCTTTATTACCTGACGCTGGCGGTAAACGGATACAGCGATAATCTGGTTGTCCCCGTAAGTGTCAATGGCGATCGCTACGCTGCGGACGCCAGCGAGCTCGCCCGCAGGCACATAAAACTGCCCACCAGTGCCACAGGACAGATAGAGATCAACACGCTGCCCGATGTGACGGTGTTCTATGACAGCCAGGTGCAGCAACTCAACGCAGGTGGTGGCAGCGGCACACCGCGCCTGTCCGCACGCAGCAGCACCGGCCTACTGTTTAATTATAACCTGTTTTATACTTCGCCGCCACAGCAGGGCGACACGATGAACGCGCTGATGGAGCAGCGCCTTTTCAGCGATTACGGCACCTTGTCCAACTCGGGGCTGTGGGTGATAAAAAGCTCCTACACCGACGATGGCAGCCGCTATCGTCGCTACGATACCTATTGGCGCTACAGCGGCAGTGGGCGGGTGGTCAGCTACCAGTTGGGCGATCTCATCAGCAACTCGCTGACCTGGGGCCAATCAGCACGTATGGCGGGTCTGCGCATGGGACGTAATTTCAATCTGCGACCGGATATCGTCACCTATCCCATGTTGCAATATGCATGCTCTGCTGCGGTACCCAGCACGCTGGATCTGTTTATCAACGGCTTTAAAACCAGCAGTATGGCGCTCAACTCCGGCCCGTTCACCCTGACCAATACGCCCTATCTCAACGGTGTGGGTGAGGCGACAATCATTACCACCGATGCACAAGGGCGACAGATTGCTACCAGCATGCCGTTTTATGTATCCAACACACTACTGCGTCAGGGACTTAGCGATTTCGACCTCTCCGTTGGCTTGCTGCGCCAAACCTACGGGCTGGGGCAGGATCGCTATGCATCAGATCCTGCATTCAGAGGCTTCTATCGCTATAGCGTCACACAGAACCTGACGCTCGCCAGACATGGCGAAACAGTGCGTGGCCTCTCCCTGCTCGGCGCAGGTGCAGACATGGCCGTGGGGCGCTGGGGTACGCTCAGCACGGCCTACAGTCACAGTGAACGGGATGGACGCGGACAACAATATGTCTTTGGCTACCCCTATTATGGCAATACCGTAGGGTTTAACGTCCAGCATCAGCGCCGCACGTTGCGCTATCAGGATCTCAGCACTTACGCTACACCGGGGAACATGAGCAAAGAGAGCCTGCAAGCCACCCTGAGCAGCATGTTATTTGGTCCGGCAAACGGCACCGTCGGGATGAGCTATTTCGCTATTACCACATTTAACGATCCGCGCACTGAGTTAGTGAATCTTTCCTATACGCGGCAACTCTGGGGCAACAGCACGCTCTATCTGGCGGCCAATAAAACGCTGGGCGATCGCGGTCACAGCGCACAGATTCAGGTAATTATCCCCTTTGGTAGCAGCGATACGTTCAATACCAGCATGCAACGTAACAACCAGGGAGAGAACCTCACGACACTGGGTGTGACGCGCACCCTTCCCCTCGATGGCGGTTTTGGCTGGAACCTAGCCTACAGTGCAGGCAATGATCCTTATCATCAAGGGACGCTAGTTGGCGAGGTCCGTATAACCAGATACAGGGGGGATCTATGGCAACGAGGGGAGCCAAACGCACTGGGGAGAAATGAGCGGCTCGGTAATCTATCTGGATGGTAGCCTATTCCCCAGCAACCGTATCAATGACGCCTTTATTGTGGTCGATACGCAAGGCTATGCCGACGTGCCAGTGCGCTACGAAAATCAGTTAGTTGGCTATACCAACCAGCAAGGACGATTGCTGATCCCATGGGTAACCTCACACTACCCGGCGAAGGTGGAAATCGATCCGCTCGCTTTACCACCTGACGTAGACATCTCGGGCGTTGAAACCCGGTTAGCCGTGAAGGAAGGTAGCGGCACGTTGGCCTCGTTTGCCATTAAAAAAGTGCGTTCAGCCAATATCGCGCTACGAAACAGCAGCGGTGAAGCGCTGCGCGTCGGCACCTGGATTACCGATGAAACCAGCGGCAACACCACCATCAGTGACTATGACGGTTTGGTCTACTTTGCCCATTTAGGTATTCACAACCACCTGTCGTTTACTCAGGAAGATGGGCGCCGTTGTCACGTACAATTTTCACTGCCAGAGCAGCAATCCATGCCGGCACTGGTTGGCCCGCTGACATGCCAACCCGATAACCAAGGATAAAAGATGCGTATACTTTTCCTGTTCTTCTCACTTGCGCTGCTCGGTTTCAGTTATGCGCCAGTAACATGGGCGCAGTGTCGTGTACCCAGCACCTCATCTTCACTGGGCAGCGCCAGCTCGATCGCGCTTAACGGTTCATCGCAGACCTCTCAAGCCAGTACCGGTTTTAACTGCGACGCGCCAACGCTGTCACTGGCAGGCACCAACCGCGTCATTGCGACGTTCGGCGCCGGAAATAACGCTTCCGCTGGCCTGCGTCAGTTAAAACACACCACGAAAAGTGACGTTATGCCCTATACGCTTTGCGTCGACCAAAGCTGTAGCAAAATACTCGCCGTTAATGGCTCATACACCTGGAGTAGCCAGACGCTCTTGGGGCTATTGGGGTTGTTTACCGGTCCAAACAACACCTTGCCGCTGTGGATAAAAACAAGCACCGGTGCCGTGCTTTCTGCCGGCACTTATACCGATGTCATCGCCATTAGCTGGGGCTATCGCGTTTGCGATATTGGTGAATTCGATCTTTGCCTGTACTATTTCGGCACACCGACTTCCAACATCACGCTAACGCTGACCATCACCAACGATTGCCAGATTAGCAATACCAACAATATCGAGTTTGGCAGCGCAGCCTTTCCCTCAGCCTTCACGGCTATCAACAGCAGTTTGGGCGTGCGTTGCACTAAAGATGGTGCTTACAGCGTAACGTTAACCAGCACGCACCCTGACGATGCCAATTGGCGTCGGATGACCGCCAGCGTTTCCGGTACCAATTACTATCTGCAATATCAACTTTATCGCGCCGACAACAGCACCTGGACCGAGAGCAACAGCTACGCGGGCACCGGCTCTGGGGCGACGCAAACCATCCCTTTTACTGCACGCATCAACGCAAGCCAGGCCAACAAACCGGCCGGAAGCTACAAAGATACAGTGAGCGTGGCGGTGACCATCAATTGATGCCCTTCCGGCTGATGTCGGAAGGGGGGAAAGATTAAGGATGAAAACGCGCCGCATTTTCCCGCATGTTCAACAGGCGCTGACACGGGGCAAAACGGGGCCATACTGATGCTCGAACGTTTCCAACGTTTTGACCACTGCCTCAATACCCAAATGATCCATGTAGTGGAACGGCCCTCCCAAGAACGGTGGAAAGCCAATGCCAAATACAGCACCGATATCACCGTCACGTGCGCATTGGATCACGCCTTCATCCAGACAGCGCGCCGCCTCGTTTAGCATCATCATCACACAGCGTTGCGCCATCAACGCAGGATTAATATGGGCTTTTGGCGTTACGCCCAGCAAGGGGTAGATAGCGCTGCCCACCTCGCGCGGTGTGCGCCAGAAACGGCGCTGGACGCCATAACGGTAAAAGCCCTTGCCGTTCTTACGCCCTTTGCGCCCATACTGCAAAATGGCCTCGAAAGTGGCTGGTGCCTGAAACCGCTCACCCCAAGCGGTCACCAGTATTGGCACTATTTTGGTCGCCACATCAATGCCCACTTCATCGAACAGGGTTAACGGGCCAACAGGGAAGCCAAAGCGCACCAGCGCGGCATCCACGGTTTCTACCGGATCGCCCTCCAACAGACAATAAGCAGCCTCGTTGATATATGGAGCCAGAATACGATTAACATAAAATCCGGCTTTATCGGCCACCACAATGGCGGTTTTCCCCTGCTGGCGGGCAAAGGCTACCGTGGTGGCGATGGTTTCAGGGCTGGTTCCTGAATGGGGAATGACTTCCACCAACGGCATTTTGTCTACCGGGCTGAAATAGTGCAGACCGATGACCTGCTCAGGGCGCTGCGCCCGTTCGGCGATCTGATGTATGGGCAAGGAAGAAGTGTTGGATGCGAACAGGGTTTACGGGTGCGCGTACTGTTCAATATCTGCCACCATGCTCTGCTTGAGCGCCAGATCCTCAAACACCGCCTCGACAACGATATCGGCATATTCAAAACCGTGATAATCGGTGCTGCCCGAGACCAACGTCATCAGGCGCTGGCGTTCCGCCGGTTTCATAGGTTTGCGCTGCACGCGTTTACTCAGCAATTCCCAACTGTAACGCAGCGCGTGGTTGATACCTTCTTCGTTAATATCCTTGATGCGCACCGGAAGCTGCGCGCGCTGGGCAGTGACACAGGCGATACCGCCGCCCATCAATCCACCAGCGAGCACACCGACACGGTGTATTTCACGCGGTTCAGCAGACGCTCCCGCCTGCTTTTTCAACGCATTGGTGGCAAAAAACAGGCTACGCAACGCCGCTGAGGCTGGCGTTATAACCAGTTTGCCAAACGCGCGCGCTTCCTGTTTGTATCCTTCGGCCAGCCCTTTACCTATACCACGCCGTACCACCTGAATAATGCGATCGGCCACAGGATAGTTACCCTGAGTTTTGGCGCGCGTCTTCTGCTTCACCACTTTAAATAACACGTGACGCACTAGCCAACTGTTCACCAGACGCGTGCGCCAGGGCAGCATCGGCTGCCGCCGTTTCCAGCAAGATACTGTTGGGAACGGCATCATCGATCATCCCCAGCTTGAGCGCCTGCCGCGCTTTTACCGAGCGACCCGTCAAGATCAAATCCAGCGCGCGATCGACGCCAATCAACCTGGGCAAACGCTGAGTCCCACCCGATCCCGGCAATAGGCCCAACTGCACTTCAGGTAATCCCAGTACCGTTTTGTCATCCAGAGAGCAGACACGATAATCGCAGGCCAACGCCAGCTCAAACCAGCCGCCAAGACAAGGGCCGTGGATTGCCGCAACCAGAGGAAAAGGCAAGTCACCAAAAGCGGCAAATGTCTCCTGCCCTTGCCGCGCAAGCGCTTCCGCTTCTTCTGCTCTCGTGCAGGCATCAAGCATGGTTATATCCGCGCCTACAATAAAACGAGTCGGGCTTACCCGATATTAAAATGACGCCACGCAGTGCCGCATGTTGTTGCGCTTGACGAAGCACTGTTTGTACTTGTTCCGCAAAGGCGCTTTTCAAGGTATTCATCTTCTCGCCCGGCACGTCCATGGCAATCACGGCAATATTATCGGGCCGTATAGAGAGCGAGAATGCCGAGGGGCTTGACGTCATGTTATCCGATGCCGTCATCTCACCCGATGTATTATCGATACTGTGCGCGTTCTTCATGGTGTAACCTCCAGAACCATTGTCGCCCCCAGTCCCCCTGCTGCGCAGGCGGTAACCAGCCCAAACCCGCCGCCGTGCCGCTGCAACTCATGCAGGGTCTGCGTAATCATTCTGGCACCCGTAGCAGCAAACGGATGACCGTAAGCAATCGAACCGCCCAGCACGTTGAATTTATCCATGTCCACGTCTCCCAATGTCGAGGTACGCCCCAGTTTATCCCTTGCAAAATCAGCGCTGGCGAACAGTTTAACGTTTGCCAGCGTCTGTGCCGCAAACGCTTCGTGCATATCAATCAACGTAAGATCGCCGAGGCTAAGACCCGCGCGATCCAACGCCAGCGGCGTGGCATACGCCGGCCCCAACAGCATATCTTGCTGAACACCAATGGCAGTAAACGCATAACTCTTCAGATAGCCCAGAGGGGTTAACCCGAGGCTGCACGCCTTTCCTTCACTCATTAAGAGTACAGCAGCGGCGCCGTTGGTGAGTGGAGAACTGTTGGCAGCGGTGACAGAACCGTGCAGACGATCAAACGCGGGCGATAAACGGGCGTAATGCTCCAGCGTAGAGTCATGGCGCACGTTGTTATCCTCTTTGAGCGTTTGGCGGTACGGAGGCACGTAAGCGGTCATCACCTCTTGGTGCAGCACGCCTTGTTGCCAGGTTTTCGCCGCCAGCCGGTGCGAACGATGCGCAAAAGCATCCTGGTCGGCACGGGAAATACCGTAGGTTTTTGCCATCTGTTCAGCAGTATCTCCCATACGCAGCACGGTGGAATACTCGGCCACCGGGGGCGAGACTGGCAACAGATCGCGCGGACGCAAGCGCGACAGCAATTTGAGCCGTTGTCCCAACGTGCGATCTTTACTGAGATCCAGCAGCGTCATCGCCAGATTTTTGGTTACACCTATTGGCGGCAGTGAGAACGTGTCGGCTCCGCCCGCAATTCCCACGTGCGCAGTGCCCGCCATAATGCTTTCGGCCACGTTGACTACGGACTGAAAGCTGGTGGCGCAAGCGCGGGAAACGGTATAGGCATCAGTATGCACATACATTCCGGTGCCCAGCACAATTTCGCGCGCAATATTGGGCGCAGCCGGCATTTGTACTACCTGACCAAACACCAGCAGATCGACCCACTTGGGATCGATGCCATACCGTATCAGCAGTTCGCTCACCACCATTTTGCCTAAATCCATGGCGGGAATACCGCGATACGCGGTCGCTTGACGAGCGAAAGGCGTGCGCAATCCACTGACGATCGCGACCCGTTCGCCGCTCCGGGTTATCAGGGGTAACACCTCACTCATAAACACTCCTGTAAACAGAGAATTAAGTATATGTTCTAACAGGTCAGACCTGAATAGAGTGTTAACCAGAGCATTACATTAAGCAAACTCGTTCACTACAAAATGCGAGTGCACGCTCTCTGTAAGAGGAGATAAAATCTGAAAGGGGATAGCAAGACGGCGTGTGGGTACAAGAAAAGGGGGCGAGCACAACGTGCGGCGCGCTGCACCGCACGTTATCACCAGGAGACTTAACGCAATCCCAATTGGAAAATCAGCGTTTCAGCCTGGCAACTGAACGTGAAATCGATATCCAACTGTACGCCACCGTTCACGTCAGCAAAACGACTGTCGATCTGGCACGGCTCTGATTCTACTGCACGGGCTTTTTCCGTCAGCGCCGTCAGCGTGGCCTGCGCGGCGGCACGGTCAGCAAATACTTTGCTGTAAGATGCCGGGCAGTCAGTGTTGTCCATTACAGTACCGACATCCACGCAGCAGCAAGCGGCGGTTTCTTCAGCAGAACATTTATTTATCGCGTTTGTCATGATGCTTTTCCTCTACGGGTAACGATCTGCCCAGGCAGATTTGATCCAGTTCAAAAATATCACTTTTCCCACTATTTTACTCAGCAGGCCCACCAAGCACTAGAACTTACTGCATGTAAGGGCATTTAGTGATCAATCTCACATCATTTTGTTATTATTAGGTAAATTAACTCACCGTAGACCGCGTATTTCTTAACGAATATGTTAACTGGATCTGGTTTTTACATCAATATGGAAATATTTAGAACACAAACTTGCAACATTTTCATACTCCCCACTTATACTTTCGCCAACTGGTCTGATTTGTCAGTCCACCAGCGCCCCCTACAATGCGCGTCCCTTGTTACGGTATGTAACAAAGTCAAATAACAAGTACACGATGAGGTTTTGGTCATGGGCCAGAAAAACCTGTTTAAACACTCCGCAGTAGCGATAGCAGTGGCACTGGTTTCAGCACAAGTTTCCGCCGCAGGCTTCCAACTCAATGAATACTCTTCATCCGGGTTGGGGCGTGCGTTTTCTGGCGAAGGTGCCATGGCCGATAATGCGACATCCGGCAGCCGCAACCCCGCCACCATGACAATGTTCGATCGCACCACGGTTTCTGGTGGCGTGACGTATATTAATCCAGATATTGATATTTCCGGATCAAATCGACTTACAGGTAATGATGCCAGTGCGAAAAATATCGCACCGCACGCTTGGGTGCCGAACATGCACCTTATCATGCCGTTAAATGAGCAGTGGGCGATCGGTGCTTCAGCTACCACCAATTACGGATTAGCAACAGAATTTAATGATAACTATGCAGCAGGTTCGATTGGTGGAAAAACCGATCTTGTTACTTCTAACTTGAACCCGAGTGCAGCTTACAGATTGAACCAGCACTTTAGCTTTGGCTTGGGTGTAAATGCTGTTTATGCAGATGCAACTATTGTGTGTCATCTAGGGGACCTGAATGGACTTCCTCCCATTAATGGCGGTCTTCCGCGTTCTACTGAAATATCCCGTCTAGAAGGCAAAGAATGGGGCTATGGTTGGAATGCCGGTATTCTGTATGAAATTGATAAAAAATAATCGCTTCGGTCTTACCTACCGCTCAAAGGTTGATATTGACTTCAGTGGTGATTACAGCAACCAACTGCCAGCAGGATTGGGTGGACTTAATGGAGCGACAGTGCCAGGTAAATTGACGCTGAACCTCCCCGAAATGTGGGAAATTTCTGCTTACCACCGTGTAGCCCCACAATGGGCAGTACATTATAGTATGGCCTATACAAGTTGGAGTCAGTTCACAGAACTGAAAGCAACGGGTAGCAATGGCAATACCTTGTTTGAAAAAGAGGAAGGGTTCCGTGATGCTTATCGTATCGCACTCGGCACTACCTATTATCACGATGATAATTGGACTTTCCGCTCCGGTGTTGCATTTGACGATAGCCCAGTCCCAGCAGGCAAACGCACCATTTCTATTCCAGACCAAGATCGTTTCTGGTTAAGTGCTGGTACCACGTATGCGTTTAACAAAGATATGTCCGTGGATGTGGGTGTTTCCTATATGCACGGCAAGAGTGTCGATATTTCCGAACATGCTCCAGGGTCCTTCAGTTCTGTAGCTTATGACTTCAGTTCCAAAGGCCGCGCCTGGCTCTACGGCGTTAACCTGAACTACACGTTCTAATCGCCAGTAGCGATAAACAAGAAAGGCCTCTAATGCGGCCTTTCTTGTTTGCTTAAAGCACTACAGCTTACACTGTGTTACTCCGGTTTCACTTCAATGTAGTTCAGGTGCAGCGTGTCGCTAGTATAGCGGCGGATCTGGTTGGTAAGATCGATATCACCATATAGTTTTTTGCCGTAAGACGGCACGATCGCCTTCAGTTTGCCCTGCCATTCTGGCGTTGCTACCTGTTGCTTAAACACTTTTTCCAGCAGACTCAGCATGATCGGTGCTGCGGTTGACGCCCCAGGAGAAGCGCCCAGCAACGCAGCGATAGTGCCATCCTGCGAACTGACGATCTCGGTGCCCAACTTTAGTACACCACCTTTATCCGCATCCTTCTTAATAACCTGAACCCGCTGTCCGGCAACCGCCAAGCGTCAGTCTTCCTTTTTAGCCTCGGGGAAATACTCTTTCAGAGCAGCGAAACGATCGTCATCATCCATCATCACCTGTCCGATCAGGTATTTGACCAGATCGAAATTATCCAGCCCGACATGCGTCATCGGCATCAGATTTGACAACGTGACAGAGCCCGGTAAATCCCACAGGGAACCATTTTTCAAGAACTTGCTGAAGAACGTAGCAAAAGGCCCAAACAGCAGCGCTGGTTTACCGTTAAAGATGCGTGTATCCAGATGCGGCACGGACATCGGCGGTGCGCCCACGGAGGCTTTGCCATATGGCGTTTTACGATGTCAGGATTGTCGGTGACCAGAAACTCTCCGCCCACCGGGAAGCCGCCATAGAGATCCGCTTCGGGAATACCGGATTTTTGCAATAACGGCAGTGCCGCCCCGCCCGCGCCAATAAAGACAAACTTGGCATTGATGGCATGCTCTTCCTCACCGTCCTTCAAATCCGCATAGATAATGCTCCAGGTGTGGTCCGCATTACGCTTTATCTCGCGCACTTCTGCATTCAAGCGCAGTGAGAAGTTGGTTTTGGTCTGTAGTCCGGAAATCAGCTGACGCGTGATTTCACCGTAATTGACATCGGTGCCAATCGGCATGCGCGTAGCAGCCACTTTCTGCGCAGGATCGCGCCCTTCCATCACCAGAGGTGCCCAGGATTGGAGTGGCGTAATCGTCACTGAACTCCATGCCACGGAACAACGTACTGTGCTGCAACGCCTTATAGCGCTGGTTCAGGAAGGCGGTATTCTCATCGCCCCAGACAAAGCTGATGTGCGGCACGCTGTTGATAAACAGATTCGGATCGTACAGCACGCCATTCTTGACCTGGTAAGACCAGAACTGACGCGAAATCTCGAACGCTTCGCTGATCTCAACCGCTTTACTGATATCTATAGCGCCGTCGGCTTTTTCAGGCGTGTAGTTCAGTTCCATAAAAGCCGAGTGGCCGGTACCTGCGTTATTCCAACCGTTGGAGCTTTCTTCGGCAACCTTATCCAGACGCTCAACCATCGTGATTGACCAGTCGGGTTGCAGTTCCTGAAGATAAGTCCCAAGGGTGGCACTCATGACACCACCACCGATCAGTACCACATCGGTAGTTTTTGCAGTATCCGCTGTACTTTCCGCCCATGCGGGCAACGCGGCGGTTCCCGCCAGATTCAGGCACAAGACCAAAGCCCGTAGTTTTTTCATACTTATATGCCTCTGTTTATTCTAATTTTGTTGTTGCAGGTGAATCGCTACTCCAACCATCTCGAACGTGCGTCATTCCCACACGACAGCCAGGCTTCGTGTAAAATGCGTGTTACAGCGCACATCCGCACAACATTATTGTTACAAAGACAGTGAAGATAAATTTTTATAATTAAATAAAAAATAACAATACAACTGTTATTGATTAACAAGCAGTGGGAACACCGTATTGGTTCAGATTATTGCAGTGTTTTATTTCGGATGAATGGACATAAAGCAAAAGGCTCCCTGAAGTGCGTTAAATTAAAGTGCAATGCGTTGAAAAAAAGAATTTAATTTCGCAGTGTCCAGATAACGTCCATCTTTGACCAAAAGACTCCGGTTTCCGGGGCTTTTTCTTTAAATCCATCCTCCCACAAAATCACCACGTAAAGCCTCATTCCGCACGTTACGTCAGTCAATTTCGCCGTGCATGTTGAGCTTCATCGCCCTCATCGACAAGCATCAAATCAAGCTGCACCTTCCCGTAGTGGGAGGCCGGAAACGCGTCGCGGGGAACAAAGTCATCCGGCAGGGGGCCTCCCCACTGTTCTGCTTTGAGGTGAGCTTTTCGAAAGCTTCCATCGTGGTAAAGCACGCACCGCACGCCAGATTGTTACACTGGTAGTACTTGCGTCGTACCGTATTGGTGTTATTCATTTTTGTACTGGTGCGAGTACGGCCTGACGCGCCGCGACGTGGGCATCTGAACATGTGATGGCTCTCCTGCTGGACGTGAACTCACGGTTATTCTATTCACTTTCTGCAATCCAGTCAGATATTTTCGCTTCCAGCTCCAGACGCGTGGTAAAACCGCTGCCGTCAATCACATGCTCCGCGCGTGAAATAATCCATGCCTGATTATCAATCTCCGCTTTAAAGCCGGTAACGGTGACGTGCATTTCCGGGTACAGATCAGCGCGGCCACGCGCCATGGTGATAGAGAACTCGGCGGCTCCCCGTTGAAGCTGTTGCCATTTTGCTGCGGCAGCGCGTTTGGAGGCGGTTTCATTTGGGTAGGTTTTACGCAGCACATACACGTTGCCATCGGCCCCCTCCATGTATTCGCCCTCACGGCGGCTGCTTTTCTCTTGTTCTGGTCGGGTTCCGCGCCGCTTGACACTGACTTTCTTTTTTTTTGCCAAAATAGAGATCCAGCCAGTAGGCACGCACACCGGTGTAAGCATCACGATCCGCAATGCGAAAGCGGTGCCAGTCTCCTCTGCTGCGGGTAATACTGGCTGACGGTAACGCCTTGCCGGATGCCGTTACCCCGCCACCGGGCAGGATAAACAGCAATGCCCCGTTTTTAACCGTGGCAATCGCGCCCAACATTTCTGCCATTCGGGTTAAAAATGACATGTCGCTTTCTTGTGTCTGGTCGGGGTGGTCAATCTCGATATTCATCAGCCTGTCGCTGATTTGCGCTTTCAGCCCGTAACGGTGCGCGATAGTAGACACCACACGCTCAACAGTCACATCGTGCCAGGATACTTCACGCTTAACGTTAAATTCATCACGAAAATCAGCGCTACGGGCCGTGATGTTCAGCACATCCGGCGGGCCTTCATGAGCGACTTCATCAACGGTATACCGCCCCCTGTAAATCAACGACTCACCCAGCCAGCCAATGGACAGGGCAATCTCTGCCCCGCGCGAGGGCAGACCAATCAGACCGTCGGTGTCGTCCAGTGAGATCGTCAACTGGTCAGCATCAAACCCGCGATTATCGGTAAGCGAGAGCGACATTAGACGATCGCTTAATGCGTTAAGTGATTTCCCGCCAAGCGTGACGTTAAACGCCGGGACTTTTACCGCGTCAGCAAGGGGGTTGTTGTCACCCGTGATCTTGCTGGTCAACGTGTCTGCCAATCCTGAAAGTGCCATATCACCCCCGTGTCTTGTCGCATGATTTCACACGCGCGGGCGGGGGAAAATGGCTTTTTGTTGTCGCCCGCTTCTCAGGCCTCAAAGGGTATGAGTTGTGGTTAAAAATGGGGGATTATCACCGCGAACTCAATAACGTAATGGTGGTTAACATGTCAGAGGCACGTTTCCACGGTGTACACGTTCGCGAAAATACCGACCTCGTTACCGCGATCAATGACATTGATTCCAGTGTAATTGGCGTAGTGTGTGGCGGATGACGCAGACCCGAACACCTTTCCCCTGAATACCCCCGTGCTACTGACACGGGTTAACGGTGTACTTGGCAAGGCGGGTAAAACCGGCTCCCTGTACAAAACGCTGAAAGCCATTTCTGACCAGACCAGTCCCAAAGTCATTGTGGTGCGTGTCGCGGCAGCAACGGAAAACGGCGAAAAGACGCAATCGCAGTTGATTATCGGCGGCACGCTGGCTGATGGCAGCTATACCGGCATGTATGCCTTGCTGACAGCAGAAGCCAGGGTTAACTATCGCCCGCGCGTGCTGGCCGTTCCCGACCATGACACTGAGGAAGTGACCACAGCACTGTGCGGTATTGCTCAGAGCCTGCGGGCATTCGTTTATGCCGGGTGTCATGGCTGCACGACAATGGCAAAGGCCATCGCCTATCGTGGGAAATTTGCCTATCGCGAGTTAATGCTGATCTGGCCGGACTTTATCGCCTATAACCCGTTGACCGGTGAAAATGAAACCTTCCCGGCCCCGGCATATGCCTGCGGTTTACGTGCGGCCATTGATAACGATCAGGGCTGGCACAAGTCACTGTCCAATGTTCCGGTGAATAACGTGCTGGGCATTTCCCGTGATGTGTTCTGGTCACTTCAGGCAGAAGATAGTGACGCCAACGCGCTGAACAGCAAAGAGGTCACTACGCTTATCAAGCGCAACGGTTTTCGCTTCTGGGGCAACCGTACCACGCAAACCAGTGACTACCTCTTTAGTGACTACCTCTTTGAGGTGTATACCCGCACGGCGCAAATTCTCGCTGACAGTATTGCCGAGGCGCAATTTGAAAGCGTGGATGAACCGCTTACCCCGGCCAACGTAAAAGACGTGGTCAGCGGTATTTCAGGCAAACTCAGTTCATTGGTGACGAAAGGGCAACTGATCGGCGCGGAATGCTGGTTTGACATTGAAGACAACCCCACTACGAGGCTACGTCAGGGACAGGTGCGTGCGCGCTACAAGTACACACCTGTGCCGCCGCTGGAAGATCTGACGCTGTACCAGACCTTCACGGATGAATACTTTTCGCCTGCGTTTGCATCGCTGAGAGGAAAATAATGGCAATCCCGCATAAATTGCGCTTGTTCACTGCCTTTGTGAACGGCAATAACCAAATCGGCAAAGTGACTTATGTCACGCTGCCAAAACTAACCCACAAGACGGAAGATTTTCAGGGCGGCGGCATGATTGGCTCTGCTGCTGTCGATCTCGGTCTGGATGCTGGCGCACTGGATGCGTCAATGGTGGTCGGTGGCATGGTCAAGACACTGTTGCAGGAATACGGCGGCGGTATTGATGAAACCCGTTTGCGCTTTGCCGGTGAATATTACACCGACGGTGATAGTCAGCTTGTTGAAGTGGAAATGCGCGGGCGTGTGACTGAAATTGACAATGGCGAAGCTAAACAAGGCGATGGCACCTCTGTCACCTATGCGCTGAAGAACACCTACTACAAGCTGTCGATCGACGATCAACCGATTATCGAAATTGATTTGCTGAACTTTATCTACAAGAAAGACGGCAAAAACATCTACCCGGATCGCATTATCTCTGCGCTGGGCCTCGGTAGCTGATTAACCGCACTGATGGCGGTCAATCTGGCCGCCTGGAGAACAGAACGATGAGTAAGAAAAACGATAACGCCGTAACGCTGATCACCCAGATTGTACGGGATGCCAATAAAATCACCCGCGTTGCCATTACCGACGAGATCAAACAGGCCGGTTCACTGAGTGGTTTGCGTCTGGTTAACGAGCTGAAATATGGATACAGATTCGGTCACCACGCTGCTAACCCGTGTGACGTCTCCCAGGCTGAAGCTGGCGAAAATCAACGCCATGGATACCCGCGATTTTGTCCAACTGGCGGGGGTGTTGACGCCTTTTTTGGTACCTGCGGTGCCTGGCGAATCGAACGAGGCGGAGACGGAGACAGCGTAACGCTGTTGCTGTTTGACCAGATCGACGATCTGGTCGCCGATATTGCCGTTGTTTTTAACTGGCCGCCCTCTGAACTCTTCAGCATGGATCTGGGCGAGGTGATAGCCTGGCGTGAACAGGCAGCTATCCGCAGTGGAGCCCGTGACGATGAAAAGCCTTTATATCCGTGTTGCGTTCAGCGCGATAGACCGCCTAACCCGCCCGGTCAATGCCGCCCGCCAGAGTGCGGGCGGTCTGACTGAATCCCTCAAAAAAACCCAGGCCGCGATTAACGATCTGGACAAGCAGTCAAAAACCTTTAACCGCCTGCGCGATAGCGTGCAAAAAACCTCGCGCCAGATTGATGAGGCGGGCCGTTCTCTGGACGGGCTCAACAAGGCCCAGCGCAATGGCACCGTGCTGACGGACAAACAGCGCGAACACATGGCTGCCCTGGCGGCCAAAATGGAACGCCTGAATATGACGCGCGATCAGGAAATGGTCAAACTGCGCGCTAGCGCACAGGCGTTGCGCGGTCACGGCGTATCGCTGGCAGGAAGCTCGGTCACCATTCAAAGTGCCATCCGGCGCACTGAACAATACAACCAAACGTTAGAGCGAGAGCGGCGACAACTGGCCGCGGTAACGCAGGCTCGCGCACGGTATGACCGCATGCAGCAGACAGCCCAAAAGAGGCGTAATGGCGGCATCATGGCGGTAGCGGGTGCAACGGCGGGCGGTTATGTCGGCGGGCAGTTCTTGGCGCCTGCGGTGGGCTTTGATGAGGAAATGTCACGCGTTCAGGCGCTCACGCGACTGGATAAGAACGATCAGCACATGTCAGCCTTGCGGACCCAGGCGAAAAAACTCGGTGCGGAAACCGCCTTTACCACCCGCGATGCGGCCAGTGGTCAGGCATTTCTTGCCATGGCCGGTTTTACCCCGCAGGCGATACAAGCGGCCTTGCCTGGCGTGTTAAATATGGCGCTGGCCGGCGGCATAGATTTAGGCGAGTCCGCCGATATTAGCTCAAATATTCTTTCTCAGTTCCGCCTTGATCCCAAAGAGATGGATCGCGTCAGTGACGTGCTAACCGGCGCTTTCACTCGTACCAATACCGACTTAAAAAATATCGGCGAGGCCATGAAATACGCCGGGACGGGGCTTTCTAATCTTGGCGTCAGCATCGAACAGACAACGGCCATGATCGGCGTAATGGCTAACGTGGGTCTGCGCGGAAGTATCGCAGGTACAGGTTTGCAGGCTACCTTTTCACGTCTTGCTGCACCCACCGGCAAGGCAAAAGATGCACTCAAAACGCTGGGAGTAGAAGTCGCTGACGCAGCAGGAAAAATGCGACCTGCTGAAGTGGTTCTTACTGACCTGTACAAAAAAAATCAGTCAGTACGGCGATACCGATAAACTCTCCCTCTTTAAAGATATTGCCGGTGAAGAAGCCGCAAAATCATTCCAGGCGTTGGTGATGTCAGCCGGGAATGGTGAACTACAGAAATTGCTGGAAGCACTGAAAAACGCCAGCAGTGAAGCACAAAAAGCCGCCAAGGTGATGGCCGACAACCTAAGCGGCGATCTGAAAGAACTGGATAGCGCCTGGGAAGGGTTTCGTATCCAGATTGAAGAAACGATCGATGGACCACTGCGACAACTCACCCAAGGTCTGAGTGAAGTTATTAACCGCATGATGCTATGGGTTAAAGATAACCCCAAACTCACCCAAACATTATTGACTGTTGGTGGCAGCGCTTTAGCCCTGACGGCGGCGATGGGTGCCACCTCGCTGGCTGCGGGTTTGTTGCTGGGGCCGCTGGCAAAACTGCAATTAGGTTTTACGTTATTGACCGGTGGGCGCGGCATTGGCGGTGTAATCACGATGTTTCAAACGCTGGGCGGCGTCGCGGGCGGTTCAATGGCACGCGTTGGCGGCTGGTCGCAGATAATGAAAACGCTATCGGGCGGCTTTTCCCGGTTGCCTGCGCTGCTGACACCCGTACGCGGCATGCTGTTTTCTGTGTTCACCTCCCCACTTTCGGCGTTGGCATCGTTGGGTAAAGGCATTGGCGGCCTGTTGTTGCGGCTAACGGGCTTGCCTGCCATAGGGGGGGGCATGATCACCGGTGCGGTGTCCCTGTTGGGGGGCGCATTGTCGGCGCTGTTAAGACCGATAGGGCTCATCGGGGCCGCGTTTGTCGGTGTCGGTGCGCTTATCTGGCGTAATTGGGAGCCGATAAAAGCCTTTTTCAGCGGTATGTTCAGCGGCATCATGCAGCAGCTTTCACCGTTCCGTGATGCCTTTTTTTACCCTGACACTGGTTTTCGGGGCAATCGGTGATGCGGTTGGCCGGGTGTGGGACGGGTTTGTGAAACTATTCACACCGGTGGATAGCAGCCGTCAGGCATTGGAAAAATGCACGTCAGCCGGTGAAACCTTTGGCCGGGTACTCGGTGCCGCACTCACCGTGCTGCTGTGGCCGTTGCAAAAACTGATGGAGGGGATCGGCTGGGTACTGGAAAAACTCGACCTTATCCTGTCCGGTTTGGAAGCAGCACGCGTTAAGGCAGAAAGCCTGAAGAAAGATCCCGTTATGTGGGAATGGGATCCGCAGCAGAAAAATGGTGCAAAAGGGCTGGAACTGGTCGCCCAAACCTGACGAGAGCAAGGACGGAAATACCAAGCCTCCCACAGTCACCTCGCCACCGCTGTTAACCGGCGGGACAGGTACGCAGCGCCGCTTACAAAAAATTGCGGACAACACTACCGGCCTGCTGGACGAAACCAAAAAGCGGATTGGCCCCGGCGATATCGTCTTTAAAAACCTGCCGCGTGCACTGGCGGTGCGGGGTGAGTGGCAGGAATCCCGACTTGCCAGCCTGCCAGCGGCAAAAACCGGTGTCAAACCCAGCACGCCGGCAAGGCAACCTAACGCCAATATTGCGGCAATCACCTCGCACCCCGTGGTCGTTGCTGCGTCACAGCCAGTACGCCAGGCGGAGCTTCCCCCAGTGGCACCCGTCAACCGTGCACCGACACTTTCCGCAGTGGGCGCGCTGCCACCTGAAATCCATATCCATCTGCACGGCGCAGAGCGGCAGGACGCACGCGAAATCGGGCGCATTGTCAGTAAAAAACTTAATGCAGAACTGGCGCGCCTTGACCGGATGAAGCGCGGCAGTTTCAGAGACGCGGATTAACAGGAAAAAGTCACCATGATGATGGTTTACGGGCTGCTTGTGTTTGAACTGAAAACCTTGCCACACCAGCAGCTACGCCAGTCAAAGCAATGCCGGCACGTTAAAAATGAGCGTATCAACCGCTCGGCAAAGTGGCAGTACATCGGCGCGGGAGAAGATCAAATCACGCTGGACGGCATTCTGTACCCGGAAATCACCGGCGGTGAGATGTCATTAACCGCACTGAATACCCAGGCATACAGCGGCCGCCCCTGGCCGCTGATTGAGGGCACCGGGCAGATTTACGGCATGTATGTGCTCACCGGCATGCAGACAACGCGCACCGAGCTTGACCGCTATGGCAAGGCGAAAAAGATAGCGTTTTCGCTGAGTTTTCAGCGCTGCGATGAAGATTTGCGCGAACGGCTTCAATCCTCGTCATTCAGTGACCTGATGGGCAATGTTCGCAGCAGCGCTAATTATGCGGTGAACGCGGTGAAAGGGTTATTTTGATGGCCAACACAGCCTTTATTGACTGTGCTGAAGAATAGATAAAAATAACTGTACTCGATAAACAGAGCCCGCTGAGAGTAGCGGGCCATTTTCTTACGAACCGAAGGCATGATAACAAACATCAATTGCACTGCCTGATCCTGACGGACTCCACGTATTCCACGCCACAGAAAACCCGGTTTTTGATAAATTCCTGACGCGTATCACCCAACCATTCACATCTGCGCCGCCGTTCTCCTGGATGAAAATCAGAGGTAATCCTGTAAATACTTTCGGGAAAACAATATCAAGTGGTGCACCAAGTGTGAGACTTGCGCGCGCAAAAATCTCAATTTTCCCATCGGCGAACTTTCGCCAGTAGTAGCCAGTCCCTGATCCTGTCTCTACGATTTCTACTAAACCGAGGCTTCCCGGTGTCAAATTAATGTCAGCAGTACCATCAAACGCTACACCATTAATTTTTCGCGCTGTCGCTAATTTTCCCGCTGCTATCGTCGCTTTGACGTGAGCGGTTGTAGCAATTTGGGTGTTATTCACCGTTGCCGCCGCAGTGGGTGCCGTCGGCGTTCCCGTTAAAACCGGGGATGCCAAAGGCGCTTTAGCCGCGAGTGCATTGGTCATCGTGGTAGCAAAATTGGGATCGTTGCCTAATGCTGCCGCCAGTTCGCTTAACGTATCAAGCGCAGCAGGCGATGAGGCCACCAAAGCAGAAAGGGCAGCTTTGACAAATGCCGTGGTGGCGATCTGTGTGTTATTTGTCGTCTGTACTGCGGTCAGGGCCGGGCTAGCCTTCGGTGCATACTGTGTATGAGGATCAGCAGCGGCAAGATGCGCTTCCATCACATTGTCGGCATAGGCTTTCACCTCAATTACCGCGCTATCCACATAGCCACGCGTTGTCAGCACCACCGCCGGATCAATTTTGGGTGATACCGTTTCTGTGCTGGAGACAATCAAAATCATGCGCACGGTCTGAATGCGTCCGCTGCCTTCCTGCAATTGCGGCTTATAGGTTTCAGCACAATTGGCAACCGCAATCAGGTTTCCCTCAGCATCAAACAGGCCGATTTCACGTATCCAGAAACCGCCCTCATTTTCGGGGATCACCTGCTCGGCAATAATCTGGTTAGCGTTATTGGCATCAACGCTCAGGGTGTTGATGGCGGCGCGGCGTTTTTCATTTACCAGCCTGGTTTGTGCCGGATCGGGGGTTGGCAGCGTGCCGCCGCCATCACCGACCGCCATGTGAGTGATATCCAGTTGGGAACCCATCGCGGTGGCGTTTGCCAGCCTGGCCGCGCCAATATTGGTTAACAGGGCAAAAAATTTTGTACTCATACGGTTACGCTCATCGTATCAATCACATGAATGCCTGCACCGGTACAGTCCGGTGAAAACACGGTGATGGTTTCAGGGAAATAGGGGTATACGGTCAAATCATCGCCGTCGTAAACGCTGGCCGCGACATAGGCCGCACCTTGCGTATCCAGCGTGATATTGAGCCCTTGCAGGTGATGTGATACGGGTTTGGCGTCGGCGATCAGGCGCTCCAGCTCTAAAAAGGTTTCTTCAGTAATACCGTTGTCTTGCACGCCGATATCAAGCCGGAAGGTTCCCGGTACGCCGCCGGTTTGCCACCATTCGATCACGCGCAGCAAGTAACCAAACGGTTCAACCACCCGGCGCAGCTCGGCAATGGTGCCCTTCTGGCGATGTATCAACCAGGCCGATTTAATCACCTGGCGCTTGGTTTGTTCTGACCAGCGTTTACCCCAGCGGTCAACGGACAACGCCCAGGCCAGAAAGGGCAGCAGGTCTATTGGGCATTTCTCCGCATCCCACAAGGTATTCAGATCGACCGCCATTCCCGTCAGGATGCGGCTAGCTGCCGCAGCATTGCGCATAAAGGCACTGGCAGACGGCGGCAACAGGTCGTTATTCATCCGTACCCCCTTCCTGCAGGGTGAAGCCCGTGCAATACGCCGCCTGAGTGTCACCGATCACCATGTCCCGCGCGGGTTCAATGATTTCAACACGCTGAACACCTTGCACATGCAAGGCGGCCATTATCGCGGGGCGGGCCACATCACGCCCAATCTTGCCTTGACTGCCAATCCAGCCTTGCAATGACTCCTGTGCTGCCTTGGTTATCGGCTCTGATTCCGGGCCGGGGTAAAGGTAGAGACGCGCATTTATCGCGTAACTGATGATCTCTGCGCTCTGCACCGTCAGCCGGTCAGCTACCGGGCCGCAGAGAGCGCCGCATTGACCTGCGTTAGCAACGTGTCCGACTCGCTGCCATCCCCCTCAGTCGAAAGAATGGATACCACTACCGTGGCCGGTGCCGGACTGATCTCTTTGGCGTCGGCAACCTGGCCACTGGCGCTCTTGGCAAAATATTCATAGGCACCGGTCGGGCCCGCCACGCTTAGCCCTTCAAAGGCAGACTGCGCGCGCAGACGGAATGCGCTATCGCTTTCCATCACCGCATCAGCGATATCGGTGGCCTCGGTGATGGTCAGGCGCTGGGTGTTAAGATTCACCGCCAGATTATCCAGATCGGAGGACACCGCATGGCTGAGCATGCACGCCGCCGCCCCGTCGTTAATCCGCTGGCGCAACATCATTTCGCGATAGGCAATGACCTGCGCGATCACGTTTAACGGCTCGGATTCCAGTTCAAGCGCTGCCGCCACCGAGACGCGCTGTTCAACCGGAAATGCCGCAATCATCACCGCTTTCACTTCCTGAAGGATCACTTCAAAATCCAGCGTTTCAATGATCTGCGGTTGGGGCAGTTGCGATAGGTCAACGGTTGCCATTGGTTGCCACCTTGAGTGCCATTGAGGTGCGCACGGTTTGCATGCTTTCGGTGATCAGGCCGGACAGTTCCACATCTGTTGCCCCCGTGGGTGAAAACCGGATATCGACCGCATTCAGCGCGATCCGCGACTCCCAGTGCGCCAGGGCAATCACGCACGCGCTAATCAATTGCAGTCGTGTTGCCGCGTTCTGCGGCGCATCCAGCAAGTCGGGCACCAGACTGCCGTATTCACGACGCGAGACGCCAGCGGCATGGTCAGAATATCGCGCACGGAATGCCATAGCTGATCGGTATCCGTCAGCACGCCAACGCCGTCGGGGTTCATGCCGGTATAACGCGCTCACTTGGTGCCCTCCGTCCAACTGCCACCGCGCTGCACTGCGCCATGATCGTGGTCGTCAATCTGCACGCCGTTGGAGGTAAACGCGCCGCCGCTGTGTGCAATGTTGCCGTGCATTTCTCCGCCTTTTTGCACTTCCGGCGTATCGAGTAGGATCCTGGTTTCTGCGCTCACCCGTGCGGTTTTCATGCCAACGGCTTCCAGCGCACCGGCAGCAGCGTCATAGCGAAAGCGGGCACCGTCCAGCGCGGTAATAACCATCTCTTGCAGACTGCTACCCGGCGCGGGGTTCTCGTCGCTGTACAGACTGCCGATAATGACGGCGGTTTCCGGGTTGCCACCGAGACAACCTAACCAAACCTGTTCCCCCACCTCAGGCGGGATCCAGACCTTGAACGCACCGGCGCGTTGAGTATTCCAGCGCAACCAGTCGGTAAGCAGTTCGCCGCTTTTGACACGCACGCGCCAGGTTTTCGGGTTCACTTCCGCTACCACGCCAACACGTAAGATATTCGCCAGCAGGCGCATCAATTCGGCACTCATAGGGCAGCACTCCCCAGGCTGTTGATCGCGGCGTGTTCAATCGCCTGTATGTCGGCGGGTGACAGGCCCAGCAATTCACGCACCGGGTATTTGGCAAACGTGCCGGGGCCAATCTGATCGCGCTGGCCGAACTGGTGCACGCGCGCGATGCGGGCGGCAACGCCGTCAAAGCCGACGCGCACCCCGTTGCTATTCGCGCGCATCTTCAGAAAGCGATAGCCGCGCAGGCGCTGAAACATGGGGGCTTTTTTGGTGGTTGAGCGCCGCACGGCCTGGGTATTGATTTCGATATAGCGCTCAATGTCACTGCAGTAGAAGGTGCGCATATCATTGCGGTCAGTATCAAACCCGGTCAGGGTACGGCCATATTTGCCGCGGGCACCGTGCCAGTTTTTCAGGTGGCGCACCTGACCTTGCCAGACAAACGAAATACCTTGCTGGGCGCGCAACACTTTGCGGCGGCGAGTCGGATAGGCGGATCCGTCGGGGTTTTGCTGTGCCCTGATGCGCTGTTGCTGGCTGCGGCGCAGCACCTGACCTATCTGGCGCACCGTTTTTTGACGGCCAGCGGCAGACACCCCAGAGAGAATGTCATCAAAGACGGCATCCAGTGCGTGAAAGCGGTTATCAGTCATACCGGATCGCTCCAGGTCACATCCTGAAGTACCGCATCCCATTCACCGCCCGCTAGTCTCGGACGGGGTTCCGGTAAATGCTCTGCCTTTACGGTGCCATCATCGGCGCGCACGACCTTTACCCGCTCGAGCACCGGGATTTCAAAGAGAATGTCTGCGCTGTCATCGTTGTTGATAAGCGTGGTGAATTTCACATCACGGTTTTTTTCCGGGTTAAGCAGCACATCAGGCTGGTTGTGCCACAGCCAGGCCATCAGCGGCAAAACGAAATCGTCAATGTCGCCAGTGAAGTTCATCACGAACAACACCAGTGAGTAGCTATAGACAAATAACGGCGTTTCACCGGTGGTTTCAATGCCACCCTCTTCAACAAAGACGGTAAACCCTTCAGGATTGGCACGGCACCAGGTGTTAGCCGTGGTCAGCGCATCGCGCAATGAATCCATTTTCAGCATGACATTCTCCTAGTGGGCGCTTTGCGCAGCAGCATTGATACGTTGCAACCGGCGCAGATACAGATCGCCGATGGCGGCTTTATCGTCATTGCAGGTGTCCAGCGCGTCACTCAACTGATCACTCCACAGTGCGATCCCGCCCCAGGTCACCGGCGTGTGCAGTGCGAGTGTCGGCGTCGGGGTGGTCAGACTTTCCGGTATCGGCTCCGCCACGATGCTTCCCGCGGGGGAGCGCGGCACGTTTTTGCAGGCTGTCACTGACAGCAGCAGGCACAACAGTGTTAGCGCACGTATCGGCTTGCATATCAGAGCGCATCTGTTCACGGCGTTCTTCCCCTTGTGCATGGCGTTGTTGGTCACGGGCGCGTATCTCAGCCAGCATCTTTTGTGTGTCCGTACTCAGCGCTCGCACTTCTGCCAATACGTCCCGTTGCTGGTTAGCACTGGTCGTTAACGCCTCACGGGTGGCGCTATCAATACCGCGCTGGTAGGTCTGCCACAGCAAACCGGCAACGGCCAATACCAGCAACACACCAAGCGCAGCAGCGAGCCTCATGGCGTCGTACTCACATCGTGCAGGCACCAAGCTTTAAAGTCAGTACGGCGATCCACTAGCCCGGCGGAGCGTTTGCCACTGCTGTTAACGAAATCCGTTAACCGGCCACACATCGCGACCCACTCATGCGCCTGCGCATGTTTCCAAATCGTGGTGCGCTGCTCGCTGCCCTGCGCGTTGGTAAACCACATCAGGCCGGTACACTCGACGTTGAACGCTGCATCGGTCATCGCATCAAAGGGCGATTGCGGCATGGCCTGCCCCTCAAAACTGCTGTTGATGCAGTTTTCTGCCCGCTGCATATCGTTTACCCAGCGCCGTGCAATCTCTTCGTTGCTGTACTCGCGTTTTTCCACGTTGCCGGCAGAGCCCATCCCCACCGTCAGCACGCCAGCCGGACAGTAATAGGCCGATTGGCGGCAATCTTCCCAACGGGCGGTTTTTTGCTGTGCTTCCGGTGAGGTGCGCAATGAGCCCGGTGTGAGAGAGGCTCCAAGCAGAACGATCATGGCGATAGAACAACGTTTAACAACGGCTTTCATCGTCAATGTCTCCCTGATGCAAAATGGCAACAGCACGACGCTCAGATTCGGTCATGGCTCGGTGTTCAGTCTGGCGTAATATCTGCTCGATCAGGTCATTACGGCGGCGTTGAGCCTGCTCGATACGACGCCGGAACAGCCAGGCTCGCCAGGCGGTGACCACGCCAACAATCAGGCCGGCCAGCGCCACTTTTTCACTGACGGTCATCACGCCGATGCCGGTGACCATGGCTGACATGGCGAAAGTCACCCAGTCATTAAGGCGCTGTAAATCACTTAATCCCATAACTGCACCGTTTCCTGTTCTGCTTTACGGGCAATGTCCGGTAACATCACGGCCTGACCGGCGTTAAGGAAAATCTGACGGCTCAGGCCCGGATTGGCGGCAATCACCTGTTCGGTAACCCCCTGCGACGTGCCGTAATGGCGGTAGCACAGCAAGTCCACTGTATCGCCCTGAAGTGCGTTAACGATAATCAGCACAACTCGGCAAACAGGCGTTGCGCGTCGCGGATATCGGCAATGCTCCAGCGCGCATCACGCCACAGATCGTCAACCTGCTTCTCGAAGGTGTCCGTTTCCTTGTCCCCTTTGGGCGTGGTATCCACATCACGATGACGCTCCAGCAATGCTGCACGGCTCAGGGCATAAACCGCATTCTTGTAGCGGTATACCTTCACGTTTTCGTTATTGACCTCACGCGCAGGCACGGTCTGCAACGTGCGATAACCGGCGGACTCCTGCGCGTGCTGCCAGTCCGCCAGTTGATCGGTAACGTGGATCACCGCCTCAATGGCAATATGCATCAGGCGCGTGGAGGTAATCCCGCCGGTAATACGAACTGCAAGACGCAATTCACACAGTAGGATCGGCGGCCAGAAATCACCGGCGCTCACGCTGGCCTCGCCATCGGCAATGTCTGGCACGTCACTCGCCGCAGGGGTAACGCGTCTGGTTGCTACCAGGCTCATCATCACATCTCCCAAAAGTCAGGCGGTGGGCGCGCGGTCAAAAGACCGTAACGGGCAGTTCACAGCATGCGCCGCCTGTCGGATGGGGCCGAAGTCGTTAATGCTGTTGGGTGGTTTTACGTGGCCGGGGTGTTTTCCCCGTTGCCTTTTTGCTCGCACCTTTACGCACCGTGGTGCGTTTTGCCGCCGGAGTGGGTGTCGTGTTTTCACTGGCGGCCGTTGGCGGTATGTCGGAGGCCTCAACAGTATCGGTCACCGCTGTGTCCTCTTGGCCCGCGCTATCCGCTGCCGTATCATCCGTCGTCGGTTGGTCACTGGCGGGCATCAACTTCTTAAGCTCACGCGCCAGCCAGGCGATCTTTTTTTCACCCCGGCGTTAGGGTTGAGGCTGATAGCTTCACGGAACAGTTTCAGCGCTTCACCCCCTAGTTTCGGCATCGCGGGTTGCACGACGCGAGAACGCACGGGCTTTGCACAGCTTGGCGCGCACCTCATCGGGCATATCCTTTCCGGTGACCATCTCCGCAACTTCATCCAGCGTCACGGTATAACCGGACAAGTCAGCCTATGCGTCGGTGGTCGCCAGCGTCAGCACCGGATTACTCATTTCCTCAACCAGTACCGTCACCGCATCGCGGCGGAATCGGTCGGCAGGCAAAGACAGGCCATGCTTAACGACATAGTGCCCCAATTTCAGCGCAAGTGCGCTGGCCTGGCAGTCAATTGCCCAGACCATCAAGGTGGCGATCACTTCATCCTGACGCCCGCTGTCACCCTCGATCGTGCCGTCAATCCAGCCCTCATAGGCGGGCAACATGGCCTTTTTCATCTCGGCTTTGGTGACGTCCGACTGCACCCAGCTCAGTGCCGCCATGTCAAGGCGCAGGCGGTGCAAGATCTCTTCATGGGCCGTGCGCGCGATATCAGATTGTTCATCAACCTGCCCGCGCCGCTCGGCCATGACCCGCTGAAAATGTCGCTGTGCTGGTGTCAGCATCGCGTTACCTCCCGTTAGGGCGGGGGGTTTCCCCGCCGTGCATTATTCACCAGCACCTGCTGCCTTCGCCTCGCTAGCGCCTTCTACCGTCGCCTTGGCAAACTGGATACCGTCGATAAAGGCCACCTTGCCGTAATCCTCTACGACAAAGGCATCGTTTGAGGATTGATAAGTCGCAATGCGGTTGTAGTGCGATTCTTCAACCATGCTGCATCGCAGACCACCCAACTGGTGGTAAAGCGATAGGTTTTTGAAGGAGGTGATTAACACCCCATTCGACGGGAAATAAGGGGCAAGGAAGGTTGGCAATCCGCCCACGCGCTCCTGGCTGACAATCAACTGACCGGCCAGCAATTCGGTGTTGGGGTTGCTCTGGCTCAGCGCGTTGAGTTTGGGGAAATTGCTGGCAGTCAACAGGCCGGATGCCATGACGACAACAAGGTCAGGTGCCTTGCAGTGCCGGGAGTCCAGCAGGGTGTTTTTCGCATCAAAAATGGCAGTATCAATGTTGCCGTAGGTGCCTTTGGCAATGACCTTGTTATCTTCATCACGTGAGGTGAGTGTGACATTTTTGATAATACGGTGATTCGCTTCACTGCGGATTTTTTGCAGCCAGCCTATGCCACAATCCTGCAATAACGGATGGGCCTCACGATCAGATTTTTCGGCGTAGGTGGTGCCGTTAAAACCGATCATGATGCGGTCAAGGCCGATTTGCCGCGCATTGGCCTGACTGATCAGCGCCTGAAAGTTAGGTTGCTGTGACCAGGCATCAAGTTGGGCATAACTCACTGCTGAATCGTAGTTAATCTGACGGCAATGGTATTTGCTCGGTTCTTTGGAATGGTTATCTACCGGGTTACGGCGTGAGGTGCCGTCGCTGTTGGTGTTGGTGTTGGCAATCGGCCCTTTGCTGCCAATCAGAATCTTTTGCCCTTCCTGTGCTTTAACACCAAACACATTAATGTGTTTCAGGAAATCGTCACTTTCCATCGCCGCTTTTTCAAGGCGCTGTTGCACCGACGGTTCAACACTGAAGGTTGCCGCAAGATCACCAGGCTGCACACCGTTAAGCTGTGCCTGACGGGCGCGGTACTCGTTGTAAAGTTTACGGGTGGTATTTTCCATGTTTGCTTTTCTCGCTTAACGTGGCTTAAAAATCGGCCAACTGTGCGTAAATGGTTGCTCCGGTGGCCGCTGGGCGTTGGGTGAAGCTGTTATCCTGTGTCGCCAGCGTTTGCCTGAGCGCGGTCAGTTCGGTATTCAGCTTCTGAAAGGTCTGGCCGTCCTGTTGGCGCTGTGTCGTCAAATCGTTGAATTTATCCAGCAACTCAGCATGGGATTGCGCGACGCTCTCCACCGCTTCGCGTACCTGGGTGAATTGTTCGCCGTCTGATTTACGGCCCTTGCTAATGATCCCCATCACGCGGGAAAACCACTGCTTCCCCTCATCGCTGTGTTGGGTGGCAAGTTCAATGATTTCCGCCTCGATGGCATCAGAAAACAGCGGGGCTTCGCCTTGCTGCTGGTTGAATGCCTGGATTTGGGCGCGTTGCTGGGCGGCAAACTTGAGGCGCTCAGTGCCAAGGCTTGCCGTGGTGTCGGTCATGGCAAGCCCCACAACATACGCCTTACCGTTGAGCGCAAACTGAGGATGTAACTCAATACTGGAGTACACCTTTTTTGCCTTCATCGGTCAGTTGCTTCATACGCGCCGAGGGGTCGATCTCCGCATAGAGTGCGGTGCGCCCGGCAAGCGGCCCCTCGCTAATATCTTCCGTGCTTAACGCAGTCACATCCCCATTGCGCCAAATTCGCTAACGGGAAACGGTGAAAGGTAGTGTTCAACGTTGACCCGTGCGCCATACACATCAGTGCGGTAACTGGCCGCCGCGTCGCGCAAGTGTTCGGGGCTGATTTCGCGCCAGTCAACGGTGGAGCCGGAGACAGCGACCCGGAATGTTTTACGGGTGGGTTTGGTTGTTGCACTCATGCCTGTTTGTCCTGTCATGTGGTGTCAGTGGCATCATGATGGCAGAGCGTAACGGGCTGCCTCAACGCGGTTTTGTTGTCAGCGCGTGCGCAGAACAAAAAGGGGGAGCAGGACGGTTCGCGCGCGGTAATCTTCCCGGCAAAGGGGGAAGCTGCATGATCCAGGACGCTTTTGTAAAGCTCAGAGCAAAACAACTTTACTGGCAGGGATACCCACCGGCGGAAATATCACGCCTGATGGGTATCAATCAAAACACGTTGTATGCCTGGAAGAAACGCGACGAATGGAACGAAACACCAACCATCCGGCGCGTCAGCCAATCCATTGATACACGCCTGTGCCAGCTTGCGCAAAAACCGAATAAGACCGGCGGCGACCTGAAGGAAATGGACGCCCTGACGCGGCAGTTGAAAAAGCTGAGCGACGGCCAGCCAGCGGAAGTCGCAGGCGGCAAGAAACCGCGCCAGCGTAAAGCCAAGAACCATTTTTCTCAGGCGCAGATCGCCGCATTGCGTGAAAAAATCCTCGGTTCGCTGGCCTGGCATCAAGTCGGATGGTATGCAGAGCGGGCGCGCCGTAACCGGATGATCCTGAAATCGCGCCAGATTGGGGCCACCTGGTATTTTGCCCGTGAAGCCCTGTTGCAAGCGCTGCGTGATGATGTGAAATATGGCTATCAGCGCAATCAAATCTCTTTGTCGGCGTCACGTCGTCAAGCGCACCAGTTCCGGGGCTTCATTCAACAGGTGGCGCAAGAGGTCGATGTTGAATTGAAAGGCGGCGATAAAATTGTGCTGAGTAATGGTGCAGAGCTGCATTTTCTCGGCACGTCAGCCGCTACCGCACAGTCTTATACCGGCAACCTGTTCTTTGATGAGTTTTTCTGGACAAGCAATTTTGCCAACCTGCGCAAAGTCGCCGGGGCTATGGCCACCCAGAAAGGGCTCACCCGCACCTATTTCTCTACGCCCTACAGTGAAACCCATGAAGCCTACCCGTTCTGGACGGGCGCGCGCTGGAATGAAAAGCGCAACAAGGCGCAGAAAATTGATTTTGATGTGTCATGGAAAACGCTTAACAGCGGCTTGCTGTGCCCGGATAAAACCTGGCGGCAGATCGTCACCTTGCAAGACGCTATCGATCACGGCTGGGAGTACACCGACCTTGACGAAATCATGGATGAGAACAGTCCGGACGAATACCAAAATCTGTATTGCTGTGAGTTCGTTCGTGACGGGGAGAGCGCCTTTAACCTTAATCTGCTGTTCAGTTGCGGTGCCGACGGTTACGACGAGTGGCCGGACTGGAAGTCGTTTGCATCCCGCCCCATGGCCGATCGCGTGGTATGGATTGGTTACGATGCCAACGGCGGCAGCGGCAACGGTGACAGCGGCGGCATTACCTTGACCGTACCACCATTGGTGGCCGGGGGAAAATTCCGCACTATCGAAACCCAGCAGATACGCGGGCTTGAGTTTGAAGAACAGGCCAAAGTGATCGAGGCGCTGACCTTCAAATACAACGTACAGCACATCGCGATTGACGGCACCGGCATCGGGGAAGCGGCCTGGCAGTTGGTGAAAAAGTTCTTTCCGGCGGCGGTGTGTTACCTGATGTCGGTGTCGTCCAAACGCGCCCTGGTGTTGAAGATGTTGCAGGTGATCCGCGCGGGACGCTGGGAGTATGACCGCCGCGAACAAGCCCTGATCGAAGCCTTTAATACCGTGCGCCGCATAACCACCCCCGGCGGCATTATTACCTATGACTCTGACCGCACGCGCGGTTCAAATCACGGCGATCTGGCCTGGTCAACCATGCTATCAATCATCAATGAACCGCTCGGCCAGGAACACGGCGGCGGCGGTTTTGCTATGGAGTTCTGATGCGCAAGAAACAGCACCACACACGGATGGCCAGCACAGCCACTTCCGACACGGCCACGCAACCAGACGCTGCCACCGCACTGAAAAGTGAACCCGGTTTAAGCGCGTTCACCTTCGACGGGCCTTATCCGGTGCGTGACAGTTATGATCTGCTGGATAACATGTATTGCGCCTATAACGGGCACTACTACGAGACACCGTGGCTGGCGCGCTCATTCGGTAGTGCGTCATGGCATCAGTCAGCGCTTTATTTCAAACGCAATGCGCTGACCGGGTGTTTTATTCCGCACCGTTGCTATCCCGGCAGGCGTTCTCTGCCTTTGTGCTTGACTGGTTTGTGTTTGGCAATGGCTACCTGGAGTGCAGAACAAACCGGCTCGGCGGTGTGCTGTCATTGTGCCACGTCCCGACCAAGTACACCCGGCGCGGCAGTGACCTGGAAACCTATTGGTTTATCCGCCAGTGGAAAGACGAACATCAGTTTGATACCGGCAACGTGTGCCATGTGATCAACCCGGATATTCATCAGGAAATTTACGGCATGCCGGAGTACATCGGGGCCATGCTGTCAGCCAGCTTGTCACACTCCGCCGACATGTTCCGCAAACTCTACTACGACAACGGATCGCACGCTGGGTGCATCATCTATATCGGCGCGGCGCAGTTTGATGGCAAGAGCATGGAGAATGTGAAAAAGACGCTGACCGAAGCGCGCGGCAAGGGGGCTTTTAAAAACCTGTTATTGCATGCGCCAGGCGGGGGCGAGAAGGGGTACAAATTATCCCGTTCAGCCAGATATCGGCCAAGGATGAATTCCTGAATATCAAGTCTGTTACCAGTGACGATATCCTTGCCGCGCACCGTGTGCCGCCGCAACTAATGGGGGCCATGCCGGAGGGCAACGGCTCATTCGGTGACGTTGAGAAAGCCGCGCGCGTGTTTGCCATCAACGAACTGATGCCCGTTATGGAAGCGCTGAAACATGTGAATGACTGGCTGGGCATGGAAGTGATCCGCTTCAACCCTTACGCCTTGCTGAAAGCCGAAGAGTAACCCACTTCACCACCGCACCCTGCGGCGGTTTTTCCTTCAAAAGTATTGATGCCACCGATAGCGCAAGCCTGCTGAAGTCCCCGCATTCCCCCACAGAATCCCCACGCACAAACGCGCCTCAACGCTACGCTGTGAGGCGATGGCGTGAAACATCGCGCGGATCACCAAACGCGAAACAATCGCGCAGAACGGCGGAAATCCATCAGCATATTGAGTAATCAAGCCGACCCTATCTACCACCTTTCGCGTGGGTCTCCCCCGTCACCTACACGCAGCAAACCTGCGTGTTTTTGTGCGGAGGCCGATACCGGCTCAGCCCGTGCCCGCACTGAGCGAAAAGGGGAAAAATCGCATCAAGAAAATTGTGCACTTTGTGCAAAAAAAAAGCCTCCCGGAGCAGGTTATTATTGTGCAATGAGTCCGTTATACTGACACGATGGGCGCGGATAATGGAAACGAATATGAAAACTGTCACTGACGCTGAATTTCGCGAAAATCTTGGCGATATGCTGAATCACCTCCGCTCCGGTGGAAACATCACCATCACAGACAAAGACCAGAAAAATGTCGTCCTGTCCGGCTCAGATATTAGCCCTGAATACCTTGATATCAGCAATAAACTCAAAGAACATTATGAAAAGGTAAAAAAATGAGTCAACAGCCACTGATTCAGACAGTACGTGAGCTTGAAAAAACTTATCCTAACCTGTTTTTTCAGGTGAAAAAGGCCCTCTCTTTTGAAGAGGCAATGAAGCGAACAAGAGAGAAATATGCGGCAATTATAAAAATGCTCGAGGATAACTAATGGATCTGTTTTTTCTTTCAAAGGAGGACGTGAGACGTATCCACACTGAAACACTTCCGCAAAGTGGTAGCACTAATACCTGACTGCTTGACGGAGCACTCAATCGCGTCCAGACCTTGCACCATTATAAAGGCGTTGATGATATTTATGCCCTTGCTGCCATGTATCTGATCGGCATAGCAAAAGCTCACGCCTTCCATAATGGTAACAAACGTACCGCTTTTCAGGCCGCATCTATCTTTTTGATGATGAACGGATCAGAGCTTTCATCTTCGCTTTTGCTGGTTAAATTAACGGTGCTTGCGGCAATGGGGGCAGCTAGTCTTGAAGAAACGACCTTTGCGCTGAAATTATTGTCTGATTATGGTAATAATCTAATTAATGATTATGAAGATGATTATCTTTACTGATGTCGAGCAGTAAATTTGTTCACTATCAAGTTAATGATGATTAACCGATCACGTGAGGCATGGAAGTAGTAGAAGTCGTAGCAGAACCTGAACGATCATCTTCTTCTTTTGCTTTAAACTGAGAGTAAGTATGAATATCGAAAATGACATTCCCTCAATCTTGTCTTTTGGCAATAGCGTTCTAAAATCCTCCAAGCTTACCGGACCTTCACTAATACCGCCCACTATACCACTTTCGATGTAGTGCCGTTTGTAGTTTGTTGTTACTGTGATAGTAAGAGTATCTTTATCTCGATATCCACTCAGAAGCGGTAAAAGCTGCAAATAGTCGACTTTACCCTGTTCCAGTTCTGGACAGTTGACAATTCCAACATAAAACTTGCGCGACGCAAGCGTAACGATCACTGGAAATCTGCTTGTTGAGGCCTCAACAAGAAAGCTTTCAAATGGATCATGCTGAATTGCTTAGACAAGAACAGAAATTAGCCTGTCTTGATCACAGTAGACATACCAGCGCATAAAATGCCCTAATGCCCACGCGAAGAAAAGTGAAGTAAAACAGAAAAATCCGTACTTAACATCAGAAAATTTAAACTATTCCTCTGTAGATAAAGGGTAAAATCTATTGATTGATCCCGGCTCCACAAAATTTTGAACCAAAAGGAAATTACACAGCCACCTAAAAAATCCGAACACACTCAGGAATGAGCAGAGCAGCCAAGAGAGTAACGTGAACATAACACCCCACACGGCAACATAGAAATAAGCATTCCAACCTTGGGAACGCTTAAATATGTATCGTGTTGAAACAGAGTTGATTACGTATAGATAGCCGCTCATCAAAACTATTGCCAAAGTAATTGTATTCATTCGTTTTTTCTTCTTTCTTCTGTATCGCCAAAGATTTCAATCTGGCGAACAATGGGTTTCACCACCTCGGCATCATTAAGATTCAATGAAACATGCCCATCCCGACTGATGCTATAGCGACCTTTGTTATCCCGCAGAACCTTGGTCAGTCGCTCTCTTGAACTGAATATAGCCCTGGATAATGACGATTCAAACGACATACTTACCTCCTTTTATATACTACAAAAAACACTATAAAACAAACACTATAGCTGATGAGATACCTTAAAATTCTTACGTGTTTTCAGAAGACTTGGAAACGTCTGTGCACACAACATTTACAGTAAAGCACGAACGCTATCAACCTTTTCGGCAGCGCTGGACACATCGGCAATCTGTTAGTCAGTTGCCTGCGCGCAATAGCCCTGGCTGTCAATGTCCCTCACACCAACAATCTTCCCGTCAGAAATAATCCAGGCCTTACCCTGTGGCCATAACGCATCTAGTTGAAGAAAAACCCGGCTGAACTGTTTTTTTTCGTTGGCCCATCTGTTTCTGAAATATTTTTCGCTGTCCCGCTTATATCGCGCATAACCGCCAGAACGGAAACAAACGGCACGAACATTTTGCATATAACGCTCATTATGATGCTCTCTCTCAGTCGTATACGCCTGATACAGTTCATGTATATAGGAATATTTCGCCATCCCTCAACCTCCACAAACAACAGAAATCATCTCTGTAACCCCAGTCCCATGACAGACATCAGCAGTACAACCCCCCTATCATCGAATGGTTACGTGTATTGCCTCTCTGGGGACAAACCAGAAGTAGGTGGGTCAGATTTCAATTGGCACTGACACCAATATGATGTCGGAGGCCCTGGCTCCCCCGTACAGTTATTGACACGAGTCCGAGTCCGAGGCAACGCGTCCGCGTTGCTCACGTCAACGGCCAACTTCGGTACAATCTTCCACTGCTTCAACCGGGTCAGGATCGGCTAATCCTCGCCAACCACCGTATCAAACAGCCCACGGATACTCAGCATTTCCTCACCGCACTGATTCAGTACCTCTGTCGGCTGATACCGGGTGCGCACCGCCAACGCATCACGTTTGACCAATGGCCCGCCCTGAGCATTGGCATACTCGGCCCAGTCCGGCGCATTGGCCGCCTCGTGGCAGGCGGCAAACTCCACACTCAGGCCGCGGGCGGTTTCACTGTCATTCAGCCGGCGCAACTCCCGCCACACCGTCACCGGAACGCTGCCAATAAACTGAAACTGGCGAATGCCCCAGAGCGATGCCCAGGCGGTAGCACGCTGCGCGTGCTCCTTTAACGGCTTGCCGCTTTCGTCGTCGGCTTCATCGTCCAGGGCATAGCCATCAATATTTTTCGAAATGTATTTCGCGACATAACCGGTGGCGCTGCCTTTTTCTGGATCGATGGCTTTTGCGTCAAACCGGGCGTTTGCCGCGGCGGCACTCCGTAACTCATCGCCGTCTTCCGCCATTGCATACTCGCGCAGAATGTCCCGGATGCGATTCATCTCTTCCGGGCGGGCAAACACCAACAAATGGGCATGTGGCGTGCCGTCATGGTGTGGCTCAGCAACCCGCATACCAAAAACGCGCAGCCCCTGGCGGTGGCATTTGGCGCGGGCGCGGGCCCAGACATCATTGAGATAGCTCTGGGTCTCCTTCGGGCAGGCACCGTTCCATTTCCGGTTAGTGCGCCCGTTTTCCAAGGTGGCGTGATAACTTGAGGGCGCGGTGATGGTCACAAATTCGCCAACATAACCCTGAGCATTGGCGATATCTTCATACCCCCGAATGCGTATCATCAGTTCAGTACGCCGGATGGCTGGATTGGCCTGACTGGCAGCATAGCCGTCCATCAGGCTGATACGGTTACCCTCTTCGTCTTCCAGATCCATGCTTTTGCGCCACTCGTTGGTGCGCCGCCGCTGCTCGCCCCAGTCACGCAAGGCGGTTGTGCTGACGTTCGGGGAGGCATGCTTATGAACATACCCCATGGCGATGGCCAGATGTTCACGCCAGCGTTTGGCAGTACGACGCAGGCTGTTCAACCACCACCGCGCATCGCTCATGCGCCGGATGGCGGACTGGGCATCAAAGGGCACGAAACATTTTTCCAGCTTGTCCCAGAGCGGCGGCTGTGCACCCAGCAAGCGGGTGATACGGGCCAGATGGTGGTAATGGTCATGGACGATGCGCCATTCGCTGTTATCACCTTGCGCCTGCGTCAGCCTTGCCAGTTCGGTGGCGGCAAAATGGGCCACGACATCAACCAGTGACTTAAGCGCCTGGCTGTCCAGGTCGGGCAAACGGTTGCGCTGGGTGCGCAGGCGTAAAAAGGCCACCACGCCATTGTGTTGAGGGGATTGTGTTGCGCGGTTGCCAAACAGAGCACGGGGATCGTCATCAACTATCTCATCCAGGCGGTAGCCTGCGTTCACACGCGTAATGCGCGGCAACATCACCCTGGCCACGGACTCGGTTAACCAACGACGGGCGCTGTCAACGCCCTTTTGTTTTTCGCGCTGGTCGAAGCGCCAGTAAAGGCTGGCGCTGACGCTTTCCAACTGACTGTCCACCTGCTTTTTCGCCTGGAGATAGTCTTCCTGACGGCGTGCGGCGCGGTGCATCTCCTCATGGGTCGGGATACCGCGATCAATCGGCAGCAAGGGCTTGTCGTTCCACGGGTAGGCCACCGCGCGTGGCGCGGGGGTAGACGTGAGTGCAGCAGGATTATTACTGGTCATCGCTGCTCTCCTGCGGTGACTGGAAGGCCGCAAACAGGCCACGAGCGCTAAGCTCCTGATGAATGGCGTTAAGGTCATCGGCCAGCCAGGAAAAAACAAACGGCAGGTAATATTGATTCAGTCCATTAGGGGGACGGGTATGCAGATCGAGAAACAGCCAACGGGCGGTTTCACGCGCGCGGTGCAGCTTGCGGTAACAGTCAAGGGACATGCTTTCAGGTAAAACGGGGGTGTGGGTAGCAACCATAGTGGCGGCCTCTTTAGTAAGGTATTTCAACCTCACCACCCCAGGCGAGACGTAACAGGGTTGCAAGACCGGTACCAAAGAACCCGGCGAGCGCACGCGCTCCCCCGTTACGCCCCACCATAATCAGGACGCAACTGTGGTATTGATGGACGTAAAAAAACCGCAAAGAGAAATAGCGGCTGTCCGCTTTGGTATACGGGCTTGCAAACCCGACACCGACTTTTGTCGATGCCCGATCAGCATAACGCCGAGCAGCGGACGAAAACAAGGGCTTTTTCACGTTCACCATCCTCTTTGCACTCTCATGACGGCACACAGGCTGTGATCGCCCTCAACATCATGCTTACTGACATGTCTGGCTCGAAACTGTCGGCCATTTTTTAATGTAATGAAGAACTCTCCCTCACTGACTATCGAGGGAAAGGAATAAGCGATAGCATCACTGTCTACCGTGATTTTCCTGCCGTTAGCCTCAAATGTGACAATCATCAAATTTTACCTCCGCAAGATAACATGCCACCACCTACCCACTGGCGCCGGGAGCGGACAGCGTGGCAATCACTTCCACAGCTTTACCACGACTGACCCCCTTGGCGGCGAGGCTGTAACAGGCGTGCGTGTAGTGAGACGTAAAGCCCGCATAGGCGGCGTGCGTCCTGGGGGTATCACTGCCGGAGAGCACAACGGGCGCACCGCGCCGCTGGTTGACCTCTATCAGAGCATCAGCCAGTGCCTGATGCGCTTCGTCCCGAAACGGCGTGATGTAATAACCGGTGAAACCGGCTTTGTCTTCCTGAGGGAAATAATAAGGCGGATCGGCATAGACTGCACAGTGCTCGTCCACATGAAACGCCAGCGCTTCCTCAAAGGGCAGGCAGACAAACCGGGTGTGTGTATCGCGCGCCTTTTCGGCGAACAGGCGGATTTCCGCTTCAGGGAAATACGGCTTTTTGTAACAACCATACGGGACGTTAAATTCACCACGCAGGTTGTAGCGGCACAGACCGTTGTAGCCATGGCGATTCAGGTACAGGAACACGGCAGCTCGCTCAAGGCTCTTAGTTACCCGCCATTGTCTGAAATCAGTGCGGTATTGGTAATAGTCAGTAGAGGTGTTGGCGCGTCTGAATAGCGACAGCACTGCCCGTATAACGCTTTCAGGACTATCAACGACCGCCTGGTAGAAATTGATAAGATCCGGGTTAATGTCCGCCAATACATAGCGACGGTGATCGGTATTGAGAAAAACCGATGCGCCACCCACAAAGGGTTCAACTAGGCAGTCAGCCGTTGGCAGTAAAGGGCTTAAGTGTGGCATCAGGCGAGATTTGCCGCCTGCCCATTTCAGGATCGGTCTCATGCTTTCCTCCTGTCGTATCTGTTTTTGCGCTCATTGCTTTCCTGGCAGGTCACGCAGTACTGCACACCCGGAACAGCCCGGATGCGAGCTTACGGGATGCGTGCATCACATCGGGCACAGCACGCCCTTGAAACCGCCCTGGTTCTGGAGAGTGCGCGGCAGATATGGCGCTGACGCGCCTCTTCCTCGAGCCACTGGATAACATCCATTGCATCGGGCATCAGCATCTCTCCTGCGCGTCGCTCTGGATGTTCTGCGCGACATCTCGCAGCAGTCGGCAGCATCCGTGCTGGTGAGTTTGTAACGTGTTATATGCACAGCCAGTTTTTCAAGACGGGCCGCGAACACGTCAGCACGCCCCCGGCGCCCTTCCATCCGGGCCTCAGTCAGCAACATGTCAAGGCCGGTGTTGTCCGGTAAGGTTCTGGTGTTGCGGGTTTCAGTCTTTCGCATTGTCATTTCCCCTGTATTTGGGCAATAAACCGCCCGGCGGGTTTACGCCATTGATTTCTGCCGCGAATTAAACCAGCAAGGTCAGTCGTTCAGGAAATAAGCTCACTATCACCCGAAAATGGTTCATGGCAATAATCAGAGCCTTTTTTTCCTGGTCGGACATTTCCACTACGTCAACACCATGCCGGGCCTTTTTTATTCCTGCGAGATAAAACAGTGCGGAAAGCGCCCGATCATTCTGCTCATGTTTTGCGTCATGCTTATCTCGCATGTCAGCAAGAAAGCGGGCCAGATCTTTATCTATAATCGCGTGTGGCACAGAGCGATTTTTTTATTCTGCTGTTGTACTCTTTTGTTTATTTCCCGCATTTCGGCGCGAATTTCAGCGATTTTATTCAGACCGCACAGGCGCTGACCGGCGTTAAAGTTGATTGTCATATCAAAATTATTAATAGCCATCGTGCGCGACCTTTCTGTTATTTCACGTGGTTGTTTCGTGTATGCCTTGCCTGATATTTTTTCGCGTATCGCGCACGAAGTGAGTTATTCTTGTGCTGTCTGCTTTCCCTGATATCGATAATGACCGCATAGAGGGAGAGCTGGGGTGCAATAAGTAACAGGAGTACCGGTACTAAATAATCCATCCACCATAAATCTTGCAATATCATTATTTATTATCTCATTGGTTGATTCCGTTAACACTGCTCTCGAGAAAAAATCACAAGAGACGTTAATTGATTAACTCATTTCCCGTCTTGAGCGCCAACGCCACGATGATCTCTAGGTCACGCCCAGAAATAGCCCTGTTGGTGCTTCTGACCTTTTCCTCCGCAAATGTTAAAATATCTGTCGCAAAACATAGCATTTCATCAAGAGTAATCTTGGTATCATTACCCTCATTTTTATTTACTGTATCTGTCATCACCCTGTCCCCGTTATGTCGTTAAGCACCTGAATGTTTCACTATGTCCGGTATATCCTTTTTAGCGCGGTAAAGTTGGCCGCCATGGCCCGGCTGTCGCCGAGTGTAACTCTTTTATTTTTATAACCCCCCCGCATAACGTCCATTTTTAAAATATCTACGGCGGAATTCAGTAACAGGGATACCGTCATTTTTTGTTGCCCCACTCCAGTCTTCCGCGCATTTGTTTTAACCCTATGGCTGATGAAATATTGCCAGGATGTTTCACCACGCCCGGCGCGTGGTTTTGTGGTACTTTCGTCATGCCCACCAGTTCCTTGGCCGAACACGGGCATGATCCTCACCCACAAAAAAGAGATAACCCACATGAACATCGAAGATAAATTCAGCTTTGCTGAGTCATTTGTTGTCTTTGAGGCAGATGCCAAATACATCGGTCAGGCTTATGCGCCGTGCTTTTCTTATAAAGCCAGTGAAAATCCGTTACCGCCTGCCGATGAAATATTGACAGCCCTGACTATTCCTCAGATAAAAAAGCTCATCGCTGATCTTCAAGCCGCTGTTTATGTCGCCGAGCATGAGCATGAATTTCTTGACAAAGCAGGTCGTCATTAAGGCATCCCAAACTTTTAATAATCCCGGCAGCATGATAGCCCGCGTCAAATGTGCTGCTGTCATTGTCTTCGGCCCGGCATTCGCAACTAATAATGCCGCCGCCTCGCGTGAACTTTGTGCGGGTAACAACATGGCCCGGCCCTGAATTCGCCTCGAAAGGGTCTTGAACAGTATTGACGTTTTTATGCTGCATTGGCTGCCCCCTGACCGGTGTAAAACAGCCGGATAACGCTATCAATCTGTTTGGCACTGTCGATATCTCCAGTGGCATAGGCATCGTCCAATGCCTCTTCCAGTTCAATACTCAGCCGGTAGGCGTAATCGTTGGTTAACCACTGGCGCAGTTCGGGCGCGATAGCCGTCGCGTAGCGCAGGTTTGCCCGCTTGGTGCGGTACTCCTGCACGAGTTCATTTATCAATGTGGCGTAGGTCGGTTGCATTGTCTTTCTCCTGCAAACGTTGGCGAGCCTGGCATTCAACGCTAGACCTGTGGGCCATATAGGCTTTGCGCATGGCTTCGGCGCGTTTTTGCTGGATAAGCTCCATCAGCCTGCTGGAGAGCACATAGGGCACGACGCAGGGAAAGCTAAATATGCCCAAAATGAAGATGAAGTTAATCATTGGCGGTGACCTCTTACTGGAAATACCATCAACTGTTTGTAATTGCATCTTTAAGCATGGCAACCATGTTTATTTCAATCTTACCGTCTGACAGTTCTTTAGGCCGAATAATAATTCGCCCGTCTCTCACCATACTACGACAAGTACCAAAGGGTATGCCGGTTACTCTGGCATATTCTTTTAGAGATAAATAAGGAGCTGCAACATTTAAATTTATAGTTACACCTGACATACCTCACCTCTTGGAAATTTCAATTACGTATTCAATACGTCTTAAAATCAGAAATTTTTATTACTGATGGTTTAAAAATCTATTAATTACTTTTGGTGCATTTCAGCTTCTTTGCCATTGCTGCCTTAGGCACCTGAAATTCAGCTTTATAGATCTTATTTGCTCATGGTTAAATTTCCTGTTCGTTCATTTTTTCAGACTTTATTGCATCAAACCCACGTAAAAAAACGACGCGAACCATGTTTGATGCAGGGCGGCATTCAGCCTTTGCCATCTCCTCAATGGCTAAGCGCTCTCCTGGAGATAAACGTAGTGGAAGCGGCCTACCCGCAACCCTGTTTTTCGGGGTGCGTGACCTTTGAACATGATGTACTTGTGTCATAGTGGTATATTGTAATCAGCTAAGTGTCCGTAAAAACATTCTTGATCACATTAGTGATCAAGTCAATATGAGATAATGATTTATGTCGACAATTGGAAGCAGGTTACGAGAGGAACGGGATAAACTAGGTATGAATCAGACTGATTTTGCCAAGTTAGGCGGGCAGTCGAGAGGTTCCCAAGCGTACTATGAACGTGATGAAAGGTCACCAGATGCTAGGTATTTATCAACTCTTTCGAGGCTAGAGGTTGATGTTCTGTATGTTCTCACTGGCAGAAGAACCCCCGATATTGGTGATATCACTAATGATGAAATTGAACTCATCAAACTTTATAGATCTGCACCTTTAGCAGTTAAAGCCGCTGTTCTTGCAGCACTCACCGCTGGTAGCAATGCATCAAATTCAATCCATGTATCAGGTCAAGGTAACCGAGTTGCGGGCAATAACTTCCACGAAAACAAAAAGTAAGGATGTGTTATGACGGTTCATTCTACTGGTGAACAAAACCGCGTCGCAGTTCGTGATTTCAATGAAAATAAGGTACAGATAGATCAATTTGATGGACGCCAAACTATCAACATTGCGATCCCTTCTGAAAAAGAAGATAAGCGCACCCCTCGTAAAAGCCCAACGCAAGGAACTTAACTGCTTAGTAGCTGCAATTGCTGGAGCAGGTGACAATGAAGCGTTCGTTATCTGGCAAAAAGTACATGCGGAAATTGGTATCGCCAGCATTGAGGATATGACCGTGAACCATTACCAAGCGGCAGTGAGCTTCCTTCAGGCTATGCTTGACAGGTGCGAGGAAAAAGACGCCAGCAAAGCTTTGGTCAGCCTCCTGCTTCGCAACAGTGAAGATAGTGAAACCAGACAAAAACTCATTCGCTATTGTCATATTAATTTTGGTACCGGCAGACTGAATGATTTAACTCGCCCCCAGCTTCAACTTGCTTTGTCCTGGTTGGATCAGCAACTCCATGATAACTGCAAGACAAGCACCTTGCTTCTGGCCTCACGGCACAGCATTACAGGTCTTCTTAGAACCCACCCCAAAGAGGTCTGCTTTGTTTTTGTCGTAGGCGCTGTAGTAGGCTCTCTCTTTTTTTAATTACCTAAATTGGAAAAGGATGACGTTATGAGTTCTGAAAATTTAATTCCTCAAGAAGGTCTTTATGTCTCAAAGAAAGACCCATCAATGCGACTCTCTGTTATTGAAGTAATTGAAGTAGATGTGCTTGACAATGAGGAAGAAGATGGTGGCGACAAAGTTTTCTATACAGTCCTTTTTGTGAAAGAAGGGGATGAAGATGATATGTCAGCACAAACATTCGAATATGATCCTGATGAGTGGCAACGTTTTGTAAAAAAATCATCAGCTTGAATACCATTTCTGAAAATGGCTTACCAATTTCTTAGATAGAGAGCTTTAAAAAAATAAAAGGATTTAACAAGGTAGAGATTTATGACAGTCCGTAAACTCCCATCTGGCAAATGGCTCTGCGAGTGTTACCCATACGGCGCAACCGGTAAGCGTATCCGTAAGCAGTTTGTCATCAAAGGCGAGGCGCGCTCTCACGAACGCTGTCTTATGAATAATTTTTCCAATCAAGCGATTAACTATAATGCGGTCACACTTTCGGCGTTCGTGGGGCGCTGGTATGAAATGCACGGTAAAACACTAACCTAAGGTGATGAACGCAAAGTAAAGCTGCTCGCAATCTGTGGGCGCTTAGGGGATCCGCTTACAGCTCATTTTGATAAAAACACTTTTGCGGTATACCGAGAAAGACGTTTAAGCGGTGAATGGAACCAAAAGGGAATAAAGAAACTCAGTGAGGCCACCGTAAACCGAGAGCAATCTTATCCACATGCGGTTTTTCTGAAATGAAACGGCTGGGGGAATGGGAAGGGTATAATCCGCTATCGGGGATCAGGCAGTTTAAGGAGGGGGATCAGGAGCTAGCCTTTCTCTATAAAGAAGAAATTGAGCGCCTGCTTGCAGCTTGTGATCAGTCAGTCAACAAAGATCTAGGCATTATCGTAAGGATCTGCTTGGCGACCGGGGCGCGATGGAGTGAAGCTCAGGACTTGAAGCAATCTCAAATATTGCCTGGCCGTCTCACATACACCCAAACCAAAAGCAAAAAAAACCGAACAGTGCCAATTTCTGATCGGCTGCAACAGATATTACCCAAAAACCGAGGCGCTCTCTTTTCCCCTTCTTATGAGGCTTTCAAAGCTGCACTCAATAGAGCGGGTATTGAATTACCGAAGGGACAACGTACTCATGTATTACGCCATACGTTTGCCAGCCACTTTATGATGCGCGGTGGCAATATTTTAGTATTGCAACAGATTCTAGGCCACAGCACGATCATGATGACAATGCAGTACGCACATTTTGCCCCCGATCACCTTGACGCAGCTATCACATTGAACCCCTTCGATAGCTTGGAAAGTGAAGAATCTAAAGCTGCTAAAAAGTAGCGTCGCCAATACATCGCCACTTAGCAAATAAAAAGCATAAAAACACCGCCTTGACGGCGGCGACCAATAAGGAACAAGATGCTGATTATTATGGTTTTTATTCGTGGTGCCCGGGGCGGGACTTGAACCCGCACAGCTCGTACGCCGAGGGATTTTAAATCCCTTGTGTCTACCGATTTCACCACCCGGGCGAAAATTGGAGGCGCGTCCCGGAGTCGAACCGAGGTAGGCGGATTTGCAATCCGCTGCATGGCCACTCTGCCAACGCGCCTTTATTCTGCCTACTAACCTAAGACTTCAGGTCATATCAATAAGTTTTTACTTATAACTTATTGATAAATAAGATTTTTTCATTTCCGTTTCAGGAATGGACGTTATTATGGACTGGTTACGTGCTGATGGCAAGCCCTTTGTCGCCGGGATAAAACCAAACGCTCAAAAGCTCACCACGGCAGATCATTATTTACAACTCTCGCTGCATTTATCAGCAAAATGGCTGTTTAGTCGGCAAATATTCACCCGCCAGACCGCATGTAACATCATTATCCTGGCTCAGCGTAAATGCCGGACAGCGACAAAAGCGTACAATATCCACCACCAGTAAACCTAGCGACTGGGGGTTGATACTGCACCAGCAATTTCAGTGATGTCGACCAGGTAGCCGCCAGTAACCGTTGCTATGGTTAAGTAACACGTTCAATCATTGCGTAGCGAAAGTTGCTAAGAAAGTCGTCTATGCCATATTGAACACCTGTGGCTGTTCACCCCTCGCCAGAATTGATCAGTCAAGCACCGGTTCTCCCTCTTGGCTGTGTCCAGCTATCACGCGCTGACACAACGCAAAGATCGCGCCAACCTGGATACCACTGCAAATAAACAATGTTGCACAAAATAGTGTGACAATAATCAAGCCGGTAAATAAGCAATAATGTTATTTACTAGCAGCATAATTCGTTGCGTTGTGGAATCGCATTATGATGAATCCTTTAGAGCTACAAGCATTACGTCAACTTTTTTTATGAGTGTTGATGAAGCGGCCACCTATATTGCTAACGGTACTGAAAGCGAAACCTGGCGTTTATGGGAAAGTGGCTCGCAGCCAATACCTTCAGAAGTTATTGACACACTAATGTTGATGAACAAAAAACGTAAGCAACGACTCGATGCGATCATCGAAAAAATCAATAATCGTATCGGGAATAATACTATGCGCTTTTCCCCAGATTATGCTGACTTTCGTACGGTTTATACCGAAGGTGATTATATTGAGTGGAAAATATACCAATCTGTCGCCACTGAACTTTACGCACACAACTTGGAACGGTTATGTTAAGAATAATAGATGACTCATTCGATTATTTTAGTCGGTCCGCGGGCATCCGGTAAAACAACCGTTGGAAAGATGCTGGCAACCCGGCTACATCGGCATTTTATTGACACTGACGATCTGGTACAAAAAAAACGAATAAAACCATCGCACAAATCGTTGATGAGCAAGGCTGGGATCGTTTCCGCGACATCGAAAATCAGATTCTCGAAGACGTTATGTTACGTGATGCCGTGGTAGCAACGGGCGGCGGGATGGTGGTCTCGGAAAAAAACGTTTGTATATGAAAAATAATGGCATTGTGTTTTATCTTGCCACCTCTGCCGAAACCGTAGTAGCACGGCTGAAATCAAACCCAGCGGTCAGCCAGCGTCCCTCACTCACTGGCTTGTCTATTACAGAAGAGATCACCGGTATTATTAAAGAGCGTGATCCCCTTTATCACGAAAGCGCACATTACGTCATTGATGCGAATAAAGAGAAACATGAGGTATTACAACAAATTTACGCACTCTGCATTTCGTTATAACTTCTGGCAACAGAGATAATGCGATGTATTTTTTTACCACCCCCTACTCGCTGGTTGCGAGATAAATCACAAATTAACGATCTTATTGCTCGGGAGAAAATCACAATTTTCCTCAAGGGAATTTAATGAGTACCGCATCATCTACTGTGTGTTACACATCCGTTTCTTTTTCATTGAGTAAATAGAAAGGCATAGCAAGGTTTTAAACATAAAAATTAACATCAATAACATTTATCAGGTATGCCGATAGAAACAATCTATGAATTAATAAAAAAAGGAATTATTCATTTCCCGAAGGGATTGTTAGCATCAAGCAACTTAAAAACCGGCCGCAAATCTGTGGGTTATGTCAATTGAATACGACAGGATACCAAGATAAGACTGGTATTACACATCGGGGCAGGAAAACAGCAGGGTTTCTTTTTCACCCAGGCGTTTTCCCACAAGGCTAACTATGAAAAACAAATATATACCAACCGCCTTCGGATTATATCTCAATTATCTGGTGCATGGCATGGGTGTGATATTAATCAGCCTAAACATGCCACACCTGGAGCAACAATGGCAAACCGACGCCGCAGGGGTCTCTGTCGTCATTTCATCGCTGGGTATTGGCAGACTGAGTTTGCTGCTACTGGCTGGGATGTTGTCCGACCGTTTTGGCCGTAAACCGTTCGTGTATCTGGGAATGGTATGCTGCCTCGGCTTTTTCTTTGGCATTCTCGGTTCGCAAAGCATTGCCGCGGCCTATTGTTTTGGCTTTCTAGCCGGGATGGCAAACAGCTTCCTTGATTCCGGCACCTACCCATCGCTGATGGAAGCATTCCCCTCTTCCCCCAGTACTGCCAACATTTTAATTAAGGCCTTCGTCTCCAGTGGGCAATTCCTGCTGCCAATGATCATCAGCCTGTTGGTCTGGGCAGATCTGTGGTTTGGTTGGTCGTTTATCATCGCGGCTGGCATTATGCTGCTCAACGGCATTTGCCTGTTTCGTTATCTTTTCCCGGCACATCCGGGAAAAGTAGTGCGGGAAAACTTGGCTGCCGAAGCCCCAGTGGTACGCACCATCACGCAACACGCCTGCTCTTTAGTAGATCTCACAAGCTATACGCTGTATGGCTACATCGCCATGGCAACGTTTTACCTTATCAGCCAATGGCTGGCACAATATGGCCAGTTTGTGGCAGGTATGAGTTACACCATGTCAATCAAACTGCTCAGTATTTACACCGTCGGCTCTCTGCTCTGTGTGGTGATCTCCGCCCTATTAGTGAGAAAAACCGTCAGTTCCACCTCGCTGTTGATGCTCTACACGTTTATTTCGTTCGTGGCGCTGCTGGGCGTGTGCCTGTATCCCAGTCCGAACACTGTTATCGTGTTTTCTTTCGTGATTGGCTTCTCCGCTGCGGGAGGGGTGCTGCAACTGGGGCTGACGCTGATGGCGGTACGGTTTCCCCACGCCAAAGGTAAAGCCACCGCGATTTACTACAGCGCCGGCAGTATCGCTACCTTCACGATCCCTCTCATCACCGCCAGACTTTCGCAAACCAGTATTGCCAGCATTATGTGGTTTGATACCAGGGTTGCCGCCGTCGGTTTCCTGCTGGCGCTGTTTATCGGCTATCGTAATCGGAAAACACGCGACAACCTTCTGACAGAGGATGAACTACACGTTAACGATGCGCTGCGTCGTCCATCCTAATACTGCGCCTCTGTGCCCATGCTCCAGGGGAGTTAAGCGCTAAAATTGCAGAGTCTGGCAGGCGATAAAGACAAACTTTTTAAATCCCTGCGCCGCCGCTGATAACATTTTGTCTTTACGCGTAGCCAAATAGATATAGCGCGTTGGACCAGGATCGCGAATACGCATCACATGCAGATCCGAGCGAGAGAGCGTGCTGATGAGAGGCATCACGGCAATACCATAATTGACGCTGACCAATCCTACCATCGCAGTATCTTCTTCAACGTAACAAGCAATTTCCGGGATCAGCTTTTTCTGCATAAACATCTTATCAATAAACTGACTCAGCCCGCTTTTCTGTGAAAAGAAAATAAACGGATAGGCGATGGCTTCTTCCAGCGAGATGTCTTCCTTCGCTTGCTGTGCCAGCGGGTGTTGGCAAGAGGTAACCAGCACCAGTTCCTGGCTCATCAACGGCAAAAACTCTATTTCATTCTCATCCGCCACCAGCGAACAAATAGCCATATCGTATTTATCGGCCCTCAGATCTTCCACCAACGCTGATGTGGTGCCCTGATAAAAGCAGAAGCGTTTGTTGGCATTACCGGGCTGATGGGCAAACCGATCGACCAGGCGCGGTACCACGGTTTCGCCCATGGTGTAGATAAATGCCAGGCTGATCACGTCATCCTGTTGACCACACATCTGGCGTAGTGCCAGCCGGCCATTATCCAGCTCAAGCAATGCATTGTCCACGTAGGGTAAAAAAAGCTTGCCTGCATGGGTAATACGTACATTCCTGCCCGATTTTTCAAACAGCATCACGCCCAGTTCTTTCTACAGTTCAGCAATGGCGTGACTGAGCGACGGTTGCGTAATAAACAGACTTGAAGCTGCTTCGGTATAATGCTGCTTTTCAGCCAAGCGTTTAAAGTAGTGGAGCTGTTTTAAATTCATGACCGACCTCTTGGCAAGGTATCACGGCATCATTCTCACGCAGTGATATAGGTGGATTACCATTGCCAGCATATCCCGCTCTTACTGTTGCAACTGCCCGTCAAGCAAGGGCAATGCAACATTGTTTCGGTGCCGTGCAATATAAGCGGTGCGTCTGTCAGCGCAACAAAAATGCGCAGCGTAACGCAATTGTTAATGAGTAAAAACATAAATCGGACAGGAATGACACTGCATTATAGCATATATACACCACCTGATAAATTGAGGAAATAATACTGTTTGTCAGATCACAAAATAGCGTCTCACCGTGAACACAATGTGATGCACACCCACCTTTTTCCAGACTAGGTTGTTGTAGGACACTTGTGAAATAAAAACATTTCATCAACATCCAATCTCTCCACTTCCTCACATTGCACAGCAATAAAGTTAGCAACTAAAACGGCATATTACGTATTTATTATTATCCGCATTTAATACATTACATAACGAGAATAAAAAATATCCAGTATCGACAATCATTGAAACACAAAAGGTCAGGAAAAACGAAACCACTATCCCTGGTTATGAAAAATATCAACAACAAGCAGAATCATTAACGAAATGCGGAGAAAAGCATGAGCCAGAATAAGGCCTTCAATGCGCCCTTCTTATTAGCCGTCGTCGGTATCTATCTCAGTTATTTTTTACATGGCGTCAGCGTTATTACGCTGGCACAAAATATGACATCCCTTGCGGAGAAATTTGGTACTGACAATGCGGGTATTGCGTACCTGATTTCAGGTATTGGATTAGGTCGATTGGTCAGTATCCTCTTCTTTGGCGTGATCTCTGACAAATTTGGCCGCCGCTCAGTCATCCTGCTCGGCGTCAGCTTATATATTTTGTTCTTCTTTGGTATTCCCGCCAGCCCAAATCTGGTTGTCGCCTTCGACCTGGCCGTATGCGTCGGTGTCGCCAATGCGGCATTGGGTACTGGTGGCTATCCGGCACTGATGGAATGTTATCCCAAAACGTCAGGTTCAGCGGTCATTCTATTAAAAGCCATGATCTCCTTCGGCCAGATGTTATACCCGATGCTGGCCAGCTACCTGCTACTCAGTCACATCTGGTATGGCTATGCCATGATCATCCCCGGAGTTCTCTTCGTCTTGGTATCGTTGCTGTTGCTAAAAAGCAAGTTCCCCGGCCAACTAGTGGATGCCACCATTGCCAAAGAATTACCGCAGATGAATAGCAAGCCGCTTGCCTGGTTGGAAGGAGTTGCCTCTATTATTTTTGGCGTTGCCGCATTCTCCACCTTTTACGTCATTGTGGTCTGGATGCCCAAATATGCCATGGCCTTTGCCGGTATGGCGGAAGCCGATGCGCTGAAAACCATCTCGTATTACAGCATGGGTTCATTGGTGTGCGTATTTATTTTCGCACTCCTGTTAAAAAGCATGGTGCGCCCGGTGTGGGCCAACGTGTTTAATACCGGGGTTTCGGTGATTACCGCCACGATTATTTATCTCTACCCATCACCATTAGTATGTAATGTGGGCGCCTTTGTTATCGGTTTTTCAGCCGCAGGCGGGATATTGTAGCTCGGCGTTTCTGTCATGTCCGAATTTTTCCCAAAAAGCAAAGCCAAAGTCACCAGCGTTTACATGATGATGGGTGGCCTGGCTAACTTCTTAATTCCGCTAATTACTGGATACCTGTCAAAAATCGGTCTGCAATATATTATTTTGCTGGATATTGCTTTTGCCCTGCTGGCTTTTGTTACTGCCATCGTAGTTTTTATTCGCTACTACAAAGTGTTCAAAATCCCGCAAACCGATTTACGGTTCGGCGAACGTTTCTTTCAATAACGATGCCACAAGAATGTGAGTATTGATTTTAAAAACTGAACAGAACGGCAATCGACAGTTTGCGCGATATGCGCCCGCCTATTGCCAGAATAACTGCACCACCTATTATTACCTTGTGTAAGGAGTTTAGAATGGATGTTACCGCAAAATATGAACTGATTGGATTAATGGCTTATCCCATCAGACACAGCCTTTCGCCGGAAATGCAAAACAAGGCGTTAGAAAAAGCGGGTTTGCCTTTCACCTATATGGCCTTTGAGGTAGACAACACCACCTTTGGCAAAGCAATTGAAGGCCTTAAGGCGCTGAAAATGCGCGGCACTGGCGTTTCCATGCCAAATAAACAATTAGCCTGCCAATATGTGGATGAATTAACACCGGCCGCCAAATTGGTCGGTGCGATTAATACCATTGTTAACGATAACGGGTATTTACGCGGTTATAACACTGATAGCACCGGGCATATTCGCGCCATCAAAGAAAGTGGTTTTGATATTCAGGGCAAAACCATGGTGTTGGTCGGTTCGGGCGGCGCATCAACCGCAATTGGTGCCCAGGCTGCGATTGAAGGCATCAAAGAGATCAAACTGTTCAACCGAAAAGATGAATCCTACGAACAGGCAATCGCCTTCGCCAAACGCGTGAATGACAACACCGATTGCACCGTCACTATCAGTGATTTGGCGAACCAGAAAGCTCTCGCCGACTCCATCGCGCACGCCGATATTCTGACCAACGGTACCAAAGTCGGCATGAAACCGCTGGAAGACCAATGCGTTGTGAGCGATATCGCCATGCTGCGCCCTGAACTGTTGGTCACCGAATGCGTTTACAACCCGCATATCACCAAGCTGCTGCAAATGGCCATGGATGCAGGCTGCAAGACCATTGATGACTACGGCATGCTGCTGTGGCAAGGGGCTGAGCAATTCAAGCTCTGGACCGGTAAAGAGTTCCCGCTGGAACACATCAAAAAGGTGATGGGCTTTAACGCCTAAAACACGCCGCGTTATCAGACCGTGTGGCAAAAGATGACGTAAGGGAAAAGCATGAAAACCGTAACCGTAAAAAAATCGGGTGTTTGGCGAAGGCGCACCTAAAATTATCGTCTCGCTGATTGGCAAAGACATCGGTGCCATCAAGTCGGAAGCCCACCATTATCAGGACGGCGACGTTGATATCCTGGAATGGCGCGCCGACCATTTTGATGATGTGGCCTCCATCGCCAGCGTGCTGGAAGCCGTACGCACGCTGCGTGACTGCATTCCCGACAAGCCTCTGCTGTTTACTTTCCGCAGTAAGCAAGAAGGTGGGGAAAAAGCACTCTCTGCCGAAGCCTACATTGCCTTGAACAAGGCGGTAGTGGAGAGCGGGTTTGTGGACATGATCGATCTGGAGCAGTTTACCGGTGATGCGCTGGTGAAAGATACCGTGGCGTTTGCGCATGCTCACGGCGTGAAAGTCATCATGTCCAACCACGATTTCCACAAGACGCCACCGAAAGAAGAGATCGTCAAACGCCTGTACAAAATGCAGGAATTGGGTGCCGATATACCGAAAATCGCCCTGATGCCACAGAGCAAAGACGATGTGCTCACCCTGCTGGCTGCCACGCTGGAAATGCATGAGAAGCACGCTGACCGCCCGATCATCACCATGTCTATGTCAAAAACCGGTGTTATTTCCCGTCTCTCCGGCGAGCTGTTTGGTTCAGCCGCCACCTTTGGTGCACTGAAAAAGGCCTCTGCCCCAGGGCAAATTGCCGTTAAAGATTTGCGCGCCGTGTTGACGGTATTACACCAATCCTGAATAGCGATGGCGCGGCTGTAGCCGTTTGCGCTGCCATAAGCAGCGCACGTTCATTTGCTTATCATGAGGAGTTGCAATGAAACTGGAAAAACCGAAAAGAATTAATGGCCGAGTACCTGTGCTCTCTGCACAGGACGCGGTTAACTACATTCCCGATGAAGCTACCCTGTGCGTATTGGGGGACGGTGGCGGCATTCTGGAAGCCACCTCTCTGATCACCGCCCTCGCCGACCGCTACAAAACCACGCAATCACCGCGCGACCTGTCATTGATCAGCCCAACAGGGTTAGGCGATCGCGCCGAGCGCGGTATAAGCCCGCTGGCACAGGAAGGCTTGGTGAAATGGGCACTGTGCGGTCACTGGGGACAGTCACCGCGTATTTCCGATCTGGCAGAACAAAACAAGATCGTTGCTTACAACTACCCTCAAGGGGTGCTGACGCCAGCGATCCGCGCTTCTGCCGCACACCAGCCTGGCATTTTGAGCAATATCGGTATTGGTACCTTTGTCGACCCACGTCAACAGGGCGGCAAGCTGAATGAAGTGACCAAAGACAAACTGATCAAGCTGGTCGAAATCGATAATCAGGAATACCTGTTCTACAAAGCCATTGCCCCGAATGTCGCCTTTATCCGCGCCACCACCTGCGACAGCGAAGGGTACGCCTCTTTCGAAGATGAAGTAATGTATCTCGATGCGCTGGTGATTGCACAAGCCGTGCACAACAACGGCGGCATCGTGATGATGCAGGTGCAGAAGATGGTTAAAAAGGCCACGCTGCATCCTAAATCCGCACGCATTCCCGGCTATCTGGTCGATATTGTCGTGGTAGATTCAACGCAAACCCAGTTGTACGGCGGTGCACCCGTCAACCGTTTTATCTCCGGCGATTTTGTGCTGGATGACAGCGCAAAAATGGCCATCCCTCTTAACCAACGTAAGCTGGTAGCACACCGCGCTCTGTTCGAGATGCGAAAAGGTGCAGTGGGTAACGTGGGGGTCGGCATCGGTCTGGTGGCTCGCGAAGAGGGATGTGCCGATGACTTCGTGCTGACGGTGGAAACCGGCCCTATCGGCGGGATCACCACACAAGGGGTGGCCTTCGGCGCCAACGTCAATACCCGCGCTATTCTGGACATGACCTCTCAGTTCGATTTTTACCACGGCGGCGGGTTGGATGTTTGCTACCTGAGCTTTTCTGAAATAGACCGACACGGCAACGTTGGCATGCATAAATTCAACGGCAAGATCATGGGCACCGGCGGGTTTATCGATATCAGCGCCACCTCGAAGAAGATCATTTTCTGCGGCACCCTGACGGCGGGCAGTCTAAAAACCGATGTCGGTGACGGCAAGCTGACGATCGTGCAGGAAGGGAAAGTCAAAAAATTCATTCAGGAAATTCCTGAAATCACGTTCAGCGGAAAAATTGCGCTCGAACGCGGTTTGGACGTGCGTTACATCACCGAACGCGCCGTCTTCACCTTAAAAGCAGATGGCTTGCACTTGGTTGAGATTGCGCCCGGCGTCGATCTGGAAAAAGACATTCTGGCACAGATGGACTTTACCCCAGTCATTTCGCCTGACTTAAAACTGATGGATACACGCCTCTTTTTCGATGACGTGATGGGCTTTGTATTGCCAGACGTGTG